>NZ_JAHCAQ010000004.1 GCF_019634845.1 Dokdonella sp.
GCTTGAAGCCGCGCCGCCAGTGGCGTGACGATGGCAGCGCACCGCCGCCGGCGTTCGATGCAGGTGGCGGTGCGCAGGTGAATCCGCGTTGCGAGCCGGCCGCTGCATGCCATGAAGCCAGCCACTGCCCTCGTCCTCATCAAGCTCGTGCACACCACGGCATGGGCGTTCTTTGCCGCGTGCATCCTCGCGCTGCCGTTCGCCGCCGCGGCCGGCCGCTTCGACGTCGCGGCCGTCCTGATCGGGTTCGTGCTGATCGAGATCCTGCTGCTTGCCGGCAATGGCTGGGCCTGTCCGCTCACCGCGGTCGCGGCGCGCTTCACCGGCGATCGCCGCGACAACTTCGACATCTACCTGCCGCGGCTGCTGGCCCGCTACAACAAGCAGGTATTCGGCACGCTGTTCGTCGCGGCGACGCTCTACACTGCCTGGTGCTGGTGGCAGGCCTGAGCGTCGCGACTGCGCGGGGCGCGCTGATCGGCGCGCTGGTGCGGCCCCGACGTCGTCCCGGCGGCATGCGTCCTGACTGGAGGTGCACGATGCTCAAACCCTACCGCGCCAGCTGCCACTGCGGTCGCGTCGCCGTCGAAGTCGACCTCGACCTGGCGCAGCCCAGCTACCGCTGCAACTGCTCGATCTGCCGGCGCACGCGGTTCTGGCCCGCGATCGCGCGTCCCGAGGGGTTCCGGCTCGTTGCCGGTGAGGATGAACTCACGCGCTACACGTTCGGCGCGCACCGCAACCATCACTACTTCTGCCGCCACTGCGGCGTGCGCGTGTTCGGGGTCGGCAACGACACGCCGATCGGCACGATGTACGGCATCAACATCGGTTGCCTCGAGGGCGTGTCGGAGGCCGAACTGGCGCGCATGACGGTGACCTGCGTCGATGGCCTGCACGACCGCTGGGGAGACGTGCCCGAGTTCCACCGGCATCTGTGAGGCGCCGGCGGCGCCGAGCGTCGGCGCCGCCATGCCGGGCTGGCCTCAGGCACCCGCCGCACCCTCGCCGCGCGCGATCTCGATCAGCGCATTGAGTGCGTCGCTGGCGGTGAAGATGCCCAGGAAACGCCCATTGGCCTCGGTGACGATCGCGCTGCCGACCTTGCGTTGGGCCATTGCATAGGCCACCTCGTCGAGCGAGGCGCGCGCCGATACCGTGAGCGGATCGTCGGCCATGATGTCGGACGCGCACACCTGCAGCTTCTCGGCCACGCTGAGGCCGACCACCGCGCGCACGTCACGATCGCTCACCACGCCGACCACGCGCCCGTCGCGCAGGACCGGCAGGTGGCGGATGCCGTGCTGGTCCATGAGCCGGCGCAATTCCTCGATGCCGGTGTCCTCACGCACGGTGATCGGGTCGGGGGTGGTGAACTCTTCCACGGAAACGTCGATGCGCTGCATGTCGGGGCTCCTCGTCTGCGGGGCGAAGGTTGCCGGCGATGGACGGCGCGCCGTGCATCCTCATCGCAGGCATGGGGGCGGCTGGCGGCACAGTCAACGGCGGGCGCTGGCGGTGCGGCCGGCGCCGCGCCACCGCCCGGCGCCCCGCGACACCGCGGTTGCACTAGACTGGTGCAATGAGCGATCCGCGCCGCCCGCCAGCGCACGCCACCAGCGCCTTCGAATCCTGCGCCACGCCGATGGCGCACATCGATGGTGCGTTCATGCTGGGCCGCATCAACGAGGCTCTGTGCGACTGGCTCGGGCTCGACCCGGCCGGCCATCATGCGCTGGCGCTGGCCGCACTCGACGCACAGCCGCCAACCCTGGTCGGCGCCGCGCGCCGCGCGCTCGAGCAGCAACACCGCGTCTGGCTGCGCGAGGCGCGCCTGCGCGGCGCGCTGGCCGACCGCATGGCCGATGCGGTGCTCACGCCGCTGGGCGACGGGCTGCTGCTCGAGGTGCTGCCGGCGACGCCCGAGGCCGCTGCGGGGGCGCGCCTGTCGGAGACGTTGCGCGGTTTTGCCCACGAGGTGCGCGGACCGCTGGCCGGCATGCGCGGCGCCGCGCAGCTGCTGCAGCGCCGCGCCGACACTGCGGCGCAGCGCGAACTGGCCGAGCTCATCATCGTCGAGTCCGACCGCCTTGCCGCGCTCGCGCAGCGCCTGCTCGACAGCGGCGGCAAGCCGCATCTGGCGCCGCACAACGTCCACGAGATCCTCGAACGGGTCGCGGCGCTGGCCAGCGCCGACGATGCGGCGTTGCAGGTACGGCGCGACTACGATCCGAGCCTGCCGCTGGTCTATGTCGCGGCCGATCGCCTGCAACAGGCCCTGCTCAACCTGGCGCGCAACGCGCAGGAAGCGGGCGCGCGCACGCTGGGCTTGCGCACGCGCATCGAGCATGGCCTGCGGCTGGGTGGACAGGCCGCGCGGATGGCGCTGCGCATCGACGTCAGCGACGACGGCTGCGGCGTGCCGGCGGCGCTCGCGGCCAGCGTGTTCGAGCCACTGGTGTCGGGGCGCGCCGACGGCAACGGGCTCGGGCTTGCGATCGCGCGCGAGATCGCGCACGAGCACGGCGGCGAACTCGACTTCGTCAGCCGTCCGGGCGCGACCGCATTCAGCCTGTTGCTGCCGGTCGTGCCATGAAATCCGCACCACCGCCGACCCAGGTGTGGATCGTCGAGGACGATCGCAGTCTGCGCCTCGTGCTGGCCGCGGCGCTGCGCGAGGCCGGCCACGCGGTGCGCGAGTTCGCGACCGCCGAGGCCATGCTCGCGGCCTTGGCCGACGCGGTACCCGACGTCGTGTTCAGCGATGTGCGCATGCCCGGCGCCGACGGACTCGACCTGCTGCAGCGGATCGGCGCACTGGCGCCGCAGCTGGCGGTCATCATGATGAGCGCCTACACCGACATCGCCACCACCGCGGCGGCCTATCGACACGGCGCGTTCGACTACCTGCCCAAGCCGTTCGACCTCGACCAGGCTGTGGCCGCGGTGCGTCGCGCGCTGGCGCGACAGGCAACCCCGCCCGCCGCCGCTGCGGTGGCGCCGCCGCCGCCGGCCCTGCTCGGCCACAGCGCGCCGATGCGTGAGCTGTTCCGCGCGATCGGCCGGGTGGCGGCCAGCGGCCTGGCGGTCCTCATCGTCGGCGAGACCGGCACCGGCAAGGAACTCGTCGCCCGCGCGCTGCATCGCGAAAGCGCACGTGCCGGCGGGCCCTTCGTCGCCCTCAATACCGCCGCAATCCCCGCCGAACTGCTCGAATCGGAGCTGTTCGGCCACGAGGCCGGCGCGTTCACGGGCGCCACCCGGCGCCACGCCGGACGCTTCGAGCAGGCCGCTGGCGGCACGCTGCTGCTCGACGAGATCGGCGACATGCCGCTGTCGCTGCAGACGCGCCTGCTGCGCGTGCTGGCGGCCGGTGAGTTCTACCGTGTCGGCGGCCGCGAACTGCTGCGCGCCGACGTGCGCGTGATCGCCGCCACCCACCAGGATCTCGATGCCCGCGTCGCGCGCGGCGAGTTCCGCGCCGACCTGCTGCACCGGCTCGACGTGGTGCGGCTCGAAGTGCCGCCGCTGCGCGCGCGCGGCGAGGATGTGCCGTTGCTGGCTGCGCGCTTCCTCGCCGACGCATGTGCGCAGTCCGGCATGGCCGGCAAGAGCTTTGCGCCGGCCGCGCTCGAGGTGCTGCGCGCACATCGCTGGCCCGGCAACGTGCGCGAGCTGGAAAACCTGTGCCGCCGCCTGGCCGTACTGTCGAGCGCGCAGCGCATCGAGGCGGAGGAACTGCCTGCGGCGATGACGCGCCGCGGTGGCGACCCCGCCGACGGCACGCGACAGGACTGGGAAGCGGCGCTCGCGACCTGGGCCAGCGCGCAACTGGCCGCGGGCAGCAGCGACCTGCATCGCCATGCGCGCGAGCGTTTCGATGCCGTGCTGCTGCAGGCCGCGCTCGCTGCCCACGGCGGCCACCGCCAGCATGCGGCGCAGGCGCTCGGCCTGGGTCGCAACACGCTCACGCGCAAGCTCGGCAGCAAGCGGCGCCGGCGCGATCGCGAGTAGCGGGCGGCGCGCAAGGCGCCGCACCGATGCCGACGCACCGGCTCGCCAGGCGGCCCGGCTTGCCGCTATCGTCGCGCGCTGCGCCGTCCGCCGGAGTCCGTCCATGGCCAGCCTCATCACGATCCGCGATGCCAGCGAGGGCGATCGCGATTTCCTCGTCCACAGCAATGCCGCGATGGCGCAGGAGACCGAGGCCAAGGTGCTCGATCGGGCGATCCTCGCGCGCGGCGTCGCGGCCCTGCTGGCGGCACCGCAGCGCGGCTTCTATCTCATCGCCGAGCGTGCCGGCGAGCGCGTCGGCTGCCTGCTCGTGACCCACGAATGGAGCGACTGGCGCAACGGCGACTGGTGGTGGCTGCAGAGCGTGTACGTGACACCGCCGGCGCGCCGCAGCGGCGTGTTCCGCGCGCTGTACGCCGAGGTCGAACGCCGCGCACGATGCGCTGCCGAGGTCGTCGGGCTGCGCCTGTACGTGGAGCGCAACAATCGTGCCGCGCAGGCGACCTACGCCGCGCTCGGCATGCGCGACGCAGGCTACGCCATGCTCGAAGCGGCCTGCCCGCGGCCGCCGGCCACCGGCTGAAGCGGGCGCGGCCGGCCGCGCCGCGGTGGCGCCGACGCGGGCTGATACCATCGCCGCTTTCTCCTCGCCGCAACCTGCAATGTCCGACCTGAGCCTGAGCGATGCCAAACTGACGGCGAGCGCTGCCGCTGCGCCGGTGGCACTGACGCTGCGTATCGACGTGCAGGCCGACGTGGTGTTCGACGTCGACGTCTCGCTCGACATCGTCGCCAGCACCGGCACCGCGCCGCCGCTGCACTGGCAACTGGCCGCGGCAGGCTGGGACGTGAGCTGGCTGCCGCGCGGCAGCTACGAGGTCCACGCGCTGGCAGCGCGTCTGGCACTGCCGGAAGGGCGCTACTGGGTCGATGTCGCGCTGTGGCATCGCGTGGCCGGCGAAGCGCTCAAGGCCGGTCAGGTCCGGCTCGAGCTCGTGGTCGGCACGGCGGCGCCCGGTGCCATGGAGTTCTCGTGGCAGCTGCACAGCCTGCCCGGCACGCCGCCGATCGACCGCTTGTCGTGGCGGGCGGGTCCGCAGGGCTGGTTCTTCAAGCACTTCGACCATGCCGCGCGCACCACCGCGAGCTACCTGCTCGGCGACTCGCCGCTGCTCAAGGGGCGCATCCTCGACGTCGGTTGCGGCGACGGGATCACCGACCTGGGGATCGCCTTGCGCTGGCGCCCCACCGAGCTGGTCGGGATCGATCCGTTCCGGGGTTATGAACGACTGCCGCAGGTGCTTGCCCAGACCGCGCTGGCCGGCCTGCCGATGCCGCCGGGTCTGCGTTTCCTCGCCGCCAGCGCCAACGACATCCCGTTCGCCGACGACTACTTCGACGTCGTCATCTCGTGGGGGTCGCTCGAACACATCGTCGGCGGTTACGCGCAGGCATTGGCGCAGATCCGGCGCGTGTTGCGTCCGGGAGGCCTGTTGATGGTGCATCCGGGCCTGTTCTACTCCGATATCGGCAATCACCTCGGGGAATTCCGCTTTGCCCGCGACGAGCCTTACGTGCACCTCAAGCACCCGCACAGCTGGCTGCGCGAGCAGGTGTTGCGCGGTGACATCGAGCGCATCGATCGCTGCGGCGATGACGCCACGCCCGAGCAGTACTGGCAATGGTTCACCGAGCTCAATCCGATCACCGTGACGGCGTTCGAGCGCGAATTGCGCGAGCTCGGTTTCGAACCGTGGCGCGTCGCCCTGCGCACGCACGATCGGGTCGAGTACACGCCGCAGCTGCAGGGCTACTCGTTCGTCGATCTGGCGGTCGGGGAGCTCTACGTGTCGGCATGGAACCGCAAGTGAGCGCGTGGCGCCGGAATCTGCTGGATTGGTGGACCCTGTACCTCGCACCGTGGCTGCCGTCCTGGCTGCCGTGGCGCTGGGCCTATCCCTGCTACCGATGGTTCGCCCGCAGTGCCTGCCTGCATCGCGAGCGGGCGGTGGCCGCGGCCGGGATTGCGCCGCTATACGTGCCCGTCGCCGACCAGCGGGCCTTCATGCACGACTTGCGCACCGTGTGGCTGCTCGATGCGGCGGATCTCGCGCTGTCGCGGCGCGGACCGGTGGATCGGTTGCCCGCGCATGTCACGGTCGAGGGCAGCTGGCCGGCGCGCGGCGGCTTCATTGCGGTCGGGTTCCACCACGCGGCGGCGTTGTGGGCGTTTCACGACCTGCGCCGGCATGGTCACGCCACCACCATGGTGCTGGCGCGTCTGGACGAGCGGGAATTCGGCGCCGACCGCGTGCGCTACCGCTACGCGCGCGACCGCATCGCCGAGCTCGAGCGCGTCGGCGGCGAAGCCTGCATCCACCGCCCGCATGCGCGCGCCAAGCTGCTCGATGCGCTGGCGCGGGGCGTTGCGGTGATCAGTCTCATCGACGTCCCGCCGCGGTTGGCGCCGCGTGGGCAGCAGCCGGTGCAGTTGCTCGGTCAGCCGGCCAGCCTGCCCGTGGGCGCGCTGGAACTGGCCTGCGAGAGCGGGGTGCCGGTGGTGCCGTTCTGGGTCGAGCTCGACCTGCACAGCGGGCGCCGCCGGCTCGTGATCGGCGCCGCGCACGCGCCGGTGGCAATCGACGCACTGCGCGACGCCCTCGCCGCGCTGCTCGATCGGCTGGTCCGTACCCAACCGGCGGCCTGGCACATGTGGCAGGAATGGCCTGCGTGGCTGCAGGCGGCGGCCGCACTGCACGGTACTGCACAGCCGTCCGAGGCGTGATCGTGGTTCCTTAACAAAGCCGGCGGCAAGGGTTAGGCTGTCCGCCAATCAGACGTTCGCAGGAAAGCGCTTCATGGAACAGGTTCCGCGTCGAGTGGGCATCGTTGGCGGGGTACGCATCCCGTTCTGCCGCAACAATACGGCCTATGCCGAGGTCGGCAACTTCGGCATGGCCGTCAAGGTGCTCGGCGCGCTGGTCGAGCGCTTCGGCCTGCATGGGCAGGAACTGGGCGAAGTCGCCTTCGGCGCCGTCATCAAGCATGCTTCCGACTGGAATCTGGCCCGCGAGGCGACGCTGTCCTCGGGCCTGGCGCCGACCACGCCCGGCATCACCACCGCGCGCGCCTGCGGCACCTCGCTCGACAATGCGATCCTCATCGGCAACAAGATCGCGCAGGGGCAGATCGAGGTCGGCATCGCCGGTGGCAGCGACACCACCAGTGACGTGCCGATCGTCTATTCGCGCGCATTGCAACAACGCCTGCTCGCGGTCAACCGCGCCAGGAAGCCGCTCGACAAGCTCAAGGCCGCGCTGCGCGGCTTTTCGCTGGGCCAGCTCAAGCCGTCGTTTCCGGGCGTGGCCGAGCCGCGTACCGGCAAGTCGATGGGTGATCACTGCGAACTCATGGCACGGCAGTGGCAGGTGTCGCGCGAGGACCAGGACCGCCTCGCGCTGACCAGCCACCACAAACTCGCCGCCGCCTACGAGCGCGGCTTCTTCAAGGATCTCGTGGTGCCGTTCCGCGGGGTCGAGCGCGACAACATCCTGCGCCCCGACACCACCATGGAGAAACTCGCCAGCCTCAAGCCGGCGTTCGACAGGAGCTCGGGCAAGGGCACGCTGACCGCCGGCAACTCGACCGCACTGTCCGATGGCGCGGCGGCGGTGCTGCTGGCCAGCGACGAATGGGCGGCGGCCCATGGCCTCAAGGTGCAGGCCTACCTGAGCCATGCGCGCGTGGCGGCGGTCGACTTCGTGCACGGCGAGGGCCTGCTGATGGCGCCGACGATCGCGGTGCCGCGCATGCTGGCCGAGGCGGGCCTCAAGCTGCAGGACTTCGACTTCTACGAGATCCACGAAGCCTTCGCCGCCCAGGTGCTGTGCACGCTGCGCGCGTGGGAGTCGGCCGACTACTGCCGCGAGCGGCTCGGGCTGGCCGAGCCGCTGGGCAGCATCGACCCGGCCCGGCTCAACGTCAACGGCTCGAGCCTGGCCGTTGGTCACCCGTTTGCGGCCACCGGTGCGCGCATCCTCGCCACGCTGGCCAAAATGCTCGAAGATCGCGGTACGGGGCGCGGGCTGGTGTCGATCTGCACCGCAGGTGGCATGGGCGTGACGGCGATCCTGCAACGGCCTTGATGCCGGCGGTGGGCGAGGGGGGACGCATGGCGAGTGGTAGTTATGCACTGGTGCTGACCGGCGAGGTGCTGCCGGCTTTCGATGCGCAGGCGGTGTGGCCGCGGCTGGCGCAGTACTTCCGGCTCGATGCGGCCAAGCTGCAGGCGCAGCTGGTGGCGCGCGCGCCGCTGACGATCAAGCAGGGCGACGACCTGGGCAAGCTGCAGACGCTGGCCGCCGGCATCGGCGCGATCGGTGCCGAGGCCGAGATCTGCGCACCCGACGGCCAGGCCGACCTGTTCGTCGTCCTTGGCGGCAGCGCGCGCGGCCCGATGCCGCGGGTATTTGCCGACGACCGCATCGAGCGCGGCCTGTGGTCGCGCCAGGTGCAGGTGGCGGAAGTGGGAAGCAACGTCTGGCAGGCCTACGCCGAGCGCGCCGACAGCGCGCCGCCGCCGGCGGCGGGCGAACAGGAACCGGCCCGGGCCTTCGACGCCGACGTCGACAACGTGCGCGACACGCTGCGCAGCTATCGTCCGACCGCGACCGCCGACAGCGGCCACAGTCTGGCCGCGACCGCGACCGCGACCACCGACGAGCTCGGTGCGCTGCCGCTGCCGCCGGGTGCGGCGATCCACGCCGGCTTCTGGCGCCGCTGCGCGGCGCTGGGCATCGACAGCGTCATCATCGGCGCGGTGGTTGCCGCGTTGCAGGGCGCGTTCATGGTCGGCTCGCTCGGCATGTTGACTTCGCTGCGCACGGGCGAGGCGGCGATCGGTGCGCTGCTGTCGACCTTCATGTTGCTGTTCACGCTGGTGTTCGTCGGCCAGTGGCTGTATTTCGCGCTGTTCGAGTCGAGCGCGATGCAGGCCACGCCGGGCAAGCGTGCGATGGGTCTCAAGGTGGTGGGCGAGACGGGCCGGCGCATCGGTTTCGGCAAGGCGACCGGGCGCTACTTCGGCAAGATCGTGTCGGGCATGATCTTCAACATCGGCTATCTCATGGCCGGCCTCACCGCGCGCAAGCAGGCCCTGCACGACCTGATGGCGGGCACCCTGGTGGTGTTCCGCGCGGTCGAGCCCGGCAGCCCGCCACCGGCGCAGCGGCCGCCGATGCCCTGGTACGGCTGGATCGTCAACCTGCTGATGTTCGGCCTGCCGTTTGCGATCATCGGCGTGGCGCTGCTGCTGGGCGGGGCCTCGTCGGGACTGCTGTCGGAGCTGTCGACGCACTGATGCGACAAGGGCCGCTTGCGCGGCCCTCGTGTGCGGGTGCCCGGCGGCGGGTGTTCAGGAGCGGAACGAGAACAGCGTGGGCTTCCAACTGCTGCTGCTGTGGTAGCTCTGGCCGCGACGCTTGCGCATGCGATCGATCACCTCGATGCGGCGTGCCTCGGCCCATTCCACACGCTCGGTCCTGAGCGAGGCCGGATCGACGCCGCGCGCGGCGGCCTCGCGGTTGCGGAAGTCGACGAAATCCTCGTAGGCCTCGATTTCGTAGCGCAGTTCGCGCACGCACAGCTCGATCATGATCGCGTCGTCGAGGAAGCCGAGCACCGGCACGTCGTCGGGGATGATGTCCTGCGGATTGGCGAAATAGGTCAGGCAGGCCAGCACGCGCTGCTTGTCCTCGTCGGGCAGCGCGAAGCCCTCGTCGTTGACCATCGCGATCATCTCGTCGAGCTTGTGCAGGCGCTCGGCGATGAAGTCGGGAAGTGCCACATCGCGGCCTGCGCCGAGCAGCTTGCTGGCGGCATCGGCGATCTGCCTGGGCGACAGGTGCCGGGCGTCCGCCTGCGCCTTCTTCATCGCGTCGATGAAATGCTGCAGGTCGGCATCGCCGAGTTCGATGGTGATGGCCAATGCCATGGCGGAACTCCGTGGACAGGAGCGCAAGAGACTATCCAGCCCGGGCCGGGCCCGTCAATCACCGGCGCGGCACAGAACCGGGCGTTGCTAGAGGATGCCGACCAGGCCGGCGCCGAACGCGGTGACGATGCGCGTGTAGATCGTCTTGAGCGGCAGGTCGACTTCGGGAAAGTCGCCGACGTCCTGGTGGCAGGCGTAAAAGCCGGCCGTGCCCGGCGGTGTCGGCACGCAGCCGGGCTTGAGCTCGAAGCTCGATGCGTAGCGGAACGGCCACAGGTCGAACAGCGGCAGCGCCGCCGACACGTCGGCGATCGATTCGTTGAGGCGAGCCAGCATGCCGCTGCGCTGGCGCGGCGCGATCACCCACGCGTTCTGCGGCGCCGCATCGAGCAGGACCGCCGCGCGCACGCGCGCGGCCAGCGCGCGGTCGCTGACGATGAACCCCGACTCGGTGTTGTAGTCGTCCGAGCGTGGATCGAAGTTGTGCGAGCCGATGATCGTGGTGCTGCCGTCGATGACGAGCGACTTGGCGTGCAGGCCCAGGCGCACGCCGCCGCGCTTGAGCGGCGTCTGTGCGTAGCGCCCGTAATGGCCGCGGTTGGCGCCGCCCGACAGCGCATCGTAGTCGGCAACGAACTGCGCCGCATCGGCCGGGAACGGCTTGAACTCGTGGATCTGGAAGCCATAGCGGCGCAGGTAGCGCTTCTTGTACTTGTACGACAGTGCGTAGACGTAGAACGCGTCGGTCGCCGCCAGCGAGTTCGTCGAGACGATCACGCGCACCGGCTCGGGACGCTTGTGCAGGCTACGGAACACGCGTCGCGCCGAGCGACTGAACACGAGGTAGGGTGTTTCCAGCACGACCTCGTCGCGCGCCTGCTGCAGCAGCTCGCCGATGCGAGCCGTGAGTGCGCGCAGCGCCGGGTCGTCGGCGCGCGCGGTCTTGCCCGGCGCGTCGGAAAAGTAATGCACGGTGCCGACCTGCAGTACGCGCCGCGCCAGCGCGGCCAGCGCCGTGGCATCGAGCGCACGCGCGCGCAGGGCCTCGATGCGCGTCATGTCGGTGCCGGCCGGCGCGGCCAGGGCCGGTGCCGGTGCTGCCGCTGCCGCGCGCATGATGCGCGCGTTGACGTCGTTGAGACGGGTCAGCGGTACCGCGCGCGGATGGTTCCAGAAGCGGTCGAACGAGGCCTGCATCTGGGCGCCGGCCTGCGCTCCGGCCACCAGCAGTTCACGGTCGCGGTAATCGAAGCGCTGGTCCCAGTCGAAATAGCGGTTCTCGTAGTTGCGGCCGCCGGCGATGCCGATCGCGCCGTCGATCAGGAACAGCTTGTTGTGCATGCGCTGGTTGAAGCGCGAAAAGCAGCACACGATGCTCGCCGCAAACTCGACCGGTTGCGTCACCGCCTCGTCGAAGGTGGGGTTGTAGAGGCGGAACTCGAGGTTGACGTGGGTGCGCGCGATGCGCGCCAGCCAGTCCACGTCATCGAGTGCGAACAACTGGTCGGCGAGGATGCGCACCTTGACGCCGCGTCGCGCGGCGCGGATCAGCTCGTCGAGCACGAGCCAGCCGGCGTCGTCCTCGGCCCAGATGAAGGTCTGGATGTCGATGCTGTGGCGCGCCGCGCGGATCAGGTGCAGGCGCAGCAGCAGTGCTTCGTTGCCCTGTTCGAGCGCGTCGACGTAGTGCACCGGCGCTGCCTCGGTGCTGGCGGCGCGGGCGCGCTCGGCAAGCTCGACATAGGGCGAGGCCTGCGCGCAGTGGTCGGCGCGCGCGCAGTCCAGGTCACGCGCCTGTTCCTGCGCCACGCGCGCGAGCGCCTGGCGCGCGAGCGGTCGATTGACGCCACAGGCGCCCAGCAGGACACCGAGGACGAGCAGCAACAGGCGTGCCGGTCGACACGGTGCGGGCCAATCCAATGCGGCGCTCATCCCGGTGCCAGCGTCTCGTTGGCGGGCTCGTCCTGCACGTAGATGCGGAAGTCGAGCTCGACCTTGTCGGCGAGCGTGGCCCGGTGGCCGTCCATGCCGAATTGCGAGCGGCGGATGGCGCCATTGACGCGCAGCGGGCAATCGCGCGCCGGGCGGGCACAGTCGGCCGGTAGCAGGTTGAAACGCACTGGCTGCGAGATGCCACGCACCGTGAGCCGGCCCGGCAGCTCGCCACCGCTGTACAGGCGCTGGCGCGCGAAGGCGTCCGAGGCAAAGTCGATCTGCGGGTATTGCGCGACGTCGAAGAACTCGCTCGAACGGGCCAACGCTTCCTGGCGCGGACTGCTCATGCGCAGACTCGCGGCATCGATGTGCGCATCGACCCGCAGCGTGTCGCGGAAACGATCGCGGCGCACCTCGCCGTCGATGCGGCCGAACTCGCCGCTGATGGCGAGCAGCCAGACCACGCGCACGCGAAAGCCGCCGCTGGAACGCTGGGTGTCCAGCCGCACCATGTCGATGGCGCGCTCCTGCGCCGCGGCTTCGCGCCAGGCGCCGGCCGCCACCGCGAGCAGCGCCAGCAGCAGCGTGGCCTTGCGCCTCATCGCCGGTCGTCGCTCAAGGCCACCAGAAGTGGCGCACCGTGGCGGCGCCGGGCTCGATCTCGCCCTGCGGCAGCGTGAGCCACGCCACCGCGCCGGGTGGCATGCCGCGGCCGCCGTCGGAAACGCCGCTGCTCAGCAGCGCGACGAGGGTTTCAAAGCCCGGGTTGTGACCGACCAGCAGCAGGCAGGGCGCCTGGGCGTTCTCGTCGAGTACGCGCAGCAGCGTGGCCGGGGTGGCGTCGTAGATGCGCGCGTCCTCGCGCAGGTCGGTGCAGGCGAGCGCCTGCGCCAGGCATTCGCCGGTGGCACGCGCGCGCTGCGCCGCCGATGTGAGGATGTAGGCCGGCGCGGCGCCATGCTCGCGCAGCCAGGCGCCGGCGGCGGCGGCGGCGGCTTCGCCCGCGCTGGTGAGCGCCCGGGCGGCGTCGCCCTGTCCGGGCGCGGCGTGCTGCGCCTGGGCGTGACGTACAAGGATGATGTCGCGCGTGCTCATGAACCGCTCCGGGGGCTGGCCAGTGGCGATCATGCCGCAATCGGCAGCATCGTGGTCAAGCGGTCGGCTCGGCCCGCTACAGCGGCGCGCGATCGTGCGGGGGCGGGCGGCGCCGCAGCCAGGCGGCGCCGCCCCGTGGGTTCACTGCGCCGGATCGGCGGGGCCCTGGCGTCGACCCTTGCCGGCGCCGCGATGCATCGGCAACAGCGCGTCCGTCGCCACGCTATCGGCGCCATTGGCGAGCTTGTCGAAGCGCCGGAGCTGGCTGGCCTCGAAATCGGCCCTGCTCACCTGGTCGCTGCCGGGCTGGGCGTGGCGTTTGATGAAGCGCTCGGCGCGGCGTTGCGCGCGCTGGCGCGCCGCCGGCGATTGGGCGATCTCGTCGGCCGTGACCACGCCGTCACCATTGCTGTCGAGCTTGGCGAAGCGCGCATCGAGCCAGGCCTGGTATTCGGCGCGGCTGATCCGGCCGTCGTGGTTGGTGTCGATCGCGGCGAGCATCTGCTGGCGCTGCTGGGCACGCTGGCTGGCGCCCGCGGCAGGCTGGCCGGCGGGGTCGGCGGCACTGGCCAGCGTGCTGCCGAGCAGGCAGGCGACGGCGAAGCCGCCGGTGGCGAGAAAACGGGGGGTACGCATCATGTTCGATCTCCGGTTGGGGCCGGAATGGCCTTGCGCAGTTGGAACGCGGCAAGGGCGTCGCGGCTTACCGTGACCGTGCAAAGACAGGCAAATTCGCCGTGAGATCGTGCAAACGCCCGTGCTCAGGCGCTCTTGCGCAGCCAGCGCAGGAGCCGGCTCCAGTCCTCCTGGTGCGAACGCACCTGTTCGGAGTGGTAGTCGAAGATGCTCTTGCCGAGCGCGTTGGCGAGCACGTAGCCCTGGGTGTCGCGCAGCTGCGCGACGAGCGGGAACGACAGGCCCTGCATTTCCTCCACCGCGGCCTGCGAGGCGTTGGTCCAGGGCTTGAGCCGGTTGGCGATCAGGCCGACCGCAGCCTTGCCCTTGCGTACGCGGGCGAGGTCGGCGACTTCGGCGAGAAACGGCGCGGTGGCTTCGAGGTCGATCGCCGACGGCAGGATCGGCACCAGCAGCACGTCGGCGTACTCGAGCCATTCGGCGACCTCGCTGGCCCGGATGCCGGCTGGCGTGTCGATGACGACGCACTCGGCATCGGCCGGCACCTGCCTGGCCCAGTCCCGGCGCAGCCCCGCGATGCCCAGCACCGGATCGGCCTGCAGCGCGCGGCGCTCGCTCCAGTGCAGGCTCGAACCTTGGCGGTCGGCATCGACCAGTACGGTGTTCTTGCCGCCGACCGCGTAGTGGGCGGCGAGGTTGGTCGCGATCGTGCTCTTGCCCGCACCGCCCTTGGAACTTGCAACCAGGACCTTCAGCATGTCGCCTCCGATGGATTGCACCGCGCGCGAAGCCTACACCGCGCGGCGGCGGCGATGAAGCTCAGGGCGCCCGATCCGTCACGCGATCTTCGCAAGCGCGTCGCCTTCGAGGATGTCGAACATTTCGCGCGCGGCGGGATCCCTGGGCGTTGGGCGGCGGTTTCCGGACATCACAGCCGCGGTCGTTGGGCGGGATCGGTTCGACCCATTCGCCGTGGTGCGCGGCGCGGTCGGCGTACGACAGGACACCGTCGTTGGCCCTGAAGCAATCGCCGCTCAGATGGGCGATGCAGCCCTTGTGGAACACGCCGCGGCCGCCGATGTCGATCCGACACCGGCTCCATGCGGCCGAGCGCCGCGTCGGCCCGGTGCCAACGGCCTTGAGCACGTCGAGCCCGGCCTGCGTCGCCAGTGGATGTGAGGTGCGCCGATGCCGTGCTGCGTGATGACTTGCGAACGCATCGCAAAGGACCGTCCGGTGGTGCGATCGCCGGCGCGCGCCTCGCAGGCGAGGGCGCCGGGAAGCGATGCGACGGGCCTGGGCAACAGGGCGAGTTCGGGGCCGGCCGGCCGCCGCATACGGCGCGGCTCGCGCGTGCGCGTCGCGCGCGCAGCGGTCTGCGATCGGCGCGGCGCAGCGCTTCAGCCCGCGAGCAGCCAGTGCCACAGCGGCAGCGTCGCCATCGAAGCGACGAGACCGAAGCCGACCATCGCCGCGGCCAGTTCGGCCTCGAGCCCGGCCAGCGACAGCAGGGCACCGGCGGTGATCATCGGCGGCATCGCGCTCTCGTAGACGGCCGCCGCACGCAGTTCGCCGCCGAGACCGAACAGCGCGCTCAGACCGAGCGCGAGCAGCGGCAGCAGCACGAGCTTGGCGCCGAGGCCATAGACGAGCGGCAGGCGGTGGTGGCCGGGCAGGCGCAGCCGCAACTGCATGCCGCTGGCCAGCGCCACCAATGGCAGCAGGCTGTCGGCCAGCAGTTTCAGCGGCTTGGCGATCGCATCGGGATACTCGTCCGGCATCAGCGTCAGCGCGATGACGAGCGCGATGAACGGCACGAAGCCGACGATGCGGCGCAGGATCGCGCCGACGCTGGGTCGCTCGCCGCCATACAGGCCCAGCGTGATGAGGCCGAACGTCGACAGCATGATGAAGCTGCCGAACTGATCGTAGACGACGGCATAGCGCAGCGCGCCATCGCCGGCCAGCGCCGGCATCAGCGCAAAGCCGAGAAATGAGGTGTTGCCCAGCGGCACCAACAGCAGCAGTGCCGCCGTCACCGCGCGCGGCAACCGTGCGACGCGCGCCAGCGCGAGCGTGAGCGCGGTGCTCGCGACCAGCAACGTCCACGGCACCGCCAGCAGGCCCAGCAGTTCGCGCTCGAAGCGCAGGCGTGGTGCGTAGAGCAGGATCGCCGCGGGCAGGCACACGTAGAGCACGACGAGGTTGAGCGC
Source organism: Dokdonella sp. (assembly GCF_019634845.1). Lineage (GTDB taxonomy): Bacteria > Pseudomonadota > Gammaproteobacteria > Xanthomonadales > Rhodanobacteraceae > Dokdonella_A. The sequence continues at coordinate 15,886 of NZ_JAHCAQ010000004.1, forward strand.
GTCGGGCGCTGCCGGCGGCACGATGCGGCGCCAGGCCAGCAGCTTGCCGACCACGAGCATGGCGAGGATGAGGCCGAAGGCGGAACTGGCGCTCATGCGATGGGCGAGTGCAGGTGGCGTCGTGCGGCGTGGCTATGGACGGCAGACGCGCGTCGGCGCCGCGGGCTCAATGGCACGCGGCCGCGGCCGGGCCGGCCGGCGCGCTCATTCGCCGAGTGCCTCGCGCATGAATGGCGGCAGCGCCAGTGCCGCCTTGTGCGTTTCCACGCTGTAGTAGCGCGTGTCGAACTGGCGCGTGGCGGCGCCGCGCTCGCGGAAATCGGTCAGGTCGGCCTGCTTGCGCGCCATCGTGCAGCTCCACCAGCCGGTCGGATACACCGGTTGCGGGAAGGTCAGCGTGCGCACCGCCTGGAAGTGCGCCATGCGCATCGCGGTGCGCATCGACTTGATGAGATCCAGGTGCACCAGCGGCGATTCGCTCTGCTGCACGAGGATGCCGCTCGGGCGCAATGCGCGGTGGCAGCTGGCGTAGAAGGCGGCGTTGAACAGCCCTTCGGCGGGGCCGACCGGATCGGTCGAATCGACGATGATGAGGTCGATCGAATCGGGCTCCTGTTCGGCCATGTAGGCGATGCCGTCGATGAACAGCAGTTGCGCGCGCGGATCGTTGTTGGCCGAGCACAGCTCGGGGAAATACTGCTCGGCCAGCCGGGTGACGCGCTCGTCGATCTCGACCTGCACCGCGCGCTCGACCTCCTCGTGCTTGAGCACCTCGCGCAGCGTGCCGCAGTCGCCGCCGCCGATGATGACCACGCGCTTGGCGCGGGCGTGCGTGAACAGCGCCGGGTGCGACATCATCTCGTGGTAGAGGAAGTTGTCGCGGCTGGACACCATCGTGCAGCCGTCGATGACCATGAGCTTGCCCCAGTCGGTGGTGTCGTAGATCTCGATCGACTGGAACGGGGTCTGTTCGGCGTGCAGGCGCGCCGTGACGCGCAGGCCGAAGGCCGAGCCTGCGGGGGCGTGCTGTTCGGTGAACCATTGCGCGTCGGCGGCGGCTCCGGGTGCGGTCATCGTGTGGGTCCTTGGCTGCGGTTGTTCCGGATGCGCCGGGCCGCTGATTGTAGCCGTTCGCCGTGGCGCCGACACGCACGAACGGTCACGCCTCGTTACACTACGCGGCTCGCATGCGCACGCTGGAGACGAGGGTGGCCAATCCGCAGTGGAATCCCGATGCCGCACGCCACGCCTGGGCCGTGCCGCACTGGAGCCAGGGTTATTTCGACGTCGGCGACGACGGCAATCTGGTGGTGCGGCCGCGCCGCGAGCAGGGTCCGGCACTGGCCTTGCCGGCGCTCGTCGATGCGGCGCAGGCCAGTGGCGCGCGCCTGCCGTTGCTGCTGCGCTTCGCCGACATCCTGCACGATCGGCGTGAACGCCTGCAGCGTGCGTTCGCGCAGGCCATCCGCGACTGGGATTACGGCGGTCGCTACACGCTGATCTACCCGATCAAGGTCAACCAGCAGAACAACGTCGCCGGTGCGCTGGCGGCGACCGGCGACGAAGGGTTTGGCCTCGAGGCCGGCTCCAAGCCCGAGCTGATGGCTGTGCTGGCGCTGGCCCAGCCCGGCAGCACGGTGATCTGCAACGGCTACAAGGATCGCCAGTACATCCAGCTCGCGTTGATCGGCCGACGGCTCGGGCTCGAGGTGTTCATCGTCATCGAAAAGCCTTCCGAGCTGCGCCTCGTGATCGAAGAGGCGCGTGTGCTCGGCGTGGATCCGCTGCTGGGCGTGCGCATGCGTCTGAAGAGCCTGGGTGCCGGCAAGTGGCAGAACTCCGGCGGCGACAAGGCCAAGTTCGGCCTCACCCCGCGCCAGCTGCTGACGTTGCTCGACGAACTGGCGGCAGCCGGGCTGTCGCATGCGCTCAAGCTGCTGCACTTCCACATGGGCTCGCAGATGTCCAACGTGCGCGACATCGCCAATGGCATGCGCGAAGCGGTGCGCTATTTCGTCGAGCTGTCGCGCATGGGCCACACGATCACCCACATGGACGTCGGCGGCGGCCTCGGTGTCGACTACGAAGGCACGCGCTCGCGCTCGGATTGCTCGATCAATTACGGCCTGGGCGAATACGCCTCGGCCATCGTCGGCGCGCTGGCCGAGGCCTGTGGCGCGCACGGACTGGCCGCGCCGCGCATCCTCACCGAGTCGGGACGTGCGCTGACCGCGCACCACGCGGTGCTGGTCACCAACGTCAGCGAGGTCGAGCCGGCGCCAACCGGCGCGGTGCCGCCGCTGCGCGCCGACGAGCCGGCCGCGCTGCGCCGGCTGCGCGAGGTGCTGGCCGAGATCGACCGCACGCCGCCGACCGAGTCCTACCATGAAGCCATGTACCAGCTCGCCGAGGGCTACGCGCTGTACACGCATGGCCAGTTGTCGCTGGCCGATCGCGCCAATCTCGATGACCTTTACTACGCGGTGATCCATGCGGTCCGCGCGCGCCTCAAGCCCGACGAGCGCATGCACCGGCAGGCACTGGACGAGATTGCCGAACTGCTGGTCGACAAGTATTTCGTCAATTTTTCGGTGTTCGAATCGATTCCCGACGTGTGGGCGATCGACCAGGTGTTCCCGATCATGCCGATCGAGCGGCTCGACGAGGCCCCCGACCGCCGCGGCGTGATCGCCGACCTCACCTGTGATTCGGATGGCCGCATCGACCGCTACGTCGAAGCCGATGGTCTCGACGTGAGCCTGCCGCTGCATGCGCCGCGCGCCGATGCGGCGTATCGGCTCGGCATCTTCATGGTCGGCGCCTACCAGGAGACGCTGGGCGACATCCACAACCTGTTCGGCGACACCGACGCGGTCAACGTCAAGCTCGATGGCACGGGCTACGAGTTCGAGCACCTGCGCTACGGCGACAGCACCGACCTCATGCTCGACTATGTCGGCTATGACCCGGCCGCGCTGCGCGCGGCATATGCGGCGAAGATCGCCGCTGCCGGGCTCGATGCGACCGCGGCGACGCAGTTGCGCGATGCGCTCGAGGCCGGGCTCACGGCCTATCCCTACCTGGCCGAGTGAGGCGCGCAGCCGCGGCTGGCACTTTTCCCCATTGCATCTGGACGACCGACATGAGCGACATCAAGGCAGGTTTCATCGGCATGGGCGCGATGGGTGTGCCGATGGCCGGGCACCTGGCCCGCGCGGGTCTGCTGGCGGCGGTCTGGAACCGCACGCCGGCCAAGGCCGCCGCCGCCGCGCGCGAGCACGCGGTGGCGGCGCCGGCAACCGTGGCCGACCTCGCGCGCGACTGCAACGTGATCGCGCTGTGCGTGTCGGCCGATCGTGACGTGCTCGAACTCGCCCACGCGATCGCGGCCAGCGCAGCAGCGGGCAGCGTCGTCATCGACCATTCGACGGTGTCGTCGGTCACGGCCAGGGCCGCCCACGAACTGCTCGCCGCGCGTGGCATCGGCTTCATCGACGCGCCGGTGTCGGGCGGCGTGGAAGGCGCCCGCAACGGCAAGCTGTCGGTGATGGCCGGAGGCGATGCCGCCACGCTCGCGCGGGTGCGGCCCGTGCTCGAGTGCTATGCCGCCAAGCTCAACCACATGGGCCCGGTCGGCGCGGGACAGAACACCAAGGCGGTCAACCAGGTGCTCGTCGCCGGCATCGCCCAGGCGGTGTGCGAAGGGCTTGCGCTGTCCGAGCAGCTCGGGCTCGACCCCGCCGTGCTGCTGCCCACGCTCGGCGCCGGTGCGGCCGGCAACTGGTTCCTCGACAAGCGCGGCGCCAGCATGCTCGCCAGCCAGTTCGGCGTCGGCTTCAAGCTGGCCCTGCTGCACAAGGATCTGGGCATCGTGCGCGAGCTGGCCGTGGCGGCCGGCACCGATCGTTCGGTCATCGAAAAATCGCTCGCCGACTACGCTGCGCTGATGGTCCAGGGGCATGGCGACGAGGACATTTCGGCACTGATCCGCCTCAAGCGGCGGCATTGAACTGAGTACGCCGTCGCTGTTTTGGCGGGGCGGTTGGGTGGTACAAAGGCGCATGTCCCTTGGGAGATCGCCACGATGAGCCATCGCCGAAAGGTGTGGGTGCTTGCGGCCGCGCTCGGCGCGGGCGTGGCGCAGGCCGCAATCAGTCCCGCGGACCTGCACCTGGAACGCTGGCCCAATGCGACGACCGTGTTCAACAAGCCGATCGGAGTGCGCCACGCCAACGACGGCAGCGGTCGCGCCTTCGTCCTCGAGAAGTGCGGCAAGATCAAGATCGTCAGCAACGGCAGCGTGCTGACCACGCCGTTCGCGACCATCAGCGTCAATTGCAATGGCAACGAGCAAGGCCTGCTCGGGTTGGCGTTCGATCCGGGCTACGCCAGCAATGGCGAGTTCTATGTTTCCTACACCGCGCCGTCGACGGGACAGCACACGCTGGAGCGCTACACCGTATCGGCCAACCCCGACGTGGCCAATCCGTCCGGCACGCTGATCATGAGCGTCCCCGACATTGCCAGCAATCACAATGGCGGCGATGTGCAGTTCGGCGCCGACGGGTACCTGTACTGGTCGATCGGCGATGGCGGCGTGCAGGGTGATCCCAATGGCTTTGCGCAGTGCACCGGGCGCAAGAAGGCCGACGGCAATCCGGCGAGCTGTTACGACCTGAGCGGCTCCGGCGTCACCTACTACCTGCTCGGCAAGATCCTGCGTCTGGATGTGCATGCCACGACCGCCTCGGCGCAGAACCTGTGCGGCGTGGCGTCGGGCGCTTCGGCTCCCTATGCGATTCCGCCGTCGAACCCGTTCGCCAATGCCGGTGCCCATCCCAATGACTGCGCCGAAGTGTTCAACTGGGGTTACCGCAATCCGTTCCGTTTCAGCTTCGATCGGCAGACCGGCGACATGCTGATCGGCGATGTCGGCCAGGATCGCTACGAGGAAATCGACTTCCAGCCTGCGGGCAGCGCTGGCCAGAACTTCCAGTGGAATGCCTGTGAAGGCTTTCACACCTATCCCGGCAATGCGGCCAATTGCGCGGGACCGGCAGGCAGCGTGCCGCCGAAGATCGAGCTGTCGCATTCGGGTGACGGTGTCTGTGCGGTGATCGGTGGCTATGTCTACCGCGGCCCGATCGGCCCGCTGCGCGGCCAGTACCTGTTCAGCGACAACTGCAGCCGCAAGATCTACGTGGTCGCCAATCCCGCTGCCGCGGTCAGCCCATGGAGCTTCGAGATTCTGCCCGGCGCCCCCGGGATTTCGGCCTATTCGTTTGGTGAAGATGGAGCCGGCAATGTGTTCGTGACGGACGGTGCCGGTCCGATCTTTCGTTTCGCGTCGGACATCATCTTCGCCAACGGTTTCGACGGCGCCGCGCACTGAGCGATAGTCGTGCGGGATGGGCGACCCGCACGACCGGCATGGCTGCCGGCATCGGCGGTGCAGGCAACCGCGTGACGCGTGGGCGGCGCCGGAGCGCGCTGCCGCACGCTCGGAGGCAGGCATGAAGATCGCAAGCGGCAAGGTCCTTTGCGGCGTGGTGCTCGTCGCCGCCGCGACTGGATGGTCGACGATCGGGGTGGCCGATGCGCCCATCGCGCGGCTCACGCGCGTCGCCGCAGGCCTGTCCGGCCCCACGGCCCTGGTCGCGCCCGCGGACGGCAGCGGCCGGCTGTTCATCGTCGAGAACAAACGTGGCGAGGGCCGCGTGCGCATCATCGATGCGCAAGGCAAGCTGCTCGCCGCGCCTTACTACACCCACGCGATCACGGGTGGCCCGGGCAGCGAGCAGGGCATGCTCGGGCTTGCCTTCGATCCGCAGTTCGCGAGCAACGGCACGCTCTACATCACCTACACCGCGCCGGGCAGCGACCCCAGGCTCGGCGACATTGCCGACCAGGTATTGCTCCGCCTCACCGCGCGCAAGCCGGCCAGCAACGTGTTCGCCGGCAGCGAACAGGTGGTGCTGCGCATTCCCGACATCTACTCCAACCACAACGGCGGTGGCATCGCCTTCGGTCCCGACAACGACCTGTACTGGGGCATGGGCGACGGCGGCAGTGGTGGCGATCCGAACAACTTCGCGCAGAACCTGTGGAAGAAGTCGGTCGGCGGCAAGAGCTATTACCTGCTCGGCAAGATGCTGCGCCTGGACGTGCGTACGCCGACCACCTCGGCGGCCGCCAACCAGTGCGGTGCCGCCGCGGGGCAGCCGGCGCAATACTCGATTCCGGCCGACAACCCCTACGCGGGCGCCAGCGACAAGTGCGGCGAGATCTGGCTGTACGGCCTGCGCAATCCGTGGCGCTGGAGCTTCGACCGCCAGACCCATGATCTCGTCATCGGCGACGTCGGCCAGAACGCCTGGGAGGAAATCGATTTCCGCAGCCACGGCTCGACCGCCAGCCGCAACTACGGCTGGAGCCTGTGCGAGGGCAACCACTACTACGCTGCCGGCGGCAGCGGCACCACCTGCCCCGCGACCACCAATACCGTCGCGCCGGTCATCGAAGTCGCCCATGGCGGCAGCTCATGCTCGATCACGGGCGGCTACGTCTACCGCGGGCCGGTTGCCGAGCTGCAGGGCAAGTACCTGTTCTCCGACTATTGCGGCGGCGACATCCGCATCGCCACGCCGGGCGGCGCGTCGTGGAGCTACACCACGCTCGCCGGCGCGCCGACACAGAACGTGTCGAGCTTCGGCGAGGACAGCGTCGGCAATCTTTACGTGGTCGATCTCGGCACCAATGCGGTGTACCGCTTCGACGGTCCTGCCGGCACCACCCACGTGGTGACGCCGCAGGCCGGAGCGGGCGGAAGCCTCACGCCGGGCACGCCGCAGACCGTGCCGCACGGTGCGACCGTGGGCTTCACCGCCACGCCCGCAGCGGGTCATCTCATCGGCACGGTCACCGGCTGCGGCGGGACCTTGGCCGGCAGCCAGTACACCACCGCGCCGGTGACGGCCGATTGCACGGTCAGCGCGAGCTTCACGCTCGATGACCTCATCTTCGCCGACGGGTTCGACGGCTGAGCGCGCTTACTGCCCGCCCTGCTCCTTGAGCGCGATCGCGTTGATGCCATTGTCGGCCAGCGCGCGCTTGGCCGACTCCAGCTCGCTGGCGGTGGCATAGGGGCCCACGCGCACGCGATGCCAGGTCTTGCCGTTGATCGTGACCGGCAGCACCTGGGCGCTGAAGCCGACCAGTGCGAGGCGCGCCTTGGCTTCCTCGGCGCCCTTGGGGTCGGGGTACGAGGCGGTCTGCAGGATGTAACGCCCGCCCGCGCTCGGGCTCGGCGCGGCGCCCGCCGGCAGCGTCGGCGCCGGCGGCGCACCCGCTGCATTGGCGGCACGCGCCTGCTGCTCGGCCTGGGCCTTGGCCGACAGCTCGGCGTCGGGGATGACCACCTCGGCCTCGGGCAACACCTGGTAGAAGTCGTAGTTCTTCTTCGGCTTGGCCTCGGCCACGGGCGGTTCGCTTTCCTTGGGCGCGGTGGCCTGCGCATTGGGCTGCGGGCCGTCCTTCTTGCGCAGCAGCGGCAGCCAGTTGTTGGTCATGAGCAGCGCCATCAGCGCGGCACCGATCACGATGCCGCCGATGAGCCAGGCCCAACCCGGCGAGCCGCCGCCGCCGCGCGTGGCCTGTCGTCCCTTCTTCGCTGCCATCACATGCTCTCCGGCGCCGCAACGCCCAACAGGTCGAGGCCGTTCGCCAGCCCCTGCCGCACCGCGACCGCCAGGGTCAGGCGCGCGTCGCGCAGGTCGGCGTCGTCGACGATGAACTGGCTGGTGTTGTACCAGCCGTGGAAGGCCGCGGCCAGATCGCGCAGCCAGTTGGCGATGAGGTGCGGTTCGAGGCTCGCGCCGGCCGCCTCGACGACTTCGCCCAGTCGCGACAGTTCGGTCAATACGAGCTGCTCGGCCTCGCCGTCGAGCCGCGCGAGCTGGGCCAGGCCATTGGCCTGGTCCCAGCCGAGGCCGCGCTCGCCGAGCTGGCGCAGCACGCTGCACACGCGGGCGTGGGCGTACTGCACGTAGTAGACCGGGTTGTCGTTGGTCTGCGCACGCGCCAGGTCGATGTCGAACACGAGCTGCGAATCGGCCCTGCGCGCGGCGAGAAACCAGCGCGTGGCGTCGCGGCCGACTTCGTCGATGAGATCGCGCAGCGTCACGTAGCTGCCGGCGCGCTTGGACAGCTTGACCTCCTCGCCGCCGCGCATGACCGTGACCATCTGGTGCAGCACGTATTCGGGCCAGCCCTTGGGGATGCCGCAGTCGAGCGCCTGCAGGCCCGCGCGCACGCGCGCCAGCGAGCCGTGGTGGTCGGAGCCCAGTTCGGTGATCGCGCGCTCGTAGCCGCGCTGCCACTTCGAGCGGTGGTAGGCCACGTCCGGCACGAAATAGGTGTAGCTGCCGTCGGACTTGCGCATCACGCGGTCCTTGTCGTCACCGAACTGCGTACTGCGCAACCACAGCGCGCCACCGTCCTCGTAGGTGTGGCCGCGGGCGACGAGCTCGCGCACGGTCTCGTCGACCTTGCCGTCGGCGTACAGCGAGGATTCGAGGAAGTAGACGTCGAAGTGCACGCCGAACGCTGCCAGGTCCTCGTTCTGCTCACGGCGCAGCCAGGCCACCGCGAAGCGGCGGATCGCGTCGAGATCGTGCACGTCGCGCGCGGCCTTGATCGTGTGGCCGTCGACTTCGACGCTGGCGCCGTCGAGGTAGGCCTGCGCCACTTCCTTGATGTACTCGCCGCGATAGCCGTCGTCGGGCCAGCCGGCATCGTCGGGGCCGTTGCCGAGCGCGCGTGCCTGCACCGAGATCGCGAGGTTGTTGATCTGCGCGCCGGCATCGTTGTAGTAGAACTCACGCTTGACCTGCCAGCCGTTGGCGGCAAGCAGGCGCGCGATGCAGTCGCCGAGCGCCGCCGCGCGACCGTGGCCGACATGCAGCGGTCCGGTCGGATTGGCCGATACGAACTCGACACCGGCCGTGTGGCCGGCGCCACCGGCGTTGCGGCCGAAGGCCGCGCCCTGCGCGAGCACTTCGCGCACCTGCGCGTGGTAGGCGGCGGCGCCGAGGAAGAAATTGATGAAGCCGGGGCCGGCGATCTCGACGCGGGCGATGCCGGCGTCGGGTGGCAGCGCGGCCACCAGTGCGGCGGCCAGGTCGCGCGGCTTGCGGCCGGCCGCCTTGGCCAGCAGCAGGGCCACGTTGCAGGCGAAATCGCCATGCTCGCGGTTGCGGGTGCGCTCGATGACGAAGGCGGCCGTCGCGTCGGCCGGCAACTCGCCGGCAGCGCGCAGCGCGTCGATCGCGCGATGGACGAGGTGACGCAGGGAGTCTTTCAAGAGCGGAAATTCGAGGCTTGCGGGACCGCGCATTGTAAGCCCTGCACGGCGTGTCGCGAGTTGCGTTGTGTGACAGCCGCGCGGGCCGGCGGGCGCCGCTTCAGGCGCCGACCTGCTCGACCGTGAGGCGGTAGGCGTCGAGCACCTGCGCGCCGCTGCGTGGCGGCCCCTGCAGCGCGATGCGCGCCCGCAGCCCCATGTTGAGCGCCTTCAGGCGCGGCGCATTGGCCGCCTTGCCGGCAGCGAAGGCGGTGATGCCGGCCTCGGAATTGAAGCGGTGCAGCTCGAAGAAGAAACGGCTCTGGCCATCGCCGAGGAAACTCAGCACCGGCATCGCACTGGCCGCATCGTCGAGCGAGCGTCCAGCCAGCATCTCGCGCTCGCGGCACAGCGCCTCGCCACTTTCGGCAAAGCGCGCGAACGGTTCGGCCACGTTGGCCGTGTCGAGGTCGGCGGCGAGCAACGCCAGCGGCAGTGCCTCGCCGATGCGCGGATCGCCGCGCCAGTCGGGCCGGCGCTGGTCGAGCACCTGCTCCAGCCGCGCCGCCAGCGCGCCGCCGCTGTGCACGAGGTCGGCCGCGTTGAGCGCGGCCTGGCTCGGCAATGGCCGCGCATCGAAGGTGCTGCCGGCGATCGCGAGCTCGAGCGCGATGTACACCCCGGTGTCGTGCTCGGGCGTGAACCCGCAGGTGGCCAGGATGCGCAGGCATTCGGCCCAGCTCGCGCGCTCGTTGGCGCCCACGCCGGCCACCGTGCCTGGCGCTTCGCGCTGGCGCAGGTCGTGGCAGGCGCCGAACAGCAGCAGGGCGCACCAGCCGCGCAGGTCGAACGCGTCGATGCCGGCGCTGGCGATGATGCGGCTGAGGCGCTCGCCGCACAGGTCGAGGATATGGGCTTCGTTGTGGTACGGGTGCAGGTCGCTGCCGAGCTGGCCATGGCGCAGCGCCAGCCGCGCGTAGGCGAGCACGGCGGCGTCCTCGCTGCGCCTGAGCAGGGCCTGTTCGGCGGCGCCGTGGAGCAGCGGCGCCAGCGCGGCGCGCCGCTGCGCAAACAGCGCCTCGAGCGCGCCGACGCGGTCGCCGAGCAGGGCGCGCGCCGCGGCGAGGTCGGGCAGTTGCTGCTCGCACTCGTCGGGCGGGTACTGCTGCGCAAATCCCAGGATCACGAGTGCCGGTCCGTCCCCATCGGGTCCGCGCCGAGTATAGGACAGGGCGCCAGCGGCGCAGGGCACCGGCGGCGTGCACGGTCGACACTGCAAACGTGATCGAGCGCACGCTCGTTGCCGCGTCGCGGTTGCGGCTCAGAGCCAGCCGCGTTGCGCCAGCGAGGTCGGCTCGCCGTGGCCGATCACGAAATGGTCGAGCAGGCGCACGTCCACCAGAGCCAGGCTGTCACGCAGGCGTGCGGTCAGATGGCGATCGGCTGCGCTGGGCTCGGCCACGCCCGAGGGATGGTTGTGGGCTGCAATGACGGCGGCGGCATTGTGAGCCAGGCAGCGCCGCACCACCTCGCGCGGGTGCACGCTGGCGCCGTCGATGGTGCCGCGGAACAGCTCCTCGAACGCGATCACGCGATGGCGGTTGTCGAGGAACAGGCAGGCGAACACCTCGTAGGGATGGCCGGCCAGGCGCGCCTTGAGGTAGCGCGCGCTGTCGTGCGGACTGCCCAGCACGTGCTGCGCGCGCAGTTCGGCTTCGAGGTAGCGCTTGCCGAGCTCGAGCGCCGCGCACAGCCGGCACCAGGCGACCGCGCCCAGGCCGCTGGGACTCGCCGCCGACTCCAGCAGCGCGCGGAGGCCGCCGTGGCGTGCGAGCAGGTCGCGACCGAGCCCCACCGCATCGACGCCGCGGCGGCCGGAACCGATGAAGATCGCCAGCAGCTCGGCGTCCGACAGCGCACCGGCACCGCGCTGACGCAGCTTTTCGCGCGGTCGTTCAGCGCTGGGCCAATCACGGATGCTCATCGGGGTTCGCTCACGGTGGAGAGGGGCGCCGGTGCGGCGCGGCGGCATGTCGATATGCCGGCCATGAGGGCACGATGCGCGCGCCCAATGGCCGCCGCGAGCGGCGGCTGGCGCGAATTTCAGTAAGCTAGCGATCCTTTGTCGTGTACGTGGTTTCCTACATGAACCAGAGCCTGCCCGGCGTGCGCGTCCTGCTCGGTGTCAGCGGCGGTATTGCCGCCTACAAGGCGGCCGAGCTGCTGCGGCGCCTGCGCGATGCGGGTGCGCAGGTGCGCGTGGTGTTGACGGCCAACGCCGAGCGCTTCGTCACCGCGCTGACGTTCCAGGCGCTGTCGGGCAATCCGGTGCGCTCGAGCCTGTGGGACGAAGCCGCCGAAGGCGCGATGGGGCACATCGAGCTGGCGCGCTGGGCCGACCAGGTGCTCATCGCGCCGGCATCGGCCGACTTGCTTGCGCGGTTGGCGCAGGGCCGGGCCGACGACCTGCTCAGCACGCTGTGCCTGGCCACTGCGGCGCCGCTGGCGGTGGCGCCGGCAATGAACCAGCAGATGTGGGCGCATGCGGCAACCCAGGCCAATCTCGCCATCCTGCGCAGTCGTGGCGTGCAGGTGTTCGGACCGGCCGCAGGCAGCCAGGCCTGCGGCGACGTCGGCAGTGGCCGCCTGCTCGAACCGCCCGAGCTGGTGGCGGCGCTGGCCGCGGCGCGCGCGCCGGGCGAGCTGGCCGGCCAGCGCTGGCTCGTCAGCGCCGGACCCACCTATGAGGACATCGATCCAGTGCGGTTCGTCGGCAACCGCAGCTCGGGCCGCATGGGATTTGCGGTCGCGGCGGCGGCACATGCGGCCGGCGCGCAGGTGACGCTGGTCGCCGGGCCGGTGGCCCTGCCCACCCCGCACGGCGTGACCCGCATCGATGTGCGCAGCGCGCGCCAGATGCGCGAGGCCGTGCTGGCCGCCGTCGCCGACAGCGAGGTGTTCGTGTCGGCCGCCGCGGTCGGCGACTTCCGCCCGGCCGCGGTGGCGCCGCACAAGCTCAAGAAGGCCGATGGCGACAGCGGCCTGGAGCTGTCGCTGGTGCAGAACCCCGACATCCTGGCCGAAGTGGCGGCGCGCTCGCCGCGGCCGTTCGTGGTCGGCTTCGCCGCCGAGACCGAACAGGTCGAGGCGCATGCGCGGGCCAAGCTCGAACGCAAGCGACTCGACCTCATTGCCGCCAACGAAGTCGGCCACGAGCTCGGCTTCGAGCGTGACGACAATGCCTTGCTGCTGCTGTGGCCGGGCGGTCGCGAGGCACTGGCGCGCACCGACAAGGGCGCGCTCGCACAGGCGCTGGTTGCCCGCATCGCGCGACTGCGGGCGCCACAAGGAGCGCGGCCATGACCACCATCGCGATGAAGATCCTCGATCCACGGTTGGGGCGCGAGTTTCCGCTGCCGGCGCCGGCTACCGCAGCTTCGGCCGGGGTGGATCTGCGCGCGATGCTCGATGCGCCGCTCGAACTCGCGCCGGGGGCGAGCGCGCTGATACCGAGCGGCATCGCGATCCACATTGCCGATCCCGGCCTGTGCGCGGTGCTGCTGCCGCGTTCGGGACTGGGCCACAAGCATGGCATCGTGCTTGGCAATCTGGTCGGCCTCATCGACGCCGACTACCAGGGGCCGCTGATGATTTCGTGCTGGAACCGCTCGGGCGAGGCATTTACCATCAGCCCCGGGGAGCGTATCGCCCAGCTGGTGATCCTGCCGGTGGTGCGCGCACAGTTCGAGACGGTGGCCGAGTTTCCCGCCAGTGCCCGGGGCGAGGGTGGGTTCGGCAGTTCCGGGCGACATTGAGGTCGGCGCAGGCTGTACGCGCCGCAGCGACGGGGACACCAGATGAGCGACGCCGCCAACACGCCGGAACCAGCCAAGCGCAAGCCATGGCAGCAGGTATCGTGGTCACCGGTGCTGTCGTTCGCGCTGGCCGCCGTGCTGCTCGTGATTGGCCTGTTCGGCCTGTGGCAGGCCTGGCTCGTGTGGCAGGTGCAAAGTGGCATGGCTGCGGCCGACTCGGCGCGCACGCGCGTGATCGGTGCCTTGGCCGAAGTCGTGCGCGGCAAGCAGCAGGCGATCGCGCAGGCGCTGCAGGACCCATCGGTGCAGCAGCCGCTGCGCGAGGCGGACGGCTTCGCGGCCGCGGCCAGCGCACTCAAGCAGCTCGTGCCCGATGCGTTCGACGTGGCGTTCTTCAGCCCCAACCTCGACGAGATCCTCAAGGGTGATCTGCGCGCAATCGGCTATGCCAAGGCCGCCGCGTTGATGCAGGCCAAGATCAACCCGGCCCAGCCGCTGGCCGAGATGCGCCGCGAGAAGGAGGGCAGCGAGCGGCTCATGATCGCGATGCCGGCGCACGTCAATGACCGCGTGGTCGGCTTTGTGGTGGTGGAGGAGTCGTTCCAACCGCTGCTCGACATCTTCGGCCGCGTCGGCGTGCACGATGTGCGCCTGGACCTGCGTCAGGGTGACGGTCGCGGCGACGTGGTGATCGCCAGCAGGGGCGTGTCCGCAGCCTCGACGACCGCGGATCTGGGCGAATCGATCCCGGGCACGCGGCTGCGCATCGGCACCGGCGAGGCCGAGTACTTCCTGCCGCTCACGCGCAACTTCATCGTGCTGCTGCTGGTGGGCCTGCTGGCCACCCTGGCGGGCCTGGCCGCACTGTGGGTACGCCATGTCGGCATGCGCCAGGCGCTGGAGAAGCTGCAGCGTCGGCCCAAGGACGAGGGCGATGCGATCACGCTCGCGCAGGCGATCCGCCAGCAGGCCGCCGATGACGCCGGTGCCGGCGCCAGCGCGCCGGCGACGAGCGTGGTGGCGGCCGCGCCAGCCAAGCCGGCGCAGGGGCCGATCAGTGTCGACCGCAGCATGTTCCGCGCCTACGACATCCGCGGCGTGGTCGGCAAGTCGCTCAGTGCCGAGGTGGCACACCTGATCGGCCGCGCGATCGGCAGCGAGGCGCGCGAGCGCGGACTTGAGGAGATCGTGGTCGGGCGCGACGGCCGCCTGTCGGGACCGGAGCTCGCCGCGGCGCTCATCGACGGCCTGCGCGCGACCGGTCTGCGTGTGTTCGACATCGGCCCGGCGCCGACACCGCTGACCTACTTCGCCTGCTACCACCTGCGCACGGGCTCGGGGGTCTCGTTGACCGGCAGCCACAACCCGCCCGACTACAACGGTTTCAAGATCGTGCTCGGCGGCGAGACGCTGTCGGAGGACGCGATCCAGGACCTGTACCGGCGCATCGAAGCGCAGCGCTTCACCAGCGGCGAGGGCAGCGTGCAGCAGATCGACATCGGCGCCGACTACGTGCAGCGCATCGCCGACGACGTGCAGCTCGGGCGCCGGCTCAAGGTTGTGGTCGATTGCGGCAACGGCATCGCCGGGGCATTCGCGCCCGCCGTGCTGCAGGCGATCGGTGCCGAAGTCACGCCGCTGTACTGCGACGTCGATGGCAACTTCCCCAACCACCACCCCGATCCGTCCGATCCGCACAACCTCGAAGACCTGATTGCGGTGGTCAAGCACGACAAGGCCGATCTGGGCCTGGCCTTCGACGGTGACGGCGACCGCCTCGGCGTGGTCACCGCCAGCGGCGAGGTCATCTATCCCGATCGCCTGCTCATGCTGTTCGCCAGCGACATCCTGCAGCGCAATCCGGGCGCCACCATCATCTACGACGTCAAATGCACTGGCCACCTGGGGCCGCTCATCCTGCAACAGGGCGGCAGCCCGCTGATGTGGCGTACCGGCCACTCGTTGATCAAGGCCAAGATGCGCGAAACCGGCGCCGCGATGGCCGGCGAGATGAGCGGGCACTTCTTCTTCGGCGAGCGCTGGTACGGCTTCGACGATGGCATCTACTCGGCCGCCCGCCTGCTCGAAATCCTCGCTGGCGATCTCGAGGAGCGCAGGCCCGAGGAGATTTTCGCCACCCTGCCCAAGGGCGTGTCCACGCCCGAGCTCAAGATCCCGATGCGCGAGGGCGAACACTATCGATTCATGGAAGCGTTCAAGGACAAGTCACGCTTCGATGGCGCGCGCCTGACCACGATCGACGGCGTGCGTGCCGACTGGTCCGACGGTTGGGGTCTGGTACGCGCGTCCAACACCACGCCGGTGCTGGTGCTGCGCTTCGATGCCGACAACGCGGCCGCACTCGAACGCATCCAGAACGTGTTCCGCCAGCAGATCGTCGCGCTCGACGCTTCGCTCAAGCTGCCGTTCTGAACCGCGGGCGTCGCTGCGCGTCACCGCGTCGCCGCGGCGGCGCAGCCAGCATCCCAAGCGCAAGATGCGCCGCCGACATGACGTTGCCGACGAGCAGGGGCCGCGGCATCCTCAGTGCGATGCCGCGGCACGTGCCGCGGCGCGCTGGGCTTTGATCTCGCGGTAATGGGCGATCTCGGCCTGGAAGCCGGTGACGGTGCTGTCGCGTTCGCGTTCGCGGCGGCGGATGGCCTGCTGCTGCTCTTCCACTTCGGTGCGCAGCGTCGCGAGCTGCTTGGCCTGCGGCGCCGGCAAGGTCTTGCCTGCGCGCTCGAGCTCGGCCGCATGATCGAGCATCTGCGCGAGCGTCTGCTCCTGGGTCCGCAGGCTCATCTTCGAGGTCTTGAGCTCCTGGTCGATCGCGTCGAGCCGATCCTGCTGGGCACGCTTGAGGTCGGTTTCTTCGGGATAGGTCGACAGCATGCGGTCGTCGTCACGCGCCTGCTGTTCGGCCAGGACACGCTCGCTCCTGGCCTTGGCTTCGGCTTCCTTGGCCGCGGCCAGTTCCGCGGCGGTCTTGGCGCGCTCGACGCGCTTGATGACGAGCCCTTGCCCGTTGACGACCTCGTAGCCGAACTTGGCCGCTTCCGGCGGCAGCGCATCGCTGTAATGCAATGCGCCCTCGGCGTCACGCCACTTGTACTGGGTATGACCGGTGCCCGCGGCGTGGGCGAGCGGGGCGGCGATCGCCGCAGCCAGGGCAATGACGAGGGTGGCGCGCATGACGGGATTCCTCCTGCGCCGAGTATAGGTCAGCGCCGACGCCGGCGACGCATGGCGGTCGTCAAATCCCGTAACGGGCGCGGTAGGCGTGCAGGGCCTGGCGGTGCACCGTCAGCTCGGGCCGGGCGTCGGCCCAGGCCAGCAGATCACGCAGGCGCGCGATCGCGATGGTCGGCACGCCATGGTCGCGCGCCAGTTCTTGGGTGGCCGACAGCTCGCCCTGGCCGCGTTCCTCGCGGTCGAGCGCGATGAGCACGCCAGCCACTTGCGCGCCGGCCGCGCGGATCAGCGCCAGCGATTCGCGGATGGCGGTGCCGGCGGTGATGACGTCGTCGACGATGAGCACGCGCCCGCGCAGTGGCGCGCCGACCAGATTGCCGCCCTCGCCGTGGTCCTTGACTTCCTTGCGGTTGTAGGCGAACGGCAGGTCGAGTCCGTGGCGCTGGGCCAGCGCGGCGGCGGTCAGCGCGGCCAGCACGATGCCCTTGTAGGCCGGGCCAAACAGCATGTCGAAGGCCAGGCCGGACTGCACCGCCGCGTCGGCATAGGCCGTGCCGAGCGTGGCCAGCGCAGCGCCCGAGTCGAACAGCCCGGCGTTGAAGAAGTACGGGCTCACACGGCCCGACTTGAGCGTGAACTGGCCGAAGCGCAGCACGTTGCGGGCCACGGCAAGTTCAAGGAAGGCGCGTTGGCTGGGCAGCATCGATCGCAGGCAGAACGTGGGTGAGTGGCCCGGTTGGTGCGGCGCAAGGGTTGCATGGCCGATGCGTGAAGTGCAATGCGCGGCCGCCGCCACCATCCGTTAGGCTTGGCAGCGGCGCCAGCGCGCCAGTCCCTTTCCAACTCGACCTGCCTTGCACATGCGCATCATCTCGTTCAACGCCAACGGTATCCGCTCGGCGGCCAGCAAGGGCTTCTTCGACTGGCTGCAACGGCAGCAGGCCGATGTGGTGTGCGTGCAGGAGACCAAGGCGCAACGCGAGCAGCTCGTCGATCCGTGCTTCCATCCGGCCGATCATCACTGCTTCTACCGCGATGCGAGCACCAGGAAAGGCTATTCGGGCGTGGCGATCTACTCGCGGCGCGAACCCGACGAAGTGCGCACGCAGCTCGGGTGGGCTCCATTCGACGACGAAGGGCGCTACATCGAGGCGCGCTATGGCTCGCTCAGCGTGGTCTCGCTGTACCTTCCGTCGGGATCGTCGGGCGAGCCGCGTCAGGCATTCAAGTTCGAGGTGATGGCGTGGCTGCGGCCGATCCTTGCCGGCTGGCTCGAGTCGGGGCGTGACTACGTGCTGTGCGGCGACTGGAACATCGTGCGCAGCCGGCGTGACATCCGCAACTGGAGTTCCAACCAGAAGAACTCGGGCTGCCTGCCCGACGAGCGCGCCTGGCTCAACGGCCTCGTTGGCATCGACGAGGGCAGCGATGGCACGGCGCCGGCGTCGCCGGGCTGGGTCGATACCTACCGGAGTCTGCACCCACGCGGTGAGGACTACACCTGGTGGAGCCAGCGTGGCGCGGCGCGCGCCAACGACGTTGGCTGGCGCATCGATTACCAGCTCGCCACACCCTCGCTGCGCGCGCGTGCCTGTGCGATCGCGGCCGATGTGCGGTTTTCCGATCACGCACCCTATCGGGTCGACTACGACCACGCCACGGGTGCGGCGTGAGCGTGGCACGCGCAGCCAAGCCATCGATCTGGCAGGCCTTCACGCAGCCGGCGGCGGGGACGATGTTCGTGTTCGGGTTTTCCTCGGGACTGCCGTTCCTGCTGGTCGCCGGCACGCTCGCCTACTGGCTCAAGCAGCACGGCGTGGTCCTCAAGGAGATCACGGTGATCGCCAGCGCCGGCATGTTGTACGCATTCAAGTTCCTGTGGGCGCCGCTGCTCGATCATTGGCAGGTGCCGTGGTTTGCGCGTCTGGGGCGCCGTCGCGGCTGGCTGCTGCTGGCGCAATGCGGCGTGATCGCCGGACTTGTCGCGATGGCGTGGTTGACCCCCGCGCAGCTGGCCCCATTCATCGCGGCGACCGTGTGGGTGGCGTTCTTCGGCGCGACCCAGGACATCGCCGTGGATGCCTATCGCATCGAGATCGCGCCGCCGGACCAGCAGGGCGCGCTCGTGGCCACCTATTCGCTGGGCTATCGCATCGCGCTGATGGTGGCGGGTGCCTTTGCGCTGATTCTGGCCGACCATGTCGCCTGGGCACAGGTCTACCTGCTGCTGGCCGCGATCATGCTGATCCCGATCGGCGCCAACCTGTTCGCGCGCGAGCCCGTTGCCGACCTGCAACCGGCGCTGCCCTGGCGTGTGGCGATGCGGCACGCGCTGGTCGATCCGTTTGCCGACTTCTTCCGCCGTTACGGCATCGTGCTGGCGCTGGTGACGCTGGCTTTCTTGCTGCTGTTCAAGATTCCCGAGCAGGCCACGATCGGCGGCATCATGGGGCCGTTCTATCGCGACATGCAGTTCAGCCAGACCCAGATCGGCGCGATCACCAAGATTTACGGCATCTGGATCGGCATCGCCGGTGCGTTTGTTGGCGGCGCGATGGTGGTGCGCTGGGGTCCGTGGAAGCCGTTGTGCGCAATGGTCCTCCTCTGTGGCAGTTGCAACCTGCTGTACCTGCTGTTGATCGCGCATCCGGGCAACTTGTGGGTGCTGGCGGCGGTGATCTCGGCCGAGAACCTCACACTCGGCATGCTCGGGCCGCCGACCGTGGCGTTCCTGTCGGCGCTGGTCAACCGCGAGCACACGGCCACCCAGTACGCACTGCTGAGCTCGCTCGTGAACCTGCCGGGCAAGCTGCTCGGCATCTTTGCCGGTGGCATTGCCACGGCGGTCGGCTACGGCGCCTATTTCGTGATCACGGTGCTGGCGTTGGTGCCGGCGACCCTGTTGCTGATCTGGCTGTGGCCGCGCTACCGCGACATTGGCAGGGAGGGCGCGGCGTAGATCGCGCCGAGCAGGCGCGCGCCGCGTGCGCCGGTGACGCTGGGCAGGTTGCCGGGCTCGCCAGCCAGACGCGCCCGCGCCAGCCACGCAAAGCCGATCGCTTCGACGTGGTCGGGATCCACGCCGAGCACCTGCGTGGTTTCGATCGCGACGCCGGGCAAGGCACTGCGCAGCGCGGCCATGAGTGCGGTGTTGTGCACGCCGCCGCCGCAGGCGTAGAGCTCGCGCACGTCGGCTGCATGGCGCTGCAGCGCCGCAGCGATCGACTGCGCGGTGAGGGCGAGCAGGGTCGCCTGCACGTCGACCGCGGCGATCGCGGCAGGCAGGCGCGGCTCGAGCCAGCCCAGGTTGAAGTGCTCACGCCCGGTGCTCTTGGGGGCGGGTCGGGCAAACCAGGGGTCGGCGAGCAGTTGCGCGAGCAGTGCAGCATCGACGCGTCCGCTGCGCGCCCAGGCGCCGTGGTCGTCATGCGGCGTGCCGCGGTGGCGCTGCACCCAGGCGTCGAGCAGGCAGTTGGCCGGACCGGTGTCGAAGCCGACCACGGGGCGACCGGGTGCGAGCAGGGTCAGGTTGGCGATGCCGCCGAGATTGAGGATCGCGCGCGGGATCGAGGATGAGGCGAACACTTCGGCGTGCAGGGCAGGCAGCAGCGGCGCGCCCTGGCCGCCGGCAGCAACGTCGGCGCGGCGGAAATCGGCGACCGTGGTGATGCCAGTGCGCTCGGCGATGACGCTGGGATCGCCGATCTGCAGCGTGAAGGGCTGTTCGCCGCCAACGCGGTGGCGCACGGTCTGGCCGTGCGAACCGATTGCGCGCACGCGGCTCGGATCGACTCCGCAGGTACGCAACAAAGCGCTGGCAGCACCGGCAAAGCACGCGCCGATCGCCACGTCGAGGCGGCCGTAGTCGTCGAGCGCGAGCGCGCGATCGGTCTGCGCCAGGCTCAGCACGCGCTCGCGCAAGGTCGCAGGATAAGGAGTGCTGGCGGCAGCAATCACGCGCGGCACGCGGCGCCTGCCGGCGGCGGTGAACTCGACCAGCGCGGCATCGATGCCGTCGGCGCTGGTCCCCGACATCAGGCCCAGGTACAGGCCGGCGTCGCGCTCAATGGCCGACGCGCGCAAGCTGGGTGCCGTCGACGAGTCTGAGCTTGGCCAGCATCGGCGCGGTCGCCGCCTTGAACTGCGCCAGTTCGCCGGCGGGCAGCGGTTCGGGTGGCGGCAGCGTCACCGTGAGCGGGTTGCGGTGGCCGCCATCGACGCGGAACTCATAGTGCAGATGTGGCCCGGTGGCGAGGCCCGTCATGCCGACGTAACCGATCACCTGGCCTTGCGACACATGCTGACCGACCTTGGCGTTGGCGAAGCGCGACATGTGGCCGTAGGCGGTGGTGATGTGCGCGTTGTGCTGGATCATCACGAAGTTGCCGTAGCCCGACTGCCAGCCACGGAACACGATCTTGCCGTCGCCGGCGGCGCGGATCGGCGTGCCGCTGGGCGCCGCGTAGTCCACGCCCTTGTGGGCGCGCATCTTGCCGAGGATCGGGTGCATGCGGCCGGTCGAGAACAGCGAGGAGATGCGCGTGAACTCGACCGGCGTGCGCAGGAACGACTTGCGCAGCGGGCGGCCATCTTCGCTGTAGAACATCGACTCGCCGCGCGCGTTGACGTAGCGCACCGCGGTATAACGCTTGCCGTCGTTGATGAAGGTGGCGGCGATGATGTCGCCGCCGCGCAGCAGTTCGCCATCGCGGTACAGGTCGTCGTAGACCACGCTGAAGCTGTCGCCTTCGCGCAGGTCCTGGGCGAAATCGATGTCGTAGCCGAACGCGTCGGCGAGCTTGAGCACCATCGCGTCGCTGAGCCCGGCGCGCTCACCCGCATAGAACAGCGAACGCGTGACCACGCCATGCGCAATGTGGACGCGGCGCTCGACCGCGCGATCCTCGACCTGTTCGCGGATGCCGTCGGCGGCAAAGTGCAGCACCACGCGGGTGGCGTCACCGCGCTCGAAGCGCATCGCGACCAGCGCGCCGCTGGCGTCGGTGGTGAACGCGAACTGCTGCCCGGGACGAATGCGGCGCAGCGCCGAGGCATCACTCTGCGAGTCGAGTACGCGCTGCAGCGTGGCCGGCGCGAAACCCTGCGCGCGGAAGATGTCCGACAGCGATTGCCCCGGCTGCACGGTCACGATGCGCCAGTCGGGCTCGCTGTCACCGGCATAGGCGCCGATGGCGGCATCGGCCGGCAATTGCGGCAGATCGAGCGCCAGTGTGGTCAGTGCTGTCGGGTCATGGCGGGTGGCGTTGGCGAAACCCGGCGCCACGATGCCGACCAGGGCGCAGACGATGACCGCCACGCCGCCGAGAATCCAGTGCTCGGCGCGCCAGGTCGTCGGTGCGGCCGCGCCCGGCAGGAAAGTCCAGCGCGACACGCGCCGGTAAAAGCGGAAATAGCGACGCTGCATGTGGCGGCGGATCGTGGACCGCCGGGAGTGATGCAGTGTCGGATGCGACGAATTGTCGTTCACGGGCTCGCGGCTCCGGCCAATCGCGCCGTACCATAACGGCCGCCAACAAGTCGCGTCAATGTGAATGGCGACAAGAACTTGCGCGCGATCACGATCTAACGAATTATTAACCACGGCGTGTATCGCGCCATCACCCGCCGCCGCCCGCATGTGTCGATGGAGCGGCGGCTCCACCCGGAATCTCCACCACGATGCCAGACCTGACAGCCACGCTCGACCTCATCGGTCGCGGCGCCGACGAAATCATCAAGCGCGAAGACCTCGAAGCACGCCTCAAGGCCGGGCGACCGCTGCGCATCAAGGCCGGCTTCGATCCCACTGCGCCCGACCTTCATCTCGGCCACACGGTGCTGCTCAACAAGATGCGCCAGTTCCAGGATCTGGGCCATCAGGTCATTTTTCTGATCGGTGACTTCACCGGCATGATCGGCGACCCGACCGGCAAGAATGTGACCCGCCGGCCGCTGTCGCGCGAGGATGTGCTGGCCAATGCACAGACCTACGCCGAGCAGGTGTTCAAGGTGCTCGATCGCGAACGCACCGAGGTGCGCTTCAATTCCGAATGGTTCGGCAACATGAGTGCCGCCGACATGATCCGCCTTGCCGCGCAGCACACGGTTGCGCGCATGCTCGAGCGCGACGACTTCGCCAAGCGCTACGCCGCGCAGCAGTCGATCGCGATCCACGAGTTCCTGTATCCATTGGTGCAGGGCTACGACTCGGTGGCGCTCAAGGCCGATGTCGAGCTCGGCGGCACCGACCAGAAGTTCAACCTGCTGATGGGGCGGGCGCTGCAGGAGCACCACGGCCAGCCGCCGCAGATCGTGTTGACGATGCCGTTGCTGGAAGGGCTCGATGGCGTGCAGAAGATGTCCAAGTCGCTCGGCAACTACATCGGCATCGCCGAGCCGGCCATCGACATCGTCAACAAGGCGATGAAGATCGGCGACGAGCTCATGTGGCGCTGGTATGAGTTGTTGAGCCTGGATCAGTCCAGCGCCGACATCGCGGCGATGCGCCGCGACGTTGCCGCCGGCGTGCTGCATCCGCGCGATGCCAAGCTCGCGCTGGCGCGCGAACTCGCCGCGCGCTTCCACGGCACCGAGGCCGCCGAACAGGCGGTGGCGCAATGGAATGCGCTGGTGCGCGAACAGCGCGTCGACGTCGATCTGCCTTTGCTCGACCTCGCCGCACCGTCACAAGGTCTGCGTCTGGGCCCGCTGTTCGTCGGCGCCCGGCTCGCCGGCAGCAATTCCGAAGTCATGCGCAAGCTCGGCGAGCGCGCACTGCGCATCGATGGCGCCGTGGTCGACGATCGCGAGCTGACCTTCGCGGCGGGCGCCGAACTGTTGCTGCAGGTGGGCAAGCGGTCGTTCGCGCGCGTGCGCCTCGTCGCGGCGCCCTGAGACCAGCGCCGCGCGCCGGCGCAAGCCTCGCGCAACGGTTGCGCGCGAGTTGCATGGCGCTGCATCGACGGCGTTCGGCCGCACGCGATGTGCGGTCGCAAAAAAACTTTGCCGAAGGGTGTTGACGAATCGCCGAACCGATGTAAGATGCGCGCCCCTTCGATGAGACGCCGCGCTGGCCGACCACCGAAGGGCGACACCACAGGCTCCGGCCCGGTGTCGCGGAGCAAAAAAAGTTTGCTCCGGGGTGTTGACGAACAGGAAATTGGTTGTATAGTACCGGGCTCCCTTCGACGAAATGTCTTGGGGCGCGAGGCGAACAAAGCCCCGCAAGTCCATGATCTTTGACAGTGTGCGCAGGTAACTTGTGTGGGCGCCTTGAGGTGGATGAAAGTCCATCGATACATCAAGCGCGTCCAAGCAACGTCAAAGCAGCAAGCTTTACAGTGCTTGGTTCACGCTCGGAAAGTTTGACCGCAAGGTCTGATGTTTTAACTGAAGAGTTTGATCCTGGCTCAGAGTGAACGCTGGCGGCAGGCCTAACACATGCAAGTCGAGCGGCAGCGCGGGGGCAACCCTGGCGGCGAGCGGCGGACGGGTGAGGAATACATCGGAATCTGCCTTGTTGTGGGGAATAACGTAGGGAAACTTACGCTAATACCGCATGAGACCGTAAGGTGAAAGTGGGGGATCGCAAGACCTCACGCGACAAGATGAGCCGATGTCGGATTAGCTAGTTGGTGGGGTAATGGCCTACCAAGGCGACGATCCGTAGCTGGTCTGAGAGGATGATCAGCCACACTGGGACTGAGACACGGCCCAGACTCCTACGGGAGGCAGCAGTGGGGAATATTGGACAATGGGCGCAAGCCTGATCCAGCCATGCCGCGTGGGTGAAGAAGGCCTTCGGGTTGTAAAGCCCTTTTGTTGGGAAAGAAATCCTGTCGGCTAATACCCGGCGGGGATGACGGTACCCAAAGAATAAGCACCGGCTAACTTCGTGCCAGCAGCCGCGGTAATACGAAGGGTGCAAGCGTTACTCGGAATTACTGGGCGTAAAGCGTGCGTAGGCGGTTCGTTAAGTCTGTCGTGAAAGCCCTGGGCTCAACCTGGGAATTGCGATGGATACTGGCGAGCTAGAGTACGGTAGAGGATGGTGGAATTCCCGGTGTAGCGGTGAAATGCGTAGAGATCGGGAGGAACACCAGTGGCGAAGGCGGCCATCTGGACCAGTACTGACGCTGAGGCACGAAAGCGTGGGGAGCAAACAGGATTAGATACCCTGGTAGTCCACGCCCTAAACTATGCGAACTGGATGTTGGGCACACTTAGGTGCTCAGTGTCGAAGCTAACGCGTTAAGTTCGCCGCCTGGGGAGTACGGTCGCAAGACTGAAACTCAAAGGAATTGACGGGGGCCCGCACAAGCGGTGGAGTATGTGGTTTAATTCGATGCAACGCGAAGAACCTTACCTGGCCTTGACATGTCCGGAATCCTGCAGAGATGCGGGAGTGCCTTCGGGAATCGGAACACAGGTGCTGCATGGCTGTCGTCAGCTCGTGTCGTGAGATGTTGGGTTAAGTCCCGCAACGAGCGCAACCCTTGTCCTTAGTTGCCAGCACGTAATGGTGGGAACTCTAAGGAGACTGCCGGTGACAAACCGGAGGAAGGTGGGGATGACGTCAAGTCATCATGGCCCTTACGGCCAGGGCTACACACGTACTACAATGGTCGGTACAGAGGGTCGCAATGCCGCGAGGCGGAGCCAATCCCAGAAAGCCGATCTCAGTCCGGATTGGAGTCTGCAACTCGACTCCATGAAGTCGGAATCGCTAGTAATCGCAGATCAGCATTGCTGCGGTGAATACGTTCCCGGGCCTTGTACACACCGCCCGTCACACCATGGGAGTTGGTTGCTCCAGAAGCAGGTAGTCTAACCGCAAGGGGGACGCTTGCCACGGAGTGGTCAATGACTGGGGTGAAGTCGTAACAAGGTAGCCGTATCGGAAGGTGCGGCTGGATCACCTCCTTTCGAGAACGACTTCACCACCCCAAGGTGCCCACACAAGATACCTGCATCCAGAGACGCGGCACTGCCGCGAGTCCCCTCCAAGGGGCTGTAGCTCAGCTGGGAGAGCACCTGCTTTGCAAGCAGGGGGTCACCGGTTCGATCCCGGTCAGCTCCACCAGGTTCGCCGCATCCGGCTTGGCCGAATGTTTCGACAATACCGGGTCTGTAGCTCAGGTGGTTAGAGCGCACCCCTGATAAGGGTGAGGCCGGTGGTTCGAGTCCTCCCAGACCCACCATTACTCTGGATCGCACACATCACTGTCTTTTTGCGTTGCGACGTTGCAGTGCGCATCGCGTTCTTTGAAAACTTGGGACGTAATCAAGCGTTTTGGTTCTGTCGAACCAGACGTGTCGTTGAGGCAAGTAAGCGAAGCGAGACGATGATTCCGAGGCGACTTGGAGTTATATGGTCAAGCGAATAAGCGCATACGGTGGATGCCTTGGCGGTCAGAGGCGATGAAGGACGTGGCAGCCTGCGAAAAGTTCCGGTGAGCTGGCAACAAGCTTTGACCCGGAAATGTCCGAATGGGGAAACCCACCGCATTAGCGGTATCCCGATCTGAATCTATAGGATCGGGAGGCGAACTCAGGGAACTGAAATATCTAAGTACCTGAAGGAAAAGAAATCAACCGAGATTCCCTCAGTAGCGACGAGCGAACGGGGATTAGCCCAAAAGTCGTGCAAGTTCTAGCGGAACGGTCTGGAAAGGCCGGCCATAGATGGTGATAGCCCAGTAGGCGAAAGGGCTTGTGCGATGAAATTGAGTAGGGCGGGGCACGAGAAACCCTGTCTGAACATGGGGGGACCATCCTCCAAGGCTAAATACTCCTGACCGACCGATAGTGAACCAGTACCGTGAGGGAAAGGCGAAAAGAACCCCGGAGAGGGGAGTGAAATAGAACCTGAAACCGTATGCGTACAAGCAGTCGGAGCCCGCAAGGGTGACGGCGTACCTTTTGTATAATGGGTCAGCGACTTACGTTTTGTGGCAAGCTTAACCGTATAGGGGAGGCGAAGGGAAACCGAGTCTGAATAGGGCGAATAGTCGCAAGGCGTAGACCCGAAACCGGGTGATCTAGCCATGCCCAGGGTGAAGGTGCGGTAACACGCACTGGAGGCCCGAACCCACTCCTGTTGCAAAAGTAGGGGATGAGGTGTGGCTAGGAGTGAAAAGCTAATCGAACCCGGAGATAGCTGGTTCTCCTCGAAAGCTATTTAGGTAGCGCCTCAAGTATCACTGTTGGGGGTAGAGCACTGTTATGGCTAGGGGGTCATCGCGACTTACCAAACCATTGCAAACTCCGAATACCAACACGTGCAAGCTTGGGAGACACACGGCGGGTGCTAACGTCCGTCGTGAAAAGGGAAACAACCCAGACCCGCAGCTAAGGTCCCAAAGTCATGGCTAAGTGGGAAACGATGTGGGAAGGCATAGACAGCCAGGAGGTTGGCTTAGAAGCAGCCATCCTTTAAAGAAAGCGTAATAGCTCACTGGTCGAGTCGGCCTGCGCGGAAGATTTAACGGGGCTAAGCCATGCACCGAAGCTCGGGGTTCACACGCAAGTGTGAGCGGTAGAGGAGCGTTCCGTACGCCTGTGAAGGTGGATCGTAAGGTCTGCTGGAGGTATCGGAAGTGCGAATGCTGACATGAGTAACGATAAAGGGGGTGAAAAGCCCCCTCGCCGAAAGCCCAAGGTTTCCTAGCGCAACGTTAATCGGCGCAGGGTTAGTCGGTCCCTAAGGCGAGGCGGAAACGCGTAGTCGATGGGAATCTGGTTAATATTCCAGAACCGTTCGTGATTGCGATGGAGTGACGGAGAAGGTTAGGTGTACCGGGCGTTGGTTGTCCCGGGGAAAGGCGGTAGGTGTGGATCTTTGGCAAATCCGGGATCCTTTACACCGAGCACCGAGACGAGTCCTTTTGGACGAAGTCACTGATACCACGCTTCCAGGAAAAACTTCTAAGCTTCAGATCACGAAGACCGTACCGTAATCCGACACAGGTAGGCAGGGTGAGAATCCCAAGGCGCTTGAGAGAACTCGGGTGAAGGAACTAGGCAACATAGCACCGTAACTTCGGGAGAAGGTGCGCCCGGAGATGTGGCTACGTGCGTAGCTGAGCATTTCCGGGCCGCAGTGACCAGGCCGCTGCGACTGTTTACCAAAAACACAGCACTCTGCAAACACGAAAGTGGACGTATAGGGTGTGACGCCTGCCCGGTGCCGGAAGGTTAATTGATGGGGTCAGCCGCAAGGCGAAGCTCTTGATCGAAGCCCCGGTAAACGGCGGCCGTAACTATAACGGTCCTAAGGTAGCGAAATTCCTTGTCGGGTAAGTTCCGACCTGCACGAATGGCGTAACGACAGCGGCGCTGTCTCCACCCGAGACTCAGTGAAATTGAAATCGCTGTGAAGATGCAGCGTTCCCGCGGCAAGACGGAAAGACCCCGTGAACCTTTACTATAGCTTTACATTGAACGTTGAGTTCGTCTGTGTAGGATAGGTGGGAGGCTTTGAAGTGTGGGCGCCAGTTCGCATGGAGCCAACCTTGAAATACCACCCTGATGTGCTTGACGTTCTAACCTGGGCCCGTAATCCGGGTCGGGGACCATGTATGGTGGGTAGTTTGACTGGGGCGGTCTCCTCCCAAAGAGTAACGGAGGAGCTCGAAGGTACGCTCAGCGCGGTCGGACATCGCGCACTGTGTGCAAAGGCATAAGCGTGCTTGACTGCAAGATCGACGGATCAAGCAGGTACGAAAGTAGGACTTAGTGATCCGGTGGTTCTGTATGGAAGGGCCATCGCTCAACGGATAAAAGGTACTCCGGGGATAACAGGCTGATACTGCCCAAGAGTTCATATCGACGGCAGTGTTTGGCACCTCGATGTCGGCTCATCACATCCTGGGGCTGTAGCCGGTCCCAAGGGTATGGCTGTTCGCCATTTAAAGTGGTACGCGAGCTGGGTTCAGAACGTCGTGAGACAGTTCGGTCCCTATCTGTCGTGGGCGTTGGAGATTTGAGAGGGGCTGCTCCTAGTACGAGAGGACCGGAGTGGACGATCCCCTGGTGTTCCGGTTGTCACGCCAGTGGCACCGCCGGGTAGCTATGATCGGAAGCGATAACCGCTGAAAGCATCTAAGCGGGAAGCGCGCCTCAAGATGAGATCTCCCGGGGCACAAGCCCCCTAAAGGACCCATGAAGACTACGTGGTTGATAGGTCAGGTGTGTATCGCAGCAATGCCGAGCTAACTGATACTAATGATCCGTGCGGCTTGATCATATAACTCCAAGTTGCTTCCAGGGACGCAAGTCCCCTTCGCGGAAAGCCAAGCTCGTCCCCAAATGGACGCGCCCTCCGCGAACGCAGCCTCAACGAGAGGTCTGGCAAACACAGTCCAACGCTTGAATACGTCCCAAGTCCAAATGCCGAGTCCGCGCACTATGCGCGACTCGCACCAGTTCCCTGGTGACATTAGCGCTGTGGTCCCACCCGATCCCATCTCGAACTCGGAAGTGAAACGCAGTAGCGCCGATGGTAGTGTGGCTTAAGCCATGCAAGAGTAGGTCATCGCCAGGGGCTTCATCCAAGCGCTCTGCCGGAAACGGCAGGGCGCTTTTCTTTGCGCCAAATACCGGCTTGCCAGCGCATCGCTACGGCGACACGAAGGCAGCACCATCGATGGTGCGCGCTCAGTGCCGACGTCATGACGCGCCTGGTACCTTGTTCATGCGTCGCGGCGCCGGCGCACCAACCATTGGTTGCCTGGGCAGTCGCGTGAGTGTTCGCTGGCTGGCGCGCCGATCCCTGCGCCCGGACCGACCATGCCGACGCACCGGTGTCGTCACGCCGCATCGACGCGCACGATCGCGTTGGCTGGCGCTCGGCGCTGCCCGATATACTCGCTGCGGAACAGACCTGACATGAGGGCGCAAATGCGGGCGCGGGCGGGGCAGCGGCGAGCGAGTGCCGGCAGCGTGATCGTCCACTGGTCGGCGGCGTGGCTTTGCTATGCCGTGGCTTGGCATGTCGGCGGCGGTTGGGCCGTGCCTGCGCTGCTGCTCGGCAATGCGCTGATGCTGCAGTGGGCCGCCTATGCATTCGGCTATGCGCGCGCTGGTATCGGCAACCTGGTATGGGCCGCCGCTGGTTATATGTTGCTGTCGGCGGTGTACCTGGGTGTGGTGGCGCTGGCATTGGCTTGGCCGTTGCGCTGGTTGAGCGCACAGGGCAGCCTGAGCGCGGCCTTGCTGCTGTCGCTCGTCATCGTCGTCATGCCGCTGCTGCTGTGGCGCTGCTGGCCCTGGTTCGTGTTGCCGGCGCTCGGCAGCGAGCTGCCCGGCGCGTGGCGGCATCCCGCGGGCGGCGCCGCCGCCAACCTTCAGGCGGTTCTCGGTCAGGCGCGCGAACTGACCCACGACCCTGAAACGTTCTTTCGCCATGGCCTTCCCTCGGGCTTGCTGCTCCTGTTGCTGGTCCTGGTCGCTCTGCTCATGGCGGGCCTGGGTCTGCAGCTCGGCGAGCGCGCCAGAACCGGGCTGCTGATCGCGCATGCGCTGTTCCTCGCGCCGGCGGTGCACTGGCTCATCGTGCGCCATGTCTTGTGCGCCTGGCTGGGCCACCTGCGCGCGCAGCGGCCGACGCCTGACGATGCCGCTGCGCTGGACTCGGAGGGAGCGGACGATGCGGCGCTGCCACCGAATCTCTCCAGCGCGGAGCTCGATGCCGCGCTGCTGGCCGCGCTGCGCAACGCGAACGCGCCTCGGGCGCGGGCGGCGCTCGAGCTCGGCGCCGCGCCCGACGCCCTGGCCACCGCAGACTCGCGCGACCAGCGCACGCCGCTCATGATCGCCGCGACGCTGCCCGACCTGGGTCTGCTGCGCGCACTCATCGAGCATGGCGCCGACGTCAACCGCGTGCATGCGGGCATCACCCCGCTCATCATTGCGGCGCGCGACAGCCACGACGGGCGGCCCGACGCGGTGACGATGCTGCTGGCCAATGGCGCCGACGCCTGTGCGCGCGATGCCGCGGGCAACACGGCGCTGCACCATGCGGCACGCTGCGCCAGTCCGATCATCGCGGCATTGCTGCTCGACACCAAGGTCGACATCGATGCCGTCAACCAAGAAGGCCTGACTGCGCTCGGCGTCGCCGCCGCCGCCGCCAACTGGCCCCTGCTCGGTTTCCTGCTCGAGCATCGCGCTGCCGCCGATGTCGTCGATGCGCGGCCCGCGCTCGGTTGTGCGGCCGGAATCTCCGATGATGATCCGATCGGCGTGCGTCTCCTGCTCAAGCATCGTGCGCGTGTCGATGCGCGCGCGCTCCTCGAGCGCACCGCGCTGATGACCGCCGCACTCGCCGGGCATGCCCGCATCGTCGACGCGCTGCTCGCCGCAGGCGCCGATCCCAATCTCGTCGATCAGCGTGGCACCAGCGCGCTGATGGAGGCCGCGCGCGCCGGTAGCGTGGGCGCGATCCATGCGCTGGGCAAGCGCAAGGCCGAACTCGACCGCCGCGACAGCAGCGGCCGCAGCGCGCTCATGCATGCAGCGCAGTCGCGTCAGGCCGGCGAAGACGCCGTGCGCGCGTTGCTGGCGTTGGGCTGCGATCCCAGCCTCGTCACCGATGGCGGCGAGCGTGCGGTCGATCTGGCTGCCGCGGCCGGGCGCTGGCCGATCGTGGCCCAGCTCGATCCGAGCTACCCGCGACCGAGCTCGCTGGATCTGCCGGCAGGTGGCGACCTGCTCGACCAGCGAGCACACCTTCTCGACGCATTGCGTTTCGGCCACTGGAACGTTGCCGGCGAGTTCGCGCCCCACCTGCGCGGTTGGCCGAGCGCCAGCTGCGCGGCCATGTATTTGGAACTGAGTGCCGATCCCGCACTCGAGGCCGCGCGCTGCTGGCTGCTCAACCAGGGAGTCGACGCGAACGCCGAGCTGGATGGCGCGCCGCTGCTGGACCGCTTGCTCGAGCGCCTGCCGGCCAGCGCGCCGGCCTGTATCGAATACCTGCAGCGAGGCGCTGCGCCGGGCGGCGCCGGCTTGCTCGCGCGCACGCTGCTGGCGACCGCGGCGCGCGGCGATGCAGGGACGCGAACCCTCGCGCATGAGCTGTGGCGACGCGGCGCTGACGCCTTCGGCGGCAGCGGCGACTGTCCCTCGGCGCTGCACGCGGCCCTGCAGGTGGGTGACGACGTGCTCACGACCGCGCTGCTGGCACAGGGCGGCGATCCCAACCTGCGTGACGCGCGCGGCAACACCCCACTGCATCTGGCCGTGGCCCGCGATTCGTCCGCCGCCGTGCGCGCGTTGCTGATGCAGGGTGCCGACCCGAACGTGGCCAATGCCTGTGGCGAGACGCCGCTGGGCCTCGCGCTTGCGCGCGGCAGCGCGCTCGCCCACTGGCTGACTTGGTCGAGCTGGCGCCTGCCATTGCGCCCACTGCGCGGCGAGGACCTCACCGATGCCGCCGCCGTCGGCGATGGCGATGCGGTGGCACGCCTGCTCGAGCTCGGCCTGCCGATCGACGCCACCGACGCGCGTGGCGCCACGGCATTGATCCGCGCCGCCGCCGCCGGCCACGCTGCCCTCGTGGTGCGTCTGCTCGATGCCGGTGCCGATCCCGGTCATCTCGCCCACGGCGGCGTGCACGCGCTCGCCGCCGCCGTCAGTGCGCGCCGCGAGGCCATGGTGCGCACCCTGCTCACCTACGGTGTCGCGCCCGATTTGCCGATCGCCGGCGTCGGCACCGCGCTGACGCTGGCCTGTGCGCTCGGCCAGCCGCGCATCGTCGAGGCGCTGCTCGATGCGGGCGCCGATCCCGACGCGGCCGACCATCAGGGCGGCACGCCGCTGCACGCGACGGCCCAGTATGCGTTCGGTTGCGGCGATGCCGTGATCGCGCGCAGCATCTTCGAGCGCCTGCTGCGCGCCGGCGCCAAACTCGCGGCGTGCAACCGCGGCAATCAGGACACGTTGCTGATCCTGCTCGGCGCCCGTGAGCCGCCGGGCGCGCGCTGCGATGCCGAGGCATTGCGCCTGCTGTGCGACTGGCTGCTCGATCGCGGCGCCACCGCCGACACCCAGGACGCACGCGGCGTCGGCGCCCTGCATGCCTGTGCGCTGCACGGGCTGATCGGCTGCGCGCGGCTGCTCAAGGCGCGCGGCGCGCCACTCGACCAGGTCGATGCATTCGGGCGCAGCGCCGCCGAAGTCGCGGCACTGATCGGCTACGTCGACGTTGCCGCCGTACTCGGCGGCGCGGCCGAGCAGGCCGTGCCCGGTGTGCGCCAGACCTTGCGGCGCCCGGCCAGCGCCCCGGATTGAAACCCCCGCTGCGGAGCCACTGTCACCGGCGCAGGCGGCGCCACGCGAACCACGGCAGGCTGCGCAACAGCAGCGCCACCAGCGCGTAGCGACGTGGCAGGTGGCGCGCGAACGAGCCCTTGCCGAGCCGCCGCACGATGCCCGGCGCGATGCGCGCCGGATCGGTCGCGGCCCACGGCAGCGCCATGCCGAACGTGAGGTTGGTGGCGAGGAAGCCGAGCCGGTACAGCTGCACATGCAGCGCGCCGGGCGCGTGCGCCTGGCGCAGGCTTTCATGCAGCGACTCGAGCGCGCGCTTGGCCGCGGCATAGGCCACGTTCTGGCCGCGCCCGCGCGCTGCGGCGATGCTGCCGAACAACACGATCGTGCCGCGCGTTTCGCGCAGGCTCGGCAGCAGCGCGCCGATGATCGCCAGCGGTGCGTGCAGATTGATCGCCAGCAGTTCGCCGCTCGCGCCCGCGGACAGCGTGAAGTCGTCGTCGCGGCGCGACAGCCCGACCGGCAGCAGCAGGCTCGTCGGCGGCGGCAGTGCGGCCAGCGCGGCGAGGATGCGCGCGCCGGGGTCGACTTCGCGGCCGAGGTCCAATGCGAGCGTGGCCACCTCGACCTCGTGGCGCAGTTGCAGATCGGCAGCGAGCGCGTGCAGGTCGCGGGCGTCGGAAGCGACCAGCAACAGCACTTGCCCGCGGCGCGCGAGTTCGTCGGCCAAGGCACGCCCCAGGCCACTGGAGGCACCGACGACGATCGCGGTCACAGCGCCAGCCTCCGCGTCAGTTCCGAGCGGCAGCGACCATCGGCGTTGTAGCGTGCGAGCGCGAGCCGACGCACCTCGAAGTCGGGCAGCGCCGCGCGCAGCGTGCTCGCATCGAGCGAGGAATCCTTGATCAGGTTCGGGCGACCCTCGTGGGCCAGCGCGAGCTGCGCGAACTGTTCGCAGAATGCGTGTTGCGCCGGCGCCGCGGGTGCCGCCAGATGCAGCGCCAGCGCGATGCCCTTGCCGTCGAAGGCCAGCCCCTGCGCCCGACCATCGAACAGTTTGCTCGACAGCAGCGCGATGCGTGGCCGCGTGCGCGCCACGCACTCGGCCAGCGCGGCGGCGAAGGCCTCGAAGCGCGGGTGCGGGATCAGCCACTGCAGTTCGACCAACCCGGCCTTGCCATAGCCGGCGAAATACCAGCGCGCGTCATTGAGCGGGAACAGCGCCGCCGGCAGCGCGAGCGCCGTCATGCCGGGCTGACACCAGCGTCGGCGCAGCCAGCGGTTGGCGAGCGCGATGCCGCGCGCGTTCCATACCGTCAGCGGCAGCGGCGCGAGCGTCGCCGGCAGATCGCGCGCGGGCGACAGGTCGAAGCGGGGCGGCTCGGCTTCGTCGTCGGCCAGGCCCACGTTGATGACACCGCTGCCGAAGCGCGCCGCCTGGCCATCGTGCCAGCCATACAGCACATGGGCGTTGGCGGCCTCGCGCAACACGCGGGCGCCGTCAGCGAGGTTCGCCACCGCCACCCGGCGCAGCGCGATCGCGCGCGGCGGGCGCGCGAGCCGCAACGTCGCCCGCGTGATCGTGCCGGTGAGGCCCAGGCCGCCGCAGGTGGCCGCGAACAGGTCGGCGTCGTGGTGCGGATCCAGGCTCAGCAGACCGCGACCGGGCACATGCAGCTGCAGTTCCTCGACCAGCGCGCGAAAAGTGCCGTCGCGGGCCGGGTTCTTGCCATGCACGTCGGCGGCGATGCAGCCACCGATCGTGGCCCTTGGATGCCCCGGCGCGATCGGCAGGTACCAGCCACGCGGCAACAGGAAGCGCTGCACGTCGCCGATGCTGGCGCCGGCCTCCACGCACAGCAGCCCGGTGCGGATGTCGAAGGCCAGCAAGCGCTGGAAACCGCGCATGTCCAGGCTCACCGCCTCGTTGCCGAAGCTCGCGGCGACATATGACACGCCAGCGCCGCGCGCTATGCGCGGCATGTCGGCAGGCAAGGCGTCGAGCAGTCGGTAGCGATCGGGCCGTTGCACGCGCACCTGTTGCGCGAACTGGCGATCGAAACTGGCCAGACGCATCTCGCCCACGGCCAGTCCGCGCGGCTCAGCGGATGTCGCCATGGGCGTCTGCCTCCTCGTCGGTATCGGCCTGGAACAACAGCTTGAGCTCCTCGCGCGCTTCCTGCGCACTCTGCAGCAGCGCGGCCGCATCGTCATGCACGAGGTACTGTTCGGCCAGCAACTGCTCGTCGTGGCTGCGGAACCGCGCGACGCGGCTGGCCGCCGTGTCGGCGTCCATGCCCAGTGCCTGCAGCACGTTGCGCGCCACCTCGAGGCTGGACAGGAAAGTCTCGCGCACGATGCCGTCCACGCCCAGGTCCATCAGCTTGAACACGTGCTGGCGATTGCGCGCGCGCGCGAACACCTTGAGTTGCGGGAAATGGCGTTTGAGCAGCCGCGCCGTGCGCAGGTTGGTGTCGATGTCGCCCGTGGTGATGATGAAGATTTCGGCGCGGTCGGCCTGCGCCGCACGCAACAAGTCGAGCCGCGAGGCGTCGCCGAAGTACACCGTGTTGCCGAAGCGGCGCATGAACTCGACCTGCTCGGCATCGGCTTCCAGCGCGGTGAAGGCGATGTGGTTGGCGTTGAGCACGCGCGCCACGATCTGACCCACGCGGCCCATGCCGCCGATGATGACACGCGGCACTGCGGCGTCGATCGCATCGAACTCGCGCGCCGGCTTGGCTTCGCTGGTGCGCGGCACGATCTCACCGGTCAGCCGCACCAGCAGCGGCGTCGCCGCCATCGACAGCGTGATCACGATCACCGCCAGATCGCGCTGCGCGGCGTCGATGAGGCCATTGCCGGCGGCCAGCCCGAACACGACGAAGGCGAACTCGCCGCCCTGCGCCATCAACGCCGACAGGGTCAGCGCCTGGGAGGCTTGCAGGCGCGCCGCAAGCCGCGCGATCAGGTACATCACCACGCCCTTGGTCAGCAGCAGCGCGAGCAGCAGCAGGCCGACCAGACGCGGCTGGTCGAGCGTGCTGCGCAGGTCCAGCGACATGCCGATGCTGACGAAGAACAGCCCGAGCAGCAGGCCGCGGAACGGGTCGATCTGGGCCTCGATCTCGTGGCGATATTCCGAGTCGGCCAGCAGCACACCGGCCAGAAATGCACCGAGCGTGATCGACAGACCGGCCAGCTCCATCAGCAGGCCAATGCCGATCACCACCAGCAGCGCCGTGGCGGTGAAGATTTCCGGCGTGCCCGTTTGCTGGGCCGCGGCACGGAACATCGGCCGCAGCAGGTAGCGGCCGCCAACGATGACGAGCGCGATGATGACCACCGCGCGCAGCGCCGACAGCAGCGCATCGCTGCCATGCACATCGCCGTGGGTGCCGAGGATCGGCACCAGCGCCAGCAGCGGGATCGCGGCCACGTCCTGGAACAGGAGGATTGCAAAGCCGAGTCGCCCGTGCGGGCTGGCCAGTTCCTTGCGCTCGGCCAGCAGCTGCAGGTCGATCGCGGTCGAGCTGATCGCAAGACCCAGGCCCACCACCAGCGCCGCCTTCCAGTCCAGGCCCAACGCCACCGCGATCGCGCCGAGCGCGAGTGAAGTCAGCACCATCTGCAACGTGCCGGCGCCGAATACGTGCCGGCGCATCACCCACAGGCGCTGTGGGCTGAGCTCCAGCCCGATGACGAACAGCATCAGCACGATGCCGAGTTCGGAAATCTGCGCGATCAGCGCGCTGTTGCCGACCAGGCTCATGCCCGACGGCCCGATCAGGAGGCCGGCGCCGAGATAGCCCAGCACTGCGCCGAGCCGCCAGCGCTTGGCCAGCGGCACCGCGATCACGGTGGCCAGCAGCAGAATCAGCGCGTAATGCAGGTAACCGTGGTCTTCCACGCCGGCTCCATCGATCGGTGCGCCAGTATCGCATGCAGGCCGCGCGTACCGCCCTCGCCATCGCAGCCGGTGAGACGTCGGCACGGCAGGCTCACGGCAGCACTCGAAAGGAGAACGCCATGCTGCTTGCCCCGCTGAGCCTGCCTGCCGCCGTGCCGAGTCACCTGCCGCCGGCGCGGCACGCGCTGCGGCGGATCGGCCCCCGATCCCGACGCGCCGCCGCCGCGGGCGCGGGCAGCGCCGCGGCATGGCTGCCGAGCCTGCTGCTGCTGTGGCTGTGCGCCGGATTGGCGAGCGCGGCACTCGCGCCGGGCCTGCTGTGGAGTCGCGGTGGCGGCTGGAGCGCCGCGTTCTGGCTCATCGGCGCGCCGTTGTTCGACCTTGCGTGGCTGGCACGGGCGCGCCTTGCCCGCTGTGGCGTCGCCGCGATGAGCGCGCTGCGGCGGCGCGTGCGCGGTCGGAATGCCGCCGTGCGCCTGCCGCGCCAGCCCCGGACGCGGCCCGGCAGGGCTGCAGCAGCTGCCGCACGCCACCTCGAACGGCCGTTGCCGGCCAACGATCACTCTGCCTGAGCGACGGCGGCGCCTGTGGCGCGAGCGCCCTGCGCGGTGAGGTGTTCTAGTCGGGCCAACCGCGCTCCGGCGCGAGCGTGTCGGCGTCGACGGCGCTGAGGTCGAGCAGG
This sequence comes from Dokdonella sp., assembly GCF_019634845.1. Lineage (GTDB taxonomy): Bacteria > Pseudomonadota > Gammaproteobacteria > Xanthomonadales > Rhodanobacteraceae > Dokdonella_A. The sequence goes on from NZ_JAHCAQ010000004.1 coordinate 53,100, forward strand.
TAATAGTGCTCGTCGTCGATGCGCCGCGCGCCAGGCAGCGCGGCCAGTTGTTGCGCGGCTTCGGCGACTGACGGCGGCACGTGGATCGACCGCGGCTGTTTGACGCCTTCCAGCGGCATCACCAGGTAGCGCACCCCGTCTGCGCGCAGGAACTGGCGGACTGCACGCGGGTCGGCGATGTACCGTGGACGTGAGTAGGAAGCCATCGGCAAGTCCTCGAAGCGTGCCGGCAGCCAGAACTGAGCCGGCGTTTCGGCGACGCCGACGACACGGGTGGTCGGCGGCAATTCGCGCAGGATGGCCGCGATGCGCGCCATGCCGGCGCGTTCGAGCTGCGAGTTGCGCAGCCGGCGCATGCTGCGCGGTGACTGCGACAGGTCGAGGTCGAACGCACGCGTCCCCGGGGTCCACGCCACGCTGGCAAAGCAGTAGGCTGCCTGGAACGCCACGAACAGTGGCAGGCACGCCAATGTGGCCGCGAGCACGCGTGGTCTGGCGGCGAGGTGTCGGAACGCGGCCGTGCCCGCGCAGACGATCGCCGGCAGCAGGGAAAACACGAAATAGTTGCCATCGCCGCCGCGCACCTGGTAGCGATTGCCGATCGCCAGTGCGAGCCCGGTTGCGATCAGCACCCACACCGGCACGTGACTGCGGGCCGGCATCACGGCGCGATGCGATGTCGCGATTGCGGCGGCGCCCGCGATCGCCCACAGCCACAGCCACACGTTGCCGACCCAACTGATGACGATGTGTTCGAGGCGTTGCGGCCGAAACAGCAAGTCGACGAGCAATGTCGGCACGTCGCTCCAGTCCTGCCGGTTCGTCCACGACAGCGTTCCGGCCGGTGCCGCCAGGTCCATGCCCAGCGCGCGCCAGAGGTTGACCAATGGATCGGGGCCGATGGTTGGAACGCCAGCCAGCAGCAGCGTGCGCGCGGCGACGAACATGGCGGCGACGGCGGACAGGGCCAAAACGACCCAGGCCTGTCGCGCCGACTGTTCGGTTTCGTTTGCCTGCGTGGCAGCAGATGAGGCACGCGGCCATGCCGCCAGCGTCGCCAGCAGCACCATGCCGGCGTACGGGATGGCGGTGATCTTGGCGCTGCAGGCCAGCGCGATGCAGGCCATCTGCCACGCCAACGCGGCTGGCGAACGACGGCGTAGTGCATCGAAGCCAAATACCGCGGCAGTGAGTACGAGCAAGGTCGCCAGCATGTCAGGCTTGGCCGAGGCGTTGTCAGCCAGCGCCGGCAGCGTTGCGATCAGCGCCAGTAGCGGCAGGCGCGCACGCTGCGGCGTGTTCCAGCGGCGCATCAGCTCACCGCAGATCAGCAGCAGCGGCAGCAGTAGCACGATGGAAAAGCCGTTTATCGCCACGTGATCCTTGAGCACGTACAGCGACAATGAAAAGACCTCGTAGATCTTCGGAAAATAGTGCACTGGCGAAACCAGGCCGAGTGATTCGTAGACCGAACCGCCCGGCACGAGCACGAACGGGCTGCGCAGGCCGTACCACTGGGTGTCGAATCCGATCGCGGTGGCGGCGCGCGCGAACAGCACCAGCAACCATGCCGCCAGCACACCGCACCAGATGCGGTCGGCGAGCTCGCGTTCGCGCACTGCTTGCCATAGAAAGACGAGCAACGGGCGATGTCCGCCGCCGCAGGCCAGCATGGCCAGTGCGACAGCAAGCCACCCCATCGCGCGCAGCGAACCGATGCCGAGCGCCTGCAAGCTCCACGCGCACACGCTCCACAGCGCGAAACCGGCGACGAAGGCCTGCACATAGCCGAGCGCGGTGCGTGCCGGCGGCACTCGCAACGCGCGTCCCAGCGCCATGCCCACGCCGACCGTGATTTCCAGCTGCAGCAAGTCGAGCCCGACGCCGGCGTCGACGGCGTGCCGGCGCAGGTACAGCGCCGCCGGCAACGCGACCAGCCCGATCAGGGCGCCGCCACGATTGATCGCCAGTCCTGCGGCGAGTAGCGCGGCCAGAGCGAGCGCCTCGATGCCGCCTTGCCAGAATGCCGGCTGGCGCACGTGCCAATCGAACGGGCCCGGGCCGATCAACTGCCAGGCGGGAACGATGATGAATGTCACCGCAGCAACAACGATCGCCGCGCCGGCGACGATGGGCGCCGCAGCGCGTCGATTCGCCTCAATGCTCATTGCACCTCAGTCACGCAGGCCCATGCGCTTGCGCTCCATGCGCCGCAGGAACTCGTCCATGATGCGGCGATACAGGTCTTCGCCGAGGTAGGCGTCCTCGACCCCGGCATCGATCGACGGATTGTCGTTGACCTCGATCACGACCAGGCGGTCGCCGACCTGCTTGAGGTCGACGCCATACAGGCCATCGCCGATCGGTGCGGTGGCTTTCTGCGCCAGCTTGAGCACTTCGGTCGGCACGCCGCGTACCGGTAGCGTCTCGAAGCCGCCGGTCTTGGCGGTGCCCTTGGCGGCGTGGTTGTAGATCTGCCAGTGTCCGCGCGACATGAAGTACTTGCACGCATACAGCGGCTCGCGATTGAGTATGCCGATGCGCCAGTCGAAATCGGTGAACATGAATTCCTGCGCGAGCACGAGTGCGGTGTGCTGGAACAGGTCGTCGGCGGCGCGCTTGAGCGCGTCGGCGTTTTCCACCTTGACGATGCCGCGCGAGAACGAGCCGTCGGGAATCTTGAGCACGATCGGGAAGCCGAGCTGGTCGGGCAGCTCGGCCAGCCGCTTCGGGTCGTCGCGGTACAGGATCTCGGTGCGCGGCGTGGCCAGCTTGCGCGACTTGAGCAGGTCGTGCAGATAGATCTTGTTGGTGCACTTGAGGATCGAGCCGGGATCGTCGATGACGACCATGTCTTCCTTCTCGGCCCGGTTGGCGAAGCGGTAGGTGTGGTTGTCGAGCGCGGTGGTGGCGCGGATGAACAGCGCGTCGTACTCGGCCAGTCGCGCGTAGTCGTTGCGCGTGATGCTGTCGACCTCGATGCCGAGTTCGGCGCCGGCCTCGACGAAGGCCTTGAGCGCACGCTTGTTCGACGGCGGCATTGCTTCCTGGGGATCGACCAGCATCGCGAGGTCGTAGCGGAACTTGCGCCGCGCGCGCGGCTTGCGCCACAGCTTTCTGGAAAACTGGTCGAGCGCCTGCGCGAAGGCGTCTTCCTGCTGGTCCGACAGCGTGTGCAGGCCGGTCGGTTTGATCGCGGCGATTTGCCAGACCCGCTCGCGCTCGAATTCCAGGCGCAGGATCGGGCACGGGAACAGTTCGAACACCTGCCGCGCGAGATCGGCCAACGCCGGATACGAGGTCTCGCCAAAGTAGACGAGGATGCCCAGGTCGGTGGTGTCGCGGCCGCCGGCCGGCAGGAAATTGCCGAGCTTGGCGTTGAGGTCCTCGATGTCCAGGCCGTACAGCGAGCGCCGGCGCAGGTCGTTGATCGCACGCACCGACGGGATCACCTTGTGGCCGCGTGCCTCGGCCAGCAGCGACACGTAGTAGCCGGTGCCCAGGTATTTGTAGCTGCGGCACAGGTTGATGACCTGCACGCGCTCGTCGTCGCGACCGAGCGATTCGCGCAGGTAGTCCTGCGCCGTGACGACGTTGTCGGACGGATAGTAGGAACCCCAGTCCGAGGCTTTCTCGACGACGATGACGAGCCGGCTCATGCGATCGGAACGGGATGGGTCTGGATGGCCGGGGTGGGGGGCGCCAATTGCGCGGCGCGCAGTGTGACACAAGCGCGGCGGCAAGCCGATGAAGCGGCCATGAACGCCGGGGGTCGGCGCGTTGCGCAGGGCGCGACGCACCACTAGGCTGCGCGCCGTGCTTGCCGCCGTCTCTTCCATCTTCGCTGGCGACGACGCCTCGACCGAGGTCAGGGTGCGGCGTGCCACGCGCGACGATCTCGACGCGATCGTGATGCTCGAAAACGCCGCCTTCGACGCCGACCGTGTGAGTCGCCGGCAATGGCGTCACCACCTGGAAAGCCTCAGCGCCGGTGTGCTGCTTGCGATCAGCGAACGCCACGTGGTCGGCGCGATGCTGTTGCTGTTCCGCCGCGGCAGCAAGGTTGCGCGCCTGTACTCGATCGCGGTGGCCAAGGGCCAGCGTGGCCGCGGCATCGGCGCGCGGCTGCTGGTGGCCGCCGAGCGCGCCGCACGCCGGCGCGGCGCCAATGCCCTGCGCCTGGAGGTGCGCTGCGACAACGCCGGCGCACAGCGGCTGTACGAACGGCTCGGCTACCAGCGCTGCGGCTCGCGCCGCGCCTACTACGAGGACGGCGCCGACGCGCTGCGTTACTGCAAGTCGCTGTGCTGAGCAGGCTCCGGCCGGCGCCACAGCCACAGCGCGGTGATGCCCATGATGACGATGCCGGCGATCGCGCCCGGCAGCGGCGTGAAGACGAGCAGCAGCACGCCGCTCAGGCACATCGTTCCCAGCGCGGTCCACTTGGTGCGGCGGGCCACCGTGCCGTGCTGTTGCCAGTTGCGGATGATCGGCCCCATGTGCGGATCGGCCAGCAGCCGCGCGTGCAGGCGCTGCGAGCCGCGCGCGGCCGCAAACGCCGACAGCAGCACGAACGGTACGGTCGGCAGGCCCGGCAGGATCACGCCGAGCACGGCCAGCCCCAGCGCGAGCCAGGCCAGCAGCCACCAGGCCCAGCGCAGGCGCGAGCGTGGCGCCGGCGCGGCATCGCTCATGGCCGGGTCCAACCCTGTGCGCGCAACGCCTGCGCGGTGTGTGCGTCGGCTGCCCGCGCGATGAGGCCGCCGGCCGCCGCCAGCGTCACCTCGTAGCGACCCTGGTCGACCAGTGGCAGATAGGCGCTGCTGCCGTAGTCGGCATCGATCCAGTCCAGCCACTGCGGCCAGCGCTGCGCGAGCTGCCACAGGTCGAAGGCGTGTGGCGTGGACAGCGCGAACACGCTGCGTGGCGCCTCGCGTTCGCGCGCGAGGTCGGTGTAACGGCCGCCGATGCGGTCGAGTTGGTACAGCGCCGGCGCGCCGGCGAGGATCGCGCCGGGCTTCCACTTGATGATGCGCGCATCGAGCTGCCACTGGTCGCCGCCGAGTTCGAGGCTGTGGCGCTCGCCGGCCGGCGTCGTCACCGTCACCGCATAGCGCTGCGGCGCGAGTTGGTGCGCCTCGATGCGCGCGAGCGGCGTTTCGGCCGTCAGCCGCTGGTAGCCGAGCACGGCGCTGCCGACCACTGCAACGAGCGCGGCGCCAAGCGCCAGCAGCAGCGCCCAGACCAGACGATGGCCGGCCGCCAGGCGCCGCCGCGCACGCCAGCGCCGCCGCGCGGCGACCAGTTGCGCCAGCATGCCCAGCGCGAGGACGCCGGCGCCGACGTAGCAGGCAGTCACGAACGGCAACAACGACATGGGCCAAGCATAGCCGCTCGGCAGCGCCGGCGTCGTTATACTGCGCCGGTCTTTCAGCGCCGGATCAGTCCATGTCCTGTCGTATCGCCCGCCTGTGTGTCGTGGCCGTGATCGCGGCGCTGCTCGCCGCCTGCGGCAACAAGGGACCGCTGGTGCGGCCTGGGGCGTCGGCATCGGCCGCGGCGCTCGCGGCGGCCCCGCCGCCCCCGCGCTGAGCGCGCATGGGTCTGCGCTTTGCCAAGATGCACGGCATCGGCAACGACTTCGTCGTGCTCGACTGCCGCGCCGCGCCGCTGACCCTGACCGCCGCGCAGATCCGCAGCCTGGCCGACCGTCATCGCGGCGTCGGCTTCGACCAGCTGCTGACCATCGAACGCAGCCCACAGCCCGATTGCGCGTTCGCCTACGGCGTCTGGAATGCCGATGGTTCGCGCTCGGGGCAGTGCGGCAACGGTTTGCGCTGCGTGGCACGCTGGCTGGCGCGCGAGGGCGTGCTCGGGGTCGGCGTGACGCGGCTGATGAGTCCTTCCGGCGTGGTCGAAGTCGAGCTCGGCGATGACGGCCGCGTCGCCGCCGCGATGGGCGTGCCACGATTCGCGCCGGCCGACATTCCGTTGCTCGCTGCGAGCACGGCCGACAGCTACCGGCTCGATCTGGCTGGCGAGGCGATCGACATCGGTGCGGTATCGATGGGCAATCCGCATGCACTGGTCGAGGTGGCCGACATCGCCGCTGCGCCGGTGGCCACGCTGGGCCCGCGCATCGAGCATTGCGCGCAGTTTCCGCAGCGCTGCAACGTCGGTTTCGTGCAGGTGCTGGGGCGCGATGCGGTCGCGCTGCGGGTGTGGGAGCGCGCTGTCGGCGAGACGCTGGCCTGCGGCAGTGCCGCCTGCGCCGCGGTGGCGATCCTGCGGCGGCGCGGCCGGCTCGATGCGAGCGTGCGCGTGCGTCTGCCGGGTGGCGAACTGCAGATCGACTGGCCCGGCGGCGAGGCGGCGCTGCGCATGAGCGGACCGGCGGCATTCGTGTTCGATGGCGAGCTCGATCCCGACATGCTGGTCGGATCGTGAGCCTGGGCGCCGCTTCGCCTATCATGTGGCGGCGAGGCGCACCGATGAGGAACCCATGAGCGAATTCAGCGTCAAGGACGGATTGAGCGCGATGGATGTGGCCGGCTACCTGCGGCGCCATCCCGATTTCCTGTCGGCGTTTCCCGACATTGCGCTGGCGCTGCAATTGCCGCGCGAACAGGGCAAGGCGGCCTCGCTGGCCAGCTACCAGCTCGACGTGCTGCGCGACAAGAATCGCGAGCTCGGCCGCCGCCTGCACGAACTGGTCGAGATCGCGCACGAGAACGAAGCGCTGATGGTGCGCGTGCACACGCTCACGCTGGCGCTGATGCGTGCCCGCAGCCTGCCCGAAACCGCCACGGCGGTGGTGGCGGCGCTGGCCGAGGATTTCCGCGACCCGCCGGCCTATACCGGCGCCGCGCCCGGCGCCTCGCTGTTCGTGCGCCTGGTGTTGTTCCGCGCCGATCCCGATCTGCCGGCTGCCGACTGGCTCATCGCCGAGCCGGCCGGCAGCGTGGCCTTCCCGGCCTTCGACGAATTCTTCAAGCGCGGCGAACCGCTGTGCGGGCGCCTGCAGCAGGACAAGCTCGACGCGTTGTTCGGCGCGCGTGCCGAGCAGGTGCAATCGGCCGTGTTGCTGCCCATTGGCGTGGGCATGCTTGCGATCGGCAGTACCGATCCGAATCGCTTTCATCCCGGCATGGGCACCGTCTTCCTCAAGCTCATCGGTGAGGCGATCTCCACCGCGGTCGCGCGGTTCCCGCTGACCTGACATGGCCGCGCCGCTGCAGCAGGCCGTCGACGGCTACCTGCAGAAGCTGCGCGTCGAGCGCGGCTGCGCCGCCGGCACACTCGCCAACTACGCGCGAGCACTGGCGCGCCTGCACGAGCGCGCCCAACAGCTTGCGCTCGCCGACTGGTCGCAGGTGCGCGGCGAGCAGTTGCAGGCGCTGCTGGCCGACCTGCACCGGCACGATCTCGCCGCCGGCACGCTGCGCCACACGGCCTCGGCCTGGCGCGGCTTTTTCCGCTACCTCGCCGGCGAAGGCGTGGTCGCGGTCAACCCGGCCCTGGGCCTGCGCACGCCCAAGCTGCGCCGCAAGCTGCCCGAGGTGCTCGACGCCGACGAGATGGGCCAGCTCGTCGAGGTGCCGGGCGATGATGCCGAGGCGGTGCGCGACCGCGCGCTGCTCGAGCTGCTCTATTCGAGCGGGTTGCGCGTGTCGGAGCTGTGCGACGTGCGCTGGCGCGATCTCGACGCGCAGGAAGGCACGCTGCGCGTCACCGGCAAGGGCAGCAAGACGCGCATCGTGCCGGTTGGCGCCAAGGCGCTGGCGGCGCTGGCGGCGCTGCGTGGGCAGGATGGCTGCGGTCCGGACGATCCGCTGGTGCGCGGCGTGCGCGGCCGGCCGCTGAGCCCCAATGGCGTGCGTGCGCGGCTCAAGCGGCGCGCGCAGCAGCAGGGCGTGTGGAAGCGCGTGTATCCGCATCTGTTGCGTCATTCCTGTGCCAGCCACCTGCTCGAATCCTCGGGCGACCTGCGCGCAGTGCAGGAACTGCTCGGCCACGCCGACATCGCCACCACGCAGGTCTACACGCACCTGGATTTCCAGCATCTGGCCAAGGTCTACGACGGCGCCCATCCACGCGCCCACCGCAAACGCGGCGGCTAGGCCGCCGGACCGCAGGCGATTGCTGTCCTGGGCCTTGGATTTGCCGGGCCTGCCCGCACCTCGGACTTTTGCCGCGGAGCCTGCTCACCATGGAAAGTTTCCACGCCACCACGATCGTCTCGGTGCGCCGCGAAGGCCGCATCGTCATTGGCGGCGATGGTCAGGTCACGCTCGGCAACACGGTGATGAAGGCCAATGCGCGCAAGATCCGCCGGCTCGGCAAGGGCGATGTGCTGGCCGGGTTTGCCGGCGCCACGGCCGATGCGTTCACGCTGTTCGAGCTGTTCGAGGCCAAGCTCGACAAGCACGGCGGCAATCTCACCCGCGCCGCGGTCGAGCTGGCCAAGGACTGGCGCACCGATCGCCGGCTGGGTCGGCTCGAAGCGATGCTGGCGGTGGCCGACAAGGAGGCCTCGCTGCTGATCTCGGGCAACGGCGACGTGCTCGAACCCGAGCAGGGCATCCTCGCGATCGGCTCGGGCGGACCCTACGCGCTGGCCGCAGCCAAGGCTCTGCTCGAGGGCACCGGGCTCGATGCCCGCGCCATCGTCGAGCGTGCGCTCAAGATCGCCGGCGACATCTGCATCTACACCAACCACAACGTGACGATCGAAGAGCTGTGATTCGGGATGGGTGATGGGTGAAGGCAGGTCCGTGCCGCGGCTCCCATCCCCCGATTCCGGTTGCGGCTGACCCGCGTCCAATCCCCAGTCCCGAACCCCGAGTCGCCCCTCCCCAACCACCCATCCCGCCACCCCAATGTCCGAACTCACTCCCCGCGAAATCGTCAACGAGCTCGACCGCTACATCATCGGTCAGAACGCAGCCAAGCGCGCCGTGGCGATCGCGCTGCGCAACCGGTGGCGGCGCATGCAGCTCGAACCCGCATTGCGTGACGAAGTCACGCCCAAGAACATCCTCATGATCGGTCCCACCGGCGTGGGCAAGACCGAGATCGCGCGGCGGCTGGCGGCGCTGGCCAATGCGCCGTTCATCAAGGTCGAGGCGACCAAGTTCACCGAGGTCGGTTACGTCGGCAAGGACGTCGAGCAGATCATCCGCGATCTGGCCGACGCCGCGGTCAAGATGACGCGCGAGCAGGCCAAGGCGCGCGTGCGCTCGCAGGCCGAGGACCGTGCCGAGGAGCGCATCCTCGATGCCCTGCTGCCACGGCGGCAGGGCGTGGGCTTCGCCAACGAACCGAGCCTGCCCGATCCGCGCGAGGCCGAAACCCGGCAGAAGCTGCGCAAGCAGTTGCGCGAGGGCGCCCTCGACGCGCGCGAGATCGAGCTCGAGGTGGCGGTCAACGTCGGCGTCGAGATCATGGCGCCGCCGGGCATGGAGGAGATGACCAACCAGTTGCGCGGCATGTTCCAGTCGCTGCAGGGCGGCAAGACGCAGACGCGCAAGCTCACGATCGCGCAGGCGCGACCGCTGCTGGTCGAGGACGAAGCCGGCAAGCTCGTCAACGACGAAGAGATCAAGACCCAGGCGCTGGCCAACGCCGAGCAGAATGGCATCGTGTTCATCGACGAGATCGACAAGGTCGCCCAGCGCGGCGAATGGAGCGGGGCGGGCGTGTCGCGCGAAGGCGTGCAGCGCGACCTGCTGCCGTTGGTCGAGGGCTCGTCGGTGTCGACCAAGTACGGCATCGTCAAGACCGACCACATCCTGTTCATCGCATCGGGCGCGTTCTCGCTGGCCAAGCCGTCCGACCTCGTGCCCGAGTTGCAGGGGCGCTTTCCGATCCGCGTCGAACTGGCCGCGCTCACCGCCGAGGATTTCCGCCGCATCCTGTCCGAGCCGCACCACGCGCTGACCAAGCAGTACGTGGCGCTGCTGGGCACCGAGGGCGTGGCCGTGGAGTTCACTTCCGATGGCATCGAGCGGCTCGCCCAGGTGGCCTTCCAGGTCAACGAGCGCACCGAGAACATCGGCGCGCGGCGCCTGCACACGGTGCTCGAACGCCTGCTCGACGAGATTTCCTACGAAGCGTCCGACCGCAGTGGCCAGCACTACCGCATCGATGCCGCCTATGTCGATGCGCATCTGGCGGCGCTGGTCAAGGACGAGGATCTGTCGCGCTACATTCTTTGAGCTTGCACCCGCCGCCGCACTGTCCGACCATACACACATGAACACGGTTGTGCCCTTCAAGGCGCGCGGCGTGCGCGCCGAGCTGCGCGAGGCCTTCGCGCAGCGCATTCCGCTCCGCATCCGTCGCGAACGCCTGCAACCCGGCGCGATCCATGGCTATGTGGTGGCGCTGTCGCGCGACTTCTGCCTGGTGGCCGAGATCGGCGATACGCTGCGGTTCGACGGCTACGTGGCGCTTGCGATCGCCGACATCAGCGCGCTCGAGGCCGATCCGGCCAAGGAGTTCGTGGAAAAGGCGCTGGCACTGCGCGGCGAGAGCCTGCAGGTGCCGCCGTCGTTCCGGCTCGACGACTGGGCCGCGATCGCGCGCTCGGCGATGGCGCAGGCGCCGTTGATTTCGCTCAACATGGTCGAAGACGAGGAAGGCGAGATCAGCTACGTCGGCCAGCTGGTCGACGTCGAGGCCGACGCGTTGATCCTGCGCGAGATCGACCCCAATGCGCAGTGGTATCCCGACACCGGCGCCTACGAATACGAGGCGCTTGGCTCGATCGGTTTCGGCACCGGCTATCTCGACGCGCTGTGGCAGGTGGCCGGCGCGCCGGGCGATCCGCAGCAACCGCGGGCCTCGTCGCTGCGCGACCACCCCTGAGCACGCGGCTGGCGCCGGCCCGCGCATGAGCACGTTGTTCCCGGTCGACATCGTCCTGCACAAGGTGTCGCAGGTGCTCGAGATCGCGTTCGACAATGGCGAGCGCTTCGAGCTGCCGGCCGAATACCTGCGCACGCATTCGCCGAGTGCCGAAGTGCAGGGGCACGGGCCCGGTCAACAGGTACTCGTCTACGGGCGCAAGTACATCAAGATCATGGCTGTCGAGCCGGTCGGCAACTACGCGCTGCAGCTGCGGTTCGATGATGGCCACGCCAGCGGCATCTATTCCTGGCAATTGCTGGCCGAGCTGGGCCGCAATCACGAGCGCAACTGGCAGGCCTACCTCGGCGCGCTCGAGCAGGCCGGCCGCTCGCGCGAACCGGGCGTGCGCCGCAAGCAAGACGGTTGAGCGCAGCGTCCGCTCGCCGCGGCGGGCGCGTTACCAACCGCCGCCACCACCACCGCCACCGCCGCCGCCCGACGAACCGCCGCCACCGCCGCCCGAGGATGAACCCGGTGCGGTTGAGGACGACGCGATCGCGCCGCCGAACGAAGTGCCCAGATGGCTGGCGAAGCCGTTGAAATCGGCGAGCCCGGAGCCGCGATACCAGCCCGCCGCACCGACGGCGGCCGCCGCTGCCGCGGGGCCGACCGCGGCAGCGAAGCGATCGGTCCAGTTGTTCTCCACCTCCAGCGCGAGCGCCCACGGCAGCATGCGCTCGAATTCGGCGCTGTCGAGCGTCGGCGCCCGCGCCAGCGCCAGCGTGTCGCGCTCGGCCACGCCCAGGTAGCGGCGCAGGCCTTCGATCTGGTCGAGCAGCTTGCGCCCGGCGAGCGTGGGCGCCTTCATCAGCTGCAGGAACAGCAGGTTGGTGGCGAGCAGGGCGAGCACCACGATCGCGAAGGCGACGCCTGCGAACATCACGAGGGCACCGATGCCGACGATCTCACCGATGACGAACGGCGTCGCGAACAGGCTCATCGTCACCGCCGCCGCCATGGCTGCGGCGCGCGCCCCGGGTCTGCCACGACGCACTTCGCCCCAGGCGCGCAGTACGGTCGCGCACAGCGCGAACACGCCCAGGCTCCAGCCGCCGAGCCACACCAGCATGAACAGTGTTCCGGCGCCGTGCCCCGTTTCCTCGATCAGCAACGCTGCGCCGACCACGCTGGCCAGCGTGATCACCGCGCCGAGCACGATCTGTCCGCGATGGGTGTTGAAGTAACGGCCCGCATAGCCGGCCTCCAGGTCCTGCTTGCTGGTCCGGAGTGCGGCCGCGATGCGTTGATGGGCGGAACGTTCGAGCGTGAAGCTGCGTGCGCCGGCTAGCAGGCCGTCGACGAGGTTCTGCTCGCTCGGCGGCAGGGCCACCGCGTTGGCGCGTTCGATGCGGTACGTGCCGCCGTCGTCGTCGATGCGGATCGCGCCGCGCACGGCGGCATCGACGAGATCGGCGGCCGCACAGCGCTCGTCCCAGGCCATGCGCCACACGTAGCGCAGCGCAGCGGGCGTGTGCCCGCCGGGCGGATCGTATTGCGGGATGATCGTGCCGGGCGCGGGATCACGTCCGACCCGGTTCCATTGCACGAGGTACCAGCCGAGCACGAGCAGGAAACCGGCGCCGAGCACGAGCAGCGCGGCGTTGTCGCTGAGCAGCCACGACAGGCGCTGCTGGGCATCGGGCGCGGCGACCACACCCTTCGGAAAGCCGACCACGAGGGTGAGGCCATGGTGCGGCGGCAATGGCGCGGTGGTCGCGAACAGGGCGTGCGATGCGGCGTCGGCCTGCGCGCTCCAGTCATGGCCCTGCGCTCCCTGCGCGCCGGTGTAGGCCGTCAGCTCGAGCTGCCCGGCCGGAATCTGGCCCGGCAGCGTGACGGTCGCGCTGGCGCTGTCGATGGCGAAGTCCCAGCCGTTGCCGGTCACGTTCCAGTACAGCTCGTCGTGGTTGGCAAAGAAACCGAGCTGGCGCGTGGTGTGGTAGGTGAAGGCGTAGACATACGCACCGGGCGCCAGCAGCGCGTCGCTGGCGCCGAAGTACACGCGCACGCCATTGTCGTGACGTTCGCTGCGGAACGGCTCGTCGTGCCCATCGCGGGTCAGCGCCAGCGGCTGGAACTGCACGCGCACGCGATTGCCGAAGCGGTCGCGGTAATCGGTGGGGAAGTCGCGGTAGATGCCGTGCCTGATCTGCAGGCCTTCGGCGCGCACGCGGATCGTCTCGGTGACGCGCATGCCGGCATCGGCCTCGACCACGATGTCGCTGTGGAAATCGAGGATGCGCTCGTCGGCCAGCGCGGGCAGCGCGGCCAGTGCGACCAGGGACACGAGGATCCAGTGCAGCAGACGATTCATGCCGGCGCGTCCTGGGTGGCGTCGGCGCGGTAGAACTCGGCGGCATGGAAACCGGCTGCGCGCGCAACCAGCAATGAGGGAAATGATTCGATGCGGTTGTTGAGGTCGCGCACGCTGCCGTTGTAGTAGCGCCGGGCATATTGCAGATGATCCTCGACTTCGACCAGGTCGTGCTGCAAGGCGCGAAAGCTGTCGCTGGCCTTGAGGTCGGGATAGCGTTCCTGCAAGGCGAGGATGCGATCGATCTGGTGCGCCAGTTCGCCCTCGAGCTGGGCCTTGTCGGCCAGACGCTGCGCGGCGATCGCGCGCGTGCGCAGCTCGGTCACGGTGGTCAACGTGGCGCGCTCGTAGTCGGCATAGCCCTGCACGGCGGCGACCAGTTGCGGCACCAGGTCATGGCGGCGGGTCAGTTGCACGTCGATGTCGCTCCACGCCGCGCGCACCTGGTTGCGGGCGCCGACCAGTTCGTTGAACAGCGCCACGCCGGCCGCGAACACGAAGATCGCCAGTGCCAGCACTACCCAAACCGTCATCCGGATCCTCCCGCGATTGCCGTGATCGGCATGGTAGCGGTGCCGGCCGGCGCCGCGGCAAGCGTGTCGTCACCAGCCGCCGCCGCCACCACCACCACCGCCGCCGCCCGAGGAGCCGCCACCGCCACCACCGCTGCTGCCGCCCGAGGACGAACCCGGCGCCGTCGCCGAGCTGCTGATGGCGCTCGCGAACGAGCTGCCGAGTGCGTCGGCGAACCCGGCCGGCGTCGTGCCCGCGGCGTGCCGCGAGTCGTACCACGACACGCTTGCCATCGCCGCCGCCGCAGCAGCCGGGCCGATCGCCGCGGCCAGCTTGTCGCCCCAGGTCTGCTCCGCCTCCAGCGCGATCGCATACGGCAACAGGCGCTGGTACTGGTCCACGGTCATCGCCGGCTCGCGCGCACGCTGCAGGGCGTCGCGCTCGGCGACGCTCAGGTACAGGCGCAGGCCCATGATTCGATCCACGAGCTTGCGCCCTTCCGGCGTGCGCGCAGCCATCAGGTGCGCCATCGTCACGTAAACGATGGCGATGGCGGCCAGCATCAGCGCGAACGCGGGCGTGGTGGCCTGCGCCACGAACCATGCGGCGGGCACGGCGGCTGCCGCGCAGACAATGACGGCGATGAGATGGCCGCGCGCCTTGTAACCGGCGCGGTGCCGGGTGAGGAAATGACCGGCGCTGCCGGTGGCGATCGCAACGAGCAGCAGGGTGGCGACGGTCGGCACGATCTCCTTTGCGGTGACCGTCAGCGGACTGAGGAACAGCGCCGCGGCCACCGCCGCCAGCAGCAGCAGGCCGCCCAGACAGCCGATGCCGCCGTGGCCACTGAAATTGGCGCTGGCGTAGTTCTCGCGCAGGTACTTGAAGTGGTTGCTGCGCGCCGCGCTGATGACACGATGATTGGAGTTGTCGAGCGTGAGGGTCTGCGCCGTGCCCAACAGCCCGTCGTCGAGCTCCGCCAGCGAGCCGGCATCGCGCCGATCGAGCTCGCCGACGCGATCCACCGCGTAGGTGCCTGCCGCGAGCTGGCGGATGCGCCACACTCCGCGGGTGGCCAGTTCCACGGCGTCGGCCGCAACACAGCGGTCGTCATACTGGCGCATCTGCACGAAGCGCGCCGCAGCCGGCGTCAATCCGGGTGGCGGCGCGTATTGCGCGATGATCGGACCGGCTTCGGGATCGCGCCCGACGCGCAGCCATTGCACGCCCATGAAGGCGCCCAGCAGCAGCAGGCCGATCGCCAGCACCGCTTCGCGCCGGGTGTTGCTGCCGAACCAGCCCAGCCGCTGTTTCCAGTCGGGCGGTGCCACGATGCCCTTGGGAAACGCGAACACGAGTGTCAGACCTTCACCCGGCGCCAGCGTGCGCGAGGTGGCGATGCGGGCGCGCCCGGCCTCGTCGATCGCAGCCTCGTAGTCGCGGCCACGGCTGCCCTGCGCCCCGGTGTAGCCTTCGATCGTGCGCGCGCCGCCGGTGGCGCTGGCCGGCAGCGTCACCACCGCGCTGACCTTGTCGATCGGGAACATCCAGCCGTTGCCGGTGACGTTCCAGTACAGCTCGTCGTGATCGGCGAAAAAGCCGAGCTGGCGCGCGGTACGGTAGCGGAACACGTACTCGTGTTCGCCGGCGGGCAGCAGCACGTCGGGGTTGCCGAACCAGGTGCGCACGCCGTTGGCGACGCGCTCGGCGCGCCAGTGCTCGACCGCCCCGTCGCGGAACACCTCGAACGGCTCGAACGTCACGCGCACCGCGCGCCCGTCGCGATCGCGATAGTCGGTGGGGAAATCGCGATAGATGCCGCGGCGGATGTCACGACCTTCCGAGCGCACGCGAATCGTTTCGGTCACGGTCATGACGCCGTCGGCGGCAATCACGACGTCGTCGCGAAAATCGAGGATGCGTTCTTCCGCCTGCGCGCCTGCGCAGCTGACCAGACCGATCACGCACCAGACCAAGCCCACGAATGCACGCATGACCGCCTCCTGTCCCCCGGCACTCCACGTGCGCTTGATAACACCAGTCCGCCGAAAAGCGAACTGGCGGCCACCGGCGACGCCCTGTTGCAGCACAGCACGCGCGGGCGCAGTGCCGGGCAGCGGCCACGCGCTGGCATAATCAGGCAATCATGTCGTTGTGGAGTCCGCCATCATGTCGCTGTTGCTGCGCGCCGCGTCGCTCGCTGCGCTGAGTGTGCTCGCCATGCCGCTCGCGCATGCCGAAGCCGACACCTTTTCCTACGCCCAACCCGACAAGGTGCGCGTGAAGTCGCTCGCGCTCGACCTGACGGTCGATTTCGCCGCCAGGCAGCTGGCCGGCTCGGCCGAACTGCAGCTCGACTGGCGCGACCGCGCCGCACATGAACTCGTGCTCGACACGCGCGATCTCGTCATCGACCGGATCGAGGCCTGGCGCATCGGCGGGCCGCCGCATGCGGTCAAGTTCGAGCTCGATGCGGCCGATCCGGTGCGTGGCGCGGCGTTGCGCATCGCGCTCGACGGCCCGGCGCCGGCGGTGCGCATCCACTACCACACGCTGCCGCAGGCCTCGGGCCTGCAGTGGATGACGCCGGCACAGACGGCAGGCAAGAAACAGCCGTTCATGTATTCGCAGTCGCAGTCGATCCATGCGCGCAGCTGGGTGCCACTGCAGGACACGCCGGCGGTGCGCTTCACCTACCGCGCGCACGTGGTCGTTCCCAAGGCGCTGCGTGCAGTGATGAGCGCCAACAATGATGCGCGGCACGCGCTCGATGGCGACTACCGGTTCACGATGGACGAGCCGATCCCGTCCTACCTGCTCGCGATCGCGGTCGGTGATCTCGCCGTACGCGAAACCGGCCCGCGCAGTGCGGTGTATGCCGAACCTTCGGTCGTCGAGAAGGCAGCCAAGGAGTTTTCCGACACCGAGAAGATGATCGAGGCCACCGAGAAGCTGTACGGTCCCTATCGCTGGGGTCGCTACGACATCCTCGTGCTGCCACCGAGCTTCCCGTTCGGCGGCATGGAGAACCCGCGCCTGACCTTCGCGACACCGACCGTATTGGTCGGCGACAAGAGCCTGGTGTCGCTGGTCGCGCACGAGCTGGCCCATTCGTGGTCGGGCAATCTCGTCACCAATGCCACCTGGCGCCACATGTGGCTCAACGAGGGCTTCACCAGCTACGTCGAGAACCGCATCGTCGAGGCCGTCTACGGCAAGGAACAGGCCGACGAGGAATTCATCATCGGCGCCGACGAGCTGCGCCGCGAGATCGCGGCGACGCCGCCGGCCACGCAGTGGCTCGTGCCGCAGCTCGACGATGCCGACGATGCGGCATCGGACTTCGCCTACGTCAAGGGCGCCTGGCTGCTGCGCACGCTCGAGGCGCGCTTCGGTCGCGCCGAGTTCGACGCCTACCTGCGCGGCTATTTCGACCACTTCGCGTTCCAGAGCATCACCACCGAACAGATGCTCGATTGGCTCCAGCCCAACCTACTCGACAAGTACCCGGGCAAGATGAGCCTCGACGAGGTCAAGGCCTGGATCTACGGCCCGGGCGTGCCGGCCGACGCGACGGTGCCGGCCTCGCCACGACTCACGGCGATCGCGGCCGCGCGCGCGCAGTGGCTGGCCGGGACGCGCAAGGCGCTCAAGCTCGGCGCCAAGGATTGGAACACGCACGAGTGGATGTATTTCCTCGACGGCCTGCCGACCGATCTCGACGCACGTCACGTGGCCGAGCTCGATGCGGCCTGGCATCTGAACGGCTCGCCCAATGCCGAGATCGCGCGGCGCTGGTACCTGGCCGCAATCCGCGCCGACTACCGTCCCGCGCGCGCGCAGATGGCCAAGTACATGACGCGCATCGGCCGCCGCTATCTCGTCGTGCCGCTGTACGAGGCGCTCGCCAAGACGCCCAACGGCCTTGCCTTCGCGCGCGAGGTCTACGCCAAGGCCAAGCCCGGCTACCACCCGCTGACCCAGGCCAGCATCGAGAAGGTGCTGGCCGGCAAGCCGTCCGGCGACTGAGTCGCGCTCGCCGCGCCGGGCAGTCTGTCGCTACGGGCGCTCGAGCCAGCGGCCCGCCCACGGCACGGCCCGCGGGCAGGGCTGCGCGCCATCGAGATCGATTTCGGCGAAGCCGAGCGCGGCTTCGCGGTCGAAGCGCAGGTCGCCGAGCACGAGCCGCCCATCGCTGCGTGCCAGCCAGGGCACGCGCATGAACTGCAGGGCGGCCCGCGCGCGGCAGTCGCGCTGCGCGGCGGCGCGCAGCGCGCCCAGCGACGAGCGAACCTGCCCGAACCATTGCCGCTGCGCGTCGTCCACGGCCGCCACTGCACTGAGCGGCGCGGTGGTGGCGCCGCGCAGTCCGCGCGCCGGACAGCGTGCGGCCGGCACCCGGTCGGGCAGCAGCGCCACCATCGCACGGCGCGCGATGAGCGCATCGCCCTGCGTCTGCACGAGCAGGGCTTCCCAGCACAGCGGATCGGCCGGCAGCGGCGTCAGCACGATGTCGGCGAGCCTCTCCCGCGGCCAGGTGGTGTCGGCGAAAGCGGTGAGGCGGGCGCGCAGCAGCGCGCCGGCGCCGATGAAACAGGCACTCGCGCCAAGCCACAGCGCCAGCCCGCAGCCGAGTGCGACCGCCGCGCGGCAATGCGCGCCGATCACCAGCAGTGTGCCCGCCGCGGCGGCCAGTGCGAACGCCACGGGCAGGCGCACCAGGCCGCTGCCGAACGCGGCGACCACGATGAGGCCGAGCGCCAACGCGAGCAGCAGCCGTGCGAGCCGGCTGCGCAGCGTGAACAGCAACGGCGTTGCCGCCAGCCACAGCCACGGTTCGACGATGAAGATCGCATCGCCGTAGACCCAGCGATTGTCGAGCGGCCACAACGGATGCACGCCGTAGCTGTTGCTGTAGTCCATCGCCAGATGCAGTGCGGGGCCGAGCACGGCCGCCGCGCCGAGCACGGCCCAGTCGTGCCGGCTCGGCACGAGGTGGCGCCGGCGCAGCCACCACTGCGCCACGCCGGCGAGCAGCAGCGCCGTCGCCAGTGCGATGAGGATCGTGTGCGTGTAGCCGCGATGGTGCAGCAGGTAGTCGAGGCGGTCGTGCCAGCCCGAGTCGAGCAGATCGAGGTCGGGCAGGTTGCTGCCGACGGCGGCCAGCACCACCACGAGGTCGCGTCGTGGCTGCGCCGGCATGTCGCTGCGGCTGAAGCGGGCCAGGCATTCGCCGACGAGCGCGCCGATCAGGGTGTGCGAGATGTTGTCCACCGGTTCGATGATACGGCCCGGCGCGCGCGCAGGGCTTGGGCTAGGATTGCATCTTTGCCGCCATCGATCCGACCGTGGCCAGACCTCGACCCGTACTGCTGCTGATCCTCGATGGCTGGGGCCATCGGGAAGACCCCGTCCACAACGCGCTGGCGCTGGCCGAGCTGCCCAACTGGCGCCGACTGTTGCGCGAGTGTCCGCACACACTCGTCGACACCCATGGCGAACACGTCGGCCTGCCGCAGGGACAGATGGGCAATTCCGAGGTCGGCCACATGAACATCGGCGCCGGCCGCATCGTCTACCAGGACCTGACCCGCATCGACGCGGCGATCGCCGATGGCGATTTTCCGCGCAATGCCGCTCTCGTCGGCGCCTGCGCCGCAGTCAAGGCCAGTGGCGGCACGCTCAACGTGCTGGGCCTGGTTTCGCCCGGTGGCGTCCACAGCAGCGAGGAGCACATCCTGGCGCTGCTCGACCTGGCCGCGCGCGCCGGCGTGGCGCGCATTGCCGTGCATGCCTTCCTCGATGGCCGCGACACGCCGCCGCGCAGCGCACGCGGACCGCTCGAGCGGCTCGTGGCCAAGTGCGCGAGCGTGCCGGGCGCGTTCGTCGCCAGCGTCAGCGGACGCTACTACGCGATGGATCGCGACCAGCGCTGGGAGCGCGTGGCGCTGGCCTGGCAGGCCATCGTCGATGGCACGGCGCCGCACTACACCGATGCGCTGGCTGCACTCGATGCCGCCTACGCGCGCGGCGAGAACGACGAATTCGTCACGCCGGGTGTGGTGGCGCGCGACTGGGCCATGCGCGATGGCGATGCGGTGGTGTTCATGAACTTCCGCGCCGATCGCGCGCGCCAGCTCTCGCACGCATTCGTCGATGCCGGCTTCGACGGCTTCGCGCGCGCACATGCGCCGCGCCTGGCCGCGTTCGTCACCCTGACCGAATACGAGCAGGGCCTGGTTGCCGACAGCGCGATCGCGTTCCCGCCGCAATCGATGCACAACACGCTGGGCGAATACCTGGCCGGGCTCGGCCTGCGCCAGCTGCGCATCGCCGAGACCGAGAAATACGCGCACGTCACGTTCTTCTTCTCGGGCGGACGCGAGGCGCCGTTCGCGGGCGAGGAACGCATTCTCGTGCCGAGTCCCAAGGTCGCCACCTACGACCTCAAGCCCGAGATGAGCTGTCCCGAGCTCACCGACCGGCTCGTCGCCGCGATCGGCTCGGGACGTTTCGACTTCATCGTCTGCAACATCGCCAACCCCGACATGGTTGGCCACACCGGCATCGAGAGCGCCGCGATCGCGGCGGCCGAGGCCGTCGATGCGGCGCTTGGCCGCATCGAGGCCGCGATCCGTGCCGCCGGCGGCGAGATGCTGATCAGCGCCGACCACGGCAACCTCGAGCAGATGGTCGATGACAATGGCGAGCCGCACACGCAGCACACGGTCGGACCGGTGCCGCTCGTCTACGTCGGCCGCAAGGCCCGGCTCAGCCGCGGCGCGCTGCGCGATCTCGCCCCGAGCGTGCTCGCGCTCATGGGCCTGCCGCAGCCGGCGCAGATGAGCGGCCACAGCCTCGTCCGGTTCGACTGAGCCGGGCATGCTGCGTGCGCTCGCCCTGAGCCTGGCGGCGGTCCTGCTGTCGGCCGGCCCGCTCCTCGCCCAGGACGCGCTGCAGGCGCAGCACAAGGCGCAGGAGGCGCAGGCCGTGCAGCGGCTGGAGGCCGTGCGTGCGCAGATCAAGGCGCTCAGCGCGCAGCAGCATGCCGCCAGCGACGCGCGCGACGCCGCCTCGCGCGCGCTGCGCGAGAGGGACCTGGCACTGGCCGCGGTGGCGACGCAACTGCGCACGCTCGACGCGCAACTGGCGGACCAGCAGCGCGAGATCGATGCGCTCGAGCAGGAGCGCGCGCAGCTCGAGCGCCGGCTCGCCGCGCGCAAGCAGGCCTTGGCGCGCCTGCTGCGCTCGGCCTATGCCCTGGGCAATCACGAGGAACTCAAGCTCCTGCTGCAGCAGGACGACGTGGCCGCGGTGGCGCGCGTGCTGGCCTACCACCGTTATTTCCAGCGCGCCCAGCTCGGCCAGATCGACGCACTGCGCAGCCAGATGCAGCGCCTCGTGCAGTTGCAGGATTCGATCCGTGCCGCCAGTGCGGAGCTGTTCGCCACGCGCGATGCGCGCAACGCCGAGAGCGCGCGGCTCGATGCCGAACGCGCCGAGCATGCGCGCCTGGTGGGCGAGCTCGACGCGCGGCTCAAGGCGCAGGGCGCGCAGCTGGCGGGGCTCGATCGCGACGAGGGCGAACTCAAGCGCCTGCTGGAACGCCTGCGCGATGTGTTCGCCGACATTCCCGCGCAGATCCAGGGTGCCGAATCGCTGGCCGCCTTGCGTGGCCGCCTGCGCTGGCCGCTCAGCGGCCGCGTGGTGACGACCTTCGGCGCCAGCGATGCGACCGGACGGCGCAGCAGCGGCGTGCTGCTGGCGGCCAAGGCCGGCACGCCGGTGCAGGCCGTCGCGCGCGGTCGGGTCGCGTTCGCCGACTGGCTGCGCGGCTACGGCCTGGTCATCATCCTCGATCATGGCGATGGCTATCTGAGCCTGTACGGTTGCAACGAAACCCTGCTCAAGGACGTCGGCGACTGGGTCGACGCGGGCGAGGCGATCGCCACCAGCGGCGCCAGCGGCGGTCAGGCCACGCCGGGCCTGTACTTCGAGCTGCGGGTCAATGGTCAGGCGGTCGATCCACGCGGCTGGCTGCGCTGATCGGCGGCGTTGACGGCAGCGGCGGGGCCGGTCGATGCTGTGCCCGGCACGGCTGCGGAGCAGGGCACGATGTCGGCAACGTCATTGTTCACCACCCGGCGCGGCGAGTTCCGTCGCATCTACGGTCAGCTCAGGCGCGATCGCGCGCTGTTCGCGCGCACGCCGATCGTGTTCTGCGAAGGTGATTCGTGGTTCGCCACGCCGCTGGCAATGAACCTGCTCGACTGGCTGGTGTGGCCGGCACCCGAGGATGAGACGCGTGGTGTGCCGCTGTTCGGCGCCGGCGGCCTGTTCTTCCGCGCCGAACACAGTGGCGACCGGGCGCTGCAGATGTTCGATGCGGACGGGGTGCGCGACAAGGTCGATTGGTTCGCCGCCTTCGAGTTCGACCTCGTCCTGCTCAGTGCGGGCGGTAACGACTTCGTCGGTGACTTCCTCGTCGAGCTGTTTGCCGACGTGCGCCGCGCGATGAGCGTCGACGCCGCATTGCAGCGTGTGCGCGCGAGCGGCCGCTACGCGGCCGTGCGCGCTGCGCTGCAGCGCATGATCGCGGCGCTGCAGGCCACCCGCGCCGGCGTGCCGGTGCTTGCCCACAGCTACGACTATCCGCGCCGGCTCGGCGCGCCGGCCGTCCTCAGCCTGCACAACGTCGGCCTCGCCGCGCTCGCGCGCAGCGGACTCGGGCCATGGATCGCGCCGGCGCTGGCCGTGGCGTTGCCTGCCGCGGCCGACCAGCGCGAGTTCGCGCGCAGCCTCATCGACGGCTATGTGGCAGAAGTGCTGGAGCCACTGCGCGCCGACCCCGTCAGCGGCCAGGTGTTCGATTTCGTCGACCTGCGCGGCACGCTCACGCGCGAGGACCAATGGGCCGACGAGATGCACCCGACCAGCGCCGGGTTTGCACTGCTGGCGGCGCGCTTCCGGCGCCAAGCGCGGGCGCGTCTGCAGATCGAGGTCTGAGCCGGCGCCGCGCAGCGCTGCGGCTGGCCGCAGCCGGCGCCGGTGGCGCGGTCGAAGCGGCCCGGCACGCTGGCGTACACTCGCGCCTTGCCCTGTCTGCCGGAACGCCGATGCGCCTGCTGCCCGCCCTCGCCCCGCTCCTTGCCCTGACCTGCACGCTGGCGTTCGCGCAAGCACCGGGCGGACAACCGGCGCCGCCGGCGGCACCGGCGACGCCGGGCGCGGCCACGCCGACCCCGCCGCGGCACCGTGTCGATCTGGCCGACATCCGCATGTTCACGGCCGTGTACAGCCTGATCCAGCAGGCCTATGTCGATGAGGTCGACGACCAGCGGCTCATGCGCGCGGCGATCCACGGCCTGCTGGCCAATCTCGATCCGCACAGCGAGTACCTCGACAAGGAAGCCCTGGAAGGCCTGAACGAGGACACCAGCGGCAGCTACGGCGGGCTCGGACTGGAGGTGATCCAGATCGACGGCAGCCTGCGCGTGGTGGCGCCGATCGACGATACCCCGGCACAGCGCGGCGGCATTCGCGCCGGCGACATCATCGTCAGCATCGACGGCAAGCCGGTGCAGGCCGACGACCTCGACGAGGCCGTCAAGCGCCTGCGCGGCGCGCCCGGCACGGCGGTCACGCTTGGCGTGCTGCACGAGAAGCAGACCGCACCGGTCGACATCGAGCTCGTGCGCGAGGCGATCCACGTGACCAGCGTGCGCGGGCGGCTGCTCGAAGCGGGCTTCGCCTACCTGCGCATCAGCGCATTCCAGGACGAGACCGGCGTGCAGCTGCGCAAGCAGATCGAGCGCCTGGTCGCCGACAACAAGGCGGCGCTGCGCGGCGCCGTGCTCGATCTGCGCAGCAATCCGGGCGGACTCGTCACGGCGGCGGTGGCAACGGCCGACGACTTCCTCGACGGCGGCGTGATCGTCACCACGCGCGGGCGCATCCCGCAGGCCGACACCTCGTTCAGCGCCACGCCGGGCGACCTGCTCGGCGGTGCGCCGCTCGTCGTGCTGGTCGACAACGGCACGGCCTCTGCGGCCGAGATCGTCGCCGGTGCGCTCAAGGACAACCACCGCGCCCTGCTCATGGGCCGGCGCACGTTCGGCAAGGGCTCGGTGCAGACCGTGTTGCCGATCGACGCCGAGCATGCGGTCAAGCTCACCACCGCGCGCTATTACACGCCCAGCGGAGCCTCGATCCAGGCCGAAGGCATCCAGCCCGACATCACGCTGGCCGACCTGAGTCTCAGCGCGCGTGACGGCGAGCGGGCCGTGTCGTTCGGCGAGCGCGACCTGCGCAACCACCTCAAGGGCAGCGCGGAAGGCGATGCCGAACCAGCCGCGACGGCACCGGCCGCAGCCGGCGTGCCGCGCGACTACGCACTCAACGAGGCGCTCAACGTGCTCAAGGCGCTGGCCCTGCGGCCACCGGCAGCGACGCCCGCAGCGGTACCAGCCAGGAACTGAGCGGTGACGGCGCAGGCCGTGCGTCGAGCGTTCGCGGCGCGCCGATTCGAGCCGGGCGCAGTCGCCACCTCGTCACGTCGGCGGGCGTCGACCGCGAAGCCGCCGCGCCGCCGCAGCGCTCACTGCCTCAGCCGGCGCGCAATAGCCGGCCGCGCCAGCAGTGCCAGCACGATGCCAATGAGGAAACCGGTGACGTGGGTCCACCAGGCCACCGCGCCGAAGGCCGGGCCGACATAGGTGAACAGCAGTTGCAGTGCGGCCCAGAAGCCGATCAGCAGCATCGCCGGCACACGCACGAATTCGAGGAACATGCCCAGTGGCAGCACGAGGCCGAGCCGCGCGCGCGGAAACAGGCCCAGGTAGGCGCCGACCACCGCCGACACCGCGCCGCTGGACCCGATGATCGGCGCGCTGGTCCCGGGCATCATCCAGGCGCCGAACAGGTTGGCGAGGGTGCCGCCGGCCACGAACAGCACGAAGAAGCGCAGCGAGCCGAGCACGCGTTCGGCCGGCACGCCAAACACGATGAGGAACAGCAGGTTGCCGGTCAGATGCAACCAGTCGGCGTGGATGAAGATCGCCGTTACCAGGCGCGCCGCACGCAGTTCCAGCAGTTGTTGCAGCCACGGCGCCTGCGCATCGAGCAGCGTCGCCGGCACCGTGCCCCAGCGCAGGATCGTCGCGCTGCGCTGGTCGGGTGGCAGCGTGGTCAGCCACAGGAATACCACCACGCAGGCGGCGACCACGAACAGCGTGGCCCAGGGTGGGCCACCGCGACGCCGGCTCGGCAACTGCACGAACATCGGCGGCGTCAGCGCCCGTCGCGCGGGAACGTGAAGCTGTGCCCCCTGAAGTCGAGCACCATGCCGTCGCTGCTGATCTGCTTGAGCGTCACGCCGTCGGCGACCTGATCGCCCTCACCATGACGCTCGCCATTGATCACCACGAAGCGGTCGGCGGGCGCCGGCGCGTAGACGTGCATCGTCACATTCAGTGCCGGCAGGTCCTTGCGCACCGCGTACGGCAATTCCCACACCGAGGGGTAGGCGGGCGCGGCTGCGGCTGCGGCCGGCGCGGGCGGCGGTGAAGCCGGTGCCGGTGCCGGTGCTGGTTTCGGTGCTGGTGCTGGTGCCGATGCGACGGGGGCGCTGGCCGCTGGCAGCGGCGACGCCGGGCCGGCCGGCTCGGGGCGGTCGTGCACCGCACCGGGGCCTTCGACGACGGGCGCCTGCGCCGGCAGCGCGGCGGGAAGCGTCACCGAACCCGGTCGATCATCGGGTCGCGTGACCGGCAGTACCGGCGCGGCGGTCGGCGCCGGTGCGGCGGCAGGTGGCGGCGTGACCGCCACCGCGCCACCGATCTTGCCGTGGGGCGCCGGCGCGGCGCTGGCGGCAGGCCTGGGCGGTGGCGCCGCGGTTGGCGGGGTTGGTGCGGCGGGCGTCGCCGCGCCAGTCGGCGCTGCCGCGCCGGGCCTGGCGACGGGTGTGGGCACCGGTGCCGGCGTCCGCGACAGCCACCAGCCGACGCCGAGCGCCGCGGCGATCGCCAGCGCCAGCAGCGGCAGCAGGTTGCGGCGCCGCCGCGCCAGCACGATCGGCGTGCCGAGAGTGGGCGCTTCGCCGAGGCGGCGCTGCTGCTCCGACTTCTTGAGGGCTTCCAGTATCAACGACATGAACGATCCAGGTTGAAAAGTCAGTCCATCGTGCGCGACAGATGCGGGCCGTCGTCGTCGAGTGAGGACAGTGCGAACAGCGTCTCCGGTCCGATGATGCCATCGGCACGGATGCCGTAGGCCTGCTGCAGCTTTTCGACGCGGGCCTGCATCGCGGCATCGAAGCTGGCCGTCGGCGTGGCCCCGGCGCCGCCATCGAAAGTCTTGAGGTGATCGAGGGCCCAGGGCACGCCGGGACCGTTGGCACCGCGTTCGAGCCGCGCCGGCACATTGTCGGGCACGCGCCACAGCACGGTGAACGCGCCGTCCCAGAACTGGGCGAGCGCGGCGCGCGAGACTTCGTGGCGCTGGCCGGCGAGATCGATGCGCACGCGATCCTTGCCCACGCCCTGCAGCACGACGTGGGTCTCGTGCGGAGCCTTGCCGACCAGCAGGATCAGTGGCCGGTCGAAGCGCGCGAGCTGGTCGAGCGAGGCGCGGCCGCGCAGGCAGGCCAGGCCTGGTGCGATCAGCGCCGGACAACGTGCCGCGTCGCGCACCGACACGCGCTCGGCATCGACATGCCAACGCGACAGCAGCTGGGTGAACGCAAACAAGGCCGTGTCGGACTCACCGGCGAGCGCCGTGCGCAGGGCCTCGCTGTCATCGTCGGTCGGTGCCGGCGCCGGCACCGGTCGGGCCGGTTCGGGTTCGGCGACGAAGCCGGGCGGCGCTGCGCGGTGCTGCCAAGCCCAGGTGACGGCGGCGCCAGCCAGCGCGAGCACGACCAATGCCGCCCAGGCGCCATGCCGGCGCAGCCAGTAGCGCGCATGGCCGGGCAGGGCCTCGTCGGCGGCGCGATCGACGAGGCGCTCGCCGAGATTGGCCTGCTCGCGCGCGTAACCGGCCATCAGCGCACGGTCGGCGATGATGTTGATGAGGCGCGGAATGCCACCCGAACGGCGGTACAGCGCCTTGAGGCCGAGCCGCGAGAACGGCTGGCGCGCGCAGCCGGCGACGGCCATGCGATGGCGCACGTAGGCCTCGGTTTCGGCCGTGTCGAGCGGCGTGAGGTGGTAGCGCGCGGTGATGCGCTGGGCGAGCTGGCGCAGCTCGGGGCGGTCGAGCAGCTCGCGCAGCTCGGGCTGGCCGAGCAGGATGATCTGCAGCAGCTTCTGGGTCGGCGTCTCGAGGTTGGTGAGCAGGCGGACCTGCTCCAGCGATTCGGTCGACAGGTTCTGTGCCTCGTCGACGATGAGCACGACGCGCAGCCCCTGCGCGTAGGCGTCGAGCAGGAAGGCGTTGAGGCTGTCGGTCAGTGCCTTGAGGCTGCCTTGCCGGCCGGTGATGTCGAGCTTGAGCTCTTCGCAGACCGCTTCGACCAGTTCCACTGGCGACAGCTTGGGATTGAGCACGAGCGCGACGCGCGTGTTGTCGGGCAATTGCTCCAGCAGCAGGCGGCACAGCGTGGTCTTGCCGGTGCCGACTTCGCCCGTGAGCTGGACGAAGCCGCCGCTGCCACCCTTGCCGATGCCGTAGAGCAGATGCGCGAGCGCATCCCGGTGGCGATCCGAGAGGAATACGTAGCGCGGATCGGGCGTGATCGAGAACGGCGCCTCGCGCAGCCCGTAATACTCCAGATACATGCGGGCATGTTAGCAGGCCGCGTGCGCGCGCCTGTTCAGCGCACGTGAAATCCACGCGCGTGCCGCGGCGTCGAGGCCTCGTCGGCAAACAGCGCCATGGCGGTGGCAGCGACCTGGCGCGTGTCGTGCCAGGCGTAGCCGGCGACGCCGAGCGTACCGGCCACGGGCAGCCAGCGGGCGACACCACGCCCGACGGCGCGGCCCGACAGCGTCACGCCGATGCCGGTGGCGATGCGCTCGAGCACGCGCAGCGGCACGTCGCGGATCAGCAGCCGCGTGCCGACCTCGGCGGTCAGGCCGCGCAGCGCCTGGGCGGCGGCATGGCGGAACAGGCAGTAGAGCATGTGCGAGCGCGTCAGCTCGGCGTGGCGGCCGTAGGCGCCGGCGATGTCGGCCACGAGCTGGCGCTGGATGTGCCAGATGACGGCAAGTTCAGGTGCGATCGTGAGCCAGCCCAGCGGTCCGGGCGGCAGGGCCAAGGTGCCGGCGGCGAACGCGGCCTTGCCGGCGGCCGTGCGCGCCAGCGCCTGCGCCCGCCCGTGCGGGCCGGCGTGGGCCGCTTCGGCGCTGGCCGGAATGCGCGCGGCCAGGTCGAGAACCGTGCGCGTGAGCCGCGCGCCCGGCTCGTTGCCGGCCGGGTCGTTGTCGCGCGGGGCGCGAGCGGGGTGTTTCATGCGGTGACCGGGTGGCTGCAGGAGCGCCCGATGGTCGGCGCGCCAAGCTGTACGTTGGCTGGCCGCGCGGCCAGCCCAGCGCTCAGTGCGAACCGAGCACGACGATGGTCTTGCCGCTCACGCTGACCATGCCCTGCTCCTCAAGCTGCTTGAGCACGCGACCGACCATCTCGCGCGAGCAGCCGACGATGCGGCTGATTTCCTGGCGCGAGATGCGGATCTGCTTGCCGTCGGGGTGGGTGACCGCGTCGGGTTCCTCGATGAGGTCGAGCAGGGTCTTGGCCACGCGCTCGGTCACGTCCATGAAGGCCAGGCGGCTGACCTTGCGCGAGGTGTGCAGCAGACGGTTGGTGAGCTGGGAGCCGATCGCGAACAGGATCTTGGGACATTCCTCGCGCAACGGACCCTCGAACAGCGCGAACATGCGTTCGTAGCTGATTTCGGCCAGTTCGCAGGGGGTGCGCGTGCGCACCATGACCTCGCGGCGCGGGGTTTCCACGAACAGGCCCATCTCGCCGATGAACTCGCCGCGGTTGAGGTAGGCCAGGATCAGTTCGTTGCCGGCCTCGTCCTCTGACGACACCGTGAGCGAGCCATCGATCACGTAGTAGAGGATGTTGGCCGAATCGCCGGGGCGGATGATCGCGGTCTTGCTGGCATAGCGACGGCGATGGCAGGCGCCCAGGAAGCGCTCCATCGCCGCGCGGTCGGGCACCAGGATCGATGGTGCCTGCACGCGGTTGACCTCGCGCTGCAGCGTGTAGCGGAAATCGGTGATCTTGCCTTGTGCTTCCACAGGGACCCCTACTGCAATGGGTGCAGACGTGACGGTCGCCGCGGAACATGCGGCAAGGCCGCAATGTGCGAGCCCGCTGCGACCGGATGCGGCCTAGTATTGCAAATTGCGACCGGGGTCGCAGCAATCGGCGCCGGGTGGCGCTGGACTGTGCGGTTTCATCGTGGCGGTGCATGCTCCATAATCCGCGCCCCGCGGCGTGCAAACCGCGGCTGCTTCGTCGTCCGTTGGGGGTTTCGCCGTGGTCAAGCCGATTCCGCGCCTGCAGCTGCAGGGTTTCAACAACCTCACCAAGGCGCTGAGTTTCAACATCTACGACATCTGTTATGCGGTGTCGGAGGACCAGCGTCGCCGCTACATCGAGTACATCGACGAGCAGTACGACGCCGACCGCCTGACCCAGATCCTCAGCGACGTGGCCGAGATCATCGGCGCCAACATCCTCAATATCGCGCGCCAGGACTACGATCCGCAGGGTGCGTCGGTGACGATCCTCATCTCCGAGCATCCGATCGTCGACAAGCTCGGCAAGGACATGATCTCCGACGCGGTGGTGACGCATCTGGACAAGAGCCACATCACGGTCCACACCTACCCGGAGACCCACCCGCACAACGGTATCGCCACGTTCCGAGCCGACATCGACGTGGCGACGTGCGGGGTGATTTCGCCACTCAAGGCGCTCAATTACCTCATCGACAGCTTCGAATCCGACATCGTCACGATGGACTACCGCGTGCGCGGCTTCACGCGTGACGTGCGCGGGCGCAAGCACTACATCGACCACAAGATCAATTCGATCCAGGACTACCTGGCCAAGCACATCCGCCAGAAGTACGAGATGTTCGACGTCAACGTGTATCAGGAAAACATGTTCCACACCAAGATGCACGTGAAGGACTTCGACCTCGATACCTACCTGTTCGAGGCGCACGCCGACGATCTCTCGTTCAAGGACCGCCAGCGCATCGAGCAGCTGCTGCGCCGCGAGATCGAGGAGCTGTTCCACGGCCGCAACCTGACCTGAGGGCGGCCCCGGCATGGCGGCCGGCCGGCGGTCTTGGGCGGGCCCAGCCACGAAAGTCGCTGGCACTGGCGCCGGACGGTCGGGTTCGTGCTACCATGCGCGGCTCACGACAGGTAACGCGGTTGTCACGCGCCGACTCTTCGGCTATTCTCCCGCGCCCTCGATTTCGACTGCCCCGGTCATCCCGGGCCCAGCAGGGTATTACGGATATGAACACGATCAGCGCCAAGGCAGACGGCGTCAAACGCGATTGGTATGTGGTCGACGCCACCGGCAAGACCCTCGGTCGCCTGTGCACCGAACTGGCCCATCGCCTGCGCGGCAAGCACAAGACCGTCTACACCCCGCACGTCGACACCGGCGATTACCTCGTCGTGGTCAATGCGGAGAAGATCGCGGTGACCGGCAAGAAGCTCGATGACAAGAACTATCATCGCTTCACCGGCTACATCGGCAACCTCAAGACGACCTCGCTCAAGGACATGCTGGCGACGCATCCCGAGCGAGTGATCGAGATCGGCGTCAAGGGCATGCTGCCCAAGAATCCGCTCGGTCGCGCGATGTACCGCAAGCTCAAGGTCTACGCCGGGCCGAACCATCCGCACGCGGCGCAGCAGCCGCAGGCGCTCGACATCAAGGCGTGATCACTGCCCCGCGTGCGATGCCAGCGGCTCGCATGCGGACCAACAGAACCGACAGACGAACTCGACTATGGCTACCCAGCAGAATTACGGCACCGGCCGTCGCAAGTCCTCCGCAGCACGCGTCTTCCTGCGCAAGGGCAGCGGCGCCATCACGGTCAATGGCAAGGCACTCGATGAGTTCTTTGGCCGCGAGACCTCGCGCATGATCGTGCGCCAGCCACTCGAGCTGACCCAGAGCCAGGACAAGTTCGACGTGCTCGTCACGGTCGCCGGCGGCGGCATGACCGGCCAGGCCGGCGCGATCCGCCTCGGCATCGCCCGCGCGCTGGTCGAGTACGACGAAACGCTCAAGACACCGCTGCGCAAGGCCGGCTTCATGACGCGCGATGCGCGCGAGGTCGAGCGCAAGAAGGTCGGCCTGCACAAGGCCCGTCGCGCGACCCAGTACTCCAAGCGCTGACGTCCAACGCTCCGTTGGGGGATCGTCTAATGGTAGGACAACGGACTCTGACTCCGTTTATCTAGGTTCGAATCCTAGTCCCCCAGCCACGAATGCCAAGCCCCGCCTCGCGCGGGGCTTTGCATTCGTGGCTGGGGGACTGGTCCGATGCGGAACCTGTGTTCGACAAAATCGCCGGGAGCGATTTTGGACAGCGCGCAGCGCTGGCCCCGGAGCGCGCAGCGCGCAGGGGTGAGCCCCAGGGATGGGGCGAGCAATCCTGGTCCCGGCCCGGTCCGGCCCGGCCCGGCCAAGCCCCGCCTCGCGCGGGGCTTTGCATTCGTGGCTGGGGGACTGGTCCGATGCGGAACCTGTGTTCGACAAATCGCCGGGAGCGATTTTGGCCAGCGCGCAGCGCTGGCCCCGGAGCGCGCAGCGCGCAGGGGTGAGCCCCAGGGATGGGGCGACACGGTCATCCTCGTTTGTGCAGCGGGGCTGTGCGCGCCGCGCCCGTGCCGCGCTGCGATTTCCGGGCCGGTGTCGTGCGGCCAGTCCGTACCGCGCCCAACGATCGCCGCGGCGCCGCGGCCGAGCAGTGGCTGCGTTCAGTGCATCCGCCGCTGTCGCCAGCGCACCGCGAGCAGCAGGCCCAGCGCGAGCAGGCCAAGCGCCCAGCGCGACAGCATCGGTACTGCCGCGCGCGAGCCCGGTCCGCTCCCGCCCTGCCATTCGTAGGCGCCGATGTCGGGCGCGTGGCCCCAGTTGCGTACGAATGGATCGCCGCGCTGGTCGTTGGCGAGACCGAGGGCATTGCTGCCGGCATCGATGGCCGGGCTACCCGCGCGCAGCGCATGGGTTCGAGTGCGGCCGCCGTTGGACGCCAACGGCTGCAGCAGCGGATCGGATGCGAGCGTGCCGGCTGGCAAGGTGAGCAGAGGCGAGGCCGAGGCGAGCACGTTGCCGATGCCGCCGATCGCCACGCTCTGCGGCAGGGCGCCGTAGCGGTTGTCGCGGTTGCCGACATCGCTGGAATTGCCGAACACGATGCTGCTGCGGAAATTGCTGCCAGGCGCGTTGAGCCACACGCCGCCACCGTCGAGGGCCGAACGATTGCCGGTCACGGTGCTGTTGTCGAGCTGCAGCGCGGCCGGCCAGCGCATGAACAACCCGCCTGCGATGTCATGGCGTGCGAGGTTGCCCGACACCGTGGAGTTGATCATCGCCAGCGGGTTGAAAGTCGCGATGCCACCTGCGCGGCCGTCGCTGATGTTGCTGTCGATGGTCGAGCTGGTGATCGTGCCGCCGGTCACCGCAACGATGGCGCCGCCGATGTCGTAACTGGTGAAACCGGGATTGGGCTGATGGTCGGCCAGGTTCGCGCTGATCGTGCTGTTGTCGAGCTGCAGCGCATAGACGAAGGCCGCGCCACCGAAGGCCGCCGTTCCCGCGGCGGCATGCATGCCGCGGGCATGGTTGCCGACAATCGTGGTGTTGCCGAGCGTCAGCGAATAGGCGTACAGCGCGCCACCGTAACTGCCGATGCCGACCGCATAGCAGTCGCGCACCACGCTGTCGTACAGCTCAAGGTAGCCCGCCGAGGCGATGCAGCCGCCGCCAGAGACATGGAACTGCTCGGCGCGAGCGCTGCCACGGCGCAGCGTGAATCCCTTCAGGCGCAGCGTGCCGCCGCGCGGGTGGATGAACAGGCGATCGGCGGCATTGCCGTCGATCGCCAGCCGGTTCGCACCCGGGCCGACCAGTTCGAGGTCGTCGAGCCTGACCTCGATCGCGCCGGTCGTCAGCGTGATCGACGAGCAGTGCAAAGCGCTGAGGTCGATCGTGTCGCCACTGGCTGCCGCGGCAACCGCATCTCGCAGGCTGCCAGGGCCATCATCGTTGCAGTTGGCGACCGGATGTGTCGCCAGGGGGCGGCTGGCGCCAGCGTGCGGCGCGGCCTCGCGCGGCGCCGGCAGGGTCGGGAAGATGCGACGCGCGGCGTCGCCACGCAGCCGGATCCAGCTGGTGTCGACCGGCGATGCGGCCAGCGCCTGCACGCTGGCCGTCGCCAGCGCGGCGAGCGTGGCGGCATGCAGCGGCCGTCGCGTCACGGCATCACCTCGTCGCCGATCAGCACCACGTCGGCGCGCCGCGCCGCGAACAGGCCGACCGTGACCACGCCGGCGATCTGGTTGAGCTCGGCTTCCAGTGCCAGTGGCGCGCTGATGCGCAGGTTGTGCACATCGAGGATCCAGTTGCCGTTGTCGGTGACCACACCATCGCGCCACACCGGTTGACCGCCGCGCCGGACCAGCTCGCGCGCGACGTGGCTGCGCGCCATCGGGATCACCTCGATCGGCAGCGGGAAGCGGCCCAGCACCTCGACCCGCTTGCTGGCGTCGATCACGCACACGAACCTGCGCGATGCGGCGGCGACGATCTTCTCGCGCGTGAGCGCGGCGCCACCGCCCTTGATCAGGCACTTGGCGCCATCGCATTCGTCGGCACCGTCGACGTACAACGGCAATTCGCCGGTGGCGTTGAGATCGAGCACTTCGATGCCGTGCGCGCGCAGGCGCTGGCTCGACCATTCCGAACTCGACACCGCGCCGGCGATGTCGTGGCGACGCTCGGCCAGGGCATCGATGAAATGGGCCACGGTGGAGCCGGTGCCGACGCCGACGATCATGCCCGGTTCGACATAGCGCATCGCGGCGCGGGCGGCGCGACGTTTTGCCTCGTCCTGGTTCATGCGTGGCGGGTTCCTCGCTGCTGTCGTGATGAGGCCATGCCGAGCACGATGTCCCACTGGGCACGCGTGAACGGCAGGATCGAAAGCCGGTTGCCCCGCTGCAGCAGCGCGCAGCCGGCCAGGCGTGGCTCGTTGCGCAGCCGCGCCAGCGTGACCGGCTGCGCGAACTTTTGTTCGAACTCGACGTCGACCAGCACCCAGCGCGGCTGCGCGTGCGTGCTGCGGGCGTCGAAGTACTCGCTGTCGCGCTCGAACTGGCTCGGGTCCGGGTAGGCCGCGCTCGCCACGCGCGCGATCCCGACCACGCCCGGCTCGGCGCAGCTGGAGTGGTAGAACAGCACCGGATCGCCGATCTGCATGTCGTCGCGCATGAAGTTGCGCGCCTGGTGGTTGCGCACGCCGGTCCAGGGTTCCCGACCGACGCGCGCGAGATCGTCGATCGAGAACACATCCGGTTCGCTCTTCATGAGCCAATGACGCATCGACAATTCGCCCCGCGGTGCGGAAGCGGTGACTTTAGCAGCCCGCGGTGCCCGTCTTCACCCGGCCGCGGCGCAGCGGATGAGTTCGCGCTCGGTCGCGACGTAATCGAGCCGCACGTCCCAGGCTTGCGCCGCGAGTGCGGGCAGTTCCTGCAACGCGTAGCCGATGCCGACGAGAAGCGGGCGGGCAGCTGCGGCACGCTCGCGCAGGAAGGCGAAGCTGCGGTCGTAATAGCCGCCGCCGAAGCCGAGCCGGTGGCCGTGGCGGTCGAAACCGAGCAGCGGTACGAGCACGATGTCGAGTTCGGGCGCCGGCACCATCTGCTCGGCGGCGCAAACCGGCTCGGGGATGCCAAAGCGATTGGTTGCCAGCGGTGCGCCGACCTGCCATGGCGCGAACCACAACTGGCGGTGCGGGCGCACCACCGGCAGGTACCAGTGCTGACCGCGCGCATGGACGCCGCCGGGCAGCGCGGCCAGCGGCAATTCACCATCGGTGGCCCAGTAGCCTGCGATGCGCGGCGCGGTGAGGAACCCGGGTATCCGCTCGATCTGCGCCACCAGCGCTTGGGCGGCGGCCACCCGCTCGCCCGCGCTGAGGGCCGCGCGCTGCGCGCGCAGGTCCCGACGCAAGGCGTCACGCGCGGTCGCGGTTGCGGAGGCGCGAGTCATGCGCGGCGGTTGGCGGGGGGGGGCGGCGAGCGGTGGTGCGCCTGCGCGCGCTGCCGCCGAACGGCGCCGCGATCATGCGCCACCGCGCTGCGCGTGGCGGCGCTCATCGACGAGCGCAAGAAAGAAGATGTCCTCCACCGGAGCCGGTGCGCATCAAACGACCTTGATCCTGAGGGATCAGGTGGGAGGGCCGACGTCGCCTGCAGGCTTTCCGCTCGGGGCGGACTTGCACAATGGCGGCGTGGAGCCGACCCGGGTCGTTCATAGGAACAAGGCAATATGTAAGAGTGCGCTGCCGGGAACCGTAGAGGACATCCGCGGCTATTGTAGTGACGGCGCGAAGGCGCGTTCAAGCTTGAGATTGAGCGCATGCAGTTTTTCTGCCAACGCCTGCTCGCTGCTGCTGACACGCGCCTGCGTCTCCAGCAGCTCGTGGCAGATGTTGAGCGCGGCGAGGATCGCGATGCGATCGACACCGGCCGTGCGCGCGGAGCTGCGCATCTCGCGCATGCGCTCGTCGAGATGCCGTGCCGCAGCAACCAGCCCGGCGCGGTCGGCATCGCTGCAGGCGACGTGGAACTCACGGTCGAGGATCACCACCTTGACGGGTTCGCCTTCGCTCATGCCTGGTTCTGCTCCAGTGATTTGAGCCGCGCGATCATCGCTTCGACGCGCGAGCGCGCCTGTTCGTTGCGCGCGAGCAACTGTGCGCGCTCGTTGGCGAGCTGTTCCTGGCTGGCGCGCAGGCTGCGGTTTTCTTCCTGCAGGCTGCGACACAGCCCGAGCAGGCGATCGATGCGCTCGTCGATTGCGGACAGGTTGTGATCGAGCGTCGCCATGCGGGCCAATATAGCGGGATTCGTGCGCGGGAGACAGCCGGCGACAGGTCCGCAACGGTCCGCGATGGGCGCCGGCGGCAGCGGT
Organism: Dokdonella sp.; assembly: GCF_019634845.1. Taxonomy (GTDB): domain Bacteria; phylum Pseudomonadota; class Gammaproteobacteria; order Xanthomonadales; family Rhodanobacteraceae; genus Dokdonella_A. The sequence continues at coordinate 89,020 of NZ_JAHCAQ010000004.1, forward strand.
CCGGCGCGGGATGGCCTCAGCGGCCGATCGGGCCGGCATCGACACCGCGCTCGCGGCGCCGGCGCTCATGTTCGCGCACGAAGGGCAGGCACAGTTCGGGCAGCATCGGCTCGGCCAGCCAGTGACCCTGGATCTCGTCGCAATCCTGGCGCCGCAGGTAGTCGACCTGCGCGACCTGCTCGACGCCTTCGGCGATGACGTTGAGGGCGAGTGAATGGGCCATCGCGATGACGGTGGCCGTGATCGCCTCATCGTCGGGGTCGGTGGTCAGGTCGCCGACGAATTCCTTGTCGATCTTGAGGGCGTCGATCGGCAACCGCTTGAGGTAGCTCAACGACGAATAGCCGGTGCCGAAGTCGTCGATCGCCAGGCTCACGCCGACCGCCTTGAGGCGGCGCAGCGTGGTGATCGACTGCTCGGCATTGGCCATGACGATGCTTTCGGTCAGTTCCAGCTCGAGCTGCGCCGGCGCGACGTCGTGCGCTGCCAGCATGTCGCTCAGGCGCCGCACGAGATCGGCGTGCAGCAATTGCGCCACCGACAGGTTGATCGACAGCGTGATGTCGACCAGACCCTCGGCGCGCCAGCGCGCGAGCTGGCGGCAGGCCTGCTCGATGACCCAGTCGCCGATATCGACGATCAGCCCGGTTTCCTCGGCGATCGGGATGAACACGCCCGGCGCGATGTCACCCAGTTCGGCATTGTGCCAGCGCAGCAGCGCCTCGAAGCCGCTGATGCGATCGTCGTGCAGCGACATCTTGGGTTGGTAGCGCAGGTGGAATTCGTTGCGCTCGAGCGCCCTGCGCAATGCGGCCACCGTCATCGCGCGCAGGCGCGCGGCGGCGTCCATCGCTTCGACGTACACCATCCAGGTGTGCCGGCCGCGTTCCTTGGCCTGGTACATCGCGGTGTCGGCGTACTTGAGCAGATCGTTGGCGGTCTGGCCGTGGTCGGGATGCAGGCTGATGCCGATCGATGGCGAGATCACCACTTCCTGGCCGTTGTCGAGCTCGAGCGGCTCTTCGAACGCGGCGAGGATCTTGCTGGCCACCACCTCGGCGTCGGCGCCGCTTTCGAGGTCCTCGAGCACGACCGTGAACTCGTCGCCACCGATGCGCGCGACCGAATCGTTGCCGCGCACGATGTGGCGCAGGCGCGCGCCCGCGGCGCGCAGCAGCGAGTCGCCGGCGGCGTGGCCCATCGAGTCGTTGACATGCTTGAAGCGGTCGAGGTCGAGAAACAGCACTGCCAGCTTGCGCTGGCCGCGCTGCGCGCGCCCGATGCCCTGGTGGATGCGCTCGAGCAGCAGCGAGCGGTTGGGTAGGCCGGTCAGCGCGTCGTAGTTGGCCAGGTAGCGCAGCTCCTGTTCGGCGCGCTTGCGGTCGGTGATGTCGCTGATGACGCCGACGTAGTGCGTGCGCGTACCCGTCGCGTCGCGTACCTCACTGACCTCGCACCAGCTCAGGAACTCCTCACCGGTCTTGCGCCGCTGCCACAGTTCGCCGTGCCACTGCCCCGTCGCCTCCAATGTGGTGCGCAACTGCTGGTAGATCTCGCTTGGATGGCGCGCGCAGTCGAGCACCGCGATCGACTGGCCTTCGACTTCGGCCTGGGTCCAGCCGGTGATGCGCGTGAACGCCGGGTTGACCATCGTGACGCGGAAGTCGAGGTCGTTGACGACCACCGCCTCGCCCATGCTGCGCAGGATTTCGTGCGAGATACGGCGCTCTTGCGCGGCGATGCGCTCGGCGGTGATGTCGCGCGTGGTGCCGCACATGCGCAGCGGGCGGCCGCTGGCGTCGCGCTCGACGATGCGGCCGCGGGCGAGAATCCAGCGCCACTCGTGGCCGTCGCCGCGCCTGAAGCGCAGGCGGTATTCGGCTTCGTAGCTCTGGGTATCGCCACGTGCGTGGTTGTCCAGGCGCTGCTCGGTCAGCGCCAGATCGTCGGGGTGTACGCGTTCGCGGAACCAGTCGCGGAATGGCTTGTCGGTGTGGACGTCGTCGCCGGTGGACAGCGGGTGCGAGCCGGTCAGCACGATGTGGTCGCGGCTCATGTCCCAGTCCCAGAAATCATCGCCCGAGCCCCACAGCGCCAGTCGCAGCCGATCCTCACGGTCGCGCAGGTCGTGGTGGTGCAGCAGTTCCTCGCGGCGACGTTGTCGCTGCCAGCGCCATGCCAGGGCGGCCACGCCGAGTGCGGCCAACAGGTAACCCAGCCGCGCCGGCGCGCTTTCCCACCACGGCGGCAACACCTCGAGCTCGACCGCCGCCAGTTGCGGACTCCAGTAGCCATCGCGATTGGTGCCGCGCACGTGAAATACGTAATGGCCCGGTTCGAGGTTGGTGTAGGTGGCGTCATGCCGCGTGCCGGCCTCGCTCCAGCGCGTGTCGAAGCCTTCGAGTTGGTAGGCGAAACGGTTGCGCTCGGGCGCGGCGTAGTCGAGTGCGGCGAATTCGAAGCGCACCACGTGCTCGCCGGCAGCCATTCGCACCGTTCCGTCGGCGGGCTGCACGATCGCCTCGTTGGCGCCGACGCGCACCGCAGTGACCACCACGGGTGCAGCCGCGCGATCGCTGCCGATGGCGTCGGGTTGGAACAGGTTGATGCCGTCGCTGCCGCCGAAGGCGAACTCGCCATCGCGCAGCACCGTGCTGGCGCCGGGATTGAACGCGGTGCCCTGCACGCCCTGGGTAATGCCGTAGTCGTGCCAGCTGTTGGTGGCCGGATCGAACGAGGCCATGCCGCGATTGGTGCCCAACCACAGGCGCCCGCGACCGTCCTCCTCGATCGAGTAGATCGCGCTGGCCCGATCATTGCCCTGCGGCCAGTGCGAAAAGCGCGCCTGACCGCCATCGTGGCCGTCGAATCGGTTGAGGCCGCTGGCCGTACCCACCCACAGCTCACCGCGCGCCGATTCGTGGAGCGCCAGCACCGTACTGGCCGACAACGAATTGGGATCGCCGGCCACGTAGGTCGACACCTGCACCTTGCCGCTGACGGGATCGATCAGCGACAGGCCCTCGACGGTGCCGGCCCACAACCGGCCCTGGCGATCCTCGTGCACCGCGAACACGGTGTTGCTGCCCAGGTCCGACTCCGCGTTCGGCTGCGCGCGATTGTGCCGCCAGCGCGTCCACTGCCCACTGGCGCTGTCGTAGCGCGCCAACCCGCCGCGCAGTGTGCCGACCCACAGGCGACCATTGGCGCCGGTGGCCAGGCAATAGGGGCGTGCCGCCGCCAGCCCGCCCGCTGCGCCGCCAGCATCGTCGAGCAGGGACAGGCTGGACGCGCGCGGATCGAACAGGCCAAGTCCGCGGTCGGTGGCCAGCCACAGGCGCGCGTCGGGCGCCTGCGCGATCGCGGCCACATCGGGCATCCCCTGCAGATCATGGCTGCCGTCTGCGGCGACCAGTTTGATGCGCTCGATGGCCTCGAACTGGTTGCGCTCGGGCAGGTAGTGCTTGAGTCCGCTCGCCAGGCCGACCCACAGCGCGCCGTCGGCATCGCCAGCCAGCGCCTGCACGTTGTTGCCGTCGGGCGCCGCCACGCTGGCCGCGCGATCGAACAGATAACGGAAGGGCGCCCCGGCCATGTCGGTGCGCACCAGTCCACGGTTGTGGGTGCCGATCCACAGCAGACCGGAGCGGTCGGGCATGAGCGTGGTGATGTTGGCGTCGGGCAATCGCCCTGGCCCCATCGGGTCGGGACGCGACCAATGGACGTGGTCGCGCGCCGCGTCGAAGATCGCGATGCCGTGGCCCGCCACGCCAAGCCACAGTCGCTGCTGCGCGTCGGCGGCGATGGCCGTCACCGCGTAGGCGCCGTCAGTCGGCCACAGCCGCCGCGCGTCGCCGTGCGCGTCGATTCCGTACAAACCGTCGCTGGTGCCGATGCGCACCTGGCCACTGCCATCGACGATGACGCTGCTGGTCGCATGCAGCTGGGCGGCAGCGACATGTTGCGCCTGCGCGGTGCCGGCCTGCACGCGCCACAGGCCATTGGTGGCCGCGACCCATACGCTGCCGTCACCCGCGCGGGCCATGCCGCGCACCAGTGGCGGCGCTCCGGCGCCTTCGGTCAGCGACCAGCGCTGGCGTACGGCGTCAGTGTCGCCATCCACCAGCACGATGCCCTGCTCGGTGCTGATCCACATCCCGTCATGTTGGTCGGCGAGCAGGCCACTGGCGGTGCGCGGCACCGGCTCTGCCAGCGCGACCACATCCAGGGTTTGCCGGCCCGGGCTCAGCCGCAACAGGCCCAGGTCGTAGGTGCCGACCCACAACCGATGGCGCGCATCCTCCGCCAGTGCGCTGATCGGGCTGCGCAGCGGACCGTCGCGGCCGCTGACCTGCGCATAGTCGACGAAGTCGTAGCCGTCGTAGCGTTGCAGCTTGCTGTCGCCGCCGATCCACACGTAACCCGCGTGGTCCTGCAGCAGGACGTTGACCATGCTTTCGGCCAGGCCCTGCTCGATACCGATCGTGCGGTAGTAGAACCTGCGCAGCACCGCATCGTGGGTCGACGTCGCCGCCTGCGTCTGCGCCAGCGCGAGCAGTGGCGCCAGGCCCGCCACGAGCAGCGCGCCGCGCCACGACCAGCGCGCGGCGGGTCGGAGTGGAGGCAGCGCGGGGAGTGGCGCGTACACGGTCGGCCTGCGGCGAAAGGTGGTCCGAGTGTAGGCAAACGTTGCCGGACGCGCCACGCACGGCGTGCAATGGCGCAGCCCCGCTGCCCGGCGGCGCGGCACTGGTGGTAGATTGCGCGCGGCACAATGCGCTGCCGATCACCCGCGACCATCGCCATCCGCAGCCCATGATCCAGCCCAGCGAGTACGCCCGCCGCCGCAAGCAGCTCATGCGCATGGCCGGTGGTGACGCCATCGTCATCGTGGCAGCGGCGCCCGAGCGCGTGCGCAACAACGATGCGCATTACCCCTATCGGCAAGACAGCGACTTCCACTATCTGACGGGTTTTCCCGAAGCCGAAGCCGTGCTCGCGCTGGTGCCGGGGCGCGCCGCCGGCGAGGTGATCCTGTTCTGCCGTGAACGCGATGCCGAGCGCGAGCGCTGGGATGGCGCTCGCGCCGGTACCGAAGGCGCCGTCAGCCGGTACCAGATGGACGATGCGTTCCCGATCGACGACATCGACGACATCCTGCCCGGCCTCATCGAGGGCCGCGAGCGCGTCTACTACCACTTCGGTCGTGATGTCGACTTCGACCTGCGCCTGATCTCGTGGATCAACCGCCTGCGCGCGCAGGTGCGCCATGGCATGCGCCCGCCGCACGAATTCGTCGCGCTGTCGCACCTGTTGCACGACCTGCGGCTGTACAAGTCACGCGCCGAGCTGCGCCTGATGACGCGCGCGGCCCAGATCGCCGCCGCCGCCCACGTGCGCGCGATGCAGACCACGCAACCGGGCCAGAACGAGCACGAGGTCGAGGCCGAACTGCTGCATGTGCTGCGCAAGCATGGCGCCGTGCCCAGCTACGAGCCGATCGTTGGCGGTGGCGCCAATGCCTGCGTGCTGCACTATCGCGCCAACAACGCGGCGCTGCGCGACGGCGATCTGCTGCTGATCGACGCCGGTGCCGAGTTCCAGTGCTATGCCTCGGACATCACGCGCACGTTCCCGGTCAATGGCCGGTTTTCGCCGGCGCAGCGCGCGCTGTACGAGCTCGTGCTCGACGCGCAGCATGCGGCCATCGACCAGGTGCGCGCCGGTTTCGCCTTCGACGCCTACCACGAAGCGGCCGTGCGCGTGCTCACGCGCGGCCTGATCAGGCTCGGCCTGCTCAAGGGCACGCTCGAGCGCAACCTGCGCGAGCAGACCTATCGCCAGTTCTACATGCACAAGACCGGCCACTGGCTCGGCCTGGACGTGCACGACGTCGGTGACTACCGCATCGACGGCGAGTTCCGCCAGCTCGAGGCCGGCATGGTCGTCACCGTCGAGCCGGGCCTCTACATCGCGCCCGACGCCCGCGGCGTGCCGGCCCGGTATCGTGGCATTGGCATCCGCATCGAGGACGACGTGGTGGTCACCGATGGCGCGCCCTTGGTCATCTCGGCCGACGTGCCGAGCGACGTCGACGCCATCGAGGCGCTGATGGCCGCCGGCCGATGAAGCCCTGGCGCAGCCTCGTGCGCTGGCTGGCGGCCGGCGCGCTGGTTGCCGTGGCCGGCGCCGCGGCGGCCGCATCGACCACGGTCGACTACGGCCTGTTCGGCACGCTGCATCTGTCGCGGCCGGCCACGCCGGCCACGCGCATGCTGCTGCTGTTCGCCGACGGTACGGGCTGGAGCGCGCGCGACGACATGCTCGGCGCGGCGTTCGCGCGCGCCGGCGCGCTGGTGGTGGGCATCGACACGCGCGCCTACCTCGCGCGCATGGAGTCGATCAAGGACGCCTGTTCGTATCCGGCTGGCCACGTCGAGGAAGTCGCGCACTGGATCGCGCGCCACGAAGGCCTGGCCAGCTACAGCGCACCGCTGCTGGTAGGCGATGGTGCCGGTGCGAGCTTTGCCTACGCGGTGGCGATGCAGGCGCCGGCCGGCACCTTCGAGGGTCTGGTCACGCTCGGCTGGCGCAGCGCGCTGCACCTGCCCAAGCCGATCTGCGCGGGCGATGCCGGCGCGATGACGCGCGCCGACGGCGCGGCCGGCTATCGCATCATGCCGGTGGCGAGGCCGGCGCTGCCGTGGTGGCCGCGGCCGTTCGCCAACGGCGCGACGATCGATGGCCTCGGTGCTCCGCTGGCGCGGCTGCGCCGCTGGCTCGGCGCGCTGTGGCCGCCGCTGGCGCAGCGTCCGCCTGCGGTCGCGGCGCAAGACCTGTACCGGGACTGGCGTGCGCGCCAGGATGCCGCGACGCCAGCCCTGCCCGACGACGTCGCCGACCTGCCGCTCACCGAGGTCGAGCCGGTCGGCGACGCCAGTGCGCGCATTGTCATCATGCTGACCGGCGACGGCGGCTGGGCCGGCCTCGACCGCGGCGTGGCGCAGGCGCTGGCGGCCCGCGGCATGCGCGTGATCGGCCTGTCGACGCTCAAGTTCTTCTGGCACACGCAGACGCCACAGGCCAGCGCCGACGCCGTCGCGCGCGTGATGGCGCACTACGCCCGCGGCCACGACGATGCACGATTCGTGCTGGTGGGTTATTCCTTCGGCGCCAGCCTCGTGCCGGTGGTGCTCAATCGCCTGCCGCCGGCGCTGCGCTCGCGCGTCGACCTCGGCGTGATGATCTCACCCGACGACAGCGCCGTGTTCGAGATCCATGTCGGTGACTGGTTCGGCTCGACCCGGCACGAGGGCGCCTTGCCGCTCGGGCCCGAACTCGACCGCAACACCACGCCGCTGCTGTGCGTGCAGGGCGCCGACGAGGACGACAGCTACTGCCGCAAGCCGCTGCCGGCCAATGTGCGCCAGGCCAGCCTGCCGGGCGGTCACCACTACGATGGCGACTACGCGGCCCTGGGCGACCTGATCGCGCGCCGGGCCAGTGCCGGCCAAACGCCATAGCGTGCCTGCCGGCACAGCATCGAGGGTGCGTCCTGGGCTAGGATGAAGGTCGGTACAGGGGCAGTGTGGCCGCGACCGCCAACCAAGGCGCGCCACCTGCGAAAGGGGGCGTCGTGAAGCGACTGCAGACGATGAGCCTGTTGGCAGGCGTGCTGGGCGTTGCGCCCGCGTGGGCGTTGCCGCCGACGCCGCAGCAGGACGAGGCGCGCATCGAGGAGATCATGCTGGCCGAGGCGGTCGCCGCGCGCGATGCGCAGGCCGACACGGCCGCCGCGGCAGCAGATGTGCCGGTGATCGCGGCAGCGGCACCGGCGGCAGCGGGCAGCGAGGCGGGCTGGCTTGCCGCCAGCCACGCCGACACCGCCGATACGCTGGGCTTCGACGATCTCAAGGCGCGCATCGGCAAGCGCGTGACCATCATCACCAGCAACGAACGGCAGCATCGCGGCACGGTGGTCGCGGTCGATGCGCGCGAGGTGCAGTTGTCGGTGCGTCGCGCCGGTGGTGTCGCCACCTATGCGCTGCCGCGTGACCAGATCCAGCGCATCGAGTCCCAGTGAGGTCGTGATGACGTTGTCCCTGCCCATGTTGCTCCTGCTGCTGGCCTGCGGTCTGGGCCTGTACCTGTACGGCATTGCGCTGGTCTGGCGGCGCGACCGCTTGACCGCCGTGTTCGCGTTGCTGCTGCCGCCGCTGGGCCTGTTCGCGCTCGCCAAGTACTGGGGTGAACGTGCCAACAACCCGCGTTGGTACCTGCTCGGCGGCCTCGTGCTGCTGGCGCTGGCCGGCGGGCTGTTTGGCTGGCACGTGCTGGCCACCCAGCAGCGCGAGGAAGCCGACTGGCTGCGCTCGCACGATGCCGACGAGGCGAGGCGGGTGGCCAGCGCGAGGGCGCGGCGCGCACGCGCGCTGACCAGCCTCGTGCGCAGCCAAGGCAAGGTCGAGATCGCCGGCGCCGCCACCGGCATCACGGTGCCGCAGCATTTCCGTTTCATCGATCGCAGCGAACTCGAGCGCGCGTTTGCCGGCACGAGCGATGCGCCGGCCGCCGACACGATCGGCTGGTTCGTGCACGAACGCGTCGACCTCACCGCGGCCAACGCCTGGTACGTGCGCGTGACCTGGCGCGGCGACGGCTATGTCGCTGCGCGCGGCCTCGCCAGCGTCGACACCGCCACCCTGCTGGCCGCGATGCGGCGCCTGCGCCAGCCCGACCCGACCGCGACGCAGGAGCAGGAGCAAACGCCGCAGGCGCATGGGTTTGCCGACTTGCCGACGTTCGATCCGCAGACTGCGCGCGCCACTTGGGTGGTGGCGCTGGCGCGGCCGCGCAGTGAAGACCAGGTACTCGAGTGTCAGGCCGTGCAACTGGGGCGCAAGGGCCTGGTGTTGTTCACGATCGAGAACATGGCCGCCGCGCGCGCCGAGCTGTGCCTGCGCAGCGTGCGCCTGTTGGCCGCAAATGTGTACTTCGGCGTGGGCCAATCGCATGCCGAGCACTCGCGCATGCTCGACCGCAACGCGCCCTACGGGCTGGCCGAGCTCATCACCGGCGAGTACGTGGACAAGCTGCGGCAGGCGCAGGCGCGTCCCTAGTCGCGCAGCAGGCGACGGTAGCCGCCGGCGACCAGCGCCGCGATGTCGACCAGCAGCGACGGCACCCACACGCCGCGCGGATAGGCGAGGTAGGCGCCGGTCCACTGCGGCTGGAACTTGTCCTTGTAGTGGCGCAGCCCTTGGTAGTTGTAGAAGCGCCCGCCGTAGCGGAAGGCGAGCGCGGCGAGGCGCTCGTTGAGTCGCGCATAGGGGTTGTCGCCGACCGACGACAGCGGCGCCATGCCGAGGCTGAAGCGTTCGTGGCCGGCATCGCGGGCCCACTGCATGATGCGCGCGAACAGGAAATCCATCGTGCCGCGCGGCGCATCGTCGAGATGGCGCATGAGGTCGATGCTCGCCGTGCCATCGGGACCGTAGGGCGGCAGCACGTTGGCGAATGCAATGATCCGGCCGGCCTGGCGCACCAGTGCGAGCGGGCTCCAGGCCAGGTAATCGAGGTCGAAGCGACCCAGTGAAAAACCCTTTTCCTGCATGCCCTTGGCCGCGAGCCAGGCATCGGAGACCTGTTCGACCTGGGCCATCAGCATGGTGTCGAACGGTGGCTCGACGAGCTCGAACTCGAGTTGCTCGCGGGTCGAACGATTGACCGCCTGCCGCAGGTCCTCCCAGCGCTTGCCGGCCAGCGTGAACTCGGCCAGCGTGATCGTGGCGAGTTCGCCGAGCTTGAACAGGTCGAAGCCGAGGTCGTGATACAGCGACAGGTGCGGTTCGAGCACTTCGTAGAACACCGGCTTGCGGCCCTGACCGTCGGCGTACTGGCGAAAGTCGAGGATCGCGCGCCGGATCGCGCGCTCCGGGCCGCAGGGTGAGCCGAGCGCCACGAGCCGGTCACGGATCGCGGCGCAGGCCACCACCGCGCCACGATCGGCCGACCAGAACAGCGCCTTGTCGCGCATGAACGACAGATGGCCGAATTCGCCGCCGCCGTGCTCGCGGTAGATCTGCCGCGCGCGTTCGAGCTCGGCGCGATCGGGCAGGGCGAGGCTGGGGCGGCGCACCGCGAACGATTGCCAGATGAGGTAGATCAGCACACCGAGCGCGGCCGCGAGCAGGCCGCGCGCGAGACGCGAGGCGTGCTCGCCGTGGCCGAAGTACCACAGATCGAAACTGTCGTCGCCGAGCACCTGGGCGATGCCGACGGCGAAGAATGCGAGCACGACGACGCTGAGGCCGGCCAACCACGCCGCCGTCGTCATCGACGACAGGCTCATCGCGCGCTGGGTGAACTCGCGCTTGCGCGCGCGCAGCAGCACGGCGATCGCGAGCAGGAACAGCGCCTCGCCGAAATGCAGGCCCTTGGTCACCGCGAGGATCGCGCCGAGGATCAGCAGCGGCTGGGCGAGTCGGTAGGCCACGCGCAGGCGGCCGTCGATGCCGCGGCCCAGGCCCAGCAGCAGCACGCCGGTGAGGATCGACAGCCAGTACGAGCCTTCCACTGCCGCCAGCGGCAGCACCGCACGTACCACCACGACATGTTCGTGCACCGCCGGGATTGCCGCCGAGGCCAGCAGCACGAGGCCGGCGCCGAAGGTCAGTACGGCCAGCACATGCACGCCCAGACCGGCCAGCAGGCTGCCCGGCAGGCCCAGCACCGCGAACAGCGGATGGGTGCGCAGGCGCGCCGTCATGCGCGCGACGCCGGGCAATTGACCGACCAGCAGTCCGGAGCCGACGTACAGGCCGGCCAGCAGCGGCAACAGGTAGTACAGCACGCGGAACAGGAACAGCCCCGACAGCACCGCGGCGTTGTCGTAGCCACCGCTGGTGAGGGCCAGCAGCATGAGGCCGTCGAACACGCCGAAGCCACCCGGGATCAGGCTCAGCAGGCCCAGCGCCTGCGCCAGCGCGAAGCTGCCGAGCAGCGGTCCGGGCTTGACGTGGGCACCCGACAGATACAGGCAGCCATACAGCACGGCCGCGCTCAGCAACCAGTCGAGAAAGGACAGCGCCGCCAGGGCGAGCTTGAGCCGCAGTGGCGGCAGGCCGCTGCCCGCGGGCAACCAGCGCATCAGGCGCCGCCGCCCGCTCAGCACGAAGAAGGCCGGCAGGTAGCAGGCCGCGGCGGCCAGCACCAGCATCGCCAGCCAATGGGTGGTGGTCGTGGCCGTGATCGGTCGCGAGCCGAGCGCCAGCGTGATGATGATGAGCACCGACAGGCCCAGCGGCAGCGACAGCACCTGCAGGCCGACCAGTGCCGCACCGCGCGCCAGTTCGATGCCGCGCGCGGTCAGGCCGAGCAGGCGCACGCCCGAACCGAGCGTGCCGTACAGGTTGAGCGTATTGGCGAGCGCATTGGCGACGAAACCGAGCCGCAGCACGTCGCGCGCGCCGATCGGCAGGCCCAGCCAGCGCGCGATGACGAGATCGATGCTGCCCGTGAACGCCACCGCGGCCAATGCCAGCAGCGCGACGCCGAGCGCCGGCAAGGTCGGTACCTGCAGCAGGGCCCGCTGCAGTTGCGGCAGGTCGAGTTGCCCGGCTTCGCGCCACGCCAGCACCGCGACCACGCCAAGAAACGTGAGCGGCACGAGCCAGCGCAAATGGGCGCGCCAAGGGTGGGTCGGCGCGCGGGGAGTGGATTCGTCGCTGGTCATGGCGGGCGGTGGCGGCTGCGGATCGATGCTGGCGCGAGCCGCTCGGGCGCACGCGGCCTTGCGACCGGGCCACGTCGCCGCCCGGCGCTGCGCCGACGGCGGTCGCGCCCGGGACGGGTTGCTAGGTCAACTGCGCAAAAGCCTCGCGCGTGAGGTTCTCCGGTGCACCGGCGGTGCAGGCCACGTCGTCCTCGATGCGGATGCCGCCGTAGCGGCGGAACGCGTCCACGCGCGTCCAGTCGACCTCGCCGGCCAGCGGCCCTTCGCGCAGCTTCGCCAGCAGCAGGTCGATGAAATACAGGCCCGGCTCGATCGTCATCACCATGCCCGGCTCGAGCGCGCGCGTCATGCGCAGGTACGGATGGCCTGCCGGACGCGGCAGCGTGCCGCCGTTTTCGCTGGCCTGAAAGCCGGCCACATCATGCACCTGCAGGCCGATCGGGTGACCCAGTCCATGCGGGAAGAAGGTGGACGACAGGCCCGATTCGACTGCCGACTCGGCGCTCATGCGGATGAAGCCATGCTCGCGCAGCACGCCGGCGAGCACGTGGTGCGCATGCAGGTGCAGGTCGGGATAGCTCTGCCCAGCGCGTACCCTGGCGCAAAAGCCCTGTTGCGCCGCGTCGACGGCCGCGACCAGTGCCGCGAACTCGCCGGCGCCGTCGGCGGCGTAGGTGCGCGTGATGTCGCTGGCGTAGCCATGGAAGCTCGCGCCGGCGTCGATCAGGAACGAATGCATCTGTGCCGGCGGTGCGTGGGCCAGGTCGGTGTAATGCAGGATCGCGCCATGCTGGTTGAGCGCGATGATGTTGCCGTAAGGCAGCTCGTTGTCGGTCTGGCGCGCACTGGCCAGGTAGGCCATGTGGATGTCGAATTCGCCCTTGCCGGCGCGGAAGGCCAGCTCCGCCGCGCGGTGCGCGCGCGCGCCGATGCGGCTGGCGATGCGCATCATTGCCAGCTCGTAGGGCGTCTTGTACGAGCGCTGCCAGTGCAGGTAGTCGAGCACGGCCTGCGGGTTGTTCGGTGCAAAGCCGTCGAGTGCGACGTTGGGTTCACCCAGGACTGCGCAGCGTGCCGCGACAGGCAGGTGGGCGCGCGCCTGGGCGGCCTCATGGATGATCGTGATCTCGAACGAATCGACCCAGTAGCCGGCCGGCGCGGCCGGCACCACATGCCAGTAGTCGTGCGGCTGCAGGTAGATCAGGTGCGGCTTGCGCCCAGGGCTGCAGACCAGCCACGAACCCGGTGCGCGCGTGACCGGCAGCCAGTGCTTGAAGTGCGGGTTGGTGACGAACGGGTAGTCGCGGTCGTCGAGGAACTGGAAGTGCGTCTGCCCGGCGGCGACCACGAGGTGGTCGAACCCGGCGCGGGCAAGGATCGCCTCGGCGCGCGCCTGCAGCGTGGCGAGGTGATCGACATACAAGGGGCGCAGGTCGGGGTGCTGGGGATCCATCGTGATCGCTCGCAGGGACGAACGCGCATTGTGCCGCGCGCCGCGGCGGCTGGCGATGCGCCGCGCGGCATGCGACGCATCGCCGGGTGGCGCCGCCGCGCCGCCGGCCGGCTCAGCGGCGCGGCGGCTTGTCGACGCCGCGACGCAACCAGTCGTCGAGGAGGCGCTTCTCGTAGCGCAGCGGGTCGTTGTTCTCGAACGGCACGCCGCGGTCGAGGTAGGCGAGGTCGGTGAGCGTGCGATCGCCCTGCGCGAGGATCGTGCCGTCGGCGTTGCGCAACTGGAAATGCAGCTTGATCATCGGCGGGTAGATCGTGGTCAGCATGCGGATCTGGCTCATGCGCGGACCACGCCACGGCTCACACTGGCCGGCGCGCTGGATGTCAGTGATCGTGACCTCGAGGGTCTGGCCTGACTTGAGCAGGTTGCGGGCGCGCGCCTGCGCATAGCGCGCGAGCTGGCCCAGCCATTCCTCGGGTGCGACCGCGCTGTGGCACTGGTCGGTGCGCGTGTCGGTGAATTTGGCCGGATCGGTCCAGTCGACCTTGACCGTGACATGGGTCGGCCTGGGCGGCGGGGTACTGGCGCAGGCGGCGAGCAGGCCGCTCGCGAGCAGGCAGGACAACAGCGGAATCGAAAGTCTCATGGCGGGCCTCCTGGTGCGGGCATCGTGCACCCGCACGGTCATGCTGACAACGACGGCGGGCCCGGGGTGCGAACCGCGTACAGGATCCGCTCATGCAGGCGCGGCGCTTTGGTTGCCGGCGGCGAGCCGACCGCACGGCGTTTCTAGAGGTCGCTGGCGTTGGAGGCCGCGATGAGGTGCTCGCGCACCTCGGGACGATCGACGCCAAGCTCGCGCTCCCCATCGAGCAGCAGCGCCACCAGCGCATCACTGGGCAGGAAGTCGCAGATCAGGTGCGTGCGCGGCAATGCCGGATCGGCGTTCCATACCGCGTGCAGCGTGGAGTTGTTGAGCACCCACACCTCGCCGGCGGCCATGTTGTAGCTCAGTCCGTCGCAGTACACCCATACCTGCGGATGGGTGACGACGGGAATGTGGATGCGGATCGTCTGCGCGAAGTAGGCCGGCAGATCGGTGTGCGGCAGGATGACCTGGCCACCCGGCAACGTCGCCAGCAGGCAGCGCATCGGCTGCGCCGGGATGATCGAATGGATGAACTCGCGGGCGTAGGGCAGGCGCGCCAGCACGTCGCGGTCGACGATCGGCCGATCGCCCTCGGCCGGGGCGTGCCCGCGCAGAAACACCGCGCTGGCCGGGTTGTGCACACGGATGCGCCCGCCGCGCGTGTCTTGGCCCAGTTCCGGCAGGGCGCTGACTTCGGCATGCAGGCGTGCATGGTCGCAGGGCAGTCGCAGGCGCACGCAGCGCCCGATCAGACGCTGCTTGTCGAGGAACGGTTGACCGGGAATGGCAAGCATGGCGGGACCGGGGCGAGGACAGGGCGATGTTAGCGCGCTGGTGGTGGCACGGTCCGGCGATCGATTCGATGCCCGCGGTGGGATCGGCTATCGTTGTGGTTTCGCGCCGTTGCGACAACCAGTGCCAGTGCCATGAAACTTCCGGTCCCGTTCATCCAGTTGCCCCTGCGGTTCGATGCCGCCGCGCTCGCCGCCGAAGTCGCCACCTTCGACGAATCGCTGTGGCAACCCCACCCCAACGGTATTCCGGGCAACAGCGCGTTGCCGCTCATCACGGTGAATGGCGATCCCGCGCGTGGCGATGCGCTGCAGGGACCGATGCGCCCGACCCCGATCCTCGAGCGCAGCCCGTATTTTCTCAAGGTGCTGGGCAGTCTCGAGGCCGTGCTCGGCCGCTGCCGCCTGATGCGTCTGTCGGGCCATGCCGAAGTCGACCTGCACGTGGATTCGGATTACTACTGGCATGAACGCGTGCGTGTGCATGTGCCGATCCTGACCCAGCCCACCGTGCGCTTCACCGCCGGCGAGCACACCATCAACATGGCGGCCGGCGAGTGCTGGATCTTCGACACCTGGTTGCTGCACCACGTCCTCAACGACCAGGACCACCAGCGCATCCACCTCGTCGCCGACACCGTCGGCGGCGCGGCATTCTGGGATCTCGTCAATCAGGGTCGGCCGCATGCGGCGCCGCGCGAGGGCTGGGAGCCGCGGTTCGTCGCACCCGGTGGCGCCACGCCGCCGCTGATGTTCGAAAACGTCAACAGCCAGTCGCCGATGAGTTATTGGGAGCTGCGCGATCTCGTGCAATTCATCCTCAACGAGGCGCAACCACAGCCGCGCATGGGTCCGGCCGCCGAACTGTGCGGCGTGTTCGTGCGCAACTGGCAGACGCTGTGGTTTCGCCATGGCAGCGCCGCCGAGGGCATGGACGAATACGCCGCGCATCTGGCCGGATTCCTCGCTCGCCTGGCGCAGGTCGGCCATGGCCTGACGCTGCGCAATGGTGCCGACCTCGTGGCCGCGATGAACGGCATCCTGCGTCGCGCCGCGCGACCGGCCGATGCGCAGGTCGATCTCGGTGAGGAGCGCGCGCGGCAGCCGGCATCGCGTCCGACCACGGCGCTGATCGAACGGCCGGTATTCATCGTCTCGCCGCCGCGCTCGGGCTCGTCGCTGCTGTTCGAGACACTGGCCCACGCGCCGGGGCTGCACACGATCGGCGGCGAGAGCCACGGCGTGATCGAGGGCATTGCGGCGCTCGACACCCGCCAGCGCGACCACGAATCCAATCGACTGCTCGCTGACGACGCCACGCCGATGATCGCCGAACAGTTGCGCGCGCGATTTCGCGCCGCCGCCTTCGATCGCGACCGCAAGCCGCCGATGGGCGCGTTCCGTCTGCTGGAAAAGACGCCGAAGAACGCGCTGCGCATTCCATTCTTCAATCGCATCTTTCCCGATGCCTTGTTCATCTACCTTTATCGCGACCCGCGCCAGGTGCTGGCGAGCATGCTCGAGGCCTGGGAATCGGGCGGCTTCCGGACCTACCGCGACCTGCCGGGCTGGACTGGCCTGCCGTGGTCGCTGCTGCTGACGCCGGGCTGGCGCGAGCTCAACGGCGCGTCACTGGGCGACATCGTCGCCGCGCAGTGGCAGACCACGACCGAGCTTCTGCTCGACGATCTCGAAGCGCTGCCGCGCGAGCGCGTGGCGGTGGCGCGCTATGACGCGCTGCTGACCGATCCGCTGGCCGAAGTGCGGCGCCTGTGCGAGTTTGCCGGCCTGACCTGGGACCGCCAGTTCGAGCACGGCCTGCCGCTCGCCAACCACACGGTGTCGGCGCCGCATCCGGACAAGTGGCGCAGGCGCGAAGCCGTGATCGCGCCGTTGCTGCCGCGCCTCGAGGCCACGCTGCAGCGCGCAGCCGCGTTCGCGCGGCGCTGACCGGCGCGGCGTCGCTCGCGCTTGCGCGTGCCGGCGTCCGCTGCGGATGTGGTTGGCGACAAACGCCGCCCGCGGCTGCGCGCTACTCGAAACCCGCATCGAGCAGGCCGTCGGCACGCAGGCGGATGGCGACGAACTCGTCTTGGTCGTAGCCGCTGCGAGCCGAGCCGACCGCGATGAGACGCTGGTCGTGCCAGCGGATCGCGGCGATCGTGTCGAAGTTGCCGGAGCCGTCGGCGAGGTCGATCGGGCCGATGAAGCGGCCATTGCCGGCGTTGCCGAAGCCGGTATCGAGGCGGCCGTCAGGCCACAGGCGCGTCGCCGCCAGATCGAAGCCGCCGTTGCTTCCCGGCGCGCGCGAATGACCGGCTGCAACGATGCGGCCATCGGGTTGGATGGCGAGAGCCGTGCAGGCGTCATCGGGCGGCATGCCGCTGCGGAACGCGATCCGGCGCAGGCCGGTGCCGTCGAATCCGCTGTCGATGTTGCCGTCGGCATCGATGCGCGCGAGCGCGAACCTGGACTCGAGAACTGGTGGCGAGCTCGGTGTGATCACCACGTGGCTGCCGCCGATGACGAGACCATCGGCGGCGTCCAGCGCCAGTGCCGCAGCATTGAGCGTCCCCGTCGTCGGCACCAGGCGCGCGCCGCCGTCGCCAAACGTGGTGTCGAGCTGCCCCGACGTGAGCAGGCGCGCGGCGGCGAACGTTCCCACGCCATCAAGGGTTGGCGTAGGCAGTTCCGATGTCGCCGCGACGACGATGCGGCCCTGGGTGTCGATTTTCACGTCACCCACGGTGTTGTATGAGGCGCGACCTGCAAGCTCGTCGAAACGCGTGATGCTGACCGCGCCACCGCTACCGAAACTCGTGTCACGACTGCCATCGACCTGCCAGCGCGCCACGGAAAGACCCCGGCCGGCGATGTTGATCGGTGCCAGTGTGACGATCCGACCCAGATCATCGACCGTGGCGGCGAGGCGTCCCAAGCGGAAGCTGAAGCCCACTGGCGCGGGCAGGTCCACGCAGTCGCCTTCGACCGTGCCGTTGGCATCGACGTGACACAGCCACAGCCTGCTCACGTTGTCGACCACACCGGTGGCCAGCAGATGCACGCTGCCGTCGGCGGCCCCGATCAGCGCGGCAAGCCTTGGCACCAGAACGCCGGGTGCAACCGTGACCAGGGTCTTGCCGCCGTCACCGAATGCCATGTCGCGTTGGCCATTCGCGTCGAGGCGCACGAGTGACAATGCCGTCGGCAGGCCCGATGCATGGGCCGATGTGCCGCCGACCAGCAGGCCACCGTCGGGCATGGTCAGCATGGCGCTGGCGCTATCGATCGAAATTGCAGGGTTGGCGACGACGTCGATCACGCTGAGGCCCGGCGCATGGTTGCCGAAGCGGGCGTCGTAGACGCCATCACCGGCGACGGCCAGAGTGGCCAGACTCGACAACATCAAGGTCGCAAAGGCGTTGCGTTGCAATTGCATGGCTGTGCTCGCTGTCGTGGGACCGGAAGGTCGCCGGTGCTTGCCTGTCATACGCGCAACGGCCACCGATCCCGCAACGTCGCGCGCCCGCGCACGATCGGCAGCAAGTCAGCCCGCGCTGCGGGCACGCACCTGGGCAAAGCTCCACTCGCGTACGAGTTCGCCGTCCTCCCAGACCGTCGCGAGGGCGTCCTCCCAACCCGGTCCGAGCGCTTTGGCGTCGGCGCTGATCGCCTCGCCGGGCAGCACCACGGTCTTGAAGGTGCCGTACTCGCGATGCCGGGCCAGCGTCAGGCGCCCGCGCTTGGAAGCCTTGCCGTGATCGGTCACCGGGTCCTTGTAGACATCCACCCAGCGGCCGTCGACCTTGGCCGCCGAGCACTTCAGCGCGAACTTCTGGGTGTCGCGGTTGAGCTTCTGCAGCAAGGCACCACCCATGCCGAAGGCGAGATTCTCGGCCGAATAGCCGGCGCGCGTGATGCGCTCGAGGATCAGGCGGATCGAGTCCGGGTTGACGCCGTCGCCCTGGATCACGCGCACGTGTTTGAGCACGCGGTAGCCCTTGGCGTTCACGCTGCTGCCGAAGGCGGCGTTGAGCTTGCTCAGCGTCTGGTGGACGATGTCGGCGGGATCGCCCGAGTCGGGACGGACGACCACGGTGGCGCCGCTCGCGATCACCTCCTCGCGCAACGCGCCGCCCCACATCGCCTCGATCGCGTGGAACAGGTCGTAGCTGTCGGCGACGCAGGCGAAGACGGCGCCGGGCTTGCCGAACTGGCGCAGCATGTTGCGGTAGGCCTCGAGTTCGCCCTCGCGTCCCCAGGCAGTGATCGTGCTGTGTTCGGCGGCAGGGATGGAGAAGCCGGCCATCGGTTCGCCGTACCAGCGTCTCGCGCCGAGGATGCCGAGCACGGTGTCGGTGCCCTGGAAATTGACCAGATGCGCCATGCCGCCGAGCGCCGCCGATTCGGCGCTGGACACGCCGCGCGCGCCGAAATCATGCAGCTTGAACGCAAGTTCGGTCGCCGGATTGTCGCAGGTCCTGGCCAGGAACTCGCCGATCACCTGCTTGACGTGCCAGCTGACGGTGGCGACCGTGATCGGATACCACACGCGCAGCAGCAGCGTCTCTAGATACGAGGGCAGCCAGCAGCAGCGCTCGTCGGTGCTCTCGAGCGTCATCAGGGCCTGGTGCGTCGGCACCACCGTGCCTTCGGCCACGGCGCGGATGCGCAGCGGGAGGCGGCCACCGTGCTGCGTGAGGATGTGGCGCCAGCCCTCCGCATTGAAGGGCTCGCCGTGCGCGGCCCAGAACTCGGCCGCCTCGGCGATCATCGCCGCGGTGATGGGCGTGGCGAGATAGTCCTTGAGGATCGCCTGCAGGCCGAAGAACAACGTGCGCTCGTACTCGCCGCCGCGGCTTTCGAGATAGAAGAAGCCGGCCTGCGTGCCGGGCGGGTACTGGAGCCAATGGCTCGCCTTGTAGCTGTCGGTGTTGAGGATCAGGTTGTGGGCAATCGGATGCATGGCACTGTCGTCGGCTGCGGGATCGGCTGCGGCCCGATGCGCTTGACGTCGGCATCGGTGCCGGAACGGTCATCGATGAGGCGGTGGCGCTCCGCTGGCGCAGCGTCGATGGCCGTGGCTACGGCCGATGCGGCACCACCTGCAATGGCCGGCGTGGTGGTGGCGGGAGCGGGTCGTTGCCCACGATGATCGGACGTCACGTTGCCCGATCCGCGCGCGTCCGGCAATCTTCACCGGCTGTGGTGGTCGACGGCGCAGGACGCATCGAGCCTGCGGCGGTGGTCGCTTCGGCCCCGTGCGATCGGATCATGGCAAGGCAGGCGCGCAATGGCAGCAAGCATGCAAACCCGGTGGCGCTGGCAGTTGCTCGCGCTGGTGATCTGCGTGGCACTGCTGGCCGGTTGCCGGCAGGCACCGGCGCTGAGCGGCGGCATGTTCAGCTCCGGCGGCAGGTATTTTGCCTACATCTACATGGTGATCTGGATCCACAGCTACCAGCGCACCGGCGGCAGGACCGTGTCCTCGGGCTCGTTCCGCTCGTACCTGCAGGTGATCGACACCGACAGCGGACGCAAGCTGCTGGAGCGACCGCTGCGGCCCGATTGTGGTTACCCGCGCATCGGCGACCTCAACGCATCCCATGTGCTCGTCACCTGCATGGCGGCAGGGCGCGACACCCGGGACAGGCCGGCGCCGTTCGTGTTCGACCTCGCCACCGGCAAGGTCCGCGTGGACAGCAGGACCGTGGCCGAGCGCAATCCCGGCGGCTTGCTCGGTGGGGCCGACTCGACCTTCCGCGATCCGGCTGCGCCGGAGGCGTTCATTGTCGAGGGCAAGGACGGGCGCAACTACCGGCTCGACCCGACCAGCGGTATGGCGACCGTCACGAGTGGTGAGCTGGTGCGACTCGAATCGGGAATCAGCGGCTTCTACCAGGCCTGTCACCTGCCCGCCGGGCTGCACGAGAGTGGCGGAACCCGGCGCCACATCGAGCGCGACAAGGCGCTGCGCTCGCAGGACGATTTCCTCGATCCGCAGTACCTGTGCGTGGACAGTGGCCAACGCGACTCGCTGGCCGCGGCCACCGACATCGATGGCGGCCTGCTCGTGCTGTCGCGCACGAGCACCCAGGATGCGCAGGACAAGCAGCTCACGCTGCTCGACCGGACGACGCTGAAGACGCGCTGGAGCACGCCGCTGCCGCAGCCGCGCGGGGATTGGGCGGGCCGTTTCGACAGCGAGAAATTCGCCCGCCGCGGGCAGCATGTGCTGGTCGCCAATGCCTCGCAGCTGCTCGACATCGACCTCGCCAGCGGCCGGATCCTGCGCAACACCGCGCTCGTGGACTGAGGCGTGCGTGCCGGGCGCGGCGCGCCCGTGGCGCCTGGCGTGCGGGCCGGCGTGCCGACTGCGCGCACCGGTTCCGGGGCCGCGCCGCGAGGCGCGGCAGGCGCCGAACGTCGCGGCTTGCGCTATCGTGGCACGGCAGCAGTCATGGAGTCGTCGCGATGAAGTCGTGGTGGTGGCGTGGGGCCGGTGTCGTGTTGCTCGTCTACGTGGCGGGCGTGCTCGCACTCATGTGGTGGTGGGACTACGAGCCGCCGCATTTCGACGTGGCCGCCAACGCGCGCGAGGTCACGGGCGAACTGGGCTCCGCATCGCGCGCCGTTACCGGCAGCGTGACCACGGCTGCGCTGATCACGAGCGCGCAGACGCTGCTCGACAAGCGCGGCGGTTATCTCAGCAACGACCGCCTGCCGCCCGGCGTGCTGATGGACAACGTGCCGAACTGGGAGTTTGGCGTGCTGACCGCAACGCGCGACCTTGCCCGCGCGCTGCGCAACGACCTGAGCCGCTCGCAGACGCAATCGGTCGAGGATGCGGACCTGCAGGAGGCCGATCCGCTGTTCAGCTCACCCAACGACCGCTGGCTGCTGCCGAGCTCGGAAAGCCAATACCGCAAGGCGATCGGGCACCTGCGCGCGTATCTGGCGCGGCTGGTCGGAGGCGGGCAGGGCACGGCGCAGTTCTACGCGCGCGCCGACAACCTCGCCGACTATCTGCAGGTGGCGTCGGCGCGACTGGGTTCGCTGTCGCAGCGACTGTCGGCGGCGGCCGGGCAGGTGCGGCTCGACACCACGCTCGCGGGCGATCCGCATGCGCAGCAGTCCAGTGCGACGCCGCCCGAGCAATTCGTGCGCACGCCGTGGACCAAGATCGACGACAACTTCTACGAGGCGCGTGGGTATGCCTGGGCGCTGCGTGAGCAGCTCGAGGCGATGCGCATCGATTTCGCGCCGATCCTGGCCAGCAAGAACGCCACCGTGAGCCTCGAGCAGATCATCCGCGAGCTCGAGGAATCGCAGCGCGCCCTCGGCAGCCCGGTCGTGCTCAACGGCCGGCCGTTCGGCTTCTTTGCCAACCACTCGCTGGTGATGGCCAACTACATCTCACGCGCCAACGCCGCCATGATCGATCTGCGCGAGTTGCTCAAGCGCGGCTGAGCCGGACCCGCGCCGGCCGGGTCCGCGCGCGACAAGGTGGGCGCGCCATGCCAAGATGCGCGCTTTCGTCGGCCAGCCATGCCCGTGACACCCCTGTGCGCCCCAGCTCCCGCGTGGCAACGCGACGACGCCCTGCCGCTGCTCGCCGCCTTCGCGCTGCTGCTGCCGATGGTGCTGTTGATGCCGGCGCTGCCGATCGACGAGACGCGCTACCTCGCCGTGGCCTGGGAGATGCGCCAGAGCGGCGACTTCCTCGTGCCGCATCTCAATGGCGCGACCTATGCGCACAAGCCACCGCTCCTGTTCTGGCTCATCAATGCCGGCTGGCTCGTCACCGGCGTGCAGGCCTGGACCGCGCGGGCGATGACGCTGGCCTGTTCGTTGGCAAGCCTTGCGCTCATGCATCGACTGGCCTGGCGCCTGAGCGGCTCGGTCGCGGTGGCGCGGCTGGCGACCTGGTTGCTGGCCGGCACGCTGTACTTTGGGCTGTTCGCCAACGCGATCATGTTCGACGTGCCGCTCGCCACCTGCGTGCTGCTGGCGCTGCTCGGCGTCTGCGACCTCGTCGCCGGGCGCATGCGTCGCGGCGTGCTGGTGACCGGCGCGGCGATCGGTCTGGGCATTCTCGTCAAGGGCCCGGTCATGCTGCTCGACATCGCCTGCGTCGCGCTGCTGGCGCCGTGGTGGAGCCTGGGTCGGCTCGACGGTCGCCGCGCGGCGTATTTCGGCGCGCTCGGCGTCGCGCTGCTGCTCGGTGCCGCGATCGCCCTGGCGTGGGCGATCCCGGCGGCGCTGCATGGCGGCGAGGATTACGCGCGTGCGATCTTCCTCAAGCAGACGCTCGATCGCATCCAGGGCGTCAAGGGCACCAGCGCGCACGGCCGGCCGTGGTGGTGGTACCTGGCGGTGTTTCCGCTCATGGTGCTGCCGTGGCCGCTCGTGGTGCGCGGCGGAATCGGCGCGTTGCGCGCGCGCCTGCGCGAGCTGCAGCTCGATGTGCTGGATTGGCGCTGGCCCGCGGCGCTCTGCGGTCGCGCTTCGGCCGCGTGGCGTTGCGGCATCGCCTGGCTGGTGCCGACCTTCGTCGTGTTCTCGCTCGTCAGCGGCAAGCAGCCGCACTACCTGCTGCCGCTGATCCCGGCGCTGGCACTGCTGATCGCGCTGGGCCTGGAGTCCGCGCAATTGCGCTTGCGCGGCGGCCTGTTCGGCGCCGTGCTCGTGCTGCTCGGGCTCGGTGTCGCCTCGCTGCGACTGTGGCCGCTCGGCCGCACGGCGCAGGCCTACGCCGATCTGATCGCGCCGTGGTGGGGCCTGGCCGTGATCGTGCTCGGCGGCGTGCTGCTGGGCTGGCGCCGACGCCTGCCGTTAGCGCTGCCGGTGGTGGTGACGCTGGCGCTCGCGCTCGTCATCAAGCTCGTGATCGTGCAGGGCCCAGGTGCGCGCTACGACATCACGCCGATGGCGCAGCGCATTGCCGACCTGCAGGCGCAGGGACATCCGGTGGCGAATCTGGGTTGGCATCACGGCGTCTACGAGTTTGCCGCGCGCCTGCACGAGCCGGTGCCGGCCTTCGATACGGTGGCCGATTTCGCCGTCTGGGCGCAGCAGCATCCCGATGCCTACGTGGCGACGTTCTACCGCCAGTTCCGTTTCCGCGCCAAACCCGTGTTCACGCAGCCGTTCCGCGGCGGCGAGGTGTCGCTGTGGAAAGCCGGCGATGCACTCGCCTCGGGCATCGACCCGAGCCTGTCGCATGCGGCCGACGAGGCGGATGCGGGCGAGGACTGAGCAGTGGCCGGCGTGAGCGGCGCTCAGTGCGCGCTCGCGTAGCGTGCCACGCCGGCTTCGATCTCACGCTTGGCGGCGGCGGCGTCGGCCCAGCCTTCGAGCTTCACCCACTTGCCCTGTTCGAGATCCTTGTAGTGCTCGAAGAAGTGGCCGATGCGTTCGAGCCAGTGGCCCGAGACCTGGCTGATGTCGCTGATGTGGGCATAACCGGCAAAGGTGCGGTGGTGCGGCACCACGATGAGCTTCTCGTCGGCGCCGGCCTCGTCGGTCATGCGCAACATGCCGACCGGCAGGCAGCGGATGACCGAGCCGGGCACGAGCGGCAGCGGCAGGATCACCAGCGCGTCGAGCGGATCGCCATCGCCGCCGAGCGTGCGCGGCACATAGCCGTAGTTGCACGGGTAGCGCATCGGTGTCGACAGCACGCGATCGACGAAGATCGCGCCACTGGCCTTGTCGACCTCGTACTTGACTGGCTCGGCGTCCTTGGGGATCTCGATGATGACGTTGATTTCGTCGGGTACGCGCCCACCGGCGCTGACTCGGTCGAGGGACATGTTCACTCCATCGCGATGGCCGCGCCGGCGCCATGCGCCCGCGCGAGGGGCGCGCAGCATACTGCATGCACGTCCAACCTGCCGCGCGCGACCGTGCAGTCAGTGCCTGCCGCCACCGAGCTGCTGCCACAGGAAGCCGTAGCTGAGCGCCCACATCGAAGCCGACTGGCGGGCATCGGCGGCCGCGCCGTGGCCGCCTTCGCGGTTCTCGTAGAACCACACCTTGGCGTAGCCCATGTCCTCCATGCGCGCCGCCATCTTGCGCGCCTGCACGGGACCGACACGGTCGTCGCTGGTGGCGGTGTAGAACAGCACCGGCGGGTAATCCTGGCCGGGTCTGAGGTTCTCGTAGGGCGAGAAGGTCCTGATCCAGTTCCATTCCTCGGGCTTGTCGGGGTCACCGTACTCGGCGATCCACGAGGCGCCGGCCGACAGATGGGTGTAGCGCTTCATGTCGAGCAGCGGCACCTGGCAGACGATCGCGCCGAAGTGCTGCGGGTCGAGCGTGAGCATGTTGCCCATGAGCAAGCCACCATTGCTGCCACCCATCGCGCCCAGACGCGCGCGCGAGGTGACGCCGCGCCGCACGAGGTCGTCGGCCACCGCGACGAAGTCCTCGTAGGCGCGCAGGCGGTTGGCCTTGAGTGCGGCCTGGTGCCAGCGCGGGCCGTATTCGCCGCCGCCGCGGATGTTGGCGAGCACGTAGACGCCACCCTTGTCCAGCCATTGCTGGCCAACCACGCCGTTGTAGCGCGGCTGCAGCGACACCTCGAAGCCGCCGTAGCCGTACAGCAACGTCGGGTTGGAGCCATCGAGCTTGAGCGCCTTGCGCGCGAGCTGGAAATACGGCACGCGGGTGCCATCCTTCGAGGTCACGAAGAACTGCTGCGCCTGGTAGGCGTCGGCGTCGAAGAAGGCGGGCGCGCGCTTGAGCAACCGCGCGGTGCCGCGGCCGAGCGTGCCCAGCGACAGCGTGTCGGGTTCGAGGAAATTGGTGACGTGCAGGAAATAGCTGTCGTCGTCGTCGGGATCCACCGCCGTGGCCGTGGCCGTGGACAGCGGCGGCGCGCCGGCCAGCGGCGCGCGTTGCCAGTCGCCGTGCGCGTTCGGGGTGAGCACTTCCTGGCGACTGGCGACGTTGTCGAGCAGGTTGAGGATCAGGTGGTGGCGCGTCCAGCTGTAGTTCGCCAGCGACGTGGTCGCGGTGGGCGCAAACAGCACCACGAGTTCGCGCTTGCCCGCCATGAAGTCGTCGAAGCGGGCCGCGAGCAGCGCGCCTGACGGGTAGGTCGTCCCGTTCACGGTCCACGCGTCGCGCAACTGGATCGTGAGCCATTCGCGATGCGCGTCGGCATTGGCGTCGAGCGGGATGTCGAGCCTGGCGAGCGTGCCGTCCTTGCCGCGCAGGAAGGTCTGGCTGGTGTAGAAGTCGATCGTGCGCGTGACGAACTCGCGCTCGAAGCCGGGCGTGAGATCACGCACCGCGCTGACGGCGAGATCCTCGTCGCTTCCTTCGTACACGAGCGTGGCCGCGGTCAGCGGCGTGCCGCGCTGCCATAGTTTGGCGATGCGCGGGTAGCTGGAGCGGGTCATCGAACCCGGGCCGAAGTCGGTGCCGACGAAGACGTGGTCGTGGTCGACCCAGGCGATCTGCGACTTGGCCGCGGGCAACTGGAAGCCATCCTTCACGAAGGCCTTGTCGTGCAGGTCGAACTCGCGAATCACCACGGCATCGGTGCCGCCCGGCGACAGCGACACGAGGCAGCGCCGGCTGTCGGGGCGCAGGCACTGCGCCCCGTGCCACACCCAGCTCTCGTTGTCGGCCTTGCCGAGTGCATCGACGTCGATCACGGTTTCCCAGCGCGGTTGCGCCTTGCGGTATTCGGCCAGCGTGGTGCGGCGCCAGACCCCGCGCGGATGCTCCTTGTCCTTCCAGAAGTTGTAGTAGCGCTCGCCGATCTTCTCCACGCCCGGGATGCGGGCGTCCGATTCGAGGATGCCGAGCACGGCCTGGCGTGCGGCCTCGAATTCGGGCGTGGCGGCGAATGCGGCGCGGGTGCGCGCGTTCTGCGCGTCGACCCACTCCAGTGGCTTGGTGCCGTGGATGTCCTCCAGCCACAGCCAGTCATCGTCGACTGTGGCAGGCCCGGTGGGGTTGGTCGTGGTGGTGGCGGCGGTAGGCATCGGGGTCGGCTGGCTGGCGCAGGCGGTCAGCAACGTGGCGGCAATGACAAGGGCAGGCAGCGGCAACTTCATGGCGGCTTCCGGGGTGGCTGAGCCCGCCATTGGGCCGCGCACCGC
The DNA here is from genome assembly GCF_019634845.1 of Dokdonella sp. Classification (GTDB taxonomy): domain Bacteria; phylum Pseudomonadota; class Gammaproteobacteria; order Xanthomonadales; family Rhodanobacteraceae; genus Dokdonella_A. Next base: position 115,763 of record NZ_JAHCAQ010000004.1, read on the forward strand.
GCCAATTGTCCAGCGCCTGGCCGGCCGCGCGCGCCACCGATCGTACGAAGGACGTCGTTGACAAGCCGGCGGCGGCTGCTAGGATCGCTGGCGTGCGAGCGCGTCGGGTTCCAGCCGCCCCATGTGGAGGGTGCCAGCGTTGCTCTCGGGAGCACCCTCGTTGCAGCTGGCCACATCCACCCGCCGGATCGGAGAACCCTCGACCATGACCCGCCACGATGTTCCGCCACGGCCCACCGATGCGGAGCTGGCCATCCTCAACGTGCTGTGGGACCGCGGTCCGAGCACGGTACGCGATGTCCACGAAGCGCTGTACCGCGACGAAGGCGCCGGCTACACCACGGCGCTCAAGCTGCTGCAGATCATGTACGGCAAGGGTCTGGTGCTGCGCGACGATACCGAGCGCGCGCACGTGTTCCGCGCCGCGGTCAATCGCGAGCGCACCCAGAAGCGCTTCGTCGCCGACCTCGTGCAGCGCGTGTTCAACGGTTCGTCCTCGCAGCTCGTGCTGCAGGCCCTGGGCGGCCGCGGCAAGGCCACGCGGGCCGAACTCGACGAAATCCGCGCCCTGCTGGACCGCCTCGAAGGGAACTGACGATGGACGCGCTGATGCCATGGATCGATGCAATCGGCTGGACGCTGCTGCACTTCCTGTGGCAGGGCGCGGCGATCGGAGTGGCCTACGCGGCCGCGCGCAGCCTGCTCGCGCGCGAGGCCAGCGACGCGCGCTATCTGCTCGGCCTGGGCGCACTGGCCTTGCTTGCACTGACGCCCCTGCTCACGCTGGCGCGCCTGTGGCCGGCCGCGGCCGACGTGGCGCCCGCCGGCGCCGCGTGGCTCGACGCACCGGCGGCGTCGGCTGCAGCGGCCGGCATCGATCTGGCGGCACTCGTCGGTACGCTGCTGCCATGGCTCGTCGCGGCATGGCTGCTCGGTGTCTGCGTGCTGGCGGCGCGGGCCTTGCGGGAATGGCACCGCCTCGACCGCATCCTGCGGCGTGGCGCTGCGGCCCACGCGCGCATCGACGCGATGTTGGCGGCGATCAAGCAGCGCCTGCACTTTCCCCATCGCGTGCGCGCGCTGATCAGCGCGCAGGTCGACACGCCGATGCTGGTGGGCTGGCTGCGGCCCGTGATCGTGCTGCCTGCCGCGGTGGCGCTGGGCTTTCCGCGCGCGCAGGTCGAGTTGATCCTCGCCCACGAGCTGGGCCACCTGCGGCGGCGCGATCACCTGGTCAACCTCGTGCAGACCGCGGTCGAGACCGTGCTGTTCTATCACCCCGTCGTGCACTGGATCTCGCGCGAGGTGCGCAACGAGCGCGAACTGTGCTGCGACCGCCTCGTGCTGCGCACGCTCGATGGCGAAGCACATCAATACGCCCGCATGCTGGCCGCATTGGAAGAACTGCGCCTGGCCACGCCGATGATGCTCGCGGCCAATGGCGGCGAGCTGCTGGCGCGCGTGCAGCGCATCGTTGGCGTGGCGACGCCGCGCGTGGTTGCGGTCGAGGGTCGCGCCGCGGGGCGCTGGCTGCTGCTGGCCGGCGCGATGCTCGCCTTGTGGGCCGTGGTCGCGCATCGGCCCGCCGAGGTCCTGGTGGCGGCGGCGCCGGCTGCGGATTGGCTCGTTCCGCAGTGGTCCGCGCCGGTGCACGACGTCGCTACAGCGGTGGCGCCGCCGCTGCCGTGGCGCGCGGCGCGGGTCGCGCCCGATGCGGCGCCGGTGCCACCGGTGGTTGCCGCCGCCCCGCCCGCGACCGCCGTGGTCCGATCTGCGTCGCGCCTCGACGAGGCAGCCCCGGTGGCTGTCGCGGCCCGCCTGGCGGCATCGACCGCTGCGCTGCCGGTGGCCGCCGCGCCCGCCGCGCCCTCGATCGTGACGCCAGCCACGCCGCCGGCCGACCGCTTGACGCCGGCCCCGGCTGCGCCGGTGGCCGTGCACACGGTGGCGCCGGCGTATCCGGGCTCGGTGCTCGCCGCGCGCGTCAGCGTGGAAGCGAGTTTTGCCATCGCGCCCGACGGTTCGGTGCGCGACATCCGCCTGCACGGTGCCGCCGATCGCAGTTTCAAGCGCGCCGCCGAACTGGCGCTGCGCCAGTGGCGCTTCGACCCGGCCAGCCTCGGCGCCGATTCGGCGCGGCGCTATTCACAGACCTTCGTGTTCGCGCCGGCGATGGAGTTGGCCGGCGGCGACGGTTGCCAGCGCCAGACCGGGTCGATGCTGTGCCGCGCAGCGGCGACCGAGCCCGACGCCGGCGCTCGCGCGTCAGGCATCTGAGGTCGTTGCGATCAGCTCCGGCGCAGAAAATCAATGAGTTGGCGCCGCCCGCTCGCGCATTGCCCAGCGCATGCTTAACGTCGCCCTGAGTCGGATTTAACGCGACCTTAATCGCGCCGAACCTATATTCGAGCCACTGTAGTCCTGCTCGACACTCCTAAGTCAGGTCCTGTGACTGGCAGATTACGGTAATCGGGGCAGTAGCTTTTGACCCAAGGCAGGCGCGTTCCCCCAATGACGCCTCCTTGGGTCATTTTCTTTGGCCCACCGGTTGGTCGCTGCAACCTGGCGTACGGGCCCGCGTCGCTGCCTCACCTGCGCGCGGCTCCCGCACGGCGCTCGATGGGCGCATCCGGCGTGGCCGTGCGGGCCGCGCGAGTGGGCCGACCACGGTCCGCGTGCGCTGTTGCGGATCACGCCAGCGCACCGCATCCGGCGGGAACTTGTGCTGGCGCACGCGATCCGAGCCTGTCCCCGTGGTGGCCGGGTTGCGGCCGCGCGGCGCGCGGTTCCGCGATACCGCCGGCGACACTTCGCCGCGTCCTGCTAGAGTAGAAGCCATGCGCATCCTCGTCATCGAAGACAACAGCGACATCGCGGCCAACATCGGCGACTTCCTGGCCGACAAGGGTCATGTGGTCGATTTTGCCGGTGACGGCGTGACTGGTCTGCATCTGGCCGTGGTCAACGATTTCGACGTCATCGTGCTCGACCTCGGGCTGCCCGGCATGGATGGGCTCGAGGTCTGCCGCAAGTTGCGCCACGACGGCCGGAAGCAGACGCCCGTGCTGATGCTGACCGCGCGCGACAACCTCGACGCCAAGCTCACCGGTTTCGATTCGGGCGCCGACGACTACATGGTCAAACCGTTCGCGTTGCAGGAGCTGGCGGCGCGGCTCGAGGTGCTCGGCCGCCGCGGCAAGGGCAACAAGAGCCGCGTGCTGCAACTGGCCGACCTCAGCTTCAACCTCGACACGCTGATGGTCAATCGCGCCGGCAAATCGATCACGCTCAATCCGATCGGCCTCAAGCTGCTGCAGACGCTGATGGAAGCCTCGCCCTCGGTGGTGACGCGGCAGGAACTGGAAACGCGCGTGTGGGGCGAGGAACTGCCCGACAGCGACAGCCTGCGGGTGCATATCCACGGTCTGCGCGCGCAGATCGACAAGCCGTTCGACAAGCCGCTGATCCAGACCCGGCACGGCATCGGCTATCGCATGGTCGATCCGGATGCGCTACCGACGTAGGCTGCGCTCGCGCATCATCATTTCCTTCGCGCTGTTTGGTCTGGGCCTGACGGCGCTGTTTGCCGCGGCGACGATGTACATGCGCGCGCGGCTCGAAGACCAGCTCGTCAACTCGATGCTGCAGCGTGAGCTGCGTCACTTCGTCGAATTCAAGCGCGACAACCCCGAGCCCGACGCGCAATTCCCGATGTCGTTGATCCGGCTGCAGATCGTGCGCGCCGGGCGCACCGCAACCGTGCCGCTGGCGTGGCAGAAGTTCGACGTCGGCGTGTACGACATCGAGGAGTTCGGCCGCGAGGGCAAGCTGCGGCCATTCAAGCTCGCCGTCTACAAGGACGCCGACTACTGGGCCTACCTGTGGTTCGACGTGAGCACGCAGAAGCTCGGCGCGCGGCAGCTGCTGGTCGCCGTGGCCAGCGCGGTGTGCGTGTTCGCGCTGCTGTCGCTGCTGCTCGGATTCTGGCTGTCCAGGCGCGTCATGAGCCCAGTGACCGATCTGGCCCAGCGCGTGCGCGCGATGAGCCAGCGTGGCCAGCCCGGCTTGCTGCGCGCGCACTTCGCCAACGACGAAGTCGGCCAGCTTGCCGAGGCGCTCGACGACTATTCCGCGCGCCTGACCGAGATGGTCCAGCGTGACCGCGAGTTCAATGCCGACGTGAGCCACGAACTGCGCACGCCGCTGGCCGTGATCGCGAGCACCACCGAACTGCTGCAGGCGTCGTCCGACCTCGGCGACAAGCCGCGCGAACGCCTCAAGCGCATCGAGCGCGCCGTGCGCCAGTGCAGCGAGCTCATCGACGCGCTGCTGCTGCTGTCGCGGCGCGAACGCCAGGCACCGACCGATGGCGAGACCACCGACGTGGTCAGGGTCGTCGAACAGGTGGTCGATTCGCAGCGCCCGCACATCGCCAACAAGCCGGTGGCCGTGCGCGTCGAGGTCGATGAGCCGCTCGAAGTGGTGGCGCCCTCGTCGGTGGTCGCGGTGGCGTTGGGCAACCTGATCGGCAATGCCTTCAAGTACACGCCCGCCGGCGAGGTCATCATCACGGTCGGCCACGGGCGCGTCAGCATCGAGGACACCGGGCCCGGCATTGCCGCCGAGGACGCCGACAAGCTGTTCGAGCGCGGCGTGCGCGGCACCAAGGTCGGCAAGGGGGGTGGGCTCGGCCTGGCGATCGTGCGTCGCCTGTGCGAACTCTATGGCTGGACCGTCACGTTGGCGCCGCGCCCGCAGGGCGGCGCCACAGCGTTGCTGCGGTTCGAGCAGCGCCGCGAGGCCGGGCACGGGCCGGCCGCGACGGCACATCGCTAGCACCTGCCCGTCGATCGGAAGGCGCAAGCCCGATCGCGTGGCCTTGCGGCCTGCAGGAACCGCCCGGTGGCATGCATGGCGGGCGCGACCGGGGCCGTTGCGCGGCGGCGGTGTCGTCGGGCCGCGGCTTTGCGTCCAGGCGCCGCGGCTGGGTCGATTGAGATTTTGCGCGCCGTTGTGCGTTCTGTTTGCGCCGGGATGCAGCAAAGCCGCCGCTCCCGTTTCAGGGGGAGCAGCGATGTTCGATCCAATCCATTCAGCCCATGCAGGCTTGTGCCGCCGGCCATTGCAGGCCTGCTTCGCGGCCGTTCTGACCCTTGGCATGCCGACGGCGACCTTGGCCGCGACGCTATGGACGGTCGACAGCTGCAGCGAGGCCAACAGCGGCAGCGGTAGCACCGGCAGCCTGCGCTACGCCGCCGCAAACGCGGTCAGTGGCGACACCATCGACATGACCGCGCTGACCTGCAGCTCGATCACGCTGTCGAGCGGCGCCATCGTGTTCGGGCAGGACGACATCACGGTGAAAGGCCCGGGCAAGGCGGCGCTCACGGTCCATGGGAGCGACGACCGCGTGTTCCGTCATGACGGCCACGGCGCATTTGCCCTCAATGATCTGACCGTGGCGCACGGCTACGTGCATCCTTCGCTCGGCGCCGAGGCCAACGGCGGCTGCATTTCCTCGAACGGCAAGGTTTACCTGACGCGTGTCGGTGTCAATGCCTGCCGCGCGGCCGCCGTTGGCGCAGCGGCGCATGGCGGCGGCGTCTATGGCCGCGACGTGGTGTTTGCGAAATACAGCGACATTTCCGCCAATGTCGCCTCCGGGTCCGGAATCAGCAGCGGCGGCGGCGGGGTTTTCAGCTACCACGACATCGTCGTCGGGAGTAGCACCATCAGCGGCAACTCGGCGCAGGGCAGCAGCGGTGGCATGGGTGGCGGCCTTCGCGCCCTGCTCGGCAACACGACCGTCGTCGCCTCGACGATTTCCGGCAATTTTGCCAATTTCGGCGGCGGCATCTACGCGCGCAGCGGGGCCACCAGCCAGTCGAGCACGTTCACGCTGGTCAACAGCACTGTCTCCGGCAATGTCGCCGGCAGCGTTGTCGGTGGCGCATGGACGAACGCCGGGACGATCGAAGTCAAGAACTCCACCGTGGCATTCAACACGGCGGGTTCCGCGAAAAACGGCTTCAGGTACTACGCGGCAGGCTTCAACATCGACGACACCTTCGCCTTTTATACCGACATCAATCACTTTGCCTTCAAGGTAACGACGCTGCAAAGCTCGGTGTTTTCGAACAACACCAGCGGTACCACGACGCCGGTTGCCGACGACTTCGGCATCACGCGTTTCTCCAACTGGGAACTGGTGCCGATCAGCGGTGAGAAGAGCCTCGTGTTCGGAATGGCCAATCCGTGGCTCGCCTTGAACATCGACGTCGCGACGACGGGCGTATGCCCGCTGCTGGGGCCGTTGCGCGCCAACGGTGGTCCCACCAGGACGCACGCGTTGTTGGCCGGCAGTCCGGCCATCGACCACGGCAACAACACGGTGCCGTTCGCGACCGACCAGCGCGGTACGCCGTTCGTGCGCGTGTGGGGTGTGGCGGCCGACATCGGCGCCTACGAGGTACAACCGGACGACGCCCTGTTCAGCGATGGCTTCGACGGGCCTCCCACCTGTCCGTAGCCGCGCCGCCGTGGCCGTGTTGCGGGTCCACGACAAGCGGCTCCATTGCCGCTAGCCTTGCCCGGTCCCACCACCGAGGCCGTCCATGTCGTCGCCCGCCATCAGCCGATCCGGATTCGTCCCCACCGGCGGCGCAGCCGTCGCGCCGCTGCCGCCGGCCGTGCCGCGGCTGGCGCCGCCGCGGGCGCGCCCATGAGTGCGCCCCCGGCAGCCAGTCTCATCCGCGCCAAGCGCGTGGGCGGCAAGCTCGATGCCGCGCAGTGGCGCGCGCTCGCCAATGGCATCGCCGACGGCAGTTGGAACGATGGCCAGATCGGCGCGTTCGCGATGGCGGTGGCCTGGCGTGGCCTCGATGCCGACGAGTGCCGGCTGTTCACGCTCGCGCTGCGCGATTCGGGACGCTGCCTGGACTGGTCGACGCTGCCCGGCCCGGTGCTCGACAAGCATTCCACCGGCGGCGTCGGCGATTGCGTGAGCCTGGCGCTGGCGCCGCTGGTCGCGGCCTGCGGGGGCTACGTGCCGATGATCTCGGGCCGCGGCCTGGGTCACACCGGCGGTACGCTCGACAAGCTCGAGAGCCTTGCCGGCTACGACGTGCACCCCTCGCCCGCGCGCTTGCGCGAGGTCGTCGCCAGCGTCGGCTGCGCGATCGTCGGCCAGAGTGCCGATCTCGTGCCGGCCGATCGCCGCCTGTACGCGGTGCGCGACGTCAGCGCCACGGTCGATGTGCCCGAGCTCATCGTCGCCTCGATCCTGTCCAAGAAGCTCGCCGGCGGCGCCAGCGCGCTCGTGCTCGACATCAAGACCGGCAGCGGCGCGCAGACGCCCGACGAGGACGCCGCGCGCGCGCTCGCGCACCGCATGCAGGCCGTTGCCGCGGGCAGCGGCATGGCCCTGGCGGCCGCGCTCACCGACATGGGCCAGGTGCTCGGCCGCGAGGCCGGCAATGCACTGGAGGTGCATGCGATTGTCGACTTGCTGTGCGGTCGCCCGTGCTGCCCGCGTCTGCGCGAACTGGTGCTGGCGCTGTCGGCGCGCTTGCTGTGCCTGGGCGGCCTTGCCGCCGACCCCGCCGCCGCACGCGCGCGCCTGGAGCAGGCCTTGGCCACCGGCGCGGCCGCCGAGCGCTTCGCGCGCATGGTTGCCGCGCTGGGCGGTCCGACCGACCTCATCGAACATCCGCGGCGCCACCTGCCACAGGCGCCGCTGCAACTGCCGGTGCCGGCGACGCGCGCCGGTGTCATCGCGGCGATCGATGTGCGCGCACTCGGCGAGTGCGTGGTCGATCTTGGCGGCGGTCGCCGCAGCAGCGATGCGCGCATCGACCACGCGGTGGGACTTGCCGCCGTGCGCGGCGCGGGCGAGCGCGTCGCGGCCGGCGAGGCACTCGCGATCGTGCATGCACGCAGCGCCGACGCCGCCGCCCGCGCCGCCGCGCAGGTGGCCGCCGCGTTCCACATCAACGTGGCCGCGCCGCCCGCGGTGCCGCTGCTGCGCTGGCTGCAGGACTGAGGTTTCAGCGGGTCGGAAACACGAAGCGCCACGGCAGCAGCGCATCGGCGGCGACCTCGACCCAACTGGCGTCGGGCTGGCGGAAACTGACCGCTGCCGCGCCGCCGAATTCGACCAGCGCCTGGCGGCAGGCACCGCAGGGTGACACCGGCAGCGCCCGCCCGGCCTCGTCGAATGCGGCCACCGCGATCGCGGCCAGGCGGAAGGCCGCGCCTTCCGCCTGCACGGCGGTCGCAATCGCGGCGCGCTCGGCGCAACCGCCGACCGGATAGGCCGCGTTCTCGACGTTGCAGCCGGTGTAGAGCTGGCCGCTGGCCGAGCGCAGCGCCGCGCCGACATTGAGCCGCGAGTAGGGTGCATAGGCCTGGCGCGCTGCCGCGTCGGCGCGCGCGCGCAGCTCGTCCATGCCGTCAGCCGGGGCGGGCGCCTCGCTCATAGCGGTTCGAGCCAGCCCCAGCGATCCTCGGTCCTGCCGTCGAACAGGCCGAAGAACAGTTCCTGCAGGCGATGCGTAAGCGGGCCCGGCTTGCCGGCGCCGACCGGTTTGCCGTCGACCGAGCGGATCGGCGTGATCTCGGCGGCGGTGCCGCACATGAACAGCTCGTCGCACAGGTACAGGTATTCGCGCGGGATGTCGCGCTCGACCACTTCGATGCCGTGCGTGCGCGCCAGCGTGATCAGCGTGTTGCGGGTGATGCCGTTGAGCAGCGCCGCGCTCACTGGCGTGGTGTGCAGCGCGCCGTCGAACACGAGGAACAGGTTCTCGCCGGCGCCCTCGCTCAGCAGGCCGGTGGAGGCCAGGGCGATGCCCTCGCCGAAACCGAGCCGGCGCGCTTCGCGCGCGACGAGCTGGCCCGACAGGTAGTTGCCACCGGCCTTGGCACCGGCCGGGATCGTGTTCGGCGCGAAGCGCTGCCAGCTCGACACGCAGGCGTCGATGCCCGCTTCGAGCACGCCGGCGCCGAGATAAGCGCCCATGTCCCAGCAGGCCACCGCGACATCGGTCGGCGTCTGCGCCGACAGGCCGAAGCCGCCGAGGCCGCGGAATGCGATCGGCCGCAGATAACACTGCTGGAAACCGTTGGCCTTGACGATGGCGCGGCAGGCCGCGTTGATGTCGTCGATCGAGTAGGGCAGCGCGATGTCGTAGATCTTGGCCGAGTGGAACAGGCGCTTGTTGTGGTCGGTGAGGCGGAAGATCGCCGGACCCTTGCTGGTTTCATAGCAGCGGATGCCCTCGAACACCGACGAACCGTAGTGCAGCGCATGCGCCATCACGTGCACGGTGGCTTCGGCCCACGGCTTGATCGCGCCGTTGTGCCAGATGAACGGGGGGTATTGCTGCGCCATGGCCACGGCTCCGGACAGGGAACGCGAATGATAGCAGCGCGCCGCGTGCGGCCGGCTCAGCCATCGAGCCAGTAGCAGCCGGCCTCGTCGTAGACGCCAAAATGCACGCTGCGCTGGCCGCCCTCGGCGGCGCCGCCGGTGCGCAGGTCGAAGCCGTCGGGCGCCGCGTCGAGTGACAGCAGCGGCGCATCCACCAGTGCGCGCAATTCGGCCATGCGTTGCCGCGCCGCGCTGCCGCTGATGCCGGCCCACTGCATCGCGGCGGCGATCGCGTTGGCGTCGTGGCGCGCAATGGCCGCCAGCACGCGCTCGCGCAGCTCGGCAGCGCTGCGCGCGCATTCGTCGGCGCGTGGCCGTTCGGCCGCCGGCGCCGCGCCAGGCGCGCCGATCGCACTGGCCTCCTCGCCGCAGCGCAGGCCGCTGAACACGATTTCGCCGTTGTGGCCCACGCAGCGGTGCACGCGCTGGCCGGCGTCGGCGACGACCTGGCCCGGCAGAGCCGACGCGACCAGCAGCACCGCCAGCAGCAGGTCGCCGCGGCGTCGCCGCCAGGCGGTGCTTGCGCGGGCCGCGCCGACGTGGTCTAGTTGGCGCATGTCTTCGCCCATGCGCCCGATTGTGCCGCTCCCCGCCGCCGCTGTCGCGGCTGGCGTGCTGTGCAATCGTCGCAACAATAATCCGTGGCCGCCAAGCGGGGCTCGCGTGTAGGCGAAAGTTGCATACCGACACGATACGAAGGCCCGCTCGAATGCGGGCCTTCGTCGTTTCGGGGCCCGTCGCGTGGGGTTCGTCGCCGGAGGCGGCACGGAACGCCGCCTTCGTTTGCGCTTGCACGGACGCGACAGGAGAAACCTCATGTGTTCGATCTTCGGAATGTTCGACCTGCAACCGGGTGACGACCTCGCCGCGCTGCGCCAGCAAGCGCTGGAGTGCTCGCGGCGTCAGCGTCATCGCGGCCCCGACTGGAGCGGCGTGTACGTCGATGCCGGCGTGATCCTCGTGCACGAGCGGCTCGCCATCGTCGATCCCGCCAGCGGTGCACAGCCGCTGCGCTCGCGCGATGGCGCGCTGGCATTGGCCGTCAACGGCGAGATCTACAACCAGGCCGAGCTGCGCGCGGCGAGCGGCTACGACTTCACCAGCGGTTCGGATTGCGAAGTGATCAACGCGCTGTATCGCGAGGCCGCCGGCCAGCCACCGGCGCACTGGCTCGCGCGGCTCAACGGCATCTTCGCCTTCGCCTTGTGGGATGGCGACCGTGGCCGCTATCTCATCGCGCGCGACCCGCTTGGCGTGTGCCCGCTGTATTGGGGCCACGACCTGCAGGGTCGCCTGTGCGTGGCTTCGGAGATGAAGGCACTGGTCGACCTGTGCGCCGACGTGCGCGAGTTCCCGCCGGGCCACGTCTACGACAGTGCCGATGGCACGCTCGCGCGCTGGTATCAGCGGCCGTGGCGCGACCATGCGCACACGCGTGGCGTGCGCGTCGAGCCGGCTGCGCTGCGAGCCGCGTTCGAGGCCGCCGTGCATCGCCAGCTCATGACCGACGTACCCTACGGCGTGCTGCTGTCGGGCGGACTCGATTCCTCGCTCGTCGCCGCCTGCGCCGCGCGTTTTGCGCGCGCGCGCATCGAGGACGGCGATCGCAGCGAGGCCTGGTGGCCGCGCCTGCATTCGTTCGCGATCGGCCTCGACGGCTCGCCCGACCTGGCCGCCGCGCACATCGCCGCCGAGGCGCTGGGCACGGTCCACCACGCCTTCGTGTACAGCTTCGCCGAGGGACTCGATGCGCTGCCCGAGGTGATCCGCCACATCGAGACCTACGACGTGACGACGATCCGTGCCTCGACGCCGATGTTCCTGCTCGCGCGGCGCATCAAGGCGATGGGCGTGAAGATGGTGCTGTCGGGCGAGGGATCGGACGAGATCTTCGGCGGCTACCTGTACTTCCACAAGGCGCCCTCGGCGCAGGCCTTCCACGACGAAACCGTGCGCAAGCTCGACGCGTTGCATGCCTACGACTGCCTGCGCGCGAACAAGGCGATGATGGCCTGGGGCGTGGAAGCGCGCGTGCCGTTTCTCGACCTGGAGTTCCTCGATGTGGCGATGTCGATGGATGCCGCGCACAAGATGGCCGGTGTGCAGGCCGACGGCACGCGCCGCATCGAGAAGGCGGTGCTGCGCGAGGCGTTCGCCGGCGCGCTGCCCGAGTCGATCCTGTGGCGGCAGAAGGAACAATTCAGCGACGGCGTCGGCTATGGCTGGATCGATGGCCTCAAGGCGCATGCCGAGCAGGCCGTGAGCGACCGCGAATTCGCCGCCGCCGCCGCGCGCTTCCCCTACAACACGCCGGCGACCAAGGAAGCGTATTTCTACCGCGCGATCTTCGAGCGCCACTTCCCGGGCGCGGCCTGCGCCGCCACCGTGCCGGGCGGCAAGTCGATCGCCTGCTCGTCGCCGGCGGCACTGGCCTGGGATCCGGCCTTCGCCAACGCGGCCGATCCCTCCGGCCGTTCGGTTGCGGGCGTGCATGCAGCCGCAGTGGCGGGCTAGGGCCGCACGGTTGCCGCCCGGCGTCGCGCGCATCGGCGCCGGGGGGTGGTGGCGGTGCGCTTCAGTCGCGGCTGCGCATGCGCTCGAGCACCGCGAGCGTGGGCTTGCTGCGGTTGAGCGTGTAGAAGTGCAGGCCCGGCGCGCCGCCGGCGACGAGGCGGTCGCACAGCTCGGCCACCACGTCGGCGGCAAGTTCGCGGATCGCGTGCGCATCGTCACCGAGCGCGTGCAGGCGCTTGCCGAGCCAGCGCGGAATCTCCGCGCCGCACAGGTCCGAGAAGCGCTTGAGCTGGGTGAAGTTGGCGATCGGCATGATGCCGGGCGTGATCGGAATGTCGATGCCGAGCCGACGCACCGCATCGACGAAGCGGAAGTAGCCGTCGGCGTTGTAGAAGTACTGCGTGATCGCGCCGTCGGCGCCGGCATCGACCTTGGCCTTGAAGTGGCGCAGGTCGGCATGCGCGTCGTCGGCCTGCGGATGCACCTCGGGGTAGCACGCCACCTCGATGTGAAAATGCCCGTCGTGCTCGCGCCGGATGAAGTCGACGAGGTCGCTCGCGTAACGGAAGTCGCCGTGGCTGGCCATGCCCGAGGGCAGGTCGCCGCGCAGGGCGACGATGCGGCGGCAGCCCATGTGACGGTAGTCCGCGAGAAGGCTGGCGATTTCCGCGCGCGTACCGCCCATGCACGACAGGTGCGGTGCGGCGTCGAGGGCGTGTACCTCGCGCAGACGGCGGATCGTCTCGGGTGTGTAGTTGAGCGTCGAGCCGCCAGCGCCGAAGGTGCAGCTCACGTAGTCGGGGTGCAGCGACTTGAGCCTCGGCAGCGCGGCTTCGAGCGCATCGCGCTGCTCGTCGGTCTTGGGCGGAAAGAACTCGAACGAAAGTGGAACGTGGGCCATCGGTGGGTCCGTGCGGCGACAGGCGCGCACTATATCTCTTTGTGCGGATATAGAGATAGATGGCTGGGCCGGCGCGATGCGCCGCGGGCTAGAACCACACGATCAGGGCCAGGCTCAGCAGGCCGTACAGCACGATGACGGTCCAGAAGTCCGCCGGCTCCTCGTCGCGCACGATCTCGCGCAGGCGCCAGCCAGCCTTGGCGCTGACGCGGCCGCGCACGAGCGCGAGCACGACGTACAGGCCCAGCATTGCACCGAGCAGGTCGAACAGGCTCATTGGCGTGCTGCCACGAGCCACACGATGACCAGTCGCAGCAAGCCCAGCGCGGCCAGGACGAGGCCGCTCGGCACCGCGACGATCATGAGCAGGCCGAGGCCGATCGGATTGCCGTCGGCCGGCCCGAACCAGATCGCCAGTTGCAGCGGCAGGTAGCCGAGCAGGGCCAGCGCGAGGCCGCCACCGAGCATCCAGGCCGCGCCGCGCAGTTGCGTCTGGCGGCGCCGGGCGGCGTCGGACGATGGTGGCGCTGCGCGATGGCGCGATGGATTCATTGCGATCGTCCCGTGGCCGCGGCCATGCACGGCGACGCGCCGCGCGCTTGCCATTATGCTCGCGGTTTGCCCCCGCGCAGAGCGCCCGTGCCGATGTCGATCGTCCTTACCGAATTCGCGCGCGCGCGGCTGTTCCCGCGCGATGGACGCCGCACCGCGATCCAGGACTGCAGCGCCGAGGATTTCGTCGGCCACCTCAATCGGCAGCTGCCCGAGGTCGTGCTCGATGGCTATGCGCCATTCTGCAAGCTGCACGTGCATCGCAACTGGACCGCCACGCGCTGTTCGGTGATCGCGATCAGCGAGGCCAACCGCCACCTGCTGCGCAGCGGCTACGAGGCGCGCACGCGCGAGGAGCTCGCCGTGCTCGGGCGCTGGTTCGAGGGCGTCGAGCCGCCGCGCGCGACCTATCTGCTCCCGATCCTCTACGACCGCGCGCAACTGGCCCGCGAGGGCACCGCGATCGAGGCCGACTGGGGCATCGTCGGCTGCCTCTACACACTCGAGCCGCGCGAGATCCCGATGGCGCCGATCACGATGCTGCGCAATGCGCTCGGCGTCGCCGAGGGCGGCTCGGGCGTGCCGCTCGATCGCGCGGCCTACCGGCGCAGTGTCGAGTTCTGGGAGCGGCATGCGAACTGGCGCTGAGGCGGCCTGCGACTGCGCGGCGTGCCTGTCTGCGGGCGTGACGCGATGCTGAACCTTGCCGCCGCGGTCGTCTGCAGCGTGCTGGTGTCGGTGCTGCTCAAGCTCGCGCCGCGCTGGCGCATCGGCATCGATCAGGCGGTGGCGTGGAACTACCTCGTCGCCGGTGGCGCGAGCCTGGTGTTGCTCGCGCCGCAAGCCTCGCCCGAACTGCCCGCGCGGCTGCCGTGGCCGGTGCTCGGCGCGCTCGGCGTGTTGCTGCCGACGATCTTCCTTGTGCTGGCGCGCGCAGTGCGCGAAGCCGGCATCGCGCGCAGCGACGTGGCGCAGCGGCTGTCGCTGCTGTTGCCGCTGCTCGCCGCGTTCGTGCTGTTCGGCGAACGCCTGAGCGCACTCAAGCTCGCGGCTGCCGCGCTCGGGCTGGTCGCGCTCGCCGCGCTGACATGGCGCGGCGCTGACGCGGCGGCCGCGCCGCGCGGCAGTGCGCGGTGGTTGCTGCTGGTGTTCGTGGGTTTCGGCGTGATCGACATCCTGTTCAAGCGCCTCGCCGCGGGCGGTCTGGCCTTCGGCGCGGTCCTGCCGGTGGTATTCGCGCTCGCCTTCGTGGTTGCGGCCGCGATCGTGCTGCTGCGCCGGCGCCGACCCGACTGGCGCAGCGCCGCGGGCGGTCTCGTGCTCGGGGTCCTCAATTTCGGCAACATCCTGTTCTACCTGCGCGCGCATCGCGCCTTGCCCGATGCGCCCGCGCTCGTGTTCGCGGGCATGAACCTCGGCGTGGTCGCACTCGGCGCCATGCTCGGCCTGCTCGTGTTCCACGAGCGCCTGAGTCGCCTCAATCTGCTCGGCCTCGGCCTCGCGCCGGTCGCGATCGTGCTGCTCGTGCGCGGGTGAGCGCGGCAGTGCCTGCACCGTCGCGCCCGCCTGCCGCTATGCTGTGGCGATCGACGCGACCCTGGGTGCAGGCATCATGACGGCAGCTTTCCGCAGCGAGGACGAGGCGCAGCGCATCACGCTGGTGTTCAGTGGGCGGCTCGACACCGCCGCGGCGATGAACCTGCAGGACGCCGTACTGGCGCGCATCCACGCGGTCGCGCCCGGGCAGATTCTGCGTTTCGATCTCGGTGCGGTCGAGTTCGTGGCCTCGAGCTTCCTGCGCCTGTGCATCCAGGCCACGCGCGCGCTCGGCAACGAACGCTTCGAGCTGGCGCGGCCCACGCCGCTCGTGCGCGAAGTGTTCACGATGGCCGGGCTCGATCAGCACCTGCGCATCGTCGATCCGGGCGCGTGACCGACGTCGCGCCCGGCCACTGGCAGGTCACGGCCGACAACAGCGGCCTGGCGCGCCTGCAGCAGCAGGCGGCGGCCTGGCTCGACGGGGCCGGTGTCGCAGCGCGCTGTGCGCAGCACGTGCTGCTCGCGCTCGACGAACTGGCCGCCAACGTCGTGCAACACGGTGTGGGGGCGAGCTGGATCAGCCTGCGCCTGGCGCTCGACGCCGACGCCATCGAGCTCGAACTGCACGACGATGGCGTGGCTTTCGATCCGACCGGCCATGCCGTCAGCGCGGCTGCCGCGCCGACGCTCGGGGGCTATGGCCTGAAGCTCGTGCGCCAGCTGGCGTGCGCGTTCGAATATGCCCGTGCTGCCGACAATTGCGTGCGCCTGCGGTTGGCCTGCGAGCGCGACTGAGTCGCGTCAGGCCGTGGCACTGCGCCGTACCGCAAGCAGGGTGATGTCGTCCTGCGGCGCGCCCTGGCACCAGGCGAGCACGTCGTCGACGATCGCCGCGGCCAGCGTTGCCGGAGCCTGGCCGGTGTTGGCGCCCAAACGCGATTCGAGGCGCGCCTGGCCGTACAGATCGGCAATCTCGCCCGCTTCGGTCACGCCATCGGTGTAGAGCAGCAGGGTGTCGCCGATCGCCAGCCGTGCCTGCGCATCGACGTACTCGACCGCATCGAACGCGCCGACCAGTGCGGCATGCCGGGCCAGGGATTCCACTTGTCCATCCGCGCGCAGCAGCAGTGGCGGCGGGTGACCGGCGCAGGCATAGGTGAGACCGCCGTCGCGCCAGCGGTAGTGGGCCAGCACGAGCGTCACGAACATGCCGTCGTGGCCAGCGCTGGCGAGCACGTGATTGAGCACGGCCAGCGTCTGCGCCGGCGACTGGGTGCGGGCAGAGAAGTCGCGCAGGTGGGTGCGTACCATCGCCATGTACAGGGCGGCCGGCGTGCCCTTGCCGCAGACGTCGGCGATGACGAGCGCGACGGTATCGGCGTCGAGCAGCCAGGCATCGTAGAAGTCGCCGCTCATGAGCGTGGCGGGTTCGCACAGGCCATGGAATTCGAAGCCCGGCAGCGGGCCGCTGGCGCGGCTCCACTCTGGCCACGGCGGCGGCAGCAGGCGCTGCTGGATCTCGCGCGCGGCGGCCAGTTCGCCCTCGATGCGCTGGCGTTGCGCGGTTTCGCGCATGCGTTCGGTCTGGCTGCGCGCGAGCGCATCGAGCATGTCGTCGAAGGCGTGTGCGAACTGGTGGATCTCGTCGTTGCCGGCGCCCAGTCCGGTGCGCTGCGCCGCATCGCCCTGCTCGACGGCGCGCGCGACGCGGCGCAGCGCGTCCAGTGGCCGGGTCAGGCGCCGCGTGAGCCAGGCCAGCGTCACCAGCACGAGCAGCAGCGTGGCCAGCGATAGCGCCAGTTGGTGCGCGAGCTGGGCGCGGGCATTGGCCAGCACGCGGTCTTCCTCGAGCAGGCCGACGAGGCTCCAGCCGGTGTCGCCGACCGGCGCCCACGACATCCACAGCCGGCCGTTCGGCAGGTTCGGGGTGTCGAGCTGCATGAGCCCGCTTTCGCCGCGCAGCATGGCGCGCCCGGCGGCCTCCAGTTGCGGCAGTGCGAGCTTGTGCGCGATGTCGAAGATGCCGCTGCCGGGCGCCTCGATGTCGCCGCTGCGCGTGAGGTAATTGCCGTGCGCGCCGACGAGGCGGCTGGCACCGCCCCACGGGCTGCTCCAACCGGTATCGAACGCATCGAGCGCGATGTCGGCGGTCACCACGGCGGTGCTGCCGGTGTGCGTCTGCCATGGCACCGAATAGGTGACCATGCGCACGTCGCCGATGCCGGTGTCGAAGTAGGGCGCAGTCCAGTATGGCTGGCCGCTGCGCCGCGGCTCGACGAACCAGTCCCGCGTGCTGTAGTGGACCTCGCCGTCGTCCTGCTGCAGGCGCGTGAGTCGCCCGCCGATGCGGCCGACGTAGTACACGTGCGCATCCGTGGCCGGCGCGAAGGCGATCGCGCTGCCGTAGATGTCGGGGCTTTGTCCGACCACGCCGCTGAGGATGTCGAGCAGCGTATCCGGGTCGTGATCGAGATGACCCGAGGCGAGGAACCAGCCGGCCGAGCGCGTGGCCTGCATCACGGCGGCCAGGCGCGCGGCCAGCGCGGTGGCGCGCTGGCGCGTGACTTCGACCAGGAAGCTGCGCGCCTGGCGCTCGGCCTCGACGCGGTCGTCGTGGTAGCCCACGTACATGCGCACGCCCTCGCTGGCGACGAGCAGCAGCGCGAGTGCAACGATGAGACGCGCATGCAGGCGTGTCGCCAGGCGACCGAGCCGGCGCAGCGCCTTCATGCGGCGGGCGTGCCGTGTTCGCGCATCATCGTGCGCAGGCGCTGGCCGAGGTCGGAGTGGATCTTGAGCGCGTCGTAGTCGAAGCCCGGATCAGCCACATGGTTGTAGATGAGCTGGTCTTCGGCCGGCGTGGTGCCGGGCCAGATGCCGCTGAATACGAAGCCCAGCGCCTCCAGGGCGTCGCTCATGCGCGCGCTGTGCGCATCGGCGAGCGGCACTTCGAGCTCGACCACCGCCATGCGTTCGCGGCGCAGTTGTGCCAGTCGCGCGCGCAGCAGCGGCAGACTGTCCTCGCCCCAGCGCACGATGCGCAGCTGCGCCAGCTCCAGTCCGGCATGCAGCGCCGCATCCATGCTGCCGTGTGCGGGCAGGCTGGCGCCGGCATGTTCGGCCATGATCCACTGCAGCGGAATGCCAAGTCCGGCATAGATCGCCTGCAGTGCGGCGCGCTGCGTCGGTGCCGCGGTGATGCGGCGAGGCGTTTGCGCGCTGGCATCGAGATAGCGCACCGCGAGCATGCAGCTCTCGCGCTGGGGCAGGCTCTCGGCGATGCGGCGAAAACGCAGCGAGGCCGGCGCGTGTCCCGGCAGCAGCGCGCAGTCACGGAAGCCGAGCTCGTGCATGAAGCGCTGGGTGTAGGGATGGGCGGTCACCGCGTTGGTGAACAGCAGGCGCAGGCCACGCTGGTAGGCCACATCGAGCAGATGGTCGCCGAGCCGGCGCGCCACGCCCTGGCCGCGGTACTGCGTGCGGGTGACCACGATCGCCAGCTCGGCGCGCTCGGGCCGCTCCGGATCGCTGACCAGCGCGGCATGGCCGGCGATGCGGCCCGTGCCGGTGACCGCCAGCGCCGACTGCAGCGCGCCGCTGCGATTGAGCGCGATCACGCGCTCGGGAAAGTAGATGTGCTCGTAGGGATAGGAATAGCCGTAGGCGTCGTGGATCAGGCGACTGACCTCGAGCGCATCTTCCTCGCGCAGCGGGCGGATCGCGGCGATGGCGTCGTCGCTGGTGCCGACCTCGGCCGGCAGCACGCGCTCGCCGATCGGCTCCAGCGCGTGGTACTTGAGCAGTCGCGTCTGCTTGCCGCCGCGGCCGAGGTTGCGATACTCGACCTCGTCGAACGCGCTGCGCATCAGATGCATGCCGAGCCCGGCCTCGACCTGCGCCTGCGGCTCGCGCGCGGGGTCATAGGCGGTCACCCGCGTCGGGTCGAACGGCAGACCCTGGTCGTCGATGAGGATTTCCAGGCCCAGCACGTGGCGCTGCAGCGTGACGTCGAAATGCTGCAACTCGTCGGGCGCGAAGGCGTGGCGCACGACGTTGGAGACGGCCTCCTCGACCCCGAGCTCGATCTGCGCCAGGCCGCGTTCGTCGAAGCCGAGCGCCGCCGCGTAGCTGCGCGCGAGCGCGCAGGCCAGCGCGCTCGCGCCGGCCTCGTTGGTCAAGCGGAGCCGGCAGGCGCCGGCTGCCAGGCCCGCCTCAGCGCTGCTCATGGCGACGGTCGATGACGCGCTTGAGCTTGCCCGAGCGCTCGTTGATCTCGAGCGAGCCCGGTGCCGTCCATTCGATCGCGAGCGGATGGATCAGATCCTGCGCGATGAGGTCGGGCAGCATCGGTCGCTCGGCATGCAGGCGCTGCACGATGGCCGCGCCGAGCGTGGCCTGCTGCGCGGCGGCGGCCTCGCTGGCGAGGCGCAGCGTGAGGCGGTCGCGGTGCTGCGCGTGCTCGACCACGAGCTGGAAGTCGGTGGCGCCAAGCGGGTCGTGGAACATGCCGAGCACGCGCCGCACATCCTCGATGTAGAGGGTGGCCGGACCGACCCGGGCGCCTTCCTCGCTGCGTCCCATGAGGCGGAACCGGCGGTCGGGATTGCTGCCCGCCGGCTCGCTCCAGCAGGCCATGTCGCCGGCCGGGTAGCGGATGATCGGCATCAGCAGGCGCGTGAGGTTGGTGACCACCACGCGCCCGACCTTGCCTTCCTCGCGGATCGGCGTGCCGTCGACCTCGTCGATGATCTCGATGATCGCGTAGCGGCTGAACATGCGGTGTTCGTCGGGGCCGCAGGACTCGTCGTCGTAGCCGAGCAGGCCGGCATCGACGCTGGCGTAGCCGACCGAACGTGCGCTGGCGTTGGGGAAGGCGCGCGCCAGCGTGGCGCGCTGGTCGGCGTACATCGACTCGCCGCCGAACAGCAGGCGGCGCACCGCCGGGGCGGTCTTGCCGGCCGCGATGTAGTGCGTGGCCAGCGTCAGCAGCGTGGTCGGCGTGCCGACCAGGGTGGTGAGTCCGAAGTCTGCCACCGCGTGCTCGACGGTGGCCGGATCGGCTCGTCCCGACAGCGGCAACTGCAAGGTGTTGGCACGCGCATGGTCGAGCGAGCGCATGATGAAGATGAACGAGGAATACAGGTCGCCGACATAGAACAGGTTGGCGATGCGCTCGCCCTCCTGCAGGCCGCCGGCATCGAGCCCCATGCCGAACACGCCGGTGAAGGCTTCCCATTCGACGCGGCTGTAGATCGAGAACTTGGGCTCGCCGGTGGTGCCGCCGCTCTTGAACACCATGCCGTCGTGCAGCGGACCGGTCAGCAGGCGGTTGTCGCGTTGCGTGTTGGCGGCCCAGAACGACTTCTGCTCGACCACCGGCAACTGCTCCAGCGTCGGCCGCGACGGCAGCCCGGCATAAAGCTCGCGATAGTAGGGCGACAGTTCGCGCGCGACGGCGACGAGGGTGTCGAGCTCGTGGTGGCTGATCATGCGGGATTCCTCAGATCGACGATGGACTTGAGCTTGCCGGTGACCGGTGCTGCGACGAACTCGCCCAGCGCGGCGCCCACGACCGTGAGCGTGCTTGAGGCGAGCGCGCCTTCGACTTCCTCGCGCAGGATCGGGTCGCCGGCCAGCAGCAGCGTGCGCAGGGCGGACACGTCGGTGGTGGCAGCGGCCAGCACGCGCACGCAGATGCGATGCAGGCGGCCGTCATGGCTCAGCTCGATCTGCAGCGGGCCGCTGTAGCCGGCCTCGGCCAGCGTCTGCACGAAGCGGTTGTAGCTGAGGTAGTCGCCCACGCGGAACACGTCGCCACAGCGGCCGAGCAGCTCGAAGCGCGGCGCCGCGCGCCCGCAGGCGCAGGGTGCTTCGATCCAGCGCCCCATGTCGCCGATTTCGTAGCGCTCGACCGGCGCCACCGCGCGTCGCAGCGAGGTGAACACGAGGCGGCCCGGCTGCCCCGCCGCCACCGGGCGGTCGGCGTCGAGCTGAAGGATCTCCAGGTACTGCGACTGGGTCAGCACGTGGTAGGTGGTTTCGTCGCAGTGGCGGCACTGGTAGCCGAGCGGGCCCGCGTCATTGCTGCCGTACGAGGCGGCGCGGATCAGTTCCACGCCGAACTCGCGCGTCAGGCGCTCGCGCATCGCCGGATCCATGTGCTCGCCGCCGAAGAACAGCTTGCGCACGCCGCGGTAGTCGCGCAGCAATGGTGCCTGTTCCTCGAACAGGCGACCCAGGTAGAACGGCATGCCGAGCAGGGTGTCGACCTTGCGCGCGACGATCGTTCGTGCGACCTCGCCCAGATCCTCGATGCCGGCCATCGGCAGTTGTACCGCGCCGAGGTTTTCGAGGATGGACCAGAAGCTGATGAAGCCGCCATACAGGTGCCCGGCCATGAACAGGTTCATGCAGCGGTCGCGGTCGGGTTCGAGGCCGGCCGCGCGCAGGCCGTCGGCCGCCGCGCGCATCTGTGCGTGGTAGTCCTCCCAGCTGTAGGCCGAGAACTTGGGCGCGCCCGAGCTGCCACCGCTGCGTACGAGCAGGTGCGCCTGCGCCGGATCGGGTTGCAGCGCGACGAAGGCGGCCTTGTCCATGACCGGCGTGCCGGGCCGCAGCGGATTGGCGGGCGGGGTGAGCTCCTCGAAGCTCGACACGTCGCGCAGCGCGGGGCCAAGCTCGATGCCGACGCGCCGGCTGTAGCGCTGCAGCGCGTAGACGCCGTCGTGCGGTTCGCCGGCATAGCCGCCGAGCTGTTCGCCCACGCGCGTCACGCGCGTCACGCCGGCGGCGATGAGCCGCGTCGACAGCGCCGCGATGCGCTCGATCGGTGCGGCCAGTCCTGCCGTCTGCAGCCAGCGCCGCATCGGCCGCAGCGTGTCGACGATCTGCGCCGGCTGCAGCGGCTTGATCCAGATGCTGCGGAACAGCGGCGAGGCGCGCAGCGCCGGATGGTCCTCGGCAAACACGCGCCAGGCGCGCCCGGGCGCGCTGATGACGCGCGTGGTTCCAGCCCAGGCGCCTTCCAGCTCCGCCAGCAGATGCGCGGTGGTGATGTCGGCCCATTCCTGTTGCTGTGGCTGGGCGCCCGCTGCGCTCGGCATACGCGCGGCGACGCGCGCGAGCACCTGCGCGAAGCGCTCGGCAAAGGCGAACAGTTCGGCCCGGTCGGACACCTCCACGTACAGGCACTGCGGGCTCGAACAGGCCTGCTGTTCGAGCAGGCACACTTCGCTGGCGGCGGCCTCGAGCACGGCTTCGTCGGCCAGGCACTGCGCGGCGAGGTAGGCGAACGAGATCTTGTGGCCCCAGTCGACCACGCGGCAGCCGCTGGGCGCCAGCGCGGCGATCGAGGCCACCGCGGCCTCGCCGCCCCAGGCGGCAATGCCGTCGGCCAGCGCGAACAGCGGCTTGAGCCGCTCGATCTGCCGCGAGGGCACCGCCACCACGCTGATGAACGGCGCCAGCGTGCCGCTGGCATCGCAGTCCAGCAGGGCGGCCAGGAGCTGCTGCGCGAATGGCGGCGCCTGGCCGCTGGTCTTGAGCACGTTGAGGTTGCCGGCAAGCAGCCCCTCGACCACCGATAGCGGTGCCACCGTCGCCACGTTGCCGGGCGCCACGTGCACGAGCAGGCCCAGCGGCGCCCAGGCCTCGAAGGCGCCGTCGCCGGCGTCGATGCGGCGTGGCACGTGCGGGCGCAGGCTGCCCAGTTCGCGCCGCAGCTTCTGCCGCAGCGCCTCGGGGGTAAGGTTGTCGCGCACTGCAGCCAGCGCTTCGCGGGCCTGCTGCGCGTCGGTGGCCGGATCCTGCTGCAGGGTCTGCAGCAGTGCCGCCACCAGCGCCGCATCGTGGCCGGGGCCATCGCCCAGGCGCGAGCACAGCGCGTCCGCTGCCTGCAGCAGCGCGGCCAGTGGCGCGGTGCGTGACAGGTCGTGGTGCAGGTCGCCGGCCAGCGTGGCGAGCCGCGCATCGAGCGCGGCATCGTCGAGCCACTGGCCCTGCCAAAGATGCGGCGTGCGTGGATCGGGCAGGATCGCGTTCATGCCGCATTCCCCTTCAGCAGTTCGGCGGCGGCCACCGCGCAACTGCGGTTCTTGCCCTGGCCGGCGCGGCCGAGCAGGTCGAACCACGGCGCCGCGAGGCCGCAGCCGCAGGTCTCGCCCGGATACCAGGCGGCAAGGTCGCCCATCAGCACGCTCTGCGTCGGCGCCGCGGTGAAGTAGGGCGCGAGGAAGTGCAGGAAGCCGGGCTGGCCGGCCGGCAGCACCGCGAGCGTGGCCACGTCGCGCACCACCACGCGCGACCACACCGGCACATGGAAGCGGTGCCGCGGGCACTCGACATAGGGTACCGAATGCTCGACCGAGCCGAAGCCGTCGCGCACGAGCGCGGTGGGGATGCCGAGCTGTTCCTCGATGCGCGCCTGCAACTGCGCCTTCGGGATCGCCTTGTCGGCCTGGCCCTTCCAGCCGCCGCCGAAGAAGGTCATCGAGCCCGGCGCGAGCGTGAGTGGCGGCAGGCCCAGCGCGCGCATGCGTTCGAGCGTGGCGTTGACGAAGGCCGGGAAGCCGAAGATGCGCACCGGCAGTCCCTGCTCGGCAAAATCCTGCAGGGCGCGGATCGTGCCGAAGATGTCGAACTCGTGGCCGCCGCTGCCGGTCGCGCGCAGCACGTAGCGCGCGTCGTGCGCCGGCGCGTAGCGCATCAGCGAGTGATCGGTCCACGAGGTCCCGGTCTTCATGTTGGGCTGCGGCTCGTAGCTCACGAGCAGGTAGTTGACCGCTGTGTCCTGGATCCAGCCGTAGTGGCGGAAGATCTTCTCGACCATGGCCTGGCCGGCGCCAATCGACCAGGCATCAAAGAACATCTGCGACTTCTGGCCCGTGGTGCCCGATGAGGTCAGGTGCAGCACCACGTCCTCGGGCGCGACCGAGCAGACCTCGTGGGTCTTGAAGAAATTGGCATGGATCGGCGGCAGCGCGGCGCAGTCGGCGATGCTCGCGACGCGGGCGTCGCGCAGTCCGTGCTGGTCGAGCAGGCGGGCGTAGAACGGGTTGCGCTGGCGGTGCCAGTCGAGGATCTCGTTCATCGCGGCCAGGAATAGCGCATCGGCTGCCGCGCCGTGGGCATAGGGTTCATGCAGGTCGCCCAGCGCCTGCACCTGGGCCAGTCGGGCCGGGTCGGGCACGCGCGGTGGGGAGTGGTCCGCCGTCGGGGTCATCGTCGCTCCGTTGCTGGTGGCGCGCCCATGGCGCGTTGCGGACGGGGCAGACCGCCGGGCCACGTCGGCGGCGTCGCGGCGATGCTGCCTCCACCGCCGCTGCCGCGCACGAGCCGACCCACCGCCAGACCAGGTTCTTGCGCGACTGCCCCTGCCGATGCGCGCCCGCGATGTCGGCATAGGCTAAACCTTTTCGCGCCGTCGCGGCCAGTGCGCGCCGACCTCGCTGCGGCGCGCACGTCGGCGCGTGGCTGCGTGACTCGCCACAACGCAAAACGGGCGCCTCGCGGCGCCCGTTTTTCAGACTGCGATCGACGTCGACCGCTCAGTAGCGGTAGTGGTCGGGCTTGTACGGTCCTTCCACCGGCACGCCGAGGTAGGCGGCCTGTTCGGCGGTGAGCGTGGTCAGCTTCACGCCGATCTTTTCCAGGTGCAGCCGCGCGACTTCCTCGTCGAGCTTCTTGGGCAGGATGTAGACCTTGGGCTCGTAGCGGTCCTTGTTCGCCCACAGGTCGATCTGCGCCAGCGTCTGGTTGCTGAAGGAATTGGACATCACGAAGCTCGGATGGCCGGTGGCGCAGCCGAGGTTGACGAGGCGCCCTTCGGCGAGCAGGAAGATGCTGCGACCGTCCTTGAACGTGTACTGGTCGACCTGCGGCTTGATGTTGGTGTGGCGGATGCCGGCCAGCGCCTTGAGCGCGTCGACCTGGATCTCGTTGTCGAAGTGGCCGATGTTGCAGACGATGGCCTGGTCCTTCATCGCCTGCAGGTGGGCCAGCGTGAGCACGTCCTTGTTGCCGGTGGTGGTGACGTAGATGTCGCCGCGGCCCAGCGTCGATTCGACGGTATTGACCTCGAAGCCTTCCATCGCCGCCTGCAGGGCGTTGATCGGATCGATCTCGGTGACGACCACGCGGGCGCCATAGGCGCGCAGGGAATGCGCCGAACCCTTGCCGACGTCGCCGTAGCCGCACACCACCGCGACCTTGCCGGCGAGCATCACGTCCATCGCGCGCTTGAGGCCATCGGCCAGCGATTCGCGGCAGCCGTAGAGGTTGTCGAACTTGCTCTTGGTGACCGAGTCGTTGACGTTGATCGCGGGCACCAGCAGCTTGCCGGCTTCGGCGAGCTGGTAGAGGCGATGCACGCCGGTGGTGGTTTCCTCGGATACGCCCTTCCACTCCTTGACCACGCCGGCCCAGAAGCCGGGGCGCTCGGCATGCACGCGCTTGAGCAGGTTCTTGATGACCTGTTCCTCGTGGTTGCCCGACGGGGTGTTGACCCAGTCGGAACCGTTTTCGAGTTCGTACCCCTTGTGGATCAAGAGCGTCACGTCGCCGCCGTCATCGACGACGAGCTGCGGACCCTTGCCGCCGGCAAAGCTCAGCGCGTCGAGCGTGCAGTCCCAGTATTCCTCGAGCGTCTCGCCCTTCCATGCGAACACCGGGGTGCCCGAGGCGGCAATCGCGGCGGCGGCGTGGTCCTGGGTCGAGAAGATGTTGCACGAAGCCCAGCGCACGTCGGCGCCGAGATCGCGCAGCGTCTCGATCAGCACCGCGGTCTGGATCGTCATGTGCAGCGAGCCGGTCACGCGCACGCCCTTGAGCGGCGCCTGCGGCGCGTACTTCTTGCGGATCGACATCAGGCCCGGCATTTCATGCTCGGCGATGTTGATTTCCTTGCGGCCCCAGTCGGCCAGCGTGATGTCGGCAACCTTGTATTCGCCCATGGCGGGCTTCGTCACAGCGTTCATGTGCAACTCCGGTTCGGTCAGGCTCGCGCGGCGGACATGCCGGCGCGATGCGTGAGGGTCAACGGGCGCAGTTGCAGGGTGGAGCTGGATGCCGGCCGAGCCTGATTCCGGAACCAGTGGCCCGGACTTGCAGCGCCCCTCGACGGCGAGGGGCGTCATTATATCGCTGCTTCGCGATGGACGGATATATGGGCTCAGGTGCGCTCGAAGCGCAGCAGTTCGTCCAACTGCGCCTGCGCCTTGCGCAGGCTGCCGCCGCTGAGGCTGGCGTCCATTTTCGCGCCGAGCGCGGCACGTTCGGGGCGGCGTGCCCAACGATGCAGCCACGCGGTGCCGAGCAGGCCGGCGGCGCCGAGGCCGTAGCCGATCCACAGCATCGACGGTGCCGTGTGCGCGAGGTCCACGCCGCGCAGTCCGGCCAGCACCTGCAGGATCGCGATCCACAGGAACCACCAGGGCAGGCCAACGACCATGCCGCTGCGGATGTACAGCTTGCGCAGCCGGGCCAGCCGTTTCTGGATTTCCAGCACCGGCTCGGCGTGGTCGATGCGGCCGATCTGGCCGAGCACGATGCCGGCGCTGACGATCGCGAACACGCCGTAGGCATGCACGATCACGCCGGCGACGATCACGGCCGCGTGCTGCGGCTGGCTGGCCCACAGCAGCGTGGCCAGCGCGATGAACGGCAGGCCAAGCAGCAGCATCTGCGCGAGCTGACCCCAGAACAACGGGCGCAGGCTGCCGCGCAAGCGGTCGACGCGGCCCGCGCGGAAGATCGCCAGGTTCAGTGTCGACTGCCGTTCCAGGCTGCGATCGAGCGCTTGCCAGGCAGGTTTGAGGTCATCGAGTTCCATGGTCGTCTCCGTGGTTGTCAGGTGGCGGCGGCGAGCTTGTCGCGCAGGCTCGACTTGAGCCGCCCGATCTTGGTCGCCACGTTGGTTTCGGTCAGGCCGAGAATCTCGGCAATCTCGCGCTGGCTGCGTTCGTCGAGATACAGCAGCAACAGCGCGCGGTTGAGTGGATCGAACGAGTCGATCAGGCGGTACAGTTCGCGCACGCGCGCAGCGGACTCGGCGTCGGCTTCGTCAATCGCCACCTCGTGGTCGGCTGGATCGAGCGCCTGATGATGCTGGTCGTAGCGACTGCGCTCGCGCAGGTGCGAGATCGCCACGTTCAGCGCGACGCGGTACATCCAGGTCGAGAACGCGCGCGTACCGTCGTATTGCGGAAACGCGCGCCACAGTTGCGCGGCGATTTCCTGCGCCAGGTCCTCGCGGTTCTGTGCGCCGCGTGCATAGCTGTTGGCCACCTTGAACACGACGCCGCGGTGGCGTTCGAGCAGGGCCTGGAACTGTTGTTGCCGCGCCTGCGCCATCGTCAGTACCGCACTGGTCATGGACCTCACTCCGGGTTGTCTGCCGGAATGATTCGCGCCGGGGCGCGAAATATCACACCCGATGGCGGCGCCTTGCCGCAGTCGTCGGTGGCGGTCTCAGCCCGGCCTGGGGAAGAACGGATCGAGGTCGAAGATGCGTTCGCCGCCGGGCTCGGTTCCGGCCGTCACCGTGATGCCGATGCCGTCGGCGGTGGTCGCGTACTGGCCGTCGAAGCCCAGCCGCACCTCGACCCGCGTGGCGGCATCCAGCGGCAGTTCGACGATCCGGAAATCGAGCTCCTGGCCATCGTCCCAAACCGACACGCGCAGGCGATCCGAACCCTCGCCGCGGTCGACGCTGCCGGTGGCCGTGCCGCGCACGATCACCTCGACGCGCGCACGCCCGTCGGCGCCTGCGGCACGCTGCACGCCGGCCACGGCCCAGCCATCGCGCGTGACCGTGCTGGATGAACGGTTGCTTGTCTCCGACATGATGCACCCCTCGAGCAGTGGATCGCCGCCGCCCGGCTTGGCTGCGGGCGACGTGCTGGCGACGCTAGCGGCAAAGGCCGGCCGCGGCAATGCGTGCCTGTTCGCGGGCCGCGGCCGGCGCGCCGGTTGCTAGTGATCGGGTCGCAGCAGCGAGCCGAAGGTGAGGTAGAACGCGTTGTGGCTGCCCTGCGCATGGCCATAGCCGAGGAACATCGGTCCCAGTGGCGTATCCATGCCGAGGAACAGGCTGCCGGCGAAGGCCATGTCACCCAGGCGCACCTGACCGGGCTCGTTCCACAGGCCGCCGGCTTCGAGACTGCCGCCCAGGTACACCGGCACACTGAACAGCGCGCTGGCGTCGGTCAGGCGGTGGTAGTAGACCGTGCGCGCCAGCAGCGTCTGGCGCGCGAAAAGCTCGTACTCGGTATAGCCCGACAGATTGCCCAGGCCGCCGAGCGGGCTGTAGGCCGCCACGAAGTCAGCGCCGCCATGCGCCAGGTTGCCGCGCAGGCCGAACAGCAAGTGGTCGCTGCGCGTGGGCGACCACGCGTGGTCCCAGCGCAGGCGCGTCAGGTTGGCGGTGTCGCCGCTGCTGAGCTGGTGTGGCAGGTAGTCGTGTGACAGATCCAACCGTGTGCCGCGACTCGGGAACCCTCCGCTGTCGAGGCTGTCGTGCGTGAGGCGGAGCTGCAGGCCGCCCAGATCGTTGCGGATGCCGGGAATGTCGGTGCCGATCTTGAGCTGCGCGCTGGAATGGATGTACTCGAGCGTGGCGCCGAACTGCCAGTGCGGGCTGGGCGAGTACCCCAGTTCGAACGCCGCCGTGGTGTTGCGCAGGCGGTACTGCGCCACGTCGACATGGCCGCCGAAGCGCAGCGGAAAGTTGAACGCCGAGTAATCGAAGTAGGGTGAAACGTGGAACTGGCCCGCGCTGCCGAACGGCTGGCGCAATTCCGAATGCAGGCCCGTGATGCGGCCCAGTTCGACCCGGTTGCGCCACTCGCCGCCATGCTGGTTGAGGCCGGTGAAGTTGGCCTCGCCCGTGAGCTGGTAGCCATTGCGGCCGGCGAAGTCATCGGACAAGCGCAGGCCCGCACGCAGGAAGTTGGGCCCCCAGCCCTTGTCGACCGGTACCACGAGCAGACCGGTCTCGTCGCCGCGCCGCTCGAGCGTATAGGTGATGCGCTCGTAACTGCCTTCGCCGAATGCGCGGCCGATCTCGTGCTCGGTGCGTCGCACGTCGAACGGCTGTCCGACCAGCGGCGACAGCCGATTGTCGACGTAGCCGGCGGTGCGGCTGCGATTGCGCTGCACGTCGAGGAAGGCGATGAGCGGTGCATCGAACGGCCGCGTGCGATGGCGCGCCTGGAACGCGGCGTAGCGCTCGGCATCGACCGCATAGCGGCGCAGTTGCGGCAGCGCGGCTTCGGCGGCTGCCTCGCCGATCGCCACGCCCCGCTGCGCCTGATCGAAGTCGGCGCTGCCGAGGTCGCCCAGGTCGGGCCTGATCAGCAGGTCGTCGGCACCGAGCGTGGCGATCTGGGCTTCGGTCTGCCGCCGCATCAGCGCGGTCAGCATCTGGTTGGCGATCGCGAACGGCGAATTGAGCTTGTCGTCGGGCGCCAGCACCGCGCTCACGTCGACCGCGATGATGCGCGTGGCGCCCATGTCGCGCGCGGCATCGATCGGCAGGTTGTCGGTGATGCCGCCATCGACCAGGAGCCGGCCATCGATGCGCATCGGCGCAATCGCGCCCGGCACCGACATGCTGGCGCGAATCGCCAGGGCGAGGTCGCCGCGCGCGAACACCACCTTCTCGCCGCGTCCGATGTCGGTGGCAATGGCGCGGAACGGGATCGGCAGCGCGTCGAACTCGTCGACGCCGATGACCGACAGCAACAGCCGGCGCAGGATCAGTTGCAGCTTCTGGCCCTGGATCGCGCCGCGCGGGAACGCGATGCGGCCGTCCTTGAGGCCCAGCTCGACGGCTGCCACGAAGCGCAGGTCGTCCTCCTTGCGCCGCATCGGCAGGTCCTCGCGCGAGGGGTCGTCGCGGAACGTGTCCCTCCAGTTGATGCTGTCGAGGGCGGCCACGATCTGCTCGGAGTCGTAGCCGCTGGCGTACATGCCGCCGACGATCGCGCCCATCGAGGTGCCGGCGATGCAATCGATCGCGATGTGTTCACGCTCGAGCACCTTGAGCACGCCGATGTGGGCGGTGCCGCGCGCGCCGCCGCCGCCAAGCACGAGGCAGGTGCGTGGCGCGGTGGTCGAATCAGCGGCGACGGCGGTTGCGCCGGGAGTGGCGGCGAGAACGAGAACGAGGCAGGCGAAGGCAGCAAGGCGCATGGGATCGCGGGTCGCGGCAGCACGGGGTGGGGCATTGTGGCGCGATTGCGTGTGCCGATGTAATGGCGCCGGCGCGGTCGTTGCCGTGGCTGACTGCGCGCCGGCTGCGCGTCGTGCCTGGGCGCACCGTTGCGGGAATCGGCACCGCACCGCGTAACAGTCTGGCAAATCCCCTGCCGCCGGAGAGCGCCATGCACCGCCCGTTTGCCATTCATCCGTCGTTCCATGCCGTCGCGTTGGCGGTATTGGCGTCGTTGGCCGCTCCGGCCCACGCCGAGTTCGTCTACGGCCGCGTCGTGCCCGGCGCTGGCCTGCAACCCAACAACGATTCCGAAGCGGTCGATGTGTCGGCCGACGGGCGCACCGTGGTGTTTTCCTCGGCCGCCACCAACTGGGGGCCCGACGATGGCTTCCACGGCACGCGCGCCATCGCGGTCGACCTCGACCTGGGCGTGGTCGAGACGGTGTCGAAGACGAGTACCGGCGTGGCATTCCGTGGCGAAGCGCCGGTGGCTTCCGCCGATGGACGATACGTCGCCTTCCTCACCTACGGCAGCCTGTTCGGCAGTGGCTGGCAGGTCGTGCGCAAGGACCGCCAGACCGGCGAGATCCAGGTCGCCAGTTCCGATGCGGGCTGGACCCCGGCCAACAACTACGTGCAGGATGATGGCGTGGCGATCTCGGCCGACGGCCGCAGCGTGGTGTTCGTCGCCTCGTCGAGCAACCTCGGCGTGGCCACCGGCGGGCGCGATCAGGTCATCGTCAAGGACATGGTGAGCGGACAGGTCAAGGTGGCCTCGGTCAAGAGCGACGGCAGCCCTTCGGACGGTTACTGCAACATCGTCCCGCGCATGGTGTCGGCCGATGGCCGCCATGTGGGGATGAACTGCGACGGCACGCTGGTGCCGGGCGTGACCGGTCGCCAGACCTGGGTACGCGACCTGCAGACCAACACCACCGAGCTCGTGAGCCGTGTCGGTGCGAATGGGCCGGCGAGCACCGCCTTCACCTACGGGCTCGCGATGTCGCCGAGCGGCCGCTTCGTCACGTTCCGCAACGCCTGCTACGGCGGCCTCGGCCAGGCGGGCGGCACCTGCGATGGCAACAGCGGCGTGTACCTGCGCGACCGCCAGACCCAGACCACTTATCCCGTGCCGCGGCCGGCCGTGATTCCGGCCAGCTACGCCAACTACTGCCAGGCCTCGTCGGTGTCGGACATCGGCACCATCGTCATGGCCTGTGCGTACAAGTCCGACGGTACCAACCAGCGCTCGCAGGTGTTCCTCTACGTGCCGGGCCAGAACAACCTCGGTCAGGGCACGCACGAGCTCATCAGCGTGCGCGGCAACGACGGCCAGCCCGGCAACGGCGACTCCGGTTACTCGCTGGCGGTCAGCGCCAATGGCCTGTCGATGGTGTTCGAGTCGAAGGCGAGTGATCTCGATCCGGGCGACACCAACGGCCGCAGCGACATCTTCGTCTTCGCCGACGAGTCGGTGTTCACCGACGTGATCTTCGCCGACGGTTTCGAGCAGCCCTGAGCTTGTAGCCGTTCAGCGCTGCGCACGCAGCAGCGGCGGCAACTGGGCGCGCAGCGCCGCGCCGCGCTGCGCGAGTTCGGCCAGCGCCGTGCGGTCACCGCCGGCGGCGCGCGCCTGCAGCCCGAGCAAGTCGAGCTCGGAGGCG
Organism: Dokdonella sp.; assembly: GCF_019634845.1. Taxonomy (GTDB): domain Bacteria; phylum Pseudomonadota; class Gammaproteobacteria; order Xanthomonadales; family Rhodanobacteraceae; genus Dokdonella_A. Next base: position 147,574 of record NZ_JAHCAQ010000004.1, read on the forward strand.
AAGTGGGGGGGCGTAGCCGGCGACATGATCGGCGCGCAGTCCATCGAGCAGCGCACGCGCTGCAGCCGCGTCGCCGCGCAGCAGATCGACGCGAGCGAGCACGACGGTGGCGTGGGCCCGGAACGGATGCGTGGCGGGCAGTATCGCCAGCGCCGCCGCATGCGCTGTGTTGGCCAGCGCGAAGGCCTCATCGAGCGCGCCGGTGCAGGCGAGCACCTGCGCGAGGCGGGCGCCAAGGAGGATGACTTCGGGATGCTGCTCGCCGTAGCGCGCGCGCTGATGCTCGAGCGCGCTGCGCAGCAGCGGGATACCCGCTGCGGTATCGCCGTGCATCGCCAGCGTATAGCCCAGATCACGCCGTGCCACGTCACCGCTGGCGTTGTCGGGACCGAGCGCGGCATCGGCGAGCGCGAGCGCCTCGCGGTCGTGCGCAATCGAGCCCGCGTAATCGCCGCGGCGGGCTGCCAGTCCAGCCAACGCGATCATGGTCGGCACGAGCTTGCCGTTGTGTTCGCCGAAGAGGCGCCGGTTGCCGGCGAGCACGCGCTCGAACAGCGCTTGCGCCGCGTCATCCTGACCGCGCTGCGCGAGCAGGGTGGCCAGCGAGTTGAGTGCCAGCAAGGTCTGTGGGTGGTCGGCGCCGAGCTGCTTTTCGTCCAGTGCCAGCGCCGCGCGATACTTGGGCTCGGCGGCATCGGGCTGGTCCGACTGGCGCAAGGCATCGCCCCAGTTCATGAGAACGCTCGCCACTGCCGGATGCTCGGGGCCGAGCAGCTTTACATACAGCGCATGCGCGGCGGCCAGCGCATCGAGCGCGGCCGCGTAGCGGCCAGCGCCGGTCAGCGCGACGCCCAGGTCCTGTTGGGCCTGCGCCACCGCGGTGTGCACTTCGCCATGCAGCGCGCGCTGCGCCGCGAGCACGGCGCTGAAGCGGGTCACGGCGACTTCGAAGTCACCGCGCGCATAGGACAGTTCCGCCAGCACGTCGCTGTCGCGCGCGCTCGCGACCGGGTCGGCCAGTGCGGCGTCCTGTGCCAGCGCCGCCTGTGCCGAGCGCTCGGCTGAGTCGAAGTCGCCGAGGTCGGTCAACACCTGCGCCTGCAGCGCCAGGCCGCGGCTGCGCAATCGGCGTGCATCGACCGGCACCGAGGCCAGCACCGTGGCCACCAGGTCGGCTGCCTCGTGCAGCTTGCCGTCGAGGCGCAGCGCATCGGCCAGGTCGACGCGAAGCCCCAGCAATTGCGCTGCGGCGACGCGGGGCTGTTGTGCCAGCGTGGCCTCGGCACTGCGCAGGCGCTGCAGCGCCGTCGCGTAGTCGCCAACGCGACGCGCCACCTCGCCGAGCGTGGCATCGATGTCGGCCCGCAGCAGTGGGTCGCTGTCCGGTGCAAGCGCGACACGGCGTGCCGCTTCGGCCAGCAATTCGCGTGCCGTGACCGGCCGCCCCTGGGTCAGGTCGGGATCGGCGATCATGAACATGTCGACGAGCAGGCCGCGCACGGCCTCGGCGCGCTGGGTCTGGCGGCTGGCGATGCGCGCCTGCCACCAGGCCACGCTGGCGCCGGCGAGGAGCGCCAGCGCAACCAGTGTCGTGGTGGCCGCGCCAACCACGTGGCGGCGCAGGAACTTGCCCAGGCGATAGCGGCGCGTGGCGGCACGGGCGCGCACGGGTTGTTGCAGCAGGTGGCGCTCGATGTCGTCGGCAAGGCCATCGGCCGAGGCGTAGCGGGCAGCGGGGTCGTTGGCGAGCGTCTTGGCGATGATCGCATCGAGATCGCCGCGCAGGGCGCGCTGCAGCGGGTGCGGTGCGAGCGATGACGCGAGCGGCGGCGTTGCCTCGGGCATGCGCTGCCCGCGCGGCCACGGGCGCGCCCCGGCGAGCAGTTCGAACAGCACGATTCCGAGCGCGAAAATGTCGCTGGCGACCGTCGCCGGCTCGCCGCGCAGTTGCTCGGGCGCGGCGTAGTCGGGCGTGATGCCGGCGGTCGCCAGTGCTTCGCCATCGGTGGCTCCCGTGGCGCCGCTTTGGAGCAGGCCCGCGACGCCGAAGTCGAGCAGCTTCACCGCGCCGTATGCGTCGACGAGGATGTTGGATGGTTTCAGGTCGCGGTGCACGACCAGGCGCGCATGCGCAAACTGCACCGTGCGGCAGGCGCTCGCGAGCAGCGCGAGGCGGGCGCGCAAGCCGAGCTGGTGGCGGTCGGCATGGCTGGTGATCGGTTCGCCGACCACGTATTCGAGCGCCAGCCATGGGCCGGCATGTGCGTCGACGCCGACATCGACCAAGTGGGCAATGTGCGGGTGTTCGAGCGTGGCGAGGATCGCGCATTCGCGGCGGAAACAATGGCGCGCCAGTGCGCCGTCGAAGTCGGGGTGGATGATCTTGAGCGCGACCTGCTGGTGCACATCGGGGTCATCGCGCTCGGCCAGCCACACCACGCCCATGCCGCCGCGGCCCAGCTCGTGCACGAGGCGGAACGGACCGAGCCGATCGATGGAGGCGCGTGCGCTGGCGGGCGCCTTGGCATCGAGCGGCAGCGGATCATCGAGCATGGGCTGCGGCGCGGCATCGGCGGCGAGCAAGGCAGTGAGGTCGGCGGCCAGCTCCGGTTCCCGCGCGCGCAGGTCCTCGATCAGCGCCGCGCGGGCTGCGGCATCGAGCTCCAGCGTCGCGTCGAGCAGCGCCGACAGGCGCGCGTAGCGAGCGGCATCGAGGATCATGGCGCGGGTGCCGGCGCGGTCTCGAGCAGGTGTGCGAGCAGTGCGCGTGCCTTGCGCCAGTCGCGCTTGAGCGTGCGGTCGGTAACCCCGAGCAGTGGTGCGATCTCGCTCAGCGCCAGTCCGCCGAACACGCGCCATTCGACCAATTGGCACAGCCGCGCATCGCAGGCGCCGAGCTGGCGCAGTGCCTGGTCGAGCGCGAGCACGCGGTCGGGGCCAGGGTGCTCGTCGTCATGCTCGTCGAGCATGACGGCGCCGTGATCACCGCCGCGCCGCTGCGCCTGGCGGCGGCGCGCATGGTCGACCGCGATGCTGCGCATGGCGCTGGCGGCGTAGGCGTAGAAGTGACCGCGATCGGGGAAGCTCGCCTTGCTGCCGAGCAGCCGCAGGAAGGCTTCATGGACCAGCGCGGTCGTGCACAGCGTCGCGTCGGCGGCAGAGGCGGCGAGTCGGCTGTGTGCGATGCGGCGCAGCTCCCCGTAGATCAACGGCGCCAGTTGCGCGGCGGCCCCATCGTCGCCAAGGCGCGATGCGGCCAGCAGGCGGGTGATGTCGTCGGGCGAGGTCATTGCCGTTCCGCGCGGGTACAGCGCGGCGCGAGTATGCCACGCGCCGGGGTGCCGTCGGCGAATGCGGACGAGCCGCATTCACGGCTCGTCGCGCCCGGACTTGCGGTGCTACTTGAGGCCGGCGGCCTTGCGCAGTTCGGCGGCCTTGTCGGTCTTCTCCCACGAGAACGCGGTGAAGGTTTCGCCGCTGGGCAGCTTCACTTCGTGCGGGCTGCGGCCGAAGTGGCCGTAGCTGGCGGTCGCCTGGTACATCGGATGCACGAGGTCGAGCATCTTGATGATGCCGTAGGGCCGCAGGTCGAAGTGGTTGCGGATGAGCTTCTCGATCTTGTCGTCGGCGATCCTGCCGGTGCCGAAGGTCGTGACCGAGATCGAGGTCGGGTGCGCCACGCCGATCGCGTACGACACCTGCACCTCGCAGCGGTCGGCAATGCCGGCGGCGACGATGTTCTTGGCCACGTAGCGCGCGGCATAGGCGGCCGAACGGTCGACCTTGGACGGATCCTTGCCCGAGAACGCCCCGCCGCCATGACGGGCCCAGCCGCCATAGGTGTCGACGATGATCTTGCGGCCGGTGAGGCCGCAGTCGCCAACCGGCCCGCCGATCACGAACTTGCCGGTCGGGTTGATGTGGTACTTGGTGCCCTTGTGCAGCCACTTGGTCGGCAGCACGGGCTTGAGGATGTGCTCGCGCACGGCCTCGATGAGGTCCTTCTGCTTGACCGACGGATCATGCTGGGTCGACAGCACGACGGCATCGATCGCGACCGCCTTGCCGTTCTCGTAGCGCAGCGTGACCTGGCTCTTGGCATCGGGGCGCAGCCATGGCAGCGGCGAGTTGCGCTTCTTGCGCACCTTGGCCTGCTGCTCGACGAGGCGATGCGAGAGATGGATCGCGGCCGGCATGAAGGTGTCGGTTTCGCTGGTGGCGTAGCCGAACATGAGGCCCTGGTCGCCGGCGCCCTGTTCCTCGGGCTTCTTGCGGTCCACACCCTGGTTGATGTCGGGCGACTGCTTGCCGATGAGGTTGAGCACGCCGCAGGTGGCGCCGTCGAAACCGACGGTGGAGCTGTCGTAGCCGATGTCGAGGATGACCTTGCGCGTGAGTGCTTCGAGGTCGATCCAGGCGCTGGTGGTGATCTCGCCGGCGACGATCGCCACGCCGGTCTTGACCATGGTCTCGCAGGCCACGCGCGCGCGCTTGTCCTGCACGAGGATGGCATCGAGCACGGCGTCGGAAATCTGGTCGGCAATCTTGTCCGGATGGCCTTCGGAAACCGATTCGGAGGTGAAGAGGTAGCTGCTCATCGCGGCGACATATCCTTCAATACGGATGGATGGATAAAACGAAGCGGCGCATGATACACGCCGCGGCCCGCCGTTGCACAAACCCCGCGCGGTCGTTGCCGCGCCGTCAGGAACCGGTTCAGGCCCACCGCGCGAGCCAGCCCAGCAGCAGGGCGGCGGCGAGATTGTGCGCCAGCGCCTGCGCCAAGCCGACGGGCAGCAGCGCGCTGGCGAGGAGCAGGAGTTCCAGCGCGACGAGCACCGCGAGCGGAGTGGTGCCGGCGTGTGCACGCTGCCGCCAGGCGGCCCAGTCGAGGCGCAGCAGTGTCAGCAGCGCCAACAGGCCCGCGCCGCGATGCAACAGCTGCAGCCAGGCGTCGCGTTGCAGCAGGCCCGGTCCGGCGCCCGCGGTCGGCGCAAACCAGGGATTGACGATCTGCCAGTCCCAACCGGCGACGCGGGCAGCCTCGAGACACTCACGCCAGCCGTCGCAGCTCGGCGGCAACGCGGTGGCACTGGCCAGTGCGCCGAGCACGATCGCGAGCAGCGAGGCGAGCAGCGCCCACGCGGCCGGGCGCCGCAGTCCGCCGTGACCGGCGGCGTCGTCGCGACTCGCGAGCGCCAGGCGCAGGCACAGCGCGAACATGGCGAAGCCGCCGAGCAGGTTGCCGAGCACCACCGCCGGCGCCGTGGAGCCGCGGCTGGCCATGCCCAGAGCCGCCAGCCACAGCGTGCACGCCACGATGCCCGAGGCGAGGCGTGCCGCGCGCCTGAGCACGGGTCGCAGCAGCAGGGTCGTGGCGAGCAGCATGAAGGCGAGCACGAGCAGCGCGCTGGCGCTGACGCGGTGCGCCGCGCGCGCGATCGCGATCGCGTCGGCGAAGTCGGCGCCGGCGAGCGGTGTCTGCGCGAGTCGGATGAATGCGCTCAGGCCGATGACGCCCAGCATGAGCAGCGCGGTCAGCAGCGCCAGGCCGTGCGTGAGCCGGCGTCGCCGCGCGAGGCGGGCGGCAGGGTCGGAGGCGATGGGATCGGTGGGCGACATGGTGCGGCCGTGGCAGATCGCGGAACCGGCAATGGTGCGGCAGGCGGCGTCCGCGAGCAGCCACGCGCGGCCGCACCGCACCGGAGGCTTGCTTCCGGCGCGGCGCGGGTGGCCTTACTGCGGCAGCGCCAGGTCGTCGAGGATCGCCTTGAGGAAGCGCGCGGCCTCGCCGCCCGTGCAGGCGCGGTGGTCGAAGGTCAGCGAGATCGGCAGGCGCCGGTGCACCTCGATGCCGCCGATGACGGCGACCACGTCGTGGCTGAGTTTGCCCACGCCGACGATGGCCACGCATGGCGGCACCACCACGACGGTGCCGTAGCGGCCGGCGAACATGCCGAAGTTCGACAGGCTGATCGTGTAGCCGCTCAGTTCCGATGCCGCGATCGAGCGATCCTCGACCTGCGCACGCAGGCGGTTGATGCCTTCACGCAGGCCGCGCGCATCGAGCAGGTGCGCGTTGCGCAGCGCCGGCACGAACAGGCCATCGGGGGTGTCGACGGCGATGCCCAGATCGACGTGCGGATGGCGCGTGAGCGTGAGGTTCTGGTCGTCGAACCACGCATTGAGCGCCGGTTCGGTACGGCAGGCGGCGACGATCGCGCGGATCGTGCGCGAGGTGATGTCCTGCTTGCCGAGCCAGGCATGCAGGTCGGCGTCGTCGACGATCGTGGTCTGCACCACGCGATCGCGCGCGTCGGCCATCACGCGCGCCATGTTGCGGCGCACGCCCTTGAGCTGCTCGGGCTGGCCGGTTGCGGCGACGCCCGGCGGCGCGGTGCGCATCGGCTTGCCGCCGAGCGAGACCGTGCTGCGCTGCGCCGGCTGGGCCGGCGCCGCCGGCATGCTGGCGACTGCCACGGGCGCGCTGGCCGGTGCGGCGCCGAGCGTGGCGGTGCCGGCCGCGGCGGCGTTCTTGACGTCCTGCAGGGTGACCACGCCGCCGGCGCCGCTTGGCGTGACGCGCGTGAGGTCGACCTTGAGCTTCTTCGCCATCGCGCGCACGGCCGGCACGGCCTTGACGCCGCCGACGCTGGCGACGGCCTCGCTGCGCACCTCGTTGCTGCTCTGCACGGCGCCGACCACGGTGCCTTCATCGGCGCGTTCGCCGCCAGTGGCAGGTGCCGCAGCCGCTGGCGCGGCGGCGGCCGGCGCCGGCGCGTGGTGATGATGGGCCGCGGCGTTGTCGGCGCGCTGCTTGCCCTTGGGGTCGAGTTCGAAGTCGGCCAGCGGCGCGCCGGTCACGATCACGTCGCCGGCCTTGCCGTGCTGCCGGAGCAGCTTGCCGGTGACCGGCGAGGGCACCTCGACCACGGCCTTGGCCGTTTCCATCGAAATCAGCGGCGCGTCGAGCTTGACGCTGTCGCCTTCCTTGACCAGCCACTCGACGATGGTGGCGTCGGGCAGGCCTTCACCGAGATCGGGAAGATGGAACGTCTTTTGTTCGGCCATGGCGTCGAATCCGGGAATGGGGAAATGGGAATGGAGTATGGGGTGGTCGGGAGCGGACTCGGGACCGCTCGCGGGCCGCGTCGATCGGTGTCGGCGTGATGCCGCCTGGACCGATGTCGGCAGTGCCTGCGCCGTCCCGCGCCGCGCTCCCGCGTCTCAACTCGCCGCCAGCGTCCGTCTGGCGGCAGCGACCACGCGCGCCGTGCTCGGCAACTGCTTGCCTTCGAGCCGGTACAGCGGCGTGTGGATGTCGTAGCCCGTCACGCGCTCGACCGGCGCGAGCAGGTTGTACAGGCATTCCTCGGCCACGCGGGCGGCGATCTCGCCGCCGAAGCCCGCCGTGCGCGGCGCCTCGTGCACGATCACGCAGCGGCCGGTCTTGTTGACCGACTCGGCGATCGTGTCGAAGTCGAGCGGCGTCAGCGTGGCGACGTCGATGACCTCGGCGCTGATGCCGTCGGCGGCGAGCTGGTCGGCCGCCTCGAGGCATTCCTTGACTTGCGCGCCCCAGGTGACGAGCGTCACGTCGCTGCCGTCGCGCAGCACGAAGCACACGTCGAGCGGCAGTGCCTCGCCATCGTCGGGCACCTCTTCCTTGTACTGGCGATAGATGCGCTTGGGCTCGAAGAACACCACCGGATCGGGGTCGCGGATCGCGGCCAGCAGCAGGCCGTAGGCACGTGCCGGCGACGAGGGCAGCACCACGCGCAGGCCCGGCACGTTGGCGAACAGGTGCTCGTTGGCCTCGGAGTGGTGCTCGGGGGCGTGGATGCCGCCGCCCCACGGCGCGCGGAACACGGCCGGACAGGTGATGCGACCGCGCGTGCGGTTGCGCATGCGCGCGGCGTGGCAGACGATGTGCTCCATCATCGGATAGATGAAGCCCTCGAACTGCGCTTCGGCGATCGGCTTCATGCCCTGTGCGGCCAGGCCCACCGTGAGGCCGGCGATCGTCAGCTCGTCGAGCGGCGTGTCGAGCACGCGCAGCTCGCCGAACTTCTGCTGCAGGCCCTGGGTGGCGCGGAACACGCCGCCGTTGACGCCCACGTCCTCGCCGAGCACGACCACGCTCGGGTCGCGCTGCATTTCGTAGGCCATGGCCTGGGTGACTGCTTCGATGAGGGTGATCTGGGCCATGGTCAGTGCGCCTGCTGTTCAAGGGACAGCGCGAACTCGCGCTGCTTCTCCAGTTCGGCCGGAAGTTCGGCGAAGGTGTAGTCGAACATCGCGCCGATCGGCTGCGCGCCGGTCTGCAGGTAGGCGTTCACCTCGTTGTCCATCCACTCGTCGCACTCGTGGTGCCAGGCGTCCTCCTTCTTCTGGTCCCAGGCCTTCTTGCCTTCGAGCCAGTTGCGCAGGCGCTTGACCGGATCCTTGTGCCAGGCCGCGTCGACCTCGTCCTTGCCGCGGTAGCGGCGCGCGTCGTCGGCCGTGGTGTGGTCGCCGAGGCGATAGGTCACCAGTTCCACCACGCTGCCGCCGTCGCCGTTGCGGGCGCGCTCGATCGCATCGCCCATCGCCTTGCGCACGGCGATGATGTCGTTGCCGTCGACCTGGATGCAGTGCAGGCCGGCGGCCAGCCCCTTCTGCGCCAGCGTCTGCGCGCCGGTCTGGTACTTGCGCGGCACCGAGATCGCCCACTGGTTGTTGACGATCGCGGCCACCAGCGGCAGCTCGCGCGCGCCGGCGACGTTGATCGCGCCCATGAAGTCGCCCTTCGACGAGCCGCCGTCGCCGATCGTGCACACGGCCACGCGCTTCTCGCCGCGGATCCTGAAGGCGAGCGCGCTGCCGGCCGCGTGCAGGCACTGGGTCGCGATCGGCACCGACCAGGAGAAATCGTGGCGCGCCGGCTCGTTCTGGTAATCGTTGCCGCGCTCGTCACCGCCCCAGTACATGTAGACGTCGCGCGGACGCACGCCGCGGTAAAGCTGCGCGCCATACTCGCGATAGCTCGGCGCCAGCACGTCCTCGGGCCGCATCGCGCTGCCGATGCCGACGTGGGCGGCCTCGTGGCCCAGGCACGAGGCATAGGTGCCGAGCTTGCCGGTGCGCTGCAACGCGATCGACTTGGCGTCGAAGACGCGCGTGGACACCATGAGCTTGTAGAGCTCGACCATGTGGTCGAGGTCCTTGGTGAATTCGGGCAGGTCCTTGCGGACCGGTTTGCCGTCGACATCGAGGTATTGCAGATATTCGATTTCGAACTTGGCGGCGATGCTCAAGGAAGCCTCCAATGCGCTGCGCGGGCCGCGCCGCACCCGCTCGCCGCAGCAACGGACGCGGGACGACGCAGCCGGGCCAGGCGTGCGTGGACTCAACAACGGGACAGTACGCAAGGCAGCGGGCTTGGCAAGGCCGGGCGCAGCAATGCGTCACGTGCAAAACCGGCGAAGTTTATCACGAGCCAACCCGCTGCCCGGCTGCGCGGCGGCCGTGCGCGCCGGCACAGCGTCCCATGCGCCGCGGTATGTGCGGCCCCGCACGGTCCTCGACGCCGGTCACGTTGCGCTGCCGTTTGACGGCTGCGGCGGCAGCGGTTACACGTGACACCCTTTGCCACTGCTCGTCTGGACTTGCCGGGGAACCCATGGCCACCACCACCGCGACTTCCGCTGCTCCCGAATTCCCGCAGATGCTCGGCCATCCACGACCGTTGTGGATGCTGTTCATGACCGAGTTCTGGGAGCGCTTCGCGTTCTACGGCATGCGCTGGGCGCTGGCGCTGTACATCGTCGCCCAGTTCTACGCCGGTGACAGCGTCGGCGAGGCGCCGGCCAGCAAGCTCTATGGCGCCTATCTCGCGCTCGTGTACGCGGCGGCGCTGTTCGGCGGTTACGTGGCCGATCGCGTGATCGGCTACCAGCGCTCGATCCTGCTCGGCGCGGTGGTGATGGCGGTGGGCCTGTTCATGGTGATGGTGCCCAACGAAGTCGTGTTCAAGATCGGCCTGGCCACGATCATCGCCGGCAACGGCCTGTTCAAGCCGAACATCTCGACGATGGTCGGCCAGCTCTACGCTCCGGGCGACGCGCGGCGCGACTCGGGTTTCACGCTGTTCTACATGGGCATCAACGCGGGCGCGTTCGTGGCGCCGCTGTTGACCGGCTGGGCCGCCGAGCACCTGTTTGGCGGTTCGCCGCAGATGCCGGCCTACAAGGCCGTGTTCATCGCCTCGGGCGTGGGCATGCTGGTGAGCCTGGTGTGGTTCTGGATCGGGCGCCAGCAGTTGCGCGGCATCGGTCGTCCCGCCGCGGGCACCGAAAGCATGCTGCGCGTGCTGTATGTGGCGCTCGGTGTGCTGGCCTCGATCCCGGCGATCTTCTTCCTGCTCACCATCGACGCCGCGCAGTTGCAGTGGCTGCTCAGCGCGCTGTTCGTTGCGCTGTGCGTGCTGATCCTGCGCGAGGGTTTTGCCGACGGCGCGGTGGCGCGCGACAAGGCGATCGCGATGCTCATCATCTTCGCCTTCAACGTGCTGTTCTGGATGTTCTTCGAGCAGGCCGGTTCGTCGTTCAACTTCCTCGCGCAGAACATCGTCAACCGCGATTTCGGCGGCTGGATCTTCCCGGTCGGCTGGTTCCAGTCGGTGAACTCGCTGGCGATCATCACGCTGGCTCCCGTGATTGCCTGGATCTGGGTCAGGATGGGTCGGGCCAATCCGTCGATCCCGCGCAAGTTCGGCCTCGGCATCATCTTCAATGGCCTGGCCTTCCTGCTGCTGATGTTCGCCCTGTCGAGCCTGGTCAGCGACGCCGGCAAGATCCCGTTCTGGACCTTGTTCATGGTCTACGTGATCCAGTCGGTCGGCGAGCTGTGCCTGTCACCGATCGGCCTGTCGATGGTGACCAAACTCGCACCGCTGCGCCTGGTTGGCTTCGGCATGGGCGGCTGGTTCCTGTCGACTGCGATCGGCAACAACCTGTCGGGCATTTTCGCCGGCCACGTCAGCGGCGAAGGCGGCATGACGACGGCGTCGGCGCTGGAAGGCTACACGTTCGGTTTCTGGGTGCTGATCGGTGCCGGTGCCTTGCTGTTCCTCATCGCGCCACTCATCAACCGGCTCATGCACGGCGTGAAGTGACGGCGTCGCAGCGCCGGCGATTCGTCGCCGGGCGCGCCGGCGACCACCGCGCGATGCGCAGCGGGCAGCGGCCGGCGTGGCGAAGGTCGAGCCGCGACGGCCTCAGCCGCCGGCATGGTGTTGGCGTGCCAGCAGCGCCGCGCCGCGCGCGCCGCCGGCGTCGCCGAAGCGCGCCGGCACGATCGGCGGCACGCGCACGCCGCTGAACAGGTGTGCGGCCGTCGCGGCCGGCAGCTGTGCGTAGAGCGCGGCGTGGCGCGACAGACCGCCGCCGAGCACGATCACGTGCGGGTCGAAACCGAGCACGAGAGTGGCCATGGCCTGACCGAGCAGGTCGAGGTGGATCGCGCAGGTGCGTTGCGCCAGCGCATCGCCCGCCTGCGCGCGCGCGAGCACGTCGCCCGCATCGACGGCGTGGCCGCCGAGCAGGCGGTGCAGTTGGGCCAGGCCGCTGCCCGACACATAGCGTTCGAGGCAGCCGCGCAAGCCGCAGGCGCAGTCGAGCAGCGGCAGCGCATGTCGCTCGAGCAGGGACGCCGGGATCGACCAGTGGCCCCACTCGCTGACCAGGCCGTTGTAGCCGTTGACCACCTTCCCGTCGACGCAGTGGCAGCCGCTGGCGCCGGTGCCGAGGATGACGCCGAGCATGCTCGCGACGCCGGCCCCGGCGCCGCCATTGGCCTCCGACAGCGCGAAGCACTGGCAGTCGTTGGCCAGCGCCAGTGGTCGCGCAAGCCGTCGGCCGAGATCGGCCACGAGTGGTCGCTGTGACAGTGCCGGCAGGCTCGAGCAGTGTTGCAGGCCGGACTGGCGGTCGCACCGGCCGGGCAGACCGATCCCGACCGCGCTGGCCGGGCGGCCGAGCTCGCGTTCGCCGCTCTCGACGAGACCGGCCACGGCGGCGACGAAGGTTTCGTAGCGATCCCGCGGCGTGTCGATGCGGTGGCGGAACAGCTCGCCGAAATCGGCATCGAACATGGCCAGCTCGATCTTGGTGCCGCCGATGTCGAGTCCGCACCACAGCGCGGGTTGCTGCTCGGTGTCGCGGCGGTTGTGCTGGATCACGGAGGGTGTCTGGTCTGGGAGCGGAACGCGCGCCGGCTCGGCCGTGGCGCGCGGGTGGCAACGGTGTGGCGTTGGCGCGCCAATGTCAACGCGGCACCGCGCCGGTGTCGGCAGCGCAGTGCCGGGCCCGGCGCGGCTTTCCGCACGGGCGGCGTTGCTGGCATGCTGGCCGTCCGCGGCTGCACGCCGCTGCCGCTCCTGTCACGAGGTCCCGATGAATCGTCGTGAATTCCTGCGAATGGCTGCCGCCAGCGGCCTGATGGCCTCGGTGGTCGGCATGACGCCGGCATGGGCGCGTCGCGGCGAGCGGGTGCGGGTGGCAATGATCGGCACCGGGTTGTGCGGACAGTCGCAGCTGGGCCCGCTGCTCAGTCGCGACGACGTCGAGCTGGTTGCGATCTGCGACACCCAGCAGGTCATGCTCGACCATGCGCTCGCGATCATCGCCAAGGCCGGCCGCCGCAAGCCGCGCGTGGTCGGCGGCAACGGCGACAGCCATGCTTGGCAGAAGCTGCTCGATCCCAGAACGATCGACGCCGTGTTCATCGTGACGCCATGGGAATGGCATGCGCCGATGGCGATTGCGGCGATGCAGGCGAAGGTGGCGGTGGCCTGCGAAGTCGTCGCCGGCATCACGCTGCAGGATCACTGGGACGTGCTGCACACCCAGCAGCGCACCGGCACTCCCTACATGCTGCTCGAAAACGTGTGCTACCGGCGCGACGTGATGGCGGTATTGCAGATGGTGCGCGCGGGCCTGTTCGGCGAACTCGTGCATCTGCAGGCGGGCTACCAGCACGATCTGCGCGGCGTGATGCTCAACTCGGGCAATCCCGACGAACCCTACGGCAGTGGCGTGGAATACGGCGCCAAGGGTTTTTCCGAGGCGCAATGGCGCACCCAACATTCGATCGATCGCAACGGCGACCTGTACCCGAGCCATGGCATCGGTCCCTGCGCGATGTACGCCAACATCAACCGCGGCAACCGTTTCACCCACATCAATGCCTTCGCGAGCAAGGCGCGCGGACTGCACGAGTACATCCTCAAGCATCCCGGTGGCGGGCCCGGCCATCGCAGCGCGCAGGTCGTGTTCAAGCGCGGCGACGTCGTCACCACCACGCTGCGCTGCGAAAACGGCGAGACGATCCTGTTGCAGCATGATGTGTCGCTGCCACGCCCGTACTCACTGGGCTTTCGCGTGCAGGGCACCGACGGGTTGTGGATGGACGTCAACCGGTCGATCCACATCGAAGGGCGCAGTCCGCCGCACAAGTGGGAGGATGCGCAGAAGTATTTCGACGAATACGACCATCCGCTGTGGAAGAAGCATGCCGCCAAGGCGGCCGGTGCCGGCCATGGCGGCATGGACTGGTTCGTCGTGCACGCATTCATCGAGGCGCTCAAGGCCCGTGCGCCGATGCCGATCGACATCTACGACGCGGTGACCTGGAGCGCGATCACGCCGCTGTCGGAGAAATCGATCGCGACTGGCTTCCAGACGCTCGAGTTTCCCGACTTCACCCACGGCCAGTGGCGCCAGCGCAAGCCGATCTTCGCCTTCGACGATCGCTATTGAGACCGCTCAGGCGCCGTGTGCGGCGCTGTGCTCGGCGCGCAGTTCGAGTTCGTCGAGGCGATCGAGCAGGCGGAACAGCAGTTCGCGTTCGCTGCGCGACATGCCGGCGAGGATCAGTTTTTCGTAGCCCAGCGCGAGCGGCACGATCTGCTCGTAGATCGCCTGGCCGGCAGCCGACAGGCGCAGCACCGAGCGGCGGCGGTCGTGGTCGGCGAACTCGCGGCGGAGGCGGTCGGCCGCCAGCAGGCGCGCGACCGCGCGGCTCACCGCCACCTTGTCCATCGCGGTGCGCTGCGCGACTTCGTTGGCCGACAGGCCCGGGTAGCGGCCCAGCACCGCCATCACGCGCCACTCGGTCACGCCCAGGCCGAAGCGCTGCGAGTACTCGCGCGCGAGCGTGTCCGAGCTGCGGTTGGCGAGCACGCTGAGCCGGTAGGGCAGGAACTCGTGCAGTTCGAGCGTGGTGCGGTCGGGCATGGCGGTCGTGCTGCGTGGCGGCTTGAGATGGTTGCAAGTGCAACTATAGAATGAATGTCCCGCCGTTGAGGAGTAGCCGCATGAGCGCCCCCGCCAAGTCCGGCATGCAGCCGACCACGTTCGACAACCCGATGGGCATCGACGGCTTCGAGTTCGTCGAATACACCGCACCGGCCGCTCAGCTCGGGCATCTGCACGACTACTTCAGGAAGTTGGGCTTCGTGCAGGTGGCGCGCCACAAGACGCGGCCGATCCACACCTATCGCCAGGGCGATTGCACCTTCCTCGTCAACGAGGATCCCGATTCGTTCGCGGCACGCTTTGCGGCCCAGCACGGTCCCAGCGCCTGTGGCTTCGCGGTGCGCATCAACAAGCTCGCCGAGTGGGCGCGCGTGCAGGCGCTCAAGAACGGCGCCGAGGCCTTCGACACCCGCGACGAAGTGACCAAGGCGGTGGCGGCGCCGGTCATCAAGGGCATCGGCGGCTGCATGCTCTATCTCGTCGACCGGTACGACGACAAGGGCACGATCCACGATCCCGACTACGAGTACCTGCCCGGCGTGCCGCTCATGCCCAAGGGCTTCGGGCTCACCTTCATCGACCACCTCACCCACAACCTCTACCAGGGCAACATGAACAAGTGGTCGGACTATTACGAGCGCCTGTTCAATTTCCGCGAGATTCGCTACTTCGACATCAAGGGCGCCAAGACCGGCCTGCTGTCGCGCGCGATGACCGCGCCCGATGGCATGGTGCGCATCCCGCTCAATGAATCCTCCGATCCGAAGTCGCAGATCAACGAATACCTCGACCAGTACAAGGGCGAGGGCATCCAGCACATCGCCTGCTTCACCGACGACATCTACGCCACGGTCGAGCAGATGCGCGCGGCCGGCATCAGCTTCCTGCACACGCCCGACACCTATTTCGACGTCGTCGACGAACGCATCCCCAACCACGGCGAGGACCTGCCGCGACTGCGCCGGAACAGCATCCTGATCGATGCCGATCAGGAAACCAAACAGCGCCTGCTGCTGCAGATCTTCACCGAGAACGCGCTGGGGCCGATCTTCTTCGAGATCATCCAGCGCAAGGGCAACGAGGGCTTCGGCGAGGGCAACTTCCAGGCCCTGTTCGAATCGATCGAACGCGACCAGATGCGGCGCGGCGTGCTGTAGGCGACGGCGGCGCTGCCGCGACCAATTCGGCTCCCGCGCCGTGCGGGGCCCTGCAACGGGTGCATGTCATGACGATGGCGCAAAACGGATATCAGACGGGCTTCGGCAACTGGTTCGAGACCGAAGCGGAGGCCGGCACCTTGCCGATCGGGCGCAATTCGCCGCAGCGCGTGGCGCACGGCCTGTATGCCGAGCAGTTGACCGGCACCGCGTTCACGGCGCCACGCCATGCCAATCGCCATGCCTGGCTGTATCGCATCCGGCCCGGCGCCGTGCATGGCCGCTTCGAACCGTTCGCGCTGCCGGCCTTCCACAGCGATTTCGGCCTTGGGCCGGTCACGCCCGAGAAGCTGCGCTGGAGCCCGCTGCCGCTGCCGCAGGCGCCGCGTGACTTCATCGAGGGCATGTTCACGATGGCGGGCAACGGCGGCCCGGCGCTCGGCACCGGCGTCGGCGTGCACCTGTATGCGGCCAACCGCGACATGCACGACCGTTATTTCTGCAACGCCGACGGCGAGATGCTGATCGTGCCGCAGCTCGGTCGGCTGCGCATCGACACCGAGCTGGGCGTGCTCGAGGTGGAGCCGCAGGAGATCGCCATCGTGCCGCGTGGCGTGCGCTTCCGCGTGGCGCTGCCCGATGGTCAGGCGCGCGGTTACGTGTGCGAGAACTACGGCGCGCTGCTGCGCTTGCCCGACCTCGGACCGATCGGCAGCAACTGCCTGGCCAACCCGCGCGACTTCCTCACGCCCAATGCGGCCTACGAGGATCGCAGCGGTGACTTCGAACTCATCACCAAGTTCCAGGGCGGCTTCTGGCGCGCGCCGATCGACCATTCGCCGCTCGACGTGGTCGGCTGGCATGGCAACTACGCGCCGTGCAAGTACGACCTGCGCCGCTTCAACGTGATTGGCTCGATCAGCTTCGACCATCCCGATCCGTCGATCTTTCTCGTGCTGCATTCGCCCAGCGACACGCCCGGCACCAGCAACATCGACTTCGCGATCTTCCCGCCGCGCATCCTCGCCATGCAGGACACCTTCCGCCCGGCCTGGTTCCACCGCAACGTGGCCAGCGAGTTCATGGGTCTCGTGCATGGCGTGTACGACGCCAAGGCCGAGGGTTTCGCGCCGGGCGGCTGTTCGCTGCACAACTGCATGACCGGGCATGGCCCCGATGCGGCGACGTTCGACAAGGCCAGCGCCGCCGACACCAGCAAGCCCGACTACGTCACCGACACGATGGCGATCATGTTCGAGACGCGGGCCGTGATCCGTCCGCTGCCGCAGGCGCTGGCGGCTGCCCATCGCCAGGTCGACTACCCCGACGTGTGGATGGGGCTGCGCAAGCACTTCACGCCGCCGCGCTGACACCGATCCCGACCGCGCCGCGCGCGCCGCGCCGCGCGCGGCGCCGGCGGGCGTGTCGCCACCGCCTCCGGCCATGGCACGATGGCCTCCCGTTGACACACCGCAGGAAGGATTGCCGATGAAACTTGCCTCCCTCAAGGAAGGCGGCCGCGACGGTACGCTGGTCGTGGTCAGTCGCGATCTCGCGCGCGCGGTAGCCGCGAGCGGCATCGCCGCCACGCTGCAGGCCGCGCTCGACGATTGGGAACGCGCCGCGCCGCGCCTGAACGCGCTGGCCGAGGCACTCGCCGCCGGCACCGCGGCGGGATCGTTCGCGCTCGACATGGCTGCGCTCGCGGCGCCGTTGCCGCGCGCCTACGAGTTCGTCGATGGCAGCGCCTACCTGCCGCATGTCGAGCGCGTGCGCCGCGCGCGTGGCGCACAGGTGCCCGAGAGCTTCTACGTCGATCCGCTCATGTACCAGGCCACCAGCGCCGGCTTCTACGGACCACGCGATCCGATCCTCGTGCTCAGCGAGGACTGGGGCGTGGACCTGGAGGCCGAGGTCGTCGTCGTCACCGACGACGTGCCGATGGGTGTGTCGGCGGCAGCCGCGAGCAGCCACATCCAGCTCGTGGGCCTGGTCAACGACGTGAGCCTGCGCAACCTCATTCCGGCCGAGCTCGCCAAGGGCTTCGGCTTTCTGCAGTCCAAGCCGCGCTCGGCGCTGTCGCCGGTGCTGGTCACGCCCGACGAGCTGGGTGCGGCCTGGCGCGGTGACAAGCTGCATCTGCCGATGCGCACCTGGATCAACGGCCAGTGGTTCGGTGCCGCCGAGTGCGGTGTCGACATGCAGTTCGATTTCGCCCAACTCGTTGCCCACGCGGCCAAGACGCGGCCACTGTCGGCCGGCGCCATCGTCGGTTCGGGCACGATCGCCAACGAGGATACCGCCAAGGGCGCTTCGTGCCTGGCCGAGCAGCGCACGGTGGAGACCCTGCGCGATGGCAAACCGAGCACGCCGTTCCTGAAATTCGGTGATACCGTACGCATCGAGATCACCGATGCGCAGGGCCGCAGCATTTTCGGCGCCATCGAGCAGGTGGTCACCAACGCAGCGGCAGGCTGATACCGACGACGGGGGAGACACGATGGCGACCGCGAGCGAATTCGTTCTGTACGATTACTGGCGTTCCAGTGCCTGCTATCGCGTGCGCATCGCGCTCAACCTCAAGGGCATGGAGTACCAGATCAAGCCCGTGCATCTGCTCGACAATGGCGGCGAGCAACATGCGGCCGAGCATCACGCGCGCAATCCGCTGGAAACCGTGCCCGTGCTCATGGTCGGTCGCCGCGCGATCCGCCAGTCGATGGCGATCATCGAGTACCTGGAGGAAACCCAGCCACGCCCGCCGCTGCTGCCGCCGGCGCCGCGCGAACGGGCGCAGGCGCGTGCGCTGGCACAGCTCATCGCCTGCGACGTGCATCCACTGGGCAACCTGCGCGTGACGCAGCAGCTCGAGCGCCAGTTCGGCGCCGACCAGGCCGCACGCGAGGCGTGGATGCGCCACTGGATGGGGCTGGGCCTGCGTGCCTTCGAGGAAATCCTCGTCGCCGACGATGCGCGCGGCATGTTCTGCAGCGGCGACGCCCCCGGCATCGCCGACATCTGCCTCGTGCCGCAGGTCTACAACGCGCTGCGCCATCAGCTCGACCTGGAGCCGTTCCCGACCATCCGTGCGATCTACGACCACTGCATGGCCGAGCCCGAATTCCAGGCGGCGCGGCCCGAGAACCAGCCCGGCGCGGCTTGAGGCCGTCGCGCGCCGGCCTGCGGATCGTGGCGGGCGGTCGGCGACCGTCGGCGCGGGCTTTGGCTTGAGGTAGCCAACGCGCGCTGGCGCGGCCACACGCCCGGCGTGGGGCTCAGCCGGCGATGTAGCGGTGCAGCTGCTCGATCTGTTCGCCCTGCTCGCTGATGACGGCCTTGACGAGGTCGCCGATCGACAGCACGCCAAGCACCCGGTTGCCTTCCAGCACGGGCAGGTGGCGCACGCGGCTGTCGGTGCACAGGCGCATGCAGGTGTCGACGCTGTCCTCGGGCGACACGCTGACCACGGCCGTGGTCATGACGTCGGCCACGGTGGTGTCGTTGGAAGTGCGGTTGTTGAGCACGACCTTGCGCGCGTAGTCGCGTTCGGAAATCACCCCGACCAGGGCGTCGCCCTTCATCACGAGCAGCGCACCGCAGCCGCGCTCGGCCATCATGCGCAACGCCGCGCGCACGGTTTCGTCGGGGGCGATCGCGTAGATGCCGCGACCCTTTTCATCGAGCAGGTGCTTGACCTGGAGCATGTCGACCTCCGCGTTGAAACGGCCGAGTGCCGTGGCGTGCCAGTCTAGCGCCACCGCCGCGCGTCTGCTCGCGCCGGCGTGTCAGGAGTGGTTGGGCGGGGCGACGTACTCGTCGACCAGGTACAGCGGACGCTGCTTGGCCTCGACGTACAAACGCCCGAGGTACTCGCCGATCATGCCCAGCGCCATGAGCTGCACGCCGCCCAGAAACAGCACCACCACCATCAGCGAGGGATAGCCGCGCACGGGATCGCCCAGCAGCAGCGCCTTGCCCAGCACCCACAGCCCGAACAGGAACGCCGCCAGCGAGGCGGCCAGGCCCACATAGGTCGCGAGCTTGAGCGGTGCGCCCGAGAACGAGGTGATGCCGTCGAGGGCAAAGTTCCACAGCCGCCAGTAGTTCCACTTGCTGGTGCCGGCGTGGCGCGCGTCGCGGTGGTAGACGATCGACAGTTGGCGATAGCCGACCCAGGTGAACAGGCCCTTCATGAAGCGCTGGCGCTCGCGCACCTGGCCCAGCGCGTCGAGCACGCGCCGCGACAGCAGGCGGAAGTCGCCGGTGTCGCGGGGGATCGGGGTCGACGACAGCCGCTCCATGAGTCGGTAGAAGCCGGCTGCCGTGAACTTCTTGAAGCCGCTTTCGCCGGCGCGCGAGGCGCGCGTGCCGTAGATCACGTCGTAGCCTTCGCGCCAGTGCGCGACGAAGGTCGGGATGAGTTCGGGCGGATCCTGCAGATCGGCGTCGATCACCACCGCGGCACCGCTCGTGACATGGTCGAGACCCGCGGTGAGCGCGAGTTCCTTGCCGAAATTGCGTGCCAGGCGCAGCGTCGCCACGCGCGCATCGCCGGCGCGCAGTTCGCGCATGACCGCGTAGGTGTCGTCGCGGCTGCCGTCGTCGACGTAGAGCACGGCGCTGTCGAGGTCGCGCAGGCCGTCGAGCACGGCGCCAAGCCGCTTGTGGAAGTCGCGCAAGCCTTCGCTTTCGTTGTAGGCGGGCACGACGATGGTGAGATCGGGCATGGCAGGGCAGCGTGACGTTGCAGAGCCCGCATGCTAGCCCAGCGCCGCGGCCACCGAAATGCGCGCCTCAGCGCGGCAGGTAGCCCGTACCGCCAAGGGCCTGGGTCTGTTGCTCGATCCACGCCGCGCGCCGCAGCACGTAGGCGCTGGGCTTGTCGACCCTGAGGCGCAGCGGGTTGGGCAGCACCGCGGCCAGCAGCGCCGCCTGTCGTGCGTCGAGGCGGGCCGGTGCCACGTGGAAGAATGTCTCGCTGGCAGCGGCGGCGCCGTAGACGCCATCACCGAACTGGGCGATGTTGAGGTACATCTCGAGGATGCGGCGCTTGGGCCACAAGGTCTCGATCAGCACCGTGAAGTACGCCTCCAGTCCCTTGCGCACGAAGCTGCGACCGTTCCACAGGAACAGGTTCTTGGCCACCTGCTGGCTGATCGTGCTGGCGCCGCGCAGGCGCGCACCATCATCGGCGGCATCGAGCGCCTTCTGGATCTGGACGAAATCGAAGCCATGGTGGTCGGGAAAGCGCTGGTCCTCGGCCGCGACCAGCGACAGCGGCAGCAGTGGCGACACCTGCGCCCAGTCCACCCAGTGGTAGCGCAGGCGATAGGAGGCGTCGCCGCGCCACTTCGCCTGCAACCAGTCCTGCGCCATCACGGCCGACAGCGGCGCCGGCACGAAGCGCAGCGCAACCACGCTCACGATGCCGAGCACGAGCCACGCCAGCATCGCCAGCGCCAGGCCTCGCAGCCAGCGTCGCCACCACGGTCGCGCGCGGGTCCTGGCCATGGGGTGCGGACCGATCCGGCGCGGATGACCGCGCCGGTTCGCTCATTGCCCTTGGGTCAGCGCATCAGTGGCAGACGTAGTCGCCGCTGACTTCGCCCAGCTCGAAGCCGCTGGCGAAGATCACATCGGCGTCGGGCGTGGTGGGGTCGGTCAGGCGCACCTCGTCGAGCAGGAAGCCCGGGTAGCCGGCCGCCGGGTCGGACGACATGCGCCAGCGCAGCCGCACGGTCTGGCCCGCATACGCCGACAGGTCGCGGGTGAACGGCTTGAACACCGCCGTCGCCGTGTCATTGTTCGGATCGGCGTTGTTGCTGGCCGTGCTCACGCCACTGAAGGCGCCGTGCGTGTTGGCGAAGCCACACGAATTGACCGGCGGGTTCTGGGTCTGCGCGAAGCTGCTTGGATAACCGCCATCGGGCGGCAGATCCTGCCAGCTCGCGCCGCCATTGGTGGAAATCTCCATCACCACGCCATCCCACTGGTATTCGAGGTTGTACTGCGCCTTGAAGCTCAGCGTCGTGCCCGGGTTGAGTTTGAGCGGCGGCATCGTGATGCTGGCGCAGGTCATGTCCGGGTAGGGCTGGTCATCGCCCGCGTTGCGGTAGCTGAAGCTGCCGTTGCTGGCCGCGGTGTCGGTCACCTGCCATGGCGACTGCAGATCCATGTAGCTGTGCGTGTCGACATCGTCGAGGAAGGTCGCCGGATCGGGGCCATCCACCCCGCTCGGGGTGATGTTGACCACGCGCGACAGCAGCGATGAATTGCCGAAGCTGTCCTGCGCCGACAGGCGATAGAAATACGGCGTACCGTTGCTGACCGTGCTGTCGGTGAGGCTCGTGGCGGCGAGACTGCTGGCGATCACCTGGGGCGACCCGAAGTAGGGGTCGGTGTCGCGCTCGACCGTGTAGGTGACACCGCTCGCTGCCGGGCAGTTGGCCGCGGCCGCCGCCCAGCCGAGTACGGCACTGCAACTGCTGGCCACGCCGCTGCCGACCAGCGACTGGCCGTCGAAGCTCGGCATCAGCGCGCAGACATCGTCGGACACGACCTCGACGCAGGCCGAAGCATCGCCTTCGACGTCGCCCTGCACACCGCGTACCTTGTAGGCGTAGCTGTAGCCACCGATCGTGGTGTTGTCCACCAGCGGTGCCGCGGCACCGGCGGCGACCATGCGATAGTCGCCCGCGGCCGCGCTGGCGCAGGTGCCGCGTGCGCGGTAGAGCTGGAAGCCCTGCGCGCCGCTGGCGCTGCTGAAGCCGACCGTGATGCCGCTGCTGCCGTTGCTGGTGGCCGTGACCGCAGTCGGCGCCGCGAACGGTGCGGGATCGGGAATCGCAAAGCGTCCCGATACGGCCAGTGCATAGCCCTGGCGGTCGGAGCCTTCGACGCCATTGCCGGGCACGTTGCCGGCCTTGACGCGGAACGTGTAGGAGCCGGCCACCGGTGCCGCCAGCCGGACCTGTTCGACCGTGTTCTTGTGGTCGGCGCTGCCGCCGGGCTGGGACTCGTTGCCGGCGATCACGTTGCCGAGCCAGCTGCCGGCGGGGCCGACCACTTCCAGGTCGAGGTCGTTGATGAGGGTGGCGGTCGCGCCGGGCGCAGCGTCGACATCGAACCAGACCAGGGTCGCGCGCAACTCGGAGCCGGCGGCGACGTTGGCGATCGTGTACTCGTTGACCTGACCCGTCTGCAGGCCGGCAGCGTTGGGGCGTTCGAACAGGCGCAGGCGGCGGCTGTCGTCGCCATCGGCCATGGTGTCCTTGAACCACAGGTTGCCGTCGAGCCAGGCGCGCCCCCAGCCGGTGCCGGTATTGGGCCAGCCGGCAGCGGCATTCGTGCTCACGTTGGTGCTGTTGAGCAGGATCGCCTTGAGCGCCGCGCCGGTCGGGTTGTAGGCATCGGCGGCGTGCTTCTCGCCGCGCGGGTAGAAGCCGTCGGCAAAGAACTGGCGCGCCAGCACGGCATTGCCGGTGATCGTTGGCGAGGCCATCGAGGTGCCCGACATGTTGGCGACGGCGGGTGCCTTGATGGTCATGCTGAAGGTCGTTTCGTTCTTGGCCGAAACGATCGCGCTGCCCGGCGCGGCGATGTCGGGCTTCATGCGGCCGTCAGCGGTGGGGCCCGAGTTCGAATAGCTGGCCTTGACGAGGCTGCCACCGTGGCCGAGCGCGGCCACCGCGAGGCTGTTCTTGGCGTTGGCGGGCGAGCCGGTGGCCATGGCTCCGGCCACGTCGTTGCCGGCTGCGACCACCACCAGCAGATCCTCATCGCTGCGCGAGGCGCGGTCGAGTGCGGCGTCGTTGCCCTGGTAGGTGCCGCTGGTCTTGGCGCCCCAGCTGTTGTTGTGCACGCGCGCACCGCCGGCATAGGCCTGGTCGAGCGTGCCGCCGAAGTCACTGATGATGATCGAGGTCGCCGAGGCCGGGCCGGCATCCTGGAACAGCAACTGCGCACCGGGCGCCATGCCATCGGCCAGATCGTGGTTGGGCAGCAGCGGCGTGGCCGGCAGGTAGCTGACGGCGCCGAACGTGCCAGCCGCGTCACCGAGCACGGTGCCGGTCACATGGGTGCCATGGCCCGAAGTGAAGTCATAGTCGATCGGGCCACCCGGCTGCAGCCAGTAGGCGATGATCTTGTTGTTCGGATGCAGCGTGCCGATGTTGGGCAGCAGCGGCGGTGGGTTGTCCGACGGCGTGATCTCGGTGTGCGCGCCGAGCCCCTTGTCGAGCGCGGTGAACCAGGCCGCATTTGGCGAGGTGCCGCTGTCGGCCACGGCCGCGATCTGGCCGGTACCGGTGATGCCGTGGTCCCACAGCGGACGCGGGCCGCAACCGGGGCCGCTGCCCGCGCAATTGGTGGTGTTGTTGCCCTGGATCGCGCCGGCGCTGGCCGAATTCATCGTCGTGGTCGCAGCCCATGGCGCGATGTACGACACGCCGTCGATCGCGCTGGCCACTTCGATCAGCGTATCGAGACTGGCGCGGCTCACCGCCGCGCGCACGTAGGGCAGCGCCTGGGCGCGCTCGCTGCGCATCGTGATCGTCACTCCCGGGACCTTCTTGATGAGTTCGGCGGCGATGTTGGCCGACGACACGCCATCGAAGGCGTCGATCTGCAGCTCATGGCTGCCATCGTCCTGCAAAGCGGGGGAGTTGCCGCGTGCATCGAGCCACAGACGGGCGTCGAGCTTGAGCGCGGGCTGCAACGGGCCGGCCCAGCGCACGGCGGGTTGCGCGAGCACATCGCGCAGACCGGCGCGACCCAGCCGCACGTAATAGGCGTTGTTGGGCAGGTAGGCGAGGAATTGCACGCCCTGGCGCACCAGGGCCTGCCGAGCCTCGGCCATGGACTTCGCATCATTGAACTGCACGATGGCGTAGGCCGACGCCGCAACGGGTGCCGCGGCGCCAATGCCGCGGGCGTCGACCGCCTGCTGCACAGGGTCGAAGATGCCGGCGCGCGTGATCAGCAGCGTCGGGTTGGTGCGCGCACTGTCGATGGCCGCAACGTCGACTCGATGGGCGGTGACCAGCGTGGCGGCGGGTGCGGCGGCTGCGATGGCAAAACCGATGGCAGCGACCAGCGCGCGCACGCGCAAGGGCGAAGGAGACATTGGCGGATTCCCCAGATGGATGAAATGGGCCGGAACGGCATTGCCGAGCCTACCGCCGCCGAACGCCGTGCTCAACGCCACGGCGAGGCCGCGCCGCCGCGAGCGGCGCCGTGATCTGTTAGGTTTTCGTGAATCGCGCTATGATTGCAGCCCAGTCGATGGGGTTTGTTTGGAACTCTCCCCAGCGTCACCATCTCTGAGTGCCATCGTCCACCTGAGCGTTGCCGCCGCGTCCGATGAAGCCGTACTTCGCCACGTTGATGCTGTCCCTGCTGCCGCTTGCGGCGCTGGCGCAGCAGCCCGTGGCGTCGCCGTCGGCAACGCCGCTGGTCGATCGCCTGCTCGCCACCGATCTCGGCGGCGATGCCGCTGCCCCCGTCTTGCCGATCTGGTCCGGTGTCGACGGCCAGCTGCTCGCCGTGGTGGCGCTGCCACCCGGTTGGGTGGCGCCAGGGCAGGCGGCGCTGCCCAATCGCTTCGGCGCCAGCGCCTGGAATCCGGCCGGCCTGACCTCAACGGGGGGTGGCCTGAGTCTGCAGTTCAGCAACGGTCTGCGCCTGGATGCATTGCTGAGCCAATACACGCCGGTGCTGGCACCGTGCGCTCTCGGCAACTGCCTGGCTGCGACCGAGCCAGCCGCAGGCGCGGCCGGCGGCATGCTCGGCATGGGCTGGACCTCGGTGCAGGGCACGGTCGATCTCAGCTATGGCCTGTCGTGGCTCAGGTCCACGTTGCCGCTCGGCGTCACCAATGTCGGCTTCGATCCGCTGCCGACGCTTGATGCCGGTGGCGGTCTTGGCCTGCTGCCGCGCCTGGCCGACGAGGAATCGGCGCTGTTCGCACGTGGCCGTTGGCGCTTCGATCAGGATCGCGCGCTCGACCTCACCGCCAGCTATGCGCGCCTGCATGGCTCGCGGCTGGCCGGCGCGGCATTGCCTGCCGTCGATCTGGATCAGTTGTCACTGAGCCTCGGACTCGATGTCGGCTCGCTGCGCGGCGCCATCGTCGGCCATGTCCTGCGCAGTGACGACCCGCTGCTGGCGGGCAAGCGCTGGACCACGCTCGACCTCGGCATTTCCTGGCGTACGCCGTGGGCAGGCGAGCTCAGCGTCGGCGCCCAGAACATCCTGTCTGCCCCGTCGGGATCGCCGCGCGACAGCGACGGCCAGGCCCGCACCCCCTACATCCAGTACCGTCAGGATCTGTGACAGGCAGCGGCCGCAGGCCGCGTGCGCCGACCCTCGCGATCCTTCCGGCGCCGCTCAGGGCCGGCGCCTCACATCCCTTCGCGTCATCGTGCGCCAGCCTTATGGCCGCCGTGCCAGGTCAGCGCCGGCCCCGTCGTGGACGGCTGCCGCTTCCGGCATGCGTCGGCCACATGCCATGGCCGGGTCGAACCCCGTAGCCGCCGTCGACGTTGCGCAGGCAGATCCGTTGCCTGCGCGCAAGTGCCGTCGGTGCCCGGGCCACGACGGCGCGTATAGCGTAACACGTTGATTAAAAACAACATTATCCAACCGTTCCGGCGTTGCTGCGGGATTCCAAAATCGTAAGAATCTTGTTAGTATCCCAAACTGCCGAGGAATTTGGTGGGCCATATGTGGCCGTTCCAGGATGGAAGAGCACTTGTCCCGAGCTGTGACAACTCTGACGTTGGAGAGTGAAATGAAATTAATGAGCAACGAGCTTTTCAAAGCCGTGCGTTATGCTCTGTATGCGGGCGCAACCGCCGCGATCGGCCTGTCGGCCGCGCCGGTGTTCGCGCAGGATACGGGGTCCGATCAGGACAGCCAGAAACTCGAAACGATCACCGTGACGGGTTCGCGCATCCGCAAGGCGGATGTGGAAACGGCCCAGCCGATCGTGGTCATGGATCGCGCGGCCATCGAGAAGCAGGGCTTCAACTCGGTCGCCGACATCCTGCAGAACATGCCGGAAGCCGGCACCCCGCCGATCAGCCGCTCCGAGGTTCTGGCCTCCGGCGAGAACGTCGGTGGCTACTACATTGATCTGCGCAACCTCGGTGCCAACCGCACCCTCGTGCTGATCAACGGCAAGCGCCTGGGTACCACCACCGATGGCCTGCAGGATCTGTCGCAGATCCCGATGGCGGCGATCGACCGCATCGAAGTCCTCAAGGACGGTGCCTCGGCGATCTATGGTTCGGACGCGATCGCGGGCGTGGTCAACATCATCACCCGTCGCAACTTCGATGGTGCCGAGGCCAGCGGTTTCGTCGGCCAGTACGATCAGGACGACGGCGTCAAGCAGAACTACAGCATGGTGCTCGGTGCACACAGCGATCGTGGTTCGGTGACGATGACGGCCGAGTACACCAAGGAAGAGCCGGTGTGGGCCAAGGACCGCTGGTTCAGCGCGTTCCCCGACACCACGCGTCATCCCAATGCCGGCTGGTCGATCGTGTCGCAGTACGGCAACTTCTTCATGCCGCCGGGCTACTGCTCATCGGGCCTGTGCGCGCTCAACCCGGGCGGCAATCCGGGCAATCCGGCCGACTGGCACAACACGGGTGCTGGCGGCGCGCCGAACGACCGCTCCAACCCGAACTACCAGATGATGCTCAACACCGGTGTCGAGCGCCACTCGCTGTTCACGAGCGGCAACTACGACATCACCGACCATGTCCGCTTCACGGGCGACTTCCTGTACAACAAGCGTCGCGCCACGCAGCAGGTGGCCGGCTATCCGTTCCAGCCCGCCTTCACGATTCCGGGTGACACCGCCGCGCATCCGTACATCGGTCTGTCGCCGGACAGCTACTTCAACCCGACGGGTGAGCAGATCTACTTCTACCGTCGTGGCTGGGAGATGCCGCGCACGACCGTCAGCGATCTGCAGACCTATCGAGTCTCGGGTACGCTCGAAGGTGATTTCCAGATCGGCGACCACACTTGGAACTGGGATGTTGGCGCCTACGTCAACAACAACGACCTGCTCAAGACCGGTCGCGGCGACTTCGCCCTGCTGGCGACGCGCAATGCGCTGGGTCCGTCGTTCTACGATCCGGCCACTGGTCGCGTGACCTGCGGTACGGCGAGTGCGCCGATTCCGTACGGCACCGCGCCGGGCTCGTGCGTGCCGTGGAACCCGTTCCTGACGCCAAGCCAGGGCGGCGCCTACTCGCTGTCGGATCCGGCAGTGCAGTCCTACCTGTTCCCGTTCTCGCACGACACGGGCAATACACGCACGGTCGACTACAGCGCCAACATCACGGGCAGCATCTTCACGCTGCCGGCCGGCGATCTCGCGCTGGCAGGTGGCTACGAGCATCGCAACGAGTCGGGTAGTTTCATTCCCGACGCGATGAAGCAGTCGGCGATGAGTACCGATCTGGCCAGCGGTCCGACCGGCGGCAAGTACAAGGTCGACGAGTACTACCTCGAAGTGGACGTGCCGGTTCTGCGCGACATGTTCCTCGCGCGTGAGCTGTCGTTCAACGTTGCGGGTCGCTACTCGAAGTACAGCTCGTTCGGTGACACCACCAACGGCAAGTTCAGCCTGACCTGGCGCCCGATCGACGACCTGCTCGTGCGTGCCAACTACGCGCAGGGTTTCCGCGCGCCGACCATCGGCGACCTGTACGGCGGCATCAGCGGCACGTTCGACTACTACACCGATCCGTGCGACGTCACGCTCGGTGCGGCGGCGAGCAACTCCGCGGTCATGCAGCGCTGCGTCAGCGGTTTTGGTGGTCAGCCTGGCGTGGGCGCCAACTTCCATCAGCCGGGTCAGGGTGGTACGCCTTGCGCGACCGTACCCTGCCAGACGGGCGTGCAGTTCTTCTCGGGCAGCAACCCGTTCCTGCAGCCGGAAACGGCAACGAGCAAGACGGCCGGCCTCGTCTACAGCCCGCACTGGGTCGATGGCCTTGACGTCGCCGTCGACTGGTTCCGCGTGCGCATCAACAATGCGATTGGCGGCGACTCGGTGTCCGGCATGCTGGATGACTGCTATGTGCTCGGCGTGGCATCGCGTTGCTCGAACCTGCTGTTCCAGCGCAGCCCGACCAACGGCATGGTTGTCTACGCACTCCGCGGCGGTCTGAACTCCGGTTGGGTCGAGACGGAAGGTTGGGATTTCGGCGTCAACTACCGTCTGCCCGAGTTCTCGTTTGGCCGCTTCATGGTGCGCTGGAACACGACCTACATGTCCAAGCAGGACGGCAAGGCCGACGACGCCCCGACGACTCCGGTCACGCACGCCAACGGCTACGGCTCGAACTTCCGCACGCGTTCGGTCGGCAGTGTCGACTGGAGCTGGGGTGATTTCGGCGCGACGTTCACCTCGCGCTACTTCTCCTCGATCCGCGAGAAGTGCTCGTACGACGTCAATGGCGGCCAGGGTGGCCCTGAGTGCAACATGCCCGGTCACTGGGCCAATGGCACCAAGGGCAACTGGAACCGTACCGGTGCCAACACCTTCCACGACCTCCAGGTCCGCTGGAATGCGCCGTGGAATGGCACGATCTCGGTCGGTGCGAACAACGTGTTCGACCACGAAGGTCCGGTGCTGTATTCGGATCCGAACTCGCAGTACGACTACTACGGCGGCTTCGATATCGGTCGTTTCTACTACGTCCGTTATCAGCAGAAGTTCTAAGCCGAACGAGTCTGTCTGTTTTTGTAACGGCCCCGGAAACGGGGCCGTTTTTTTTGCTTGCGCAGGTCGACAGGCGGCGCGTCGCGCCAACGATGCGCGCGCTTTCAGCCGGTCGTGCCCGCCGTGGCCAGCGACAGGGCGCAGCGCACCGCATGCGGCGCCTCCGCGAGCCGTCTATCCTGTCGCAGCGGCAGCGCGTACGCGAACAGCGGGCCGTCGTGCACGCAGGTGTGGAACTCGCCGCGCTCCCCGCACGGATCGCAGCTCGCCGGCAGGTCGGCGAGCAGGTGCGCATCGTAGGCGCGACCGCAGTAGTGTGCAGCGAGCTGACTCGTGTCGACGCGACACAGCACGGCGCGATGGCCGCCAGCGATGAACTCATGCGCGAGCGCTTGCGGCGCCGTGCCCCACAGCGGAAACACACCGCTCCAGGCCAATGGCTGCAGCACGCCTTCGCGCCAGGCCCGCACATCGGCCAGGTGGAGGTCACCGTAGGCAATATGCCGCAACGCGCGCTCGTGCGCGGCGCGCGCCGCGGCGAGACTCTCGGCCAGCGCCGCTACGTAGCAGGCATTGTCTGGCATCGATGGCAAGCGCATGACCTGCAGCGGCAGGCCGAGCGCGGCCGCCTGGGCCTCGACAATCGCCAGTGGAATGCCTTGCGCCTGCACGCAGGCGTCCGGTCCGACCACGCTCGTCAGCAGGCCGACGACGCGCCAGGCCGGATCGCTGCGCAGGCGCGCCAGGGCCAGCGCGGCATCCTTGCCGCCGCTCCACGAAACCAGCACCGGCGTGGCCATTGCACGCTCCGTTTGACCCGGTCGGCCACCTTGACGTCATGTCGCGCCCGGCGCAAGGCCAATGCCGCGACGCAGGCAGCCCGTGACGGTAGGCAGCCCGACCGCGATCCGCGATCATGCGCCCATGCTCAACCGGCTCTGGCTCGGCTTCTTCGTGGTTGCGACGCTCGCGGCGCTCGCGCGCTGGGTCGGTGCGGGCGATGCGGGCGTGTTTGCGGCGATGATCGCGGCGCTGTTCGACATGGCGCGATTGTCGGTCGAGGTCATGATCCTGCTGTTCGGCACGCTCACGCTGTGGCTCGGCTTCCTGCGCATCGCCGAGCGTGCCGGCCTGGTCGAGTGGCTGGCGCGCGCGCTCGGCCCGCTGTTTGCGCGCGTCATGCCCGAGGTGCCACGCGATCATCCCGCGATCGGTCTCATCACGCTCAACTTCGCCGCCAATGCGCTGGGCCTGGACAACGCCGCCACGCCGATCGGACTGCGCGCGATGCGTGAACTGCAGACACTCAATCCGAGTACGGACACGGCCAGCAACGCCCAGATCCTGTTTCTCGTGCTCAATGCGTCGTCGCTTACGCTGCTGCCGGTATCGATCTTCATGTACCGCGTGCAGCAGGGCGCACCTGACCCGGCGCTCGTGTTCGTGCCGATCCTGCTCGCCACCAGCGCGTCGACGCTGGCCGGCTTCCTCGCGGTCGCGCTGGTGCAGCGGATCCGCCTGCGCGATCCGCTGCTGCTGGTTGCGCTGCTGGCGGCGGCCACCCTGCTCAGCGCATTCATCACCGTCCTGCTGCGCCTGCCTGCGACCTCGCTCGCCTCGTTGTCGTCGTTGCTCGGCAACCTCACGCTGTTCGGCATCATCCTGGCTTTCCTCGCGGTCGGCGCATGGCGCAAGGTGCCGGTCTACGACAGCTTCGTCGACGGCGCCCGGCAGGGTTTCGAGGTGGCGCGCGACCTGCTGCCGTATCTGGTGGCGATGCTGTGTGCAATCGGCGTGTTGCGCGCCTCGGGCGCCCTCGAGTTCGCGCTTGACGGCGTGCGCTGGCTCGCGCAGACGCTGCATCTCGATACACGCTTCATCGACGCGTTGCCGACCGCGCTGGTCAAGCCGTTCTCGGGCAGTGCCGCGCGCGCGATGCTCATCGACACCATGCAGGCGCATGGCGTGGACAGCTTCCAGGCCTTGCTGGCGGCAACGATCCAGGGCAGCACCGAAACGACGTTCTATGTCGTCGCGGTGTACTTCGGCGCAGTCGGCATCCGCCGCGTGCGCCACGCGGTCGGCTGCGCCCTGTTCGCCGACCTGGCCGGCGTGCTCGCGGCGATTGCGGTGTGCTACTGGTTCTTCGGCTGAGCGCAACGACGCGCGGCCGGTCTGCTCAGCCGCGCGGACGACCGCGCAGGACCCGCGCCGGCAGCAGGATCACGCCGCGCACGAGTTCGAGCACACCTTCCACCGCGATGCCGAGCAGGCGGAACGGCAGCAGGATGAGCCAGACCAGCGGATACAGCAGCAGCGCCAGCAGGGCCAGCGGCCAGCACAGCACGAGCAGCAGCAGCCAGAGCAGGAAGGTCAGCATGGTCGGGTCTCCTCGGTCACGCGGCGATGGTGCGCTGCGTACAGCAGATGGGGCAGCCAATCGATGATTGCAACGGGCCGTGTTCAAGCCTGTTCGGGCACGCCGCTCGGCGCGGCGGCATGGATGTGGCGCGGCTGGCCCGCGGTGACGCGCCAGGCGACGAACCAGCCGAACACGAGCAGGGCCGTGGCCAGAAGGTACGGCGCGCCGGGCAGCACGGACGGCGCGCGGGCGCCGATGAACAACGCGAACACCTGCGTGAACAAGGCGGGTCCGAAGATGCCGGCGACGCTGCTGAGGCTGCTGACGGCGCCCTGCACACGACCCTGCTCGTGCTCATCGACCCGGTGCGTGATCAGCGCCTGCGTGGCCGGTCCGGCCAGACCCCACAGCGCCAGCAGCGGGATCGCGGCGAGGAAGGTCGCGCCGTTCGGCGCCAGTCCCATCACCGCGAAACCGCTGGCGCCGAACAGCACGCCGGCAAGCAACGTGCGGCGCTCGCCGAGCACGGGCACGAGCCGGCGCACGAGCCCGGCCTGCACGATCGCGTTGCACAGGCCGACCAGCGCGAGCGTATAACCGACCTTCTGTTCGCCCCAACCATACCGATAGTCGGCGTACAGCACGAACACGCTCTGCAACGCATAGTGGGCGAGGTTGGCCACGAACACCACGCCGGCCAGTCCCAGCACCGACTGATAGCGCTTGAGCAGCATGATCGATCCCAGCGGGTTGGCGTGCGACCAGTCGAAGCGCGCGCTGCGCCGTTCGCGCGGCAACGACTCGGGCAGGATGAACCAGCCGTAGCAGAAGTTGGTGAGCGCGAGCAGCGCCGCGGCGTAGAACGGCCAGCGCAGGTCGTGGTGGCCGAGGAAGCCGCCCAGCGCCGGGCCGATGATGAAGCCGATGCCGAAGGCCGAACCGAGCAGACCATAGCTCGCGGCGCGCTTGGCGGGTGGCGTCACGTCGGCGATGTAGGCGTTGGCCGTGGTGAAGCTGGCGGCGAACATGCCCGACACGAAGCGACCCACCAGCAGCATCGGCACACTGTTGACGAGCGCCATGAACAGGAAGTCGACGCCGATGCCGAGGTTGGACAGCAGGATCACGCTGCGCCGCCCGAAACGATCCGACAGCGCGCCCTGAATCGGTGCGCAGATGAACTGGATCGTCGCGAACAGCGTACCGAATATGCCCACCCACATCGCGGCGCGGGCAATGCCGCCGCCGCCGAGGCGTTCGATCAGATGCGGCAGCACCGGGATGATGATGCCGAACGACAGGATGTCGATCAGCACCGTCACGAAGATGAAGATCACCGCGGCGCGGCGCGGCGTGTCAGGCGTGGTGTTCAAACGGATGTCCGGCTTGCGGTTGGCCCGGGTGACGATGGCGACGAGCAGCCCGGGCAGGTGGATGTGCGGCGGCGCGCGGCGCCGCCGCGTGCGTCATTGGTGGGCGTGACTGTCGATGTCGATGAAGCGCAGGAACTCGGCGCGCGTGCGCGCGTCGTCGCGGAATGCGCCGAGCATCTGGCTGGTCACCATCGACACCCCGCGCTTGTGCACCCCGCGCGTGGTCATGCACTGGTGCGAGGCATCGATCACCACGCCGACGCCACGTGGCTTGAGCACGCGGTCGATGCAGTGGGCAATCTGCGCCGTGAGCTTTTCCTGCACCTGGAAGCGCCGCGCGTACGCGTCGACCACGCGGGCGAGCTTGGAGATGCCCACCACCTTGTCGGCGGGCAGGTAGCCCACATGGGCGCGACCGATGATCGGCGCCATGTGATGCTCGCAGAACGATTCGAAACGGATGTCGCGCAGCACCACCAGCTCGTCGTAGCCATCGACCTCTTCGAACGTGCGTTCGAGGTACTCCGCCGGATCGACCGCGTAGCCCGAAAACCAGTCGCGGTAGGCGTCGACCACGCGGCGCGGCGTGTCGAGCAGGCCCTCGCGGGAAGGATCGTCGCCGGCCCAGCGCAGCAGGGTGCGCACGGCCGCCTCGGCCTGCTCGCGGCTGATGTTCGTCTCGGGTCCGTCGTTCATCGCATGCTCCGGCCTGCACAAGCCGACAGTTTAGCCCGCGTTGGCCGGCATCGGCGCGTCGCGGTCGATGGCGTTCAGCGCGGCGTGCGGCGCGCGCGACGCGGCTTGGCGGCCGTTTCGGGCGCCAGCTGCAATGGTGCCAGCACCCACGACAAGGCCACCAGGCGCCCGCTGCGCTTGCCCTGCGAGCGATGCAACAGCGCACCCAGTCGCGCCAGCAGCGCGTTGATCTCGGCCAGTTCCGCGCGGTTGACCCAGCCGGTGACGCGGCCGGCCCACAGCTCGCGCCGGGGCCCCTCGACCACACAGTCCGGATCGGCGAGGGCGGCGCTGAAGTCGCGTTGCGCGACCCGCAACAGGCTCGCCACCGCGCGCGCCACGGCGTCGGCGTTGGCCGTCGCGCCCGGTTGGTAGCCGATGCGCAGGCGCTTGCCGCGCGGCGTGGCGGCGCGATAGCTGCGCCCGGCCGCAGCGCGCTGTTCCACCACCAGCCCGGCCGCCACGAGCTGGCGCAGGTGGTAATACAGACCGTCGGCCGGCCGGCCGAGCTGGGTGGCCAGCGCGGCGACGCTCATCGCGGCGCGGGCTGCCTCCAGCGCATCGATGATCTCCATCCGCGCCGGCGATGCCAGCAGGTCGATCCGTGCCACGTCGGCGACGACGTGGCCATTGCACCGTGCCATTGGTTGGCTTGTTTGGTTTGAAATTATCATCAATTATTCAAACAACGGCCGCCCATCGCAAGCGCCGCCTGCAACGAGGAGAACCGCCATGTGCCGCCATCTGCTGCTCGCGCTGCTGGGTCTGTTGGCGTGGTCGCCCGCACCCGCCCATGCGATCGATGTCGACGCCGTGCTGCAGGCCGACAAGGATGCCAGCGGCGGCGCGCGCTGGGACGCGGTGCGAAGTCTCGCGCTCGAAGGCGAACTCCACGCCGGTGGCCTGCACGGCAGCTTCCGCACGCTGCTGGATCTGTCCGCCGCACGCAGCGTGACCCACTATCGGCTGGGGCCGATCGAGGGGGCCGATGGCTACGATGGCGAGCATGGCTGGTCGCGTGATCCAGGCGGCGAAGTGGCCAGGCTCGATGCGTCCGCGGCCAGGCGTCGCGCGCGCAGCCAGGCCTGGGTCGACGCCCATGGCTACTGGTATCGGCAACGCATGCCGGCGAGCTTTGGCGCGCTGCGCACGCAGACCCTCGATGGCCATGCCTACGCCGTGGTCGAAGCCACGCCTGCCGCTGGCGAGCCGGTCACGCTGTACTTCGATATGGCCAGCCATCGCCTGACCCGCATCGTGCAGGCACAGGGGCAGGACATCGCCACCACGCTGCTGGCGGACTGGCGCGAGCAGGATGGCCTGGAACTGCCGCGCCACAGCGTGACCGAGCTCACCGACGCTGCCGGACGCACCGACCCGCGGCGCCGCACCGAGCTGCGCATCGAGCGCGTGGCCGTCAACGTGGCGGTCACCGATGCCGACTTCGCGGTGCCGGAGATGACCGCCACGGCGCGCATCGACAACGCCGCGGGCGTCACCCGCATCCCGTTCGAGCTCGTCAACAACCACATCTACGTCGATGGCGCGATCGACGGCAAGCCGGCCCGCTTCCTCGTCGATACCGGTGGCGTGAATCTGCTGACGCCCGCCGCGGCGCGCAAGTTCGGCCTGTCGGCACAGGGCAAGCTCGCCGCGCGCGGCGTGGGCGAGCAGGAGGTTGATCTCAGCCTCGCCCATGCGCGGCAGGTGCGCGTGGGCGAGGCGGTGCTGGAGCAGCCCGTGTTCTACGTCGTCGATCTGGGCGACCTCGATGCGGTCGAGGGCGTGGTGGCCGATGGCCTGGTCGGGTACGAGATGTTTCGCCGCTTCGGCGTGACGATCGACTATGCGGGCGGCGTACTGAGCCTGGCCGCGCCGGAACGGTTCGTGCCACCGGCCGGCGCCCATCGGCTCGCCTTCGAACAGGGCGAACGCATGCCGATCGTGAGCGGCATGCTCGACGGGCTGCCGATCCGCGCCAGCATCGACACCGGCTCGCGAGCATCGCTGACCCTGCATTCGCCGTTCGTGCGCGAGCATGGCCTCGTGGCGAAATACCACGCCGATACCGAAGCCGTGGTCGGCTGGGGTGTCGGTGGCCCCAATCGCGGCCGCCCCGCGCGACTGGGTCGCCTGCAGTTGGCCGGTCTCGACATCGACGGCATCGCCGGTGACCTCTACACCGGTGACAAGGGTTCGTTCGCCAGTCCCGACGTCGCGGCCAACCTCGGCGGCGGCGTGTTCAAGCGCTTCACGCTTGCGATCGACTACGCCACGCGCGCGCTGTACCTGGCGCCCAATGCCGCGTTCGAGCAAGCCGATCCATTCGATCGCAGTGGCCTGTGGCTGCTCGGTGAAGGCGCCAGCTTGCGCGTGGCCGATGTCGCGTCCGGCAGCGCCGCCGCCCGCGCCGGGTTCAAGCCCGGCGATCGGATCCGGGCCATCGGCGGCGAGGCGGTCACCACGCGCTCACTGGGCGACTGGCGCCGGCGCCTGCGCGAGCTGCCGGTCGGCACGCGGCTGGCAATCGCCTATGAGCGGGCCGGGCAGGCCGCCACCGCGCGGCTCGTGCTGGCCGACCGCATCGCCGCGCGCTGGCTGCCGTCGCGTTCCGCGCCCGCGGCGCGCTGAGCCGGGCCTAGTCGACGCGGCAGAATGCGGCCTTGAGATAGCGCGACTCGGGCACGTGGGCGAGCCAGGGATGGTCCGCCCCGGCGCCGCTGACCTTGAGCACCTGCACGCTGCGGCCGGCATAGAACGCCGCGCGGCGCAGCATGTCGAGGAACTGTTCCTCGCTGACGAGGCCGGTGCACGAGCAGCTCAGCAACAGTCCGCCCGGCTTGACCGCGCCGAGCGCGAGCTTGTTCATGTCGAGGTATTTCTTCAGCGCTGGGATGACCTGTTCGCGGTCGCGCGTCATCTTGGCCGGGTCGAGGATCACGACGTCGTAGGCGTCCTGCTGGCGATCGCGCAGCCAGTGGAAGATGTCGGCCTGCACGAAACGCACGCGCACCTTGTTGAGGCGCGCATTGCGCTCGGCGACGGCGAGGATGTCTTCGTCCAGGTCGACGCCGGTGACTTCGGTCGCGCCGCCGATCGTGCTGGCGTAGATGCCGAAACCACCTGAATTGCAGCACAGATCGAGCACGCGCTTGCCTGCGCACAGGCTCGCCAGGAACTGGCGATTGTCGCGCTGGTCGGCGAAGAAGCCGGTCTTGTGCTTGCTGCCGGGCGCAGCGTGGAACTGCACCCCGTGCTCGTGGATCACTTCCGGTTCGGGTGCCGGTGGCGTCGCGCAGTCGAAGCTCTCCTGCTTCTGCACGTGCTCCTCGGCGAAGCGGTACAGCCTGGCGCCCGGAAAATGCTCGAGCAGGCAGTGCTGGATCAGTTCGCGCTGGCGGAACATGCCGGCCGAGAAGTACTCGACGACGAGCAGGTCGGCGAAGCGATCGACCACGAGTCCCGACAGCCCGTCGCCTTCGGAATGGATCACGCGGTAGGCGTTGGTGACGGCATCGAGCTTGAGCACATCGCGGCGCAAGGCCACGGCCGCGGCAATGCGGCGCGCGAAGAAGGCTTCGTCGATCGCCTCGGCGGGGTCGGTGCTGAGCACGCGCAACGAGATGCGCGAGTGACCGTTGTAGAAGCCGCGCCCGGCGAACTGACCCTCGCGGTCGACGATTTCGACGATGCTGCCGGGCTTGGGCTTGACCGCCGGTTTCTCCACCATCTTCTGGAAGATCCACGGATGGTTGGAGCGGCGTTCGGTCTTGAGCTGGATGACGGGCAGGCCGTCGCTGGCTGGGGCATTCATCGGCCGATTATAGATGGCCGCCGGCGACGGTCCGTCGCGGCCGCGACCGAGACGAAATGTCACGCCGCTTGCCCTTGCGCGCCCGCGCGAGCCACGCTAGGGTAGCCGCCAGCAGAAGGGGAGTAGCTCTCCCGTCGCCCTGATCGTCAGCACGAACCGCAAGGTTCCGGTCGGGCGGGCGGCAACCGGTCCGGTTGCCGCGAGCGAGACCTTCGCCGTCGACGGCGAAGGTGTGTCCGCAACAAGCGCATCCCACGCGATCGACCCGTGAAGTCCCGCTTTCGCGAGGTTGTGCATGCATACGATGGGTACACCGGGTCTGTGGATCGCTTTCATCGCGATCGTCTGCGTGGCGCTGGTCGTTGATTTCTGGGTGCTGGGTCGGCATGGGGCGCATCGCGTGTCGCTGCGCGAAGCGGCGTGGTGGAGCCTGGCCTGGATCGCGCTGGCGTTGGCCTTCAATGCGGCACTGTGGTGGTGGACCGACGGCCATGGCGGCCGCGCCGCCGCCAACGAGGTCGGTCTCGAGTTCCTTACCGGCTACCTGCTCGAAAAGGCCTTGTCGGTCGACAACATCTTCGTGTTCCTGCTCGTGCTCAACACGTTCGCGGTGCCTGCCGAGCTGCGCCAGCGCGCGCTCATGCTCGGCGTGCTCGGCGCGATCGCGCTGCGCGCGCTGATGATCCTGGTCGGTGCGGCGCTGATCGCGCGCTTCCACTGGATCCTGTACCTGTTCGGCGTGTTCCTCGTGGTGACCGGCGCCAAGATGCTGCTGACGCCGCCCAGCGAACCCGATCTGGACCACAACCCGGTGCTGCGCTGGATGCGTGGTCATCTGCGCATCACGCGCGGCTTCCACGGCCAGCAACTGCGCGTGGTCGAGGATGGCCGCACGGCGTTCACGCCGCTGTTCCTCGTGCTCGTGCTGCTGGCCGTGGTCGACGTGGTGTTCGCGGTGGATTCCATTCCGGCCATCTTTGCGGTGACGCTCGATCCGTTCGTGGTGCTGACCTCGAACGTGTTCGCGGTACTGGGTTTGCGCGCGCTGTTCTTCCTGCTCGCGGGCATGGCCGATCGATTCCATCTGCTCGGCTATGGCCTGGCGGCCGTTCTCGTGTTCATCGGCGCCAAGATGCTGGTCGCGCCCTGGTACAAGATGCCGATCGGCCTGGCGCTGGGCGTGGTCGCCGCGCTCATCGTCGCATCGATGCTCGCCAGTCTCGTCGTGGCGCCGCGGCGCAGCGGCTGAGGCGGTCGGCGGCGTGGTGGCGTGGCATCGGGCGCGGCGCGCGCCTTGACGCCGCCGCGCGCGCCCCCATCCTTGGCCCATGGACATCCGCCCACTGCCCGATCCGACCGCGCTCAGCGTCGTGCGCGATCGCCAGCGCATTCGCTACGCGGCGCTCGGCGCGCTGGCGCTGACGTCGGGCCTGTGGCTGCTGTGGTTGGCCACCTGGCTGCTCGGTTGGCCGCTCGACGACCTCGGCATCCGGCCGCGCCAGCTCGGCGGCCTCAGCGGCATCCTCACCGCGCCGCTCGCACATGCCTCGTTCGCGCACCTGATGTCCAACACGCTGCCGATCACGCTGTTGACGACGCTGACCCTGTATTCCTATCCGCGCGCCACGCGGCTGGCCCTGCCGATGATCTGGCTGCTGTCGGGTTTGGGCGTGTGGCTGTTCGCGCGCGATTCGGTGCACGTGGGCGCCAGTGGCGTCGCCAACGGCCTGATGATGTTCCTGTTCCTTGCCGGGCTGCTGCGCCGCGATCGGCTTGCGGTGGTGATCTCGCTGGTGGTGTTCTTCATGTACGGAAGCATGCTCGCGTCGGTGATGCCGACCGAGCAGCACGTCAGTTTCGAGTATCACCTGGCGGGTGCGATTGCCGGGTCGCTGGCGGCCGTACTGTTCTTCCGCCGTGATCCACTGCCTCCGCGCAAGCACTACAGCTGGGAAGACGAGGTGGAAGAACCGGCGCCCGATGCGGAACTGGAGTTGCCGCGTGCGCAGCAGGTACCGGTGTTGTGGCAGCGCCAGGCGCCGCCGCAGGGGGCGCAGATCATCGTGTTCCGGCAGCGCCCGCCGGCGCCACCGCAACAACCCTCCTGAGCGGTTGCGGCCGGGCCGATCGGCGCCAGTCGTCTCGCCGCGCCGTGGTCGGCGATCGGCACCGCGCCGACCGCGCGCCGCATCGGTTCGGAACGCAGCGCCGCATGCAGCCGTGCAGCGCAGGCGCTAAAGTGGCGGTCTCGCTTCCCCAAGGGCAGTGCCATGTCACCGCAAGCGCGCCGCGTCGAAAGCCTGCACACCGACAAGGGGTATGTCCCGGTCTACACGACCGCCGTCGTCGAGCAGCCCTGGGCCGAATACACGCCGGTCGAGCACGCCACCTGGGCGCGGCTGTTCGAGCGCCAGCGCGAGGTGCTGCAGGGGCGCTCGTGCAGCGAGTTCGTCGCCAACCAGCAGCGTTTCGGCATGAGCGCCGATGCGATTCCGCGCTTCGACGACATCAACGAGGTGCTGGCCCGCAGCACGGGCTGGCAGATCGTCGGCGTCGAGGGGCTGCTGCCGGAACTCACGTTCTTCGAGCACTTGGCCAACCGGCGTTTTCCGGTCACTTGGTGGATCCGCAAACCCGAGCAGATCGACTACATCGCCGAGCCCGATTTGTTCCACGACCTGTATGGCCACGTGCCGCTGCTGCTCGATCCGGCGTTCGCCGACTACATGCAGGCCTATGGTCGTGGCGGCGTGAAGGCGCATGGCATCGGCGCCGATGCGCTCATGTATCTGACGCGCCTGTACTGGTACACGGTCGAGTTCGGCTTGATCCGGCAACCTGACGGCTTGCGCATCTATGGCGCGGGCATCCTCAGCTCGAAGGGCGAGTCGATCCACTGCCTGGAATCGGCCGCACCCAACCGCATCGGCTTCGACCTCATGCGCATCATGCGCACGCGCTACCGCATCGACAGCTACCAGAAGACCTACTTCGTCATCGACAGCTTCGAGCAGCTCATGCATGCAACGCAGCCTGACTTCACGCCGTA
This sequence comes from Dokdonella sp., assembly GCF_019634845.1. Classification (GTDB taxonomy): domain Bacteria; phylum Pseudomonadota; class Gammaproteobacteria; order Xanthomonadales; family Rhodanobacteraceae; genus Dokdonella_A. Next base: position 188,105 of record NZ_JAHCAQ010000004.1, read on the forward strand.
CTACCGCGAGCTGGCGAGCCTGCCGACGATCGCTGCGGGTGACGTGCTTGCCGGCGACGCGGTGTTCAACCGCGGCAGCGGTGAAGGCTGGAGCGCCGACGGCGACGTGTGATGCCTTGAAGAATCGCTTCCGCGTGTGGAGGCGTGTCGTCGTGGCAGGCACGAACGGCTTGATGTGAAATGCGTGGCGCAGCTCCACCGCGACCGCTGCCATGCAATGGCAGCTCGTTGTCCGGCTTTGCCAGCTGTTCCGCAGCGCCCGCACGGTTCAGGCACGCTGGACTGCCGTCACCTCCAGCACAGCCGCGATGCGTCGACCATCCCAACGGTAGATGAGGTGTTGCACCTGCACGCACGGCGCGGCGAGGTCCGGGTAGAACAGTGCGACGCACTCGCCGCCGGCATGGCGCACGCTGTCGTAGACGAGGCCGTTCGAACCCTGCGCGCGCAGTGCGCGCGCGAGCGTCTGGCTCGCGACATAGCTGTCTCGCGCGTGCTCGGCCTTCCAGTCGCCGCGCAGGTCGTGCAGGCGCCCTTGCACGGCGCTGCGATAGCAACGCATCTCGAGATCCAGCGGTGCCTCGTTCGTCGCGCGCAGGAAACGCTCGCGATGCCAGACCGTTTCCTCGATCGCGGTCGCGACCGCATGCGCGGCGTAGAACACGCCCCAGCTGCCGTCTGAGAAGCGGCTGCCTTCCGGGTTCAGGTGCGTGAAGGCAGCCATGACCGGCGTCGTGCCGGGGCCGCTGATACGGCGCTCCTTGGGCACCATCGCGAGGCTGCCGACATCCTCGCGCAGGCGCGGGTTCGTCAATGCCTCGATCTCGTACAGCGCGTCGAGGTCGGCCGGGTCGGCGATGCGGTCGAACACGCCGACCGGCGGGAAGCGGCTCGGCACGATGCGGTAGGCGCGCGTCCAGCGGATGCGCTTCAACGGCGGCACGGCCACGTCAGCCCCAGCCGCGCTGCGCGTCGAGGTACTGGCGCACGACGTAGAGGTCGGCGACGTTGCCCGACAGCATGCGCTCGAGCGCGGAGCGGCCGCCGAAGGTTGGCGCCGCGTTCGGCGCGCGCACCCAGGCATCCGCGCGCGCCGGCTCCGGGAACAGGATCGCGAGGTCCTTGAAGATGCCGAGCACGTAGCTGATGCGTTCGAGCACGTCGCGCGACAACGCGCCGTCGCGCTCGCGCTTCCACTTGTAGAAGGTCGATTCCGGCGGGTCGCCGAGCAGGCGGCGCTGCTCGGCCACGCGCAGGCCCCAACGCTCGGCGATCGCGAAGAACGCGCGCAGGCCGGCACCTCCGAGCCTCGCCTGCGGGCCGCTGCGCGACGATGCGGCGGTTTCCATGGCGTTTCTCCATTGATGTAGTTTAGTTACATATTACTTCGTACGTGAAGTTCTCGCCAGACAGCGGCGCTTCGCGGAAACTATCGCTGCGGCCGCGCGTTCGAAGAAGGCCGCATGGATTCCAGGAGCGTCCGATGAAACTGCTGCGTGCCGGCGCCTGTCTCGCCCTCGCCCTGCCGGCCACATCCGTGCTGGCCGAGGTACGGCAGGCTGCGCCCGACGGCTTCTTCCTCGCATTCACGCAGTCGACGACGGTATCGCCCGCGCGCGCCTATGCCGCGGTGGCCGCACTGCCGCGGTGGTGGAGCGACGAACACACCTGGTCCGGCAAGGCGGCCAATCTCAGCCTCAAGGCCGAGGCCGGCGGTTGCTTCTGCGAGCGCTGGGCCGACGGCAGCGCCGAGCACGGCCGCGTGCTCATGGCCATCCCGGGCAAGTTGCTGCGACTCGAGACCGCACTCGGCCCGCTGCAGGAATTCGCGCTGACCGGCGTGCTGACGTTCTGGGTCCGCTACAACGAGGACGGCACCGCGCGCATCGACGTTGAATACCGCGTCAACGGCAGCTCGGCGAGCGCGCTCGATCAGTGGGCGCCGCAGGTCGATGACATGCTTGGCGCACAGTTCGCGCGCCTCGTGCGCTACATCGGCACGGGCGATCCCGAGGACCACGCCAAGTCAGGCGCGGCCGACGGCGATACGCCTCGCGGCGCTGCCGCGCGGGCCGCGGTCCTCGAGGAATGGAAGCAGCAGATCGAGCGCGACGCGGCCGCGCGCAAGGCGACCGCGCCCGCGTCGCCGGCTGCGGCCCACCCGGCAGCGGGCGGCAAACCCTGAGCCTGGCACCCGCGCCACGACCCGTGGCGCGGGTGGCTGCAGTCAGGCCTTGGGGGCGCCCGCTGCGGGCGCGTTCTTCACGTTCGCGATCCATGCATCGATCTGCTGCTCGAGCACCGGCAGCGGCACCGAGCCGAGCGCGAGCACGCGATCGTGGAATGCGCGCAGATCGAACTTCGCTCCCAGTGCCTGTTCGGCGCGCGCGCGCAGCTCGACGAGCTTGATCTCGCCGAGCTTGTAGCTGAGCGCCTGCGCCGGCCAGGAAATGTAGCGGTCGACTTCGGTCTCGACCTCATGCAGCGACAAGGCCGTGTGCGAGGCGAGGTAGTCGATGGCCTGCTGCCGCGTCCAGCCCTTGTGGTGGATGCCGGTGTCTATGACCAGCCGTGCGGCGCGCCACATCTCGTAGGTCTGGCGGCCGAACTCCTCGTAGGGCGTGTGGTAGATGCCCATCTCCTGGCCCAGCTTCTCGCAGTAGAGCGCCCAGCCTTCGCCATAGGCCGAGATGTAGCTGTTGCTGCGGAAGGCCGGGTAGCCGGTCTGCTCCTCGGCCAGCTCGCCCTGCAAGGCATGGCCGGGCGCGGACTCGTGCAGCGTCAGTGCCGGCAGGTTGTACAACGGCCGTGACGGCAGGTCGTAGGTATTGACCCAGTAGGTGTGCGCGCTGCCGCGCCCGGCGGTCCAGAACGGCGCGATCGCGGCAGGTACCGGCTCGATGCCGAAGCGGCCGCGCGGCAGCAGACCGAAATAGCGCGACAGCTTGGCGTCGACCTGCTTGGCGATCCAGGCCGCGCGCATCAGCAGTTCCTCGGGGGTCTTGGCATAGAACTGCGGGTCGCTGCGCAGGAAGGCGAGAAACGCCGGGAAGTCGCCCTTGAAGCCGGTCTCCCGCATCGTCGCCTGCATCTGCGCATCGATGCGCGCGACTTCGCGCAGACCGATCTGGTGGATCGCCTCCGGGTCGAGATCGAGCGTGGTGTATTCGCGGATCTGCTGCCGATACCAGGCCTTGCCGTTGGGCATCGCCTCGGCGGCGAGCGTCTTGCGCGCGTGCGGCACGTAGTCATCGCGGAAGAACTTGAGGAGCTTGGCGTAGGCCGGGATCACGCGCTCGCGGATCGCTCGCTGGGCGTCGCTGCGCAGGCGGGCCTGCAGCTCTGGTGACATCGAGGTCGGCAGGTCCCTGAGCGGCTGGTAGAACTCGCTGTCCTCGGCCGACTTGACCTCGGCGTAGCTGGCAATCGACACGTCGCGTCCGTCGAGTACCGCGCGCGGGACCGAGAAGCCACGCTTGAGGCCGGCGCGCATGTTGGCGATCTGCTCGTCGAAGTAGCGCGGCACGTCGTCGAGCTTGCCGATGTAGGCGCGCGCGGCCGCTTCGTCGCGCAATGGGCGCCGCGTCATGAAGCCAAGGTTGGACCAGAACTGCGAGTCGCTGTTGAACGGCATTTCGTAATCGCGGAAGCGGATCGCCGCTGCCAGGTTCTCGATCTGCGGCCGGTACACCGCGTAGTTGACCTGGTTGTCGGCCGACAGATCCTTGACCGCGATGGCGTCGAGCTGCGCCAGCACGTCGTTCCAGTAGGCCAGCCGGGCGGCCTGCGCCTTGGCGCCGACTTCGGGCAGGTGCGCGGCCTGGGGACTCGATGCGCTGTCCTCGTCCTCATAGCCGCCCAATTGCTGCTGGCGCCAGGTCCATTCCTTGCCGTAGATGGCCTGGAATTGGTCGTCGGCCGGGCTGGCGTGGGCCAGTGGCGTCAGTGCCAGGCACAACAGCAGGGCAAGGCAGGCATGCTTCATGGCATTTCTCCCAGGGCAAAGCACGCATGATGGCACCGCACCGGCGCCGGTCCAGTGCCGGAGGATGGGGTCGGCACGCGGCGGGCGGTGGCTTCCCCGCGCCTGCGCCGCGACAATAGGCCGATTCCTGTCGCGGAAGCCCTGCCCATGTCGTCCCCGTCCAAGGTGTCCCTGTCGCGTTTCCTGATCGAGCAGCAGCGCCAGCATGGCCATATCAATGCCGACCTGCGCCTGCTGATCGAAGTCGTCGCGCGCGCGTGCAAGCGCATCTCGATCGCCGTCGGCAAGGGCGCGCTCGGTGGCGTGCTCGGTAGTGCCGGCACCGAGAACGTGCAGGGCGAGACCCAGAAGAAGCTCGACGTGCTGTCCAACGAGATCCTGCTCGAAGCCAACGAGTGGGGCGGCCATCTGGCCGCGCTCGCCTCGGAGGAGATGGACGACCCGCATCCGATCCCCAACCGCTACCCGAAGGGCGAATACCTGCTCGTGTTCGATCCGCTCGACGGTTCGTCCAACATCGATGTCAACATCTCGGTGGGCACGATCTTTTCGGTGCTGCGCTGCCCCGACGGCGTCAAGGATCCCGGCGAGACCGCCTTCCTGCAACGCGGTACGCGCCAGGTCGCGGCCGGCTACGCCGTGTACGGGTCGAGCACGGTGCTCGTGCTCACGCTTGGCGACGGCGTGCACAGCTTCACGCTCGACCGTGAGCAGGGCAGTTTCATCCTGACCGGCTCGAACCTGCAGATCCCGGCCGACACCGGCGAGTTCGCGATCAACATGTCGAACCTGCGCCACTGGGAAGCGCCGATGAGGCGCTACATCGAGGAGCTGCTGGCCGGCAAGACCGGCCCGCGTGGGCGTGACTTCAACATGCGCTGGGTGGCCTCGATGGTGGCCGACGTGCATCGCATCCTCACCCGCGGCGGCATCTTCATCTACCCGCGCGACCTCAAGGACCCAGCCAAGCCAGGCAAGTTGCGTCTCATGTACGAAGCCAACCCGATGGCCTTCATCGTCGAACAGGCTGGCGGGGCGGCGACCACCGGGCGCGAACGCATCCTCGACCTGCAACCGACGACGCTGCACCAGCGCGTGCCGGTGTTCCTCGGCTCGCGCAACGAGGTCGAGCGCGTCACCGCGTATCACCGCGAGGCCGATGCTTGAGGGCGGGCCACGCATTCGCGCGCGGCATCTCGATCGTCGGCCACCCGCTGCTGGTGTTGCCGCTGGCGGCAATGCTCGGCGCGCTGTCGCGCGGTGCCGACGTCGCGGCTGTGCGCAACCTTGGCCTGGGGCTCGGCGCGCTGTCGCTGTCGGTGCTCGGCTACAGCCTGTGGCGGGTTCGCAGTGGCCGCTGGTCGCATCTCGATGCGAGCGCGCGCGGCGAACGGCGCGACCTCAATCGGCTGCTGCTGATCGTGTTGGCAGTGGCCGCCGCCGGTTGCGGATGGCTGCAGGGGCCGACCCTGCTCACACGTGCGCTCGCACTGTCGGCCGCCCTCGTCGGCGTGGCCATGCTGCTGGCGCATCGATTCAAGTTGTCGCTGCACGCGGCATTCACCACGCTCGCCGCATTCCTGCCAGTGTGGCTGCCGGCGATCGCCGCCCTGCTGGTGCTCGCGCTGGCGGTGGCCTGGTCACGGCTCGTGCTCGAGCGGCATCGACCGGTCGAGGTGGTGGCGGGTGTGCTGGCCGGCATCGCTGCTGGCGGCGTGCTGCAGATCGCGTAGCATCGCCGCCATCGACCTGAGGACCGCATCGTGGACGATTTCATCGAGATTTACCCCAGCGCACTGCAGGCCGAGACCTGCCGCCAGATCATCGCGGCGTTCGAAGACAGCGGCAAGGCGACACGCGGCGCCACCGCCGGCGGCGTCAACACCCAGCTCAAGGACAGTTGGGACCTGTCGATCAACAAGCACGCGGAGTGGCGCGAGGTGGTGGGATTGTTCAACGCCACCATGTTGCAGTGCCTGATGCAGTACGTGCGCAAGTACACCTATCTCGCGCTGGCACCGACAGCGCTGTACCGCAAGGCCCCCGATGGCCGCATGACCCAGCTCGGCGCCGACGACATCCGCGGCATGGATGACGCCGGCCTGCGGCGCCTGATCACCCACGTATTCCGTCCCGGCGACATCAACGTGCAGCGCTACTTCGCCAACGAAGGTGGCTACCCGTACTGGCACAGCGAGACATCGCCCAAGCTGGGTGACATGGACAACCTGCACCGCGTGCTGCTGTGGACCTGCTACCTCAACGATGATTTCGACGAGGGCGAAACCGAATTCATGTACCAGCAGCGCAAGGTGACGCCCAAGGTCGGTTCGCTGTTGATCGCGCCGGCCGGCTTCACCCACACGCATCGCGGCAATCAGCCCAAGCGCGGCAACAAGTACATCGCCACTTCGTGGATCCTGTTCCAGCCTGCCGAGCAGCTCTACGCGGCGCCGGGCGCACCGTCCTGAACGGCCGGCCGCCACCCACTTCCCCAGTCACTGCACGAGTCTACCCTGCATGCGTCCAGGCAATTCCCCGATCCCCAATCTTGCGCCGATGCCGGCACTGATCTTCTCGGCGCGCTGGCTGCAGTTGCCGCTGTATCTGGGCCTGATCCTGGCCCAGGGCGTCTACGTGTTCCTGTTCCTCAAGGAGCTGTGGCATCTGCTGCACGATGCATTCAAGCTCAGCGAACAGTCGATCATGCTGATCGTGCTCGGCCTGATCGACGTGGTGATGATTTCCAACCTGCTCATCATGGTCATCGTCGGCGGTTACGAGACCTTCGTCTCGCGCCTGCGCCTGGAGCAACATCCCGATCAGCCCGAATGGCTCAGCCACGTCAACGCCTCGGTGCTCAAGGTCAAGTTGGCGATGGCGATCATCGGCATCAGCTCGATCCACCTGCTCAAGACCTTCATCGAGGTTGGCGCGCTCGGCGGCCTGCCGTTCTGTGAGCCCGCACTGCTCGCCCAGTTGGCCAACGAGGCCGCCGTCGGCACCGGCAAGCAGTGCACCACCCTGACCACGCAAGGCGTGATGTGGCAGACGATCATCCACTGCGTATTCATTCTGTCCGCGGCCGGCATTGCCTGGACCGATCGGCTCATGTCGGGGTTGGCGGCGCGCCATCAGCAGACGGCCGAGGCGCACTGAAGCGCGGCGCCACCTGCTGCGCACACGGGCGCTGATGCGCCCGTGTGCGTGTCGCGATCGAGATCCGGGCGGCGTGGCCGCCGACCGTCGTGGATCAGAAGTTGTTCATGTCGAAGGTCTCGGCCATCGGCGATTCGCCGCCCTCGGCCAGACGCACCTTGAGCGCGAGGCCATCGCGCGAGTCGGCGTGATTGAGCGCTTCCTCGAGCTCGATCTTGCCTTCCTTGTACAGCGCATACAGCGACTGGTCGAAGGTCTGCATGCCTTCCTGCAGGCTGCGGTCCATCGCCTCCTTGACCTCGTGGACCTGGCCGCGACGCAGCAGGTCGCGGATGTGCGGCGTGTTGAGCAGCACCTCGACCGCCGGCAGGCGATGGCCGTCCTTGCCCATGACCAGGCGCTGGCTGATGACCGCACGCAGGTTGAGCGCGACGTTCATCAGGATGTTCTTGTGCGCCGACTCGGGGAAGAAGTTGAGGATGCGCTCGATGGTCTGGTCGGCGTTGTTGGAGTGCAGCGTGGCCAGACACAGATGGCCGGTCTCCGAGAACGTGATCGCGGCTTCCATCGTGGTCGCGTCGCGGATCTCGCCGATGAGGATCACGTCGGGCGCTTCGCGCATCGCATTCTTGAGCGCTTCGTGGAAGCTGTGGGTGTCGAGGCCCACTTCGCGCTGGTTGACCACCGACTTCTTGTGCCGGTACAGGTATTCGATCGGGTCCTCGATGGTGAGGATGTGACCCGACGTGTTGGAGTTGCGGTGGTCGATCATCGAGGCGAGCGTGGTCGACTTGCCCGAGCCGGTGGCGCCGACCAGCAGCACGAGCCCGCGCGGCTCCATGATGATGTTCTTGAACAGCTGCGGCAGGCGCAGTTGCTCGATGCTCGGGATTTCGCTCTTGATCGCGCGGATCACCATGCCCACTTCGCCGCGCTGCTTGAACACGTTGACGCGAAAGCGTCCCGCGTCCTTGACCGCGATCGCCATGTTGAGCTCGAGGTTCTTCTCGAACTGTGGCACTTGGCCTTCGTCCATGAGCGAATAGGCGATCTTCTTGACCATGCCGTTGGGCAGGCCCGTGTTGCCGAGCGGGTACAGCTTGCCCTCGACCTTGATGTTGACCGGCGCGCCGGTGGTCAAGAACATGTCCGAGGCGCCCTTCTCGGTCATCAATTTCAGGAAGTAGCCGATATCCATTGCGGTTCTCGCGAACGTGGTGGGGTCGGAGGCCGTCGTGGGCCAGGGTGGCGATTGCCAAACCTCGGCAAGCCTTCCCACAATAGCCATCCGTCTTTCAAGCGAGCGGCTACGTTATGACACCAGATCGCGGAAAAATCCATGCGTCATTCGTCGTTCTGGCGATGATGACGCTGTTTGCACTGGGCGCCTGCGAGCCGACCCGGCCTCCGCTCGACCAGCTCAACGCCGCCGCCCATGGTCTGGAGAACGCGCGAGCGCTCGGCGCAGGCGAGTTTGCCAGCGCCGATCTCGACGCGGCGGCGCGTGAATACGAAGCCGCGCAAGCGGCGCGGGCGCAGGGCGATTTCGACGCGGCTGCCGCGCTCGCGTTGCAATCACAGGCCGACAGCGAACTGGCGGCCGCGCGCGCGCGCCGCGCCCAGGCGCAACACGCGGTCGACAAGCTCGAGCGCGGCAATGCTGCGTTGCAAGAAGAACTGTCGCGCCAACCTGCCGACGCTGCGGAGGCCCAGCCATGAAGTCACCCGTGAACAAGCTGGCCCGACTGGGTCTCGTGGTACTGGCGGGTTTCGCCACGACCGCACTGGCGCGCAACGACGAATACCAGCGTCTGCTCGATCGCTTCAACGCCGTCGCCACCGATGCGCGGTTGGCCAATCATGCGCCGGTGGCGATGGATCGCGCCCGCGAGTCGCTGGCCGCACTCAAGGAGGCGCGGCGCAGCGAGCGTGAACTGTGGGCCTACATCGCCGAGCGGCGCATCGATGCGGCGCAGGCCGCCGCCGAGGCCGAATTGCTCGAAGGGCAACGCACCCAACTGCAGCGCGAAAACGATCGCCTGCAGGTGGCCGTGGCGCGACGCGATGCCGAGCAGGCGCGCGCCGAGCTGGAACGCGCACGCCTGCAGGCACAGATCCGCGCCGAAGAGGCCGAGCGCGCCCAGCGTGAGGCCGAGGCCGCGCGCGCCGAGGGCGAGCAGGCCCAGCAAGCCGCCGAAGCGGCGCGCGCCGAGGCCAACCAGGCCAAGCGCATGGCCGCCGCGCAGGCCAAGGCAGCTGCCCTGGCCAAGAAGGAAGCCGAGCTCGAGGCGGCCCTCAGCGACAAACCCGCCAAGGCCGCTCCGACCCAGTCGGCCCCTGCCAAGCCGCAGGCCAAGCCAGCCGCCAAGAAGAAAAGCCAGCCACCGGCCACGCGCTGAACCGCTGCATGCCCGTAGCGCGCGCTGCGATGGGTGGCCGGCCCGCCGCCCGGCGCCGTGTCATTCGGGTGTCGTCGCAGACCCGCCCCGGGCGCGGCCGGAGCCGCCGTCGCGCTGCACGCCGCATCGCGCGCTGTTTTATTATCTATTTGATTACAAACCAATTTAACGCAATAGAAACGGATCGCCGCGAGCCCGCTCATGCCGCCATCGGCGGTTGCCAAGCTCGTGGTGAGGGAGTAGGGTCTAGCTCCCAAGTGCACCGGGCTTCCGGCACCCACTTGGGCAAACAGCTTGGCCCATGAGTGCAACGATCGCGACAGAGGATTCTTCAACCTCAGCCCCACGATTCACGGGGCCCGCGTTCCGGTGTTTCTTGGCAGTGGCACCGGGCGCGAAGTCCCCACGCTTCGTGTGCGATCGCACCGCATCCCTGGGTCAGGCCGGCTCATCACGAGCCGTATCGCAAACTGGTGTCACTCGTCGCGCAACGCGGCGGCACGTCATGGTCGGCGTGCCGTCGCGTTTGCTTTTCCAATCCGAGGAGGCTGTCTGATGTTCGAACAGAGCCAGAAAGAAGAAGTCGAGGCATTGATGCAGGCAAACCCTGAATTCCGCAGCCTGTATTACCGACACCAGGAGCTGGACAGCAAGGTGCGCGACGCGGAAATCGGCGTATTGCCGGTCGACGATGTGACCCTGCACAAGATGAAAAAGGAAAAGCTGCAGGCCAAGGACAAGCTCACCACGATGTGGGGGCAGCTGACCGCGACCTCCTGATTCCACGCCCGTCCGGCACGCGCGCAGACGCGCGATGTGCCGGATGGGTACCGCGCTCCGCTATCATTCGGCGACGGCCTCCCGACGGGGGCATTTTCCGATCCGCGGCGCCCTCCGGTCGCCGCCCGTCTCGCGGAGACCGCATGACCATCCACCAGAGCATTCTCCAGCTCATCGGCAACACGCCGATGGTCAAGGCACAGCGCCTCGACACCGGCGTCTGCGAACTGTTCTTCAAGCTCGAAAGCGCCAATCCGGGCGGCTCGATCAAGGACCGCATCGGGCTGTCGATGATCGAAGGCGCCGAGCAGGCCGGCAAGCTCAAGCCTGGCGCCACCATCGTCGAAGGCACGGCCGGCAACACGGGCCTGGGCCTGGCCCTCGTCGCGCAGGCCAAGGGCTACAAGCTCATCCTTGTCGTGCCCGACAAGATGAGCCGCGAGAAGATCTTCAACCTCAAGGCGATGGGGGCCGAGGTCGTGCTGACGCGCTCGGACGTGGCCAAGGGCCATCCCGAGTACTACCAGGACCTGGCCGCCCGCATCGCGCAGGAAACGCCCGGCGCGTACTTCATCAACCAGTTCGGCAACCCCGACAATCCGCTGGCCCACGAGCAGGCCACTGGGCCCGAGATCCTCGCCCAGATGGACGGTCGCCTCGACGCCATCGTGTTCGGCTGTGGCTCCTCGGGCACGATGACGGGCCTGTCGCGTTACCTTGCGCAGGCCTCGCCGCAGACCGAGCTCGTGCTGGCCGATCCGGTCGGCTCGATCCTCACCCAGTACATCAACGAAGGCACGCTTGCGACCAAGTCGGGCAGTTGGCTTGTCGAAGGCATCGGCGAGGACTTCCTGCCGTCGATCAGTGACTTCTCGCGTGTGAAGAAGGCCTACGCGATCAGCGACCGCGAGAGTTTCCTCGCCGCGCGCGAACTGCTGGCCAAGGAAGGCGTGTTCGGTGGTTCCTCGACCGGTACGTTGCTGGCCGCCGCGCTCAAGTACTGCCGCGAACAGACCACGCCCAAGCGGGTGGTCACGCTGGTCTGCGACACCGGCAACAAATACCTGTCGAAGATGTACAACGACTACTGGATGCTCGACAACGGCTTCCTCGAGCGCCAGCCGACCGGTGACCTGCGTGACCTCATCCTGCGCCCGTATGCGCAGCGCGACACCGTGGTGGTCGGCCCCAACGAGATGCTCATCACCGCCTACAACCGCATGAAGCTGTACGACGTCTCGCAGTTGCCGGTGATGGACGGCGAGAAGATCGTCGGCATCCTCGACGAGTCGGACCTGCTGCTGCACGTGCACGCCGACGAGACGAAGTTCCGCGACACGGTGTCGACGGCGATGGTCGAGAAACTCCACGTGCTCGACGTGAAGGCGCCGATCGAGGCGTTGATGCCGGTGTTCGAAGTCGGTCACGTCGCGATCGTGATGGACGGCGCGAAGTTCGTCGGCCTCATCACGCGGATCGACCTGTTGAACTACCTGCGTCGCAGGGCGGGTTGAGCGTCCGATGCATGGGACTCAGGACACGGCTGGTTGCATTCCGAGTCACCGTGCATGACGGTCGCAAGTGCGCTCGCGTGCTCGTACCACCTCAACCAGGGAGCCATTCGATCCATGCGGAGTATGCAAGGTAATCCGGATTCCGTTACGGCCGAGGACATCCGTCACGCCTACCGGCTCCTGCTCGGCAGGGAGCCGGATCCGGCAGGCTACGCCAATCACACGAAGGCGGCTATTGGGCGACTGCGCCCGACGGACTTCGCACGTTCGATCATGGCGTCCGACGAGTATCGTTCGAAGCATGCTCATTCGGAAATGCTGCCTGTCGACCTGGGCGACTATTCGCTGTATGTGAGCGCGCACGACAACGATGTCAGCGCTGAAATCAGTCAACGACGCGCTTACGAGCCGTATGTGGAGAAGATGCTGCGCAGCGTGACGAGGAAGGGTGATACTTTCGTCGACATCGGCGCCAATATCGGATATTTCACTGCTTTGGCAGCGCATCTGGTAGGGGCCGACGGTCGAGTGATCGCGTGGGAGCCGCTCGACAAGAATGTGCAACTCATCTATGCAACGGTTTGGGAAAACGGATTCGGCAACGTGACGGTGTATCCGTTCGCTGCCTCATCTGAGGTGCGTCTGGTGCCGATGATCTCCAGCCCGCTGTCGTCGAATGCCGGCATCCGGCGTGGTGAAATCGGCAGTCAACGAACCCGCGTCATCGCGCAATCGCAGCGCCTCGACGACCAGCTCGCGCACCTCGATCGACTCGACGTTATCAAGTTCGATATCGAAGGTCACGAAATCCATGCGTGGCGTGGCGCCGAGCGCTTGCTGTCTAGGCACCGGCCTCACGTCCTGACGGAATTCCACCCGCGCTGCATCCGCTCGAACACTGATATCGAACCCGTCGACTACCTGCGCGTGTTGTTCGACTACGCGCCTCGCGTCGAAGTCCTGCACCGCAACCGCAACAACGTCGTCTGCGCCACGCCCGACGAAATCATGCGTGAGTGGCAGTGCGCCGACGAGGAATTTGCAATGGACGGCGGTATGCACATCGACTTGTACATCAACCCCGGCAGCAGAACATGACCAATAGGACATCGAACCACGGTCTCGGTACGAGAGCCATCCACGCCGGCCAGCATCCCGATCCGGCCACCGGCGCAATCATGACGCCAATCTACGCGACCTCGACCTACGTCCAGAAGAGCCCCGGTGTGCACCAGGGCTACGAGTACTCGCGCACGCAGAATCCAACGCGCATGGCCTACGAGCGCTGCGTCGCCGACCTCGAAGGGGGCCGTCAGGGTTATGCGTTCGCGTCCGGCTTGGCCGCCGCGGGCACCGTGCTCGAACTGCTCGACTCGGGCAGCCACGTGATCGCGATGGACGATCTCTACGGCGGTACGTATCGCTTGTTCGAGCGCGTGCGCCGACGCAGTGCGGGGCTCGACTTCAGCTTTGTCGACCTCAACGACGCGGCAGCGCTCAAGGCCGCGCTCAAGCCCACTACGCGCATGATCTGGGCCGAGACGCCGACCAATCCGATGCTCAAGCTGGTCGATCTGGCCAAGGTTGGCGCATTCGCGAAGAAGCATGGCCTCATGTTCGTGGTCGACAACACGTTCTCGTCGCCGATGCTGCAGCGGCCGATCGAACATGGCGCCGACATCGTCGTGCATTCAGCCACCAAGTACATCAATGGCCATTCGGACATGGTCGGCGGGATCGCGGTCGTTGGCAGCAGTGCGCGGCTGGCCGAAGAAATGGCCTTCCTGCACAACTCGGTCGGCTCGGTCGCGGGCCCATTCGATGCCTTCCTCGCCATGCGCGGACTCAAGACGCTGCACCTGCGCATGCGCGCCCATTGCGCCCATGCGCTGGAACTTGCGCAGTGGCTGGAGAAGCATCCGGCCATCGAGCGCGTGATCTATCCGGGCCTGAAGTCGCACCCGCAGCATGCGCTGGCCAAGCGCCAGATGGACGGCTTCGGTGGCATCGTCACCATCGAAGTGAAGGGCGGTCTGCGCAAGGCGCGGCGCACGCTCGAGCGCTGCCGGCTGTTCTCGCTGGCCGAATCGCTCGGTGGCGTGGAAAGCCTCATCGAGCATCCGGCGATCATGACCCACGCCTCGATTCCGCCGGCGCAACGCAAGCGCCTTGGCATCAGCGATGGACTGATCCGGCTGTCGGTCGGTGTCGAGGACATTGCGGATCTGCGCAGCGAACTCGCCGGCGCGTTGACATGAGCGGAGGACATCGAGCATGAACATGAAGGCCACCGAAGCGGACATCCGACACGCATACCGCCTGCTGCTCGGTCGCGAACCTGACCCGTCAGGGCTCGCGTGTTACACCCGGCTGCTCGTCGAGCAGCGGCTATCGGCACTCGATATTGCCGCGATCATCGAGTCGTCCGATGAATACAAGGCGCGTCGTACCGCGGAGCCTGCATTGATCGAGATCGACTTCCATGGGCTGCGACTGTTCCCATGGCGGGGCGATTCGTTGATCGGAGACCACGTGCGGGCCAGCGGAGAGTACGAGCCGCACGTGCTGCCGGCGTTCGTCGAGAGGATTCCCAGTGGTGGAACCGTGCTCGACGTCGGGGCGAACATCGGCACGTTCACGCTGTCGGCGGCGAGGAAAGTTGGCCCGTCGGGTTCGGTTCACGCGATCGAACCGATCGCGCGCAATGTGCAGTCGCTGTGCGCTGGCGTCTGGCACAACGGCTTCCGCAACGTGAGCGTGTTGCCGGTGGCCGCCTCATCGACGGTCGGCGTGGTGCCGATGCTCAGGAACGCAAACTCATCCAACGGCATCGTCGACGTGCATGTGGTAGCCGCCATGGCCGATGCTTTCGTGCCGTGCCAGCCGCTGCACGTCCTGCTGAGTCACCTTGAACGGCTGGATGTCGTCAAGATCGACATCGAGGGGCATGAGCCGGTCGCGTGGCCGAGCCTGTCGGAGCTCGTTCGCAAGCACCGGCCGGCGATTTTCACCGAATTCAATCCAGTGGCGATCCGCAACCATTCGCGTGTCGAACCCGAGATCTACCTGTCGGCGCTGTTTGATGTCACCCGCCAGATCGAAACGATCGAGTTCGATGGCGTCCGCCGACGCTGCTCAAGCGTCGCCGAGGTGATGGATCGATGGAAGGCGTGCAATGTGCGCGCGGGGACCGATGGCACGTGCCATCTCGATCTCTATTGTGAGACCGGGCCGGCCTGAGCGGCGCGCCACCAGGTCGATGGACAGCGCTGCGCGAGCAGCCGCTCTTGGCGACATGGTCGATGCAACGCGCCATAATCGCGCCGTTCAAGCCGGATGCCAGAGGGGGGCGGGGATGAACAGAATCGGGTGGTTTGCGGCGCTATCGCTTGCTATTTCGTCGACTCCCGTGCTGGCGGCGTCGTTCGCCTGCATGCCCAACAACAATCCGCCGTGCATGGCGCCATTCCCGATCGAGTTCTCGGGCAGCGGCATTCCCTCGGACATCGGATTCGTCCTGTTTTCCAGTCCCGCCGTCGCTCGACTGGGCCTGATCGCCGACAACGTCAAGGACATCGTGGTCGGCACCACCACCGGATACGTCGTTGCGTATCACGGCGATGGCACGTTCCTGTGGGCCCGCAAGACCGGTGCGGTTGGAATCAGCGGCAAACCGGCGATTGCCGACATTGACGGTGATGGCATCCCGGAGATCGTCGTCGGCACCACCGATCTGGCCCACAGTGGCGGCGGCGTACATGTCCTGCGCCGCGACGGGACCATCAAGTGCTCGTTCACGGCACTCGATGAACCGGCGCCCGGAGCTCCCAACGGGATATTCAGCTCGCCGGCTCTCGGGCGACTCGATGCGACGCGTCCGAACGAGAGGCAGATCGTGTTCGGCGGTTGGGACCACAAGATCCGTGCGCTGCGCGCCGATTGCTCACTGTGGTGGAGCAAGGGGGCGGCCGAGGACGTCATCGATACGGTCTGGTCGTCGCCCGCGCTGTACGACCTCGATCGCGACGGGCAGGTCGACGTCATCATCGGGCAGGACAGCGGGCAGGGCACGTTGCCGAACGGTCGCCAGGTCGGCGGGCAGGTCCGTGCATTCAGGGGCCACGGCGTGGGCGAACTGCCCGGTTTTCCGATCAAGCTCGACGACGTCGTCTATTCGTCGCCCGCCATCGGCGACATCGCCGGCAATGGCGGCATGTCGATCGTGACGGGGTTCGGACGCTGCTGGGACATGCCGAGCTGTGCGCCGGATGGCGTCGCGCATCAGGTATCGACGTTTGTGTACGGCTGGAAGGCGAATGGGTCGAGCATGTCGGGTTGGCCGTATGCGGTGAGCAACCAGTCGGCGCGGCAGATTTCTCCGGCCCTCGCCGACCTCGATGGCGACGGCAAGCTGGAGACGATCACATCGAACCTGATCAAGACCAGCGGCACGGACCAGGACGGAGTCGTGCATGTGATACGCAGCAATGGCACGCCGTATCCGGGCTGGCCAAAGACGGCCGTGACTGCCGCCACGTGCACCACCAACAACAACTGGCTCGATTCGCACGCCTCCCCGATCGTCGTTGACCTGAATGGCGACGGCGCGCCCGAGATCATCGAGCCATCCGCCAATTACCTGCTGGTGTGGGACCGCAACGGCAATCAGATTTCGCGTGTGGCCCCGGCTGTTTGCAGCGGAGCGAATCCCACCCAGTACCAGATGCAGGGCCAGTCGGCCTTCTTCTCGACGCCAACTGCGGCGGATCTGCATGGTGACGGGAAGATCGTGCTCGTGGTCGCAGGCGCATCGTCGAACGGCATCGGCGCGCTGTACGCGTGGAAATTCCCGAACAGCGTGGCGACGCCGGCGAACATGCCATGGCCGCAATTCCGCCATGATGCGATGAATACGGGTGTGTACCTCGGCGATGTGATCTTCCGCAACGGATTCGAGGCGACACCCTAGCGGCGGTGCGGGCGGCGTCGTCGGCGGCGCCGCTCAGGTTTGCAGCTCAGCCAGGTCGCGGAAGCATGCCAGCGCCTGCGGGTTCGCCAGCGCATCGGTGTTCTTGACTGGCTTGCCGTGGATCGTGTCGCGCACGGCGATCTCGGTGATCTTGCCCGAGATCGTGCGTGGGATGTCGGCGACCTGCAGGATCTTCGCCGGAACGTGGCGCGGAGTGGTGTTGACGCGGATTTGGTGGCGGATGCGCTCGCGCAGCGCATCGTCGAGCGCGAGTCCCTCGCGCAGGCGCACGAACAGGATCACGCGCTCGTCCTCGCCCCAGTGCTGGCCGACCGCCACCGATTCGAGCACTTCGGGGATCTGCTCGACCTGGCGGTAGATCTCGGCGGTGCCGATGCGCACGCCGCCGGGGTTCAGCGTCGCGTCGGAGCGGCCGTAGATGACGATGCCGTCGTGCTCGGTCAGCAGCGCCCGATCACCGTGGCACCACACGTTGGGGACCTTGGCGAAGTACGCATTGTGGTACTTGCTGCCGTCGGGATCGTTCCAGAACATCACCGGCATCGACGGGAACGGCGCGCCGCACGACAGCTCGCCGGCCTGATTGCGCACCGGATTGCCGTCGTCGTCGAGGATTTCGACCTTCATGCCGAGGCCGCGACATTGCAGCTCGCCGCGGTATACGGGCAGCACCGGGCAGCCGAGGGCGAAGCAGGAAATGATGTCGGTGCCGCCCGAAATCGAGGCCAGCAGCACGCGATCCTTGATGTCGCGATAGACGTATTCGTAGCTTTCCGGCGCCAATGGCGAGCCGGTCGAGAGGATGGTCTTGAGCGACAGCAGCTTGTGGGTTTCACGCGGCTTGATGCCGGCCTTCTCGATTGCGCTGAGCCACTTGGCACTGGTGCCGAACACGCTGATGCCGACTTCGTCGGCCAGGTTCCACAGCGCATTGCCGTCGGGATGCGAGGGCGAGCCGTCGTACACGACGAGCGTGGCGCCGACGGCGAGGCCGGAGACGAACCAGTTCCACATCATCCAGCCGCAGGTGGTGTAGTAGAACAGCTTGTCGTCGCGCTTGAGGTCGGTGTGCAGCACGAGTTCCTTGAGGTGCTGGATCAGCGTGCCGCCGACGCCGTGGACGATGCACTTGGGCACGCCGGTAGTGCCCGAGGAATACATCACGTAGAGCGGATGGTCGAACGGCACCGGCACGAACTCGAGCGCGCGCTCCTGTGTGCCGGCGAAATCGGGCAGCGCCACCGCGCCGCGCAGACCGTCGAGCTTGAGCGGCTGTCCGCTGTAGGGCACCACCACGAGGCGCTCGATGCCTGGCAGCTCGTCGAGCACGCCGCGGATCTTTTCCAGGCAATCGAAGCGCTTGCCGCCGTAGCCGTACTGGTCGGCCGTGAACAGCACCTTGGGCGCGATCTGGCCGAAGCGGTCGACCACGCCGCGGATGCCGAAATCGGGCGAACACGACGACCAGGTCGCGCCGAGCGAGGTCGTCGCCAGCATGGCGATGATCGTCTCCGGGATGTTGGGCATGAAGCCGGCCACGCGATCGCCCACGCCGACACCCTGCTGCCGGAGGGCATGGGCCAGACGACCCACCTCGGCATGCAGTTGCGCGTAGCTCAACTCGCGCTGATCGCCCCACTCGTTGCGGAACACGATCGCGATGCGCTCGTCCTTGAAGCGGAGCAGGTTCTGCGCAAAGTTCAGCGTGACGTTGGGGAACCAGCGTGCGCCCGGCATGCGGTCGCGGTCGGCAAGCACCGGCTGCAGGTCGCCGTGGGCGCGGATGCCGCAGAACTCCCACACCAGCGACCAGAATCGATCCGGGTCGCGTACCGAGAACTCGTACAGCGGCGCGTAGCGGCGGATGTCCTCGTTGCCGGTGCTCTCGCGCACGAAACGCATGAAGCGGCTGATGTTCGCGCCATCGATGCGGTCGGCGCTGGGTTCCCAGATCGGTGCTTGGTTCATGAGTGGGTCGGTGGCGGCGGGAGGGCGGCACGCAGGCGTACCGTGGCTCGATTATCCCGCAGCGCGGCACGTCCGCCAAACCGGGCCGGCGGCAACGAAAAACGCCGGCACGGGGCCGGCGTCGTTCGCAGCATCAGGCGTATCGCCCGCTCAGCCGATGAGGAAGTCCTTTTCCTTCTTGCCGGCGGCCAGCGCCGCGGCGAACCAGCGCGGCCGCTTGCCGCGACCGCTCCAGGTTTCGCCGGTGGTGGGATTGCGGAACTTCGGCTTGACCTTGCTGCGCGCCTTGCCGCCACGGCCGGCGCGGGCACCGAACACGTCATCCAGCGCGACGCCTTCGGCCTTGACCAGCGCCTGGATCTTGTCGCGCAGCTTGGACACGCGCTCCTTCGCCAGTTCGTGCTGACGCGCCTTGGCGCGTGCAATGAGGTCGGTGAGCTGGTTGTGGTTCAGTGACTTCAAATCGATGGCCATTCTGCTGTCTCCGCAATTTTGATTGCCTGTCCGGCGGGATGATTCGGTACTGCATCGCGTCGGCAGTTGCGCCATGCAGGCATCATTTCAATCATCCGATGAAAATGCGTCGGCATGGCTGCGGCATACCAAAATAATGGCGCCGTTCCATACAACGTCCGAGTCCTGGCCGGCGATTATACCGGCAGCCGGTGAAAATGACAGTGAAAAACCAGCGACCGGCAATTCCGATGCCAGCCGCTCGTATTTCAGGCCAATCGTTCCAGCAGCGCTTCGCGTGACAATGCGAGGTTTTCGCTGTCGCCGCGCCGGCGATATTCGAACGTGCCTGCGGCCAAGCCGCGTTCGCTGACGACGATGCGATGCGGAATGCCGATCAGCTCGATGTCGGCAAACATCGGACCGGGGCGTAGGCCGCGATCGTCGAGCAACACGTCGATGCCGCGAGCCTGCAGTTCGCCATACAACTGCTCGGCTTGTTCGCGCACCTGGGCGTTCTGCGCGGCGTTGATCGGGCAGATCACCGCGCGCCACGGCGCCATCGGTTCCGGCCAGATGATGCCCGCGGCGTCGTGATTCTGCTCGATCGCGGCGGCCACGATGCGGCTGACGCCGATGCCGTAGCAGCCCATTTGCAGCACCTGCGACTTGCCTGCGTCGTCGAGCACGCTGGCGCCCAGTGCCGCCGCATACTTGTCACCGAGCTGGAATACGTGACCGACCTCGATGCCGCGCGCGATCTGCAGCGTGCCGTGGCCGTCGGGCGAGGGGTCGCCCTCGACCACGTTGCGGATATCGGCAACCCGGCTGATGCGTGCGTCACGCTCCCAGTTGGCGCCACGATAGTGACTGCCGTCGGCATTGCCGCCGCAGACGAAGTCGGCCAGGACCGCGGCGTCGCGGTCGACGATCACGGGAATCGTGTCGGGCAATCCGGCCGGGCCGATGAAGCCGGGTGTGGTGCCGGTGGCAGCGATGATCTGCGCCTCGTCGGCCAGTGCGAGCGCGCCGGGCAGTTCGGCCAGCTTGGCGGCCTTGGTCTCGTTGATCTCGTGATCGCCGCGTACGCACAGTGCCACCAGGCCGTCGTTGCCGCGCACGACGAGGGTCTTCACGCACTGCTGCGGCGCTACCGCGAGGAATGCGCTGACTTCGTCGATCGTCTTCTGCGTGGGCGTGGCGACGCGTTCGAGCGACTGGCGCGGCGCCGGCCGGGACGTGTCGGGGGCGCGCGCCTGCGCCATCTCCACATTGGCCGCATAGTCCGACCCGGTCGAAAACGCGATCGCATCCTCGCCCGAATCGGCCAGCACCTGGAACTCGTGACTGGCATTGCCGCCAATCGCGCCGGTGTCGGCCTGCACGGCGCGGAACCGCAACCCCAGCCGCGTGAAGATGCGGGTGTAGGTGTCGTACATGTTGCGGTATTCGCTTGCCAGGCAATCGGCGGTCAGGTGGAACGAATAGGCATCCTTCATGAGGAATTCGCGCGCGCGCATCACGCCGAAACGCGGCCGGATCTCATCACGGAACTTGGTCTGGATCTGATAGAAATTGATCGGCAACTGTCTGTAGCTGCGCAGTTCGTGACGTGCGTAATCGGTAATCACTTCCTCGTGGGTCGGGCCGTAGCAGTAATCGGCCTCCTTGCGGTCGCGAATCTTGAGCAGCTGGCCGCCGAATTTCTCCCAGCGCCCGGTTTCCTCCCACAACTCGCGGGGCTGCACCGACGGCATCAGCAGTTCGAGTGCGCCGGCGCGATTCATTTCCTCGCGCACCACGTGTTCGACGCGCGACAGCACGCGCAGGCCCAGCGGCGACCAGGTGTAGATGCCGGCCGCGAGCTTGCGGATCATGCCGGTACGCAGCATCAGCCGATGACTGGCGATTTCGGCGTCGGCCGGCACTTCCTTGACGGTGGACAGGTGAAAGCGGGACAGGCGCATGGACGGTCACCACAGCAATGGAACCGCCGATTTTAGCAGTCTGCCCCGCCGCGCGTGCGCACGCTCAGGCAGCAGCGCTGCGCGGTGGACGAGGTGGGTCGTGATGCAGCGCTGCGCCGTGCGCAACGACGCGCGCGCACACGCCGCGGCGCCTGCATCGGGCGCGCGTCGAGCGTTGCGGACGGCGAGCGGCTGGAGCGCCTACTGCGAGGTGCAGAACAGCTTGATCTGCTGGTTGGCCTTGTCGATCTGGCCCTGGCGATGCTTGGCCGCATCGAGATCGACCGGGTAACCCTCGGCATCGACGGCAGGCTTCTGCGCCTCGAGCGTGGCGAGGTTCTGCCTGGCCATGGCGCAGTTGCGCTTGATGTCCTCTTCCGAGTAACCGGCCGCCGCCGCCATCGCCGGACCGGCCGCCTTCTTGGCATCGGCCTCTTCGTCCTCGGCCGGGGTGCTGGTGGTCACGCCGCCGCGCACATGCAGCTTCTCGGCCTTGACCGACTTGGGCGGTGGCGAGTCGGAGAAGTGCTTGACACCGTTGGCGTCGGTCCAGGAATACATCTCGCCGGCGGCAACGGGGGCGGCGACGAGCAGGAGCAGGGCAATCCAGATGGCTTTCATGGTCGGTTCTTTGGGTCGGCCGGATGTTCAGGGCGTCATCGGTGCGCACTGCATAGCATTGTTGCGCCCACGAGACAAGAAGAGCCGCCCGATTTTGTCGATCAGGGTACACTCCGGGCCTGGTTTCCCGGGGGCTGGAATCGAACATGGAAGCGCCAACGGCCGGTGCGCGCAAGCCGCCACGCGGCATCTACCTGCTGCCCAACCTGTTCACCACGGCGGCGATGTTCGCGGGCTTCTACGCGATCGTGGCCAGCATCGGCGGGCGTTATGTCGACGCCGCCATCGCGGTATTCGTGGCCGCGATCCTCGATGGCCTCGACGGGCGCGTGGCGCGCCTGACCGGCACGCAGAGCGAGTTCGGCGTGCAATACGATTCGTTGTCGGATCTGGTCAGTTTCGGCATCGCGCCTTCGCTCGTGCTCTACAACTGGTCGCTGGTGCACCTGCAGGCCTACGGTCCGGGTTGGGGCAAGGTCGGCTGGTCCGCGGCGTTCATCTACGCGGCCTGCGCGGCGTTGCGCCTGGCCCGCTTCAACACCCAGGTCGGGGTGGCCGACAAACGCTATTTCCAGGGTCTGGCCAGTCCAGCGGCGGCGGGCCTGTGCATGTCCTTCGTGTGGGCGATCGAAAATGGCAACCTGTACGGCCTGTCGGTCAACGAAATGGACTTTGCCACGCCGATCGTCGCCGTGGTCGCCGGCCTGCTGATGGTCAGTCGCGTCCGCTACTACAGCTTCAAGGCCTGGCCGCTGTCCGACCGCGTGCCGTTCATCGCCATCCCGGTGGCGATGCTGGTCCTGGTCGCGCTGACCATCGACACCGCGCGCGTGCTGTTGGCGATCACTGGCCTGTACCTGCTGTCGGGACCCGCGCTGACGCTGTGGGGGCTGCGCCGCAAGCGCAGCGAGCGCGCCCAGCGTGGCGCCGGCAAAGGCGCCTCATGACCGCGGCGCAGCCGGCAGTCGTCGCCGGCGCCGCGGCCACGCCGCGGCTGCGCGACACCGGCGCGCTCGTGTTCCTGGCCGAGCTGTCACGCGCACTGGCCGTTTCGCTCGACCTGCACCAGACCCTCACCCAGGCAATCACGCGCGTGCGCGACTTCCTCGAAGTCGAAGGCATCGCGCTGTTCCTGCTCGACGCGGCCAGCCAGGTGCTCGAGTGTCGCGTCAGCGCCGGCCCGATCGACGTCACCGGCATGCGACTCGCGGTCGGCCAGGGCGTCGTTGGCCAGACGCTGGCGCAGGACTGCACCCAGATCGTGGCTCAGGCACAGGACGATCCGCGCCTGTGGCGCGGTTCGGACGAGGCCAGCGGCTTCATCACCCGCAGCCTCGTCTGCGCGCCGCTGCGCACGGCGGCGGGGCCGATCGGCGTGATCGAAATCGTCAACCGCCGCGACGGCGTGCCGTTCAGTGCCGCCGATGCCGAACTGCTCGAACTGGTCGCGGCTCCGGCCGCACTGGCGATCAACAACGCGCGCCTGGCCGGCGAGCTGCTCGAGCAGCAGCGGCTCAAGCGCGAACTCGACCTGGCGCGCCACCTGCAGAAATCGCTGCTGCCGCGGCGCCGCCGCGACGGTTTTCCGGTGCTGGGCGTGAATCGTCCCGCGCACGAGATGTCGGGCGACTTCTACGACTATTTCGAACTGCCCGGCGGCGACATCGGCTTCGTGATCGGCGACATCGCCGGCAAGGGACTCGATGCGGCACTGCTGATGATGCGGGCGGCAAGCCTGCTGCGCTGGATCGGCAAGGAGCATCCGGCGCCGGCGCTGTGGCTGGCGCGCGCCAACGAAGAGCTGTGCGAATCGGCGCGCGAAGGACGCTTCGTCTGCGCGGTGGTCGGCTACTGCGACCGCGCCGCCACCCGCGTGCGCTTTGCCAACGCGGGGTTCCCGCCCGTGCTCGTGCTGCACGGCGGCCAGTACCGCCAGTATCTCGCCGACGGCCCGCCACTCGGGATCGTGCGTGAGGTCGGCTTCGACGAACACGAGGTCGCGCTCGATGGCGGCGCGCTGTACGCATTTTCCGATGGCGCCACCGATGTGCGCGGCAGCGACGGCCGGCCGATCGGCCTGGCCGGCCTGCGCGCGCTGATCGAGCGTCACGCCCAGGCCACGCCCAAGGCGCGCCTGCGCAGCCTGCTCGGCGAGCTGCGCCGCCTGCATCTGGTCGACGACACCACCTTCCTGCTGATCGAGGCGGCGCAGGCCGAACGGCCCGAGCTGCTGTTCACGCGCAGCCTGCCGGCGCGCGCCGAGTCGATGCGCGGTCTGCGCGCCGAGCTGCGCGCGGTGTTCGACCAGCAGGCGATCGAACCGCGGTTGCGCGACGAACTCGTGCTGGCGGTGGACGAAGCCTGCACCAACGTGATCCGCCATGGTTATGGCCCGGACTGCGAGGGTCCGCTGACGGTGCGCGCCACGCGCTGCGCGGCCACGCTGACGCTCGAGATCGTCGACGAGGCGCCGGCGGTGGACCCGGCCTCGCTCCGGCCGGGCACGCTGGGGGAATGCCGCTGCGGCGGCCTCGGTATCGCCTTGATCGACCGGATCATGGACGATTGGCGCATCGAGCCGGCCGCCGACGGGCGCGGCAACCGGCTCGTCCTGCACAAGCACATCGACAGCTGGGCCGGCGAGGAGGCGGCGGACGCATGAGTGCGATGGCCAATGCGGTAACGCGCGAACGCAGCGACGGCGCCATCCTCGTGCGCCTGCGCGGCGAGGTGGACCTGTCGTGGTCACAGCAGGTGCGCCGCGCCGTGCTCGACGCCTTCGATGCGGGCCTCGCGGTCGGCATCGACCTTGCCGACGTGGCCTACATCGACTCGTCCGGCATCGCGGCCCTGGTCGAGGGCCTGCAGCAGGGCCGCGCGCGCGGGCAGCGCTTCGCGCTGGTGGCGCCCAGCGCCGCCGTGCGCGCGGTGCTCGAGTTGGCACGGCTCGACCGCGTGTTCGACATCGTCGACACGCCGGCTGCGCTCGGTGGCACGGGGTGAACGCGCTGCAACGTCCGCTGCACGAGGTCGGCCGGACCGCGCTCGGCGCGATTGCCGGCGTCGGTTACGCGGCGATCGTGCTCGTCGAATCGCTCTACTTCCTCGTTGCCGGACGCCGCGTCGGCCAGCGCGTGCGGCTTGGCGCGATCGCGCAGCAGATGCGCGAGATCGGCGTCGACGCGTTGCCGATCGTGGCCCTGCTCGGGTTCACGGTCGGCCTCATGCTCGGCATCCAGTTCGTCGCCTCGCTGGCCGAGTTCGGCGCGCAATCGCAGGTGGTGGTGGCGGTGGCCAAGTCGGTCACCCGCGAGTTCGGCGCGCTCATCACGGCGATCCTCGTTGCCGGACGCTCGGGCTCGGCGCTGGCCGCGCGCATCGGCTCGATGAGCGTGTCGCAGGAAGTCGATGCACTGGCGGTGATGGGCATCGAACCGGTCCGCTATCTGGTGGCGCCCGCGCTGGTGGCCATGCTCGTCATGCTGCCGACGCTCACGATCTTCGCCAATGCGATCGCGATCTTCGGCGCGGCGCTGTACAGCGCGCCGGCGCTCAACGTCACCCCGCTCGCGTACCTGTCGCAGACCCTGGCGCTGCTGTCGCCGGGCGATGTCTGGCAGGGCCTGTCCAAGAGTGTGGTGTTCGCGGTGCTGATCACACTGATCGGCGTCAGCACCGGGTTTTCCGTCACCGGTGGCGCCGAGGGCGTCGGTCGCGCCACCACGCGCGCCGTGGTGCTGTCGATCTGCTGGATCATCGTGGTGGACATGGTGTTTTCGTACTTCATCAACCGCTGACATGGACACGCCTGCACCGCTCATCGAAGTCGCCGGTCTCGATGCCTGGTACGGTCGCCGGCAGGTGCTGTTCGGCGTCGATTTCACGGTCAGGCCCGGCGAGATCCGCGTCATCATGGGCGGCTCGGGCTCGGGCAAGTCGACGCTGTTGCGCCACCTGCTCGGGCTGCAACGGCCGGTCGCCGGCAGCGTGCGCCTGTTCGGCGTCGATCTGGGCCGGGCCGACGAACGGGAGTTGCTGGCGGTGCGCAAGCGCATCGGCGTGTCGTTCCAGGGCGGCGCCCTGCTGACCTCGCTCAGCGTCGGCGACAACGTGGCGCTGCCGCTGCGCGAGCACACCGATCTCGACGAAGCGACGATCCGCATCATGAGTCGCATCAAGCTCGAGGTGGTCAACCTCGGTGGCTTCCAGGACCTCATGCCGAGTCAGCTGTCGGGCGGCATGGTCAAGCGCGCCGCGCTCGCGCGCGCGCTGGTCATGGACCCACGCCTGCTGTTTTTCGATGAGCCCTCGGCTGGACTCGATCCGGTCGTATCGGCCGAACTCGATGAGCTCATCCTGCGCCTGCGCGACGCGCTGCGCATGACGATCGTGGTGGTCACCCACGAGCTGGAAAGCGCGTTCAAGATCGCCGACACGATCACCGTGCTCGATCAGGGGCGCGTGCTCATGACCGATACCGTCGCGGCCGTGCGCGGCGCCGACAACGAACGCATCCAGGACCTGCTCAACCGCCGCCCGCGCGAGGTGGCGATCGACGCCGAGGCCTATCTGCGGCGTCTCACCGAGGAGCGCGCATGAGTCTTGCTAAAGTGTCGGCCGATGCGACGCGCGCAGGCGCAGGGGAGGCCGCGTGAAACGCGACACCGTCAATTACACGCTGGTCGGCGCGGTGGTGCTGGCAGGTGCCGCGCTGCTGCTCGTGGCGCTGGCGCTGATCACCGGGCGCTCGCTGGCCAGCAACGACTATCTCGTGCGCTATCGCAACGTGACCGGCCTGCGCCATGGCGCGCCCGTGTTCTACGAGGGCTACCGCGTCGGCCAGGTCGGCGCGGTCACGCCCGAGCGCAGCGCCCAGGGCACGCGCTACAAGGTCGAGCTCAAGATCCGCCGCGACTGGTCGATCCCGGCCGACAGTGTCGCGCAGCTGCAATCGAGCGGGCTGTTGGCCGACGTCTCGATCGGCATCCGTGAAGGCGGCAGTCCGGTTCCGCTCAAGGCGGGCGGCGAGATGCAGGGCGAAGAAGGCGGCAACGTGTTCATGGCGATGAACGACCTCGCCACCGAGATCAACGCGCTCACGCGCAGCCAGATCGAGCCGCTCATCAGGTCGCTGTCGCAGCGCGTGGATTCGATCGGCGGCACGCTCGATTCGCGCGCGCCCGCCATCCTCGACCAGGCCCAACGCCTGCTCGAACGCCTCAACGACACCTCGCTCGCGCTCGGCGACGTGCTCAAGCCCGAGAATCGCAAGGCGGTGGCGACGATCCTCGCTCAGGCGCGCGACCTCACCGGCGAGCTGCGCCAGACGCGGGTCACGCTCGACCAGGCGCTGGCCGACCTGGCTGGCATCGCCCACGACAACCGCGCCGACATCCGCGACTCGGTCGAGGATCTCACGGCCATGCTGCAGGCGCTGTCCAGCCGCATGGACGTGATCAGCCATCACCTGGATTCCACCAGCCGCAACATGGACGCGTTCAGCCGCGAGATCCGCATGCACCCCAACCGCCTGATCGTGGCCCCCAAGGCCGATCGGCCCGACGGAGAACCGCAATGAAGGCGCGTCTGGCCGCGTTCGTCGCCGTCGTCGCGCTCGGTGCCTGCTCGGCACCGACCGTGCCCGATTTCACCTGGTACCGGCTGCCGCGGCCACAGCCGCCACCGGCGCTGACGCAGCCCTGGGCCGGCTCGGTCGTGGTCGAGGACTTTGCCGCCGATGGCCTGTATGCCGACCAGGCTCTCGTGTACGCACTCGACGCCGATGCACAGCAGCTGCGCCAGTACCACTACCAGATGTGGGCCGATCCACCGACCCGCATGCTACAGCGGCGACTGGCCGTGACGCTGCGTGGCGCCGGTCTGGCACGCACGGTCAGTGATGAACTGCCGGCCAGTCGTGATGCGATGCGCATCCGCGGCAACCTGCTGCGGATGGATCGCGTGCCCACCAGCGCAGGCGGCTGGGAGGTCGTCGTGGTGCTCAAGCTGCGCGCGGTCGCGCCGGGCGACCGCGTGCTGGTCGACGACATCTACCGCGACGGCGAGCCTGCCGGCGGCAGCGAGCTCAAGGCCAGCGTCGACGCCTACGGCGCTGCGATCGATCGCATCTACGCACGCTTCCTCGCCGATCTGCAGCAGCACCATGGAGACGGCGATGCTCGATGAAGCCGCCCTGCGGCGGCTGGCCGAGATGGGCATCGACGTCTACCGGCCGCGCGCACAGTCAGCGCCTGCTGGTGCCGGGTCCGCCGCGCCGGATAGCGGCGCGGCAACGGTATACCTGCTCGCCGAACAGGCCGACCACCCGCTGCTGCAGGCACTGTCGTGCACGTTCACCCTGGCGGGAGTCGGTGCCGTGGTGGCGCGTGCGCAGGCCGGCACCGACCTCGCTGGCGCGCGCGCGCTGGTGGCTTTCGGCGCGGCCCAGGCGCGTGCGGTCGGTGGCCTGCTCAGCGCCCGGCAGCAGGCCGCGATCGGTTGGGTGGCCACCGGCGAGCTGGCGCAGTTGCGCGGCGATGCGCTGGCCAAGCGCGCACTGTGGGGCGAACTCAAACGCCTGCTGCGTCAACTGCGCGACTGAATCGGGCGCGCAGCGCCGAGCTCCGACGGGTGGCTGCTTCGCGCCGCCGGGCGGCCATGCGCGCGCTGGCCAAGTCGGCGTTTCGTGGCAAGATCGGCGCCGGGCCGCGCCGATCGCGGCATTGCCAGCCAGGACCCACGCACGCTGTGGTTGCGATCCTCAAACCCGGGCCTGCCGAATTCCGTCGCATGCGCGCCGAGGATCTCGATGCGGTGGCCGCGCTCGAAGTCGCAGCCTACGAGTTTCCATGGACGCGCGCGATCTTCGCCGACTGCCTGCGCGCCGGCTATGACTGCATCGTGCTTGGCGATGGCCACACGATCGTCGGCTATGGCGTGCTGTCGGCGGCGGCCGGTGAGGCGCACATCCTCAATGTGTGCGTGGCGCCGATGCTGCATGGCAACGGCAATGGCCGCCGCATCGTCCGGCGCCTCATCGACATCGCGCGCTGGCAGCGCGTCGAGCGGGTCTACCTCGAAGTGCGGCCGTCCAACCCGCGCGCGATCGGTTTGTACGAGTCGATCGGCTTCAACGAGTTCGGCCGTCGGCCCAACTACTATCCGGCGAAGAAGGGCCGTGAGGACGCGATCGTGATGGCGATGGAGCTGCTGCATGAGCCATGAGCTGACACCAGGCGCCGCCGCGTTGTAAGGTGATCCGCGACTGCACGGCTTTTCGCGCAGCATCGTTTCAGGGGGCAATGATGAGACGCTGGGGATATGCGCCGGGTCTGGCGCTGCTTGGCTGCGCCGCATTGGCGCAGGCGGATGTGTGCCGCGTCACGCCGACGGGCGCTGGCGTCGGTACGTGGAACGACACCTCGACCCTGCAGGCAGCACTCGGCAATGCCCAGTGCACGGAAATCTGGCTCGCCGCCGGCGTCTACCGGCCTTCCGCCAGCGACCGCGCCGTCAGCTTCGTGATCAAGCCGGGAGTTGCCGTGTATGGCGGTTTTGCCGGCACCGAGACCGTGCGCGCGCAGCGCGCGCCGGCGCTCCATCGCGCGGTGCTGTCGGGCGACATCGACGCGGACGACATCGACGTCGACGGCAATGCCATCGCCGAGTCGACGGCCGACATCCAGGGCAGCAACAGCTACCAGGTGGTGGTGATGGATGGCACCACCGGTACGCCGTTGCTGGCCGATACCACGCTCGATGGCGTCACGATCACGGCCGGCAACGCCGACGGCAACCCGCCGCTCAACTCCGGCGGCGGTGTGTATTGCAATGGCGTGGGCGCAGGCAGCGTCTGCAGCCCGACCGTGCGCAACGTCGTGTTCAGCGGCAACGCGGGCAAGTTCGGCGCCGGCATGTCCAACCATGCCAAGGTCGGGATCGCCAGCCCGACCGTCCGCGATGTCACGTTCACCGGCAATGCGGCCAGCTTCGAAGGCGGTGCGATGATCAACTACGCGACGTCGGGAGGCACCAGCAGTCCAAGCCTGGTCAATGTCAGTTTCAGCGCCAACCAGGCGCTCTTCAAGGGCGGTGCGATGCGCAACGACGCGGCGACCAGCGACAGTGTCTGCAGCCCGCTGATGACCAATCTCACCTTCGCCGGCAACAGCGCCACCAACGGTGGCGCCATCGTCAACCAGGGTGTGGCGACCGTGCAGATGCGCAATGTGATCCTGTGGGGCAACAGTGCGACCCAGGCCGGCAACCAGATCCACAACACCGGGTCCGCCGCGGCGACCATCGACCACAGCCTCGTGCAGGGCTCAGGCGGCAGCGGCAACTGGGATGCGGCGCTGGGCATCGATGGGGGCGGCAATCTCGATGCGGATCCGCTGCTGGGCCCCTTGGGCGATCACGGCGGCCTCACCCCGACACGATTGCCGGGCATGCCCGGGGCCGCGATCGATGCCGGCACCTGTGCGGGCGCACCATCGCACGATCAGCGCGGCGTGGCTCGTCCGCAAGGCGCTGCGTGCGACATCGGCGCGGTCGAACTCGTGCTCGACCGCATCTTCGCCGATGGCTTCGATGCCGCACCGATTCCCTGAGCGGGCCGGCGGCCGATCGCCGGCACGTTGTGCAGGTCTGGCGTTCAGGCCGCCGCGAGCCTTTGCGCCTGCTCGCGCAGGCCGGCGATCGTGGCGCCGAACTCGGCGATGCGCTGGCGTTCCTGTTCCACGACGTGGTCGGGCGTGCGCTCGCCAAAGTTGGCGAGTTTGGCGCTGGCCTTCGCCAGCTCGCCCTCGAGGCGCTGGATTTCACGCGCCAGGCGCGCTTTCTCGGCATCGAGGTCGATCAGGCCGGCCAGCGGAATGAGGAGCTTGAGCTCGCCGACGATCGCGGCCGCGGCGGCGGGTTCGGCGGCGCCGGCGGCAAGCCAACGCGGCGACTGCGCCTTGGCCAGAAAGCCGATCTGCGCCGCCAGCCGGTCCGCGCGCGCGCGATCCTCGGCGCTGCCGTGGGCGTACAGCAGCGGTATCTCCTTGCCCGGCGCGATGTTCATCTCGCTGCGGATGCGGCGGATCTGCGTCAGCACGGCGCGCAACCATTCGATGTCGGCGCTCGCGGCCGCGTCGTCGCAGGCGAAATCCGCTGCGCGCGGATAGGGCCGCTGCAGCACGCTGGCTGGCGTCAAACCCAATCGCGGCGCGACCGTCTGGTAGATCTCCTCGGTGATGTACGGGGTGATCGGGTGCAGCGCGCGCAACGCGGCTTCCAGCACCCGCAGCAGCGTGTGGCGCGTGGAGGCGGCCGCCTGCGCGTCGCTGCCTTGCAGCGCGGGCTTGGCGAGTTCGACGAACCAATCGCAGTATTCGTTCCAGACGAATTCGTACAGCGCCTGCGCCACGAGGTCGAAGCGATAGACGCGCATCTGCGCTTCGACCTCGGCGAGCGTCGCGCGCAGGCGGGCCAGGATCCACTGCTCCGCCGCCGTGCACGGCGCGTGCCGATCGGCGGAGTGGATCGTGCCTGCGGCGGCGCCGGTGTCGGTGTTCATGAGCACGAAGCGCGCCGCATTCCATAACTTGTTGCAGAACGCCTTGTAGCCTTCGGCGCGCTTGAGGTCGAAGTTGATCGTGCGGCCGTAGGTCGCCAGTGCGGCGAAGGTGAAGCGCAGCGCGTCGGTGCCGACCGCGGCGATGCCGTTCGGGTAATCCTTGCGGATGCGCTTTTCGACCTTCTCGCGCACCTGCGGGATCAGCAGCGAGGCCGTCGACTTGCGCGCGAGATCCTCCAGCGAGATGCCGTCGATGAGGTCGAGCGGGTCGATCGTGTTGCCCTTCGACTTGGACATCTTCTGGCCTTCGGCGTCGCGCACGATGGCGTTGATGTAGACCTCGCGGAACGGCACCTTGCCGGTGAAGTACTGCGTCGCCATGACCATGCGCGCGACCCAGAAGAAAATGATGTCGAAGCCGGTGACGAGCACGGCGCTGGGCAGGAAGGCCTGGTCGGTCGTCCAGTTGGCGACGACGTGGCCGGCCTCGCGCGTGTCGCCCGGGTTGGGCCAGCCCAGTGTCGAGAACGGCCACAGTGCCGACGAGAACCAGGTGTCGAGCACGTCCTCGTCCTGCCTCAGTGCGCCGACCGGCGGCGTGCCCGCGTGCGCGATCGCATCGGCGGCATCCTCGCCGACGAAGATGTTGCCGGCCTCGTCGTACCAGGCCGGGATCTGGTGGCCCCACCACAACTGGCGGCTGACGCACCAGTCCTGGATGTTTTCCAGCCACTGGTTGTAGGTCGTGGACCAGTTCTCGGGCACGAACCTGATGGCGCCATCGCGCACCGCCGCGAGCGCGGGTTCGGTGATCGCCTTGCGCCCGCCCGGGCCCGGCTTGCCATCGACGCGCGTGTCGCTGGTGAGGTCGAGGAACCACTGGTCGGTCAGCATCGGCTCGATGATCGCCTCGCTGCGCTGGCTGACCGGCACCTGCAGCTTGTGCTTTTTCGTTTCGACGAGCAGACCTTGCGCTTCGAGATCGGCGAGCACGGCCTTGCGCGCGGCGAAGCGGTCCATGCCGCGATACTTTTCCGGGGCTTCGTCATTGATCTTGGCGTCGAGCGTGAGCACCGTGATCGGCGCCAGGCCATGGCGCAGGCCGATCTGCCAGTCGTTGAAGTCGTGCGCCGGCGTGATCTTGACGCAACCGGTGCCGAATTCGCGCTCGACGTAGGCGTCGGCGATCACCGGGATCTGGCGCCCGGTCAGCGGCAACGTCAAGGTCTTGCCGACCAGATGTGCATAGCGTTCGTCCTCGGGATGCACTGCCACCGCCACGTCGCCGAGCATCGTCTCGGGGCGTGTGGTGGCGACCACGAGGCTCGTGCTGCCGTCGCTGGCCGGATAGCGGATCGACCACAACGAGCCGTCCTTCTCCTGGTTGTCGACCTCGAGGTCGGACACCGCAGTCATCAATACCGGGTCCCAGTTGACGAGCCTGCGCCCGCGGTAGAGCAGGCCATCGCGGTACCACTGCACGAACACGCGCCGGACCGCGGCCGAGAGCCCTTCGTCCATCGTGAAGCGCTCGCGCGACCAATCGATCGACGCGCCCAGCCGCCGCATCTGGCGCGTGATGGTCGAGCCCGATTCCTGCTTCCATTCCCACACGCGCTCGACGAAGGCCGTGCGGCCGAGGTCATGGCGCGACTGGCCATTGGCCGCGAGCTGGTTCTCGACGATCTTCTGGGTCGCGATGCCGGCATGGTCGGTGCCGCCCTGCCACAACGTGCGGCAGCCGCGCATGCGGTGGTAGCGGATCAGCAGGTCCATGATCGTCTGCTGGAACGCATGGCCCATGTGCAAGGTGCCGGTCACGTTGGGCGGCGGCAGCAGGATGCAGTAGGGCTCACCATCGCCGTGTGGCGCAAAGTCGCCGGCGGCCTCCCAGGCGGCATACCACTTGGATTCGATCGCGGTCGGTTCGAAACTCTTGTCCATGGGGGTTGGCCGCGTGCGGCCTCGGCAGGAACGGGAAACCGCGTATTCTAGCGGCGCGCGCCACAGCGCCCCAACCCTGCCCGTTGCCGGAGACCTGCCCATGCCCGCGGCCGTCCACCTCATCGATCACCCGCTGGTCCAGCACAAGCTGACCCTGCTGCGCCGCAAGGAGACGAGCACGGCCGAGTTCCGCCGCCTGCTCGGCGAGCTGTCGATGCTGATGGCCTATGACGTGACGCGCCATCTGCCGCTGCGCGAGGTCGACATCCAGACTCCGGTGGCACCGTTGCGCGGACGCCTCATCGAGGGCAAGAAGCTCGTTTTCGTGCCCGTGCTGCGCGCGGGCCTGGGCCTGCTCGACGGCATGCTCGCGGTGATGCCCAATGCACGCGTCGGCCACATCGGCCTGTATCGGGACGAGGTCACGCTCAAGCCCGTGCAGTACTACCTGCGACTGCCCGAGGCCATGCCCGAGCGCGATGCGATCGTCGTCGATCCGATGCTCGCGACCGGCAATTCGGCGGTGGCGGCGCTCGACCTGGTCAAGGCGGCCGGGCCGCGCTCGCTGCGCTTCGTCTGTCTCGTGAGCTGTCCCGAGGGCCTGGCCAACCTGCAGGCGCACCATCCCGAGGTGCCGATCCACACGGCTGCGATCGACGCGCGTCTGGACCAGCGCAGCTACATCGTGCCGGGCCTGGGCGATGCGGGTGATCGCTACTTTGGCACCAAGGCCTGAACCCACCTGCCGGGAGCACGCGATGGCAACCCCGTCGACCAAGCTGGCCGTACTGATCGATGCCGACAACGCGCAGCCGGGCGTGGTCGAAGGTCTGCTGGCCGAGGTGGCCAAATACGGCACCGCGACCGTCAAGCGCATTTACGGCGACTGGACCGGCCCGCAGCTCAAGGGCTGGAAGGACGTGCTGCTCAGCTACGCGATCCAGCCGATCCAGCAGTTCCGCTACACCACCGGCAAGAACGCGACCGATTCGGCGCTCATCATCGACGCGATGGACCTGCTCTATGCTGCCCGGCTCGGCGGCTTCTGCATCGTGTCCAGCGACAGCGATTTCACGCGTCTGGCCGCGCGCGTGCGCGAGGCCGGCCTCGTCGTCTACGGCTTTGGTGAACGCAAGACCCCGTCCGCGTTCGTCGCCGCCTGCGACAAGTTCATCTACACCGAAATCCTGCGCGCCAAGGATGACGTCGAAGCGCCGGCGCCGCAGCCGCGCAGTGCGGCCCAGCTCAAGCAGGACACGCGCCTGGTCAACCTGTTGCGCGGCGCGGTCGAGGCCGCCTCCGACGACTCGGGCTGGGCCAACCTCGGCCTCGTCGGCAGCGTGATGGCCAAGCAGGCGCCCGAATTCGATTCGCGCAACTACGGCTACGCCAAGCTCAGCGAGCTGATCGCCGCCAGCGCGCTGTTCGAGGTCGAGAAGCGCAAGATGGGCGAGGGCACGGCCGCGTTCGTGCGCGATCGCCGCGTGGCGCCGAGCAGCGCGGCAGCGGGCAAGGCGCCGCGCCAGTCGGGCGCTGCCTGACTGCCGGGGCGGTGCGTGCTCACATGTCGTGCTTGGCCAGCTCGAATCCCGCGGCCTTGTAGGTCTTCCAGCGCGTGCGCGAGCCGTCGCGCGCGGCGGCGTCGGCCGGCACGACTTCGAGCACGCGTTCGAACAGGCCCGGCGCGCAGTCCTCGCGCAGGTTGATCACCAGCGGGCGGTCGGGCGTGGCGACGCCGGGCGGCACGATCAGCACGGGCGTGAGCGCGTCGTCCTCGTCGCCGGCGATCTGGTGCGGCACGAACGCGTCGGCGTCGAAGTCCCACAGTCGCGCGTCGAGCGCTTCGGCCTCGTCCTGCGAGCCGACGAGGATCAGGGTCGGCTGCTGGCGCGCCACGGCGCGCCTGGCCAGCTCGCACACGAGCAGCATGGGCTCGTCGCGGAAGCGCGGTTTGTCGATCAGGTAGAAGTCGGCGCGCGGCATCAGGTCGGTGGCGCAATGCCGGTCAGGCTGGCGGTCATGGCGGCACCGAATGCGGTCAGCACCATGCAGCCGAGAATGAGGCCGAAGAAGGCCAGGATCGCCGGCAGCCGGCGTGGCTGCGGCCGCGTCTTGTAGAGGTAGTAGGGCACGAAGATCGCGGCCAGCAGCACGATCGCCAGATCGAGCCACAGCGGACGGCGGATTTCGAGCTCGCGCGCATCGAGGATGAGCCAGCGGAAGCCGATCACGAGCAGGGCGACGTTGCCGAGCAGCATGACGAACAGGCGCTCGGCTTCGGGCCGCGGCGGCAGGCCGAACAGCACGTCGACCATGCCGATGACGAACGATACGCCGCCCAGCGCGATCAGCGTGGCCCGCTTGTGGCGGGAAAGATCGGGGCCTGCCACGTCAGCCACAGCGGTCGAGCAGGTACTGCACCAGCAGCGGCACGGGCCGGCCGGTGGCCGAACCCTTGCGACCGTCGATCCAGGCCGTGCCGGCGATGTCCAGGTGCGCCCAGCGGCGCCCGTTGGTGAATCGCGACAGGAAACAGCCGGCGGTGATGGCGCCGCCGTACTTGCCGCCGATGTTGGCAAGGTCGGCGAATCCGGTCTCGAGCTGACTCTGGTAGTCGTCCCACAACGGCAGGCGCCAGGCTCGGTCGTGGGTGCGCTCGCCGGCAGCGAGCAATTGCGCGGCCAGCTCGTCGTCGCGTGTCATGAGGCCCGAGGCATGTTTGCCGAGCGCCACCACGCAGGCACCGGTCAGCGTGGCCGCGTCGATGATGACCTGCGGATCGAACTTCTGCACGTAGGTCAGCGCATCGCACAGGATCAGGCGGCCCTCGGCGTCGGTGTTGAGCACCTCGATGGTGAGGCCCGACATGCTGGTGAGGATGTCGCTGGGACGGTAGGAGTTGCCACCGGGCATGTTCTCGACCGCCGGCACCACGCACACCAGGTTGAGCGGCAGCTTGAGCTCGACCGCGGCGAGGAAGGCGCCGAGCACGCCGGCAGCGCCGCACATGTCGAACTTCATCTCCTCCATGCCCGCGCCGGGCTTGAGCGAGATGCCGCCGCTGTCGAAGGTGATGCCCTTGCCGACCAGCGCATAGGGCCGTGCATCGCCGCCGCCGCGCCATTGCAGCACGATGAGCTTGGGCGCGTTCGCCGAGCCCTGCGCCACGCCCAGCAGTGCGCCCATGCCGAGCTTGGCCATGTCCTCGCGCTCGAGCACCTCGACGTCGACGCCGGCATGCTGCTGGGCGATGCGCTGCGCCTGCGCCGCGACATGCGCGGGGTTGCAGATGTTGGGTGGCAGGTTGCCGAGCTCGCGCGCGAAGCGCACGCCTTCGGCGATCGCGCGGGCCTGCGTCAGCGCCGTGCGCGCGGTCGCATCGTCGGCGGCGGCCAGCGACAGCGTGGCCAGCTGGGCCGGCTCGGCCTCGCTCTTGGGCTTGAAGGTCGCGCGGTAGCGGTAGGCCTGCGCGTCGGTGGCCAGCGCGAGCGCGCGCAGCTTCCAAGCCAGGTCGTGGCCGGGGATCTCGGCCTCGGTCAATGTGGTGTGGGCACTGGCGATCGGCATTGCCTTGAGCGCGCGACCGGCTTCGCCGGCGGCGCGCTGGAACGTGGCCACGTCGCACTTGGCGGCATCGCCGAGTCCGACCAGCAGCACGCGCGGGCTGGCGATGCCGGCCAGGCCGAACAGCACGGTGCTCGTGCCGGCCTTGCCGGTGGCGTCGCCACTGGCGGTCACGCGACTGATGGCGCCGCCGCTGGCCGCATCGAGCCGGGCGGCGGCCGGCGTGAGCTTGCCGCCCTGGTACAGGCCAACCACCACGCAGGGGCTGGCGATCGTGTCCGGATGTTCGGGGCTGAGCGCAAATTGCAGGGTCATCGTGGGATTCCGGCCAGGTTGGGGGCTCATGGCGCCGACACGGTTACACTGGCGACCCGCCCGGACGACCGGTGCCGCCAACCGGCGGCACCGCGGCGCCGCGGGCTGCGCGCTGCCGGCCACAGCTGGCCAGCGCAACGCCGTCTCCGAGTCTGCGCATGAAGCCCGCTAGTCTAGAACCTATCCATCGATCGCGCATGAGTGGCGTGGCCCGGCCAGAGGCGCAGGCTTGAGACGGCGCCTGTTCCAGCTCGGCATCATCGACCGCTACCTGCTGCGCGAGCTGGCCGGCAGCTTCGCCGCGGTCACGCTGATCCTCCTGCTCGTGCTCGTCGGCGGTGCCGCCACCGAGCTGCTGGGCAAGATCGCGCGCGGCCGCATCCCGGCCGAATTGCTGCTGAGCCTGCTCGGTCTGCAGGCGGTGGGCACGCTGACGATCCTGGTGCCGCTGGCGGTGCTGCTGGGCGTACTGCTCGGCTACGGTCGACTGTGGCGCGACAGCGAAATGGCCGTGCTGCAGGCCTCGGGCCTCGATGCGCGCGGCCTGCTGCGGCCGCTGCTGTGGTTTGCGCTGCCGACCATGCTGCTGCTGGCCATCGTCGCGTTCTGGGTGGCGCCGGCCGCCGATCGCAAGGCGCAGCAGCTCATCACGCGCGCCAGCCGTTCGCTGATCGTGGCCGGCCTCGAACCGGGCCGCTTCGTCGAGCTGCCCGGTCGCGATGGCGTCATCTACGTCGGCGAAATGTCGGGCGACGGAACGACGTTCAAGCGCATGTTCATCGAAAGCGAACGCGAGGACGCGAGCCTGGGCAAGACGCGCATCGACGTCGTCAGCGCGGCCTCGGGCTTCCTTTATCACGACGCCGATGGCGTGGGGCGCTACATCGCGCTCGAAGATGGTTTCCGCGTCGAGGGCAAGCTCGGCGAGGACGACTACCGCCTCATGCGTTTCAAGCGCAACGACATCAAGCTGCCCGACGTGGTCACCGACGATGATGGCAGCGCGCGCAAGCGCGCCGCGCGCAGTTCGGTGCTGTGGCGCACGCCCGACGATCCGGTCATGCGCGCCGAGTTGCACTGGCGGCTGGCGGCGCCGCTGTCGGTGCTGGTGCTGGGATTGCTGGCGCTGCCGCTGGCTCGCGCCAGTCCGCGCGAGCCGCGTTACGCACGCCTGTTGCTCGCGCTGCTGGCCTGGCTCACCTACTACAACCTGCTGCTGCTCGGGCGCAGCTGGATCGCCACCGGCAAGCTCGCGGCCGGTTTCGGCCTGTGGTGGGTATATGTGCCGGCGCTGGCGATCGCGTTCGCGTTGTGGTGGAGCAGCCAGCGCCTGCGCGCGCCGCGCCAACCGGGCGTCTCGCCATGAGTGGCGCCGCCCTGGCTTGGCTGCGGCGGCCGCTGCTCAAGCGCGTCGATCGGCTCGTCGCGCGCAGCGTGCTCGGCATGGTCGCGCTGGCCTGGGCCGTGATCGTGAGCCTCGATGCGTTCCGCATCTTCATCGGCGAGATGGGCGATGTCGGCCAGGGTCACTACACGCTCGGCCGCGCCGCGTTGTACGTGCTGCTGACCGTGCCGCGCCGCTGCTACGAAATGTTCGGCTACGCCGCCCTGATCGGCGGCCTGCTCGGTCTGGGCGCGCTGGCCAACACCGGCGAACTGACCGCACTGCGTGCCGCCGGCTTGTCCCGGCTGCGCATCTGCGCCTCGGTGCTGTTTGGCATCGGCCTGCTCACGCTCGGCGTGGTCGTGCTCGGCGAGACACTCGGTCCGTACGGTGAGCGCAAGGCGCAGCAGGTGCAACTGGCCGCGCGTTCGAACGACGTGGCACTGGCCAAGGGCGTGTTGTGGGCGCGTGATGGCGAGAGCGTGATCGGCGCGCGCAGCGCCCGCGAGCACGGCGGCAGCGGCCGCGTCGAGCTCGATGGCGTGCGCGTGTTCGAGTTCGACGCCGATGGCCGCCTGAGTGCGCTGTCGGTCGCCGCACACGCAAGCCACGACCACGACGGCTGGACGCTGAGTCAGGTGCGCCGCACCCGCTTTGGCGAGCACAGCGCGAGCAGCACGACGCTGCCCAGCGAGGCCTGGCACTCGCGGCTCGACCCGGCGCTGCTCGCGAGCGGCATCGTTCGGCCGCGCTACATGGGCCTGCGCGAACTCGACCGCAACATCGACGCACTGTCGCGCAACCAGCAGGACGCATCGGCGTTCCGCGCGGCGTGGTGGGCGCGCGTGTTCTATCCGCTGGGTGTGCTCGTGCTGGCATTCTGCGCGCTGCCATTCGCGTTCGGCGCATTGCGCAGCGGCGGCCTGTCCAAACGCCTGTTCCTCGGCATCATCATGGCGCTGGGCTTCTATCTTCTGCAGCGCGCCGTGATCAACATCGCCTCGGTTTACGGCGTGCATCCGGCATTGGCCAACCTGCTGCCGCCGCTGATCCTCGTCGCGCTGGCGGTCGGCTATTTCCGCCGGCGCGCGTAAGCGCCCACGGCTGGGCCGTCGGCTCGGGCGGGATTGCCCCGCGCGACGGTTTCGTGATCGAAGTCGCGGCGGACGTGATGGTGGGGTATTGGGGATAGTCGGATCAACCGCCGCCAACCTGCCTCCCGCGTGCGTTTGGATCCTGCGCCGCTGAAAAAGCCCAGTTGCGGCGGACCCATGTCGCATCATGTGCGTCGCAGCGAGACCATTCGGGTCACTGCGGACGCAGTAAGCGGGTGTCGATTGCAACCAGCGCTTGCGCGCCATCCACCGGTTGACCAGCGCAAACAGCGGCGTCACCTGCGCGGCGTTTTTTTGCCCGCCCCTGGTTGCGCCTTCACGTGGCCGATCGGGCGCTTGAGCGCGCGGAAGCGATGCTCCACCGCCGCGCGGATCGAGGCCTTGGCGTGCGCCAGCTGCTCGGTGATCTGGCGCAGCTGCGGATCGTCGAAGGCCTTCACTGCGCTGCGTTTGGCCGCGATCCAGAACGCCCGGCCACGCCTGGGCGCGCGCTTCTCCGCGCCGATGCAGCCGGCATCGGCGAAGCCCTGTTGCTCCTTGCCGTGCAGCAGGTTCGCCACTTCGACCACGTCGGCCACGTTCGCCGCCGTGCTCACCACGGTGCGCAGACCAGTCCCGCGATCGACGCGGGCGATCCAGCCCCGCCCTGGGCGCTCGAGCCCGAGCCCGAGCGGCGGGCGCGTCAAGCTCGGTGCCTTCGGCAACACTGCGCAGGCGAGCCGCAGACCGGGTGAGCCCCACTTCGGCGACGGCCTCGATTCGCCGGCGCGCGTGCTGGTGGCCGCGGCCGGCTGAGTGCACGGCGTGACCGATCCGGCGATTCGCCGCATGCAAGCCGGTATAGTCGCGCGCAGCCTTCCCGCCGCGAGCGCCCATGCGCAGTCCCAACCTCCGCTATCTGCCGGCTGTCGATCATGTGCGCGCGTATGCGGCGCTGCTGATCGTGTTCTATCACGGCCTGCACGTGTTCTCCTACGAGGCGCGTTTCGGCAAGACCTTCGGCATCGATCATTGGCTGCAGCCGGCCAATCCGCTGCTGGCGGCACTGGCCGAGGGGCATACGGCGGTGGCGCTGTTCATGGTGCTGTCGGGCTTCATCCTCACGCTGGCGGCGCTCGATGGCGGCGTGCGCTGGCTGGGCTTCATCCGCAACCGCCTGTTGCGGACCTATCCGCTGTTCGTGCTGCTGACCTTCGCCGGCATTGCGGCGGCGCCGCAGAACTTCAGCTTTGGGGCGGTCGTGCAGCAGCTCGTCGGCCTCGGCAACGAGCCGGGCACCTTCGTCTCGCCGCCGTTCACGAGCCTGCTGTGGACGATCGCGGTGGAGTGGCAGTTCTACCTGATCTTCCCGTTGCTGGTGGCCGTGCTGAGCCAGGGCTGGACGCGACAGGTGGCCGGGTTCATTGCGATCCTGCTGCTGCTGCGTCTGGCGATCGTCATCGCCGGCGGCAACGCACGCGAAGTCAGCTACATGCAGATCGTCGGCCGTCTCGACCAGTTCCTGCTCGGCATGTGGGCGGCTTGGCGCTGGCGGCAACGGCCCCCGACGCCACGCGCGGGCGGGGTGCTGGCTGCGCTGGCGCTGCTGGCGGCGATCCTCGGCCTGTGGGGCTTCAACCTGCAGGGCGGCTGGCCGACCGAGCCGGGCTGGAAAATCCTCGTGCCGACCGTGGAGGGCGCGGTCTGGGCGGCCTTCGTGCTTGGCTATGTGGCCTGGGCCAACGATG
This sequence comes from Dokdonella sp., assembly GCF_019634845.1. Lineage (GTDB taxonomy): Bacteria > Pseudomonadota > Gammaproteobacteria > Xanthomonadales > Rhodanobacteraceae > Dokdonella_A. The sequence continues at coordinate 229,549 of NZ_JAHCAQ010000004.1, forward strand.
CCGGTCGGGCGTGGTCGCGCGCGCTGGCGCGCATCGGCGAGATTTCCTATTCGATCTACCTGCTCCACTTCGTCGTGATCTGGTCGCTGCTGCGCAGCGGCCTCGTGCCGGTGTGGAGCGGCCGGTTCGTGGTCGACGCCCTGCTCAACACGCTGCTGCTGGCGCTGCCGTTGACGCTGGCGGTATCGGCGCTCAGCTACGCCTTCGTCGAGCGGCCGTTCCTGCGCCTGCGCGGCAACTACCACCGCGACCCGGCGGCGGCCGCAGGGGCGCCCTGATCGGGCGGCGCAGTGTGCGCTGGCGCCGCGGCAAATGCCGGGCGTGGGTGTACACTCGGGCGCGACTGCCGGCGCGGAGGCCGGCGCGGGGATTGGGCCATGAGCAGCGTCGATTTCACCTCGTACCTCAAGCTGATGACGCACAAGAAGGCGTCGGACCTGTTCATCACCGCCGGTGTGGCGCCGTCGATCAAGGTCAATGGCCGCATCGGACCGATCACGCAGGAGCCGCTGACGCCACAGCAGTCGCGCGACCTCGTGCTCAACGTGATGACGCCCTCGCAGCGCGAGGAGTTCGAAAAGACCCACGAATGCCAGTTCGCGATCGCGGTGACGGGCGTGGGCCGTTTCCGCGTGTCGTGCTTCTACCAGCGCAACTGCGTCGGCATGGTGCTGCGCCGCATCGAGACCAAGATCCCGACCATCGAGGAACTGAGCCTGCCGCCGATCATCAAGTCGCTGGCGATGACCAAGCGCGGCATCATCATCTTCGTGGGCGCGACCGGCACCGGTAAGTCGACCTCGCTGGCGGCGATGATCGGCTACCGCAACCAGAACTCGACCGGGCACATCATCACGATCGAGGACCCGATCGAATACGTGCACAAGCACGAAGGCTGCATCGTCACCCAGCGCGAACTCGGCATCGATACCGACAGTTGGGAGAACGCACTCAAGAACACGCTGCGCCAGGCCCCCGACGTGATCATGATCGGCGAGGTGCGCACGCGCGAGACGATGGAGCACGCGATCAACTTCTCCGAAACGGGCCACCTGTGCCTGTGCACGCTGCATGCCAACAACGCCAACCAGGCGATGGACCGCATCATCCACTTCTTCGCCGACGACCGCCGCGAGCAGTTGTTCATGGACCTGTCGCTCAACCTCAAGGGCGTGGTCGCGCAGCAGCTCATCCCCACGCCCGACGGCAAGGCGCGCCGCGTGGCGATGGAAATCCTGCTCGGCACGCCGCTGGTGCAGGACTACATCCGCCAAGGCGAGATCCACAAGATCAAGGATGTGATGAAGGAATCGACCAACCTCGGCATGAAGACCTTCGACCAGGCGCTGTTCGAGCTGTACCAGGCCGGCGAGATCAGCTACGAGGATGCGCTGCGCCATGCCGACTCGGCCAACGAGGTGCGCCTGAAGATCAAGCTGGCGCAGGGTGGCGATGCGCACACGCTGAGCCAGGGCATGGACGGCGTCGAGCTGGTCGAAACCTGAGGGGCCGGTAGCACCAGCGGCGGACACCGCAGCGCGTTCGCCGCCTGCAGCCCGTATCATTGTGCGGATGCCCGCGCCTTTCGATTCGCGCCGCCCGCCGGCCGCTTCCCGTCAACTCGACCGTCTGCGTGCCGTGTGGGAGCGGCTCGGCGCGGATGATCCGCTGTGGGCGGTGCTGTCCGATCCGGGCAAGCGTGGCGGGCGCTGGCTCGATGAGGAGTTCTTCGCCACCGGTGAAGCCGAGATCGCGATGCAGCTGGCGATGGCCAGTGGCTGGAACCTGCCGCGCGGGCATGCCTTGGCGCTCGATTTCGGCTGCGGCGCGGGGCGCCTCACGCGCGCATTGGCGAGCCGGTTCGAGCGCGTGCTCGGCATCGATGTCTCGGCCAGCATGATCGCCACCGCGCGTGGCCTCAACGCCGCGCTCGGCAATGTCGAGTTCCGCGTCAACACCGCACCCGATCTCGCCGGCGTAGCCAGCCACAGCGTCGACTTCCTGTGTTCGCACATCACGCTGCAGCACATCCCGGCGCCACTGGCCGCCGACTACGTGGCGGAGTTCTTTCGCGTACTCGCGCCGGGTGGCGTGGCCGTATTCCAGTTCGTCGCCGCGAACGATGCGAGCCTGCGTGGCCGGTTGTATGGCGCGGCTTCCAATCGTTGGCTCAATCCGCTGCGCCGCATCGTCTGGCGCCGGCGCGACGTGTTCGAGATGCACACCCTGGCGGAAAGCGAGCTGGCGCGCCGTCTGCATCGCTGGCCGCAGTTGCGCCTGCTGTACAGCGGCGAAGATGGTGGCGCCGGCGCGGGCTGGCTCGGTCGACGATGGATCGTCGCCCATACGGGCTCCATGGCGGCAGTGGAGCAGCCCGCGTGCTGATCTCGGTCCATATTCCCAAGGCCGCCGGCACGAGTTTCGGTCGGCAGCTGGAGCGGCATTTCGGCCCGCGCCTGCTGCTCGACTATGCCGACCGCCCGCTCGCACCGGGCCATCGCCTGCGGCGTCTGGCCGGCGCGTTGCGGGCGCGCGCGCAGCTGACCGACGTCGACTGCGTGCACGGGCACTTCTGCGCCGACAAGTACGCCTGGCTCGGCGCGCGAGCGCGCTGGATCGTCTGGCTGCGCGACCCGCTGCAGCGCCTGGCCAGCCACTATCACTACTGGCAACGCGTACCTGACCTGCGCAATCCCGACTGCCGCGCCCTGCTGCAGCGCAGGCTCAGTCTCGAACAATTCGCCGCGCTGCCGCGCATGCGCAACGTCGCCACGCGCTTTCTGGCGGGGCGGCCACTGGAGCAGTTCTTCTTCATCGGGCTGGTGGAGGACATGGCCGAATCGCAGCGACGCCTGCACCAGCTCACGGCCATCGCCGCGCCGGATGAGGCTGTCAACGTCAACGCCGAGGCACCCGACGGCCATGTGCTGGCAGCGGCCGTGCAACGGCGGCTGGCCGCACTCAACCAGCACGACTGCCGACTCTACGACCAGGCGCGCGCGCTGTTCGAGCGCGCGCGGCCCTGACCGCGCGGGGCACATCGGCGGTCATCGCGCAGGCGTGGCCCTGCGCGGTGATGACCGGGCTTGCCGGTCCTAGTCAGCGACCGACGGCGTGCCGCTGCCGGCTGGCAACATCTCGACCGATTCGCTGAAGTCGACACCTTCGGGCACGAAGGCCAGGCGCATCTCGATGCGCTTGAACCACTGCGCGTACAGCGCGTAGAGCCGGCGCTGGGCCTCCAGCGTCGCCTGCTGCTCGGCCGGCAGCACGGCCATGAGGCCCGGGTTGGCGAACAAATCGCCGAGCATGCCGTACAGGCGACCATTGATCGCCGTGCTCAGCACGACGCCGTCACTGGCGGGGGCTTGCATGACCGCGCTCGACAGCCCGGCGATCGCCTGCGGCCCGATCGCGATGCCGAGCGCCTTGGGTCCCATCGCGGCTTGCACGTCGAACTTGGCGGCGGCGCTGCCAAGCGCGTCGGTGGGCAGCGCGACCGGCTTGCCGTCGGGATTGAGGCGCAGGTTCTGCAACGGCGGCGCGCTCATCTGGGCGAGACCGACGAGGAAGGCGGGGCTGTTGCTGCCGACCAGCAGGCTGCCGCTCAGGTCGGTCGGCAGTTCCGCCTTGAAATCGGTCGGCATCGTGAACTGGTCGAGCACGAGGCGCAGGCCCGTGAGGTCGGCGAACGGTGGCGGGATGGTCCGGTCGAGCGAGGTCTTGGCTTCGGCGAAACTTTCGTTGAGGCCGACCAGTTCCTTGCACTGGAACGGTGCCTTGGCCACTGCCTCGGCCTGGGCGACGAGAAAGTCGCGTGCCTTGAGTACAGGCACGGCGATGCCGAAGTCGAGCAGCGCGTCGGCCGCGGGCGCGCCGGGCATGCCGCTGCCGAGCGCGGCCAGGGCCTTGGCCAGCGTGGGCTCCAGTTCGAGCCGCATGTGCACATCCATGCGCGTCGCGTCGAGCCGTGTATAGCCGAGCGCGAGGCGCGGCAACTTGGCGGCGATCGCTTCGCGTTCGGCGTTGCAGGTGGCCTGCTCGGGGCTGAGCGTGCCGCCACCCTTGGGCATGTCGATCAAGGCGAGCAGACGCTTGCTGTCGAGCCAGCCGCTGCCGTAGGGCAGGTAACCTTTGCTGCGCTCGAACGCGGCCAGCGCATCGCTGTCGGCCAGCGACTGGTTGGGGCGCTCCAGCCCCAGCACGAGCTGCTTGACCATATCGTTGGCGTCGGCCGGCACGGCCGCGAGCACGAAGTGGTGGGGTTCGATCGCGAGCAGGATGATGGCGTCGCCGGCCGTGATCGTGCGCACCTCCTGGGTGCCCATCTGCGTGGTCGCGAGGGTGCTGCCGCTGGCTTTTTCGATGCGTTCGAAGGCCGCCTTGAAGGCCGCGGCGTCAGCCAGTTCCACACGCAGCACGGGCAGCGCGCCGACGCCGTAGAAGGCGCTGCGCAGCTTGCTGTCGAGGCCGATCTCGCGCCATTGTTCGGGCGTGGTGCGTTGGCGGACCTCGTCCAGTATCGCCTTGATCCACCGGCTCGCCTGCGGCGCTTCGCCGGCCAGTTGGGTCGCGGTCTGGTCGAAAATCGGCAGCAGCAATGGCCAGGCCTGCGCCATCTGCGCGCGCCAGCGCGCCATCGCGGCCTCGGGCAGCGGCTCGCGATTGGCGAACACATAAGGCGTGTCGGTCGGCACATAGGCCAACGGCGCAGCGTCGTCGAGCGCAGCCTTGCGGCTGCAGGCGGCGACGGCAAGTGCGCCGGCGATGACGGCGCAATACAACGATGCCTTGCGAAACATGGCGGCTCCTCGGCAGGGGCGCGCATCTTAGCGGCAATTGCGCGGCAGCGCCGCGCGGCGCAGGGTCAGGGTGCGAGCAATTGCGCCAGCGCCGCCATGCGCACGAACACGCCGTTGGCAACCTGGTCGAGGATTGCCGACTGCGCGCCGTCGGCCACCGACGAGTCGATTTCGACGCCGCGGTTGATCGGGCCCGGGTGCATGACCAGTGCGTCATGGCCGGCGCGTGCCAGGCGCTGCCCGGTAAGGCCGAAACGTGCGTGGTAGGCGGCGCCGTCCAGTTGCGTCGCGTGTTCGAGCCGCTCGCGCTGGATGCGCAGCATGATGATCACATCGGCGTCGGTCAGCGCGACATCGAAGTCCTCGTCGATCACGCAGCCCGGGAACGCTGCGCCGGCCGGCAGCAGCGCCGTCGGACCGCACAGGTGGATCGCGGCGGCGCCGAGCGCCTGCAGGCCGTGCACGTCGGAACGCGCCACGCGCGAATGGCGGATGTCGCCGCAGATCACGACCTTGAGGCCATCGATGCGGCCCTTGCGATCGCGGATCGTGAGCAGGTCGAGCAGTCCCTGGGTCGGGTGGGCACGGTTGCCATCGCCCGCATTGAGGATCGCCGCCTGCCGGCAATGGCTGGCCAGCAACGCTGGCGTGTCGTTCTCGCGGTGGCGCACGACGAAGGCGTCGGCATCCATGGCTTCGAGCGTGGCCAGCGTGTCCTCGAGCGTTTCGCCCTTGCTGGTCGAGGAGCTGGCAATGTCGAAGTTGATCACCAGCGCGCCGAGCCGCCGTGCCGCCAGGTCGAAGCTCGTGCGCGTGCGCGTGGAGGCCTCGAAGAACAGATTGACCACGCTGCGCCCGGCCAGCAGTGGCGGCAGCGCCCGTTGCGTGCGCCACTGCGCGCGCAGGCGCGCAGCGTCGTCGAGCAGGCTCTCGATGCGCGCACGTGGCAGGCCGTCGAGCGTGAGGAGGTGGCGCAGGCGCCCGTCGGCGGCCAGTTGCGGGTCGTGCATGGGCGGGATCCCCTTGGCGTGTGCCGTTACCGTCGCATGGGCTTCAGCGCCCCGCGCTGGAAAACCATTGGTCGAGGATGACGGCGGCGGCGAGCGAGTCGAGCTCGGCCGCGTGCTTGCGGCGCGCGCTGCCGGCGGCGCGCTGTTGCGCAAAGCGCCGCGCGGCTTCCTGCGAGCTGCCCCGTTCGTCGCTCAGGTGCACCGGTCGCGCATAGCGCTGGCCCAGTGTGTCGGCGAACGCGCGCGCGCGGCGCGTCATCGCTTGCTCGCCGCCGTCGAGGGTGAGCGGCAGGCCGACCACGAGTTGGGCCGGCTGCCAGTCGGCGACCAGCGCGTCGAGCGCGGGCCAGTCGTCGGCAGGCAGTGTCTTGAGAGCGCGCGCGCCGCCGCCGAGCGGGTGGCCGATCGCGACGCCGATCCAGCGCGTGCCCAGGTCGAAGGCGAGCGTGGGCGCGTCAGGCGTGGCCGGCATGGCTGGCCAGCCGCGACAGGTTGACGCCGACCAGATCCGCCGCCGCCTGCCAGCGTTCGTCCAGTGGCGTTTCGAACAGCAGCGCTTCGGTGGCCGGTGCGGTGAGCCAGTGGTTGTCGACCAGCTCCTGCTCGAGTTGGCCCGGGCTCCAGCCCGAATAGCCGAGCGCGACGATGGCGTGACGCGGGCCGTTGCCCGCCGCCATCGCGACGAGAATGTCGCGCGAGGTGGTGACGCTGATCGTGCCCGAGATCGCAAACGATGACTCCCAGGCGCCAGCGGGCGTGTGCAGCACGAAGCCGCGTTCGGGCTGTACCGGGCCGCCGATCAGCACCGGCGCGTCGATGACTTCGGGCAACTCCGAGTGCAGGCTCATCTGCGCCAGTACGTCGCCGAGGCGGTACTCGGACAGGCGATTGATCATGATGCCCATCGCACCGTCCTCGCCGTGCTGGCACAGGAAGGTCACGCCGCGCGCGAAGTTGGGATCGCGCAGGCCCGGCATCGCGATCAGCAACTGGTTGGCGAGGGGCGAGGCGGCTGACATGGCCCGCATTGTACGCGAGCGCCACGCCGTGGATCGGGTGGCGCGCGCGATCGTGCAGGTCGTCTTCAGCGATTGCGCAGGATGTCGCCGGGCAGGAATTGCCAGGTGCGCGAGATGTACAGCTCGTCGACCTTCTCGCGAGTATCGGGCAGCGGCGGGAACGGTGCGGCGAGATGGGTGATGCGGATGGCTGCATGGTCGAGCACCTTGTGGCCGCTGGACTGGATCACGTCGATGCTCTTGACGCTGCCGTCGCGCTGGATGGCGACCGTCAGCACCAGTTGCCCGTGCAGTTGCCGGCGTCGCGCCTCGTCGGGGTAGTTGAGGTTGCCGATGCGCTCGATGCGCGCCACCCAGGCGCGCATGTAGGCCGCGAATTCATATTCCTCGGTGTTGGCCGAGATGTACTTGCGCTTGGGGCGCTTGGCGTACTGCTCGCTTTCGCGCTGGATCTCCTGGGCCAGGCGCGCCATTTCGAGCCGGCGTTGCTCGGTCTCGGCCGGGGCCACGTCGGGCCGCGGATCGGCCTGCGGCGCCTGGCGTTCATCGGGCACGCCGTAGCTGGAACTGCGCTGGGTGAGCAGGCGCGTGGGCGTGGCCGTGGACGGCCGCGGTGCGCCATCCTCGAGCGGCACCGGCGCGATGCCCGGGGTGGGCTTGGGCAGCGGGCTCGACAGCGGCTGCGTCGGGCGGTGGGCACGTTCGGCCTCGCCGCCGCCGCTGTTGCTGGCCTGGGCGATGAAGTCGGCGCGGTCGGGCTTTTCGCTGTTGGCCGACTGCACGAGGATCACGTCGAGCGCGGGCAGGCGCGGCGCCGCCTTCTCGAACTCGAACACGATGCCCAGCGCAACCACCGCGTGCACGATGATCGAGAACAGGAAGGTGACGCCGAGGCGGTCGCCACTGCCGACGCTGGCGTCGCTCATGGCGCGGCCACCGCCTTGCCTTCGAGCCGGTCGAACAGCAGGCCGGCGATGTTGAGCCCAAACTGCGCGTCGAGTTCGCGCGCGCAGGTCGGCGAGGTCACGTTGACCTCGGTGAGCCAGTCGCCGATCACGTCCAGGCCGACGAAGCGCAGGCCGCGGCGCACCAGCTCAGGGCCGACCTGGGCGGCGATCCAACGGTCGCGTTCGGACAGCGCGACGCCGACACCCTTGCCGCCGGCGGCGAGGTTGCCGCGGAAATCGTCGCCTTGCGGGATGCGCGCCAGCGCATACGGCACCGGCTCGCCGTCGACCATGAGGATGCGCTTGTCGCCGGCGCTGATCTGCGGGATGAAACGCTGGGCGATGGCGAAGGCCTGGCCGTCGGCGGTCAGGGTTTCGAGGATCACGTTGAGATTGGGATCGCCTCGGCGCGAGCGGAAGATGCTGCGCCCGCCCATGCCGTCGAGCGGCTTGAGCACGACTTCGCCCTGCTCGGCGACGAAGCGCCGCAGTTCCTGCGCATCGCGCGCAACGAGGGTCGGTGCGCAGCATTGCGGAAAACGCAGCGCGAACAGCTTTTCGTTGGCATCACGCAGGCCGCGCGGATCGTTGACGACGCGCACGCCGGCGGCCTGGGCCAGCTCCAGCACCATGGTGTCGTACACGAACTGGGCATCGACCGGCGGATCCTTGCGCGCG
>NZ_JAHCAQ010000005.1 GCF_019634845.1 Dokdonella sp.
TCTCACGGACCGTGCCGGTTAACGCCTTGACCAGCGCGACACACAACGCTGCCGCGATCCACAACGGCACGCAAAACCAAGCCTGCATCCAGAAGGACATCACGGCGTCACATCGAGTCGATGCGCCAGACGCCGTTCGCGTCGCGGGCGAAATGGACTGGGTAGCCGCGCACTTCGCTAGTGAGGTCACGCACGGCGATGATGTCTGCGGCGTCGAATCCGATTGTGCCATCGGCCAAGATGCCAAGGTTCGCTGCAACGGTCGGCATGCGAGTCCCCAACGCAGTAAACAGCGGCGTGAGGCGTGACTTTAGATCGCCCATGAGCGCATAGCCTGCGCCGGTCACATCCTGCGCGCCGAGTCGTGCGCGCAGGTGCGCGTAGGTGGAACAGATGGCCGTACGCTGTTCGGCCAGCGCGACCACCATGACCCGATGCTTCACGGTGACTGGCGCATGACCCGTAAAGGTCAGGCTTGCCGTCGCGGTATATGCCCCCGGTACTGGATAGCTGAAGATCGGAAGGTCGCCTACCGTTGTGCCGGTGTAGTCGGTGCTGCCGTTTCCATCGAAATCGACCGCAACAGACTGCAGTGTCAGACCTGTTTTCACGCCAAGATGGAACTGCACTGGCAGCGGCGAAAACCCTACCGGAGTCGCTGTCGACAGTGAGGCATCGGGCTCGGTTGTCGATGCCGTTACCGAGACATTGGCGGATGCCGTCAGCCCGTCCATCGTCGTCGCGGTCGCTGCGAGGCTGGTCACCGTCGAGTCAAGGGTAATTTCCGGCGTCACGAATACGCCGTTGTTCACGTAGGCCCGTGTACCGGCCACTGACACACCGGTATTGATTGAACCCGTGACAGTGCCCACTACCTGCACCTTGCCAGCCGGCAGAACCGTTCCAGCCGTTGGCCAGGTAATCGCGATCGCGGGCGTGATGCCGAGGGTGGGCGGTGGGGTGGTGCTGGCTGGCGGACCGATGCCGCCCCCGGTGGTTGCCGAGTCGAAGCCATTGATGAAAATTGAATCGAAATTCACGTCTTGAAGGCCGCAAACCTCTTGGGCTTGGGCAGACGTGCCAATCAGACATGATCCCAACAACATCGCGGCGAGACACCGCGTTGAAAGAGCGCTTTCAAGTCGCACGACGATCCTCCCTGTGCAGGGCGCTGATCGTCCGAGAGGTGAGAAGTGGAACCCCTTCCCACGTTGGAGAGAGCGCCTGTTTTGACGCTAGCACACGTGCAGCGCTTTTGTCTGCGCCGCGATACTGAGCTTATGACAAAGAGCTCAAACCATACCTACTTGCCATTGATGCGCTTGAACTCAGACCGCTTGGCCAAGTAGAACGGGAAGCCGATGATCCATAGCAGCAGGCATACAAAGAACCATCCCCACGGTCCCATGTTGCCCATGCCCTGAATCTGTCCACGCTTGACGCCGATCGTCTTCGCGTCGATCAGCACCCATATGCTCGTGACGAGCACCACTATTCCCAGATAGTCCTGCATCTGTTACTCCTTTCGGTGGATTTCGTTGGCGTCCGCTCACTGCAGGATGATCGCTGCGGACACGCGACCGTCATCGAAGCGGCCTGTGACATAGCGAATGCGGCGAGGCTCGGTCGGTTCCCAGTACCCCTCTTCGGCGCGCCGGTTGCGTGCCTGTTGTTGCTTGGCAGCTTCTTGCAAGCGCTGGCACAACACGTTGGCGGCGGGATCACTCGGCATACCGGGGCGCGGCTCACCCGAGCACTGCTGATCGGCCGTACGCTGCATCATTTCCATGTTTTTTCGGACGGACGGCTCAAGCGTTTGACCGGCAACCCATACCTTGTCCTTGGATGGAACCAAGATGGCGGCACAAGAGTTCAGATGACGAATGTCGCGGCCACGGTCGAGTCCAGCCAGACGTGCGGTCTGGTCATCCCAGTCGAGCGTCTGGATGTCCTTGGGGGTCCACGCGAGCTCGCCCTCGGTGGTCGTGTTCGCCAGAATCTCCAAGACGCCCGGATCACTGCACGGCGGCGGTCCTGAATCAGCGCATCCGGTGACGGCAAGGGTCATCGCCAGAAGCGTGTAGCGCCATCTTGATTTCATCGTCTGAACCTCCCTTCTTTGACCAATATACTGTGAAGACCAATCTGCCGCCTATCCCTACCGTCTTGCCGACGGCGGGAGGTGGCGTTGGAACCGGAAGAGGCCTTTGGACGTGTACTCAGGGAGCTACGGCTGGCGCGCCAGCTCTCTCAGGAAGCACTCGCGTTCGAGGCCGACCTGCAACGCAACTACGTCTCCCTGCTGGAGCGCGGCCAGAACTCGGCCAGCCTCAAGACCTTGTTCAAGCTGGCCCCGGTTCTCGGCGTCAGCGTGTCGAACCTCCTTGTCCAAGTCGAAGAGCTGATGAAGATGTCGGCTCGCTCGCGCCCCAAGCGGAAGTCCGCTTCAACCTGATCGGCCATCATGTCGGTGGCGTCCGAGAGATGGGATAGGTCGACTCCCCAAGCACCTCCAGCGTCAAGCTGTCGGGCCCGATCCGCGCCTGTACCTGCCTTCCAACCGAAGTGAACGTGAAGGCGATGGTGGCGCTGATGGATTCGGCAGCATCGGCCCTCCACTGCGCTCGTACAACATGCCGACTCCAACGGTGATAGGCCGCCAGTTGTTCGTCGGACAGGTGGAAGTCGCTGTTCTTCACGCAGCTTCCTCCATGAAGGAAGACGGTGATTGGAGCGTCGCAATGCGTTGCTTGAGGTTGCGCACGGTCATGGCGGACCAGTGCCGATGGCCGCGCGGCGTCTCGTAGCCCAGACGTTCAAGCTGCTGAGCCAAGCGCGTCAGCGGAAGTGCTCCCCCGACCTCATGAGCCGCAAGGACGGGAGCCATTCGACGCGCATAGTCGTCGGCGTCGCGCTGGGCGGCGGCAACGGCTTGGGGCTGAACATGCCGGGCTGCGGGATTGCCGACCGGAGTTCCCCGAGCGATGGCGGCTCGCAGCGCCCCCTTCACCCGCTCCGAAATCTGCTCCCGCTCGTACTCGGCGATCGCCGCCACAATGTGGATCGTCAGCCGGTTGGCCGATGGCATGTCGGCCGCGATGAACTCGACGCGGGCGTCCAGCAGGCGTGATATGAAGCTGACGTTGCGGGCGAGCCGATCCAGCTTGGCGATGACGAGGGTTGCCTTGGCGGTGCGGCAGAGTTCGAGGGCCGCGTGCAGGTTCACGCGATCGACGCGCTTGCCGGACTCGACCTCCTCGAATGACGCGATTAGGCGGCCCGACACTCCGGCAACGTACCGCTCGACCGCCTCGCGCTGTGCATCCAGCCCTAAGCCGCTGACGCCTTGGGCCTTCGTGGAGACGCGGTAGTACGCGACGAACAGCTTCTGGCTCATCAATAAAATTCCCAACCTACAGGTTAGGAACGATAAGCGTCGTTTTTGGGCTCCGTAAACTGTGTTCAACGGTTGCAAGCGCGTATAAAAGCGAATGCATCATTGAAATGATCGAGTCGCCGGATACGTGACAAACTCTGAGATGAGCGGCAGTTTTCGACCCGAAGCGACCATTCGCTAGGCGGAGGAATTTCCTATCCGGCGAATGCAGCGATCTGTGCACTCCGATTGCGCTTGTATGTGCGGACCCGTGAAGGCAGCGATTTCGCGTCAATGACGACGATTGTTGGTCAGAGCCGCAGCTCCGTGGTATGCCCTCGGCTTTAGCGCGAAGTGGCTTTCAAGCCACGGCTCACTTCTTCGCAGTCGCCTTCGCCGGCCTTGCTGCCTTGATTGCTTTCTCGAATTGCGGAATGTCGAAGACAAGAACAGTCATCGTTAGTTCGCGATTCGTATCCGTTGGATGGTGCATGATAAATCGAAACCCCGACTCATGCTTCCAGTTCGACGTGCGCTTGTAGTGTTGGTGCTCTTCGCTGGCGGTTTTGATTTCGTCAAGAACCTTGCTGGTGTCCTTGTTCTTATTAAACACCAAGATGGCGGTCTTGGTGTCGCGCCACGATGAGTAACCTAACAATTGGTCAATGGTTTCCTGATAGACCTTCGTGCCCTTCCAGAACTTGCACTCTCCGATGAAGACATTTCTGCCGTCGATGCGCAGCAAGATATCCGTCTTCCCTGCCGCGTTAAACGTCTCGGCGGTTGCCTGTCCCTCAAACTGGCCGTTTAGCTGCACAAGGTAGTGATCGCGTAGAGCTTCTTCGCCCATCGTCGCAAAAGTTGAAGGGCTGCGCTCCATCACTTGAGTCATGTTTTGGATCACACTGAGTATATGCTCGTAGTGCTCCATGCTCATGGCAGGTTCTGGCTCGTAGGGCGCAGCGGATGCCTTCGGAAGCGCGGGGGCTACCTTCTTGCGAATCGTGGGGGCAGCGTAAGTTTGCGGAGCGTTCGGGCGAACTTTCAACGGGATGCCGAGTGCCGCTACCCGGCCCTGATTGGCAAGCAATCGCTCCTTTCGCTTCTGGATCGCCGTTTCCGCGACCGCGTGAATGCCGTCGTTGTATCCGGCCACGTCGCGTCTGACCCAGCCCAAGTACGCCTCAATTTCTGCCAGCTCCCTATCCAAGGCAGGTCGAATGTCCTGGTCCGTATCGTGCGGAATCTCGAACGACAAGACGAGGCTTTGAGCTGAAATCCTGCCGCGCGGCGGAGCAGAGGTGTAAGTGCTTGCTCTTGCCTTGAAGAGATCGCCTTCGCCCGTGAAAGGGATTTCAATGTCGATCCGCTGACCGGGGATGTAGAACGGTCGGCTAGTGTCTCTGATCCAGCGATTGCCGTGATGCCTGGCATCAACCTGCGTTTCGTTTTGATCGGCGGTCATTTCATCGCGAAGAAGCACAGGCACGTCGAGGGTGTATTTCTCGACGAAGTACCGGACCAAATCCTCATCCGACGTATTGAGCAGGCGATTAGATTCAAGTCCTTCGACTTCTTTAGTGATTTGCTCACGCTGATGATCGATCACTCCCCGCAAGTCGACGTCGGAAAAGAGGTATCCCTTGTCATATGCGCTCATAGCAGTTCTCTAGCAGCACTCGCGTTTCGACGACTCTACTCGGACACGTCTCATGTTGTGAGATGGAGTGGCGCAACGCTGGCAGAGCTCTCTAATGAGTTCTATCAATGCCCACACTCCATTGCCTGTGACCATTGCGGGTACCTGCAGCTCAAGCGCGACACTGTTGGTCTCGTATATCCCAACATGCTGAAATTTGCCTAAGAGATGCACGGGTACCGCGAATGCCCTTCTTCGGCTACCGGACTCTGTCATCCCGTGGCCTGCTCGCGACCTTCTCGCGACAGGAGAAACCGAAAGCCCATGTTGTCGTTTGGCCATAGCGAATACAGTCGGTGCGCGAGAGTGTCGGCTTCGACATGGCGCTCGGCATGGTGCAAGCCCAAGAGATAGCAATGGGCGATACGGAAAAACGGACGGTTCGCGAGCATGCCGTAACACACCTGCACGACGCCACTTCTCGAAGTTGGCAATCCGGACAGCAGACCTGTTGCGATAGGCTCAGAAATTGCGAGGCTATCGCGCCATAGTCCTGCGCGGAAGAGTGCGCCCGCCAAGAAATTCCACCCGTCCACGAATGCGGGGCAGCGGTCAACGGCTTGGTGCGCGGCCGAAACAAGACTACGCAGCGCTGACGGCGAGTAGTCGCTGAAGTCTCCAGTTATCCTGCCTAGCTGATCGCACCGATCCTCGAACGTATCATTTTCGAGACGCACTGCGTGGCCGACGGCGAGACCACGGCACCGCAGGACGTACTCACGCCCCTCCGCATACTCTATCGGATCTGCGTTGTCGTCCAGTTTGACAACTAGGCTCGCTGCCGCTTTCGCCTCCCACCGATAGCTCTTTTCGATCTCTGCCGTAGGGACAATGTCGGCCTCCGCAGCGTCGCCTACGGCACGCGGAGTAGGCCGAGACCGTGTGCGGTTGCCAATCGCATGCCACGACGGAAAGCCATGTGTTCGAGCGACTACATCGAGCGCTTGGCTTAACGTCAGAGTTGCCCCGAACTCCTTAATGAGCTCGGGGTATAACGTCTTGAGTTTCTTCGCTTGCTTGCGAAGGTGATCGACATTCATGGCGTACTCCCACGAATCCTGAATGGAGTGGCCCGCTCACTCGTTCCGGATTCGAACGAGAGATCCATAGCGAAGCGATACAGTTCGATGTCCATGGGACTTCGCCGTTGCGGGCGGCTTGGCTTCGATAGAGCCAACATCCTCAGCATGCCTCGGAGCTAGGTACCCTGCAAGCCACGAATCGCTCAGAGTCCTATGCGTGTACCGAAGCGGATGCACCACCGAACCAGTCGATGACGATCAGCTTGCTGGCCCCACTGATCGATTGTCAGTCATTGGCGAACGGCCGCTTGTTGGCCGGAAGCAGATGGTCGTCGGTTGGGTCGCCCAACGACGCTTTGTTGATCAGGCCGGTTGCATTCGCTGGTTAATCTCGCCGATGTTCGCTGTTGCAAGAAAATCAGAATTCTTCAACGATCTGAGTGACTTGCATGCGCTGGTCAAATCATAGCCAGTGTTTTTGCGGCAAAAACTCGGTCAGTGGTTTGACAGACCCAAACGACCGGCGTAGAACGCTCCCCGCGATTCGCACCGACGTCACCTAGACGTCGCCGTTCCTGTCTAGAGGAACGCGTCAGCACTCCCAACGGCCATTCCAAGTCGCCGGCTTCCCGCCGTTCACGACTCGGCGTGCGCTATCCCTTGGTTTTCGATTTCGGCCCTCGCGCGCCGCAGCGTCGTGCTGCGTCCGTAATGGGCCCGCCATTTGGAGGATTGCCATGCGTTACCCGAACTTCGGCTCTGCCGATTCCACCTTCCAGACAGGAGTCACCGACATGACTTATGCAGCATCGAGCTTCGCATCCACAAACACACCCGTTCACGCTCCGGTTGCTGAATCCGGCTTCGATTGGTCGCGCGCCGAGCCCATCGATGAATTCGATCCTCCGTCGTTCGAGGCATTGGACGCGTACTTCTTCGAGGTGGCCTACGACAACCTGACCGAGGGGCACGACACCACGGAATCGCTGCGCGAGCCGCTGACCGTCGCGACCATGAACTCCGTGCTCGGGGGCTGGTTCCCGGCAGGTCACACAAGCCGCTTTGTCGCGGGCACGCTGGTCTGCCCGGTCGATGATGATCCGCTCCACCCGTTGCGCGTCGCTGCGCCGGACAAGATGTTCTTCGCGTTCAACATTGCCGTGGAATCGAAGGTGAGGGATGACCTCTCCGACTCGCCGTCCCTCTGGAAGTCGCTGGGTGTGGCTGCCATCAGGACACGTTCGAGTGCTGCGGCATCACCGACCTACCACTTCCTGATGGAGATTCCCGTCGATTACTCCGTGGTCGATATGAAGCACGTGTGTTACGCGGCAGGCCTCGAAGCCCGTTCGAACATTCTATCGCCCATGCATCTCGTCGGTTGCGAGACCGACTGGGAATGGATCGACGTGTTGACGGCACACCGCCAGCCCGGTGAGTACATCGAATCGACCGTGGAATGGTTCTGGCGCACGCCGCGCTTGGCCCGCAAGGCCCGTCATCGCAGCAGCTGGGCTCGCAATCGCGCACGCGCTGCGATCAAGAGGGCGGCGTGATGGAGCGCGCGACCTTCGATCATTCGATGGCACACGGTGGCTGGGGCGCTTCACAGCGCCCCGGTTTCACTACATCTCGCCCATTCACCGGGTCTGCTCCCGACAGTGCTCAACCATCGGATGAGCGGCATCGTGCCGCCTTGCTGGATTGGATCAGCCCGCGCCTGACCCGCGACCGCTATCTGGCGCAAACCCTGACGTTCAAGCCGTCGCATCGCGGGCATGTGTCTCGTGACGGGGTATTGGCCACTCTGGCGGAGTTCTTGCGCCGCCTGCAACGAAAGGCGCTCGGGCGCGAATACAGCCGTCGAGACGCATACCTACAGGTCGTCCCCGTTATGGAGGGTGGCAACGGGGTCTTCGACAAGCATCCGCACCTGCATCTGCTGACGGAAATCCCCGGACATTTTCCGGCGACGGACTTCGCGGAACTGTCGGCAGAGTGCTGGACTTCGCTGGCGTTGGCCGGGCCTCATGAGCACCGTCATGAGCTGTGCGCTGACCCAAAGGGCTGGCTCGGCTACCTAATGAAAGTCCGTGACAAGCCGCTCTATGCGGATGCCCTCATCGCTGAGCAGTTGCAGCTTTGAAGGTGGAGACAATGAAGTGAGACGAGCGCCACTTCATAAGCCATGGAAGGCTTCGATGCCTTGATGGGAGAACTATGCCCACCGTGAATGGAAACATGATGGATCAACCCCTGAGCATGGACGCTCAACTGAAACCATCTGATCCAATACTCCCCTCTGATACCTCCTTGAACCACTCCCTGAGCCATGAACTGAAACATGGTTCGTCGCACCTTCGGTTCCCGATCCACTGCATTCCGACCTATCGATTGCAGTGAGATAGCCAATCCGGTCTTCGATGGGATTGTGGTCAACGTCGTTGGGTCAAATCCGGAAATGGTTCTGAGAAATGGGTTTGATGTGAAGGGAACCAGTCGCTCTTCAACCCGCTTCCCGATCTACTGATGACCGGGCACATCTGAACGGAAAGTCTGGAATCTGGCCGGCAAATCTGAAAATGGACTTTTTGGTCTTCGAGGGCGGATTCCTTCAGCCCAGTGACCATAAGTTTCGACTGACTGGCGATCCCTTCCTGGCTGGACGGATTGCCGGAACTGCCTCCACTCACGTCCCCGCTGAAAGCCTCATGGCGAGTTGTTCGACTTCATCCCGGGCCGCATAGATCGGATCGGCTGCGCATCGACGGAGTGTCATGGCAAAGGCCGCGTCGTGATCGGCATTCTGTGCACGCAGTGCGAGTTCGACGGTGGTTATCAAATCTCCAATCAAGCTGAGCCGGTTGACCAACAACTGCATGGAGGTAGGCATGGGGCGCGATGCGGTCGTTTGCCCTCGGAGCTTCCGGCGTGTCCTGCGTAGCTTTTTTGCCGCCATCAACGCGCCCTCTCTCGAACATTGACCGAACGATAGGTGGCGATCACGGCGAGTGTCTACGTCGACTTTACGCGGATTATTGCGCGACAAATCGACCAGATTTATCCCTCAGTGCGTTGATGCGCATACGCGTGGTCGTTGGATAGATGAGGCTGTCCGCTTCATAGGGGCGCACATATTCGCTCTCGCCTGTCGAATAGTGGACGATGTAGTAGCTGTTCAACATCTGTCGTTCCCACGGCGCCATAGCCTCGATGCGACTGGACTCCGCTGCATCTTCTCCATCCCAAGGACGAGCCGAATCGTTGGAAAAAAGTTCGATCTTCCGAATGACTCGATTGATCTCACTGGCCAATAGTCGTCGAGGACGATCATCGAAATCCTGTGAGCCATTTCGGGTGATCTTGTCTAGAAGCCCTTCGATCTCTTCCTTGGACATCCCTGCGCGACTCTGTTCGATGTCGTTCAGGGCGACACTAACCTGAGTGCGTTCGGCTTCCAGTTCGATCGCTTTGACCTCCAATTCGGCGACCTTCTTCGAGAGCGCAAGTGCGGCGGACTCGGCGATTGCTGCGACAAGGTTCTCAATGGACTGGGAAATTCCCGCTATTTCTGCCTCAATGATCAAACGGCGTTGCTGCAACTGCGCGGCGAGCTCATCCTGCTTCTGGCCTCCAAGCACGTAACGAAGATCGACCTTGCGCAGGAATTGAAGGAAGGACTGTTCGAAGTAGGAATACCGCCACGGCAGCGACTTGCAGTCTGCTCGAAAGTAGGAGCTCGTGCAGCGTAGGTATTGCCCGCCTTTGACCGCAGTCCCCTTGTTTATATATCGCATCGGACGGCCACAATGGCCGCATTTAATGACGCCTGTGAAGAGGTTGGTAAGCGTCGCACCTTTGCGCCCACGTCCAGATATCTTGCGCGTGCTGATCGCTGCCTGAGCGGCCAAGAAAAGGTTGTGGTCAATTACCGCCGGGTAGTAGCTCGGTACAGGATCCCCATCGGGAACGCGGCGTGCACCCGAGCCACCCTCATAAGTTGTTGTGAAAGGCTGAAATTCACCGAGCACAGATCTGTTACTCAAGATCTTCTTGATGTACGACTCGTACCATAGCCCAGCCTTGTTGGACCACGTTGGCTCCCGCCGATGATTGAGTCGCTGCGCTATTGAATACGCGCCATAGCCATCGCGGGCCAGTCGGAAGATTTCCTCCACGATAGCGACACGTTCGGGCAGCGCCTCGATTGTTTGTCGGTCTGCGCTCATCCGAAGCCATGCCGGCATCGTGCGAGTCAGCTTCTTTGTGCTCGCTTCCGCCCGCTTCTGCTTCCAAGCAGCCGCGATCCGCTTGGACTTGATCCGAGACTCTTCAGGCGCTCGAAGCATCGAACCCAAAGCAATGAAGGCTTGGCCATGATTGTCCGTGAACGATGCTTCATCGTAGGTCTGACCGTCCATCAACGTGACGATCTTGACGCCTTTCCGCACGATCTGACCGAAGAGGGAAAAAGCCTCGAAGACGTTTTGACGGGAAAGGCGATCCAACGACTCCACGATCAGATAGCTGCCCCGCTCGATCAACCCGCGTTCGACCTGATCGAGAAACCGGGCCAGGTTTCCGAACTCCCGATTCGAGCCTCGGAAGCCGGAGACGCCGATATCCTCGATCGGTGGGGCCAGCTCCAGCCCATGATCGGCCGCGTACTGCTGAGACGCGGCCGTTTGGCGACGCAGTGAGTCGCCTTTGAGCTGCACATCCGTGGACATGCGGATGTACGAATAGGCTTTCGGCTTGGTAGGGGTGGCGGCATTCGTCATAGCGGCAAGCAGCATAGCAAAGGCCAAGATTTATTCAGCCTCTCTATATTCATCGCGCGGCCACCGGCGTGGTACCGCGCACGCTTTCTCGAGGCCGGCCTGCTGGCATGCGGTTCGCATGCCTACCTCGGTCCACGACTGGCGCGCTCGGTGGCCGCGCTCGAATGTTGCTGAGGACGGGCGCGAAACGCGGGCGGGACCGCGCGGACGCGCCCGCGCGGGCACTTGCGGCGCGAATGCATCGGCGCCCGGCAGGGGCGGTGCAGCGGCAACGTGAGGCCGATGACGGCGGCGACCCTTCGTTCGCCGCCGCGCCCGATCGGACCTGCGCGCCGGCCGCGGCCGTGGCCGCGTTCTATCATGCAGCCAAGGCGCTGGCCGTGCGGCGCGGCTGCAACCTGCCGCCGCATCCACGCCGGCCCATGGAGGCGGTGCAATGACGACGGTGTTCCGCAACGGCCGCGTGCTGCTCGACGCAGCATGGCGCGATGATGTCGCGGTGCTGGTCGAAGGCGCGCGCATCAGCGCGATCGTGCCGGCCGACGATGCGCGCGCGCGCCATGCCGACCACGTCCACGATCTTGCCGGCAACGCACTGCTGCCAGGCTTCATCGATGTGCAGGTCAATGGCGGCGGCGGCGTGCTGTTCAACGACGACCCCAGCGTGGCAGCGCTCGCGCGCATCGGCGCCGCGCATGCGCGCCACGGCACCACCGGCTTCCTGCCGACGCTCATCAGCGACGAGGCGGCCACGATGCAGGCGGCGCTCGCGGCGGTGGACCAGGCCATCGCCGAAGGCGTGCCCGGCGTGCTCGGCATCCATCTCGAGGGCCCCTACATCGCGCCGGCCCGGCGCGGCGCCCACGACGCGCGCCGGTTCCGCGTGCCCGATGCCGCCGAAATCGATCTCGTCTGCTCGCTGCGCCGTGGCGTCACCGTGCTCACGCTCGCACCCGAGTGCGTCACGCCCGACCTCGTGCGCACGTTCAGCGAACGTGGCGTCATCGTCTGCCTCGGCCACAGCGACGCGACCCATGCGCAGGCACGCGCCGCGCTCGATGCCGGTGCGCGCGGCTTCACCCATCTGTACAACGCGATGTCGCCGCTGCAGGGACGCGCACCCGGCATGGTCGGTGCCGCGCTGGAGGATCGCGCGAGCTGGTGCGGCATCATCGTCGATGGCCACCACGTCGATGCGGCGAGCCTGCGCGTGGCGCTGGCGGCCAAGCCGCGCGGCAAGCTCATGCTGGTGACCGATGCGATGCCGCCGGTCGGCACCACCGCGACCGAATTCCGCCTCGCCGGCCAGCGCGTGACCGTGCGCGACGGCCGCTGCGAGAACGAGGACGGCTCACTGGCCGGCTCGGCCCTCGACATGGCCAGCGCGGTGCGCAACGCGATCGACTGGCTCGACGTTTCGCTCGCCGAAGCCGCGCGCATGGCGGCAACCTATCCCGCGCAGTTCCTCGGCCTCGCCCACGACGTCGGTCGCATCGCGGTCGGTTGCCGCGCCGACCTGCTCGAGTTCGACCACGCCGCCCAACTGCGCCGCTGCCACCGGGCCAGCGCGCAGTGACGCTGCCGCAGCGGCAGGATGGTGGGCCCACCAGGGCTTGAACCTGGAACCAACGGATTATGAGTCCGTCGCCAACGCGCTATGCCTAGGAAAATCAGGCATAGGGGAGCGTAAGCTGCAGAACAAAAAAGTACGCTGCGACAGTAGTTTAGAGCAGCTTGGCGAAGGTCGGCAAAACTAAGCTCTGTACCGCTGGAGTACCGCCATCCGAGGCGTTCTTGAACCCGTGGGCAGTTATGGCGACGGCTCCCACGGATTGATGATAGTCACTCCCGTAGGCTTGAAATCGGCCACGTTGCGCGTGACCACCGTCATGCCGTGCACCAGCGCCGTAGCCGCGATGAGTGCGTCACGCTCGCCGCGCTTGTCCGGCACATGCAGTCGAGCGCAGCGCTGCGCGACAACGGTATCGATAGGCAACGTGCGCCCGGAGAACTCGGGTAGTACGTGTTGCTCCAGCCACGAGCGCAGCATGGCTCCCTGGGCAGCGTCTTTGCGTTCAATCGACAGAACGCCGAGCTCCAACTCCATGATGGTGATGGCCGATACGAAGAGGTCGGCGGCATCGACGCTGTCCGTCCATGCCGTCACATTCCCATCGGCTTTGCCAAGCCGTACCTTGCGCAGCTCGGACAGCACGTTGGTATCGAGCACATACATCATGAGAGATCAGCCGGCCGGGCTCCAATGGTCACGCGCGGTGGCTCGAACTCGATGTCCGCAACACCCGGCATCGCCAGCGCGTCGGCAATGTTGCGCCGCTGCCTTGTCAACCGCTGATAGTCCTCGAAGCTGAGCAGCACGTGCGCGGGTTTGCCGCGATCCGTGATGAACACCGGGCCGCTCTTGGTGGCCTTCTTTGCTCGCGTCACGTCCTGGTTCAGCTCCCGACTGGATAGGGTCGTGATGGTCACAGCACACCTCCTACATCAAAGAATGTAGGTATGATACTACATTTTCGACTCGTGAGCAAGTGCGCCAACCACGCTAAATTAGACGGTTACCTGTGAAGTCCGCCACAGGCGTTGCGCCGGAAACAGAAAGGAGAGAGAGAGGGAAACGATCATTGCTTCCGGCCGAACACGGCCCGAACCCGACGCGAAGTCTTCCACTGGCTACGCGCGCAAGACCCCGGAAACATGGGAATTTCGGCAACAAAAACCGGCATGAGAGCCGGTTTGATGAAGGGGATTGGTGGGCCCACCAGGGCTTGAACCTGGAACCAACGGATTATGAGTCCGCTGCTCTGACCAATTGAGCTATAGGCCCGTTGCCGTTCGTGTTGCGGACACCCGGTCGGCGCACCTGCGCCATGCCGGTGCGCCGAGGCACCTTGCGCGCGGCGCCCGACTGCGTGCTGCGACTGCACTGGAGTGGCGCGCGAGTCTAACCGGATCGACTTGCGATCCCCAAACGCGCGCGCCCGCAAGCGGCTTCAGCGCGCTTCAGTCGCCGTCGAAACCATCGGCGAAGATGCCGTCATCGGCGAGCGCCGCCTGCACCGCTGCCAGCGCGTCGATGCGTCCCCAGCCGGCCTGGTGGTTCGGCCGATCGGCGATCGTCAGGCCGCCGCAACCGCCATTCCACGGGTCGGTTACGCCCTGCATCACGGCGGTCTCGCGCAGCAGTTGCGCCACCGCCGCGGGATGCCCCTTGAGTGCGGGTTGCGCCGACAGGATGAGGGCGGCTGCGCCGGCCACGTGCGGCGTGGCCATGCTGGTGCCGCTCATGGTGCCGTAGCTTGTCGTGCCGGTGTTGAGTGCCGAGCGCGTCGACACGCCCGGTGCGATGACGTCGGGTCGCATGCGCGCCGCTCCGCTGAGCGGACCACGGCTGGAAAAGCCGGCCAGTGCGTCGGTCGAGTTGCTGGCACCGACCACGAACGCCGCATCGTAGGTCGCCGGGGGATCGTGGATCGAGCTGCATCCGGAGCCGTCATTGCCGGCAGCGGCGACAAACAGAATGCCGCCGGCAACGACGTTGTCGACCGCGACGCTGAGTTCGTCGCCGCTGGTGCAGCCTTCGTCGGGTAGGCAGCCCCATGAGTTGGTGCTCACGTCGGGGGCAAGATCGGGATCGGGATTGGCGCCGTTGGCGTCGGTCGGTGCCAGCATCCACTGCATGCACTCGATGTAGCGCGCAGGCGTGCCGTCACCGTCAGCCATGTTGCGGCAACCGATCCATCGCGCGCCCGGCGCGACGCCGATCTGGTTGGCGCCGCCATCGCTGCCCGCGGCCGTGCCGACGGTGTGGGTGCCGTGGCCGTGATCGTCGCAGGGCGCCGCTGCATCGTTGCCGCATGCGTTGCCGAGGCTGTCGTGGATCGCATCGTGCCAGTTGCCGGCATGGTGCGCCGCCGTGCCGTCCCAGCCGCGGTAGTGCGCCTTGAGCGCGGCGTGGTCCCAACGGATGCCGGTATCGGCACCGGCGATGACGACGCCCTGCCCCGTGTAGCCAAGCGCCCATACCGCAGGTGCGTTGATCCGGCTGACACCGTATTCGACTGCCTGCGGGCTCGCCACCGCCTGCGGCGCCGCCGCGGCCAGCGGCAAGGTCCGGGCCAGATGCGGGTTGGCGCGAATGTGCGTGATGTCGTCGCGCATCGCGAGCTGATCGAGTTCGGCGGTGCTGACACGCGCCCAGACGAGGTTGCTGATCCAGTAGGCGCGATGCTCGATGCGATGCGCGCCGAGCCAGTCGATCAGCGCGGCCTGCTGCGCGTGCGCCCGGTCACGCAGTGCCGCAACCAGCGCGCGACGCCGCATCCGGTAATCGGCCGTCGCGGCCAGCGGCGCCAGCAGCGGCGACGCCTGGTCGGGCAGCACGAGCAACACCTCGATGCGCCCGGCACGCTGCGCCGCCGCGGAAAGCGCCGGTTCGACCTCGGCGGCACCGGCCGCCACGGCGCAAGCCAGCGCAAGCGCGCTCAGCGCCAGATGGCGCAGTGGACTGCGGGTGGGAGCGCCAACGCAAACGCCCGCGCGGGGCGCGGGCGTCTGGCGGGCGCGGCCGGTGTCGCTCATTCGATATCGAGGAACGAGCGCAACTGCTCCGACCGGCTCGGGTGGCGCAGCTTGCGCAGCGCCTTGGCCTCGATCTGGCGGATCCGCTCACGCGTCACGTCGAACTGCTTGCCGACCTCTTCGAGCGTGTGGTCGGTGTTCATGTCGATGCCGAAGCGCATGCGCAATACCTTGGCCTCGCGCGGGGTGAGCCCGGCGAGCACGTCGCGCACGGTCTCCATCAGGCCGATGTTGGTCGACGAATCCACCGGCGAAACGATCGCCGCGTCCTCGATGAAGTCGCCCAGGTGCGAATCCTCGTCGTCGCCGATCGGGGTTTCCATCGAGATCGGTTCCTTGGCGATCTTGAGCACCTTGCGGATCTTGTCCTCGGGCATCTCCATCTTGAGCGCCAATTCGTCCGGCGTCGGCTCGCGGCCCATTTCCTGCAGCATCTGGCGCGAGATGCGATTGAGCTTGTTGATCGTCTCGATCATGTGCACCGGGATGCGGATCGTGCGGGCCTGGTCGGCGATCGAACGCGTGATGGCCTGGCGGATCCACCAGGTCGCATAGGTCGAGAACTTGTAGCCGCGGCGGTATTCGAACTTGTCGACCGCCTTCATCAGGCCGATGTTGCCTTCCTGGATGAGGTCGAGGAACTGCAGACCGCGGTTGGTGTACTTCTTGGCGATCGAGATCACCAGGCGCAGGTTGGCCTCGACCATTTCCTTCTTGGCACGGCGCGCCTTGGCCTCGCCGATCGACATCGCACGGTTGATCTCCTTGATCTCGGCGATGCCCAGGTAAAGCATCTGCTCCATCGCCACGAGCTTTTCCTGCTCGCCGACGATGGCGTCGCGCTGGGCCTTCAGCGCCGGCGACCACTTCTGACGCTTGCGCGCGAGTTCGTCGGCCCAGTCGAGCCGCGTCTCGTTGGCCGGAAACAGCTTGAGGAAATCCTTGCGCGGCATGTGGGCATGCTTGACGCACAGGTCACCGATCACGCGCTCGTGATGGCGGATGGTGTTGACGACTTCGCGCAGCTTCTTGACGAAGCCGTCGATCATGATCGCCGGCAGCTTGAGCTTGAGGAAGGCCGCGGCCATCTCATCACGCACCTTGAGCGCCTTGCGATCACCGGCGCCATGCTTTTCGGCGGTCTTCTGGAACTTGGCATAGAGCTGGCGCAGTTCATCCATGCGCCGGGCGACCTCGGCCAGATCGAGCCCGGTGTCGACCGGATCGCTGTCATCGCCGCCGCCCTCGTCCTCGCCCTCGTCATCGTCCGAATCGCCGCTGGCGTCTGATTCGACCGCGCGCTCGGCAATCACGATGTCGGGCTGTTCGACGTCGGCGAAGCCGGCCAGCACTTCGGACAGGCGCTTCTTGCCTTCGGTGTGCTGGTCGTATTCCTCGACCAGCAACTGGATCGACCATGGGAAGTTGGCCAGCGCACTCTGCACCTGGCCCAGGCCTTCCTCGATGCGCTTGGCGATCGCGATTTCGCCCTCGCGCGTCAGCAGCTCGACCGTACCCATCTCGCGCATGTACATGCGCACGGGGTCGGTGGTGCGGCCGACTTCGGCATCGACCGCGCTGAGCACGGCGACGGCCTCTTCGGTGGCAGTGTCGTCGTCAGCCGTGACCGGCGCTTCGGCCATCAGCGTTTCGGTGTCGGGCGCAACCTCGTGCACCTCGATGCCCATGTCGTTGATCATGCCGATGATGTCTTCGATCTGCTCCGGATCGACGATGTCGTCGGGCAGGTGGTCGTTGACTTCGGCGTAGGTCAGGTAGCCCTGTTCCTTGCCCTTGATGATCAGGGTCTTGATCTCGGACTGCTGCTCCTGGTTGTGTTCTGCGGCCATGGGATTTCCGGAAAGATGCAAAATGCGGGGCAAAGAAAAAAGAGTATAGAAGCGGCGTCAAGGGCAGCCCGAACACTCTCGCCAGTAGCGTGAAACAGCGTCCGGCCGACCCAAAGGAACGCCGCGGACCGCCAAAATCCGCGCGCCTGGGGTCTGGTTACGAGCCCTCAGCGGGTCTCCAGCCAGAACGTCACCGGCCCGTCGTTGACGAGCCGGACCTGCATATGGGCACCGAAGCGCCCGATTTCCACCCCGGGATGCCGGGCCCGGGCCAATTCGACGAGGTACTCGAACCAATGCCGCGCCGCCTCGGGCGCGGCCGCGGTCGAAAACCCCGCCCGCGTGCCGGCGCGCGTGTCCGCCGCCAGCGTGAACTGCGACACCAGCAGCAGGTCGCCGCCGGTGTCGGCCAGCGAGCGGTTCATGCGGCCCTGCGCATCGGCGAACACGCGGTAGCCGAGCACCCGCTCCAGCAGCCGCTGCGCCTGCGCCGCGCCATCGGCCGGCTGCACGCCGACCAGGGCCAGCAGGCCCGCGCCGATCGCCCCGACGGTGGCGCCATCCACCTCGACGCTGGCTTCGGTCACGCGCTGGATCAGGGCAATCATCACCGCTTCCGCGATCGGGGCACGCATCGTCGCCGCGCACGAGCGCGCGCGTCAATGTCGCCCACGCGACGCCGCCGCGCGCCGCACCTACAATGGACATGCCCATGCCCGACACCCCGATGACCTGGCCAATCGCGCTGCTGCACGCCTGCCTGCGCGTGTTCGGCCTCCTGCCGCTGCGCTTCGTCCATGTCGTGGGCGCGGTGGTCGGTCATTGCGCGTGGGCCCTGCATGGGCGCTCGCGAAACATTGCCGAACGCAACCTCGCCCTCGTATTAACGCAGAACAGCGCCCAATCCAGACACGCGCTCGCAAAAAAAACGCTCATCGAGACCGGCCGTTCGCTGACCGAGGTCCTTGCGGTCTGGGGCGGCGGCGCACCGCGGGCATTGCGGCACGTGGTCGATGTCCGCGGCCGCGAGCTGTTCGAGGCAGCCGCCGCCAATGGGCATGGGCTCATCATCGCGGCACCGCACCTGGGCTGCTGGGAACTGCTCAACTACTGGCTGGCCGCGCAGCGGCCACTGGCGATCCTGTACCGCGCACCGCGCCAGCGCGCGCTGGAGCCGTTGTTGCGCCGCGTGCGCGGCGTGCCCGGCGTCGAGCAGATCCGCGCCGACGGCAGCGGCGTACGCGCGCTGTTCCGGCGCCTGACCGGCGGCGGCATGGTCGGCATCCTGCCCGACCAGCAGCCACGCCGCGGCGAGGGCGTATACGCGCCGCTGTTCGGCGTGCCGGCCTCGACCATGGTGCTGCTGCCGCGGCTGGCCGAACGCACCGGCGCCACGGTGCTGTTCGCGTTCGCCGAACGCCTCGAACGCGGCGCGGGCTATCGGCTGCACTTCCTGCCCGCGCCGGACGGCATCGCCGACACCGACCCACACGTCGCCTGCAGCGCGCTCAACCGCGGCGTCGAACAGTGCGTGGCGCTGGCCTTCACCCAGTATCAGTGGACCTACAAGCGCTGGCCACGCAGCGCAGTCGCGCCCGCCGTGGCGCAGCCTGCCCCCACCTCCGCGGCGGCCGTGCGGTCCGCACCCGACGAGGGCTGAGCCCACCCCGCGCGTGGTCATGGCCTTGCGCCACCCCGCGTTTGCGGGGTGTGGCAAGGTCACGCCAGGCCCTAGCATGGCCAGGCGTATGCAGCCGCCGATCCGTCGCCGGCGCTGCGCAACACAGGGGATTGCCGATGAACACCGACACCACGCCGGCGCCGCGCGCGCAGGCCGCTGCCGCGCGCCTCGGCGCGGCCGAAAGCCGCTCGCGCAGACCGCCGCCGACCGCAGCGCAAGCGCCGCGGTGCACCGGGTCGTTCCGTCAGGCGCCGTCCCCGCCCGCTTGCGCCAGGCCACCGCACCGAGTTGCCCGACTGCCCTCCCGTCCTTGCCCCGGAAATCCAGCCATGCGCCACCCGCACACCCACCTGTCCCGCCTCGTCCTCGCCTGCGCCTGCGCGCTCGCGTCAATGCCAGCCTTCGCAATCTTCCAGAACGGCGGCTTCGAAGCCAACGCCTACACCGGCTGGACCGTGGCCGGCGGCGTCAACCCGGGCCTGCTCGGGTCGCCGCCGTTCACCGGCGCCAGCGTGCAGATCAATCCGGGCGCGCCCGGACCGGCCTCGATCGTCGGTCCCGGCAGCACCGATCCGCGCGCGCCGCAGATCCAGTTGCCGCGCGTGGGCCAGTACACGGCCAAGCTCAACGACGAGGCCACCGGCGCACTCGTCACCACGCTGCGCCAGGTCGACACCGTCAGCAACGCCGACATCGACCCCGCCGATGGCGTGCCGCACATCCGCTTCGCGTTCGCGCCGGTGCTGGAGGATCCCAACCATTCGCCGCAGGAGCAGCCGTATTTCTACGTGTCGGTGAAGGACCTGACCGACAACAGCGTGCTGTTCGAACAGTTCGCCTATTCGGGTCAGGCCGGCGTGCAGTTCCTGCCCGGCACCGGCAGCTGGAAATATCTTCCGTTCCAGGACGTCGACGCGGTGCTGCCGCTGAGCGCGATCGGCCACCAGGTGGAACTGACCGTGATCGCTGCCGACTGCTCGCTCGGCGGACACGGCGGCTATGTCTACGTCGACGGCTTCGGTTCGGCCCACGTGCCGCCCGGCGGCACCCCAGGCGGTACGCCGCATGCGGTGCCGGCGCTGGGCCCGGCCGGACTCGGACTGCTCGGCGGCCTGCTCGCACTGGTTGCCGGCTGGCGCGCGCGCACGCGGCGCGCCTGAGCCAACCACCCCAACCGCGCGCTGCGCTGGCCCACCCCGCCAGCGGCGCCGGAAACGCTGCGCCCGCAATCGGAGCGACCTGCCACGGAAGGCCCTGCGCGCGCAGCAGCAACGCCGCGGCTACGGCGCGACGAGGCCGCGACGCAGTGCTTCGAGCGTCGCCTCGGCACGCGAGCCCACGCTGAGCTTGCGGTAGATCTCCTTGAGATAGCCGGCCACGGTGTGGCGCGACAACTGCAACAGTTGCGCCACCTCGCCGGCGCTGAGGCCCTTGGCGACCAGCCGCAGCACCTCGCTCTCGCGCGCGGTCAGTGCTGCCGGCGGCGCTGCCGGCGCCGGCGCGGCGAAATGGCGCAGCAGGCGCCGCGCGATCGATGGTGACAGCGGTGGCTGCCCGGCGGCGATGCCGGCGAGCATCGCCGCCAGCGCCTCGGGCGCCTGATCCTTGAGCACGTAACCCTGCGCGCCGGCATGCAGCGCCGGAAACAGGTGCGCGTCGTCATCGAACACGGTGGCGACGATGCACAACGTGCCGCGCGGCTGCAGCTGCTCGATGAGCTCGATGCCCGACCCGTCGGGCAGACCCAGATCGATCAGCGCCAGCGGCGGTGGCGGCGTGCAGCAGGCGCGCGCCTGCGCCAGCGTCGCCGCCGCGACGACCTCGATGTCGGCAAACGCCAGACGCAGGGCGCGCGTGAGCCACTCGCGGCTCGAAGCGAGATCGTCGACGACGAGGGCGCGCGCCGGCACGTTCACGACGCCGCCGCCAGCGGCATGCTCAGCAGCACCTTGGTGCCGCCCGCGGTGCCGGCCTGCCAGTCGATGTCGCCGGCCAGCTCGGCGGCGCGCTCGCGCATGCCGCGCAGGCCACTGCCGGCAGCCGCTGCGGCCACGCCCGCGCCACTGCCATCATCGGTGAGTTCCAGCCGCAGTTGCTGCTCGCGCACGGCCACGCGCACGCGCACCTGACGCGCCTGCGCATGGCGGATCACGTTGCTGATCGCCTCGCGCACGATGCGGTACAGGTGCAGCGCACGGCCATGGTCGAGTGGCGGATCGGGCAGCTCGCCCAGTTCGACCCAGTCCAGTTGCATGCCCAGCGCGGCCAGCCGCTGCGCGGTTTCGCTGCGGATGTCGGCGAGCACGTCGGCGAGCGTGCCGGGCGTGCCACGCGACCGCGTGACCACGTCGCGCAGATCCTGCAGCAGTGCCCGCGCGCGATCGGCCTGCTGTGGCGTCGGCGCCTCATGGACGAATCCGAGCAGGCGCGCGCCGAGGTCATCGTGGAGGTCGCCATAGATGCGCTCGCGCTCGCCGGCGACGGCCTGCTCACGCACCAGCGTCTCGCGCTCGGTGGCACGCGCCGCCGCCTGGCGCCGTTCGCGCTCGAGCTGGCGGCGCAGGCGCCGCGCATGCAAGGCGCTGAACGTGGCCAGCGCCAGCGCGAACAACGTGACCAGCGTCAGCACGATGCTCATGAGCCTGCCGGCGGGCGCAGCGCGGCGGCGTCGCTGCGGCCCAGCCGCGCGTCGACGTCGGCCAGCCGCTCGGCGGCGGCGCGTGTGCGCGCGTGGTCGGCGCCGAGCAGCGCAAGCAATTGCGCATGGGCCGCCTGAAGTTCGCTGCGCGCCTCCTGCAGACGTCCCATGCGGCCCAGGCACAGGCCGTGGTTGCTGCTGAAGATCGCGCTCATCAGGTGGTTGGCGCCCAGCTCGCTGCGTGCATCGGCGACGAGGCTCGCCAACTCGCGTTCGGCGGCGTCGAGTCGGTTGGCCGCGAGCAGCAGCATGGCAAGGTTGTTGCGCGGCGCGAACGCCGAAGGATGGTGGCTGCCGGCGCGCTGCTGGATCGCGATGATGCGCCGGTACAGCGCCTCGGCCTCGTCGACCTGCTGGCGCTCGTCGAGGATGTAGGCCAACGTGTTCATTGCCGCCAGCGTCTGCATGTGCGCTTCGCCGGCACTGCGCTCGAAACCCTGCAGCGAACGCCGCGCGGCCACATCGGCTTCGTCGAGGCGATGCAGCGCCACGAGAATGTTGGCCAGCGTCTGCCAGCTCGTGAGCGTACTGGAGTGGTCCTCGCCGAGCACCTCGCGTTGCAAGGCCAGCACCGCGCGCGCTTCGTGCTCGGCCTCGGCGTTGGCACCGCGCGCGGCAAGGATGAGGGCCAGGTTGTGGCGGCTGGTCAACGTGGTCGGCGCACGCTCGCCGAAGGCACTGCGCCGCCAGGCCAGCGCCTGACGCGCCAGCGCCTCGGCTTCGTCGAGGCGGCCTGCATCGCGCAACAGCGTCGACAACGAACTGCGCGCGGTGGCGAGTGTGGTCTGCATCGCGCGGTCGTCAGCGGCCGCAGGGCCGAGCTCGGCGCCCCGCGCGAGCAGCGCACGCAGCCTGCGCTCGGCGTCCTCGACCTTGCCCTCGTCGCTGTCGATGCGTGCGCTGGCGAGGTCGAGATCGAGCGCGGCGGCGGGCGGCGCGGCGGGCCAGGTGGCGCGCGCCTGCGCCAGCACCGCGCGGGCGTCGTCGAAACGCGCCAGCTCGGTGAGGATGGTGGCGCGTTCGCGCAGCAGCGCCACGCGCTCGGCCGGCGCTTCATCGGTGAGCTCGATCGCCAGCGCACGGTCGCTGAGCGCCAGCGCAGCCGGGTAATCGCTCAACGCGCGTCGCGCCGAGGCCAGCGTTGCCGCCAACGTGCGCATCACCACGGGCGTGGCGCTGAGCCCGTCGAGCTCGCGCTCGGCGCTGGCGATCACCTCGGCCACGGTCGGGTTGCGCCCGGCGGTCGCCTCCGGATTGGCGGCGGCGAGCATCTGCTGCAGGAATGCGCTGACCGCGGCGCTTTCCTGTGCGCGGCGCTCGGCCTGCGCATGGGCGGCGCGCTCGGCCAACGCGAAACGCAATGACACCACGCTGGCGCCGAGCAGCACCGCGAACACGATCGCCGCGGCGGCGCTGAGCGCGCGATGACGGCGCACGAAGCGCCTGGCGCGATAGACGAAGGTCGGCGGGCGCGCGCTGACCGGGCGATGTTCGAGCACGCGCTGCAAATCGTCGGCGAACTCGGCGGCGCTCGCATAGCGCTGCGCGGGTTCGCTCGACAGCGCCTTCATCACCACGGTGTCGAGGTCGGCGTGGGCCGCCGCCGACACGCGCGACAGCGGCGGTGGCGTGTCGTTGCGCAGGATGTCGAGCGCCTCGATGAGGCTCGAGGTGGACAGGCGCGGATGCGGCAAGCGACCACTGACGAGCTGGTAGGCGATCACGCCGAGCGAATACACGTCGCTGCGCGCGTCGGCGCGCTGGTCGCCACCGCCGAGCTGTTCGGGGCTCATGTAGGGCAAGGTGCCCAGCACCTGCCCGGCCAGCGTCAGCGTGGCATCGCCGCTGCCGTCGCGGTAGGCCACGCCGAAATCGAGGATGCGGGGTTGGCCGGTGCCATCGACGAGGATGTTGCCGGGCTTGAGATCACGATGGATCACGCCGCGCTCGTGCGCATGCTGCACGGCGTGTGCGATCGCGATGAGCAGGCTGAGGCGCGCCGCGAGCGCGAGTCCATTGGCCTGCGCGTAGGCGAGCAGGTCCATGCCCGGCACGTATTCCATCGCCAGCCACGGCACCAGCGCGTCGCCCACGCTGGCCTCGCCGGCCGCGTACAGGCGCGCGATGGCCGGATGCTCGAGCGTGGCGAGGGTGGCGATCTCGCGCTGCAACCGCGCGATCAGACTCGGCGTTGCACCGCGCACGACCTTGAGCGCGACCTGGCGCGCCGGGTGGTCCTGCGCGGCCAGGTACACGCGGCCCATGCCGCCTTCGCCGAGCACGTCGATGATGCGGTAAGGGCCGATCCACGCCGGCCGCGACAGGTTCGCGCGCGTGGACGGATCGGGAATGGTGGTGTCGGACATGGCTTGGCACGGCTGCGGCTGGCACGATGCTGCCACATCCGCGGCGGCTGCGGCGAGCGGCGTTCAGTCGCGGCGCAGCACCTCGCGCACGAGCATGATCTCGCAGGCACCGGCGCCGCTATCGTCGCGTGACAGCGAACTCCGCCAGCGCTCGCCGCGGCGACCGCGCACCTCGACCAGTTGCCCGCGCAGCGTGACCAGGGTGCCGCTGCGCACGCGATCGAGCGAGCGGGCGACGGCGGCATCGGCCGGGATCGCGTGCAGGTTGGTGCTGGTGTGCGTGATCTCGGCCGGCGGCAGCGGCGGCGGCCCGCTCCAGCGATAGGTGTAGAAGCGCGCCGACTGCTCGATGCCGAGTTGCCCGATCACGGCGCTGTCGGACATGCGCCGCCAGCCCAGCGCGAGATCGAGCGGCGCGACCGCCGCGAACGCATCGAAGCGATAGTCCATGCGCGACAGCACGCGCGCCTCGATCGCGAAATCCGCCAGCGGTACCAGCGTGTAGTCGCCGTGCGCGATCGGCGCGGCGTCGCGCGGCGCCAACTGCAGCGGCTCGGCATCGACGAGCACGCCCGGCGCGCGCGTGATCGGCCGCAGCGCCGCCCAGCGCATGCCCTGCAACGCGGCCAGTGCCACCAGCACGGCGATGAACCAGCGCAGGCGCACGTTCACGATGGTGTCTGTCGCAGGCGATTGGCGAACACGGTCATCTCGCGGGCCGCCTGCACGTCGCCGCGCTGCTGCGCCACCGTGATGCCCTGTTCGTAGGCGGCCAGCGCCGCGTCACGCTCGCCGGCCTGCGCCAACGCGCGGCCGAGCGCCTTCCACGCCGCCGAATAGTGCGGGTCGAACGCCAGCGCGGCGCGCAACGCGACCACGGCCGCGGCGGCATCGCCCTGCGCGAGCAGGGCCGTACCGAGCGAGTAGCGCAGCATCGCGCCATCGCGCGGGCCACCCAGTTGCGCCCGCAGGCGGCCGACCAGTTCCTCGTTCATCGCCGCATGATCGCGCGTTCGGCCGCGCGCTGCAGCATCACCTGGCCGCGGCCAGCCGGTGCACGTCGTGCGTGATCACGCCGACCGAGCGCGAGGGCTTGGTGAAGAACTCGGGGTGCGCCAGCGTGTGCTCCATGTCGAGCCGACCGGCGGCCCAATGCGCGCGCATCGTGCCGACGCCAAAGGCGTAGTCCTTGAACTGGGTCTCGAACGGCTTGCGCTGGTAGATGAGGTGGACGATGTTGAACACGCGGTCGCTGATCAACGGTTCGAGCAACTGGCGGGTCGGCGCATCGAGATGACCGGGCGGCAGCGCCGCCAGCAGTTCGCCGAGCGCGTGGCCGAGTCGATGCAGATGCGCGATGTGGTCGGTGCCCAGCCGCGTGCGGCTCGAATACTGAATGTCCTTCTGCCGTTCGAACACGTCCATCATCGTGCGTGGCGCCGTGCCGTGGGCGCTCCACAGGTCGACCTGGAACACGAGGCTGTCGCGCCGCGGCCGCTCCGACAGCACATGGTCGAGCGGCGTGTTGGAGACCAGGCCGCCGTCCCAGTAGCGCTCGCCATCGATGACGATGGCCGGGAACGCCGGCGGCAGGGCGCCCGAGGCCATCACGTGCTCGGGACCGATGCGATGGTGCGCCGAGTCGAACCAATGCAGGTTGCCGGTCTCGACGTGGGTCGCGCCGACCGCCAGTCGCGTGCCGTGGCCGCTGTTGATGCGGTCGAAGTCGACGAAGCGCTCGAGCGTGTGCCGCAGCGGCGTGGTGTCGTAGAAGCTCGTCGCATGCGCGCCGGCGTCCTCGTACAGGAACGGCGATGCCGCGCGCGGACGGAAGAAACCCTGCTGGCCGAACGTGAGCGCACCGAGCGCGCCGAGCGAATTGGCCCAGGCGTCGAGCGCATGCGTGGGCGGCAGCCAGCCCAGCAGCGCCCGCACTGCCACCGCGACCGGCGCGGCCAGACCGAGCGGCTGGCAGATCAGCTCCCAGAATCCGCGCAGGCGCTCGACCCGATGTTCGGGCGCGTTGCCGGCGAGGATCGCCGCGTTGATCGCGCCGATCGAGGTGCCGGCGAACCAGCACGGCCGGATGCCGGCCTCGTGCAGCGCGTCGTACACGCCGCACTGGTAGGAACCCAGCGCGCCGCCCCCCTGCAGCACGAGCGCGACCGACTCGTAGCCGGCCGCCGCTTGCGCCGGCGTGGCGCTGGCCGCGGCGCTGCGTGGCGGCGCCGCGCGCAGGCGCGCGGAGCGTTTCCCGGGAGCGGCGGG
Source organism: Dokdonella sp. (assembly GCF_019634845.1). GTDB lineage: Bacteria > Pseudomonadota > Gammaproteobacteria > Xanthomonadales > Rhodanobacteraceae > Dokdonella_A. The sequence continues at coordinate 26,341 of NZ_JAHCAQ010000005.1, forward strand.
CTTCACTGCATGAACCAGCCGTGGCTGACCACGATGCTCTGCCCGGTCAGCGCATTGCTGCCGAAGCCGGCGAAGAACAGCGCGCAGGCGGCAACGTCATCGACCGTGGTGAACTCGCCGTCGACGGTGTCCTTGAGCATCACCTTCTTGACCACGTCGGCCTCGGAGATGTTGAGCTCCCTGGCCTGCTCGGGAATCTGCTTGTCGACCAGCGGCGTGCGCACGAAACCGGGGCAGATCACGTTGGCGCGCACGCCGTGCGCGGCGCCTTCCTTGGCCACCACCTTGGCCAGGCCGATGAGGCCGTGCTTGGCGGTGACATAGGGCGCCTTGAGCACCGAGGCTTCCTTGGAGTGCACCGAACCCATGTAGATGATCGAGCCGCCCTTGCCGCGCGCATACATCTGGCGCAGGCAGGCACGGGTGGTCAGGAACGCGCCATCGACGTGGATCGCCATCAGCTTTTTCCAGTCGGCATAGGAAAAGCTCTCGAGCGGATTGACGATCTGGATGCCGGCATTGGAGACGAGGATGTCGACCGCGCCGAGCTGCTTGACCACGGCGTCGACGCCGGCGTCGACCTGCTGCTCGTTGGTCACGTCCATCGCCACGCCCATCGCCTTGGCGCCCTTGGCCTGCAGCTCGCTGGCCGTGGCGTTTGCGCCATCGAGGTTGAGGTCGGCGATGGCCACCGCCGCGCCGTGATCGGCGAACACCTCCGCGATGCGCTTGCCGATGCCGCTGGCCGCGCCGGTGACGATGGCTGTCTTGCCGTCGAGTCTCATGGGTTTGCTCCTTTGCTGTGCGGCCAGGCCGCGGGACGTGCGCCCTCCAACCGCTGCGCCGGGAACCGCTCGCGGCATGCCGCCGCCTGGCCTTGCCGCCATGGGTGGCCGCCACTGGCTGCAGCGGCGATGCCGCCAAGGCGTCGCCAACAGGCCCGCCGATTCCCGCGATCACCGATCGGATCGCACAAAAAAGGCGCCGCACGTTTCCGGGCGGCGCCAAATGGAGTGTGAAATGAAACTGTGCAGTGAGACTGCATTGTCGCTCCTGAGTTCCGCGCTGCAGCAAACGGCAGCTGAACGGCCCTGCGGCAGGCCGGCCCGGCGTCGCTCACGCGTCCTCGCCCGATTTGCCGCCGCGCGGATCGATGTCGAGGTCCTTGAGCTTGCGATACAGGTGCGTGCGCTCCATGCCAACGGCCTTGGCCAGCTTGCCGACACTGCCGCCGGCCTGCGCGAGCTGGTGCAGCAGGTAGGCGCGCTCGAACTGCTCGCGCGCCTCGCGCAGCGGCAGCGCGAAGTCGATGCCGCTGCCGACCGCGGTCGGCTCGACCGGCGACGCCGCTGCGACTTCCGTGCCGAGCGCCGCCTCGACCTCGTCGAGGCTGATGTCGCTGCCACCACCGAGCACGAGCAGGCGCTGCACGAGATTGCGCAGCTCGCGCAGGTTGCCGGGCCAACCGTGGTTGCGCAGCCGGTTCTGCGCCGCCAGCGCGAACTTGCGGTACGGCAACTGGTCGCGGTTGGCGAACCAGTCGGCGTGGTAGTGCAGCAGCTCGGGAACGTCATCGGCGCGCTCGCGCAGCGACGGCACCACGAGCGGCACGACCTTGAGCTGGTAGTAGAGCTCGTCGCGGAAGCGCCCGGCCGCCACCAGCGCGGCCAGGTCGTGCGCGCTCGCCGCGATCACGCGCAGGTCGACCGGCACCGCTTCGTGGCCGCCGCAGCGGATCAGCGCGCGCCGCTCGAGCACGCTCGACAGGCGCAGTTGCGACTCGCCATCGAGATCGGCCACCTCATCGAGGAACAGCGTGCCGCCATTGGCCTGCTCGATCAGGCCGTGCTGCACGGTGCCGGCGTCCTCCACTCCGAACAGCGCACGCGCGGCGCTGCCCTGCGCGATCGCGCCGGCCGCCACGGTGACGAACGGCCCGGCCCGACGCGCACTGCGCTCGTGCAGCGCACGCGCGATCGTTTCCTTGCCGGTGCCGGCCTCGCCGAGCACGAGCACGCCGGTGTCATGTGCCGCAATCCGTTCCAGTTGGGCGCGCAGCGCCTGCATCGCCTTGCCCGAACCGACGAGGTCGCCGGGCGCGGGCAACTGCCGGCGCAGGCCCTCGTTCTCGCGGCGCAACTGGCCGGCCTCGAGTGCATGGCCGACCACGAGCAGCAGCTTGGCCAGCGACAGCGGCTTTTCGATGAAGTCCCAGGCGCCCAGGCGCGTGGCCTCGACCGCGGTTTCGATGTTGCCGTGGCCCGAGATCATGATGACCGGGCACGGCAGGCCGCCGCGCTCGCTCCATTCGCGCAGCAGGCTGATGCCATCGAGATCGGGCATCCAGATGTCGAGCAGGATGACGTCGGGACGCTGGCGGCGGCGCGCCTCGCGCGCACCGGCCGCCGACTCGGCGGTGTCGACCAGATAGCCCTCGTCCTCGAGGATGTCCTTGATCGTGGCGCGGATGTCGGGCTCGTCATCGACCACGAGAATACGTGCGGCAGCGCTCATCGCCCGGCCTGCGTTGCGAAAAAGAGACAGCAGCATAGCGCACCGGCACGCGGCACGGGGCGGCCACGCTGGGCGGGCGCGGCGAACGCCGCTACGCTTGCGCCCCCGTCGCCACCGCCCGCCCCGTGAACCCTGCCGCCGTTCGGCCGCGCCTGGCCGCTTGCATCATCACGCTCGATGAGGCCGACCGCATCGATGCCTGCATCGAGTCGCTCGCGTTCTGCGACGAAGTCATCGTGGTCGACTCCGGTTCGACCGACGGCACGCGCGAGCGCGCCGCCGCACGCGGCGCGCGCGTGCTCGAGCGCGCCTTCGACGGCTATCGCACGCAGAAGGATTTCGCGGTGCAAGCCGCCCACTGCGACTGGGTGCTGTGCATCGATGCCGACGAGCGCGTGACACCGGCGCTGCGCGCCGCGATCGAGGCCGCCCGCGCGACTGGCTTCGGCACCGCCGCGGCCTACCGCTTTGCGCGCTGCACGCACTACTTCGGCGCGCCGCTGCGCCATGGCAATGCTTATCCCGACCGCGTGCTGCGGCTGTTCGACCGTCGCCGCGCCGGTTGGCGCGGCGCGCGCGAAATCCACGAACAGGTCGGCGTGGACGGCCCCGTGGCACGCCTCGCCGGTGATCTCGAGCACCAGGCCTACCGCTCGCTCGGCGACCAGTTGCGGCGCCTGGAGCGCTACTCGACGCTGATGGCGCAGCACCTGCATGCGAGCGGCCGGCGCGCGCGTCTGGCCGCGATCGTGCTGAGCCCGGCCTGGCGCTTCCTGCGCGGCTACGTGCTGCGCGCGGGCTTCCTCGACGGCTGGCGCGGGCTCGTGTTCGCACTGGTCGAGGCCGACTACGTGCGGCGCAAGGCGATCAAGCACTACCTGCTCGCGCGCGGCGCGCCGCTGTAGCGCCGGCCGGGTACCGCGTCAGTCGGCGCGATTGGCTTCGTCCAGGTGCAGGTCGATGCCGTGCGGCGTCCACGTCGCGCGCTCGCGCCGCGTCTGCGCGCGGATCGCGTCGTTCTTCTGCCGCATCTCGGGTTTCATGTAGCCGCGCTTGTGCTCCAGGTGCACGCAGATCGCCGAATAGCGGATCGTCTTGCCGCGCACGCCGGCGTTGACGAGCCGCTCGCCCAGCTCGAGATCCTGGCCGCCGTACTGCATGCGCTCGTCCCAGCCGTTGACGCGCACCACGTCGGCCTTCCATGCCGAGGCGTTGTGGCCATGCAGGCGCGGCTTGACCGGCGTGAGCGCATTGAGCGCGCGGCGCAGCCATTCGCGCTGCACGCGCAGCTTGAGCGTGTGGCGTTCGAGCCCGTTGGCGGCCAGCCAGGCATAGTCGGTGGCGCGCCCGGCGAGAATGTCCTCGCGCGTGATCCGCTGCGACAGCGCCAGCGGCAGCTTGCAATAGCCGCCGGTGAGATAGCGGCCGGCTTGGCGCAAGGCGAGGTGGCGGGCGACGAAGTCGCGATGCGGGATGCAGTCGCCGTCGGTGAAGATGAGGTAGTCGCTGCGCGCGAGCAGGATGCCGCGATTCATGCCCTTGCATTTCTGATAGCCTTCGTCGGGCTGCCAGAAATGGCGCAGCGGGTAGTTGAGCTGCGGCCGCAGCCGGTCGATCACCGCGCGCGTATCCTCGCGCGAGCCATCGTCGACCACGATCACCTCGAAGTCGCGCTCGGTCTGGGTGGTGTAGCCCCACAACACCCATTCCAGCCACCGCGGTTCGTTGTAGGTCGCAAACAGGACGGTGGCGGCGGGCATCGGTGCGGACGGCGGGCAGGTTGCGGTGGGCTGCACAGTCTACGGGATGAGTCCTTGACCAGCGTGCACATCATTGCGCGCGACAACGGCGCCGGCCTGTCGCGCGATCTCGTCATCCTCACCCGCACGCTTGCGCAGGCGGACTTCGAGGTCACGGTCAGCGCGATCGGCGCGGGCGGCCTGCGCCGCAGCGCGACGCTGCTGCGGCGCCGTGCGCAGCGTTGGTGGCGACGCTGGCGCGGGGCGCCGGCGCAGGGCCGCTTCGATGTCAACCTCATGGACGAGCGCATCCGCCCCGAATACCTGCCGCTGGCGCGGCGCAACGTGCTGCTGCCGCATCCGGAATGGTTCGCCGAACAGGACCGGCCCTGGCTCGGCGCGCTCGATGCCGTGTTCGCCAAGACCCGGCATGCGGTGCCGATCTTCAGCGCGCTCGGCTGCGCCACGCGCTTCGTCGGCTTCACCAGCTTCGACCGCGAGCTGCCGGCGGTGGCGCGCAGCGCGACGTTCTTCCATCTCGGCGGACGCAGCCCCAACAAGGGCACCCAAGTGCTCGTCGATGCCTGGCTGCAGGCGCCGCACTGGCCGACGCTGACCCTCGTGCAGCGCGCGCCGCTGCGCCTGCCGGCGCAACTGCCGGCCAACCTGCGCTGCGTGCGCGACTACCTCGATGACGACACCCTGCAACGCCTGCAGAACGAACATCTGTTTCACCTGTGCCCGTCGGAGACCGAAGGCTTCGGCCACCACCTCGTCGAGGGCCTCAGCGTCGGCGCGATCACGCTCGCCACCGACGCGCCGCCGATGAACGAGATGGTCACGCCCGAACGCGGCGTGCTGGTGCCGTGGGCACGCCGCGGCAGCCAGCGGCTGGCGACCACCTACTTCGTCGAGCCGGCCGCGATCAGCGCTGGCGTCGAGCACCTGCTCGCGCTGGACCAGGCCCAGTGCGCGCAGTTGCGTGCCAACGCACGCGCCTGGTGGCTCGCCAACGACGCTGCGTTCGGGCAGCGCCTGCGCGGCGCGATCGCCGAACTCGCCAGCAACGCAGCGGCGCCCGCCGCGGGCGCGCCGCACTGACGCCGGCGCGGCTGCCGCCGCAGCGGCTCGGCGCGGCGATCAGTCCCGCTGCGCCGGCAGGCACAACGTGAACTCGGCGCCGCCCTGTTCGCGGTTGAGCGCGCGCACGTGGCCGCCGTGTTCCTCGACGATTTTCTTCACCACCGCCAGGCCGAGCCCGGTGCCGCGCGCCTTGCTCGAGGTATAGGGCTCGTACCAGCGCTCGCCGAAATCGGCCGGCAGGCCGGGACCGTTGTCGGCCACGCTGAGCTCGACCCAGGTCTCGCCGTCGCGTTCGAGCAGATGCGTGCCGACTGCCAGTTGCGGCTTGCGTTCATCGCCGATCGCCTCGAGCGCGTTCTTGATGAGGTTGTGCAGCGCCTGGCGCAGGCGCACCGGGTCCACCCGCACGCGCGGCTCGCCGGCGTCGAGCTGGCGCGTCAGGCCGAGCCGCTGATCGTTCTCGTACAGGTCGAGCACCTCGCCCACCAGCGCATTGAGCGCGACCGCATGGGTGGTGATCGGCGGCGGCCGCGCGTAATCGCCGAAGGCGTTGACCATCGTCTTGAGCGCCTCGACCTGGCTCACGATGGTCTGCGTGGCACGATCGATGAGCTCGCCCTCATCGGGCGGCAGGCGGCCGAGGAAGCGCCGGCGCAGGCGTTCGGCGGCGAGCTGGATCGGCGTCAGCGGGTTCTTGACCTCGTGGGCGAGACGTCGCGCAACCTCGCCCCAGGCGGCGTCGCGCTGCGCGCGGTTGAGCACGGTGAGATCGTCGAACACGGCCACGTAGCCGGCATGCTCGGGCAACGCCGCGCCACGCACCATCAGCGTGCGCGGGCCCTGCACCGACTCGAGCACGACTTCCTCGCGCCATTCGCGCGCGTCCTCGCGCAGGTGCCGCGCCAGCGGTTCGAGGAAGGCCTGCAGCGCCGGCTGGGCCTTGCCGATCTCGCTGGCGCTGGCGCCCAGGTGCCGTTCCAGCACCACGCCGAGGATCGCCTCGGCGGCGGCATTCGCGCTGCGCAGGCGACCGCTGCGGTCGAAGCCGAGCACGCCGGCCGACAGGCGTTCGAGCACGGCCTCGAGCCAGGCGCGCTGCTGCTCGATCTCGCGCGTGCTGGTGCGCGCATGCGCGCTGGCCAGTTCGAGCTCGCGCGTCATCTGGCCGAACGAGGCAACCAGAAAGCCGAGCTCGTCGTTGCTGGCGGCCGGCAACGGGGTGTCGAAGCGGCCAGCGGCCACCGCGCGCGTCGCCGCCGACAGGCGGCTGATCGGCGCCACCAGGCGCCGCGCCACCACGAAGGCGACGAGCACCACGGCCAGCGCCGTCAGCAACAGCACGAAGGTGAGGATCAGCGCGAACGTGAGCTTGAGCGAGCCGCGCAGGAACTTGAGGCGCTGGAAATCGAAGCTCGCCCGTTCGATGCCACGCGTGAGCGGCTGCACGCGCGCCGGCAGCGGGAACAGCGCCTGCAGCAGGCGCTGGCGGTCCGGCGCGACGCGCGCCGGATCGATCGGCAGCACGATGCGCAGCAGCAGCGCATCGCCGAACGGCTCGGCGGCCGCGTAGCGACGCTCGCTGCGCACGCGCAACAGCAGCGCGCCATCGGGCAGCGGCGGATCGAGCCAGCCGGGGTCGGAACTGGCCAGCGCGAGCGCGCGCGAATCGGCACCGAGGACCGCGAGCTGGGTCGCGCCGAGCGCATCGATCGACTCGTCGAGCATGGCCTGCGCATCGGTCGCCGGCGCCTCGGCCAGGCGCTGCACGAGGGCCTGGCTGGCGCTCTCGGCATCGTGCAGGTGCTCGTCGATCACCACGCGGCCCAGCTCCAGCGCATCGTCGAGTGCCTGCTCGAGGCGCACGTTGAACCAGTTGTCGATCGTCGCGTCGAGGAAGCGCAGCGCAAAGCCGTAGACGACGAGACTGGCCGGCAACGCCAGCACGATGAGCAGGCCCAGCAGGCGCCGGTTGAGGCGGGCGCCCGGCACGCCGCGCCGCACCTCGCCGCGCAGCCGCCACAGGCGCAGGCCGATCACGAGTACGAGCACGACGAGCGCGACCAGCGCCGTGCCGAGCACGAGCTGGTAGTGGGCGGCAAAGCGCGCATTGTCGGCCGCCGCATCCTCGGCGAGCTTGAGCGAGGCGGCCAGCAGCGCCGCCACCACGAGTGCCGGCACCACGCGGCGCAGCAGCAGATTCAGGGCGTCGCGCGCGGCCATGTGCTTTCCAGCGAGGCCAGCCGCCAGGCCGGCTCGAACAATGCGGGCAGGCGCAGCGCGCCCGGCAGCGCGGCCGGATCGAGCGCCACCGCCACCGTGAACGGGGCATCGGGGCCCAGGCGCGCGAACGCCGCCGGCAACGGCAGCCGCAGCGAACCCAGCGCCGCCAGCAGGTAGCCGCGCGTGGCGTAACCCCGCTCGTCATCACGCCCGCCCTCGATGAGCTGGTAGCGGCGCGACAGCGGGAAATAGCGCAGCTCCACCCGCGGCTGCGCGCGCAGCGTGCCGCTGCGCAGGTCCACCCGCAGCGTCAGCGGGATACCGTGGTCGAGCGCGTCCTGCATCGGACCGCTGAGCTCGACGTCGAGCGCCAGCGCCAGTTGCGCGCCCGCCTCGCCGACCAGCAGTTGCGCATGGCGCACCTCGGCGCTGCCCGGCGCCTGGTGTGCGAGCAGGCCGCAGGCACCGAGCAGGCTCGCCAGCAGCAGCATGCCCGCCGCACGCAGCGCCGCGGCCGCGCGCCGGCACCGCTCATGCATGCTTGGCGAGCAAGCCATAAAAGAACCCGTCCATGCCGTCCTCCCCCGGCAAGTGCTGCCGGCCCACGCCGGCCGGATGGCCGAGCTGCGCCGGCAGCGGCAGCGCGCCCGCATCATCGTGGGCGGCGAGAAAGCCGGCAAGCACGGCCTCGTTTTCGGCGCGCAGGATCGAGCAGGTGGCATACAGCAAGTGCCCGCCCGGCGCGAGCAGCGGCCACAGCGCGTCGAGGATGTGGCGCTGACCCGCGGCGAGCACGCCGATGTCGGCCGCGCGTCGATGCAGCTTGATGTCGGGCTGGCGACGGATGATGCCGGTGGCCGAACACGGCGCATCGACGAGGATGCGCTCGAACGGGCGGCCGTCCCACCACGCCGCGGGCGTCGTCGCATCGCCGGCCACGACCTGCGCGGCAAGGCCGAGCCGGCGCAGGTTGTCGCGCACGCGATCGAGCCGACTGGCATCGCTGTCGAGCGCGACCAGATCGACCGCGGCGGATTCGAGCAGATGCGCGGCCTTGCCGCCCGGCGCGGCGCAGGCATCGAGCACGCGCATGCCGTCGCGTGGCTGCAGCACGGCGGCCACCGCCTGCGCGGCCGCGTCCTGCACCGAGAAGGCGCCTTGCGCATAACCGGGCAGGCGCGTCACGTCGGTGCTGTGCGCCAGCACGAGCGCGGCCGGCGCGGCGGCCGGCGCGCTGGCCTCGATGCCGGCGGCGGCGAACCGCTCGTGCAACGCCGCGCGCGTGCCGTGGCGCAGGTTCACGCGCAGCGTCAGCGGTGCCTCCGCGTTGCTGGCGGCAAGGATCGCGGCGGCCTGGTCGGGCCAGTCGTGTTCGATCGCCTCGATCAGCCAGCGCGGGCAGGCATGGCGCGTCACCGGGTCGGCGTCGAGGTGGGCGGCCAACGGCGCGCTGTCGCGCCCATAGCGGCGCAGCACCGCGTTGACGAGGCCGGCGAACTGGCCCTGGCCAAGCGCGCGGCTGGCGTCGACGCAAGCCGCCACCACGGCATAGGCCGGCATCGCGAGCAGGCCGATCTGGGCGCAGCCGAGCACGAGCAGTGCATGCACTTCGCGCGCACGCGGCGGCAGCGGCTTGTCCATGAGCTGCGCCAGCGCCGCGTCGAGGCGCAGCCACCAGCGCGTCGCGGCGAACACGCTCGCGGCCAGCAGCGCGCGATCGCGCGCATCGGCGAACGGCGCCTGCGCCGGTGCCAGCGCGGCGCGCAACGACTGGCCATCGCGCGCGATGCGCGCCAGCGTGCGTGCGCCAGCGACGCGCAAGGCCACGCCGGGCGCCGCCGGTGCGGACGATGGGCGCGAGGGTCGGCGCGGCGATGTCACGGTGCGGGTGGCGCGCGACGCGCGTTGAGCCAGTCGCGCGCACTGATGCGGCGCCCGCCTTCGCGCTGCAGCGCGCCGATGCGCAGGATGCCCTCACCGGTGGCGACGTCGATCCCCTCGGCGCTGGCAGCGACGATGCTGCCCGGTGGCGCCGTGGCCGGTGTCGGCAACGCCTGCGCCTGCCAGATGCGCACGCGCTCGCCGTCGAGCTGTGCCTCGGCGACGGGCCAGGGATCGAATGCGCGCACCGCGCGCGCCAGCGCCGCCGCCGGCGCCTGCCAGTCCAGGCGCGCTTCGGCCTTGTCGAGCTTGTGGGCATAGGTGACGCCGCCCTCGGCCTGCGGCCTGGCCGGCAGCGTCTCGCCGCGCAGCACGCGCGTCAGTGCCTCATCGAGCACCTGCGCGCCGAGCGTGGCCAGGCGATCGTGCAGGCTGCCGCCGGTGTCCCCGGCGTCGATCGGCGTGCGCGCTTCCAGCAGCACCGGTCCGGTGTCGAGGCCGGCCTCCATCTGCATGAGATCGACGCCGGTCTGCGCATCGCCGGCGAGGATCGCGCGCTGGATCGGCGCCGCGCCGCGCCAACGCGGCAGCAGCGAGGCGTGCACGTTCCAGCAGCCCAGCCGCGGCAACGCGAGCACGGCCCGGGGCAGGATCAGGCCATAGGCCACCACCACCATGAGGTCGGGCGCATGCGCCGCCAGCCGCGCGCGCGCCTCGGCATCGCGCAGCGTCTGTGGCTGCTCGACGACAACGCCGACCGCCAGCGCGGCCTGCTTGACCGGGCTGGCGGCGAGCTGACGCCCGCGACCGGCCGGCCGGTCGGGCTGGGTATAGACGGCGACGACCTGCGCACCACTGGCGAGGCAGGCCTGCAGCGAAGGCAGCGCGAACTCGGGCGTGCCGGCAAACACGAGGCGGAGCGGAGACGACATGCGAGCGACGCGCGTGGGAGCAAGCCGCGATTGTAGGCCGCCGGCTGCGCGCCGTCTGCGCCATGCGATGGCGGCGATCGCCCACCGCGCGCCGGCATAATCGCGCCGGTCCCTTGCGAGCATGAGTCGATGTCCTTGCGCCACTGCCTGCTGCCCTGCGTGCGCGGTCTTGCGCCGGGCTGCTTTGCGCTCGTGATGGCCAGCGGCATCGTCGCGATCGACGCCCACCAGCACGGGCTGACGCGCGTGGCGCTGCTGCTGCTGGGGTTCAACCTGGTGGCATACGCGGGCCTGCTGCTCGCCACGCTGGCGCGGCTGGCCCTGTTCGGCGCCGGGATCGCGCGCGACCTGCGCGATCCCGCGCGCGCTGCGGGCTTCCTCACCTTCAGCGCGGGCAGTTGCGTGCTGGCAAGCCAGTGCCTGCTGCTCGTGCACTGGCCGCTGCTGGCGTGGTCGCTGGCGCTGGCCGCGCTGCTGACCTGGCTCGTGCTGCTGCCGCGCTTCATCGTCACGCTGGTGCAGGCGGCGCGACAGGCGCGCCTGGTCCGCGCGATCGGTGGCGGCTGGCTCATCGCGGTGGTGGCGACCCAGGGACTGGCGATCGCCGCGATACTGCTGGCGACGCCGGGGTCGCCGTGGCGTGAGGGCTTGGCGGTGCTCGCGCTCGCATGGTTCGTGTTCGGCAGCCTGCTGTACCTGCCGCTGATCGGCCTCATCGTGTGGCGCCTGCTGCGTCGGCCGCTGCGGCCGCGCGACCTGACCCCGCCGTACTGGATCACGATGGGCGCGCTCGCGATCAGCACACTGGCCGGCAGCCTGCTCGTGCAGCACGCCGACGCCGCCGCCGTGCTCGCGCGATGGCGCCCGCTGCTCGTCGTCGCCACCGCGACGGCATGGAGCGTGGCCACTGCGTGGATTCCGCTGCTGCTGGCGCTGTGGTCGTGGCGCGCGCGCGCGTTGCCGCTGCGCCATTCGCGCGAGGACTGGACCATCGTGTTCCCGCTCGGCATGTACACGGTCGGCAGCTTCGAACTGGCGCGCGCGCTCGATCTGGCCTGGCTGCAGGCAGTGCCGCGCGTGGGCGTGTGGGTGAGCCTTGCCGCATGGGCGCTCGTGGCCAGCGGCGGCGCGCGGCGTGGCTGGCGGCTGCTGCGCGTTGCGGCGTGGCGACGGGCGCGCTCAGCCTGAGCCGCGACCCGCGCTGGCGCGCATGATGAGGCGGAAGAACAGCGGGATGAAGAAGATCGCGATGAAGGTCGCGGCGAGCATGCCGCCGATCACGGGCCAGCCGAGCGCATGGCGGCTGGCGGCGCCGGCACCGCTGGAGGTCACCAGCGGCACGCAGCCGAGGATGAACGCCAGCGAAGTCATCACGATCGGGCGGAAGCGCAGCCGCGCCGCCTCGAGTGCCGAGTCGAGCAGGCCCAGGCCCTCGCCATGCTTCATCACCGCGAACTCGACGATGAGGATCGCGTTCTTGGCGGCCAGGCCCACCAGCGTGACGAGGCCGATCTGGAAATAGACGTTGTTGCTGAGGCCGACCAGCCAGGTCGCCAGCAGCGCGCCGAACAGCGCGAACGGCACCGCGGTGATGACCGCCAGCGGCAGGCTCCAGCGTTCGTACTGCGCGGCGAGGATGAGGAAGATCATGACGATGCCGAACGCGAACGCGAGCGCGGCGGTGCCGCCGGCGCGCTTCTCCTGGTAGGCCGAGCCGGTCCATTCGAGCTTGGCGTCGTTGCCCAGCGTTTGCGCGGCGACCTGTTCGAGGGCCTGGATCGCCTGCCCCGAGCTGTAGCCGGGCGCGGGTTGGGCCATGATCTTGGCGGCCGGGAACACGTTGAAGCGCTCGACCACTTCGGGACCGACCGTGTCGGTCACGCTGACGAGGCTGGTCAGCGGGATCATGCGTCCGTCGTTGGAGCGCACGTAGACGTTGCGCACGTCGTCGGGGCGGGCGCGGTATTCGGCTTCCGATTGCACCTGCACGCGGTAGGTGCGCCCGAACTGGTTGAAGTCGTTGACATAGGCCTGGCCGAAGATCGCCTGCATGGTGTCGAACACCATCGGGATCGGCACGCCCAGCGCCTTGGCCTTGTCGCGGTCGAGATCGAGGAACACCTGCGGCACGCTGGCGCGGTAGGTCGAGCTCACGTCGGCGAACTCGGGGCGCTTCCTGGCGGCATCGAGCAGGCGCTGCACCTCACCCGCGAACGCATTGGCATCGCCGCCGCTGCGGTTCTGCAGGTAGGCCTCCAGACCGCCGGTGGTCGACATGCCCATGATCGGCGGCGGATTGAACACGGCGACGAAGCCGTCCTCGATGCGCATGTAGGCGATGCCTTGCAGCGTCTTGGCCACGCTGAACGAATCCTCGCCCTTGCCCTTGCGCTGCGCCCAGTCCTTGAGCGTGATGAACGACAGGCCCGCATTGCTGGCCACCGAACCCGACAGCACGTTGAAGCCGGCGAAGGTCACCGCGTCGGCCACGGCCGGATTGGCCAGCGTGATCGTATCGAACTCGTTGGTCAGCGCTTCGGTGCGCGTGAGCGAGGCCGCATCGGGCAGAAACGCGGCCGCGATCAGGTAGCCCTGGTCCTCGTCGGGGACGAGTTCGCCCGGCACGCGCAGGAACAGGCCCCAGGTGCCGAGCAGGATGAGGCCCACCAGCACGAAGGCGACGCCGACGCGACGATTGAGGAAGGCCACGCCGCCGACGTAGCCGCCGGTGAGGCGGTCGAACTGGCGGTTGAACCAGACGAAGAAGCGCGCCGGCTGGCCGTGGCCCTGCCGCAGCAGCACGGCGCACAGCGCCGGCGACAGCGTCAGCGCGACCACGCCCGAAATCGCCACCGAGATCGCCACCGTGACCGCGAATTGCTGGTACATGACGCCGGTCATGCCGCCCATGAACGCGACCGGCAGGAACACCGCGCACAGCACCAGCACGATCGCCACCACCGGCCCGGCCACTTCCTGCATGGCGAGGATCGCGGCCTCGCGCGGCGAACAGTGGCGTTCGGCCATGATGCGCTCGACGTTTTCCAGCACCACGATCGCATCGTCGACCACGATGCCGATCGCGAGCACCATGCCGAACAGCGTGAGCAGGTTGATCGAAAAACCGAGCATGAGCATGCCGGCGAAGGTGCCGATCAGCGACACCGGCACGGCGATGCACGGGATCAGCGTCGCACGCAGGTTCTGCAGGAACAGGAACACCACGAGGAACACGAGCACGATCGCCTCGATCAGCGTGTGCACGACTTCCTCGATCGACAGCTTGACGAAGTGGGTGGTGTCGTACGGGATCGCGTAGTTGAGGTCGTGCGGGAAGCGCGCCTGCAGTTCGTCCATCTTGGCCTGCACCGCCTCGGCCACCGCCACCGCATTGGCGCCGGGCTGCAGGTACACCGCGATGCCGATCGCGGGCTTGCCGTTGAAGCGCGCCAGCAGGTCGTAGTCCTGGCCACCCATCTCGACGCGGGCGACGTCGCGGATGCGGATCTGCGAGCCATCGGGCAGCGAGCGCACGATGATGTCGGCGAATTGCGCGGGGGTGTCGAGCCGTCCGCGCGTCTGCACGGTGTAGGTGAAGTCCACGCCCGCCGCGGTCGGCTGCGCGCCGATCTTGCCGGCCGCGAACTGCGCGTTCTGCTCGCGGATCGCGCCGATGACGTCGCCCGGCGTGAGACCGAGCTGGGCCAACCGGTCCGGGCGCAGCCACACGCGCATCGCGTAGTCGGTGCCGCCGAACAGCATGGTGTCACCGACGCCGTTGATGCGCTTGAGCTCGTCGATGACGTTGAGCAGCGCGTAGTTGGACAGGAAGGTGGTGTCGTGGCTGCGCTGCGGCGATTCGAGCGTGATGACCTGCAGGATCGAGCTCGACTTCTTCTTGACCGTCACGCCCTGCTGCTTGACCGACTCGGGCATCTGCGCCATCGCCGCCGCGACGCGGTTGTTGACGTTGATCGCGGCCTGGTCGGCGTCGGTGCCGATGTCGAAATACACGCTCAGGCTCATCATGCCGTTGGAGGCGGCGCTCGACTGCATGTAGAGCATGTGCTCGACGCCGTTGATCTGCTGCTCGAGCGGCGCCGCCACGGTCTGCGCGATCACCTCGGGCGTGGCGCCCGGGTAGAACGCCACCACCGCCACTTCCGGCGGCGTGATCTCGGGATACTGCTCGACCGGCAGGCTGCGCATCGCGGCCAGCCCCGCCAGCACGATGATGATCGAGATCACGCTGGCGAAGATCGGCCGCTCGATGAAGAACCGCGAGAACATGGCGTGGGCCTACTTCGCGGCGGGGGCCGCAGCGCTGGCGGCCGGTGCGCCGGTGGGCGACACCTTGGCGCCCGGACGCGCCTTGAGCACGCCCTCGACGATCACGCGGTCACCGGCGGCCAGCCCGCTCTTGATCTGCACCATGCCGCCGCTGGCGTACCCCACTTGCACGGTACGCGCCTGCACCACGTCATCGGGGCCGACCAGCAACAGGGTCTTGTCGGCCTGCGACTGCACGATGGCCCGCTCGGGCACTTGCAGCACGTCGTGCATGACGCCCAGGTCGAGGATCACGCGCACGAACTGTCCCGGCAGCAGGCGTTCGTCCTTGTTGGCGAAGATCGCGCGCGCGCGGATCGTGCCGGTGCGCGAGTCGACGCGGTTGTCGGAAAAATTCATGTGGCCGACCAGCGGATACTCGCTGCCGTCGGCCAGACGGATGTGCACGGGCCACTCGTAGTCGGCGGCCATCTTGAGCGTTCCGTCGCGCAACATGCGCTCCACCTTCAACCAGTCCTGCTCGGAATAGGAGAAGTTGGCGTACAGCGGGTCGAACTGCGAGATCGTCGTGAGCAGGCCGCTGTCGCCACTGGCGCTGATGAGGCTGCCTTCCGACTGCGCACCACGGCTGGTGACGCCGCCGATCGGCGCGGTGACGCGCGTGTAGTCGAGGTTGAGCTCGGCTTCCTTGAGCCGTGCGCGCGCCGATTGCACGTTGGCGGCGGCCGCGTCGTAGGCGGCGATGGTGTCGTCGTAGTCGCGCCGGCTGATGACGTTCCTGGCCAACAGCGGCACCACGCGCTCGCGATCGGCCTTGGCCTTGTTGAAGGCGGCCTGCACCTGGGCGAGCCCGCCGCGTGCCTGGTCGACCGCGGCCTGGTAGGGCGCCGGGTCGATCTCGAACAGGACCTGGCCGGCCTGCACCGTCTCGCCCTCGGTGTAGGTGCGCTTGAGCAGGATGCCGCTGACCCGCGCGCGTACCTCGACGTCGCGGAAGCCGGCCGTTTCGCCGACGTATTCGACCCGCAGCGGCATCGTCGAGGTCTGCACCGTGAGCACCGTGACCGGCGGCGGTGGCGGCGCCTTGGCGGCGTCCTTGTTGCCGCAGCCGGCAACCAGGCCCAGCACGATCGCAACGCCCGCGCCGCGCATGCCCAGCGCCGCGGCCGCTGCCTTCAGCCCGCTTCCCCTCGTCATGCCAGCTCCCCGCGCCGATCCCGCCGTGCCGTGATAGTAGCGAAAACGCGCAGTTGTGCGTCGGCGCGGATCAGCCGCCGCGCGTGCGCCGCGGCGCCCGGCCACCGCCACGCGCGCTGCTGGCCGCGGCCGGCGGTGCCAGCGCGCGCCACGGCACCGGCGAGGACAGCACGATCGAGGTCGAGGTGGTGCCGAACGGCGTGAGCCGGTCGATGAGCTGTTCGAGGTCTTCGATCGAAGGCACCGCCACCTTGATCGTGAACGAATCGGCGCCGGTGCCGCGGTGACATTCGAGCACCTCGGGCGACTGGCGGATCGCTGCGGTGACGCGCGTGAACACGTCGCCGACCACGCTCATGCGCACGATCGCCAGCACCGGACGGCCGACGCGCGCCAGATCGAGTTCGGCCCGATAGCCGCGGATCACGCCGGCGGCCTCGAGCTGGCGCATGCGCTCGGCGGCAGCGGGCGTGGACATGCCGATGCGGCGACCCAGTTCGGCGAAGCTCAGCCGTGCCTCCTGCTGCACGATGGCGAGGATCTGCCAGTCGATGGCGTCGAGGATCGTTGTCGTTGGTGAAGTTGTTTTGACCATTTGCTTTCAGCTATGGCGCAAATACGCGACTTGTACTTAACGAACGACATTCAATCAAACAATCCTCCTTTCTACAATGCCGGCATCCCGCGCCGCGTGCGGCGCCCCGTTCCATCCTGCTTCCGGAGCCCGCCATGACGACGCCCGTCCCCGCCCACGAGCCGCACAAGGCCAAGACCGTCCGCCCGATCCGCTTCGTGTCGCTCGACGAACGCAAGCGCAACCTGACCGCGGCGCACTTCAACGTGTTCAACCTGACGCCGCAGCAGATCAGCTTCGACATGGTGTCCTACGGTGCCGGCGCGATGAGCCAGGAACAGCTCGCGGGCCAGCTCATCGGCGACGAGGCCTACGCCGGCGCGCGCAACTTCGAGAACATGAGCGGCGCGATCACGCGCGTGCTCGGCCACACCTATGTGTGCCCGACCCACAACACGCTCGGCTCGGTGAAGCTGCTGCTGCACGCCTTCGCCAGCAGCGGCCAACGACTGCCGAGCAATGCGCGCGGCCGCATCGACCTGCATGCACCGCGCGGCATCGAACTGGTCGACGTGCGCGATCACGCCGAAGCCGTGTTCACCGGCAACTTCGACCTCGCCGCGCTCGAGGCCGCGATCGGCGCCAGCCGCCCGCCGTTCGTCGGCGCCCAGGCTTTCGCCGACGGCCAGCATCCGATCAGCCTCGGCAACCTGCGCGCAGCGCGCGCGCTGGCCGACCGCCACGGCCTGCGGCTCGTGCTCGATGTCTCGCGCGTGGTCGAGAACGCCTGGTACATCCAGCGCTTCGAGCCAGGCATGGCCGACCGCAGCATCGCCGAACTGGTCAAGCTCACCGCCAAGAGCGCCCACGTCATCATGATGGATGGCGCGCAGGACGCGCGTGCCAACACCGGCGGCTTCCTCGCCACCGACAATCCGGCCGACCACGAACGCTTCATCAACGACATCGTCGTGTTCGAGGGGCTGCACACCTATGGCGGCATGGCCGGACGCACGATGGAAGTGATCGCGCGCGGCCTCGACGAGATGTGCGACGAATCGACCGTGCAGTGGGCGATGGCGCAGACCGAACGCTTCACGGCGCGCCTGCGCGAGGCCGGCGTGCCGATCGAGCGCGGCTGCGATGGTGCCTACGTGCAGGCCGACCGCTTCCTGCCGCAGGCGACGCAGCATCCTGCGCACGCGCTGGCCTGCGCGCTGTACCTGAGCGCCGGCGTGCGTGCGCTGGTGCCGGGTCTGGTCGGGCGCGACCACCTGCTGCCGCTGCAGATCCCGCGCCTGGCGATGAGCAACCGCCAGCTCGACCAGGTCGCCGACGCCGTGATCGCGCTGCACGCCCAGCGCGAGCGGATTCCCGCGCTCACGCTGGAGATGGATGGCCAGTGGCACGATGCACTGCGGTTCGGTTCGGTGCTGGCCGACCTCGCTCCGTTCGCGTTCGACTGCGAACCGTGGCTCGTGCACACGCTGGAGCCGATCGCGATCACGACCCGCGAACAGCGCGAGCGCGCGATCCGCGAGGCCGGCTGGAACACCTTCCTGCTGCGCTCGGCCGACGTCACCATCGACCTGCTCACCGATTCGGGCACCACCGCGATGTCGAGCGTGCAATGGGCGGCCTACGACGCCGCGGTGCCGACGCCGGCGACGAGCAGCGCCTATCTGGAGTTCGCCGCCGCGATCCGCGACACCTACGGCTATCAGTACGTGCTGCCGACGCATCAGGGTCGCGCCGCCGAGCAGATCCTGTCGGAGGTGATGATCCGGCCGGGCCAGATCGTGCCCGGCAACATGTACTTCACCACCACCAAGGTGCATCAGGAATACGCCGGCGGCGTGTTCGCCGACGTGATCGTCGACGAGGCGCACGATCCGACCTCGACGTTCCGCTGGAAGGGCAACATCGACCTCGCCAAGCTCGATGCGCTGGTGCGCGAGCATGGTGCGGCGCAGATCGCCTACATCTCGTTCGAGCTGTCGGTGAACATGGCCGGCGGCCAGCCGGTGTCGATGGACAACCTGCGCGAGGTCTACGCGTGGAGCCGCCAGCATGGCATCGCGGTGATGTTCGATGCCACGCGCGCAGTCGAGAACGCCTACCTGATCCAGAAGCACGACTTGCGCTACCGCAGCACCCACGTCAAGGACATCCTGCGCGAGATCATGCTCTACGGCGACGGCGCCACCGTCTCGGGCAAGAAGGACTACCTCATCAACATCGGCGGCCTGCTCACGTTCAAGGACAACGCGGCCTGGGCGCACGCGGCCGAGGCCAAGCTGCGCATCTACGAGGGCGGCGTGCGCGACGGCGGCCTGCCGGCGGCCGACCTCGCGGCGATGGCGCAGGGTGTGCGCGAAATGGTCGACGACCGCTACATCCGCGCGCGCGTCGAGCAGGCGGTGCGCCTCGCCGGCTGGCTCAAGGACGCCGGTGTACCGGTGGTCGAACCGACCGGCAGCCATGCGGTGTTCGTCGATGCGCGGCGCTTCCTGCCGCACGTGGACCAGGACGAATATCCGGCGCAGCGCCTGGCCGGCGAGATCTACGTCGAGACCGGCGTGCGGCCGATGGAGCGTGGCAACGTGTCCAAGGGCCGCGACCGCGACGGCAACAACTACCGCCCCGCACTCGAACTCGTGCGCCTGACCCTGTCGCGCCGCGTCTACAGCGACGACCACCTGCGCGCGGTCGCCGACGGCATCATCCGCCTGTGGCAGCGCCGCAACCAGATCAGCGGCCTGCGCTTCGTCTACGAGCCCAGGGACCTGCGCTTCTTCCAGGGTCGCTTCGAACCGCTGCCGGCGGCAAGCGTGGCGCAACCGGCAGGCGTGGCCGCGACGGGCCAGCGCTGATCGCCCCGGCCGCAGGCGTGCGCGGCACGAAAACGGGAACCCCACGCGGGGTTCCCGTTTTCATGTGTGCATCACGGATACTCAGGCGCTCTGCTTGCGCTTCTTGTCGAGCTTCTTGAGCAGCATCGAGCGCTTGAGCGGCGAGAGGTGGTCGACGAATACCTTGCCCTGCAGATGGTCCATCTCGTGCTGCACGCAGACCGCGAGCGGGCCTTCGACCTCGAACTCGAACGGCTGGCCAGCGACATCCTGCGCCGCCACCTTCACGCGCAGCGCGCGCTCGACGTCGGCGTAGATGCCGGGGAACGACAGGCAGCCTTCCTGGAAGATCTGCTCGCCGCTCTTCTCGACGAGGCGCGCATTGATGAGCACGCGCGGATCGGACTTGTCCTCGGACATGTCCATGACCAGCAACTGGCGATGCACGTTCACCTGGGTCGCTGCCAAGCCGACGCCGGGCGCCGCATACATCGTCTCGAACATGTCGGCGACGAGCTGCTTGAGCTCGGCGTCGAACACGGTCACGGGCTGCGCCTTGGTGCGCAGGCGCGGGTCGGGAAATTCGAGGATCGTGAGCAGGGCCATGGCGTCGAAATGCGGCCACCCGGCCGCGATTGCAAGCGAGCCGCCATTGTAGCCCGGTTGCGCGGCGGCCGTTGCGGCCGCCGCGCGGTATCGCCTCAGTGGTGCATGAGCCGCTCGACCGCGAGCGAGCCGCCCTGCGCCAGCTCGACGACGAGGTCAGCCTGTGCCCCGACAAGACCGAGGCGCGTGCCCACCAGCACCAGCGCGAAGCGCTCGCCATCGAGCGCGCTCCACGCAGTCGCCTGGCGGCCCGCCACCAGCCGTACCAGCACCGTTTCGCCGATGCGGATCGCCTCGACTGCAAACGTGCGGTCGGCCGCCTGCGCGAGCGTGACCCGCTGCAGCGGGGCGAGGCCGGCGACATCGAGCGTGAGCGCCTGCGTCTCGCTCAGCGAGCCCGCCGCAACCGGCTCGATCGCCTCATCCCAGTCGGAACCATCGCCACCCAGCTCGAAGCCGTCGCGGAAGATCACGATCTCGGTGCTGTCGGTGCGCACGATCGAGTTGCCACCCGCGGCAACCGTCACGCCGTTGTCGATCATGCCGTCGATGTCGGCAACCACTTGCGCGGTGAGCAGGTACACCACGCTGCCGCCCGCGGGCAGGTCGATCGTATCGTCGAGGTCGCCGCTGCCGCTCGCGGTGCAGCTGGCGCCATTGCTGGCGCTGCATTGCCACTGGGCGCCCGCCACGTCGAGCTCATCGGGGAGCATGTCGGTCACGTGCACGCCGTTCGCGCCGAAGCTGCCGGCGTTGCCGACCGTGATCGTGTAGGTGAGCAAACGCCCGACCTGGGTCGCGTTGCGGCCGTCGCTGATGCTCACGTTGAAGCCGTCCAGCACCGATACGCCGGTCGCGGTGAACGCCACCGTGCCCGTCACGCCCGCCGCGCTCGCGACGACCGTATTGGTGCCCGGCGTCGCATCGAGGGTCCAGCCACCGAGCGTGGCGATGCCGCTCGAGTCGGTGGTCTGGCTCGCGCCGGTCAGCGTGCCGCTGTTGGCACCCGCGGTGAACGTCACGGCGACGCCGGCCACCGGATGCCCGCCTGCATCGGTCACCTTGACCGCCGGCAATGCGCCCGTGAGTGGCTGGCCGGCGACGCCGCTGAAGGTGGTCGCGCCGTTGGCCGCAATGCCGCTCGCCGCACCTGCGGTGATCGTGAGCGTCGCGTTCGCCGAGCCGCTGTGGTTGGCATCGGTGATCGTCGCGACCACCGCGTAGCTGCCGACGGCGCTGGGCGGCGTGCCGTCACCATCGTAGGTGACCGCCACCGCGAGGTTCGCCGGTGTCGTCGTCACCGTCACCGGCTTCGGGTTGCCGTCCCAGGCCTGCGTGGTGTCGGTGATCGCCACCGTCGCTTCAGCCTTGGCGATCACGAGCGTTCCCGACGCCGAACCCGAGTAGCCTTGCTGGGTCACGGTGGCCACGACCGCGTAACTGCCGGCATTGACCGGGACATCGTTCACGCCGTCGTAGGTCACGCTGACCGTGAGTCCGGTCGGCTCGGTGCTGACGCTGGCCGCATGCGGATCGCCATCGTAGACGGCAGACAAGTCGCCCAGCGTCACCGTGGCTTGCGCCACCTCGATCACGATGAGGCCACTGACCGGCGATGCGCTGTAGTCGGTCGCGCTCGCGGCAAGCTCCGCGGCGACGGCGTGGCTGCCCACCCCGACCGGCGGCGTCGCGCCGCCGTCGTAGGTGATGTCCACGACCGCCGGGAAGCCCGTGACTTCACCGGTCACGGTCACGCCCGCTGGGTGCGGATTGCCGTCATACGGGAAGGTGCCAAGACCCGTGAGCGCCAGGCTCACGCCCTTCGCCGCCACCACCAGCGTGGTGCTGCCGCTGGCCTCATAGTTCGTGCCGGCGCAGGTTGCTGCAAGCGTCGTACTGCCCGCATGGAGGCGCGGGTAATCACCGGTCGGCGTGAGGGCGCAGGTCACGGCGGGTTCCTGCGCAAGTTCCACGGTCGTGGAATGAGCGGTGCCGTCGAACGTGAAGTTCGTCGGTCCGAAGCTCACCGTGCCCGTCGCCTTGGCGATGGTCGCGGTCGCGTTGCCGCTGGCCGTGTGGTTGCTGCCGTTGCAGCTTGCACTCACCGGATAGCTGCCCGCGTTCGGGCCGACCGC
Organism: Dokdonella sp.; assembly: GCF_019634845.1. Lineage (GTDB taxonomy): Bacteria > Pseudomonadota > Gammaproteobacteria > Xanthomonadales > Rhodanobacteraceae > Dokdonella_A. The sequence continues at coordinate 48,364 of NZ_JAHCAQ010000005.1, forward strand.
GCCGGTCACCGTGCAGCTCACGCCGGTTTCCTCGGCAAGCGTCGCCGTCACCGTCGGCGAACTGCCATCGTAGGTGAAGGCGAGCGTGCCCCAGGCGACCGTGCCCGTCGCCTTGGCGATGGTCGCGGTCGCGTTGCCGCTGGCCGTGTGGTTGCTGCCGTTGCAGCTTGCGCTCACCGGATAGCTGCCCGCGTTCGGACCGACCGCGCCGGTCACCGCGCAGCTCACGCCGGTTTCCTCGGCGAGCGTTGCCGTCACGGTCGGCGAACTGCCGTCGTAGGTGAAGGCGAGCGTGCCCCATGTCACCGTGCCGGCGGCCTTGGCGATGGTCGCGGTCGCGTTGCCGCTCGCCGTGTGGTTGCTGCCGTTGCAGCTTGCGCTCACCGGATAGCTGCCCGCGTTCGGACCGACCGCGCCGGTCACCGTGCAGGCGACGCCGGTTTCCTCGGCGAGCGTCGCCGTCACCGTCGGCGAACTGCCGTCGTAGGTGAAGGCGAGCGTGCCCCATGTCACCGTGCCCGTCGCCTTGGCGATGGTCGCGGTCGCGTTGCCGCTGGCCGTGTGGTTGCTGCCGTTGCAGCTTGCACTCACCGGATAGTTGCCCGCGTTCGGACCGACCGTGCCGGTCACCGTGCAGCTCACGCCGGTTTCCTCGGCGAGCGTCGCCGTCACCGTCGGCGAACTGCCATCGTAGGTGAAGTTCAGCGTGCCCCAGACCACGCTGCCAGCAGCCTTGCTCACGACGACGCTGTCACTGCCAGTCACATGGTAGGTACTGCTGACGCAATCGGCCGCCACTGCGTGCGTGCCGGCGTTGGTGATGGTGGCGGGCGTCACGATGCAGGTCGCATCGGGGTCCTCCGCAAGCGTGGCGCTGATCGGATGGGCGTTGCCGTCATAGGCGAACGCAGTCGGCGTGAAGGTGATGGTGCCGCTCGTGATTGGCGGATAGCCGTACAGCACGTTGCCCACGGTCGTATCGCCGGCATTGTGCTTGTCGTAGGTCTTGGCCCACACCGCATTGAACTGGGCCAGGCCCATGCTCGGCATGTAGACGCCGCCGAAGCTGTTGCCAGCGGCCTGCACATCCCACTTGAAGGGACGCTTCTGGCTGATCGAGCTGCCGTCGGTACCACTGGTGTAGTTGATACCCTGGCCGATCGCATAACCTGCACCGCCATTGCAGCCACCGGAGGTGCTGGCATGGTTGCGGCCGGTGCAGGTGCGGTCATCGAGCGCGATGTACCAGCCAATGCCGCTGTCGAACGAATTGGCATCGGCCAGCTGGCTGCCGCCGACCACCGCCTTGGTGAACGTGGCAGCGCCGCTCGCATCATTGTCGTCGACGAACAGGATGGCCTTGCCCTTGTTGATGCTCGTTGCGCCATTGGCGAGGAACGTGTTGCCGCGGATCGTGACGTCGAACGTCGCCGGCGACGGCGGTACGCCCGTCTGCAGCGACCAGTTGCCGACCACGATCGCGCGGAAGTCGCTTTGGCCAGCCAGTGGCTGGAACGTATTGCCCTGGATCGTGACATTGGGCCGGCTCTGCACCCACAGGCCGCTGTAGTTCTTGCGGAAACCCGTGAACACGTTGCCTTCGACGATCGTGCCGGGCGCGCTGATGCCCTTGAGGCTGACCAGATGCGTGTCGGCATCGTCGCCATATTCCTGGCTCATCACGAAATGGTTGTTGGCGATACGGGCCGGTTCGGCAAGGCTGTAGCCGCCGGCGATGTACAGACCGAGCCGGCCAAAGGTCCAGTTCTCCTCGACCTTGAACACGCGTTGCGCGAGCGGATTGGCGCCCTTTGCCACCGGCTTGAGCGACATGTCCATGGTGTGCCCGGCCACCTGGTTGCGGACGAATACACCCGTGCTGTTCTGCAAACCGATCGCATACTTGGGCGCCGCCGACGCCGACGACGTGGGCTCCACCACATTGCCGTCCACCGTCACGAAGTCGCCATTGCCACGCGGCTCCGCCGCGGGCACCGAACTGTTAGATCCCGCCGACAGGTTGAGACCGAGGCCGATCGCGGCCGTGCCGCTTGTGATCTTGATGTAGTTGTCGACCAGCTCGAGACCGTTGACATTGCCGGTGGCGGCGATGCCCTCCTTGGCACGCGGCGAACCAAGAAACGGCGCTGAGCTGTTGACCTCGATGTACAGCTTCTCGATGCGCACGTTCGGCACGTTGCGCACCCACACCATGGCACTGGTGCCGCCACCTGCGGCGGCGGCACTGGCCGCCTTGAGCACCGAGGCGTTGGCCGCCTTGTTGTCGGCAGTCCCGTGCGCGATCTGCCCTGGCCCCGGCGGCGTGGCATAGGGCTTGGCAAATGGGCTGTTGTCGCCGACCAGACGCAGGCCCTCGGTCTCGATCACGATCCTGTTGCTGGTAAACGCATAGTCACCGGCTGCCACGTGCACGGTGTCATACGGCGCAGCCGCGTCGATCGCGCCTTGGATCGTGCACGGCGAGGCCTGGCTGCACAGACTGCCGCTGCCGCCTGGCGCGGCATACCAGTCGGCCGCCAGTGCAGGCACCGCGAGCAGCAAGGCGAGCACGCCAGCGGCAGCGCGGCGCAGCCTGGCGCCACCGATCCCCATGCCACGCATCGGGTCGCGGCCCGACGGCAATCCGCGTGGCTGCGCCCGCGCAAGCGGCGGTGCCGCGTTCGATCCTGTGCTGCCTTTCATGCCTGCCCCCTTTGCGACCGCCGTTGCCGGCGGTCAGCCACTTTCCAAGTGCGCGCCACTGCCCGCACGGAACCAGCCAGCCGCGACGACTGCCGCGATCCACGCCGAAACATCACCGGCGTGCTGGCGGCGCGATCGTCCCGTTGCCCCCAACGATCGGGCGCGGCAACCGCAGCGGCTGCCGCGCCCTGCTGCATCAATGTCGCGTCAGCCGCTCGAGCATGAACGTGCCGCCCTGCGGCAAGTCCAGGCTCAATTCCGACTCGGCGCCGACCAGGCTCAGGTGCCGGCCGACGAGAACGAGAGCGATGTGGTCGTCGCCGGCCACGCTCCACGCGCTTGCCACGTCGGCGACCACCAGGCGCAGGTACACGCGCGCGTCGATGCGGATCGCCTCGACGCTGAACGCGCCATCGGCGGCCTGCGCCAGCACCACGCGCTGCAGCGGGGCCAATGCCGCCGCGTCGAGGGCGAGCGTCACCGCCTTGTCCTCGCTGAGCGCGCCCGCATTGGCCAGCTCGTCCGACCTGCTCCACTGCGCGCCGTCACCGCCGAGCTCGAAGCCATCGCGGAAGATCACGATCTCGGTACTGTCGGTGCGCACGAGGCTGTCGCCGCCGCCGCTGACGGTCACGCTGTTGTCGATCATGCCGTCGAGGTCGTCGATCACGCGGGCGTTGAGCAGATACACCACGCTGCTGCCCGCCGGCAGATTGACGCTGTCGGCGAGGTTGCCGCTGCCGCTGGCGGTGCAGCTCGCACCATTGATCGCAATGCACTGCCAGCTCGCGGTGGCCGCATCGAGCTCACCCGGCAGCGTATCGGTCACGGTGACCGCGTTGATGGCGGCGCTGCCGCCGTTGCCCACGGTGATGGTGTAGGTCAGCAGGCGACCCACCTGGGTCGCGACGCGACCGTCGGTGATCGTGGCATTGAGTGCGCCCGCCACGGCCGCTCCTTCGGCCGTGAACGTCACCGTGCCCGTCACGCCGACCGCACTGGCGGTGACCGTGTTGGTGCCCGGCATGGTGTCGAGGATCCAGCCGCCGAGCGTCGCGATGCCGTTTTGATCGGTGGTTGGACTGGCACCACTGAGCGTGCCGCTGCCGGCACCGGCGCTGAACGTGATCGCCACGCCCGCGACCGGGTTGCCGCCCGCATCGCTCACCTTGACCGACGGCAGCGGAGCTGCCAACGCCTGCCCGGCGGTACCGGTGAACGTGGTCGCACCATTGGCGGCAAGCGTGCTGGCGGCACCGCTCGTGATGATGAGCGTGGCGGCGGCCGAACCGCTGTAGTTGGTCTCGTTGACGCTCGCCAGCACGGCATAGCTGCCGACTGCGCTCGGTGCGCTCGCACTGCCGTCATAGCTGACATCGACGGTCAGGCCAGCCGGTACCGTCACCACCGAGACTGCCCTCGGCGTGCCGTCCCAGGCCTGCGTGGTGTCACCGATCGTCACCGTGGCCGACGCCTTGGTGATCACGAGCGTGCCACTCGCAGCGCCGCTGTAGCCAGGCGTGGTGATCGTGGCGACCACGGCATAGCTGCCGGCATTGGTCGGCGCCGTTCCACTGCCGTCGTAGCTGAGGCTGACCGCCAGGCCCGACGGTTGGGTGGTGGCACTGGCCGCATGCGCAGTGCCGTCGTAGACCGCGCCCAGATCGCCGAGCGTGACGGTCGCGTTCTGCGCACCGATCACGAGCACGCCACTGGCCGGCGTGGCGACGTAGTCGGTCACCGCCGCATCCAGCGCCGCCACCACGGCATAGCTGCCCACCGCCGATGGCGCGATGGTGCTGCCGGCGTAAGTGACGGTCACGGTGGCGGCGAAACCAGCCACCTCGCCACCGACGCTGACCGTGGCCGGATGGGCGCTGCCGTCGTAGACCCACGGACCCAGGCCCGACAGTGCGATCGTCACCGACTTGGCTGCGACGTCCAGGGTGGCGCTGCCACTCGCATCGTAGTTGCTGCCGCTGCAGGTCGCCGCCAGCGCCGTGCTGCCGGCGTGCGTGCGCGGATAGTCACCGCTCGGCGCGAGCGCGCAGCTCGTTGCCGGCTCCTGCGCGATCACCGCCGTGGTCGAGTGCGCGCTGCCGTCGAAGGTGAAGCTCGTCGGCCCGAACGCCACCGTGCCCGTCGCCTTGGCGATCGTGAAGGCCGTGCTCGCGCTGCCCGTGGTGTTGCTGCCGGTGCAGGTTGCGGTGACCTCGTAGCTGCCCGCAGCGGTCGGCGCTGCCGACAACGGCGTGACGCCCTGCAGGTAAGCGTAGCTGCAGCTCACGTTGGCATCGCCCGCCATCGACGCCAGCGGCGACTGCGGCTGGCCGTTGTAGACGAAGCTGGTGCGGTCGAACGTCACCACGCCACCGGACTGCGCCGCGATCACGAGCGTCGCGCTGTCGGTGATGCCGGTGTAGTTCGGGTCGGTGATGCCCGCCGTGACGGCGTAGCTGCCCACGTTGGTCGGCGGAACCGCGCTCGGGCCGTAGCTCGTCGGCGCGATGCCGACGTACTGCACCGCATACGCCAAGCCGGTCGGGTTGGTGGTCGCGGTCACGGCCTGCGCGCCACCGCTGTAGGTGCGGTGGATCGTGCCGTCTGCCGTGCCATCGTCGTCGTCGAGCGTGATCGTCGCGCCCGCGTTGGCCTGGGCGATCACCAGGGTGCCCGTCGCACTGACCGGCGCGTAGTTGGCATCGGTGGTGCTGGCGACCACGTGGTACTGGCCGGCGTCGCTCGGCGGCGTGGTGCTGAGCGGATACAGCGTGCCGCCATCACCGACGTAGGTCACGACGTAACTGATGCCGCCCGGCGTCGTGGTCGCGGTCACCGCCTGCGGCGTGCCGTTGTAGGTGCGCGTGACGATGTTGCTGACCGCACCATCGAGCGTGATCGTCGCACCGCCATTGGCGGCGACGATGAGCGTGCCGCTCGCGCTGCCGCTGTAGTTGGGATCGACCACGGTGGCGACCACCGAATAGGTGCCGGCCACCTCGGGAGGCGTGGCGTCGCCGTTGTAGGTCACGAGGATCGATGCAACCGCAGGCGTGCTGTGGGCCGCGACGACCTGCAGCGAACCGTCGTAGGTGCGATGGATCGTGCCATCGACGGTGCCGTCGTCATCGTCGAGCGTGACCGCTGCGGCAGCCTTGGCCACCACCAGCGTGCCCTGTGCACCGCCCTGATACACGCCCGTTGCGTCAACGTACACGCAGTAGCTGCCGGCATTGGTGGGCGGCGTGGTGTTGCTGCCGCTCGGCGTCGCTGGGCAGGTCGGACCGGTCAGCGGCTCGTACACCACCACGTGCGGCACCGCGGCCGGCGTGACCGTCACCGCGCGCGGCGTGCCGTCGTAGACCTGCGCCAGATCGCTCAGCGCGAAGCTGACCATGTTCGGGCCGATCACGACCGGCGTCACCTCGGTGCTCGTGAACAGCACCGCGTGCGTCGCCGCATCGAGCACGTCATAGGTCACGGTGTAGCTGCCTTCGCGATGGAAGATCGCACGGGCCGAGCTGATCGCGTCGTAGCCGTCCTCGAGCGGGAAGCCCGTCGGCGGACCGAACCAGGTGACGAGGTCGCTGCCGGCCTGCGTCCACGGCAGCGGCATGAAGCTGCCGCCAAGCTGGTAGGCAAACTCCGCGTCGGCCGGCGCCAGCGTGGCGCCGCCCACGTCGGCCAGCGTCACCTTGACAATGACGTTGCCGTCGGCGCGACCACCCGTGTTGGTCAGGCGTGCCTGCGACAGCAACGCATCCTCGGCCTGGCCGGCGGTCGGGCCGTTGTAGGTGAGCTGCGCATTGGGCACCGTCGTGCGCGCAGTCGCACTGCTCGCGTAGACGTGGCCGTCGGCACCGACGATGCTGCCGAAGAGCTGGTACTCGCCCGCCTTGAAGGCGAGCTTGATGCCCAGCATCACCGGCGGATCGACGTTCGGCATCACCGCATCGTTGGCCGCCAGGTTCGGGTAGCGGAAGATCGTCGCGGTGCGGCCATTGTGCGAACCCATCGCCTGACCGAGGAACAGCGATGCGTAGTCGTTCGGGCAGCCGTGGTGGTTGCCCGGCTCCTGCGCGGCCCAGCCGGCCGGATCGTAGACGCAGGCGAGCACGTCATCGGCGGCGATGGCGACCGGCATGCCGCCCGTACCGTTGCCATCGTCGATGCGCACCACGGTCAGTTCCACATGCACGTTCTGCGTGGTGGGGCTGCCGCTGTTGCCAACCGAACCGGTGTAGTCGAGCAGGTCGGTGTAGGGCGCGCCCAGACCCACCAGCGCCATCGCCGGCGCGCTGTCGAGCGAGATCGTCACTGCTGCGCCATCGCCAACCACCAGCGTCGCGCTCGCCGAAGCCGTGTAGTTCGGATCAACGAGCGTGGCGACCACGGTGTAGGTGCCGGGCAGGGTCGGCAGCGTCGGGCTGCCGTCGTAGGTCAGGCTGATCGTGCCGGTCGGCGCCGGCAGCGGCGCTGCCACGCTCGCGACCGCGCCCACGGCATGCACGGGCGTGGACTGGTGCAGATCGGCTGCATTGATCGTCACCGTGGCCGGGGCCTTGTCGATGGTCAGCACGGCCGTGGCCGAGCCGGTGTACAGCGCATCATTGACCGACGCCTGCACCACGTAGCTGCCCGCCGCCGTCGGCACGGTGCTGCCACCGTCGTAGGTGTAGACGAGCGCGAGGCCTGGCGGCACGGTCGTTGCCGATGCCGCGTGCGCATTGCCATCGAAGGTCGCGTGCAGGCTGGCCGGGTCGAACAGCACGCTCGCGGTCATGATCGCCTGCGGCACCACTTCGGTGAACATCTCGGCCGACGCATAGGCATCTCCGCTCGTGGCGCCGCGCACGGTTGCCGTGGCATGGAACACGCCCGTGCGGTGGTAGGTGATGCGGAACTGGTGGGTGTAGTCGAAGCCCGCCGGGATCGCAAAGCCGGTCAGGTCCGGGAAGTTCACTTCCAGGCCGTTGGCGACTTCGCTCACTGGGCCCGTGACCCACATCGAACCGTTCCAGACCTCGAGCGTCACATCGCTCGTGACCAGCGTCTGGCCCGCCATGTCGATGCGTACCTTGACGTAGCCGTTCTCGGCCAGCGCGCCGCCGAGGTTTTGCAGGCGGCCGATGTAGGCCGTCGGCGCTTCCACTTCGACGCCGGCCACCGGGCCGTTCAACGTCAGGTGGATGTCCTCGGCCAGCACGCTCACGTCGGTGTGGATCGACTCGGTGTTGGACACCGGCGTGGCGCTGCCATCGGCGGTGATCACCGTGGCCGTCGCCGTGTAAACGCCCGCGTTGGCATAGGTGAAGCGGAACTGCCAGGTCCAGCTCGGCTCGTCGATCGGGAAGCCGGCCGGCATGACCGGCTGCGGGAACAGGTACACCAGCTCATTGGTGAGCGGATCGACCGACCACGGAATCGAGGCGCCGAGGTCGGCCACCGGATCCACCCACACGCCGCCCCAGAAGATCTCGGCCTTCGCGATGTCCGACGCGCTCGCCGCGGTGCCGTTGCGCTGGATGCGCACCTCGACGAAATACCGGTTCGTCGCCGGCGGCAGCGGATCAGCCGTGAGCGTGCCCACGTACTGCACCGGCGTGCCCACCATGCCCGTCACCGCGCCCTGCACATCCAGATGGATGTCGGGCGTGTCGATCACGGTCGTGGTGGTGCTGGCGCTGGCCAGCGCCGGTGCCGTCAGCGGTGTCGGCTCGGCGGCATCGATGAGGTCGGCCGTCGCGGTGTACATGCCGGTATCACCGTAGGTGAAGCGGAAGTTCCACGAGAAGATCGCGTTGTCGATCGTGAACGCCGCGAACGGCTGCGGGAAGTAGTAGACGAGATCGCCGCCATCGGGCACGAGCAGCGGCTGCAGCGTGGCGGTGTGATCCTGCCAGCCGCCCTGGTAGAGCTCCATCTTCGCCAGATCGGTTGCAGTCAGCGCATGGGTGCCGCCCGTCTTGTGGATGCGGATGCGCGTCCAGAACGTGTGACCGGCATGCAGCGCCGGCTCGGCCAGCAGCGTGCCGGTGTACTGCGCCGCATCGCCCAGTTCGACGTCATCGAGCGGGCCGTTGAGCAGCAGGCCGAGGTCGGGCAGGTGCGGCGTCGCCGCGACCACCGTGGTCGCCACCGCCGCCGTCGCGAACACATGCGCCGAGGGATTGCCCGCGTCGGCCGCGTGGACCACTTCGGCCACCGCCGTGTACACACCCACATCGGCATAACCGAAGCGGAAGTTCCAGGTCCAGCTCGGGCTGGTGATCTGGAAGCCGCCCGGCAGCGCCGGTTTCGGGAAGTAGTACACAAGCTCAGTGCCCGGCCCGCCTGGCTGGGTGATTTCGTCCGGCGGCAGCGTGGTCCACGTCCCGCCGTAGTACATCTGCATCGTGGCCAGATCGCTCGGCGCCAGGGCATGGCCGCCGCTCTTGCTGATCGTCACCTTGACGAAGAAGTCCTCGCCCACATGCAGGCTCGGATCGGCCAGCAGCGTGCCGGTGTATTCAGCCACCTGCGCCACTTCGATCGACTCGGCCGGACCGCCCAGCACGAGATGGATGTCGGTCGCCGGCAGCGCATCGAGCACCACCGTGGCGATCGAGGCCGCCACGGTCGGCGTGACGGGCGCACCGCCGATGCCATCGGTCAGCGTCGTCGACAATGTGTAGGTACCCGGTGTGGCGTAGGTGAAGCGCACGTTCCAGGTCCAGCTCGGATCGAGGATCGGGAAGCCTGTCGAATAGCCCGGAATGCCACCGGGGAAGTCGTAGACGAGGTTGCCGCTGCCGTCGAGCGTGAACAGCGCCATCAGCGCGCTCGCATCCTGCCAGCTGGAACCGGTCCACACTTCCATCGTCGCGAGGTCGCTCAGCGCCAGCGGATCACCGCCCGACTTCGACAGCACGACGTGGTAGCCATAGGACTCGCCCACATGCAGCGCCGGATTGGCCAGCATCGTCGCCGCGTACTGGGCGGTGTCGCCCACGTGGATCGGATCGACCGGGCCGTTCAGCACGAGGGCGATGTCGCCGGTGCCCAGCACGATGTTCAGCGTGGCCGTGTTGCCGCCCGACAACACGTAGTTGCCGTTGGTGATCGTCGCCACCACGGCATAGCTGCCCACCGCGGTCGGCGGTGTCGGGCTGCCGTTGTAGGTGATCGCCAGCGGCACGCCAGCCGTCGGCGCGGTGGTGGCCACCACGGACTTGGGCGAACCGTCGTAGGCCTGCGTCAGGTGCGAGAACGTGATCGTGGTCGGCTGTGGGCTGACCGTGTAGTTCGCGCTGGCGGCCGGGGCGGTGTGGTTGACGCCCGTGCAGGCCGCGGCGTTGACCGTGTACGAGCCCACGTTCGGACCGACCGTGCCGGTCACCGGGCACGCCGTGCCCTGCTCGGCAGTCAAGCGCGCCGTCACGGCATGCGTGCCGCCGTTGTACGTGAGGCTGCTCCCGCTGGCGGGCAGGAACTCGATGGTGGTGGAGGCAGGCGTGATGGTCAGCGTGCCGCTGGCCGAGCCCTCGCAGCAGTTGTCGGTGATGGTGGCCACCACGGCGTAGCTGCCAACCGCTGTCGGTGGCGTCGGGCTACCGGCGTAGGTCACGGCATAACTTGCGCTTGCATGCGGCGCGGCGATCGTTGCGGTCACCGCCTGCGGCGTGCCGTCGTAGGTGCGGGTGAGCGGGGCATCGAGCGTGATCGTCGCCTGCGTGATCCGCACGACGACTTCGGCGACCGCGTTCTCGAGCGTCGCACTCACGGTCGATTGACCGCTGGCGAGGCCGGAGAAGGTTGTGGTCGCCACGCCCCCGCTGGTCGCACCCGGTGTGGTGGCGTTGGCGCCATTGTTCGCCGCGAACGCAATCGGAGTGCCGTCGGGGAACACGCTGGCAACCAGGACTCCGTTGGAGTTGTGGTTGAGGTCGGCGCTGATCGGCAGGCTCGCATTGCGCGCGATCTCGATCGGTCCGGTCGGCAGGCTCAGCACGAGCCAGGGGTCGAAGTCGCCGTTGCCCGCCGCCGCGGCGCAGCCGCTGCCGCTGTCGGGACTGTCGTTGCAGCCCCACCAATTGTTCTCGAAATCGCTCGCGCCGTTGCTGCCGGTGACGGCATCGCCGGCGTCCTGCCAGCCCGCGGTATTGCCGCTCAGGCGATTGAAGTGCGCCGTCGTCGCGAGGCTCTTGCCGTTGGTGCGGTCGGTCAACACACCGATGCCGAAACCAGTGATGATGTTGCCCGAGGCTTGGACCTGATGCGACGCGTCGCCGTACTGGAACAGCGTGGTCGAGAACATCGCGCCCACGGTCGTGTCAGCCGGATCCGAAACGGTCGCATCGCTGCCGTCGGCCGAATTGCCGAGGAATTCCGCGGTCGCCAGCGCCGGATTCGAGTCGCTGCGCCCACCGAACGAGCCCAGACCGATCGCGCACGCGCGCACCGTGTTGTCGCGCACGGTTACGTTCTTGTAGTTGGCAAAGGTGAATATGCCGTAGGCATCGTCCCTGCCGCAGCTGATCGTGTTGTTTTCGATCAAATCAGTGCCGCTGCCGCCAGACCCGCCGCTGTTGTCGGTGTGGATGCCGGAGTTGGAATTGCTGACGCGGTTGTTCTCGAAGATGATGCCTTTCGACCAGTTGGCTGCGATCGCATCATTCGCGTCGGAGACATCGTTGTCGTCGACGCTGCCGCTGCCGTAGAAGCTGAAGATGCCGATCGAGGCCGGGTCCGCCTTCACGTTGTCGACCGTGTTGCGGCGGAACGCGAACGTGCCATTGGTGCTCGGCGAGTAGATGCCGCGCAGCCAGATGTTGCGCACGGTCGTGTCATGCACCTTGAAATTGGTGATGTTGGCGATCGTGGTCGAGCTCATGATGCCGTTGCGCGCGGCGATGTCGGTCGCATGGCCGGGCAGAGCAGGATTGATGCCGTCCACCGTGAGCTGCGAAATCTCGACATTCGAGGCGTTCACGAGGAACACGATGCTCGCGGTGCCATCCCCGCACATCGAGCCCTGCGTGCCGAGCGGCGCGCCGTTGCAGTCGGGGTTGTACGCGGCCGGCACGACCGTGGTCAGCGCCTGGCCCGCGCCCTGGATCTTGATCGGCCGCGTCACGACCACGTTCTCGGCCAGCATGCCGGCATCGACGAGGATCGTGTCGCCATTGCTGGCCGCCGCCACCGCCGAGGTGATCGTGCAATAACGCGCCCCGGTGTTCTGGTTGGTCACGCGCGAACCGATCATCGGCGTCGCCGCCGGCATCTCGCTCTGGTCGGCGCTGAAGTTGGCGCTGTAGCTGTTCGCGTCCGCGCCCTCACCCACGCTGGCACACGTGAATGGCGCATTGCCGCGGCCGAACCAGTCGTTGTTCGCGTTCTGGTTGGCGTCGCCCGGCGGAGTGCCGTCGGGATTGCCTTGCTGGAGCTGGAAGCCGATGTCGTTGTTGGAAAGCGTATTGCGCTGGACCGTCGAACCCAGCCCCTCGACCACAATGCCGTAGCCCTCGTAACCGGCAAGGTTGGTGCGGAAGCCGCTGACCGTGTTGTCCTGCACGATCACGCCGCGCGTCGCATCGACCTGACCTGGCAGGCCGGCGAACGCGCGACGGTAAACGGCAATGCCGGCACGGTCGCGCAGCGATTTGATGCCAGCGCCGTTGATGATGTTGTTCTCGACGATGATCGCGCCATTGCCGCTGGCGGCACCGGTGCCGTTCGGGATCTTGATCTCGATGCCGAAGCGGCCGGTGTTCGTGATCTGGTTGCCCGAGATGATATTGGCGCGGGAAGTGGGCGAGCCCGAGGTGAGCTGCACGAAGCCCATGCCCGAATCACCGACGTTCGCGACCACGTTGTCGGTAATCCACGCGCCCGTGGCGGTGCCGTCCTGCAGCTCGATGCCGCAGCAACCGGTGCCATCGTGCACCCAGTTGTTGCTGATGGTGATGTCGCGCTTCACACCGTTCCACACCACGATGCCGCGCCCGGCAACCGGCGGGCCGAAGCCGCCGTAGCCGAAGTCATGCACCTCGTTGTGGTCGATGGTGACGTTGTCCACATCGCCATTGATCCACACGCCGCTGTCGGCGCAGTGGTGCAGTACGTTTTGCTCGATGGTGAGGTCGTGGTTGCCGGCCTGACCATGGATGCAATGGCGGGTGAAGTTGCGGATTTCCAGGCCGCTGATGCTTGCGCCGGTCACGCCCGAATTGACGACGATCCCATCCTGCACCGCGTTGCCACCATCGATGATCACCGCAGGCGGCGTGGTCGGGCCGGCCAGCGGCGTGTAGCCGGTGCTGCCGACGAGCTTCACGCCCTTGGTCAGCACGATGCCGCCCGAATACACGCCGGGTGCGAGCTGGAGCTCGTCGCCGTCGGCGGTTGCGGTGTCGGCGAGCGCCAGTGCAAGCGAGGCGAATTGAGCCTCGTCCTTGGCGCGGCGAACCATCTTGGCATTCCCGGCCGTTGCCGTGGCCCCCGTACCGTTGGGCCGATGGGTGAGCGTTTGCGCAGCAACAGGCGCGGCAGCCAGCACAAACGCGAACAATCCCGCCAGCACCAGAGAGCCAAGTCCCAGCCCATGACGCAGGGCGAACGCGGACAACGGATTCCGGACGACGAACATGACAGGCTCCCTGATATTGGTCGAAAACGGTGTGGGCACTTGCTGTGCCCGCACGAGTGAAAAACTCTGGCGATGGTCGGGCGGGTGCGCGGGTGCGCTTGGCGACGCGACGGCCGCGGCGCCCGTCGGCGGGACAGGCACCGTGCGGACCGCTGTTGCGGCTGCCGATGGCGCCCGACCGCTGCCGCCCGAAATGTCGCCGCGCAGCGCCGCCGCCAACCCGTTTGCCATGTCTGCCCCGGTAGTCATGCCCGACTCGCTCCCTATCCCTTGGCGGGGTACGCCCACCGACTCGCCCGATCCCGACGCGGGATCGCCCCTGGCTTGTCCGCCCCATGTGCCGGGCACCTGCGCTGCGCGCTGACGGATCAAGCACCGGGTTCCCAAGCAATCGACATGCCAAGCGCGGGCGCTTGGCCACTCCGGTGCCCGCACACGGGCTGGCCGGGGCGCCGGCGAGCTGCGGCAATGCGTTGTGCCGGAACCTGAAGCGGCCGCTGCAAGTCCTTGTCTGCGTTGCGCATCGAGCGTGACCGACGTGTCGCTTCGTGACAGTCGCGGGCACCGGGTGGCCCGCAAAGTGCGCGCTGCGTCACATTTTTACAGGTCGGGCGCCATGCCGGCTCGACCGACCGGCACGGGAGCAGCGGCGGCGGCGTGCGCCGCCGCGGACCGTGCTGCGCGGTGCTCGCGGCACCGGACCCGGTCATCGGCTTGCCGGCCTGCGACGCAGTTCGTTTTCCTGCGCCCGAGTTTTCCTCTACACTGACCGAAATCTTCGGGGAATCGGGGAATTGGCGGTCATGCTTAAAAAACTGCTTGCAGTCTGTGCCGCAACATTGTTCACGCTGACCGTGTACGCGGCGACGGTCGAATGGAATGACCACGCGCCTGACACGTACACGGTCAAGAAGGGCGACACCTTGTGGGGCATTTCCGCGCGCTTCCTGCGCCAGCCCTGGCACTGGCCGGAGATCTGGCAGGACAACCCCAAGGTTGCCAACCCGCACCTGATCTACCCCGGCGACGTGCTGGTGTTGCGTGACGGCCACGTTGGCGTGGGCGACACGGGCCCGCGCGTGCGCGAGAGCGGCGGCGAGGCGGCGATCGCGCCGATCCCACTGTCGGCGCTCAAGCAGTGGCTCAAGAACACGCGCATCGTCGGCGAGGACACGCTGCGCGATGCGCCGCACGTGGTCGGTCTGGAGGAAGACCGCCTGCGCAGCAGCCCGGGCCAGCTCATCTACGTGCGCGGCCTGAGCGCGCAGCCCGGTACGCGCCTGGCCATCGTGCGTGCGCTGGGTCGCTACTACGACTATCCGCCGGTGTCGGCCGGTGCGCCGCGCGAAGTGCACCGTCAGGAAAAGGACGCCTGGCGTGATCCACGCGGCCAGATCCTGTGGCGGCACGGCCCCAACGAGTTCACGTTCCGCGGCAATACGCGCTTCCTCGGCTACGAAATGGCCGAGATCGGCACCGCCGAAGTCACGCGCAGCGGCAACGATGTGTCGTCGGCGCTCGTGACCACGTCCGACGTCGAGGTGCGCAAGGGCGACTACCTGCTGCCGCTCGACGACCAGCCCTACGATGCCGAGTATGTGCCGCATGCACCGGCGAGCGTGCCGGCCAACATGCGCGTGATCGCGTTCAGCGACGCGTTCAACGCGGTCGGCCCGCTGCAGGTGGTGGCGCTCTCGCGCGGCAGCGAGGATGGCATCGGCAACGGCCAGACCTTCAGCATCTACCAGGATGGCGCGACGGTCAGCGACCGCACCGACTATCCCGACGGCAGCGTGAAGAAGTTCCTGCACCCGCGCGACTCCAAGGCCAAGCTGCCGCCCGAGTTCGTCGGCCACGTGATGGTGTTCCGCACGTTCCAGCGCGTGAGCTATGGCCTGGTCATGGATTCGATCAAGCCGGTCCATCTCGGCAACTTCCTGCACGATCCGGACAGCACGCCCTGATGCATGCGCCGCGGGCGACGCCCGCGGCATCGAGTCGCCGGCCGGTACCGCATCGGTCGATTTCCTACACGGCGCGAAGGCAACTTCGCGCCGTGTTGCGTTGTGTGGCCCGCTAGACTGCACGCATGGACACTGCGGCCAGCGCCGGGCTCGAAGCCTGGCTCATCCTGCTGCGCGCACCGGGACTGGGGCCGGTCACGCTGCGCGAACTGCTCACCGCGCATGGCGACGCGGTGGCCGCGCTCGGCGCCGCGCGTGCGGGCGCGCATGAGCGCACGCGCAACCCGGCCTGCCGCGACTGGTTGCGCCATCCCGAGCGGCAGCGCATCGACGCCGACCTGGCCTGGCTGGCGCAGCCCGGCCATGCGCTGCTGACCTGCGATACCGACGAGTATCCGTCGCTGCTCAACGAAATGCCGGCGGCGCCGGCCGCGCTGTTCGTCGCGGGCGACACGAGCGCACTGTGGCAGCCGCAGGTGGCGATCGTCGGCAGCCGCAATGCCACGCCTGCCGGCGCAGCCAACGCCGAGGCCTTCGCGCGCGCGCTCGCTGCGGCGGGCTTTGCGATCACGAGCGGGCTGGCCGAAGGGATCGACACCGCAGCGCACCAGGGTGCGCTCGCCGCGGGCGCGGCCACGCTGGCCGTGCTCGGCACCGGCGCCGATCGCGTGTATCCGGCGCGGCAACAATCGCTGGCCGCGCGCATCGCGGCCAGCGGCGCGCTGGTGAGCCAGTTTCCGCCCGGCACCGGCCCGCAGCAGGCGCATTTCCCGCAACGCAATCGCGTGATCGCAGGCCTTGCGCTCGGCACGCTCGTGGTCGAGGCCGGCACGCGCTCGGGTGCGCTCATTACCGCGCGCCACGCGACCGAAGCGGGCCGCGAGGTGTTCGCGATCCCCGGCTCGATCCACAACCCGCTCGCGCGTGGCTGCCACCAACTGATCCGCCAGGGCGCCAAGCTCGTCGAGACCACGGCCGAGATCATCGACGAACTCGCACCACTCGCGCGCCGGCTCGGCGCGAGCCTGCGCGAGCGGCTCGCTCCCGCACCCGTCGCGGCGCCACGCGCGCCGACGGCGCGCACGCGCTCGCGTGACGACGATCCCGACTATGCGCGACTGTATGCGGCGCTCGAAGCCGATCCGCTCGATGTCGACACGCTGGCCGCGCGCAGCGGGCTGGGCGTACCGGCGCTGGCGTCGATGCTGCTGATGCTCGAACTCGAGGGCGAAGTCGTCGCCGCCGGCGGCGGCTACGCGCGCCGCGTGGGCTGACGTCGCGGCGGTGCCCATTGCGGAAACGGCCGGCCACGCGATACTTGGGCATCGGTCACGGAAGGCCTGGTTGCGGCGACGTAGGCTGGTGGCCACCCGCATGGATGCGAGCCAGGCTTCATGGTCCGGCACGATGGCAAGGCGTCGCGATGGCTTTGGCCACGACGACCTGTGCGGACCTTCCCCATCAGGCTTGCCGCCACGAGGCTCGAACTGACGCATGCAATACCGATTCGACACCTTCCTCGTGGACCCGGCTGCGCGCCTGCTGCAGCGACAAGCGGTGCCACTGAATGTTTCGCGCAAGGTGTTCGACTGCCTGACCTATCTGATCGAGCACCGCGAGCGGGCCATCGGGCGCGACGAACTGGCCCGCGCGCTGTGGAAGCACGACAGCGTGTCGGACAACCAGCTGGCCCAGGTCGTCGCCGCAGTGCGCCGGCTGGTCGACGACGACGGCAGCCTGCAGCGTCTGGTTCGCACGGTACCGGGCTTCGGTTATCACTGGGTCGGCCACGTCGACGCCATCGACGCCAATGTGGTGGACCCGGGCGCGCCCATTGCGGAGCACGCGACCACGCCACCCGAACCCGACCCGGCGGCAGTGGCGCCCGCGCCGGCCACCACCGAGGCGCCGTCATCGTTGCCGGCGGCGGTGCCCGTGCCGGTAGCGGTGCCGCCGTCAGTGCCGCAGCCGGCGGTGCCCGCACCCGGCTTTGCCGCAGGTCGCCGCGCAGGCGCGAGCTTGCTGCTGCTGGCGTTGCTGTTGCTGCTGCTCGTCGGCGTCTGGCGTCGCGCGCCGGTCGAGGAGGTTGCGCCCGCCACACCCGCCACCGACGTGGCCCACTCGTCGCAGGTATGGGTGCTGCCAGCCGCACTGCCCGACGAATCCGAAAGCTGGGCGCGCGTCGGCCTGATGGCGCTGGTCGGCGAGGGCCTGCGCCGCACCGGCGCCACGGTGGCACCGGTCGACAAGGTGCTGGCCCGGATCCGCGAACCGGTTGCGAGCGATCGTGTGGAGCCGTTGCGGGCGGAACTCGATGCCACCATCGTGATCCAGCCGCGCGTGCACCGGCTCGGCGACAACTGGGTCGTCGAACTCGATGCGGCATCGAAGTCGCTCGGCAGCGCGCGGGTCGATGCCAACGCCAGCGAGCTGACTGCGGCGGCGCGCGTTGCGGTCACCCGGCTCACCCAGCGCCTGCAGCTTTCGGGGGCGGCCCTCGACGGATCGAACGAGGAAGCCTTCGGGATCATCGAGCAGTCCCTCCGCGCCCGCGACTTCGAAGGGGCGCTGCTGCAGCTGTCGCGCCTGCCGGCGCAGGCGCGTGAAATGCCCGAAGCGGGCATCCTCGAAATCGATCTCGATCTCGATCAAGGCCGCTACCGCGCCGCGCGCGACAAGGCCGAGCACTGGCTCGAGCGGCTCGACCGGACCACGCGGCCGGTGGCGTTCGCACGTGCCCTGCTGCGCAAGGCCGCCGCGATGCGCCAGTTGAGCGAACCGGACTGGCCGCCGCTCGTGGACGAGGCGCTGGAATTGCTCAACAAGGCCAATTCACCGCGCGATCTGGCCATGGCCACGCAGTTTCGCGGCATCGCCGCCATCGTCGCCGGCAGGCAGGCCGACGCGGCGCGCGATCTTGCCCGCGCCAGGGAGATGTTCCTCGCCCTCGGCGACGAGCTGCGCGCAGCCCGGGTGGCCAGCACGATGGCGCAGCAGGCCGAGCTGCAGGGCCGATACATGGAAGCGATGACACTGCTCGAACAGAGCAGTCGCGTGCTGCGTGCCTATAACGCAGTGGCTTCGCAACTCGTCAATGCCAACTGGACCGCCTTCATCCTGATCGAGCAGGCACGCTGGGACGATGTGCTGCACGTCAGCGACGAAATGCGGCCCCTGCTGCAGACCGGTGGCGGCGCCAGCAACTACGAACAATTCACCTATCTGCGCGTGCGGACCTGGGCGCTCATGGAACTGGGGCGACTGCAGGAAGCCGAGGCCCTGCTCAACGAACAGGAGCGGGTGATACAGCGCGAGATTTCCGACAATCGGCCAAGCGACGGCAGCCGGGTGGAGCTGATCGAAATGGCCAATCAACGTGCGCGACTGCGGATCATGCAGGGGCGATGGGAAGAGGCTCGTGCCGCCGCCACGCAGGGACTCGAACTGTTCGCCAAGGTCGAAGACGACGGTTCCTTCACCTATCGCCAAGATGGCGAAACGCTGCTGTCGTTGCTGGTCCGCGCGCAGGCGGGCGAAGCACCCTGGAGCCCGCAGGCGCCGCTGCCACGGCTCACGCCCAAGCAGATCGAAGTTCTGAAGGCGGCTGTGAGCGAGAATGGGCTGCTGGCCCGCGCCTACTGGAACGCGCGCCGCGGCAACACCGACGCGGCCGATGCCGACTACCGCGCCGCGCTCGCGCTCGATCGCGCCCAGCGCAGCCCCAATGTCATGCTTGATATCGTGGCGGACTACGTGCAGTTCCTGTTGTCGCGGGGGCGCGTCGCCGACGCATCGCAGCAGATCGATCTGCTCGAGGCGCACGCAGCCGGAGTGGTCGATCGGGACTACGACGCAGCGCTGACGGTGCTGCGCGTGCGCCTGGCGGAAGGCAACGAGGAGCGTGCCCGGCTGGCGGCGCGCCGGGTGCGTGAGCTGATCGGCGAGCGCCAGGCACCGGCGGACCTGCGCGCGATCCTGGGTCCGCTGGCGACGGCGCCCGCCACGACCTCGCGCTGAATCCGCTTTCGACGAGCGCGCACGCCGCGCCACCACCGCCGCTGGCGCCGCCAGCAACCGCGCCGGATCCCGTCATGTCGTGCTGCGTCGCAGCGCGCTGCCGCGACACTTTCGGCGTCGCCGCACGTATCCAAAGGCAATCAAGGCGTTGCGTGCAGACCGAGCGGGACCGACCGGAACGCACCGCAACAGCCAGCGCGGCGCGGGTGCATCGCCACGCCAGCGCTCACGAGCATTTCATCACGAGGTCCACATCACATCGGCACGGGATCGGCACGACAGCAGGCCGTGGCCGGCGCACCGTCGACCCTGCCGGAGCGCGTTGCGAGCGTCGGTTTCATACCTCCGGCAATTCCGAATGACCATTGACGTCAATACGTGAGGGAGACCATGAACAAACTGCTAACAGCGCTGGCCATTGCGATCACCGTGAGCCTGTCGGGGCCGCTGTACGCGTCCGGTGACCACGATTCGGACCACTCCCACGGCCTGATGGCCAGCAATGCCGCGGCCACCCAGGATGCGGGCGCCCAAAGCGCCGCGGCCGACAACGACGCCGACCATCCGTGGCTCACTGCAGGCGGCGCGCAATTGGCGGCGGACGATCTCGCCGCCGCCACCGAAGCGCTGGGCGCCCAGCTCACCGACGAGGAGAGCGTGATCGACGTGCGTCGCGATGCCGACGACAAGACCTGGGCGGTCGTGCTCGGCGGTTTCTGCAAGAGCGAAACCGATTGCACGCAATACACGCGGGAGCTGAGCCTGGATCAGCAGGATCTGCAGGCGGGCCTGTCCGGCGCCCAGCCCGCTGACATGAAGCTCAACATCGTGCCGATGACACTGCCCTCGGTGCACATGGCCAATGTCGTCATCCAGGCCCAGGTCGAGCCGTTCCGCGGCAACCAGAGCGGACTGGCCGGCAATGACGACGTCAAGCGCGTGCAGCAGGGACTCAACGCCGTTGGCATCAGCACCACGGTCGATGGCTGGTACGGCAACGGCACCACGTCGGCCTACGCCACCTGGCAGCGCCGCCTCGGTTATTCCGGACTCGACGCCACCGGCATTCCCGGCCCGAGCTCGCTGACCTCGCTGGGATCGGGTCGCTTCGTGGTCACCAACAAGATCCTCGTTGGCTCGCGCACGACGTTTGCGGGCAAGCGCGTCAACACACGCACGAGCGCGATGCTGACTGCGGCGCAACGCCTGTTCGGCCGGTCCATTTCCCTGACGCAGGGCTCCTACAACGCCGGTGGCGTGGGCGCGTCGGCTGGAACGCACGACGGTGGCGGCGCGGTCGACATCAACATTTCATCGCTGAGCCAGACCCAGGTCTGGCAGCTGGTGAAGGCGCTGCGCACGGTCGGTTTCGCCGCGTGGTACCGGCCGACGAGCGCGTCGTGGAACCGGCATGTGCATGCGATTGCGATCGGTGACACCGACATGTCCCTGTCTGCGCGCAACCAGGTGGCCGACTACTACGTTGGCAAGGATGGCCTGGCGGGCCACCGGCCGGACAATACCCCGGCCGCGTACCGCGTGCCGTTCACGTGGTGGGAAAAGTACTGACGAGCGGCCAGTTCGGCCTGATTGAACGGTCGGCGCGCCGCTGGCACGCCGCCGCTTCAGACACGCCGCGCTGATTGCCCAGGCCCGTCGAGGGCCGCGATGACCGGGACCGCGCCGAGCGCGGTCCCGTTTTTTTTTTGCTGGCCCGCGCGCGCGGGAGCCGCGCCGGCGAGCCGGTCACGCCCCGTGACCGGCAGGCTTGAGCCGCGCCTGATCGGCCCCATCACCAGGGCTGCACCGCGCCACGGCCACGCGCGCGGCTTGACAGCACGCCGCGCGGCGTGTTTCCACTAGAAAGGAGTTTTCGCTGCGCCGCAGCAAGACGCTGCCCGCAGCCGCGGGTGGTCGCCTCCAAGGAATCCCATGGCAAAGAACCTCCTGATCGTCGAATCGCCCGCCAAGGCCAAGACGATCAACAAATACCTCGGCAAGGACTTCCAGGTGCTGGCCTCGTACGGCCATGTGCGCGACCTGGTGCCCAAGGAAGGCGCGGTCGATCCCGACCGCCGCTTTGCCATGAACTACGAGGTCATCGACCGCAACGAGAAGCATGTCGACGCGATCGCCAAGGCGGCCAAGGCGGCCGACACCCTGTATCTGGCCACCGACCTTGATCGCGAAGGTGAGGCGATCTCCTGGCACATCGCCGAAATCCTCAAGGCGCGCAAGCTGCTCGAGGGCCGGGCGCTGCACCGCGTGGTGTTCTCCGAGATCACGCCGCGCGCGATCAAGGAAGCGGTGGCCCATCCGCGCCAGCTCTCGATGGACCTCGTCAACGCGCAGCAGGCGCGCCGCGCACTCGACTACCTGGTCGGCTTCAACCTGTCGCCGGTGTTGTGGCGCAAGGTGCAGCGCGGCCTGTCGGCGGGGCGCGTGCAGTCGCCGGCGCTGCGCATGATCGTCGAGCGCGAGGAGGAGATCGAGGCGTTCAAGGCCCGCGAATACTGGACGATCGAAGCCGACTGCGCGCATCCGGACCAGGGCTTCAAGGCGCGCCTGATGCGCCTGCGCGGCAAGAAGTTCGAGCAGTTCGACCTCACCAACGCCGCCGCCGCGCATGCCGCGCGCGATGCGCTACTGAAATCCGCGCAGGGTCGCCTGGTGGTGGCCAACGTCGAATCGAAGGAACGCAAGCGCCGCCCGGCGCCGCCGTTCACGACCTCGACGCTGCAACAGGAAGCCGCGCGCAAGCTCGGTTTTTCGACCAGCCGCACGATGAAGATCGCGCAAGGCCTGTACGAGGGCGTCGCGCTCGGCGACGAGGGCGTGGTCGGCCTCATCACCTACATGCGTACCGACGCGGTGTCGCTGTCGATGGATGCGATCGGCGAGCTGCGCCAGCTCATCGGCCAGGATTTCGGCGCGCGGGCGCTGCCGGCCGAGCCGCACTTCTACCGCAACAAGTCCAAGAACGCGCAGGAAGCGCACGAGGCGATCCGCCCGACCTCGGCACTGCACCGGCCGCGCGACATCGCCCACTACCTCAACGACGAACAGCGCAAGCTCTACGAGCTGATCTGGAAGCGCGCGGTGGCAAGCCAGATGCAGCACGCCACGCTCAACACGGTCAGCGTCGACCTCGACGCCGGTGGCGAGTCGATGTTCCGCGCCAGCGGCACGACCGTCGTCGATCCGGGCTTCCTCGCCGTGTACGAGGAAGGCCGCGACGCGAAGAACGCCGAGGACGAGGACGAGGGCCGCAAGCTGCCGCAGATGAAGATCGGCGAGGCGGTGCCGCTGGCCGCGATCGAGGCCGACCAGCATTTCACCGAGCCGCCGCCGCGCTACTCGGAAGCCTCGCTGGTCAAGGCGCTCGAGGAATACGGCATCGGCCGCCCCTCGACCTATGCCAGCATCATCCAGGTGCTGCTCAACCGCGAGTACGTGATCCTCGACAGTCGCCGCTTCAAGCCGACCGACGTCGGCCGCGCGGTGGCCAAGTTCCTGTCGGCGCATTTCAGCCAGTACGTCGACTACGACTTCACCGCGCGGCTCGAGGACGAGCTCGACGCGGTCAGCCGCGGCGAGGAGGACTGGGTGCCGCTGCTCGACAAGTTCTGGAAGCCGTTCAAGGCCACGGTCGACGACAAGAGCGAAACGGTCGATCGCTCCGAGGCCACCGGCGCGCGCGAACTGGGCAGCGATCCCAACTCGGGCAAGCCCGTGCAGGTGCGTCTGGGCCGCTATGGGCCGTTCGCGCAGATCGGCAGCAAGGACGATGAGGACAAGCCGCGTTTCGCCTCGCTGCGGCCGGGCCAGAGCATGCACACGATCACGCTGGCCGAGGCGCTCGAACTGTTCAAGCTGCCGCGCAACCTCGGCAAGGCCGACGACGGCGAGGACATCACGGTCGGCGTCGGTCGCTTCGGTCCGTTCGTCAAGCACGGCACGCTGTACGCCTCGCTGCAGACCGGCGACGATCCCTACACGATCGAGCTGCCGCGCGCGCTGGAACTGATTCGCGCCAAGGCCGAAGCCGCCGCCAACCGCATCATCCGTGACTTCGGCAACGGCATCCAGGTGCTCAACGGCCGCTATGGCCCCTACATCACCGACGGCGACAAGAACGCGCGCATCCCCAAGGACAAGGAACCTCGCGAACTGACCGAGGCCGAATGCGTCGAACTGCTCGCCGCTGCGCCGAACCGACCCAAACGTGGTGGCGGGCGTTTCGGCAAGGGCAAGGGCAAGGCCGCCAGCCGACCCGCCGCGAAAGCCGCCGGCAAATCGTCGGCAGCCAGCTCGGCCGCCGCCGGCGAGGCCGCGGTCGGCAAGACCGCCGCCAGCAAGGCAGCCACGCGCAAGGCGGCCCCGGCGAAGAAGGCCGCCGGCAAGACGGCGGCGAAGAAGGCTTCGGCGAAGAAGGCAGCCGTGAAGAAGGCCCCGGCGAAGAAGGCGGCGGCGAAGAAGGTCGCGGCCGATCCGCCATGGTGAGGCGGCAATGACGCGTCCCGCAGCCGCCGACTGCGCGGCGGCGTGGCGCGCATACCGGCGCGGTGGCGCGTTGCCACTGCTGGCCGTGGTCGCTGGCGGCGCCTACGTGATCGCCGCCGGGCAATGGCCGCTGCTGCAGCCGTCGATGCGCCCGGTGGCCGCGGCGGCGGCGATTGCATGCGTTGCGGCCAGGCTGCGCCACAACGCGCGGCGGCTGCGCTTTGCCTGCCCGCGCTGCGGCGAGCCGTTCCATGGCCGCCCCGCGCAGCGTTTGGCCTGGCACAGTCCGCCGGGACGCCATTGCGAACACTGCGGACTGGCCCTGTTCGAATGTGCCTGAGGCGGCCGCAGCGATGTCGTCGTTGGGACCGGGCGCGCCATTTTGCGTATTGCCGCGCATGAGCGCAGGATCGACCGCATGAGCGAGGCTCCCGATGGCAGCATCGAGGCGGCGGCGGCCTTGCGCGCCGGCGGCGTCGTCGCCTATCCGACCGAGGCCGTCTACGGCCTGGGCTGCGATCCGCGCAACGAGGTCGCGTTCAACCGCCTGTTCGAGCTCAAGCAGCGCCCGCCGACGCAGGGCGTGCTGCTGATCGGCGCCGACTTCGACCAGGTCGCGCCGTACATCGACCTGGCCCGCACGCCGGCCGCCGCGCTGGCGCGCGCGCAGGCGAGCTGGCCCGGACCGCATACGTGGATCTTTCCGCGCGCAGCGGAGGTACCGGCCTGGATCGCCGGCAGCCATGCCGGCATCGCGCTGCGCGTGACCGCGCATCCGCCGGCCGCTGCACTGTGCCGCGCCTTCGGCGGCGCCGTGGTATCGACCAGCGCGAACCGCCATGGCGAGCCGCCGGCGCGCTCGGCGGCCGCGGTGCGCGCCGCGTTCGGCGACGCGCTCGCGGCGATCATCGATGGCCCGCTCGGGGGACTTGAGCGGCCGACCGCGATCCGCGACGCTATCAGCGGGGACGTGATCAGAGCCTAGACTGGGGATGGAGCGATGTCGGCTGTAGTGCAAGCGCGTGCCTCGAGCGGCGCGCAGGTGCCGTTGCTCGCTGATGCCAGCGCGACGCGCTGCATCGCCTGGCGTGATGGCCGCGCGGTCGATGTGGCGGGTTTCCTCGCTGATGTCGGCGCGATCGCGGCGCAACTGCCGGCGGGCAGTCACCTCGTCAACCTGTGCGAAGACCGCTATGCGTTCCTCGTCACCTTCTGCGCCGCCGCCAGTCGTGGCCAGGTCAACCTGCTCGCGGGCTCGCGCGCGCCCGCTGCGATCCTCGAGCTGCTCGATGCGCATCCGGGCAGCGTGGCCGCCAGCGAGGCGCCGATCGCGGGCGTGCCGACCCATGTCATCGCGCCGCTCGGCGCGAACGCGCGCGGTTGCGCGCCGCCGCCGCTCGACGCCGCCCAGGTGGCGGCAATCGGATTCACCTCGGGCAGCACGGGAACACCCAAGGCCCACGCCAAGACCTGGGGCATGTTCGGCGCGAGCTGCGCGGCCAATCTGGGTGCGCTGCGCGCCTGCCTGCCGACCGGGGTCGAGGCCCACATCGTCGCCACGGTGCCGGCGCAGCACATGTATGGAATCGAGCTGTCGGTGCTGCCGCCGCTGTTCGGTGCGTTCGCCGTGCACTCGGGGCGACCGCTGCTGCCGGCCGACGTCGCCGCCGCCCTGGCCCAGGTTCCGGCGCCGCGCATCCTCGTCGCCACGCCCGTGCACCTGCGCGCCCTGCTGCGCTCGGCCGTCGCGTTGCCGCCGCTGGCCGCGATCGTGTCGGCCACCGCGCCGCTCGAACCGGCGCTGGCCGCTGCCGCCGAGGCCCATTGCGGCGCCGTTCTGCTCGAAATGTTCGGCTCCACCGAAACCTGCGTGATCGCCCAGCGCCGCACGGCCCATGGCGAGGATTGGCGGCTGCACGAGGCCGTCAGCCTGCACCCGCAGCCCGACGGCACGCTGGTCGAGGCGCCCTGGTTCGCGGCGCCCGTCGTGCTGCCCGATCTCGTCGAATTGCTCCCGCAGCGGCGCTTCCGCCTGTGCGGGCGCCAGGCCGACTTCGTCGACATCGCCGGCAAGCGGGCCTCGCTGGCCGATCTCTCGCGGCGCGTGCTGGCGCTGCCGGGTGTCGTCGATGCCGCCGTGCTGCAGCTCGACGAGCCCGATGCCGCCGGCGTGCGCCGCGTCGCCGCGCTGGTGGTCGCACCCGGGCGCAGCGAGGCCGAGCTGCTGGCCGGACTGCGTGACTGCATCGACCCGGCCTTCCTGCCGCGCCCGCTGCGCAAGGTGCCGGCGCTGCCGCGCAACGACACCGGCAAGCTGCCGCGTGCGCGGCTCATCGCCATGCTCGGCGCCCGCGACTGAGCGAGGGGCGGCCGGCCACCCGCCCGACGCGCGGCGGCGCAATGTGCGGGGGCCAGAAATAGATTGCCCCGAGGGCCAGGGGAAGCCCTCGGGGCAGGAAGACCGATCTGGGGAGGGATCGGGCTTCAGGGTTGTGCTCAAGGGGAGGTGAGCCAACCAGGGACGCCGTTGCGTGCGTCCGGGAACATAGATCGGGTCGGGCGGCGAAAGTTTCCAGCGCCGCCGCGGTCGCATTTACGCCCGATTCATCTGCGCGGCCACGGCCACCGCCGCCATGCCGCGCCGCTCAATGCGCCTGGTCCCAGTTCATGCCGGTGCCGATGTCGACGATCAGCGGCACGTCGAGCCGGGCCGCCGCGGCCATGCGTTCGCGCACGCCGGCCACGACCGCATCGACCGCGTCTTCGCGCACCTCGAACACGAGCTCGTCGTGCACCTGCATGAGCATGCGTGCGCGCGACGCCTGATCGGCAAGCCAGGCGTCGACCGTGATCATCGCGCGCTTGATGATGTCGGCCGCGGTGCCCTGCATCGGCGCATTGATGGCCGCACGCTCGGCGCCGGCGCGCTGGGCCTGGTTGCGCGAGTTGATGTAGTCCAGGTACAGGCGGCGCCCGAACAGCGTCTCCACGTAACCGTCACGGTGGGCCTGCTCGCGGATGCGCTCCATGAACTCGTGCACGCCCGGATAGCGGGTGAAATAGCGCGCCATGTAGTCCTGCGCCTCGCCGCGCGAGACGCCGAGCTGGCGGGCGAGACCGAATGCGCCCATGCCGTAGATGAGGCCGAAGTTGATGACCTTGGCGGCGCGGCGCTGGTCGGCATCGACCTCGCCCTGCGGCACGCCAAACACTTCGGCGGCGGTCGCACGGTGCACGTCCTGTCCGCCATGGAACGCCGCGAGCAGGCCGGGATCGCCCGACAGGTGCGCCATGATGCGCAGCTCGATCTGCGAATAGTCGGCCGCGACGACTCGCCATCCCGGCGGGGCGATGAAGGCCTGGCGGATGCGCCGGCCTTCCTCGGTGCGGGCCGGGATGTTCTGCAGGTTCGGCTCCGACGAGGACAGTCGCCCGGTGGCGGCTATGGCCTGGCCATAGCTCGTGTGCACGCGGCCCGTGCGCGGGTTGACCATCTCGGCGAGCTTGTCGGTGTAGGTGCTGCGCAGCTTGGCCAGGCTGCGGTACTCGAGCACGACACGCGGCAGCTCGTGCCGGTCGGCGATCGCCTCGAGCGCGTCCTCGTTGGTCGAGGCTTGCCCACCCGGCGTCTTGACCACCACCGGCAGGCCGAGCTCGTCGAACAGGACGTTGCCGAGCTGCTTGGTCGAGTCGATGCTGAAGGGATGCCCGGCCAGCGCCCAGGCACGCTCGGTGAGCGCCTGCATGCGCTGGCCGAGTTCGCTGCCTTGGCGCCTGAGCGCGGCGGTGTCGATCAGCACGCCCGCCTGCTCCATGCGCGCCAGCACACCGATCAGCGGCACCTCGATCGTCTCGTAGACGCTGCGCAGGCCCGGCAGCGATTCGAACTGCGGCCACTGCGCCTGGTGCAGGCGCAGCGTGATGTCGGCGTCCTCGGCCGCGTAGCGGCAGGCGCTGTCGAGATCGACCTGCGCGAACGGAATCTGCCGTGCGCCCTTGCCGGCGACATCCTCGTAGCGGATCGTGTCGTAGCCGAGCAGACGCTTGGCCTGGGTGTCCATGTCATGGCGCCAGGTCGAATGCAGCACGTAGGACTCGAGCAGCGTGTCGTGCACCACGCCGCGCACCGTGATGCCGGCGCCGGCCAGCACGTTGAGGTCGTACTTGGCATGCTGGCCGAGCTTGGGCCGCTGCGCGTCCTCGAGGATCGGCGCCAGCGCAGCCAGCACCTCCTCGCGCGGCAACTGCGCCGGCACGCCGGCGTAGTCGTGGCCGAGCGGGATGTAGCAGGCCGCCTGCGGTTCGACCGCGAACGACAGGCCGACGAGCTGCGCCTGCATCGGGTCGAGCGAGGTCGTCTCGGTGTCGAAGGCGATGAGTTCGGCGCCGCGCAGCCGTTCCACCCAGGCCGCGAGCTGCGCCGCGTCGGTCACGAGCTCGTAGCTGCCCTGCGCGCCCGCCGCCGCGGGCGGCGCAGCCACGACCGGCGCGGCAGCGGCGCCGGTGTCGGCGGCGATACCCGCCGCGTCCAGTTCGCGCAGCGCGGCGTGGAATTCGTAGCGCTGGTAGAGCGTGCGCAGCGCCGCCACGTCCGGTTCGCGCAACGCCAGGTCGCGTGGGCCCTGCGCGAGCTCGACGTCGGTCCTGATCGTGGCCAGCTCGCGCGACAGTGGCAGTTGCGGCAAGGCACGGCGCAGGTTGTCGCCGATCTTGCCGGCGATCGCGTCCGCGTGGGCGATCACGCCATCGAGGCTGCCATAGGCGGCCAGCCATTTGGCCGCGGTCTTGGGGCCGCACTTGTCCACGCCCGGAATGTTGTCGACGCTGTCGCCCATCAGCGCGAGGTAGTCGATGATCTGGTCGGGCCGCACGCCGAAGCGCTCGACGACGCCTGCGCTGTCGAGCCTGGTGTTGGTCATCGTGTTGACGAGCGTGATGCCGGGTGCGACGAGCTGGGCGAAATCCTTGTCGCTGGTCGAGATCGTGACCTCGATGCCCTGCGCCTGCGCCTGCCGCGCCAGCGTGCCGATGACGTCGTCGGCCTCCACGCCGGTCACGCGCAGGATTGGCAGGCCGAGCGCCGCGACGATCGCGAGCATCGGCTCGATCTGCGCCAGCAGATCGTCGGGTGTGGCCTGACGCGTGGCCTTGTAGGCCGGATACAGCGCGTCGCGGAAGGTGGGTCCGGGCGCATCCTGCACGAAGGCAACGTAATCGGGGCGGTCCTTGAGCACGGCGCGCAGCATGTTGACCACGCCGAACAGCGCGCCGGTCGGCTCGCCGGCCGCATTGCTCAGCGGCGGCAGGGCATGGAACGCGCGGTACAGGTACGACGAACCGTCGATGAGGACGAGGCGCTGGGACATGGCGGGGCGAGGCGGCGACGGACCCTGAGCTTCGCGCGCACCCGCGGCCATTGCAATGGCGAATCCGCCGCAGCACCGGTGTGCGGTGGTGGCGCGACCTCAACGGCGCGCCATCACCGATACCCCGCGATCGCCGCTCAGCAGCCCTGCGGCAGCGGGTTGAGCGTGCACAGGTCCAGGCGCATGTCGTTGTTTTCCATCTGGTCGCGGAAGATCACGTCGCCGTTGGCGAACGCCGCCACCTGCGGATAACCGACCACGCCGACATCGGGGTTCACACGCCAGGCGATCGCGTTGTTGCCGGTCTGCACCTGGGTGGCGCGCACTGGAATGAGCAGCTCGAGCCAGAAGCCGCGATGCATGCCCCACGCGCCGCCGCCGATGCCGCCGCGCACGGCGCGCACGGCCAGCCCCTGGACGCCCTGCGGGTAACTCTGCGGGCAACCGTAGTCGGGGTCGACGTCGAGGTTGTACAGCACCAGTGGCGTGCCGCGCGCGGCGTAGCAGAAGGCGGGATTGTCGGCTGAGTTGGCGGTCACCATGCCGGGCGGCAGGATCAGTTCGATGCCGACCGCGCTGCCCGAACAGGGATTGCCCGGATGGCCGAGCACGAGATGCACGTAGAACACCTCGCCGACTGCGGGGCTGAAGTCGGGCGGCGGATGGGAAAAGCCCGCGTAGCCCATGACGCGCGTCTCGACGATCGGCGGCCCGAAGATGTCGCAGTACACATCGGTGCCGATGTTGATGAAGGCGCCGTTGTACCAGGGCTGCAACTGTTCGCTGATCGGCAATGCCAGCGGCGCAACGGCATCCGCGGTTGCGACCGCGGGCGCCGCCGCGCACGGCGCGGTGACCGGACATGCAACAACGAGCAGCAGGCCCAGCAGGTGTTGCAGGAACTTGTGCATGACGCGCTCCACGATTGGGACGCGCCACTCAACGCAAGATGGCGGGCAAAACATCAAATGCCGACCGACGCGCGTGGCTGGCCGGCCACCCGCGGCGCCGGCTCAGCAACCGTTCGGGGTCGGCGTGACCGTGCAGACATCGAGCATGAGCACGTGGCCCTCCATCGAATCGCGGAAGATCACGTCGTTGTTGACCAGCAGCGGCACCTGCGGATAGCCGACCACGCCGATGTCGGGATTGACGCGCCAGCGGATCAGGTTGTTGCCCGCCTGCGGCACCGTCGAACGCAACGGGATCAGCAGCTCGAGCCAGAAACCACGATGCATGCCCCAGGCACCGCCGCCGATGCCGCCGCGCAGCGCGCGCACGGCCAGCCCCTCCAGCCCTTGCGGAAAGGTTTGCGGGCAACCGTAGTTGGGGTCGTTGTCGAGATTGATGAGCGTGTTGCTGGTGCCGAGCACGGCAAAGCAGAACGCGGGGTTGGCGTTCGAGGTGGCCGGCTGCACGCCGGCTGGCAGCAACAGTTCGATGCCGACCGCGCTGCCGGCGCAGGGGTTGCCCGGATGGGCCAGCACGAGGTGGGTGTAGAACACCTCGCCGACTGCCGGCGTGTAGTTGGGCGGCAGCAGGCTGTAACCCGTGTAGCCGCTCACGCGCGTCTCGACGATCGGCGGATCGCTGAGGCAGGCGATGTCGGTGCCGATGCCGATGAAGACACCGTTGTACCAGGGCAGCACGAGCTCGGGCGCCGACACCGCCGCGGGCACCGACAGCGGTATCGATGCCGGTGCCGGTGCCGACAACGCGGCCGCGGCTGACAGCAGCAGCGGCAACAGCAGGACATGGCGCATGAACATGGGCGGTCTCCGCAGGATCACAGCCTTATACGCGATATCCACCGCCGACCCGCAATCGCCGCGCACGGCTGCATCGCGCCATGCGCTCTCTGCTAGGCTGTCGACATTGCTCGAGGATCCACGATGAACCGCCCGACCCTGCTCATCACCGGCCTGTCGTTTGCCCTTGCCAGCGGCGCGCTGCTGGCGGCCCCGCCCGCGGCCCGCCCGCAACCGGCCGAGGTTCCGCCGCCGCCCGGCCTGAACGACCCGACCGCGGCGCCTGCCAGCACGCAGGCCGCGCCCGCCGCCGCAGCCGCGGCCACCGCGGCCAGCCAAGCCGACGACCCGCTCGCTGCAGTACCCAAGCCCGATGCGCGCCTCGTGCGCGACAAGGCCTCGCGCGACGCCGCCGCCACCCAGCAGCGCATGGCGGGCAGCCAGGTCACGCGACGCCAGCAGGGCAGTGACACGGTGGAGGAATACCGCCAGAACGGCCGCATCTGGATGATCCGCATCGTGCCGATCAACGGCCCGATCCAGACCTTCGTCACCAACGACGGCAGCGGCCGCCTCGTGCGCGATCCGAAGGAAGGCCCGGTATCGCCGGTCTACTACTCGCTTTACGACTGGAAGTAGCGCGCGGCTGATCGCCGTTGCGCCGGACCGGTGCGCACGGCAACCGTGATCGCGCGCAACGGCAGTCAGCCGAAGCGCGCCAACCCGAACGGTGCCAGCTCGGTCCGTGGACCGCCTTGCATGCATGCGCGCGCGATGCGCTCGCCGGTGGTCGCCGCCAGCGTGAGACCCAGATGCTGGTGGCCGAAGGCGTAGGCGAGGTTGTCGTAGGCGTCGGCCACGCCCAGCGCGGGCAGGTAGTCGGGCAAGGTCGGGCGCGCGCCGAACCAGGCACTGGGCTCGCCGCGCACGGGCAGGCCCAGTTGCGCCGCGTGCCGGGCCAGGCGCGCCCACTTGCGCGGATCGGGCGCGGCGTCCGGCACGGCGTATTCGACATGGCCGGCCAGGCGCAGCCCCGAGCTGAAACGCGTCAGGATCACCGAGCGATCCTCGAACACCACCGGCGGCAGCGCGGGCCAGTCATGGCGGGCCCACTGCAGGTGATAGCCACGTTCGGCGATCAGCGGCGCGGGCAGGCCCAGGCCCGCGAGCAGGCCGCGTGAGTGCAGACCTGCACAGACGAGGATGACATCGGCATCGCGGCGCACGCCGCCGGCATCGAGCGCCTGCACGCGCACGCCGCTGGCCTGCAGCGCCTGCACGCGGCTGCGCACGATCGTGCCGCCACCACGCACCAGGGCCAGTTCGAGGCGCCGTGCCAGCGTCGGCAGGTCGGCGATCTGCGCGGTGTGCTCGAAGCCGAGCGCGCCGGCCAACGGGACGCCAAGCTCGGCCTGCAGCGCCTCGCGCTGCGCTGCCGGCAGCGGCGCGCAGCGCGCCGTGCCCAGATCGGCGCCTTGCCAGGCCGCGCTGCCGCGGGCGGCGCTGCGCGCCGACTCCCAGCACAACCAGTGGCCATGCTCGAGCAGCAGGTCGCTGGCATCGATCGCCGCGGCCAGGCGCCGCCAGGCCGGCAACGCATCGGCGAGCAGGCCGGCGAGCGCGACCCGCCCGGCGGCCGCCCGCGCCGGCATGCAGGCCCGCAGGTAGCGCCGCAGCCACGCCCGATGCCGCCAGGGCTGGCGCAGATCGAGCGGCCCGCCAAAGCGATGCCAGCGGCGCAGCGCGCTGCGCAGCGTGGCCAGCGTCGCCAGCGGCTCGACCTGCTCGGTGGCGATGTGGCCGGCATTGCCCCACGACGGCGGCGCGGTCGGTTCGTCGGGCGCAACGAGGGTCACGCGCCAGCCGGCACGCTGCAGCGCGAGCGCGCCGGCGTAGCCGATGACGCCGCCACCGATGACCAGGGCTGTTGCGGACGGGGTCGACATGCCGCGTGGATCGGAGCCGGAAGGACGCCCATGCTAGGTCCGCGCCGCTGCGCTGGCTATGCAAAACTCCGCACGAGATTCGGCGATTCGCGCCGGGTCCGCCGCGGCCTACGCCCAGTCGCCGCCGACGAGGCTGCGGTAGTCGCGCGGCGTGGTGCCGACCGCCGCCTTGAACTGGCGGCTGAATGCGCTCTGGTCGCTGAAGCCGCAGGCCTGACCGATCGAGGCAATGCTGCGCTCGCCGCGCAGCAGGGTCGTCGCCGCCTCGATGCGCAGACGCATGAGCCACTGTTGCGGACTGAGGTGGAACACGCGCTGGAACTGGCGTTCGAGCTGCGACAGCGACAGCCCGGCCAGCGTCGCCAGCGTCTGCATGCGCACACGCTCGCCATAGTGGCGCTCCATGTGGTCGAGCACGCGGCGCAGGCGCGCGTAGCCCGGATGGCGGCCATCGGGCTGCTGCAGGTCGCGCGAGATGCCGATCAGGCCGACGATGGCCGAACCTTCCCGCAGCGGCATCTTGCAGGTCAGGCACCAGCCCGAGGCGCGGTTGGCGAACAGATGCAGTTCGAGCTGGTTGTCGATGCTGGCGCCGGCCAGCACCCGGCGGTCCTGCGCCAGATACGACTCACCCAGTCGTGGCGGGAACAGCTCGGCCGTGGTGCGGCCGATGACGTATTCGCGCCTGGCGCGGCCGAGCCGGCGCAGCAGGGTCTGGTTGGCATGCGTGTAGCGGCCGGCGCGGTCCTTGATGAAGAACACCGTGTCGGGCAGGCCGTCCATGAGCTGCTGCAACTGTTCGGGCGGAATCGGCGGAATCGGACTGGCCATGGCAATTGTGCTGATTTCGGCATGCGCGCAGCGCGAATCAGGCTAGACGATGCCACGCCAGTGGGCGATCCTGCCAGCATGATCGAAATCGATTACATCGACAGTCACAGCGGCGGCGAACCCACGCGCGTGGTGCTGTCGCCGCTGCCAGGCATGGCGCCGGGCACGCTGCAGCAGCGTCGCGCGGCGCTGCTGCGCGACCACGACCGCTGGCGCAGCATGATCGCCTGCGAGCCGCGCGGCTCGGACACGATGGTCGGCGCCCTGTTGCTGCCGCCCGAGCAGCCCGACTCGGTCGCTGCGGTGATCTTCTTCAACAATGTCGGCACGCTGGGCATGTGCGGCCACGGCACGATCGGCCTCGTGCGCACGCTGGCCCACCTCGGTCGCATCGGGCCCGGTCGCCATGCGATCGACACGCCGGTCGGCACCGTCAGCGCGCAGTTGCACGCGGATGGGCGCGTCAGCATCGACAACGTCGCCAGCCATCGCAGCCAGCGCCAGGTCGCGGTCGAGGTGCCGGGCCACGGCACGGTGCGCGGCGATGTGGCCTGGGGCGGCAACTGGTTCTTCATCAGCAGCGACACGCCGCTGCCGCTGCGGCTCACGCACTGGCGCGAGCTCACCCGCTACACCGCTGCGATCCGCGACGCGCTCGCCAGCGCCGGCATCCGCGGCGACGCCGGCGCCGAGATCGACCACATCGAGCTCAATGCGGCGCCGCTCGATGCGGCCAACGATGCGCGCAACTTCGTGCTGTGCCCGGGCCTGGCCTATGACCGCTCGCCCTGCGGCACCGGCCTGTCGGCCAAGCTCGCCTGCCTTGCCGCCGACGGCGCGCTCGCCGCGGGCCAGGTGCTGCGCATGGAGAGCGTGATCGGCAGCGTGTTCGAGGGCAGCTTCACGCCCGGTGACGCTGGCCGCGTGCTGCCGCGGATCACCGGTCGCGCCCACCTGTCGGCGCAGGGCCGGCTGCTGGTCGAGGCCGATGATCCGTTTGCATGGGGCATCGCCGCCCCATGAACCGGTCACCATTTCCTTCCATGACGAGCATGCAATGATGCACGAGACCTGCTTGTGGCACGGCGTGGTGCCGGCCATCACCACGCCATTCGACGCCGCCGGCGGCGTCGATCATGAATTCCTCGCCCGCCACGCCAACTGGCTCGTCGAGGCGGGCTGCACCGGCATCGTGCCGCTGGGTTCGCTCGGCGAGGGCGCCACGCTCGCGTTCGACGAGAAGCTCGCGATCGTGCGCACGCTGGTCGCCACGCTCGGCACGCGCGCGCCCGTGATCGCCGGCATCGCCGCACTGTCGACCGCCGAAGCGGTGCGCCTCGCGCGCGAATGCGAGCGGCTCGGCGCGCGTGGCCTCATGGTGCTGCCACCCTATGTCTACTCGTCGGACTGGCGCGAGATGGGCGCGCACCTGCGGGCCGTGATCGCGGCGACCGCACTGCCGGTGTTGCTGTACAACAACCCGCTCGCCTACCGCACCGACTTCACGCCCGAGCAGGTGGCGGAACTGGCCAGCGAGTTCCCGCAGGTGGCGGCGATCAAGGAATCCTCGGGCGACCTCCGCCGCCTGGCGGCACTGCGCGCGCTGATCGGCGATCGGCTGCAGCTCATGGTCGGCATCGACGATGCGTTGGTCGAGGGCGTGGCGATGGGCGCCTGCGGCTGGATCGCCGGTGTCGTCAACGCATTCCCGACCGAATCGGTGCGCCTGTTCGAGCTGGCTCGCACGGGCGGCAGCGCGGCGGCGATGGATCTGTATGCCTGGCTGCTGCCGCTGCTGCGCATGGATACGGTGCCCAAGTTCGTGCAGCTCATCAAACTCATGCAGGAGCGTGTTGGCCAGGGCAGCGCGCGCGTGCGGGCGCCGCGGCTGGAGCTCGATGCGGCCGAACGCGCCGCCGCGCTGCGCGTGATCGACGCTGCCATCGCCACGCGGCCGCCGCGGTGAGCCGGCGATGAGCAGCTTCCCGTCGAGCACGCTGCAACCGATCCTGTGCGCCGGCCAGTGGCGTGCCGCGACCGACGCCACGCGCGGTTTTCGCGCCGCCGATCCGACCACCGCTGAGTCGATCGGCCCAGAGTTTCCGTACTCGGGCGCGGCCGACGTGGAGGCCATGCTGGACGCGGCGACGCAGGCGGCCAGCGTGCTCGCCGCCTGTGAGCCGGCGCGCATCGCCGCGTTCCTCGATGCCTACGCGGCCGCGCTCGACGCCGCCCGCGACACGCTCGTCGCGAGCGCCCACGCCGAAACCGCCTTGCCCGCTGCGCCGCGCCTGGCCGAGGTCGAGCTGCCGCGCACGAGCGACCAACTGCGCCAAGCGGCACGGGCCGTGCGCGACTACAGCTGGACGCAGCCGGTGATCGACACCCGCAGCGGCCTGCGCGCGCACTTCGCACCGCTGCACAAGCCCGTGCTCGTGTTCGGACCCAACAATTTCCCGTTCGCATTCAACGCCGCCGCCGGCAGCGACTTCGCCAGCGCGATCGCGGCGCGCAATCCGGTCATCGCGGCGGCCCATCCGGCGCATCCGGGCACCAGTCGGCTGCTCGCCGAGCTCGCCCATCAGGCCGTGCTCGCCTGCGGCTTGCCGGCCGCGACGCTGCAACTGTTCTACGCGCTCGATCCGGCACTGGGCCTGCGCCTGGCGGGCGACCGTCGCCTCGGCGCGATCGGCTTCACCGGCAGCCGCCAGGCCGGCATGGCGCTCAAGGCCGCCGCCGACCAGGCCGGAGTGCCGATCCATGCCGAAATGTCGAGCGTCAACCCGGTGTTCCTGCTGGCGGGCGCGCTGCGCGAGCGCGGCGCCGGCCTCGCCCAGGAATTCTTCGCATCGTGCACGCTCGGCAGCGGCCAGTTCTGCACCAGTCCCGGCCTCGTCATGGTGCCGGCCGACGCCGCCGGCGATGCCTTCGTCAGCGCCGCCGCGGCGCGCTTCGATGGCGCCGCCGCGATGCTGCTGCTGGCCGCCGGCGTCGAGCGGCACCTGACGGCGGCGGTGGCGGCGCTGCGCTCGGCCGGCGCCCGGCTCATCGCGGGACGTGCCCAGGCCGAAGCGCCCGGCTGGCGCTATGCACCGAGCCTGCTCGAAGTCGATGCCGCGCAGTTCCTGGCCCAGCCGGCGGCGCTGCAGCAGGAAGCATTCGGCCCCGTGGCGCTGCTCGTGCGCTACCACGACACCGAGCAGGCGGTGGCGATCGGCCACGCCTGCGAGGGCAGTCTCACGGGCAGCCTGTTCAGCGCCGCGGACGGCAGCGATGACGCCGACTGCGCGCGCGTCGCGGCCGCGCTGCGGCCGCGCGTGGGCCGGCTGTGCAACGACAAGTGGCCGACCGGCGTCGCCGTCAGTGCGGCCATGCAGCATGGCGGACCCTACCCGAGCACGAGCCACGCCGGCTTCAGCGCGGTCGGCATGCCCGGTGCGATCCGGCGTTTTGCGCAGTGGCAGTGCCATGACAACGTGCGCGAGGATCGCCTGCCGAGCGAACTGCGCGATGCCAATCCCGCCGCGCTGCAGCGCCTCGTCGACGGGCGCTGGACCGATCGCTCGCTGTAGGCGCGGGCGCGCCGCCGCCCACCCGCGCAGCGGAGGCCGGGGCCTCAGGCCGCGGCGGCAATCGGCGCGGCTGCCTCGGCCAGGGCCGCGAAGTAGTCGCGCGTCAGCCGCAACTGCGCCTGCGCATCGTCGACGCCATTGATCAGCGCGCGGAAGGCGGCATGCGGCGAGCGGTTGGGGTGGCCATCTCCGGCGGCGTCGGACCCAGCCTGCTCGACCTGCCGCAGATACCAGCCCAGATGCTTGCGCGCGATGCGCACGCCCTGCCCTTCGCCATGGAAGGCATGCAGTTCGGCCAGGTGTTCGAGCAGGATCGCCGCGATCTCGGCCGGCGTGGGCGGTGCCAGCCGTTCGCCGCTGGCGAGGAAGTGGGCGATTTCGCGGAAGATCCACGGCCGACCCTGCGCCGCGCGACCGATCATGAGCGCATCGGCGCCGGTGGCGGCGAGCACGTCACGGGCCTTGTGCGGCGAGTCGATGTCGCCATTGGCCAGCACCGGGATCGTCACCGCCGCCTTGATCGCCGCGATCGTGGCGTACTCGGCCTGGCCGTTGTAGAGGTCGGCGCGCGTGCGCCCATGCACGGCCAACGCGGCGATGCCGGCGTCCTGCGCGATGCGCGCGATCGTCACGCCGTTGCGGTGCGCGTGGTCCCAGCCGGTGCGGATCTTGAGCGTGACCGGCACCTCGACCGCGCGCACCACGGCAGCGAGGATGCGCGCAACCAGCGCCTCGTCCTGCAGCAGCGCGCTGCCTGACCAGACGTTGCAGACCTTCTTGGCCGGACAGCCCATGTTGATGTCGATGAGCTGCGCGCCCTGGTCGACGTTGTAGCGCGCCGCGTGCGCGAGCATGGCCGGATCGTAGCCGGCGATCTGCACGCTGATCGGTGCGGGCTCGCCGATATGGTCCATGCGCTGACGCGACTTGCGCGTGGTCCACAGGCGCGGATCGCAATGCGTCATCTCCGACACGGCCAGGCCCGCGCCGAGCCGCTTGCAGAGCTGGCGGAACGGCTTGTCGGTGACCCCGGCCATCGGCGCAAGCGCCAGCGGCGGGTCGATGAGGTACGGACCGATGCGCATGGTGGCGCGATTGTAGCGGTGCGCGGGCGGCGCGACCGCGGGCAGCGCAGGGCGCCCGCTGGCCGCCCTGCACCGCGCGCCGCGCCGCATGCGCGGCGCGGCGACTGGCTTCAGTGCTTGCGGCGATGCAGGCGCGCGAGGCCGGCGGCGCTGACGTGGCGACCGGGCACGGTCACGGTTGGCGTATCGGTGCCATCAATGCTGACGTCGTCGATGAACGTGCTGCCATCGGCCGCGCCGCCACCGGGGTAGTCGTACTGGAAACGCAGCACATGCGCGCCGCCATCGGCAAACGCGGCGATGTCGATCGAGTGCAACCCATAGGCGTCATCGGCGGTGATCGCCGACAGGTCGGTGGTCTCGACCGCGGTGCCGTCGATCGACACGGTGAGATTGGCCACCTGGTCGGGCAGCTCGACCGCATAGCGCCAGTAGTTGAGGTAGCGTGGCGCACCCGCCGGGATCGTCACCGTCTGCTCGATGTGCTGCGTATAGAGATTGTCGCCACCCCAGCCTCCGAACCAGGTCGTGTATACGCCGCCGTGGGTCGGGTAGCCGCCGGCAACGAAGAACGTGCTGGAATCATCGTTGCTGTCGAACGCGGTCCAGTATGGATTGGGGCCGAAGCTCGTGGTGGTGGCCTCGAAGCCGCCATCGGCGACCACTGGACCGGGATCGAAGCCATTGACGAAGATCCGGTCGGGCGGCCCGTTGGCGCCATCGACCACGAACGACACCGTGTCGGTGGCGCCGATGACCCAGCCGGCCAGCTTGCTGCCGTCGCCCGAGACGGCGGTCAGGCCTCCCTGCAGCGGCAGCGGCAACTCGGGCGGCAAGGCGACCGCGCGGTCGGACAGGTAGTCGGCCAACGCCTGTGCGCCGCCGGCCTCGGTCCAGATCAGCAACGCGCGCGGCGGGCTGTCGAAGAAGCCGCTGGCACCGACGATGGTGTTGCCATCGTCGCTCACGCCGAATGCGAACGGCATGCCGGGGATCAACGTGAGTTCACCGCTGGCGACGTTGAGACGCCAGCCGCTGCCGACCGCCCACTGGCCGTTGCCACTGACGCCGGTGGCCTCATCGAGCGCATTGCCGCTGCCGTCGTGCACATAGGTCGGCACGCGGTCGACCCAAATCACGCCGCGGCGGAAACCGTCATCCGGGTCGTCGTTCCAGCCTCCCACCACGCGCCCGTCGGCACTGATCGCGTTGGCGCGCGAGGCCGAGGTGGGGCTGTCGACCGGCAACGTGACGAGGCCATCGACCGGCGAGTGGTAGTAGGCGCGGGCCACGGAATAGTCACTGCTGAAGGCAAGCCCGACCGCCGTGCCGTCGTCGGCCACGTCGTAGACGTTGGCATTGTCGGTATCGGCCGGCAGCGGCAACTGGGTTGGCGTGGTCGAACCCACCGCCAGCAGTGCCGGCAGGTCATGTCCGCCATTGTCGATGCCGCCATCGTTGGACCAGGCACCCGACAGCGTGCCGGTATTGTTGATGCCGTTGGCGTAGACCAGCTCGCTCAGCAGTTCCTCGTTGCCGGTGGCCGCGGTCCAGCGCAATCCGCCCTGACCGAAGACGTAGGCGACGAGGTAGTCGCCGTTCTGCGAGAACTTGGTGGCCTGGGCACCGGGCGTCTGCAGGACCGTGATCGACGGGCTGGCGACGCTGGCGCCGCTGGTGGTGGCAAGAACCGCCACGAGGATCGCGGCGAGCGGGGCAAAGCGCATGGTTGGGGCTCCGGAGGTGGCGGGGGCCGGCTTGCGGACGCCGGGTCCGTCGGCCTCGCGCCGGGCGCGAGACAGCGACCCGGCAGCTTGGCGCGGTCGCGGCAAAAAGCAATTCGCGCCGCGTTCGCGCGGCATTCCGGCAACGTTTCGATGCGATGACGTTGTGATGAAACAAGGTCTTGCAACCGGTCTGGTCTGCCGGTCGACAAACAAGAAAGCCTTCCCCGCGGACGGGGAAGGCTCGCCAGAACCGAGCGCGCACCGCCAGCTGGCGGTGCGCGGGGCGCAACGTCACCTGGAAATGTCGACGTCCTTGGTTTCGGGCAGGAACAGCAGGCCGACGATGAAGGTCATCGAAGCCACGATGACCGTGTACCACAGGCCGTAATAGATATCGCCGGTCCAGGCCACCAGCGCAAACGAGATCGAGGGCAGGAAGCCACCGAACCAGCCGTTGCCGATGTGATACGGCAGGCTCATCGAGGTGTAGCGGATGCGGGTCGGGAACAGCTCGACCA
Organism: Dokdonella sp.; assembly: GCF_019634845.1. Lineage (GTDB taxonomy): Bacteria > Pseudomonadota > Gammaproteobacteria > Xanthomonadales > Rhodanobacteraceae > Dokdonella_A. Next base: position 88,971 of record NZ_JAHCAQ010000005.1, read on the forward strand.
GCCAGGCCGCGATCGGGCCGTAGACCATCGTGACGTAGATCACGAGGATCGTCAGCAGAAGCAGCAGCATCGGCCAGTTGACCTGGGCCGGATCGGCCTTGGCCGGGTAGCCGGCGCTGTTGAGTGCTGCGCTCAGCTCCTTGCTGAACGCGGCCGCCTGGGCCTTGAACGCATCGGCGTCGAGCGCGCCGCCCTCGAATGAATTGACGGTGGTCGCGCCGATCTTGACCGACGCCACCGTGCCGACTGCCGCCGGCTGATTCGAATAGGGCACGCCGGCCTTGGTGAGCGCGCTCTTGGCGATGTCGCAGGAATCCTTGAAGACCTTCTTGCCGACCGGGTCGAACTGGAACGCGCAGGTGGCAGGATCGGCCACGACCACCACGGGATTCGCCTGCGCGGCGTGCTCCACGGCCGGATTGCCGTAATGCGTCAAGCCCTTGAAGATCGGGAAGTAGGTCAACGCCGCAAGCAGGCAGCCGAGCATGATGATCGGTTTGCGTCCGATCCGGTCCGACAGGGCGCCAAACACGACGAAGAACGGCGTGGCGATGAGCAAGGCACCCGCGATCAGCAGGTTGGTCATCACCGGATCGATCTTGAGCGTCTGGCCCAGGAAGAACAGCGAATAGAACTGTCCGCCGTACCACACCACGGCCTGACCTGCGGTTGCACCGATCAGGGCGAGGATGACGATCCTGAGGTTGCCCCAACGCCCGAACGATTCGCTGATCGGCGACTTCGAGCCGCGCCCCTCGGCCTTCATCTGCTGGAACAGCGGCGATTCGTTGAGTTGCAGGCGGATATAGACCGAGATCGCGAGCAGGACGGCGGAAATCAGGAACGGGACGCGCCAGCCCCAGGTATCGAAGCTTTCGCCGAGCAGCTTGCGGCAGGCCAGGATGACGAGCAGCGACAGGAACAGGCCGAAGGTCGCGGTGATCTGGATGAAGCTCGTGTAGAAGCCGCGCTTGCCTGGCGGCGCATGCTCGGCCACGTAGGTTGCCGCGCCACCATACTCGCCGCCGAGCGCGAGGCCCTGCAACAGGCGCAGCACGATAAGGATGATCGGTGCCGCAATGCCGATCGTGGCGTAGCTCGGGATCAGGCCGACCAGGAAGGTCGACGAACCCATGATGACGATCGTGACGAGGAAGGTGAACTTGCGCCCGACCATGTCGCCGAGGCGACCGAACACGAGTGCACCGAACGGACGCACGAAGAAGCCGGCAGCGAAGGCCAGCAGCGCCATGATGAGGCCGCTGGTGGGATTGAGGGCCGAGAAGAACTGCGCCGCGATGTTGCCTGCCAGCGAACCGTACAGGTAGAAGTCGTACCACTCGAACATCGTGCCCACGCTCGAGGCGATGATCACGCGCTTGTGGCTCGTACTGAGCATGTTCACGGAACCGGGCTTGCTGGTGGCCATCGTGTATCCCCTCTTCGCCGGCGACGCCGCGGCGCCGCACCCCGCCTGGCCCCGCCACGACTGCCGTGGCGAGGCTGCAGGCATGAACCCCGCAGGCGGCGGGCCAGCGCCGCCGCCGCAGGCATGATCAGAACGTGTACTGCGCGCTCACGCTGACCTGGTTGCCACTGGTCTTGCGCGTGGCACCGGCATTGAGCGAGTCGAGCCGGTCGTGCAGCCATTCGACGCCAAGCTGGTACGGGCCGCTCGCATAGATCACGCTCAGCGCGGTCTGGCGGCTCTGCAGCAGGCCGGTCGAGCCATTGCCGAGCCAGGCGGTCACGTCATCACGGTCGGACTTGGACATGCCGTAGTAGCCGTTGATGCTCCAGTTCTTGGTGAAGTTGTAGCCAACCTGCACGTAGCCGCCGGTCTCGCCGATGTCGCCGAACTGGGCGAGGTTGCCAAAGATCTCACCCAAGCCGTTGCCGGTGTAGAGCAGGCCCTTGAGGGTCCAGTCGCCGGGCTTCCACTGACCGCCGATTTCCAGGCCCGTGCTGTCGACACTCGACTTGACCGGCGTCGGCGCGGCGCCATCGACGCCCTTGAGGTCGATCTTGCTGTAATGGCCCGCCACGTAGGCAACCCAGTTGCTGCCGCTGGCGCGGATGCGCGCCTCGAGCTGCGGCTGGAAGTCGACGTTGCCACCGGTGAGGTAGTTGACCGTCGAACCGGGACCGTTCCACGAACCCGAGAACGCGCCGACGTCGAACCGCCACTTGGTGTCGCCACCTTGGCCGAGATCCTGCATCACGACCACGCCCGGGAAGCGCCAGCCGACGTAGCCGTTGCCGAAGCCGAGCGGAAACGCCACATGGGTGGGCGAGGTGGCGAGGTTGTCGATCGGGAACATGAGATCCCATTGCTGGCCGATGCGCACACGCGTGCCGGTACTGGCGTTGGCGATGTCCATGTAGGCCTGGCGCAGCCGCGGCACGGGCTGCTGCTGGCTGTAGGCGCCGGTGCCGTTGAAGCCACCGAAGAAGTCCATCTCGATGCGGCCACCGCCGCTCCAGGACTCGTTGAACTGGGCGCCGGTGAAATCGAGCCAGAAGCGCGTGTTGCGGATATCGAAGCCGCTGAGCGTGCCGGTCGAACCCGGAATCGGGAATTGCGCATTCTGACCATTGCCGAACGTGAAGTTGCGGTTCTGGCTGAAGGCACTGGCGTTGATGAAGCCATGCAGCGCAACGGAAACACCCTTGGCCGTGCTGAACACGGGCGACTTGGGCTCTTCCTTGGGCGCCGGCGGTGGCGGCGGCGGCATTGCCGCCTGCTGCTGGGCGACATGGTCGACCGTGCGCTGCTGGGCGCGGATCTCGTCCTTGATCGCAGCCAGTTCGGCTTCCAGTTGCTGGATGCGCGCCTCGAGCTGCTGCTCTTTGGGCGAATCCTTGGCCTGCACGCCGAGCGGCGCGATGAGCGCGCAGACGATGGCTGCGGACAAGGCGTGGTGCAACCTGCTGCGAGTTGGTGTTGGCTTCATAAGCCCTCCCGATGGTAGTGATGAGGATTTCGCAGCACGCCAAGGTCGGCTATTCGCCATTGGTCGAGGCTACGACGAAAGTCGAATGCGGGTTCTGCGCTACGTGGCACACTTGCGAGGCGGATCACCTCCAGTCCAACCAGGAGTCAGCCATGTCGAACATCCACAAGGTCCCCCCCGAGTTCGCCGCCGCGGCCCGCATCGACCGCGCCACCTACGAGCGCGACTACGCCGAATCCGTTCGCGATCCGGACGGCTTCTGGGGCCGCGTCGGCAAGCGCCTGGACTGGAGCAAGCCCTACACCCAAGTGCGCGACGTATCCTTCGACGCGAACGACCTGCATGTGAAATGGTACGCCGATGGCGAACTCAACCTTGCGGCAAATTGTCTCGACCGCCACCTCGCCACGCGTGGCGACAAGGCCGCGATCGTGTGGGAAGGCGACGACCCGTCCGAGTCGCGCCGCATCAGCTACCGCGAGCTGCATGCCGACGTCTGCAAGGCAGCCAACCTGCTGAGCAGCCTCGGCATCAAGCGCGGCGATCGCGTCGCGATCTACCTGCCGATGATTCCCGAGGTCGCGGTGGCGATGCTGGCCTGCACGCGCATCGGCGCCGTGCATACCGTGGTGTTCGGCGGCTTCTCGCCCGACTCGCTGGCCAGCCGCATCGCCGACGCGCAATGCAAGCTCGTGATCACGGCCGACGAAGGCCTGCGTGGCAGCAAGAAGGTGCCGCTCAAGGTCAATGTCGACGAAGCGCTGACGCGGCCGGGCACGACCTCGGTCGAAACCGTGCTGGTGGTGCGCCGCACCGGCGGCGCGATCGCGATGCAGGCGCCGCGCGACCGCTGGTGGCACGAGCTCATGGCGGGCCAGTCCCCGCAACACGAGGCCGTCCCGGTGAACGCGGAGCATCCGCTGTTCATCCTGTATACCTCGGGCTCGACCGGCAAGCCCAAGGGCGTGCTGCACACCACCGGCGGCTTCCTGGTGTTCATCGCCTACACCCACGAGGCCGTATTCGACCTGCGCGAGGACGACGTGTACTGGTGCACGGCCGACGTCGGCTGGGTCACCGGCCACAGCTACGTGCTGTACGGCCCGCTCGCCAACGGCGCCACCACCGTGATGTTCGAGGGCGTGCCCAACTACCCCGACGCCTCGCGCTTCTGGCAGGTGGTGGACAAGCACAAGGTCACGATCATCTATACCGCGCCGACCGCGATCCGCGCGCTCATGCGCGAAGGCGAAGCGCCGGTCAAGAAGACCTCGCGCGCCAGCCTGCGCCTGCTCGGCTCGGTGGGCGAGCCGATCAATCCCGAGGCATGGGAGTGGTACTGGCGCGTGGTCGGCGACGGACGCTGCCCGGTGGTCGATACCTGGTGGCAGACCGAAACCGGCGGCATCCTCATCTCGCCGCTGCCCGGCGCGATCGACCAGAAGCCCGGCTCGGCCACGCTGCCGTTCTTCGGCGTGCGCCCCGCCATCGTCGACGCCAACGGCGTGCTGCTGGAAGGCGAGGCCGAGGGCAACCTCGTGCTGCTCGATTCCTGGCCCGGCCAGATGCGCACGGTCTATGGCGACCACCAGCGCTTCATCGACACCTATTTCAAGACCTATCCCGGCATGTATTTCACGGGCGATGGCGCGCGCCGCGACGCCGATGGCTATTACTGGATCACCGGTCGCGTCGACGACGTGATCAACGTGTCGGGCCACCGGCTCGGCACCGCCGAGGTCGAAAGCGCGCTGGTGGCCCATCCCAAGGTCGCCGAGGCAGCCGTGGTCGGCTATCCGCACGACATCAAGGGCCAGGGCATCTACGCCTACGTGACGCTCAAGGCGGGCGAACATCCCAGCGACGAGCTGCGCAAGGAACTGGTGGCCTGGGTGCGCAAGGAAATCGGCCCGATCGCAACGCCCGACCAGTTGCAATGGGCGCCGAGCCTGCCCAAGACGCGGTCCGGCAAGATCATGCGCCGCATCCTGCGCAAGATCGCCGAGAACCAGCCCGAGGCGCTCGGCGACATCACCACGTTGGCCGACCCCTCGGTGGTGGCGAGCCTGGTGGCCGAACGCCTCGTCAAGTGAGATGAAGCCGGCGAGCGGCCAGCGCAGATCGGCCGCCACGACGCAGCGCCTCGTGCGTCGCGGTGGCCGCTGGCGCGCGGCTCTCTCCCGGCGTCCAGTCCGATGCGCGAAATCCTCATAGCCGACGATCACCCGCTGTTCCGCGACGCGCTCAAGCGCGCGATCCTGACCGCGTGGCCGCAGGCCCTGATCGGCGAAGCCGCCGACGTCGAGGCGCTGCAGCAACTGGTCGATGCGCATGTCGATGCCGACCTGCTGCTGCTCGACCTGCACATGCCGGGGGCGAGCGGCTTTTCCGCGCTCGTGCATGTGCGTGCGCAGCACCCGGGACTGCCGATCATCGTCGTGTCGGCGCACGAGGATCGCAGCGCGATCACGCGCTCGATCGCCCATGGCGCATCGGGCTACATCCCCAAGTCGGCGCCGGTCGACGCCATCGTCGAGGCGATCCGGGCCGTGCTCGCCGGCGGCGTGTGGCTGCCGATCGATGCCGTGCCCGGTCCGCTGCGCACGGCCGAGGCCGATGCTGCCGCGCGCATCGCCGAACTCACGCCGCAACAATTCCGCGTGCTGGCGATGATCGGCGAGGGCCTGCTCAACAAGCAGATCGCCTGGGATCTCGGCGTGTCGGAAGCCACCATCAAGGCCCACATGACCGCCATCATGCGCAAGCTCGGCGTCGGCAACCGCACCCAGGTCGCACTCGTGGCCAATCAGCTTGCGCTCGACGATGCGGCGCTGTCGCCACCGGCACGCTGACGCAAGGCCGCCGGCACGAGGCTGAACCTCACCGGCGCGGCACGGTCACAGCCACATGCCCGCAGCCCCACTCCATGACGGCGCCGCCGCGCTTGCCCTCGCCACGCGCTGCGCGCACGCCGGCCGGCGCCGCCGGCAGCCGCTCGCCCGCGTGCCGCTGTCGCTCATGCTGGCGCTGGGCGCAGTGGCCACCGCGGCGCTGCTGGCCGGCGTGTGGCCGGCGCAACTGCGCGCCGCGCTCGTCGTGCTCGACCGGATGCGGTGGCCGCTCGCCCTGCTCGTCGGCGCGGTCGCATGGTCGCGGCTGCGCGCGCTGCGGCAAGGCTTGCGGCATGCGCACGAACGCGGCTGGCTGGCCGCCGCGCCGATCGCACGGCACGCCCTGCTCGCGCATTGGCGACGCTCCCTCCTCAGGCACGGCCTCGGCGCCTGCGGCCTCGTGCTGGCCGTGGCGACGCTGTGCGCGCTGCGCTGCGCGCTGGACCTGCGCGCCTTGCTGACGACCGTGGGCATCGCGTGCGCGCTCGGCGCCGGTGGTGGTTGGCGTCACGGCGCCGCGGCGGTGCCGGCTGCGCCGATGCCGCCGCGCCTGCGCAGCGCGGCAGTCACAACGGCATTCGTGGCCGATGGCGCGCCGCTGCGCCGCTGGGCCTTCGCCTGCTGGCTGGCCGCCGCGCAGCCACGCCGCGAGGCGCAACTGCTCGCACCGATGCTGCTCGCCCTGCCGGCGAGCACGGGCTTCGCCAGCGGGCTGCGCCTGCTGGCGGCACTCGTCGTGCTCGTTGCGGCGCAAGGCCTGTTGCGCGCAACCACGACGGCCATCGGCCAGGCCGCCGGCTTCCTGCGCAGCACGCCGCTGCCGGCGACGCGCTTGGCGTGGCAACTGCTGCCGCGACCGCTGCTCGCCCAAGGCGGCCTGGCCGCCGCGCTGTGGCTGCTGCCCTGCGCGCTCTGGCTCGGCGCCGCATGCCGGCGGTACGGCATGGGCCGCGCATGACAGCCGACGCCCCCGCGCTGCGCCTGCGTGGCGTCGACGTGCAGCGCGGCGCCCGCCGCGTGTTGCGCGGCGTGGAGCTCGAACTCGCGCGCGGCCACTGGCTCGCCCTGCTCGGCGCCAACGGCAGCGGCAAGAGCACGCTGCTCGATGCCTGCGTCGGCCGGCTGGTACCGGCGGCAGGCGAGATCGCGATCGCCGGCCATGCGCTGCAGGCGCAGCCGCTGGCGGCGAAGCGTGCGCTCGGCTACGCGATCGCCGCCGAACTGCTGCCGGAGCTGCTGAGCGCACGCGAATGCCTGCAGGTGCAGGCGCTGGCCAAAGGCCTGGCCCGGATCGACGCCGAGGTGCTCGAGCTCGCCGACCGCCTTGGCCTGGCGCCGTGGCTCGACACTGCGGTGGCGCTCCTGTCCTACGGCACGCGGCAGAAGCTCGGCGCGCTGATCGCCCTGCTCGGTGAACCTGCGCTGGTCGTGCTCGACGAGACCTTCAACGGCCTCGATCCGGCCAGCGCCCTGCTGCTCAAGCGGCACCTGCACGAGCGCGTCGAGACGCGCCGCTGCGCGGTGCTGCTGGCAACCCATGCGCTCGACATCGCCGCGCGCTGGGCCGACCGCGTGGCACTGCTGCACGAGGGCCGCATCGCGCATGCCTGGACGCGCGACGAACTGGCCGCGGCGGCGGCCACCGGCCACGACCTCGAGCAGCTGCTGGCAGCGCAGATCGCGCCGCCCGGCTGAGCCGCGTACGGCCCCGGGTCAGGCGCGGGTTCGGCGTCGGCCAGCGCCGCCATCACGCCGGGACCGGCGGCGGCGCCGTCGTCTCAGTCCGCCGCATCGTCCGCTTCGGTCGCCGTGGACGCCGCGCGCGAGCGGCGTCCGAGCTGGGCGATGAACGCGCGCAGCGCCGCCGGCCGCACCGGCTTGCGCAGCACGACGTAACCGGCCGCGCGTGCCAGCGACTGCAGTTCGGCGCCGTGGTCGGCGGTCACCAGCGCGCCGGGCGGTGGCACCGCGCAGGCCTCGCGCACGCGGGCCAGCGCATCGAGGCCGTGCTCGTCGCCGTCGAGGTGGTAGTCGGCCAGGACCAGGTCGGGGCGCCGGCGCCGCACCGCGGCGACCGCTTCGTCGATGCCACCGGCCAGGTCGCAGCTCACGCCCCATTGTCCGAGCAGGGTCGCCATGCCATCGAGCACACTGGCCTCGTTGTCAATGCACAGCACGTGCAGGTCGGCGGCCAGCCCGATCGCGTGCGTGGCTGGCGCCTCCGGCGCACTCGCCGCCGGGCGCGGCCGCGCGCGCGGCAGGCTGACCGAGAACACGCTGCCGCGCTGCAGGCGCGAGCGCACGCCGAGCCGATGGCCGAGCAGGCGCGCCATGCGCTCGCAGATCGCCAGGCCCAGGCCCAGTCCCTTTTCGCCCCAAGGCGAAGTCTGGGTGCCGCGATGGAACTCGTCGAAGATCGCGCGTTGCTGCTCGTCGGAAATGCCCAGGCCCGAGTCGCGCACCTCCACCCGCACACCGGCGGCGCCCTCGCGCCGCGCGATCAGCAGCACGCTGCCCTTGCGCGTGTAGCGCAGCGCATTGGCAAGGAAGTTCTGCAGGATCCGGCGCAGCAACTGCGCGTCGCTGCGCACCCACATGCCCGAGTCGACCAGGCGCAGGCGAATGCCGCGCGCGGCGGCTTGCACGCCGAACTGGTGGCGCAAGGGCTCGATCACGTCGGCCAGCGCCATCTCGACGACCTCGGGCTGGTACTTGCCGGCATCGAGCCGCGAGGCCTCGAGCAGGGCATCGAGCAATTCCTCGGCGGTCTTGAACGCCGTATCGATGCGCTCGGCCAATCGTGAGGACTCCGCGTCCAGGCCGGGGCGCTGGCGCAGCGCCGAGGTGAACAGGCGCGCGGCGTTGAGCGGCTGCAGCAGGTCGTGGCTGGCGGCGGCGAGGAAGCGCGTCTTGGACAAATTGGCCGCTTCGGCCAGGCGCTTGGCCTGCTCCTGCGCCAGCAGCGACTCCGACAGCTCGCGCGTGCGCTGCCCGACGCGCTGCTCCAGGGTTTCGTTGGCCTCGATCAGCGCCTGTTCGGCGTGCTTGTAGGCGGTGACGTCGGTGAAGGTGGTGAGATAGCCGCCATCGGGCAGCGGGTCACCGCGCGATTCGATCACGCGGCCGTCGCTGCGCGTGCGCAGGTACATGTGCGGTGTCGCGCGGCGCAGGTGCTGCAGGCGCTCGCGCACGAGCTCATCCACCGCACCCGGCCCGAGCAGGCCTTGGCGCGCATTGTGGCGCATGAGATCGACCACCGGGCGGCCGACGTAGAGAAACCCCTCGGGATAGTCGAAGAAGTCGAGATAGCGGCGGTTCCAGGCCACGATGCGCAACTGCGCATCGACCACGCTGATGCCCTGCAGCATGTTCTCGAAGGTCACCGCCATCAGGGCGCGGTTGAAGCGCAGTTCCTGCGAGGTTTCGTCGAGCAGGGCCACCGCCTCGGCCACATCCAGGCCCGTGCCGCGCAGGGCGCTGGTCAGCATGCGGCGTGCCGAGGCCGCGCCGATCGCACTGGCCAGCAGGCGCTCCACGCGCTGCACCAGGGCACGATCGGCATAGGCATCGCCGCTGGGCTTGCCGCCGCTGGCCTGTTCCCAGGCGGCGAAGGCGCGCTGCGCGCTGCGTTCGCCGAGGATGCGCTCGGCGATCGCGCGCAGATCGGCAACACGCACCCGACCACGCAATTCACCGGCCGCCGCGCGCACGAACTCCGGGTCGAGGAAGGCCGCCGCGCGCAGACGCTCATCGATGCTCGGGCGCAACCGCAGCGACACCAGCAGCAGCGTCGCCGAATTGAGGAGCAGCGACCAGAACGTGGCGTGCGTGAGTGGATCCCAACCGCTGAGATTGAACAGCGCGTGCGGTCGCAACCAGCCGATGTCGTAGGGGCCGCGTCCGACCCAACCTGCGTCGAACCAGCCGGCCGAGGTCAGCGTCGGTGCCAGCAGCGTGTAGCACCAGACCGCAAAGCCGGCGCCCAGGCCCGCCATCACGCCCTGCCGGCTGGCGCTGCGCCAGTACAACCCGACGATGATCGCCGGCGCGAACTGCGCCACCGCCGCGAACGCGAGCAGGCCCATCGCGGCGAGATTCTGATTCTGCGTACTGGCGCGGTAGTAGGCGAAGGCCAGCAGCACGAGGGCGACGATCGCGGCCCGGCGCACGCCGAGCACCCAGGCGGAGAGATCCTCGCGCTGCTCGAGATGCAGCATGCGCACGCGCAGCAGCGCCGGCATCACGAGCTCGTTGCTGATCATCGTCGCCAGCGCCACCGAGGCGACGATGACCATGCCGGTCGCGGCCGAGAAGCCACCGATGTAGGCGAGCACCGCGAACAGGCCATCGCCGTTGGCCAGCGGCAACCACAACACGTAGGCGTCGGCGTCGACCTGATGGCCTTGCGCCGCCAGCGCGCCACCCTGCGCGATCGGCAATGCGAACAGGCTGATCACAGCCAGGTACGCCGGAAACAGCCAGCGGGCGACGCGCGTGTCGGCCACGGCCTCGCACTCCACCACGCCGACCTGGAACTGGCGCGGCAGGCACAGGATGGCGAGGAAGGCGAGGATGCTTTGTGCGATGAAGCCGCGCGGCAGGGTATCGCTGACCGCGCTCTCGATCGGCTTGACGAACGCACCGAGGTCGGCGCCACCGCGCGTGAGCGCGTACACGCCAACGGCAACGAACGCGAGCAGCTTGACCAGCGATTCGGCGGCGATCGCCAGCATCATGCCGCGATGGTGCTCGCTGGCATCGATGCCGCGGGTGCCGAACAGGATCGAGAATGCCGCCAACAGCAACGCCACGTACAGCGTGGTGTCGCCGAGCAGCGCCGGGCTGGGGCCATGGCCGGCCAGCAGGTCGAAGCTCATGCCGATCGCCTTGAGCTGCAGGGCCAGGTAGGGCACCGCGGCAATGATCGCGATCAGGGTCACCAGGGCACCGAGCGCGTGCGACTTGCCGAAGCGCGAACCGATGAAATCGGCGATCGAGGTGATGCGACGCTCGCGGGCGACGATCACGAGGCGCTCGAACAGGCCGAAGCCGACCACGAACAACAGGATCGGGCCGATGTAGATCGGCAGGTAGGCCAAGCCATCGCGCGCCGCCGTGCCGACTGCGCCATACAGCGTCCACGACGAGCAGTACACCGCCAGCGTGAGGCTGTAGACGAGCGGGCGCAGCCATGAACGCCCGCCATGCAGCGGGCGCCGATCGCCGTGGTAGGCCAGCGCGAACAGGCCGCCCACGTACAGCACCGAAGTCAGCAACAACAGCCAGCGCGGGATCATCCTCGCCTCGCTGCGGCGGTGTGCCGCCGGCGCATCATACGCAGGACGTCGCCGCGCGCGCAGCGGGCAACGTAAAATCGGCACTCACCCCCGGCCCGAAGCGACAATGGCCCTGCTCGACGCACTCACCGACCTGTTCATCAACAACGGCTACATCGCGCTGTTCACGGTGCTGGTCGTGTGCGGGTTGGGCGTGCCGATTCCCGAGGACATCTCGCTGGTGGCCGGCGGCATCATCGCCGGTCTCGGCCATGCCGAGCTGCGCACGATGATCGTGGTCGGTCTCGCCGGCGTCCTGGTCGGCGATTCGATCATGTTCCTGGTCGGCTATCGGCTCGGTCCGCATGCGCGCCGCCTGCGCTGGGTGGCGCGCGTGCTCACGCCGCGCCGTTACGCGCGCGTGCAGGCCAAGTTCGATCGCTACGGCAACCGCATGCTGTTCTTTGCGCGCTTCCTGCCGGGGCTGCGCGCGGCCATCTTCCTGTCGGCAGGAATAAGCCACCGCGTGCCGTTCTGGCGCTTCCTGCTGCTCGATGGCGTGGCGGCGCTGGTGTCGGTGCCGCTGTGGGTATGGGTCGGCTACTTCGGTGCCGAGCGCCGCGACTGGCTGCTGCAGGCGATCCGCGAGGGCCAGGGCATCGTCATCGCGTTCGCCGTGCTCGTCGTTGCCGGCGTCGCCTGGGCGCTGTGGCGCGGCGCACGACGCCGCATGCTGCGCCTGCACGCGCACCGCGAACGGCGCGCCCTGCGCGGCAACGCGCGCGCGGGCCGCGGCCGGCATTGAAGGCGTACGGCGACGCGCTATGGCCTCAGCGCGCGTCGAAGCGCGCATGGACGGCCGCGAGCGTCGGTGCCGAGGCCGCCCCGCGTGACTCGGTCGACATCGCCGCGCAGCGGTTGGCCTGCACCACGGCGGCACGCAGCGGTGCCTTCGCGCGCAGCAGCGCGGCCGCCAGTGCGCCGCAGAATGCGTCGCCGGCGCCGCTGGTGTCGACCACACGCGCCGCTTCGGCCGCGACGCGATAGCAGGCCGCCGCGTCGCCCACCCGCGCCGCCGCGCCATGCGAGACGAAGCAGCCCTGCGCGCCCAGCGTGATGATCACGCTGCCGACGCCGAGCCGCCGCGCCAGCGCGTGCAGCTCGGCGTCGCTGTGCCGCGCGAGGTCGTCGGCCGCGACGCGCAAGCCGGCGATGCGTTCGAGCAGCAGCGTGAATTCGGTTTCGTTCGGGATCAGCAGATCCACCTGGCCCAGCAGTGCCGCATCGAGTCCGGCATGCACGGGCGCCGGGTTGAGCATGCACAACAGGCCGTGGCGGCGCGCCAGCGCACACGCGGTGCGGGTCGCCTCGATGTTGTTCTCGAGCTGGACGAGCAGGATGCGCGAGGCGGCGAATACCGCCTCCTGCGCGACGAGAAAGTCCTCGCCGAGCGCTTCGTTGGCGCCCAGCGCGACGACGATGCGATTCTGGCCGCCGTCCTCGACCAGGATGCAGGCCGTGCCGGTGGCGCGCTCGGCATGCCGCTGCCAGCAGGTCGTGATGCCCTCGGCGGCGGCAGCGCGCTGCGCGGCTTCGGCCGCCGCGTCGCTGCCGAGCGCCGCAATGAACGTGGTGGGCGCGGCCTGCCGCGCGCAGGCCACGGCCTGGTTGTAGCCCTTGCCGCCATGCGCACTGGCAAAGCCGTGACCGCGCACCGTCTCCCCGGCCTGCGGCGCGCGCTCGACGCGCCAGCTGCAGTCCTGGTTGTAGCTGCCGACGACAAGCACCTGCGGCGCGGCCATGACCTCACATCTGCTCGAGCACGCCCGCGATCGTCGCGGTCATGAACGTGGCCAGCGAGCCGCCGAGCACCGCGCGCAGGCCGAAGCGGGCCAGGTCGGCACGCCGGTTCGGCGCCAGCCCGCCGATGCCGCCGATCTGGATCGCGATCGAGGAGAAGTTGGCGAACCCGCACAGCGCGTAGGTGGCGATGAGCTGGCTTTCCTTGCCGAGCCTGCCCAGATTCTGCGACATGTCGACGTAGGCGACGAATTCGTTGATGACGACCTTCTCGCCGATGAAGCTGCCGACCAGCGCGGCGTCCTGCCACGGCACGCCGATGAGCCAGGCCAGTGGCGCCAGCACCCAGCCGAAGATCGTCTGCAGCGAGAACTCGACCGGGTGGCCGGCCTGGGCCGACAGCCAGGCGTTGAGCGTGGCGCCCGCATCACCACCCCAGGCGTAGCTGCCCAGCCACTGGATCGGCCCGTTGATGAGGGCGATGAGCGCGATGAAGGCGAGCAGCATTGCGCCGACGTTGAGCGCCAGGCGCAGGCCGTCGGCCGCGCCGGTCGCGGCCGCGTCGATCACGTTGGCGGTGGACTTCTCCACGTCGAGCTTGACCGTTCCGCGCGTGAGCGGCTCCTGCGTCTCGGGCACCAGGATCTTGGCCAGCATGAGCGTCGCCGGCGCGGCCATGATGCTGGCGGTGAGCAGGTGCTTGGCGAAAAACTGCTTCTGCACCGGATCGTCGCCGCCGAGCAGGCCGACGTAGGCCGCCATCACGCTGCCGGCGATGTGGGCCATGCCGCCGATCATGACCGTCATCAGCTCGGACTGGGTCATGCGCTCGATGTAGGGCTTGATCGTGAGCGGTGCCTCGGTCTGGCCGATGAACACGCTGGCGCACACGCTGGTGGTCTCGGCGCCCGACACGCGCATCACCTTGGTGATGACCCAGGCCATGCCCTTGACGATCTTCTGCATCACGCCCAGGTGATAGAGCACGCCCGTGAGCGAGGCGAAGAAGATGATCGTCGGCAGCACCTGCACCGCGAACACGAAGCCGAACTTCTTGATGTCCATGAAGCTGCCGAAGATGAACGCCGAACCGACGTTGACGTAGTCGAGCAGCTTGACGAAACCAGTCGCGATCGCGTTGAACACGTCGCGCCCGAGCGGCAACTTGAGCACGATCGCCGCGAACAGGATCTGCAGCACCACGCCGGTGCCGACCAGCTTCCAGTCCACGGCACGCTTGTTGTTGGAGAACAGCCAGGCGATGCCGATCAACGTGGCCAGCCCGAACAGGCCGAACGCAACGTGCCCCAGGGTGTCGAGCATGGAAGATCCCCGTGATGCGGCCAGCGCCGCCGAAGCGGGCGAGACTAGAGCAGGCGCGCGAATCAGCGCAAGGCGCAGGTGCAGCGGCACTCGCCTACCGCAGCGCGACCGCAAATCCGGCCGCGTCTGTGTCACGATCGCGGACTGGAACCGCTCGCAACGCTGGTCCCGCATGGCCGATCTGCCCGCATCGACCGAGCCACGCAAGCGCCTGCATGGCGGCCTGCGTGCTCTCGCAGCCGCCGCTGCGCTGGCCGCCTGCGGCTGGATCATGCAGGCCAACGACGCGGCCTTTCTCGCGCCAGCCGCGACCGCTCCCGAGTTGCTGCCCACCGCGCCATGGCTGCTGTGGCTGCGCAACGTGCTGCCGCTCGCCCTGCTGCTGCTGTTCCTGCTCGGCCTGACCGCGCGGCTCATGCTGGCGGCACTGCTCACGCTCGGCATCACCGCGCTGCTGTACTGGGCCAACGCGCTCAAGCTCGAACAACTGGGCACGCCCGTGATGCCGGCCGATTTCAGCTTGCTCGTCAATCTCGGCAAGCGCGGCAGTGCGCTGCTGCTGCACTACCTGCCGCGTGATCGGCTCGCCATTGCGCTCACGCTGGCGGCAGTGGCGGCGCTGGTCATGACGGCCCGCCGCGAACGACCGCTGCGCTTGCTGCGCGGCTGGCGCCGACTCGCACTGGGCGGCAGCGCCTGCCTGTTGTGCCTGAGCCTGTACCGCGGCGGATCGCCGTGGCATCACTGGTACGCGGCCAGCGACGACTTCGCGATCTGGATCCCGACGCAGCACGCCGAACAGCAGGGATTGCTGGCCCACCTGCTGCTCTACCGCTGGGCCACGGCGGCCCCGGCTGCCGCGCCCGATCGGGCGGCCGCGACTGCGCTGCTCGCGCAGTATCGCCCGCAGCTGCAGCCCGACCCGCCGTCGGCCGCGACAAGCCAGCCCGACATCATCATCGTGCAGAGCGAATCACTGTTCGATCCGACCCGCCTGCGCGGCCTGGAGCACGCCGACCTGCTGCCGCAGCTGCATCGTCTGGCCGCCACGGCGCAACACGGCGAGCTGTGGCCGCCGACGTTCGGCGGCGGCACGATCCGCACCGAATTCGAGGTGCTGACCGGCATCGCGATGCGCTACTTCCCGCAGGTGCAATACCCGTATTTCGGACTGACCGCGACGCGCGAGCAGAGCATCGCAAGGATCCTGCGCCGGCAGGGCTACCGCACCGTGGCAGTCCACCCGCATGATCGCAGCTTCTGGAACCGCGCCGCTGCGCTGACCAATCTCGGCTTCGATGAGTTCGATGCCGAGGAAGAGTTCGGCGATGCGCCGCGTGAAGGTTGGTACATCAGCGACGAGGCGCTCGTCGACCATGTGCTGAAACGGCTGCAGCAGGCCGACACGCCCGTGCTGATCCTCGCCATCAGCATGGAAAACCACGGTCCCTACACCGAGTTTCCCAACGTCGACAGCAGGCGACGCGACGCCCAGCCGGTTCCGCCCGGGCTCGACGCCGAGGCGGCCGCGATGCTGCGCGGCTATCTCTACCATGCCGACAATGCCGATCGCGCGCTCGGCCGACTGGCCGCGGCGCTGCGCCAGCGGCAGCGCCGCAGCCTGCTGCTCTTCTATGGCGACCACCTGCCGGCGCTGCCGCAGGTCTACGCGCAACTGGGCTTCGTCGATGGCCGCGGCGCCGCCCAGCAGCCGGTGCCATGGCTGCTGCTCGACAGCGCCGACCCACGCGCCCATGCACCGGTCGCCACCGCCGCGTTCTACCTGCCGGCGCTGCTGCTCGACACCGCGGGGCTGCAGGTCGATGCGTACTTCAGTCTGCTCGAGGCCGTGCGCGGCGACGATCACGTGCAAGCCGGGTGGGTGCCCCCTGCCAGCGACGCCCTCGGCGCCATCATGCAGTTGCGCCAGCGCCGCGAATTCACCGCCTTCGCGCGCGAGCAGCTCGCAAGCGCCCGGGCCGATTCGATCGCGCCGTAACCGGTCGCACGCGCCCCTTGCGCGGACCGCCCGCGACCGGCGCCGGCGCGCCGCCGCGACATGCGGTCACGGCATCGCCGGCAGCCACGGCGACAGCAGCCACGCCACCAGCGCCAGCACCAGCACGACACGCAACACGTGATAGGCGAGCGGCGCACGCAGCTTGAAGCGCTTGCGCAGGCGACCGGCACGATGCGCCAGACCGTACAGGCGGTTGACCACGCCGACCGGTTCGCCGCCGATGTTCTGCGTGGCGGTGGCGCGGCCGAGCACACTGCCGAGGGCGTGATTGAGTGCCGGCATGACGCGGCCGCGCAGCGGTCGCTCGACGTCGCAGAACAGGATCAGGCGCGATTGTCCGGTGTTGTTCTCGGCGCAGTGCACGTAGGTCTCGTCGAACAGCACGTCCTCGCCATCACGCCACGCGTAGGGCTCGCCGTCGACGACGATGCGGCATTCGTCCGAATTGGGCGTGGCCAGGCCCAGGTGGTAGCGGATCGAGCCGGCGAACGGATCGCGATGCGGGTTGAGCCTGGCGCCCGGCGGCAGCACCGCGAACATCGCCGCCCGGACCTGCGGGATCGACTCGACCAGCGCCACCGTGTGCGGGCACAGCGCGCGCGCGGACTTGAGCGGCGCGTCGTACCACTTGAGGTAGAAGCGCTTCCAGCCCGTCTTGAAGAACGAGGCGAAGCTCGCGTCATTGTGCTGCTCGGCGGCGCGGATGTAGCCCTCGTCGAACAGGCGCAGCGCTTCGTCGCGGATCATCTGCCAGTTGTCGCGCAGTGGATCGACGCAGCCGAAGCTGCGGCGTGGCGGATAGGGCCGCGCCGGCAGCGCCGAGCTCAGGTAGAGCGCGACATTGCAGGGCGCGAACAGGCCCGAGTGGTCGAACAACTGGCGTTTGAGCGGCAGGCGCACGCGCCCGCGCCGATGCACGTACCACACGCTCGCCAGATACACGACGAACAGCGCCAGCAGAACGATCCGGACGTAGGGCATGGGCGTCTCGATATTCGTGCGCGCCACGCAGCATGCCTGCCGCGTGCGCGATGATTCAGGAGGCGGCCTTGGCCTTGGCCAGCCGGGCGGCCTTGAGCGCGGCGAGCGCGGCGGCGATCGGCTCGATCGGCAGCGCCAGTTCGTCAGCCGGCACGCATTCGAGCAGCAACTGCCTGAGCCGCGCCGGGTCGCCGCCGGTCTCGACCAGTGCAGCACTGAGCCGTCCGGCCTCGCGCGGCGCGTCGAAGCCGCGGCTGCGCAGCAGCAGCGTGCCGGCGGCATCCTCGAGCTTGAAGTGGAACCGGCCATCGGATTCGCGATAGCTCTTGAGCTGTGGCAACGCCAGCGCGGCCGGATCGGCGGCCCGTGGCCGCGCGGGTGCATCGGTCAGGCGGCGGATGCCGGCCGCATGACGCAGGCGCGTGATGAACGGCGCGCTGCGCTGGCGCGCCTTGGCGGCACCTGCGTGCAACAGCGCCTCGATGCGTGCCGGATCGGCGATCAACGCCTCGTAGCTTGCACGCAGTGGGGCCAGCTCGGCATCGACCCGCTCGAACAGGCGCTGCTTGGCCTCGCCCCAGCCGATGCCGGCCGCAAAGGCCTCGCGCATCGCCGCGGCTTCATCCGCGGTGGCAAAGGCCTGGTAGATCGCGAAGATGTTGGAGCTGTCCGGATCCTTGGCCTCGCCCGGCGCGCGCGAGTCGGTGACGATGCCGAGGATGGCCTTGCGCAGTTCGCCGGCCGGCAGCCACAGCGGGATCGTGTTGTCGTAGCTCTTGGACATCTTGCGGCCATCGGTGCCGGGCAGGGTCGCCACGTGTTCCTCGACGCGCGCCTCGGGCAGGGTGAAGAACTCGCCGCCGTAGAGATGGTTGCAGCGCTGGCCGATGTCGCGCGCCATCTCGATGTGCTGGATCTGGTCACGCCCGACCGGCACTTCGTGTGCATTGAAGATGAGGATGTCGGCCGCCATCAGCACCGGGTACATGTACAGACCGGCCGTGATGCCCGCATCGGCATCCTCGCCGCCGGCCGTGTTGGCGTCGACCGCGGCCTTGTAGGCATGCGCGCGGTTGAGCAAGCCCTTCGCCGTCACGCAGGTGAGCAGCCAGGTCAGCTCGGGAATCTCGGGGATGTCGGACTGTCGGTAGAAGAACACCTTGTCGGGGTCGAGACCGCAGGCGAGCCAGCTCGCCGCGATCTCGAGCGTGGAACGCTGCACGCGCTCGGGATCGCCGCACTTGATCAGCGCGTGGTAGTCGGCCAGGAAGTAGAACGATTCGGCATCGCCGCGCCGGCTGGCGGCGATCGCCGGCCGGATCGCACCGACGTAGTTGCCCAGGTGCGGTGTGCCCGAGGTGGTGATGCCGGTGAGGATGCGGCGTGCTGGCATGGTTTCAGGTACCGGTGACAAGGAATACGGACGCCCGCGCGAGCCGCCGGTGCGACGCCATCGCGCACAGCGGCCCGACGGCATGGGTCTCGATCGGGTGATGGCCGACCGCCGCGACCGGCAGCGGCGCACTGCCGGCCGGGCGTCCACGCGCACCACACTTCATGGCTGCGGCTTGCGGCATGGTACGCAGCCCCCCGGCCGGCCACAATCGGCGGGCGCTCGATTCAACCCCGCCAACCACCCACCCGCGTTGCAGTCTGCGCCCCAACCGGAGAACTCCCATGCGTAACCTGCTGTGCGCCGCCCTGATCACGCTCGCCACCGCCCTGCCCGCGCATGCGGGCAACCTGCTCGATCTGGCCGTCGTCGATCGCGACGACGGCCGCACCCTGCCCACCTATGCCGCCGGCGGCAAGCTCTACGTCGCCGGTACGCCAGGCCACCGCTACGCCGTGCGGATGGCCAACCGCAGCAGCGGCCGCATCCTCGTCGTGCTCAGCGTCGACGGCGTCAACGCGGTCAGCGGCCAGACCGCCGACGTGAGCCAGACCGGCTACGTGCTCGACCCCTGGCAGTCCACCGAGATCAACGGCTGGCGCAAGAGCCTCGACGAGATCGCGCAGTTCAACTTCACCGCGCTGTCGGACAGCTACGCCGCCGCGACGGGCCGACCGGCCAACGTCGGCGTGATCGGCGTGGCGGTGTTCAACGAACGCGTGCCGATGCCGCCCAAGTACGTGCCCGAGGTCGCCGACGCACGTCCGCTGCCGGCGCCGCCGTCGGCCGCCGGCGCCAGCCGCGAAGGCGCGCCGACAACGTCGGCCGCGCCAGCAGCCTCGGCCGCGCAGGACATGGCACGCGCGCCGGCGCCCAGGAAGGCCGAACGCCTCGGCACCGGGCATGGCGAGCGCGAATATGCCCATGTCGACCGCACCACGTTCGAACGCGCCACGCGCGATCCGGCCGAGACGATCTCGATCTGGTACGACAGCCAGGCCAACCTCGTCGCGCGCGGCATCATCCCGCGGCCGCGCAAGCCGCACGAACCGCAGGCCTTCCCCAACTCGTTCGTGCCCGATCCGCCGCGGCATTGAATGATCAACGCTGGCAGCGCGGGCAGTAGTAGGTCGCGCGTCCGCCGAGCACGCAGTGCCGGATCGTCGTGCCGCAGTTGCGGCACGGCTGTCCGGCGCGGCCGTACACCGCCAGCTCCTGCACGAAGTAACCCCGCGCGCCGTCGGGCGCGCCGAAATCGCGCAGCGTGGTGCCGCCACACTCGATCGCCTGCAGCAACACCTGCTGGATCGCGCGCGCGAGCCGCAGGTAGCGTTCGCGCGAGACCTGCCCGGCCGGTCGCCGCGGCGCGATGCCGGCCACGAACAGCGCCTCGCTCGCATAGATGTTGCCGACGCCGACCACCACGGCCTGGTCCATGATGAACACCTTGACCGCGCTCCTGCGCCCGCGCGAGCGCAGCCACAGCACGTCGCCATCGAAGTCCTCGCCGAGCGGCTCGGGTCCGAGCCCGCGCAGCAACTCGTGGACCGTGCCCGGCGCCTGCCACAGCTCGCAGCCGAAGCGGCGCGGATCGGTCAGGCGCAGCAGGCGATGATCGTCGAGCCGCCAATCGACGTGGTCGTGCGGACCGGCGGGCGTGCGTTCGGGCAGCACGCGCAGGCTGCCCGACATGCCCAGGTGCAGCAACGCGCTGCCGACGCGCGTGTGCACGAGCAGGTACTTGGCGCGTCGCTCCACGGCCTCGATGCGTTGGCCGGGCAGTTGCGCGACGAGTTCGGCCGCGATCGGCCAGCGCAGCTGCGGTTGGCGCACCACCACCGCGCGCACGCGGCGCCCGACCAGGTGCGGCAGCAGGCCACGGCGCGTGGTTTCGACTTCGGGCAATTCGGGCATGACCGGCCTCGTTCAGGCGCGCCGCGCCACTCCGGCGCAGCGGCTCACTGCGGCTCGACCACGACCGCGGTCCCGTAGCAGATCACCTCGGTGAGGCCGGTCATGATCTCGGTGGCGTCGTAGCGCATGCCGATGATCGCATTGGCGCTGCGCTGGCGCGCGTGCATGACCATGTCGCGGTAGGTCTCGGCGCGCGCCTGCTCGCACAACTCGGTGTAGATCGTGATGTTGCCGCCGAACAGGCTCTGCAGGGCGCCGAAGAAATTGCCGACGATCGAGCGTGAGCGCACGGTGATGCCGCGTACCACGCCGATGCTGCGCACGATGCGATAGCCGGGCAACTCGAATGCGGTGGTGACGAGTGCGTCGTTGAGCACGGTCACGTTGCCGCGACCGGCGGTGGCGTTGAAGGTTTCGACCATGAACTGTTTCCGGCAGCTGGACTCGCGCGCAGCGTAGCCGACAATCACGGCGTTGCGGCGGGCGTGCTCGCGGCACGCGCGATCTCGCGTTCGGCCGGCTCGAACAGCAGCGCGGTGTACTGCTCGGGCACCAGCACGATCGCCGTGCCGGTGTCGACGTAGCGATCGCCATCGATCGCGTCGGTGGCGCCGAAACGCAGTTCGCGGTCATCCAGCCGCAGCAGCGCCTGCGGCGGCTGCAGCCCGATGCGCGCCGGATCGAGCGCGCCCGCGGCATGGCGGCGCAGCACCGGCGCAGTGGCGATCGCGAGCAGGCGCGCCACCGCAGCCTCGTCGGCGGGTGCATCGTGCGGGGCGCGCATCTGCCAATGGCCGGCAACGCGCTCGAATCGGCGCGGCGTGCAGCCGCGGCACTCGACGGCGAAGCGGTGCACGCCGGCCGGGTCGATGTCGGTCAGCGGCTCGTGTGCGGCCGCACGTTCATGCCGCAGCTGCAGCTGGACGAGCACGCCGAGCCCGATGCAGAGCGCGAGGAGCAACAGCGGTGCACGCAGCCGGCGACGCATCGTCACTGCCGGCGCCGACGCCAGGCGATGCCGAGCCCGGCCAGCACGAGCGCCAGCGGCAGGCCCACCAGGAACACCAGCGCGAGCGTGGTGAGGGCGCGCTGCGACAGCGCGAGCTCGCGATCGGGCGCGCTGCGATCGGGCACGACGATCTGCGCATCGTCACCGAGCAACCAGTCGAACACGCGCTGGCCGAACTCGCGGTTGCCGCCGTTGCCGAGAAAGCTGTTGGCGAGGAAATCGCCATCGCCGAGCACGACGATGCGCTGTTCGCGTCGGCCCGGCAGCGGCGACAGGCGCGTGAGCGCAAAGCCCAGGTCGAGCGGACCCGGGATTTCGCCGGCATCGCCGTCCTGGCGGATCGTGCCGGCATCCTCGCCGGCCTGCGGGATATGGCCGGTCTCGTTCCACGAGCGGTTGCTCGTGCGCAGCAGCGGCGCGAACGCGAACGGTGCGCCGCTGATCTGCGCCAGCGCAGAGGCTTGCGGAAACAGCGTGGTGAGCACGAACCCTTCGGTGATCGCGTGCGGCGGATAGCTGGCGATCGCGACGAAGCTCGGATCGGACAGACCGAACGCCTGGCCGCCGGCGTCGACCACGGTGCCGGGCAGCACGCGCACGCCGAGCGCGCTGGCGAGCCGATCGAGGCCGCCGCCTTCGGCCAGCGCCGGTTCGTCGGGTTCGATGAGCCAGAGCAGCGCGCCGCCGCGGTCGACGTAAGCGACGAGGGCCGCGGCCAGCGCCGGCGCCAGCGCGACCTTGGGATTGGCGATCACGACGAGGTCGGTGTTGGCGGGCACCGTGCCGGTGCTGGCCAGCGGCAAGGCCACCGCCCGCACACCGCGCGCGGCCAGCGTGCCGACGAACTGGCCCAGGTCGGCATTGGCCTGCCCCAGCGGCGCCCGCTCGCCCTCGCCTTCGAGGAAGGCCACGATGCGCTCGCCGCTGCGCGACAGCCGCAGCAGCGCGCTCGAGAACTCGCTCTCGCCGAGTACCTTGAGTCGTTCGCTGCGACCGCGGTAGCGGATCTCGAGCTCACCATCGAGCGCCACGCCGGCCGCCCGCATCGCGGCCGGATCGGCGTCGGGATCGACGAAGCGCAGGCTGAGGTCGGGCTTGGCGCGGTGGTAGCGCGCGACGAAGTTGTCGATGACCTCGCGCAGGCCACCCTGCGCGCGCGCGTAGCTCACGACCTCGACCGGACCATCGAGCCGCGCCAGCAGCGCGCGCGTGTCGGCCGACAGGCTCGCCGAGTGGGCATGGCTCCAGTCGCCTTCGATGCCATGGCGCGTGCTGAGGAACGCGGCCAGCGTCGCTGCCAGCAGTACGAGCAGCACGAACAGCGCGTAGGCGAGGCGCTCCCTCATGCGGTGGCACTCGCGCGCAGGTCATCGAGCCGCCGCGTGGCGAGCGCGAGCGCGACCGTGGTGACGATGAGGAAGTAGACGATGTCGACGCTGGCAACGATACCGCGCGTGAACGGCACCAGATGCGTGGGCAGCGCGAGGTAATTGATGCCCGCGTTGGCGATGCCCTGCATGCGCGCGCCGGCGTCGACCACGCTGAGCAGGCCGGTCAGCGCGATCGCGGCGCCGGCCGCCAGCGCGGGTTGCGCCGCCCATGCCGAACAGGCGATCCCGATCGCCGTGAGCGCCGAGGCGTACAGGACGAGACCGAGCAGCGTCGCGGCGAGCTTGCCCAGGTCGAGCGTGGTGCCGGTACTCAGCGCCAGCGGCAGCAGTGCAATGAGCGCGATGAGCGCGAGCGCATAGCCGAGCGCGCCGAGAAACTTGCCCACGACGAGGCTGGCATTGCCCAGGCCACTGGCCAACAGCAGCGGCAAGGTGCCGGCGCGGCGCTCGCCGGCGATGCTGCGCATCGTCACCAGTGGCAGCACGAACGCGAGCACATTGGCCAGCGCATGCAGGAACGGCACCGCGACGAGGTCGGTCACGCCGGGCGCGTCCCTGACGCCGCCGAGGCGCGGCGCGATCGCCAGGTAGGCTTCGAGCGCCAGCAGGAACTGCCAGGCCATCAGTGCCAGCACCACGGCGCCGAGGATCCAGGCGAACGGTTGCACGAGCAGGCGCCGCCATTCGTGGCGCGCGATGAGCAGGGCGCCGCTCATGCGGCCTGCGCCGTGTCGCTGGCAGCGATCGCGAGGAAGGTCGCCTCCAGCGACGGGCTCGCTCGGCGCAGGCCGCACAGCGGTGCGCCGCGCGCCACGAGCGCGGCGATCAGCGCCGCGCCGCCCGTGCCGGCCGCGAGCCGCACCTGCCAGTGCAGCGCGTCGTGCTGCGCTGCCGCCGCGACGACGAGCGGCAGGCCCTGCCACAGCGTGGCGTCGACCGCGGTGCTGAACTGCGCCTCGTAGCGGTCGTCGGCCGCGGCGGCCACCGGCCCGACGTGACGCAGGGTGCCGCGATGCAGGATCGCCACCTCGTCACAGCAGGCAGCGACATCGGGCAGCACATGGGTCGATACGATCAGGGCGTGATCGTGGCCGAGGCTGCGAATGAGCTCACGCAGGCGCAGCGCCTGCACCGGATCG
The DNA here is from genome assembly GCF_019634845.1 of Dokdonella sp. GTDB lineage: Bacteria > Pseudomonadota > Gammaproteobacteria > Xanthomonadales > Rhodanobacteraceae > Dokdonella_A. The sequence continues at coordinate 113,062 of NZ_JAHCAQ010000005.1, forward strand.
AGGCCCGAGGCCGGTTCGTCGAGCACGATGAGGCCCGGTTCGTGCACGATCGCCTGGGCCACACCGACGCGCTGGCGATAGCCCTTGGACAACGCGCCGGTCAGGCGCCGCGCCACCTCGCCGAGCGCACAGCGTTCGATGGCGCGCTCCACCGCGGCCGCGACCGCGCTGCGCGCCACGCCATGCAGGCGCGCGCAAAAACTCAGGTATTCGCGCGTGGTGAGCTCGCCGTGCAACGGCGGCGTCTCGGGCAGATATCCGATGTGGCGGCGCGCGAGCTGCGGCTGCTCGTACAGGTCGCGACCCTCGACCCGCACCTGGCCGCGGCTCGGCGCGAGCACGCCGCAGGCCATGCGCAAGGTGGTGGTCTTGCCGGCACCGTTGACACCGAGCAGGCCCAGGATGCGGCCACGCGCCACGCGCAGGCTCAGCTCGCGCACCACCTCGCGGCCAGCGAGCCGGCGACTGACCTGGGCAAGTTCGAGCATGGGCGCGGCGGTATTCATCAAGACGTGATTGTTGAAGTTTGTGGCCCGCAGCCGCAAGGGCCGGCCCGCAGAGGCGGGCGGCGCCACGGCGGCGCCGGCGGCGCTATAGTGGCAGGCCGTTCCCGCAATCGTGCCCCATGTCCATGCAAGATTCCCTGCTCGCGTTCGCCGCCCGTGGCCTCAGCCAGGGCTCGTGGACGAGCTGGCTCGTCTGGCTGCTCGTCACCACGCAGCTGACGATCTTCACCGTCACGCTGTACCTGCATCGCAGCCAGACCCACCGCGCGGTCGAGTTCCATCCGCTGGTCGCACATGCGTTCCGCTTCTGGTCGTGGCTGGGCACCGGCATGGTCACGCGCGAGTGGGTGGCGATCCACCGTCAGCACCATGCACACGTGGAAACGCCCGACGATCCGCACAGCCCGCAGGTGCAAGGCATCCGCACCGTGTTCTGGCGCGGCGCCGAACTCTATCGCGCCGCAAGCGCGCAGCGGCAGCGGATCGAGCAGTACGGGCGTGGCACGCCCGACGACTGGCTCGAACGGCACCTCTACACGCCGCATGCGAGCTGGGGCCCGGCGCTCATGCTCGTCATCGACGCACTGCTGTTCGGCGTGGTCGGTGTCGCGATCTGGGCCGTGCAGATGGTGTGGATTCCGCTGTGGGCGGCCGGCGTCGTCAACGGCCTCGGCCACTGGTGGGGCTATCGCAACTTCGAGACCGCCGACACCTCGACCAACCTGTCGCCGTGGGGACTGTGGATCGGTGGCGAGGAGCTGCACAACAACCATCACGCCTATCCGGGGTCGGCGCGCTTCGCGCTGCGCAAATGGGAGATCGACGCGGGCTGGCTCGTGATCGGCGGCTTGCGCCGCTTGCGCCTGGCCACGGTGCTGCGGGTGGCACCCGTGCTCGACATTCGCGCCAACGTGAACCTGCCCGATGCGGACACCGCCAAGGCGCTGCTCGCGCAGCGCTTTCGCGTCATGAGCGAGTATTGCCGCGAGGTGATCGTGCCGACCCTGCGCGAAGATGCGGCCCACGCCGGCGCCAACCTCAAGGCGCTGCCGCGCCGCCTGCGGCGCGCGCTCGGCAATGGCGGACGCTGGCTCGACGCGGCCTCGCGCGAGCGCATGGTTGCGTTCACCGAGCGCCTGCCGCGCCTGCATACCGTGTGCGAGTTCCGCGCCCGGCTGGCCGCACTGATCGAGCGCAACGGCCGCAACGCCGATGCACTGCTCGACGCGCTCAAGGACTGGTGCGGCGAAGCCGAAGCCAGCGGCATCCGTTCCTTGCAGGAATTCGCCGCCCAGCTCAAGGGCTACCGCCTCGCCGGCAGCGCGGCCTGAGCGCACCACGCGCGGCGCGGCCGCGCGGCCAGCAAGCCGCAGCTGGCGTCGGCCGCATCGACGAGCCGCCGTGGCGGCGGATCATGCCGTGGTCGGCGCGGCCGCCGCCGGATCGAGCCCGAGCACGACCTGGGTGGGCGTGCTCAGCGCGAGTTGCCAGCCGAGCCGAGTCGCCAGCCGATCGAGCAGGGCCGAGCCGGTGCCGACGTCGGCGCGCGCGCTGGCATGCTCGTGCAGTGGGGCCGGCTCGATCGCGGCCTCGAGGATGATTCGCGCCGGCTCGCGGCGCAGCCTCAGCGCGGCCTCCGGTCGTGCCGCGTGCAGGCGCCGCAGGAGCCCGGCCAGCAGCAGGACCGCCTCGCGGCGCGCCACGCGCAGCGTGCCGTTGGCCTCGATCCGAACGCGCGCCACCTCGCCGTCGGCAAACGCACATTCGACCGCCTCGCGCAGCACATCGGCGGCTGCCACCGTTTCCGCCTGCAGCGGGCGTCGCCGCGCCGCGGCGAGCATCGCCTCGAGCAGGCGCTGCATCTGCGCCACGCCACGTTCGAGCCGCTGCAGCGGCGCGTGTTGGCGCGGCACCGCCGCGGCATCGTCGGCCAGCACTTCGACGGCGCCTCCGATCACCGCAAGCGGCGTGCGCAGCTCGTGGCTGGCATCGGCCAGGAAGGCCTGCTCGCGCGCATCGGCGTCGACCAGGCGCGTCTGGTAGGCGTCGATCGCCGCCGCGAGCCGGCCGAGCTCGTCGTGACCGAAGCCGTCCGCGAGCCGCGTTGCCTGCGCCAGCACGGGCAGCGCCTCGACCTGCACCGCCAGCTCGCGCAGCGGGCGCAGCGCAATGCCGGCGATGAGCCAGGCGAGGATGCCGAACAGGGCCGTACCGAGCACGAGCATGAGGGCGACGAGCAGATGCAGATGCCGCTCCATGACCTCGATGTCGCCGAGATCGATCACGAACACGAGCCGCCCGGCGGCCGTGTCGAACACCCCGATGTGGATGTCGTCGTTGCCCGGATCCTCGTGCACGCCGGGCGCCAGCGCGGCATAGGCTGGCGGCAGGTCGGGCGCGTCGCTGGTGTAGCCGCGCAGGCGGTTGGTCTGCGGCAACGCCGCCGGCAGGCCATTGGCCAGGCGCAGGCCGTAGTCTTCGGCCTGGCCACGCAGGATCTCGTTGGCGACGATGTACTCGTAGTCCTCGGCCAAAGCGAGGACGACGAACGCGGCGAGCGCGCTCAGCACGAAGCCGAGCAGCACGGCCAGCCAGGTGAAGCGCGCGCGCAGCGGCAGCGGCGAGGTCATTGCTGCTCCATGAGCCGATAGCCAACGCCGCGCACGGCGTGGATCAGCGGCCGTGCGAACGGCTTGTCGACCAGCTGGCGCAGCTCATACACCTGGGTCTGCAAGGCCGCCGTGTCGGCGCCAGCCCGGCCCCAGGCGGCGTCGATGAGCCGTTCGTGCGAAACGATGCGCGGCGCTTCGCGCAGCAACGCATCGAGCAGGGCGCCCTGCAGGCGCGTCAGCGCGATCCGTCGACCCTCGCGCTCGGCCGACAAGGTGTCGGCGTCATAGGCCAGCGGACCATGGCAGAGCCGCTGGCCGTGGCCGCGGCCACGCCGCAGCAACACGCGGATGCGGGCTTCGAGCTCACGCAGCGCGAACGGCTTGACCAGGTAGTCGTCGGCGCCCTCGGCAAAGCCCCGCAGCTTGTCCTCGAGCGTGTCGCGTGCGGTGAGCATGAGCACGGGCACGCCGCGACCGGCCGCGCGCAGCCGGCGGCACAGCTCGAGCCCGTCCAGGCGCGGCAGACCCAGATCGAGCACGATCACGTCGAACCCGCCGGCGAGGGCACGCGCCAGGCCGGTGGCACCGTCGCCGCAATGGTCGACCTCGTGGCCACGACGTTCGAGGAAATCCCAGATGTTGGCGGCAATGTCGCGCTGATCCTCGATCAGCAGGACGCGCATGCCCGTCGTTGTTGCCTCAGTCATGTGCCTAGCCTGCCACCACGGCAACGCGCCGTGTTAACGAATCGCTGAGATTGGGCTGAGCGTCGGCAACGGACCACCCGTCAGACTGGGCACCTTGTTGCTGGATTGGCTGCGATGACCGGAATCGATTCCGTGCGCCACGGGCGCCTGCGCGTGCTGGCGTGGCTGGCTGCGTGCTTGCTTGCGCTCTCGACACTGACTCGCCTCGTGCTGCTGATCGCCACCGGGCACGGCGTGCCGGCGACCGCTGGCAACTGGCTGTACCTGTTCGGCGTCGGCCTCGGTTACGACCTCGTGAGCCTGGTCTATTTCGCCTGGCCACTCGTGCTGCTGCTGTGGCTGCTGCCACGCGGCTGGCTGTTGCGCCGGCGTGGCCGCTGGCTGGTCGGCGGGCTGTGCCTGGTGCTGCTGCTCGTACTGCTGTTCGTGGCATTGGCCGAATGGACGTTCTGGGAGGAGTTCCAGGCCCGCTTCAACTTCATCGCCGTCGACTACCTCGTCTACACCACCGAGGTGATCGGCAACATCCGCGAATCCTATCCAGTGGGCTGGCTGCTGCCGGGTCTTGCGGGGGCGGCGCTGGGCCTGTTCGCGGCGACCGCGGGCTGGCGCCGCGTGACGATCGACAGCGCCGGCTTCGGTCGGCGCAGTCTCGTGGTCGGCATCTGGCTCGTGCTGAGCGTGCTGGGTACCTGGCTCGTCAGTGGCGACCTCAAGGATCGCACGACCAACACCTACGTCAACGAGCTGGCCGGCAACGGCATCTACCAGTTCTTCGCGGCCTATCGCAGTGCCTCGCTCGACTATGCGCGCTACTACCGCACGGTGCCGATCAGCGAGGCCTGGGCGCAGGTGCGCACGCAAGTGGCCACACCGGAGGCGACGTTCTACGGAGCGACCGGCATCGCGCGCCACATCGAGGCGACGCGCCCGCAGCAACGCCTCAACGTGGTGCTGGTGAGCGTGGAGAGCCTGTCGGCCGAATACTCGGGCACCTATGGCCGCCCCGTCAGCCTGACACCACGGCTGGACGCGCTGAGCGCCGCCAGCCGCGTCTACGACCAGCTGTGGGCGACCGGCACGCGTACCGTGCGCGGACTGGAGGCGCTGTCGCTGTCGGTACCGCCGACACCGGGCGAATCGATCGTCAAGCGCGAACACAACGAGAACCTCGCCACGCTCGGGCAGGTACTGCGCGACCAGGGCTACCACTCGATGTTCCTGTATGGCGGCTACGGTGCCTTCGACAACATGAACTACTACTTCGCGCACAACGGCTACGACGTGCGCGACCGCAGCGACATCGCCGCCGGCGATATTCACCACGCCAACATCTGGGGGGTGGCCGACGAAGACCTCTACACGCTGGCGCTGCGCGAGTTCGACGCCGATGCCGCTGCAGGCAAGCCGTTCTTCGCCCATATCATGACCACCTCCAACCATCGCCCGTACACGTTTCCAGCCGACCGCGGACCGTGGCCGCAGGGCAAGCGCGAGAGCGCGGTGGCCTACACCGACTGGGCGATCGGCGATTTCCTCGACCGCGCCCGCAACAAGCCGTGGTTCGCCCACACCGTGTTCGTCATCACGGCCGACCATTGCGCCTCCAGCGCGGGCATCGCCGCGCTGCCGGTGTTCCGCTATCACATCCCGCTGTGGATCTACGCGCCGGGCGGCCAGATCGCACCGGGCCACGATGCGCGCACGATGAGCCAGATCGACATTCCGCCGACGCTGCTGGGCCTGCTCGGGGTGAGCTACGCCAGCCAATTCTTCGGCGTCGACATGGCGCAACTGCCAGCCGGCCGCGAGCGCGCGTTCATCGGCACCTACCAATTGCTCGGCTATCTGCGCCACGACACGCTGGTCGAGCTCGCGCCGCACCGCAAGGTCGCGACACTGCAGCCGGCCTACGTGTGGGACACGCCGCAGCCGCCGCTGCCGGAGGATCCGGCGCTCACGCTGCAGGCGATCAGCTACTACCAGACTGCGGCCGCCGCATTCGCCGACGGCTCGCTGCAACAGGCCGCGCTCGAGCGCGCCGCCGGCCACCCCTGAGGATTCCACGATGCCCTCGAACGACCTCGTCCGCGATGCCGCCGCCCCGCTGGCCAAGGTGCCGCAAGTCACGCTGCTGTTCTGGATCGTCAAGATCGCGGCAACGACGCTGGGCGAGACCGGCGGCGATGCGGTGACGATGAGCTGGCTCGGCGAGACCACCAGCCAGCCCCATCCCTACGGCTATCTGATCGGCACCACGTTGCTGGCGGTGGTGTTCGCGGCCGCGGTCTGGCTGCAGATCCGCATGCGCCGCTTTCATCCCGCGCCGTACTGGTTCGCGATCGTCGCCAGCACCACGGTGGGCACCACCCTGGCCGATTTCGTCGACCGCTCGCTCGGCATCGGTTACCTGGGTGGATCGACCTTGCTGCTTGCGCTCGTGCTCGGATCGCTGTGGGCGTGGCGGCGCGCACTGGGCACGGTCGCGGTCGACAGCGTGACGGGGCCACGCGCCGAGGCCTACTACTGGTTCACGATCATGTGCTCGCAGACGCTGGGCACCGCGCTCGGCGACTGGACCGCCGACAGCGCTGGCCTCGGCTACGACGGCGGCATCGCCATCTTTGGCGCCGCACTGGCACTGGTCGCGGCGCTGCACCTGCTGCGCTGGGCGACCCCGACGCTGCTGTTCTGGGCCGCCTTCATCCTCACGCGGCCGCTGGGCGCCGTGCTCGGCGACTTCCTCGACAAGCCGCTCGCCCACGGCGGACTCGCGCTGAGCCGCTACGGTGCCACCGCAGTGCTGTTCGTGTTCATCGTGGCCTGCATCGCGTTGTTGCCATGGCGACCCGCGCAGCGCGCGCATTGACGGGCCGCAACGGACGCAAAAAAAAACCCGCCTCGCGGCGGGTTTTCTTGCTGACCTGCGGTGTTGCCAGCCGGTGCGCGCCGTCGCGACGCGCCGGACCGGCGCCGCCCATCGTCACTTGATCTTGCCTTCCTTGTACTCGACGTGCTTGCGCACGACCGGGTCGTACTTCTTGACCGCCATCTTTTCCGGCGTGTTCTTCTTGTTCTTGTCGGTGGTGTAGAAATGGCCGGTGCCGGCCGAGGAGATCAGACGGATCTTGTCGCGCTTGGATGCCATGGTTGCCTACTCCTCAGATCTTTTCGCCGCGCTTGCGCAGGTCGGCGAGAACGACTTCGATGCCCTTCTTGTCGATCGTGCGCAGTCCGTGACTGGACACGCGCAGGGACACCCAGCGCTTCTCGCTCGGCACCCAGAAGCGGCGCTCGTGCAGGTTCGGCAGCCAGCGGCGCCGGGTCTTGTTGTTGGCATGGGAAACATTGTTGCCGGACTGGAAACTCTTGCCGGTGACTTGGCACACCTTGGACATGGTCGAACCTCGCGGTGGACGATGCCGCCCTTGGCCAGGACGGCGGCGGCCCGGCGGCGACGTGGCGCCTTGCGATGCCGGAAGTGCTGCAGCACGGCGCGGGCGGATCGCAAGACCGCCTGTCCGCGCCAGCCCACAAGGGCCAGATAGCTGCAGCGAGCCGGGCTTTATAGCCCAATTTGGCGCACGCAGCAAGCCGGTACCGCGGCGCCCAGCCAGGCTGCCGCCGGACTGCGCCTGTCGCATTGCAGCATGCTGTTAAGCTCGGCCGATCCCTTGCCCGGGGGCCTGTCATGCCCACGACCCGACCCGCCGACCCCGAACCGACCGATCCCGCGCTGCGCGAGGACGTGCGTCGGCTCGGTGCGCTCGTGGGCGAGCTGCTGGTCGAGCAGCTGGGCACCGCGTTCTTCGAACGCATCGAGGTGTTACGCACGACCGCCATCGCGCGGCGCCGCGACGGGGTGGCGCTCGCCACATTGGCCGGCGCGCTGGCCGGCCTCGACGCGGCCAACGCGCAGGCGCTGGCGCGCGCGTTCTCGCTGTACTTCCAGGTCGTCAACGTGGCCGAACGCGTGCAGCGCATCCGGCGCCGGCGCGCCTACCAGATCGCCGGCGCCAGGCCGCAGCCCGACGGGCTGCACGACGTGCTGACGCGCCTGCGCGATGCAGGTGTCGGCGCCGACGTGCTGCTGGCGACGCTGCCGCGGCTCGACATCGAACCCGTGCTGACCGCGCATCCGACCGAGGTGTCGCGACGTGCCCTGCTCGAAAAGGAGCAGGAAATCGTCCGCACGCTCATCAACGGCCTGGTCGGACCACATACGCCGGCCGAGCGGCGCGCCGACTGGGCGCGCCTGCGCATGGCGCTAACCAGCGCCTGGCAGACTGCCGACACCACCCACGAGCGCCCCGGCGTGCTCGATGAACTCGACCACGTCGACTACTACCTCGCCGAACCGATCTATCGCGTGATCCCGGTGTTCTACGAGGCGTTCGAGCAGGCCATGGTCGACGTCTACGGCACCTGCCCCGCACTGCCGCGCATGGTGCGCTTCGCCAACTGGGTCGGCGGCGACATGGACGGCAATCCCAACGCCCATGCCGGCACCGCCGCGGCAACGTTGCGCCAGCAGCGCCGCGTGGTCATCAGGCGCTATCGCGCGGAATGCACCCAACTGGCGCAGTTGCTCAGCCAGACGCTCGACCGCGTCGGCGTGTCGGCCGCGCTGCAGCAACGGCTCACCGACTATCGTCAGCGCCTGCCGCAGGTAGCGGCAAGGATCCGCCCGCGGCATGCCAACATGCCCTATCGCTGCCTGCTGCAGTTCATCGGTGCGCGGCTGGCGGCGACCAGCCATGATGGCCCCGACGCCTACGCCGACGCCACCGAGTTCTGCCACGACATCCAAGCGATCGCCGACAGCCTGCGCGAGAACGCCGGCGCACACGCGGGCTGGTTCGCAGTGCGGCGCCTGCTGTGGCGCAGCCGCAGTTTCGGCTTCCATCTGGCGCGGCTCGACACGCGCCAGGACGCACGCGTGTACGCGCGCGTGCTCGCTGCCGCGCTCGGCCACTGGCCGGAAGCGGCCGATCGACGCGCGAGCCTGCTGGCGCCCTACGCCAGCGGCGCGCGCCGGCTGCCGGTCGCCGCCGACGATCGGGCGGTGGTCGAGGCGGTCGCCGTGTTCGCGACGCTGGCCGATGCGCGTGCGCGCCATGGCGATGACGCGCTCGGCCTGCACATCATCAGCATGGCCGGCTGCGTGGCCGACCTGCTCGGCGTGCTCGCGTTGGCGCGCGCCGCCGGTCTCGTCGACGACGCTGGCCACGTGCCGCTCGACATCGCGCCGTTGTTCGAGACGATCACCGACCTGCATGGCGCCGCCGAGACCTTCGGTGCGCTGCTGGCCGAGCCGGTCTACCGCGACCACTTGGCCGCGCGCGGCCAGCGCCAGGTCGTCATGCTTGGCTACTCCGACAGCGCCAAGGACGGCGGCATCCTTGCCGCACGTTTCGCGCTGCAACGCGCGCAGGTCGAACTGCTCGAGGTCGCGCGCAAGGCCGGCGTGCGCATCGAGTTCTTCCACGGGCGCGGCGGTTCGGTCAGCCGCGGCGGCGGCAAGACCTCGCGCGCCGTGATGGCGGCGCCGCGCGGCACCATCGACGGTCACCTGCGCGTGACCGAACAGGGCGAGATCATCCACCAGAAGTACGCGATCCGCGCACTGGCGCTGCGCACGCTCGAGCAGAGCGTCGGCGCGGTGCTGCTGGCGACGCTGCGCCCGCGCCCGCCCGAGCCGCGCGAGACACGCTGGCGCGAGGTCATGGGGGCGCTCGCCGCGCACGGGGAGCAGGCCTACCGCGAGCTGCTGCAGGCGCCCGCGTTCGCCACCTACTTTCGCAGCGCCACGCCTATCGACGTGATCGAACGCATGACGCTAGGCTCGCGCCCGGCGCGCCGCGGTGGCGCCAGCCTCGATGCGCTGCGTGCGATCCCGTGGGTTTTCGCGTGGACGCAGTCGCGCGCCGGCCTCACCGCCTGGTACGGCGTCGGCAGCGCGGTCGATCGGCTGTGCGCCGACGGCCACGAGGCCACGCTGCGCGAGATGGCGTGCGACTGGGCGTTCTTCCGCACCCTGCTCGAAGATCTCGAAATGCAGTTGGCCAAGTGCGATCTCGACATCGCCGAACGCTTCTCGCAGCTGGCCGGCCCACTGCACGAGCAGTTCTTCCCGCGCATCCGCGCCGAATTCGAGCGCAGCGTCGGCGGCGTGCTGCGCCTGCGCCAGCGTGGGCGCCTGCTGGCCGACGATGCGCGGCTCGCGCAGTCGATCGCACTGCGCAACCCCTACATCGATCCGATGAGCCTCGTGCAGGTGGATCTGCTGCGGCGCTGGCGTGCCGGCGAGGACGACGATGCTGAGCTGTTCGCGGCCCTCGCCGCCTCGGTGCACGGAGTCGCGCTGGGGCTGCAGAACAGCGGCTGAGGCTGGAGCCGCGCGCTCAGGCGGCGCTGCCGAAGAACATGAGGTAGACCAGGCGCCCGTTGGCGAGGCTGTCGCCAAAGCCCTCGCCCGCGCTGTGCCAGAACCACGGCCGCAGCAGCACGAGGCGGTTGAAGCGCATCGACGCGCTCATGGTCAGTTCCCACGCCGCGGTGTCGTTGCTGTCGCGCTCGATGATGTCCTGGTGCAACTCCTGCATCGAGGCGTAACCCATCGCATGCAGTTCCTCGAGGCTGGTCGGGCCGCGTTCGCTGTTGCTGCGCTTGTGGCGGAAGAAGTCGGTACCGCCGCGGCAATGCTCGGGCAGGGTGAGGTAGAGGATGCCCGACCAGTGCGACTGGTCCACGTGCACGCGTGCGCGCCCGACATCGCCGGCCAGCGTGATGCGGCACTTGGCATGCGACTGCGGCGGGTCGAGCAGCCGCAACGGTTCGCCGAGGATGCGCGACACCTGCGGCACGAGGCCATCGAGCTGGATGCGTTCGAGCGAGTTGCGGCCCGGGAACGCGCCATTCTGCGGCGGATAGGTCAGGCGCAGCGCGGCAGCGCGCAATGCGTGCGGATCGCTGAGGAAATCATCGACGATGACGATCGAGGTCGGCATGGCTTGCGCTCACAGTTCCTGCACGTCGCTGCGGCGCGAACGGCGGATCAGCCAGGCCACGCCGCGCAGGTCGGCGATGCCGACGAGGGCGCGGTTGAGGTTGTTGTACTTGGACACGCCTGCGCTGCGCGGACGGTGGTTGACCGGCACCGACTGCACCTGCCAGCCGGCGCGCTGCATGAGTGCGGGCAGGTAGCGATGCATGTGGTCGAAATACGGCAGGTCGAGGAAGGCTGCGCGCTCGAACAGCTTGATGCCGCAGCCGGTGTCGGGAGTAGCGTCGCGCAGCAGGCGCGAGCGGATCGCGTTGGCCCACTTCGAGGCCCAGCGCTTGCTGCCCGAATCCTGCCGCTTCACGCGCCAGCCCGCGAACAGCCTGATCGCATCGGAGGCGCCGGCGTCGCGGATCGCGAGCAGGCGCGGAATGTCGGCCGGATCGTTCTGGCCATCGCCATCGAGCGTGGCGATCCACGCCCCGCGCGCGGCCTTGACGCCATTGCGGATCGCCGTGCTCTGCCCGCACTGGCGGAGGTGGCCGATCACGCGCAGTTCGGGCGTGGTGTCCTTGAGCCGGCGCAGCACGTCGCGCGAGTCGTCGCTGCTCGCATCGTCGACATAGACGATTTCGAAGTCCACGCGACCACGCAGCGCAGCGACGATCTCGGCGACCAGCGGCGCGATGTTGTCGCGCTCGTTGTACACCGGCACGACCACGGACAGCTCGGACATCGATGCGGACTTGGACGGGAAAGGGGGCGATTATCGCAAAAGCCCGCACGCGCGGCGCCTGCCAGGCCGAGGCACGCGGTCGCAGGCGCCATGGCGCCGCCGCGGGCGCAACGCGCCGCGACGCCTACAGCGTCCCGCGCGCGGCCGTGCGCGGTCCTTCCAGCGCATTGCGCCAGGCCGCCTCGATGCCGTCGAAGTCGCGATCCTCGCGCGCGAGCATGACCAGCGCGCCGTCGGCCAGCGGCACGATGCGGCCGACCAGGCCGTCACGGTGGAAATCGACACAGGCATCGACCTTGCGCCCGCGCAGGTAGAGCACGCTGACCGGGCCGGCGGACGAGTCCATGACCATGTGCAGGCCATCGCTGCCGCCGACCGAGCAGTTGGCGAGATAGGCAATGCCGCTGGGCGGCGCTGCCAGCAGGTGCAGGCCGTGGGCGTCGAATGCCGCCTCGATTCTCGCTTCGGGCAGCGGCTGGCGGGCCTGCAATGCGGCCGCTTCGTGCTCCGCGGTCACGTGCGCGGTGGCCTGTGCCGGCAGCGAATGGGCATCGCGCCACTGCACGATGCCCAGCGCCAGGGCCAGCGCCGCCGCGGCCGCCAGCGCCAGCCACCGCGGTGCACGCCGGCGCCGCAGCGGCGCCGCAGCAGCGGCGCGACGCTGCGCCGCGATCAGCTGCGCGGCGAGGTCGACCGGCACCGGAACCGCCAGCGCAGCCGCGAGCGCCTGGCCGAAACCGGCATCGAAGCCGAAGGCACGCGCGCAGTCACTGCATGTCTGCAGGTGCTCCCAGACCAGCGCATCGCAGTCGGCGGCGGCCTGCAGTTGCCGCCGTACATCAAGGCAGTCCATCGTTGTCCTCCTGCGTGGCGCCTTCGAGCATCGCCTTGAGGCGTTGCCGCGCGCGGAACACCTGCGTCATCACGGCGGTTTCGGTGCTGCCGAGCTGGCGTGCGATCTCGGCTAGCGAGAAGCCGCCGAGCACCTGCAGCACGAGTGGCTCGCGGTACTTGGGCTCGAGCCTGGCGATCGCGGCGCGCAGCGCGGCCTGATCGTGCCGAGCTTCCGGTCCGGGGCCGGCATCGAGCAGGTCGAGATCGTCGATATCGACGCTCGGCATCGGCTTGCGCTCGTAAAGGCGCGCGTGTTCGCGGCGCAGGATCGTCAGCAGCCAGGCCTTGGCCGCAGCGCCATCGCGCAGGCTGTCGAGGGCGCGCCAGGCGCGCAGGAAGGTTTCCTGCACGAGATCCTGGGCCAGCGCCTCCTGGCCGCACAGCCAGTAGGCGTGGCGATAGAGTTCGGCCGAATGCGTGTGCACGAGTTGTTCGAATTGCGCCTGGTGTCGACCCAACGCAGTCGCAGACCGGCCAGTCGCGCCCGGGCTTGCATTCTCGCGCCTGCTCATTGCCCGCCCCCCTGTGCGTCACGCGTCTGGCCACCATCGGGCGGCGAGGACACACAGACCCGCGCCGGCAGCGGCAGTTCAGTGCCGCGTGGCCGTCGACCCTGCGCCGCAGGCGCTGCCGGCGCCGTCAGCGGATGCGGCCGAGAATGCCGTCGAGTTCGTCGAGGCTGTGGTAATGGATGACGAGCTTGCCGCGGCCGTTGCGCGCGTGCGCAAGCTGCACGCGCGTCGCGAGCCGCTCGGCCAGCTCGCGTTCGAGGGCGTCGATGTTGGGATCGCGGCGCGCTGCCGGCGCCGTGCTCTTGCCGGCCGCTGGCGCCGCGACGCGACGCGCGGCCTCCTCCAGCTCGCGCACGCTCCAGTCCTGTTCGGCGGCCTGCCGCGCCAGCGCGATCGCGCGCGCCGCGGGCTCGACCGCAGCGAGCGCGCGTGCATGGCCCATCTGCAACTGGCCACGATCGAGCAGGTCGCGGATCGGCGCCGGCAGTTCGAGCAGGCGCAGCAGGTTGGTGACGCTGGCGCGCGAACGGCCGATCGCATCGGCCGCATGCTGGTGGGTGAGGCCGAACTCGCCGATGAGGCGCTCGATCGCCTTGGCCTCCTCGAGCGGCGAGAGATCCTCGCGCTGGATGTTCTCGATCAGCGCCATCGCCACCACGGCCTGCTCGGGCACGGCCTTGACCAGCGCCGGCACTTCCTGCAGCCCAGCCTTGCGCGCGGCGCGCCAGCGGCGTTCGCCGGCGATGAGCTCGTAGCGGCCCTTGCCGGTCTCGCGCACCACGATGGGCTGGATCAGGCCCTGTGCCTTGATCGAGGCCGCCAGTTCGTCGAGCGCGCCTTCGTCGAAGTGCACGCGCGGCTGGAACTTGCCGGGCACGATCGCGGCGATCGCGAGCGTGCGCAGCTCGCCCTCGGTCTCGCCGCCCGCGGCGGGAGCACCGTCGCCGAGCAGCTCGTCGAGGCTGCGTCCGAGTCCGAGACCGCGTTTCCTGCTTGCCATGATCGGTAGCTTCCGTGGGGCGCGCTCAGGGCGCGGGCGCGGCACTGACGCGACGCATCATCTCGCCGGCCAGGCTCTGGTAGGCGAGCGCGCCGCGCGATTCGGGATCGTACAGGTTGATCGGCTTGCCGTGGCTCGGTGCCTCGGCCAGGCGCACGTTGCGCGGAATGATCGAGCGCAGCACCTTGTCGCCGAAGTGCTTGGTGAGCTGCAGCGAGACTTCGTTGCCGAGGTTGTTGCGGGTGTCGTACATCGTGCGCAACAGGCCATCGACCTCGAGGCCGGGGTTGAGCCGCATACGTACGGCCTTGATCGTCTTGAGCAGGTCGGTGAGGCCTTCCAGCGCGAAATACTCGCACTGCACCGGAATCAACACGCCATGCGCGGCGGTCAGTGCATTGATCGTGAGCAGGTTGAGCGTGGGTGGGCAGTCGATCAGTACCACGTCGTAGCGCTCGCCCAGTCGCGCCAGGTGTTCCTTCAGGCGCGACTCGCGCGCCAGCGCGTCCATGAGCTTGAGCTCGGCGGCGGTGAGGTCGGCGTTGGCCGGCAACAGGTCGAAGCCCGCCTCGGTGGTGACGATCGCCTTGTCGATCGGTGCCTCGTCGAGCAGCACCTCGCAGCCGCTGGGGCTGACGTCGCGCTTGTCGATGCCGGCCGCCATGGTCGCATTGGCCTGCGGGTCGAAATCCACCAGCAGCACGCGCCGCGACGGGCTGACCAAGGCCGCGGCGAGATTGACCGCCGTGGTGGTCTTGCCCACGCCGCCCTTCTGGTTGGCGATCGCGATGATGCGCGTCATGACTGGATCCGGGTTGCGGGAGCGCCGGCCGGCTGGCCGGAGCCGGCAATTATCACCACGCAGCGCTCGGCGTCCAAACCCGGCACGCTGAGCGCCTGCACGGCCTGCACCACGAAGGGTGCCGGCAGCGCGCCCAGTTCCTCGTCACCGACACGGCCCTTGAGTGCGAGCCAGCGACCACCCGGCGCGAGCAGGTGCCCGCCCCAGGCCAGCATGTCGGCAAGGCTGGCGAACGCGCGCGCGGTCACGCAGTCGTACTGCCCGGACAGCGCTTCGACGCGGCCCTCGACCACCTGCACGTTGGCCAGCCCGAGCTCGCGCACGGCGGCGCGCAGGAAGCGCGTCTTCTTGCCATTGGAGTCGACCAGCGTCACCTGCCGCTGCGGCGCGGCGATCGCGAGCGGAATGCCGGGCAGCCCCGGCCCGGTGCCGAGATCGACCAACGTGTGACCACACACCCACGGCGCCACCGCCAGCGAATCGAGCAGGTGGCGCGTGACCATCGCGGCAGGCTCGCGCACGGCCGACAGGTTGTAGGTGGCATTCCAGCGCGCGAGCAGCGCCACGTAGTCGAGCAGGCGCTCGATCGCGGCGGGCGGCAGGTCGCAATGCAGTTCGGCCAGCCCCGCGACGAGGCGCTGCCGCAGTGGCTCGCGGTCGGTCATGGACGGGGCGCAGCACTCGGGCCGCGCAGTATCGACCGCGCGCGCGGGCAAAATCCAGCGTCGTCAGTGCAGGTCGACGCGGGCGACGAACACGCCGCGTTCACGCAGGCGCGCATTGAGCGCCTGGCGCGTCCAGCGCGCACGCGCATCGACCGCAAGCGGAAAGTCGGCGCTGGCAACGAGCGCGCGGGTGTGCTCGCGCAGCACGCCGGCCAGGTCATCGAGCAGGCCATCGGCGCGTTCGACATCGAGCACCTGGTAGTACAGCGTCGCGCGCAGGCTGGCGCCGTCGCGTTCGAGGCCGTCCACGGCCAGCGTGGCGCCGGCCAGATCGATCTTGCGCGCGATGCGCTCGACCAGCGGCAGCACGAAGTGGGTGCCCGGACCGACGCGACGCATGTGGCCACCGAGGCGGCGCAGCGCGTAGACCTGCCCTTCGGGGATGCGCAGGACCGAACTCGCGGCCAAGGCCACGACTGCGGCAATGCACAACATCCAGAGCAAGGGCAGCAACATATCCTGATTACATGCGCGAACAATGAGTTAAATGACAAACTTCAGGTGCCCAATGGAACCACAGCAACGCCGACATAACAAGTATTTAACTGAATCCTTGCTGGCCGAGTGTCCACACGGAAGCATGCACGAAGCCTGCCAAGCCCACGGTCTGCGACCAAAGGCCACGATTGGCCGCAGCCGCGCGCGGTACAATCGCCGCTTTTCGCGAGCGGTCGCCGTCAATGGCCTATCCACACACCCGCCTGCGCCGCATGCGCCGCGACGCGTTTTCGCGTGCACTGATGCGCGAAACCGAGCTGTCGGCCAGCGATTTCATCCTGCCGGTGTTCGTGCGCGAAGGGCGTGACCTCGCCGAACCGGTGCCGTCGATGCCGGGCGTGGAGCGTGTTTCGATCGACCGCCTGTTGCGCGTGGCCGAGCAGGCGCAGCAACTGGGCATCCCGGCGCTGGCGCTGTTCCCGGTCACGCCGCCCGAAGCCAAATCGCTCGATGCGCGCGAGGCCTGGAATCCCGACGGTCTCGCCCAGCGCGCGGTGCGTGCGCTCAAGCAGGCCCATCCCGCGCTCGGCGTGATCACCGACGTCGCGCTCGATCCGTTCACCACGCATGGCCAGGATGGCCTCATCGACGAGAGCGGCTACGTCGTCAACGACGCGACCGTCGCGGCGCTGGTCAAGCAGGCGGTCTCGCACGCGCAGGCCGGTGCCGACGTGGTGGCGCCATCGGACATGATGGACGGCCGCATCGGCGCCGTGCGCAGTGCGCTCGAAGCGGCCGGTCTCGTGCACACGCGCATCCTGGCCTACTCGGCCAAGTACGCCTCGGCGTTCTACGGCCCGTTCCGCGATGCGGTCGGTTCGGCAGCGAGCCTCGGCAAGGGCAACAAGTACACCTATCAGATGGACCCGGCCAATTCCGACGAAGCGCTGCGCGAGGTCGCACTCGATCTCGAGGAAGGCGCCGACATGGTGATGGTGAAACCCGCCTTGCCCTATCTCGACATCGTTCGCCGCGTGAAGGAGCGCTTCGGCGTGCCGACCTTCGCCTACCAGGTCAGCGGCGAGTACGCGATGCTCAAGGCGGCGGCGGGCAACGGTTGGCTCGACGAGCGCACCTGTGTGCTCGAGGCGTTGACCGGCATCCGCCGCGCTGGCGCCGACGCGATCCTGACCTACTTCGCGCTCGATGCCGCGCGCTGGCTGCGCGAGGCCCACTGAAGCGCGGCAGCGTCCGCAGCACGGCCGCGCCGGATGCGCTGCCGCAACCGCGACAGGGAGCGAACCCAAGCGGCATGGCGGGGCAGCGGCGCGGCGCAGGCCCGACGTCATGCGGCAATCCAGCGCACGGTCGCAGCGACGACCGGCGATCGAGGCCCCATCGCAACCCCGACGATTCCATGACCCCGGCATCCACGACTTCCCGCCTCGCCCTGTTCGGCCAACCGGTGGCGCACTCGTTGTCGCCGCGCATCCATGCCGCGTTCGGCGCGCAGCTCAACATCGCCGTCGACTACCGCGCGATCGAAGCCGGGCACGCGGAGTTTCCGGCGGCATTGGCCGACTTCGCCCGCGCGGGCGGCATCGGCGCCAACGTGACACTGCCGCTCAAGCTCGACGCCTTCGCGCTGTGCACGAGCACGAGCGACCGCGCGCGTCGCGCCGGCAGCGTCAACACGCTCATCCTCGATGGCAGCAGTTGGCGCGGTGACAGCACCGACGGCGCGGGCTTGCTGCGCGACCTGCGCCAGCGCCACGGTTTCGATCCGACCGGCCGGCGCGTGCTGCTGCTCGGCGCCGGCGGCGCTGCGCGCGCCGTGGCCGCCGCGTTGATCGAGGTTGGCGTGCACGATCTCATGATCGTCAATCGAACGCGCGTGCGCACGATGGAACTGACGCGCAGCCTGGCCAGCGACTGCGTGTTTTCCTGCGATCTTGCCAAGGTCGAGCTGCTGGACGACCAGTACGACCTCGTCATCAACGCGACCTCGATCGGCCACGGCGGCACTACGGTCGCGCTGCCGCCGCGCCTGCTGGCGCGCGATGCACTGTGCTACGACCTGTCCTATGGCCGCATCGCGCAGCCGTTCATCGACTGGGCGCGCGCCGCCGGCGCGGCCAACGTGTGCGACGGCATCGGCATGCTGGTGGAACAGGCGGCCGAAGCCTTCGAACTGTGGCATGGCGTGCGGCCCGCCACCGCCGCGATCCACGCGATGGTCGCCACCCCGGCATGAATTGCCGCGCCGGCTGCGGCGCCTGCTGCATCGCGCCCTCGATCTCCTCGCCGATACCGGGCATGCCGGCTGGCAAGCCGGCTGGCGTGCCCTGCGTGCAACTGCAGCACGACTTCAGCTGCGCGATCTTCGGCTCGCCCCTGCGCCCGGCCGTATGCGCGGCGCTGCGACCGACTCCATCGATGTGCGGCGCCAGCCGCGCTCAGGCACTGGCGACGCTGGCTGCGCTCGAGGTCGCCACCGCGCCGCCGCGCTGATGCAGCGGCGCGCGCCCGGCTGGTCGCCACCGCGGCCAGCGCGCACAATCGCGTCGACGCAAGGCGGGCGGACACGATGGATCACGCATTCTGGTTGCAGCGCTGGCGCGAGGGCCGGATCGGCTTTCACCGCAACGAGGTCATGCCGCTGCTGCAGCGGCACTGGGACTCGCTTGCGCTGGCGCGCGGCAGTCGCGTGCTGGTACCGCTGTGCGGCAAGTCACTCGACATGATCTGGCTCGCCGCACAGGGATACCGCGTGCTCGGCGTCGAGCTGTCAGCGTTGGCGATCGCGCAGTTCGCGAGTGACAACGCGCTGGCGATGCAGGTGCATGCGTCGCCGCTGGGCAGGCACCACGTCGCCGGCGCCATCGAGATCATCGAGGGCGACGCCTTCGCGCTCGATGCGGCGACGCTGGCCGACTGCCAGGGCGTGTACGACCGCGCCGCGCTGATCGCGCTGCCGCCGGACTTGCGCGAAAGGTATGTCGACGAGCTCCATGGCCGCCTGCCGACCGACTGTCGCGGCCTGCTGATCACGCTCGAATACCCGCAGGCCGAGAAGCAAGGCCCGCCGTTCTCGGTCGAGGAGGTCGAGGTGCGCACGAGCTTCGGTCCGCGCTGGGACGTCGCGCTCGTCGAGCGGCGCGACATCCTCGCGCACGAGCCTGCGTTCGCGGCCGAAGGTGTCAGCGCACTCTCGACGGCGGTGTACCGCCTGCAGCGCAAGGACGGCGACCGGGCCGGCGCCCGCTAGCGACCGCCCGCGGGCGGTGCCTGCCGGGACGCCACGCCCCGGCGTCGCGCCGGTGGTCTTCGCTCGCCATCGGCGTAGCATGGCTGGCTTGCACGCGGCGCCGGCGTGCCACTGCCAGTCAACATCGCACGGAGGATCGACCATGCAACCACGCCTCGACTACAAACAGGCGTCTCCCGCAGCGTTCAAGGCGCTGCTGCACACCGAGCAACAGGTGCATGCCTCCAGCCTCGAGGCGTCGCTGATCGAACTGGTCAAGACGCGCGCCTCACAGATCAATGGCTGCGCCTACTGCCTCGACATGCACACCAAGGACGCGCGTGCGCAAGGCGAGAGCGAACAGCGCCTGTATCTGCTCAACGCCTGGCGCGAAGCACCGTTCTACAGCGATCGCGAGCGCGCCGCGCTGGCCTGGACCGAAGCCGTCACCGAAATCTCGGTGCACGGCGTCAGCGATGGACTCTACGAACAGGTGCGCGAGCATTTCGACGAGCAGGCCATTGTCGACCTGACCCTGGCCGTGATCGCGATCAACGGCTGGAACCGCATGGCGATCGCGTTCCGCTCCAAGGTCGGCGACTATGTGAGTCCGCACGGCAAGGCACGCTGAAGGCGCCCTCGCCCTGCCCCACCACCCCGAGGGTCCGAACATGAGCATCAAGGCCTATGGCGCACACGCCGCCGACCGCGCGCTCGAAGCACTCGACATCGAGCGGCGCGCGCCCGGCGCGCGCGACGTGCAGATCGACATCGACTGGTGCGGGGTGTGCCACTCCGACCTGCACACGGTGCGCTCGGAATGGCCCGGCACGCTCTACCCGTGCGTCCCCGGCCACGAGATCGTCGGCCGTGTCAGCGCGGTCGGCAGCGCGGTCAGTCGCCACCGCGTCGGCGACGTGGTCGGCGTCGGTTGCCTTGTCGGCAGTTGCCGACAATGCGCGTCCTGCGAAGCCGATCTCGAGCAGTACTGCGAGCGCGGCTTCGTCGGCACCTACAACGGCGCCAGCGCCGATCCACCCGGTCATACGCTCGGTGGTTATTCGCAGCGCATCGTGGTCGACGAACACTTCGTGCTGCGCGTGGGACATGCCACGCAGCGGCTCGCCGGGGTCGCACCGTTGCTGTGCGCCGGCATCACCACCTGGTCGCCGCTGCGGCATTGGCAGGCCGGCCCCGGCAAGACGGTCGGCGTGGCCGGCATCGGCGGCCTCGGCCACATGGGCATCAAGCTCGCCCATGCGCTGGGTGCGCACGTGATCGCCTTCACCAGCAGCAGCGCCAAGCGCGAGGATGCGATCGCGCTCGGCGCCGACGAGGTCGTGGTCACGCGCGATGCCGCGCAGATGAAGGCGCAGCGCGGCCGCTGCGATCTCATCCTCGACACGATCGCCGCGCCGCACGACCTGAACGCCAACCTGTCGCTGCTCAAGCGCGACGGCACGCTCGTGCTGCTCGGCGTACCCGCCCAACCGCACCCGACGCCGAACGTGGGCAATCTCGTGTTCCACCGCCGCGCACTGGCCGGTTCGCTGATCGGCGGCCTCGCGCAGACGCAGGAAATGCTCGACTTCTGCGCCGCGCACGACATCGTCGCCGACGTCGAGCTGATCCGCGCGCAGGACATCAACCAGGCTTACGAACGCATGCTGCGCAGCGACGTCAAGTATCGCTTCGTGATCGACTGCCAGAGCCTTGCCGGCTGAGTGCATGCGCGGCGTTCGCGCCGCGCCACGCTCGATGATGCAGCGTGACGGACGCTGACGCTGCCCGCCTGCAGCGCAAGTGGCCGGCAGCGCTGTCTTGCGGCTCGCGCCGCCAGCGCTCATCGACCAGCCTTTCGTTTCCCTTTGGCCTCGAAGTACTTCGCCAGCCGCATGAAGCGGAAGAACGCGTAGTTCATGGCCAGGTTGTAGCCGACGGTGCCGCGCAGGAAGTAGCGGCGCAATACATAGGCTTTCACGAACGATGCCGGGAATTCGACGAACAACCGGGCACGCGGGATGCGCCGCTCGTGGGCCAGCAAGTCCGCAACCAGTTGGTCGGAGTAGCCGTTGTACTTCTCCAGTTGCCTTGCAAAGCTGCGCACGGAAAAGTGATGGACGTGGCCCTTGAGCCGCGCCGTCGCCACGGGTCCGGCAAGATGCACGGTGTCGTGCACCGCAGACTCCGAAAAGCCGCAACGGCGCCGGTCGTAGAGCCGGACATAGTCATGGTGATGCGCGCCGACGCGCGGGACGTCGTCGCCAGGGCAGACATCGACGATGCGCAGGTAATACGCATCCGCCCGCGACCCGGCCACGAGCAGGCGGGCAATCTCCTCGCGCAACGCGGGAGAGACGACCTCGTCAGCGTCGAGATTGAGCACCCAGTCGAACGCGCACTGTCGTTCGCCGAACCGCTTCTGGGGACCGTACCCCGCCCAGTCCTTGTGCACGACCCGCGCACCCAGCGCGCGTGCCACCTCGACCGTGGCATCGGAAGATCCCGAATCCACGACGACGATGTCGGCGGACAAGCCTTTGACCGATGCGATCGTGCGACCGATTCGATCAGCCTCGTCGCGCGCGATGATGAACACCGAAAGATCCGTCTTCATGCAACATCCGGTGGAGAAGAACCGCAGGCGGTCGCGGCTTGCTTCGCGGCAACCTGGCCGCGCCCCCGTACGGGCGATCTGATCCGGCATCAATCACCGCCACCCGCTCCGTCGGCGGCGCAACATTCGCGCCATCCTTGCCGCTAGCTTGCCCGTTCGACACGACCAGCAAAGCGGCGCGATTGCCGCGACGAAGGCCACCGGACAATCTCCGAAGCGACCGCACACGACAAGCCCGGATCGCGAGGCAGTTCGTCTTGCGCAAGGCGGCCGAAGTTCCCGCGGCGGCCCTCGCGGGAGAGGTGCCGCCGGGCTTCGCCCAACCCGATTGGCGCGGAAGCCCGCAAGCTGGGCGCGACTGTACGTTTGCTGCAGGGACACGCCCGGGAAGTCGACTGGACAAGGCCGACTACGACCCCGGGCTTTGCTCGGCGGCTGCCGGCCCGGTCCGCGCCATCGCTTGCGCACCCTGAACACCGCACTCCACGCGATCGCCCGCAGTCCATGTCGCATCCAACTCGCTCGCGGCTACCCGCAACCGCCAGGAACCAAACCACATCTGCACTGCGCCTATCGATTCAGTTGTTGAGGGCCGGGAATGGCCACGTTAAGTTGCCGGCATTGCCCCGTTCTTCCTTCAATTTTTTCAAAATGTGAACTACGACCTTGACTACGCCCCCCCCGATACCTACTGTGCCGCGGCCGCTGCATCTGCAGCGGTGGCATTTATCGACGCGATGAATAAGGAGATACCATGATCGCTTTGAGAAACCTTGCAACTACCATGCTTGTGGGCCTGTCGCTGGGTAGCACGGCATGGGCCGCTGGGTGCGGCTATATTCCGTATGGTCAAGGTCCTACACCTGATAGCAAAAGCATCGTAACGAACGAATCTAGCGATAACTCTGCAGTGTATCGCTGGAGCTATGGAAACACATGGGTTTTGGAATACACATTCTATGATCCAAACGCAGCTTCTAGACTCGCAACAGCGGAAGACTATGTTGAGACCTCTTCGCCGCCGTCATCCATAGGGAACGGAACCGTACATCCCGACAAATCTATTTGTGACCCGCCTCAAGAGCTTCCGACTATTAAGGTAATCCCGTTCCAAGGAGGATACTCTCAGTATGTCGTCGCTACGAGCCATGTGCCTACCGGCGGTAGCGGCGGCGGGCAGGGCTGGGTCAACATATTTCGCAAACCAAATATTTTCCGCGGCGATAAGCAATCAGATGAAAATCTCACTTGCGGGAATAGCAGCGACCTAGAACGTGGGTTGGCTGCAAGGCAAACTATCGCACAGAGTATCGGAAACCCAGCCAATCGGCGAGGAATATACAATATTCAATACGCTCCAGGGACAAGTCAACGGTGGACTGTCACAGACCCGTTTATGACGGATATGGGGTTAGTTCCGGCCGGATCCTGTGAAGGTCCGTAAAGAACGTATCTATAAAGCGCCGGCAGTTGCCAAAATCTTCAGTGCTGCCGGCGTTCACCCGTTTATGCTTGGGCGGACGACTTTAGACTTCACCACTCCATGAACGGTGTTTCATACGAAAGATTCGAGCGGCGATGACGCTCATTCCAAATATCTGCACTTGGATCTCAAAGGGGCATATCGGGATGAGAATCGTGGTTGTCTTTTTGTTTGTGTTGGTCGCGTTTGGCGCGGGATTTATGTTGTTGACCCGTTCTCCTGACGAGCCCGCATCAGAAGCCCCAACCAGTCTAGCCTTGATGCGCGATGAGGCCGCTAGCAAGAAACTGATCGATCGGAACGAAGTGCCAGGCGACGGTCGACCGAAAACCAAGTTTAAACCAAGCGAGAGCGCCAATTCCGAGGATCGTGGTTTCGATGCGACGATCCAATCCTGGACTGCAATGGATCTCTGTGATGATCCATCACTCTCGAAGCAGTTCTCAACCCGAGAACTGATAGAGCATTACAAGGCGTCAGCGGCCGGGAAAGAGAGCGTGGTTTCCACGACGGAGTTGTTGCGCGCAAGACTCTGTGGCTCCTGGAATGGCGCTGGTGCAGCTCATGATCGGGAAGACGTTTTTGACTTTTTGTCGAAGAATTCGATTGCGTTTCAAGATACCGCAGTGTTCGTCGATCTCCTTGAGAACAGGTCTGATCCTGCGGTCTCTCACGGGGATATTACGGATTTCGTAGTAGATAAAATCAGAAACATTAATAGCAAATATGAATTCTTGGAGACGATGACACTTCTGAATCAGACATCTGCGCCGGCAATCGGATTGGCGCGGTTTGGCTACCCCTCGGGGATACAAAAAGACGCCGCGGACTATGCGGCAATGGTCGCTGCTTGCAGAATATTCGGCGGGTGCTCGCAATATGATGCGTTTTCGGTGCGATTGTGCTTTTTGGTTTGCGACCACCCGATGAGCGCGGAAGAGTATGCGCGTGCATCAATCGCCCCGCGGGAATCCGATGTCTTCGAGAGGGCTGTTGACGCAATCGTTGCGGCGAGGGTCAGCCGTGGCGACGCAGCGCACCCCTGAAAGTGTTGTTTCGCCTCTCTCGCGTTTCTCGTGTCAGATTTTCAGATGCTGCTCGATCAGCGGAATACGGCCAGATTCATCGACCCGCCACGGGACCGGCCGCAGGAACCTGGGCGCCTGCTTCGGCCGCGAGGTACTCGTTCTTGAGCTTCACGTAATGGCGCGCCGAGTAGTACAGGCGCTCGATCTCGGCCGGGTCCAGCTTGCGCACGCAGCGCGCGGGGTTGCCGAGCCACAGCTCGCCTTCGCCGACGTCCTTGCCGGGTGGCACGAGCGCGCCGGCGCCGATGATCGCGTGGCGGCCGATCACGGCGCCGTCCATCAGCGTCGCGTGCATGCCGATGAGGCAGGCGTCGCCGACGGTGCAGGCGTGCAGGATCGCGCCGTGGCCGACCGTGACGTCGGCGCCGACCAGTAGCGGGAAGCCGCCCGGCGTGTACGGCCCGTCGTGGGTCACGTGCAGGATTGCGCCGTCCTGGATGCTGGTGCGCGCGCCGATGCGGATGTAGTGCACATCGCCGCGCACGACGGCGCCGGGCCACAGCGAGGCGTCTTCGCCGATCTCGACGTCGCCGATGACCTGCGCGGCCGGGTCGACGTAGACGCCGCCGGCCAGTCGCGGCACGGCGTTCCTGTATGCACGGATGCTCATGGCGGCATGATGCGGCAAGGCGACGGCGCGGCGCCAGCGCGCCGCGGGCCGCTTGATTTTGCCGTGCGGCCGCGCCACGTTGGGCGATTGCCTCGAAGGACGCCGCCCGCGATGAATGTCGACAACCCGCTTCTGGCCGATGCCGGCCTGCCCCGCTTTTCCGCGATCAGACCCGAGCACGTGGAGCCGGCCGTGGAGGCGGTGCTCGCCGATTACCGCACGCGCATCGAGGCGATGCTGGCCAGCACGGCACCACGCGACTTCGCTGGCGTGCTCGGTCTGGGCGAAGCGCTTGAGGATCGGCTCAACCGCATGTGGGCGCCGGTGTCGCACCTGCACGGCGTGGCCGATTCGGAGGCGTTGCGCAAGGCCTACGCCGCGGCGCAGGAGCGCATCGTCGAATTCGGCAGCGAGCTGGGCCAGAACCGCGCGCTGTACGCGGCGGTGGCGGCGGTGGCGCAGCGCAGCGACAGCGCCAGCCTGCCGGAGGCGGCACGCGCGCTGATCGAGCACGAGCTGCGCGACTTCAGGCTGTCGGGCGTCGCGCTCGAGGAACCGGCGCGCTCGCGCTTCCGCGAGATCGCGAGCGAGCTGGCGCGGCTGGCCACCGAGTTCGAGGAAGCCGTGCTCGATGCCACCGACGCGTGGAGCGAGGCGCTCGGCGACGAAGCGCAACTGGCCGGCATCCCCGCATCGGGGCGCGCCGTGCTGCGCAGCGCCGCCGAGGAAAAATCGCAGGACGGCTGGCTCGTCACGCTCAAGCAGCCCAGCGTGCAGGCCGTGCTGACTTACGCCGACGATCAAGCTCTGCGCGAGCGCGTCTACCGCGCCTATCACACGCGCGCCTCCGAACAGGGGCCCAACGCGGGCGAGTTCGACAACTCGGCGCGCATCGAGCAGATCCTCGCGCTGCGCCACGAGGCGGCGCAACTGCTCGGCTTCCACGATGCGGCCGAGGAATCGCTGGCGACCAAGATGGCGCCATCGCCCGCGGCGGTGCTGGCCTTCCTGCACGATCTGGCCGCGCGCGCCAAGCCCGTCGCAGTGCGCGAGCTGGCCGAACTGCGCGCGTTCGCGCGCGACGAACTGGGCCTGGCCGACCTGCAGCCCTGGGACGTGGCCTATGCCGCGGAGAAGCTGCGCGAGCGCAAGTACGCGCTGCGCGAAGAGGAGCTCAAGCCGTATTTCGCGCTCGATGCCGTGATCGACGGCCTGTTCGCGATCACCACGCGGCTGTTCGGTGTGCGCCTGCAACGGCGCGACGACGTCGATGTCTGGCATCCGGACGTGCGCTATTACGATCTGGTCGCTGCCGACGGCCAGGTGTTCGCCGGGGCCTACGTCGACCTGTATGCGCGCAGCGGCAAGCGTGGCGGCGCATGGATGGACGTGTGCCGCAACCGCTGGCGCGACGGCACTCACCTGCAGCGGCCGGTGGCTTTCCTGACCTGCAACTTCGCGCCGCCGACCGCCACGACGCCGTCATTGCTCACCCACGACGACGTGCTCACGCTGTTCCACGAGTTCGGCCATGGCCTGCACCACCTGCTCACCGAGGTCGACCTGCCCGGAGTCGGCGGCATCAACGGGGTGGAATGGGACGCGGTGGAGTTGCCGAGCCAGTTCATGGAAAACTTCGGCTGGCAGCGCGAGGCACTCGACCTGTTCGCGCGCCACTGGCAGACCGGCGAGCGCCTGCCCGACGAACTGTTCGCGCGCATGCAGGCGGCGCGGCACTTCCATGCCGGCCTGTTCCTCGTGCGCCAGCTCGAGTTCGGCCTGTTCGACCTGCGCATCCATCGCGAATACGACCCCGCACGCGGCGCGCGCGCGATGGCCATCCTCGGCGAGGTGCGCGACGAGGTCGCAGTGATCCAGCCGCCGCCGTGGCAACGCTTCCCGCACGCATTCACGCACATCTTCGCCGGCGGCTACGGTGCCGGCTACTACAGCTACCTGTGGGCCGAGGTGCTGTCGGCCGACGCGTTCGCGCGGTTCGAGGAAGATGGCGTGTTCGACGCCGCCACCGGCGCCGCCTACCGGCAGGCGATCCTCGCGGTCGGTGCCTCGCGCCCGGCGCTCGAGAGCTTCGTCGCGTTTCGCGGTCGCGAGCCGCGGCCCGAGGCACTGCTGCGCAGCTACGGGCTGTAGCGCGCGCCGGCGACGGGTGCTTGGGCGATCACGCCGGGTGCGCCCAGCGTGAGCACTGGCGCACATCGGCACCGGCATGCGCGGCCGACCATGACCACCGACCCTTGCCGGCGCCGCGTCGCTGCGGAAAGCTGGCGCGGGGTTTGCCATTGGAGATTGCGATGCGCGACGTGCTGCGGCCGCTGCTGGCTGCTGGTGTATTCCTTGCGGCCAGCGCCAGTGCGGCGCCGGGCTACTACCGCGAACCGGCCTTGCATGGCGACACGCTCGTGTTCGTCGCCGAGGGCGACCTGTGGCGCGTCGCTGCCAGCGGTGGACGCGCGCAGCGCCTGACCACGCATCCGGCGCTCGAGTCGCAGCCGGTCATTTCGCCCGATGGCGCCTCGGTCGCCTTCGTCGCGAACTACGACGGCGCGCCCGACGTCTACGAAATGCCGCTGGCCGGCGGCGAGCCGCGCCGCTTGACCTTCGACGGCAGCCGCGTTTGGTTGTCGCCCTACACGGCCAAGGGCGAGATCGTCTACGCCAGCGAGTATCTGGTCGGTCCTGGCATGAGCCGTGCGCTGCGCAGCGTCGATCCGCGCACCGGCGCGGCCCGCGACTGGCCACTGGCCGACGCGCGCGAGCTCGTCCTCGATGCCGACGGTGGCACGGCGTGGTTCACGCGCTTCGGGCTCGAAGTCTCGGGCGACCATGCGGTCGGCTACCGCGGCGGCGCGATGGCTCAGCTGTGGCGCTGGGAGACGGCCGACCGGGCCGAAGCCACGCGCGTGGCGGCAGGGCTCAACGCCAACATTAGCCAGCCGATGTGGTGGCAGGGCAAGGTCTATGCGGTGAGCGATGCCAACGGCCGCGCCAACCTCTACCTCGTCGATGGCGGCCCGGTGCAGGCGTTGACCACGCACCGCGACGCCCACGTGCGCGGCGCACGGCTCGACGGCGGGCGCATCGTCTACCAGCTCGGTGCCGACATCTATCTCTACGACACCGCCAGCGCCAGCGAGCACCGGCTCGCGATCGAGCTCGACTCGGACTTCGTGCAGCGCCGCGAGCGCTTCATCGGCGAACCGCTCAAATACCTGACCGGCATGGAAGTCGACACCAAAGGCGAGCGCGTGGCGCTGAGCGCACGCGGCCAGGTCGCGCTGGCCGGCACCGAGGCGCTGCGGCGGATCGCGCTGGCGGTGCCCGCGCATGCACGGGCGCGGGCGGCGGTGCCGGCGAGTGACGGCAAATCGGTGTTCGCGATCGTCGACGTCGATGGCCGCAGCGAAATCCAGCGCTTCGCAGCCGACGGCTCGCCTGCCGGGCAGGTGCTGCTCGGTGACGAAGGCACGCATCGCTGGCAGCTGTGGCCATCGCCCGACGGCCGTTGGCTCGCCCACGCCGACAAGCGCGCGCGGCTGTCGCTGATCGACCTGCGCGGCGGCGGCAACCGTGTGCTCGACGAATCGCCCTACGGTGATGACGAGGCCTACACCGACGTGGTCTGGTCGGCCGATGGCCGCTACCTGGCCTGGTCGCGCCCCGACAGCACGCAGCAGCGCGCGCAACTGTTCGTGGCCGAGGCGGCCAGCCTGCGCCACGCGGTGGTGACGAGCGATCGCTACGAATCCTCGAGCCCGGCCTTCGCGCCCGACGGCCACTGGCTCTACTTCCTCTCCGATCGCCGCTTCGTGCCGACGCCGGGCGCGCCGTGGGGCGATCGCAACATGGGCGCACTGTTCGACAAGCGCAGCCAGATCTTCGCGTTGGCGCTGCAGGACGGACTGCGTTTCCCGTTCCAACCCCTCGACGAGCTGGCGCCCGCGACCGACGCCGCCGACGCCAGCGCGGCCAAGCCGGCCGAGCACGGCAAGAGCCAGCGCAAGGACAAGGCGGCGCCCGCCATGGCGCTGCCCGCGATCGAGTTCGACGGCCTCGCCGCGCGCCTGCACGAAGTCGGCGTCGAGGCCGGCAACTTCCGCAACCTCGGCGTGACGGCCGATCGCCTGTACGTGCTCGACGCGGCCGCGGGCAGCTTCGACAAGGCGCAACTGCAGACGGTCGAGATCAAGCCGCGCCAGCGCAAGGTCGAGACCTTCATGGCCAACGTGCGCGACTATCGCCTGGCCGCCAATGGCAAGCGTCTGCTGGTGGCAACCGCTGGCAAGGACGTGGTCGGCGAGGTGCTGCTGCTCGATGTCGGCGCCAAGGCGCCGGCCGAGCTGGACCGGTCGCGCGTGCAACTGGAGCCGTGGCAGCTCGTCGTCGATCCGGTCGAGGAATGGCGGCAGATGTTCGACGACGCCTGGCGCATGCACCGCCAGTTCTCGTTCGATCCAAAGATGCGTGGCGCCGACTGGAACGCGGTGCGGGCCCGCCTGTTGCCGCTGGTGGCGCGCGTCACCGATCGCCACGAGCTCGACGATCTGCTCGGCCAGATGAGCGCCGAGCTCGGCATCCTGCATTCGCAGGTGCGCGGCGGCGAGTACCGCAACGACCCGGCCGCGCCCGCGCCCGCCTGGCTCGGCGCCCGCCTGGCTGCGGCCGGCGATGGCGTGCGCATCGAACACATCTACCGCACCGATGCCGAGCTGCCGAGCCAGCGCGCACCACTGCAGCAGCCCGCGGTGAATGCGCGCGAGGGCGACCGCATCATCGCCGTCAACGGCCGTCCGGTGACGACGCCGGGCCAGGTGGCGCTGGCACTGCGTGCGCAGGCCGGGCAACAGGTGTTGCTCGAGCTGCGCCGGGACGCGCGCACGCTGCGCACGGTGGTGCGCCCGGTCGATGCCGCGAAGGATGCGCAGCTGCGTTACGGCGACTGGGTGCGCGGCAACCTCGCCCGCGTCGAACGGGCCGGCGGCGGCCGGCTCGGCTACCTGCACCTGTACGCGATGGGACCGAACGACGTCGCCAACTTCGCGCGCGAGTTCTACGCCCAGGTCGAACGCGACGGCCTCATCATCGACGTGCGCCGCAACCGCGGCGGCAACATCGACAGCTGGATCATCGAAAAGCTGCTGCGCCGCGTGTGGGAGTTCTGGCAGCCACCGCACGGCGCGCCCACCACGAACATGCAGCAGACCTTCCGCGGCCAGCTCGTCGTGCTCGCCGACGAATTCACCTACTCCGATGGCGAAACCTTCACCGCGGCCGTCAGGGCGCTCAAGCTCGCGCCGGTCATCGGCAGGCACACGGCCGGCGCCGGCGTGTGGCTGTCCGATCGCAATCGCCTGGCCGACAACGGTCTGGCGCGCGTGGCCGAAACGGGCCAGTTCGACCTCAGCGGCCGCTGGCTGGTCGAGGGCAGCGGCGTGGCGCCCGAGATCGACGTCGAGAACCTGCCCTGGGCGACCGGCCACGGCGGCGACGCCCAGCTCGACGCGGCGATCGCGAACCTGCAGCAGCGCCTCGCCGCGCAGCCGGTGCCGGCGCTGCGCGCGCAACCGGTGACGCCGGTGGGCGTGCCCGCCTCGGACGGGCGCTGAGCATGCTCACGCACCATCACGAACAACACCGCAGCGCCCGTGTCGGCTGGCTGCGCGCAGCCGTGCTCGGCGCCAACGACGGCATCGTGTCCACCGCGAGCCTCATCGCGGGATTCGCCGCCGCCGGCGCCGAGCGCCATGCGATCCTGCTGGCCGGCATCGCCGGGCTCGTGTCGGGCGCGCTGTCGATGGCCGCGGGCGAATACGTGTCGGTGAGCTCGCAGGCCGACACCGAAGATGCCGACCTTGCGCTCGAGCGTCATGCGCTCGCGACCGCACCGCAGGACGAACTCGAGGAACTCACTGAAATCTACCGCCAGCGTGGGCTCGAAGCCACGCTGGCGCGTCGCGTCGCCGAGCAACTCACGGCGCACGATGCGCTCGGCGCGCACGCGCGCGACGAGATCGGCATCACCCAGGAGCTGCGCGCGCGGCCGCTGCAAGCCGCGCTGGCGTCGGCCGCGGCATTCGCCAGCGGCGCCGCCCTGCCGCTGCTCGTGAGCGTGATCGCCAGCCGCGATCGGCTGCTGGCGGCGGTGCTGGCCTGCTCGCTCATCGCGCTGGCCGCGCTCGGCGCAGCGGCGGCGCGCGCCGGCGGCGCGCCGATGCTGCGCGGTGCCGTGCGCGTGGTGTTCTGGAGCGCGCTGGCGATGGCGGCGACGGCCTGGATCGGGCGCCTGTTCGGCAGCTGAGAGACGCCGGCATTGGCCGAGGTCGGCCGGTTGGCGGCGCCTAGGCGGCGCCGCCGGCCTGGGCGAGTTCGGCCTGCTTTTCGGGCGTGAGTTTGAGGATGCCGTGACGGATCTCGCGGCTGAGGATCACGCGCGCGTCGCGCACCACGTCGGCAAGCGCCACATCGAAGTCGAGCTTGCCGCCTTCGCCCACGCGCACCACACCGCGCTCGCGCAGCTTCTGGATGAAACCGCGGAATAGGCTCTTGTCGAAGAACTCGGGTGCGTTGAGCTCCTGCAGCAGCGACAGCCGCTGCGCGCTGAGCGTGCACAAGGTCTCGAGCTCGCCGGCGCTGAGCGTGCCCGGTCCATGCCTGACCAGCAGCGCGAGCGCGATGTAGTAGCGCTCGATCGCCGGCAGCAGGTTGTCGGCCAGCACGCGCAGGCGGAACGCGGCATCGGTCTGGCCGGGGCCGCGGCTGACGATGCGGCCGTCGGCGCTGGCATGCAGCAGTTCGCGCTCGACGAGGAAGTCGATGGTCTGCTGCAGGCGCGCGCAGAAGCCGTCGCTGTCCCACGGCAGGAAGAATTCGGCCTGCACGAACGGATAGATGATGCGACCCAGGCGCAGGATCGAGCTGCGCCCCATGCGGCGGTTGTTGAGGAAACAGCAGGCGATCCAGGCCGCCGCCACGAACAGGTGGGTGACGTTGTTGCGGAAGTAGCTCAGCAGCACGCCGGGCTTTTCGTCGACGGCCAGCACGTCGCCGAGCGGATGCGCGACGCGGCGAATCCACTGCATGTCCTGGCCGTGGCCGATGATCTGCGCGGCCGACTGGCTGGTGACGGTCACGCGCTCGGAATACGGCAGCGCCTGCAGCAGGTCACGCGACAACTCGATCTGCGCCACGAGATCGGCCTCGGCCATCGCGTGCTTGGGCGTGGCCAGCATGGTGATGGCAAGCAGGTTGACCGGATTGACGTCGGTGGCGCGGTTGATGTTGACGAGGATGCGCTCGCCGAGCACGTCGACCGCTTGCTTGAGCCAGGTCGGCTTGGCCTCGGGATCGGCGATCGCGTCGCGCCAGTTGGCATCGACGCCGTCGAGCAGCGGGGTGAGGAACACGGCCTCGCCGAAATTGACGCTGACCGTGCCGTAGTTGCGGCGCAGCGCGCCGAGATTGCGGATCAGCCCGCCCCAGGATTCCTTCTCCTTGGGTTTGCCCGACAGCTCGCCGATGTAGGAGTCGCCCTCCATGATCTTCTCGTAACCGATGTAGACCGGCTGGAACACCACCGGGCGATCGGGCTGGCGCAGGACGCTGCGCAGCGTCATCGACAGCAGGCCGCCGCGCGGGCTCAGCATGCGGCCGGTGCGCGAGCGCGTGCCTTCGATGAAGTACATGAGCGAGATGCCGCGCGCGATGAGCTGGCTCATGTATTCGCGGAACACGCTCGAATACAGCGGATCGCTGAAGCTGCGGCGCAGGAAGAAGGCGCCGCCACGCCGCAGCAGCGGGCCGATCAGCGGCAGGTTGAGGTTGACCCCGGCCGCGATATGCGGCACGGCCAGGCCGTTGCGATACAGCAGGTACGGCAGCAGCGCATCGTCGGTGGTGCTGCGGTGGCACGGCACGAAGATCACCTCGTGGCCACTGGCGACTTCGCGCAGTTTGTCGAAGTGGTGCAGATGCACGCCACGGTAGATCTTCTCCCACAGCGCGGTGAGCAGGAACGAGGCCGAGCGCACCACCAGGTGCGACTGGTCGGCGGCGATCTCCCAGGCGAAGGCGCGCGCCTTGGCCGTCGCCACTTCCGCGTCGACACCGTCGCGCCCGGCGTGGGTCCTGATCGCCTCCTGCACCGGCGCGGCGTTGATGACGCCGTCGATCAGCGTGCGCCGATGCGACAGGTCGGGACCGATGACGGCGGCGCGCTCGCGGCGGAAATGCACGCGCAGCAGTCGTTGCAGCTTGCGCACGCCGCGCTCGGCGCTGGCACTGCTGGCGACCACTTCGCGCAGGCTGACCGGCGCGGCGAATTCGACCAGGGTGTCGCGGCCGTTGAGCGCGAGCGCGAGCAGGCGCCGGAAGCGGCCGACCACGACCCAGTTTTCCGAGAACAACACCGAGAACCAGCCCGACTCGCGCTGCGGCGCGCGACCCACGAAGATCGACACCGGCACGAGGCGCACGTCACGCTCGGGATCGGCGCGGACCACCTCGGCCAGCAGACTCAGCGTCTCCGAGCGCGTCGGGTGCGGCGGCCGACCGAACAGGCGTGGCCGCCGCGACAAGGTGACCACCGCGCGACGACGCTTGATCGGCAGGCGACCTTCGACCGCATAGGGCGAAGGCAGGCCCGCTTCCTTGCACGCGCGTTCGAGGATCAGCGTGTCGGACAGGCCGTAGCGCTCGATCACGTAGACCGTGGGACGCTCATCCTCGGGCAGCAGCGCGCGCACGTCCTCGGGCGCACGCTGGATGCGTACCCATGGTCGCAACAGGGCCCCGAACAGCCGCAACCAGGCCGGCGCCTGCGCGGCGGCGGGCGCGGCCGCCGCGGTCGAAGGTTCATTCATGCGCGCAGTCTAGCGGCTGTGTCCGCAAACGACAGCGGCCGACCACCAGGGCCGGCCGCTGTCGGTGTCCGCGTGCGCCGCACGCGGCCGCGGATCAGTCCTTGGACGGTGCCTTGGCGGCACCCTCGGCGGCCTGCACCGCGCCGTTGCCGGCGCCATTGCTGGCCAGCGCCTTCTCGTTGAGCTTGTCGATGGTGTCCTTGCCGTACCAGCGGCCATCGACCTGGACCATTTCGGCCTCGCCCGTCAGCGGCGTGCCGAGCAGCGTGTAGCTGAGCTTGAGCTTGGCGTTCTTGCCGTCGTTGGACACCACTTCGGCCTTGATCGAATCGAGCGTGTCGTCGAGCGACAGGCCATACACCTTGAGCGCATCCTTGAACGAACCGAACACGGCCCGGCCCTTCGCCATGCCTTCGTCGTAGCTGAGTGCACGGGCCTCGTCGAGCGTCTTGAGGTTGAGGTCACGCGCGCCCTTGACCGCGATCGCGAGGACCTGCTTGACCTTGTCCGGATCGGTGAAGCGCGTGTCGGTGACCCACTTGCCGAGCGCGTTGACGGCGGCCAGCGCCTGCGTCTTGGCCTCCTCGGACATGTCCTTGTTCTGCTGGATCGTGCTCTGCAGCCAGCCCGTGCCCATCGCCACGTACATCGGCACCTGCTGCTGGTACTGCGCGTCAAAGGCGCTGAGCTGCGGCTCGATCTCGGCGAACAGCGTCTTCTCGGCGTCGGGCGCGGTCAGCTTGCCGATCGTTTCGGCGAACTTGGCGCGATCCTCGTCGCTGATCGGCTCCTGGTCCTTGCCCCAGTCAGCCTTGATGCGGGCGTACTCGGCCGGCGGCAGCGCATTCTTCATGAGGCCGTCGAAGTCGCCGTTCTTGAGCGACTTGACGGTCGCCATCAGCACGGCATCGGGGGAATTGGCCTGCGCACCCTGCACCGCCGGCGCCGCAGCGTCCTGCGACTGCTGTTGGCAACCGATCGTGAAGGCAAGCAGGGCGCCCAGCAGGGCGGTGCGAAGCAGGGACTTGGACATGAACGTACCCAGGATTGTTGGTGGAAACAGGAGCGGCACTCTAGCAGGTCGCGGGTGAACCGCAGTGGCAGCCGGGCGCAGCGGTGCGCGCTGCGACGCACATAAAAAAACCCGGCGGATGGGAATCGGCCGGGTCAAGTCCGGCAATGCCGGAGGGGGATGTCTGGCGTCTCGCCAACGGGGCGTGGACCCACTCGTCGGAAAAACGTCAGCGCTATTCTAGTTAGCGGTTATTTGTAATGCAATACATCAAATTGTATCGTGTAACGCATTGATTGTCAATGCATGTTGCTGTACTTCAATGCGCGCCGCTGCTCGGGCGGCAGCTTCCAGTCGTTGCCGAACAGGACCGCTTCCCAGGCGCCATAGGTCGGGTTGGGCAGCACGAACCAGCGCTCGCCCACCCAGCCCAGATACGGCGCCACGGCGGCGCGATGCCCGGCCGGCGTGTTGTCGCGCACATCGACGAAATCACCGAGCTGGTCGCCGAACTGCATCAGCACGCGGTAGTGCTGTGCGACCAGGCGGCGCCGGCAGCCCTTGTCGCTGCCGCTGGGCTCGCAGCCGGGCACGACCGTGCCGAGCGCCAGCACCACATCCTCGCCGGCGGCCAGCGGAAAGCCCTGCTCGCGCAGGTTGGCGATGGTGGCGTCGGTGACATCGTGACTGCGGTTGGTGACGTAGAACACGGTGACGCCGCGGCTGGCCGCATGGCGCGTGAACTCGAGCGCGCCCGGCAGCGGCTTGGCGGCCTTCTCCTCGCACCATTGCCGCCACGACGCGCTCTCGTAACCCTTGCCTTCGCGCATGCGGCGCACCGCATAGGGCGTGTTGTCGAGGACGGTCTCGTCGATGTCGAGGATGATCGCGGGCTTGAGTCCGCGCAGCGGACCCGTGCGCTCCTCGTGCGGCAGCGCATCCCAGCTCCGGTCGGCGAGTGCGTGGTCGAGGCGGTCGGTGGCGTTGCGGTAGACCTCACGGTAGATGAGGTCGTGCTCGACCGACGTCTGGGTCCAGGCCACCGCATTGAGATTGTCATCGGGCGCCGGGCCCGCCGCGACCGATGCCGGTGGCGGTGCCGTCACCGGCGCCGCGACGACGGCGGGCTTCTTCGCCACCGGCGCGGCGCAGGCGCCGAGCAGGGCGGCAACGAGGATGAGGCCAGGCAGGGGCAGCAGTTTCATCGCATCTCCACCGATGGTGCGCGGTGCGGACGGCGGACGGCGCTGCGCGCGCCCGCGCAACCCGCCGCCCGCGGGACTGGATTGGCCATCATACGCAAAGCGGGCGCCGCTGGCGCCGTGCGCCGCGGACGCGGCGCAGTGGGCCGGCAATCCGCCCGGCCGTCATTCAGGGCGCGTCGATGCGGATCGCCGCGTCGTCGTAGCCTTGGTAGCGCACGCGCGTGGTGCTGGCGCGGCCCAGCATCGTGGCGGTCGATTCGACCTGCAGCGGCAGACCGCTGGCGAGCGAAACCCAGGCCTTGGCGGCAGCCTTCACGGGGCGACTGACGGTGTAGGCATACACGCGCGCCGGCTCGCCATCGAGGCTGTCGTCACCGACGAGCTGCACCTGCATGCCCGCCGCGATGTCGTCGACGAAGGTCGGATCACGATATTGCGCGATCAGCTTGCCCACGCCCGGCACCGGCAGCGGCTGCAACTGGCCGCCGCCGAGATCCATGTACATGGTGTCGCCGATCACGACACTGACGTTGCCGTTGGCGTCGATGCGGTAGCGGTCGGGCGCGACGAAGCTCATCTGCGAGAGCTGCTTGCCCTTCTTCACGTCGGTCACGGTGGCGCGAAAGCTCTTGGCCGCGAGGAACTTGACGAATGCGCTGCGCAATTCGTCGCTCGCCGCAGCCGGTGCCAGCGCGGGCACCAGCAGCAGCACCATCAGGGTCGCGGCCTTGAAAAAACCAGTCATCGTCTGCTCCTGTATCGGGGTCATTGATCGCGTCACAGCGCCACGCCGACGCGGCACCTGTACGATGCCACACCGGCGTCAGCCCACAGAACGCAAAAGCGCCTGCCTTCAGGACAATCCATGGACCGCTACGAACGCATCCTGACCCTGCACCGCACGCTCAAGTCGGCGCGCTATCCCGTGCCGTTCGCCCAGCTCAAGGACGAACTGGGCTGCTCGCGTGCGACCGTGTACCGCGACATCGCCTTCCTGCGCGACGCGCTCGGCGCGCCGATCGAGGGCGGCGAGGGCGAACAGGCCGCGTTCCGCTATGCCGCCGGCGAGGGCGACCGCTTCGAACTGCCGGGCCTGTGGCTGTCGAGCGAGGAACTGGCCGCGCTGCTCGCGCTCAACGAACTGCTCGGGCGCAGTGACCCTGGAGTGCTGGCCGGCGCGCTGGCGCCCTTCCGCGCCCGCATCGAACGCCTGCTGTCGGATCACAGCAGCGGCAAGAGCCTGCCGGTCGAGCGCATCCGCGTGCTGGCGAGCGGCTCGCGCCGCCTCGACCAGCATGTGTTCCGCACGGTTGCCAGCGCCGTGCTGGCGCGCCAGCGCCTGCGCTTCGGCTACCGCGCGCGCTCGACCGATGCGAGCACCGAGCGCGTGGTGTCGCCGCAGCGGTTGGCCCACTATCGCGACAACTGGTATCTCGATGCCTGGGACCACAGCCGTGACGCGCTGCGCAGCTTTGCGCTCGATCGCATCCAGGCGCCACTGGCGCTGGGCGAGGCCGCGCTCGATCGCGGTGCCGAGGAACTCGACGCGCATCTGGCCGCCAGTTACGGCATCTTCTCGGGCGCACCCAAGGCCTGGGCCACGCTGCGCTTCTCCCCGCACGCGGCGCGCTGGGTCGCCGACGAACACTGGCATTCGCAGCAGCAGGGCACGCGCCTGCCCGACGGCCGCTACGAACTCAAACTGCCCTATTCCAATTCGCGCGAGCTGCTGATGGACGTGCTGCGCTACGGGGCCGATGCCGAGGTGGTGGCGCCGGTGCCGCTGCGCGAGGAGATGAAGATCATGCTGCAATTGGCGCTGGGTGCCTATCAGGAGCCACGGCCATGACCGCCACCATGGCGCCGGCGGCGCCGCGGCGCATCTCGCTCGTGCTCGGCTCGGGTGGCGCGCGCGGTTACGCCCATATCGGCGTGATCGAGGAGCTGCGCGCGCAGGGCTACACGATCGAGGCCATCGCCGGCAGTTCGATGGGAGCGCTGGTCGGCGGCGTCTACGCCGCCGGCAAGCTCGAGGCCTACCGCGACTTCGTCAGCCCGCTGCAGCGGCTCGACGTGCTGCGGCTGGTCGACTGGAGCTGGCGCGGCGGCGGCCTCATCAAGGGTGACCGCATCGGCCTCGAGCTGCGCAAGCTGGTTGGCGATGTGCGCATCGAGGACCTGCCCGTGCGCTACACCGCGGTCGCGGTCGACCTCGACGCACATCGCGAGGTGTGGTTCTCGCGCGGTTGCCTGTTCGACGCGATCCGCGCCTCGATCGCGATTCCGACCGTGTTCCGGCCGCACCGCTACGAAGGTCGCCTGCTGGTCGATGGCGGCCTGCTCAATCCGCTGCCGGTGTCACCGACGCTGCGCGACCTCACCGAGGCCACCATCGCCGTCGACGTCAACGCGCCGGCCGAATCGCTCGACGATGCGCTGCCGCCTGCGGCGGCGAGTGGCGCCGCGTCGGCTGCGGCCACCACTGCCGCCAGCAATGGCGACGCCGGCCACGAGGCGGGCCATGGCCCGCGCAAGCGCCGCTTTGCGGCCCTGCTCGATGCATTCGCCGAACGCCACGAGAAACGCGCCGCCGAACACGATCCCGGCGTCATCGAGCTGTTCGCGCGCTCGCTCGACGTGATGCAGGCCACGATGACGCGGCTCAAGCTCGCTGCCCAGCCGCCCGACCTGCTGATCACGATTCCGCGCAATGCGAGCGCGTTCTACGAGTTCTATCGCGCCAGCGAGCTCATCGAACTTGGCCGCCTGCGCACGCGCGAAGCGCTCGCACGCTGGCAGCCACCGTCGGTGCGCTGGCGCGGCTGAGCGTATAGCTCAGGCTGCGAACAGGCGCGCCAGCTCGGCGCCCGGATCGGGCGCGCGCATGAAGGCCTCGCCGACGAGGAAGGCATCGATGCCGGCCGCACGCAGCATGGCCACGTCGGCCGGCGCGTGAATGCCGCTCTCGGCCACCAAGAGGCGCCCGGCAGCAACGCGCGGCCGCAGGCGCAGGCTCGTCTCCAGTGAAGTCTCGAACGTGCGCAGGTTGCGGTTGTTGACGCCGATCAGCCGCACCGGCAGGTCGAGTGCACGCTCGAGCTCGGCCTCGTCGTGGACCTCGACCAGCACATCGAGGCCGAGCTCGCTGGCCAACAGCGTGAGTTCGAGCAGCGCGGCATCGTCCAGCGCGGCGACGATCAGCAGGATCGCGTCGGCGCCGATCGCGCGCGCCTCGTGGACCTGATAGGGATCGATCGTGAAGTCCTTGCGCAGCACCGGCAGCGCGCAGGCCGCGCGCGCCTGCTGCAGGCAGGCCTCGCTGCCGTGGAAGAAATCGGCATCGGTGAGCACCGACAGGCAAGCCGCGCCGGCGCGCGCATAGCTCGCGGCGATCGCGGCCGGATCGAAGTCGGCGCGGATCACGCCCTTGGAAGGGCTGGCCTTCTTGACCTCGGCGATCACGCCGGCGTGGCCGCCGGCGATCCTCGCCTCGAGCGCGTCGGCAAAGCCGCGCGTGGGCGGCAGGTCGGCGCAGCGCGCGGCCAGTTCGGCCAGCGGCAGGCGCGCGCAGCGTTCGGCGATTTCTTCGGCCTTGCGGGCGAGGATGCGGTGCAGGATGTCCATGCTTGGCGCGGGTCGGGATCGGTTTGTGGCAGGTCGTTTCAGGCACCGCCGCGGGCGGCCAGCGCCTGGGTGGTGGCGACGAAGGCGTCAAGGCGGGCGCGGGCGGTACCACTGGCGATCGCCGCGCGGGCGCGCTCGATGCCGGCGCCGATCGAGTCCACCACGTCGGCCGCGTACAGCGCGGCGCCGGCGTTGAGCGTGACGATGTCGTGAGCGATGCCGCCGCCACCGCCGAGCGCGGCCAGCAGCATCGCGCGCGATTCCTGCGCGTCGGCCACGCGCAGGTTGCGGCTCGACGCCATCGTGAGGCCGAAATCCTCGGGCTCGATGTCGTATTCGCGCACCTGGCCATCGCGCAGTTCGCCGACCTTGGTCGCCGCACCGAGCGAGATTTCGTCCATGCCGTCGCGGCCCCACACCACGAGCGCGCGCCGCGCGCCCAGCCGCTGCAGCGCACGCACCTGGATGCCGACCAGGTCGGGGTGGAACACGCCCATGAGGATGTTGGGCGCGCCGGCCGGATTGGTCAGCGGGCCGAGGATGTTGAAGATCGTGCGCACGGCCAGTTCACGCCGCACCGGCGCCACCGCCTTCATCGCCGGATGGTGGTTGGGCGCGAACATGAAACCGATGCCGACCTCGGCGAAACACTGCGCCACCTGGGCTGGCGCGAGGTCAATCGCGGCACCGAGCGCCTCGAGCACATCGGCACTGCCCGACTTCGACGACACGCTGCGGTTGCCGTGCTTGGCCACCTTGGCGCCGGCGGCCGCCGCGACGAACATCGACGCGGTGGAGATGTTGAAGGTGTGCGCGCCATCGCCGCCGGTGCCGACGATGTCGAGGAAATGCGCAGGCGTGCCGACATCGACGCGGGCCGACAGCTCGCGCATCACCTGCGCCGCGCCGGCGATCTCGCCGATCGTCTCCTTCTTGACGCGCAGGCCGGTCAGGATCGCCGCGACGAGCGTCGGTGACACTTCGCCGCGCATGATCTGGCGCATGAGGCCGACCATCTCGTCGTGGAAGATTTCGCGGTGTTCGATCGTGCGCTGCAGCGCTTCCTGCGGGGTGATCGTCATGGCTCAGGCGGCCCTCGCCAGACCCTGCGCGAGGAAATTGCGCAGCAGGGCATGGCCGTGTTCGGTAAGGATCGACTCGGGGTGGAACTGCACGCCCTCGATCGGCAGGCTGCGATGGCGCAGACCCATGATCTCCTCGCGCGAGCCGTCGGCGCGCTCGGTCCAGGCGGTGACCTCGAGGCAATCGGGCAGGCTCGACGGCTCGACCACGAGCGAGTGGTAGCGCGTGGCCTGGAACGGATCGGGCAAACCGGCGAACACGCCGACGCCGCGATGGCGGATCGGCGAGGTCTTGCCGTGCATGATCTCGCCCGCGCGCACCACGCGCCCGCCAAAGACCTGGCCGATCGCCTGATGCCCCAGGCACACGCCGAGCACGGGCACGCCGGGCAGCGGCTCGCGCAGCAGGTCGAGCGACACGCCAGCCTCGTCGGGCGTGCCCGGTCCCGGCGAGATGACGATCGCCGAGGGCCGCAGCGCGCTGATGGCGGCGCGGTCCAGCGCGTCGTTGCGCACCACGCGCACCTCTTCGCCAAGCTCGCCGAAGTACTGCACGAGATTGAAGGTGAACGAGTCGTAGTTGTCGATCATCAGCAGCATGGATCCGGCAACCTGTTGAAGTGGGTTGGTTTCATGGGGATTGTGCGCGCAGCGTGCCGGCGCTCGCCGGTGCCTGGCCGCGCCCGGCGCCAGTGGCCGGGCACTGGCGAGCCGCCCGAGCCGACCGGCGCCCGAACGCATCGCGAGCACGCCCATCAGCGCAAGCCTAGGGGTGATGGGCGTATCGGGCAAGCGCGCCAGGCCGGCGTTGGGGAGCGCCGCGCAGGCGCGGCGCGCCGGCGCTGGCCAAACGCCAGGGGATGCCGGCGCCTGATCTCGACTCGGCACTGGAGCGGGCTTTCTGCGGCGGCCGCGCGACACAGCTTGCAGGCGCACCGCAAGCGGTCCACACTGAGCCATATGGTTCAGTATTCCCCGTCCCGCTTCAGCGCCTCCTTCGCCGCGCTCGCCGATGCCACGCGGCGCGGCGTTCTCGCCCAGCTCGCCAACGGCGACGCCTCCATCAGCGACCTCGCCGATCGCTTCGACATGACCCTCACGGGCATGAAGAAGCATGTCGGCGTGCTTGAGCTGGCTGGCCTCGTCAGCACCGAAAAGGTCGGCCGCGTGCGTACCTGCCGTCTGGGTCCATGTCGACTCGACGAGGAACTGGCGTGGCTCGCGCGCTACCGCCGGATGTGGGACGCGCGCTTCGAAGCCCTCGACGGTGTCATCGACGTCCTGCAACGCAAGGAGAAGGCCCGTGGTCGCCAGAAAAGACGGTGAATCCGCACGCACGGTGGTGCGGAAAACGTCACCGCGCGAGGTTGTCGTCACGCGCACGTTCAACGCGCCGGCGCGACTCGTGTTCGAGGCGTGGTCCAGGCCCGAGCTGTTCCGGCAGTGGTGGCTGCCGCGCTCGATGGGCATGACACTGCGCTCGTGCGAGATGGACGTGCGCAGCGGCGGCAAGTACCGCCTCGTATTCGGTGACGATGCGGCCACCGCGATGGCGTTTTTCGGCACCTATCTCGAAGTGGTGCCCGAACGGCGCATCGTGTGGACCAACGAGGAGGGGGGTGAGGCGGGATCGGTCACCGCCGTGACACTCGAAGAGCGCGATGGGCGAACGCTGCTGATCCTGCGCGAGCTGTATCCGAGCGCAGCCGCACTCGACGCCGCGGGCACCGGCGCGCAGGACGCGATGACCGAAACCTTCGTGCAGCTCGACACGCTGCTCGCCGAGTTGGCCGCGCGCTGACCCGCTCACGGCCGGGTCAGGCGGCTGGCGCGAAGTGGCGGGCCTGGGCCACCGCCCGCAGCCACCACGTGGCGGCGCGGCGCAGTCGCGCGCGGTGGTCGCCGCCCCGCCGCCCGGCCGCGGATGCCAGGCGCTGCGGGCGAACGTCAGTGCAGCGTCGTCGCGCAGGCGGGGCGCTTCACAGGCCGCTCGCGGCCTGCGCCACCGCGCGGAACAGCGCGCGCCCCTTGTTCATCGTCTCCTCCCATTCCTTGGTCGGATCGGAGTCGTGCACGACGCCGGCGCCGGCCTGGACATGAAGACGGCCGTCATGGATCACCGCGGTGCGGATCGCGATCGCGGTGTCGGCATCGCCGTTCCAGCCGATGTAGCCGATCGCGCCGGCATAGATGTTGCGGCGTGCCGGCTCGAGCTCCTGGATGATCTGGATCGCGCGGATCTTGGGCGCGCCGCTGACCGTGCCGGCCGGGAACGTGGCCTTGAGCACGTCCATGTACGACAGGCCGT
Organism: Dokdonella sp.; assembly: GCF_019634845.1. Classification (GTDB taxonomy): domain Bacteria; phylum Pseudomonadota; class Gammaproteobacteria; order Xanthomonadales; family Rhodanobacteraceae; genus Dokdonella_A. The sequence continues at coordinate 156,149 of NZ_JAHCAQ010000005.1, forward strand.
CGCGCAGCTCGCCTTCGACCTGGCTCACGATGTGCATGACGTGCGAGTAGCGCTCGATGACGAAGCTCTCGGTCAGGCGCACGCTGCCGGTCTTGCTGACGCGGCCGACGTCGTTGCGGCCCAGATCGATCAGCATGAGGTGTTCGGCGCGCTCCTTGGCATCGGCCAGCAGCTCGCGTTCGAGGGCCACGTCCTCCTCGGGCGTGGCGCCGCGCCGGCGCGTGCCGGCGATCGGCCGCACCACCACGCGCCCTTCCTTGAGCCGCACGAGGATCTCGGGTGACGAACCCACGATCTGGGTGGCGCCGAGGTCGACGAAGTACATGTAGGGCGACGGATTGAGCGCGCGCAAGGCGCGATACACGTCGACCGGGCGCGCGCGGAATGGCACCGACAGGCGCTGCGAGGGCACCACCTGGAAGATGTCGCCAGCGCGGATGTAGTCCTTGGCGCGGGCGACGATCGCCTCAAACTGCTCGCGCGTGAAGCTCGACTGGAAATCGGTCTCGATCAGGGCGCGCGGATCGAGCACGTCGGGATAGGTCGAGGCGCCATGACGAACCCGGAACACGAGTTCGTCCAGCCGCCGGCACGCGCGCGCATAGGCGTGCGTCTCGCGCGGATCGGCCTGCACGATGAGGTAGAGCCGTCCCTTGAGGTTGTCGAACACGGCCACTTCCTCGCTGCGCATGAGCAGCGCATCGGGCGTGCCGAGCTCGTCGTGCTGGGTCGAGGCGAGCCGCGGCTCGATCCAGCCCACGGTCTCGAAACCGAAGTAGCCGACCAGACCGCCGCAGAACGCCGGCAGGCCAGCGACCGGGGCGACCCGGTGGCTGGCGCGGATCGCCTCGATCTCGGCCAGCGGATCGAGCACCTCGCGCGACTCGATCACCTCGCCCAGTTCCTCGACACTGAGCGTGTGGCCACGCAACGAGTACACGCGCCGGCATGGCAGGCCGATGATCGAATGGCGACCCCAGTTCTCGCCACCCTCGACCGACTCGAACAGGTAGGAATACGGCCCGTCGGCGAGCTTGAGGTAGACCGACAGCGGCGTGTCGAGGTCGGACAACACCTCGCGCACGACCGGGATGCGGTTGTAACCCTGCGCGGCGAGCGCATCGAACTGCTGGCGGCTGATCACGGGACGGCATCCGGCAACGGCGTGGCCGGCCACGATAGCAGGCGATCCCGCAACGCAACAATCCGCCCCCGCGCCTGTGGCGCGCGACGCAGGCGCTCAGGTTCCGTCGAAGTCGTCGGCAAAGACCACGTCATCAAGCACCGGCGCAGCCGGCAGACGCACGATGTCGTAATCCATCGCAGTGGTGGCACGGCCCCAGTACAGCTCGACCTCGCGCGGCGAGGTGCCGACCAGCGGATGCGGCTCCACGTCATCCTCGTTCGGGGTGTTGGTCAGCGCGATCGGTGCAGCCCAATTCACCGCGTCGGGCGAGCGGCGCACGGCGAGATCGAAGCCGTTGCCGTTCTGGCGGATCCAGAACAGCGCGAACGCGCCGTCCGCGAGCACGACGGGCAGCGAGTCGTGGTTGTTGCCGCTGGCGGCAAACTCCTGCGCTGGCGCGCTCCAGTCGTAGGGATCGTGAGTGGTCTTGACGTAGATCTTGAGCGCACTGCTGCCGACCTGATAGCTGGCCAGATACAGTCCGTCGCGCTCGCGCCTGGCGACACGCGGCAACTGGCTGCCGGTGGCAATCGGCGTGCGCAGCAGGTCCCAGCTGGCGCCGCCGTCAGTGGACTGCGCGAGGTAACTGCCGCCGCCGATGCGCTGGTAGCTCAGCGTGAGCGTGCCATCGGCATGCATGATCGCGTGGGGATTGATCTCGCCGCCTGTGCTCCAGCCCAGATCGAGCGCGCCCTGTTCGCTGAACGCGATGCCGTCACTGCTGGTGGCGCGCCAGATGCGGAAACTCGAATTGGTGCTGCCGCCCTTGAGATAGAGCAGCAAGTACCGGGCGGGGCCCAGTTGCAGCAATGCCGGATGGCGTTCGTTGGCGCTGCTGGCGATGATCGCCGCTGGTGTGCTCCAGCTCGTGCCGCCATCGGTCGAGCGCGTCAGCCACAGGTCGCCGTACAGGGTTGCGTTGTCGAGGCGCTCGAACACCACGATGCGCGCACCGTCATCACTGGAGCGGATGACCGCGGGCTGGTAGTCGATCTGCGGGCCGCTGGTCACGGCCGAGGTGGCGAGGCACCACGCCGGCAGCGCGCAGCCCAGCGCGAGGATGGCGGAAGCGATGATGCGCTGACGGGTCATGCCGGTTGCCTGCCCTGGGCCTGGTTGTGGACGGTGATGATGAGGCCTACGCGAAACGGCGGCAAAATCCCGCAACGATCGGTGCAGGCCTGGACATGGGTGCGGCGTTGCGGAACCGTGCGCGAGCCGGGCGGCAGCGCTCCGCTGCGGCAGCCGTCAGCGCGTCGCGCCGGGTGCCAGCGGCCGCCGCGGCATGCCGACTAGGTTCAGCACGAATTCCACGCCATCGCCCTCGGCGCGGTTGCTGGCGCTGGCATGGCCGCGATGCAACTCGGCGACGAGGCGCACCACGTACAGGCCCAGGCCCAGGTGCGGCGTGGCGCCACCCGGCGTGGCGCGGTCACGTAGCGACACCAGCGAATCGAATACGCGCTCGTGCATCGCTGCCGGCAGTGGCGGGCCGGCATTGGCCACGCGGATGCAGGCCGCGCCGTCGCTGCCCGCCTCCAGCGTGAGCGCGATCCAACCGCCGGGCGGCGTGAACGAGCAGGCATTGTCGAACAGCTTGTCGAGCGCCTGCGCGATCAGCTCGGGAGCGCCATGGAACGGCAGCGCCGCGGCGGGCAACTGCAGGCGCAGTTCGCGCGGTGCCGCCAGCGGCCGGTAACCGTCGCCGCAGCCTGCCACCAGCGCGCGCAGGTCGAAGTCCTCGGCCTCGGCCGCGGCGATCGCGCGCTCGACACGGCTGGCCTCGCTCATTGCGCGCACGATCGCGCCGAGCCGATCGGCGCCGTCACGCGCGCGGACGAGGTAAGGCCGCGCCGGCGCCGGCACGCCCTGATGTTCGAGGTTGTCGAGCGAGGACTTGACGATCGCCAGCGGCGTGTTGAGCTCGTGCGAGAGCTTGGAGGCAAGCGTGCGCAGGTAGTCGGTGGAGGCGCCGATCTCGTCGAGCAGCTTGCGGAAGCTGCGTGCGAGATCGCCGAGCTCGTCGCGCGAGTCGATCAGCGGCATCGGCGCGTCGAGTCGACCGCCCGCGCGCAGCGCCTGCTCGGCGGCGTTGCGCAGGCGCCGCAAGCGCCACGACAGCAAGGCGCCGAACAGCAGCAGGATTGCGGCGGCCACCGCGAATGCGACCAGCGTTGCGCTGACCAGGCCTGCCAGCGCGCGGTTGGCGAGCAGCGGCAGCGTCGGGTTGGCCTGCTCCAACAGCAGCGCAGCGTGCGCGCGCGGCCCCGCATCGAGCGGCACCGCAGCCACCAGCACCACCGCGCCGGCGTATTCGGCCGGACGCCAGCCTGTCGCGGCGATGCCCGACAGCGCCTGCCAGACTTCGCCCGCGTCAAGTCGCGGCCGCCGCCCAGCCAGTGGCTGCGCCGCATCGGCCGATGCGGCGAAGAAGTGCCGATACAGCCATGCGGCAAAGCCGCCGGCGCGCTGCGCGGATGGAAACTCATCCGCGCGCAGCTCGCCCGCGTCGGCGAGCACCCAGCCGTCGACCAGCACCACGCGGGCGCGCGTGTGCGCCGGCAGCAACGACTGCAGGTTGTGCGCGAGTGCGGCGTCATCGCCGACGAGCTGGCGCAGTTCGGGCGTATCCGACCCCGGCTGCGCCGAGTCGTGGACCGCGATACCCAGTCGCGTCGGCGCGAACGGGCGCGCGATGCGCAGCTCGATGCGATAACCCGAACCATCGTCCTGCAATGCCCCTTGCAGTTGCTCGGGCAACTCGGGCGCAGCGCCCTGCGCCACTGCCACGAAGCTGCCCGGTGCGGCGCCGATGAGCCGATAGCGCGCGGTGCGGCCATCCTTGCCGAGCACGAGCGTGACGTGGTCGCCGCTGGCGCTGCGCGGATCGGCCGGATCGAAGCGTGCGCGCGTGGCGTCGCGGACCTGCGCCAGCAGATACAGATCGCCGTCGCGGCGTGCCAGCGTCACGCGCAGCTTGTTTGCGTCGGTGGCCGGACCCATCGCCTGCGCGTAGGGCCGCAACGCGCTCCAGTCGTCATCGTAGCCATCGATCAGCAGCGGCTCGCGCGCAGTCTGCACATAGGCCACCTCGCCGGCCGGCAACTGCAGGCCGCGTGCCTGCATCGCCTTGGCCAGCAGGTGCGCCGTGGTCAGCCAGGCCTGCTGCTGGCCCTCGCGCAGGAGCTGCTCGGTGAGGCGCACGAACTGCCAGCCCGCCCACGGCAGGGCCAGCGTGCACAGCGCGGCGAGCAGCAGTTTCAGGCGCAGCGACATGGCGCCGGCACTCGGCAGTGACCCGCCGTCGATCGGCCGGCGGCGCGGCTGGAGGCGCGACGGCCATGCGCTCGCGCAACGGCCGCCGCGGTGCGCGAGCGCCGGTCGGCGCGAGCGCATCGCCGGTGTGCGATGGCGCCTGGCGATCTCAAGGGTTGCGCCACCGATACCCGGCGCCGTGTACGGTGTCGATCGCATCGAAGGCGCGGTCGATGGCGATGAACTTCTTGCGAATGCGCTTGATGTGCGAGGTGATGGTGGCGTCGTCGACGACGACCTGTGCATCGCGCATGAGCTGGTCGCGGCTCTTCACGTGGCCGGGGAAGCGCACCAGCGTGTGCACCATCCAGAACTCGGTGACCGTGAGCGGCACGTCGACGCCATTCCAGCTCACGCGCATGCGTTCGGTCTCGAGCTTGAGCGGGCCCTGCTCGATCACGCTGTCGGCGCTCACCGGCTGACGCAACGCGTCGACCCGGCGCAGCAACGCGTGGATGCGCGCGGCGAGCTGGTGCAGCGACACGTCCTTGGCGAGATAGTCGTCGGCGCCCAGGCGCAAGCCCGAAATGACGTCGAAATCCGAGTCGCGTGCGGTGAGGAACAGGATCGGCAGCGTGGCCGCCTGGGCGCGCAGCGTGCGGCACAGCTCGAAGCCGCCCTCGAGCTCGTCACCGAGCCCGACGTCGATGATGACGAGATCGGGCAGGCGCTGGGCAAACGCGGTCTGCGCCTCGGGCCGCGAGGCATAGCCGCGCACTTCAAAGCCCAGCCGCGTCAGCGCCTCGACGTAGTTGGCACGGATCAGCGGTTCATCCTCGACGATGGCGATGTGGCGTGGCATGACGGGTTCCGTGGTGGTTGCGGCCAGCTTACCGGCGGCGCGCGGCGGCGCAATGGCGCCACCTGCAACGCCCGCAAAATGCCACAACTCGTCGGCGCCAGCGCCGCCGCGCGCCGCCGGCAGGGCCGGCCGCGGCGGTGTAGTTGCACCGTGCCGAACAGCGGAGCGCCACATGCACGCCAACCCACCCGATCCAAACGCCGAACTTCATGGCCGCGAGAGCCTGCGCGTGGTCGTCGCGATCGGCGCCCTGCTGCTCGGTTTCCTCGCTGCATTGCAGCCTTGATGATGGAGTCGCCATGAACTTGCTGCTGGATCCACTGCGCTCATTCACGACCACCGCGTCCGACGACGATGCCACGGCGTTGTGGCTCGGTGCCGAAGCGATGATCGCGCCATCGTGGTGGCGCGAGCTGAGCAGCGACGCCGCGCCGCCAGCGGCCGAGCGCGCCGTCGATGCCGACTGGCAGGTGATCTGATCCGCGGCGCGGACGCTGTTGCATCCGCGCCCTTCGCGCGAGGCCCGCGCCGGGCGCTCCCCTCCCTCCTCTCGCCCCGGCGCGGTTTTTTTTTGCGCGGCGCGGCTCAGCCGCCGCTGATCGCGGCCTGCATGCGCGCAATGATGGCGGCGTAGTCAGCGGCGCCGAAGATCGCCGAGCCGGCGACGAAGGTGTCGGCGCCGGCCTGCGCGATCTGGGCGATGTTGTCGGCCTTGACGCCACCGTCGATCTCGAGCCGGATCGCGCGACCACTGGCATCGATGCGACGACGCGCCTCGCGCAGCTTGTCGAGTGCACCGGGAATGAAGCCCTGACCACCGAAACCCGGATTGACCGACATGATGAGCACGAGGTCGAGCTTGTCGAGCACGTGGTCGAGCCACGTCAACGGCGTGGCCGGATTGAACACCAGGCCCGCCTGGCAACCGTGATCCTTGATCAGGCCGATCGTGCGATCGACGTGCTCGCTGGCCTCGGGATGAAAGCTGATGAGGCTGGCACCGGCCTGGGCGAAGTCGGGCACGATGCGGTCGACGGGCTTGACCATCAGGTGCACGTCGATCGGCGCGCTCACGCCATGCTTGCGCAGCGCCGCGCACACCAGCGGCCCGATCGTGAGGTTGGGCACGTAGTGGTTGTCCATCACGTCGAAGTGGATCCACTGCGCGCCGGCGGCGATGACGGCATCGACCTCGGCGCCGAGGCGGGCGAAATCGGCGGACAGGATCGAGGGAGCGATGATCGGGCTTTGCTTGGCCATGGCGAGATACCTGCGGGAGGCGCGGGCGGGATTGGGGTGGTGGCAGTCAGCGCTGGCCGCGCTGTTCGCGGACGCGCTCATAGGCGGCGTTGATTTCGCGCGCGCGTTCCTCGGAGCGGCGGCGCACCTCATCGGGCGCGTCCACCAGTTTGTCTGGATGGTGCTGGCTCATCAGCTTGCGATAGGCCCGCTTGACCGCCGCGTCGTCGGCGTCGTTGGCCACGCCGAGCACGGCGTAGGGATCGACTTCGGAGGGTCGCCGAGGCGGGGGCGGCGGCGCTTCCTGCCACGGGCCACGCTCGCGCGGCCGCGCGGTGCGCTCGTACTGCGCGCGATGCCAGGCCGGCCCGTAACCCTTCATCGCCGACAGCGCGGTGAGCTCGTATTCGGTGACGCCCAGTGCCGCGCACAGCTTCTGCACGAGCGCGAGCTTGGGCTGCACCACGAGGCCCTCGGCGTAGACGAGATCGAGCAGGAGGTCGAGCACGATGAAGGCATTGTCGCGCCGGCCACGGCACCAGTTCCTGAGTTCGGCCAGCGGCACCGTATTGTTGAATTCGGGCTGCTTGCCGACCGTGAAGCGCGCCATCGCCACGCGGCGCGCCTCGGCATCGAGGTTGAGGCGCCCCATCAGCGCTTCGGCGGCGACGATCTCGGGCTCGGAGACGCGCCCGTCGGATTTGGCCAGGGCACCGGCGTAGGCGAACAGCGGGCCGACGAAGTCGAGGTCGAAGCGGGGCGGCCGCAGGCGCTCGCTGGCCTGGTCGTAGATGTGGCCGAGCACGCCACCGAGCACGAGTCCGACCGGGTTGCGCCACAGCAGCACGCCGATGATGGCGCCGACGATCTTGCCGACGATCCTCACCGCGCGGCCTCGCGGCGCGCGGTGCGGCAGGCAGGGACGTGGTGGCAGGCGGCGCTGGACACGGGAGCGAGACGTCGCGGCGGTGAAGCCGCACATTCTAGCAAGGCCTTCCGCCGCGCCGGGCATCGCTACAATGGCGGCCTTTCGCCAGCGGGAACAGCGCGTGCCGACCGTACTCGTGGAATCCAATCTGCCCGGCCTCGAACTCGTCCACCGCGGCAAGGTGCGCGATGTCTACGCACTGTCGGCGCAGGAGCTGCTGATCGTCGCCAGCGACCGGCTCAGTGCGTTCGACGTGGTGCTGCCCGACCCGATCCCCGGCAAGGGCGAGATGCTGTGCCAGATCTCCAATTTCTGGTTCGCGCGCACCAGCCAGCTCATTGCCAACCATCTGACCGGACGCAGCGTGGCCAGCGCGCTGCCGGCCGGCGTGGATGCCGCCCTGTACGAACGACGCAGCGTGATCACCAAGCGCCTGCGCGTGTTGCCGGTGGAGGCGATCGCACGCGGCTACCTCATCGGCTCGGGCTGGAAGGACTACCAGGCCACCGGTGCGGTGTGCGGCATCCGCCTGCCGGCTGGATTGCGCCAGGCCGAGCGCCTGCCGCAGCCGATCTTCACGCCCTCGACCAAGGCCGCGGTCGGCGCGCACGACCAGAACGTGGGCTTCGATGAGGTGGTTGCGCTGATCGGCGGCGAGCTTGCCGAACAGGTGCGCGCGGCGACGCTGGCGATCTACGACTTCGCGGCAGCCCATGCCGCCGGCCGCGGCATCCTCATCGCCGATACCAAGTTCGAGTTCGGCCTCGACGCCGAAGGCCGGCTGCACGTCGTCGACGAGATGCTCACGCCCGATTCGTCGCGCTTCTGGCCGGCCGACGAGTATCGCGTGGGCAGCAGCCCACCGAGCTACGACAAGCAGTTCGTGCGCGACTACCTGGAAACGCTGGACTGGAACAAGAGCGCGCCGGGGCCGCATGTTCCGCCCGCGATCATCGCCGCGACCGCGGCGAAATACGCCGAGGCACTGCGTCGCCTGGCCGACATCCAGCTCGACTGAGCCGCGCGCCTCGCACCGCAGCGCGGCCTGCCGGGCAAAAAAAAGCGCGCCACCGGGGCGCGCTTTTTCGTTTGCCTGGAGCACGTGGCTCAGGGTGTCGGTACCGGCTTGAGCACGGTCGGATTGTTGACCACGAGCGCGGCGCCATTGCTGACCACGAAGCTCGCCATCTCGCCCTGCATCTCGACCGTCGCATACGGATAGCTGGTGGGGTCGAGCAGCGAACCATGCACGCCCTGCACGAAACGGGCGGCGGCATGGATGCCATCGGCGCTCGGCGCGATCGAATGATCGATGGCCGGCAGCGCGAGTGCGGCGATCAGCGGCTCGGTGCCCGACAGCGGCCCACTGGCGACGCGGTTGGGAATGACCTGGTCGGGCAGCACGTCGCCGCCACCGATCACTTCGTGCAACAGGATGTTCTTGCGGTAAGGCAGCGTGCCGGCGGCCTGCGGCGCGATCAGCGTGCCGTTGCCGGCGAAGTTGATCGGGTCGCCCGAATCGACCACGGTCTGCGCGGCCAGCATGAAGCTGTCGTAGGCCGGCGTCCCCGCCACCACGCCCGCACCAGCGAGGCCGGCGCGGATCACGGGACCGAAGGTCGGCGAGCCGTCGAGCAGGCGCGCGATGCCGCCACCGGGCACGCTCAGCACGGCGGTCTTGATCGACGGGTCGACCGCCATCACCACGGTGCCGACGATGCTGCCGAGCGACTGGCCGACGAAGCGCGGATTGCTGCCGTCGACGTTGGGCAGCGTGCCGGCTGCGTGGGCGAGCTGCATCACGTCGGCCACGCCCTGGCGCAGGTTGTCGCGCGAGGTGAGCAGGCTGGCGAGGTTGATGAAATGGCTGCCCGAGCTGTCGATCGTGCCGTCGGGACCGGCGGCGCCGGTGGTGTTGTTCTGCACGTCGAGGTTGAAGGTGCGCTCATGCGCGCCGAGCGCCGCGAACGGCGACGAGCTGCCCATGTAGAACGGGTTGCTCGTGCTGGTGATGCCGTGCAGCGGCAGGTCGATTGCGACCACCGCAAAACCCTGGGCCGCCAGCGTACCCGCGATCGCGAACATGTCGGTGCGATTGCGCGTGATGCCGTGCTGGAAAATCACCACCGGCCAACCCGCGGCGGGCTTGGTCTTGCCCGACGCCGCGTTGGGCAAGGTCAGCAGCAGCGGCACGACCTCGGCCGACTTGGCGACCGGGATCGGGTTGCAGGCGGTCAGGTTGGTCGAGGTCGGATCGAGGCCAAACCCGGCGCACTGCTGGATGTAGGCACCCGGCGCGGCGTTCCAGTTCTTGGTCAGCGGCGCCAGCGGATCGGCCTGGGTCGGTGCGGCCAGGTAGTACGGCAGCTTGATCGTGCCGACGTAGATGTCGGCGATCGGCGGCAGGCCCAGGCCAAGGCTGGCCAGCGTCATGCCGGTCGACGCGGTGTGCGTTTCGGCGGCGGGCGAAGCCTGGGTGATCGCGGCCACGGCCTGCAGCGTCGGCGTGATGCTCTGCGTCGTCGCCGTCCACGACATCGCGATCGAGCCGGCCGCAATGCCGGCGCCCTGCGCCGCGGCTTCCTGCGCGTTGACGAGCTGGCGCAGCGGTTCGAGCTGGCAGGCGGTCGCGTCGGGCAGTGCCGGCGAGGTCGAATGACCGCCCGCGCACAGCGCGCGCTTGCCGGTGGCCAGCAGGTAGGTGAACGATCCGCGCACGTTGCCGCCGGCCGCGTCCTTGACGCCGGTGGTGACCACGGCCATGTACGAAGTGCGCTGCTTGAGCGCCTTGGTCGGCACGATCGCCATCGTCTTGCCCGTGCTGTCGGAGGCCGCCAGCGTGGCCACGAACTCGGCCGGCGAGGCCAGTTCGCGCACGACGCCGGTCACGGCGCCGGCCGGACCGCTCAGCGTGACTTCGTACAGGTGCACGTTGCCGGCCAGCGAGGCCGCATCGATCGGCGCCGAGAAGGTCATCGACCACGGCGCGCTGGTGCTGAAGCCGTCCTGCGCATTCATGGCCTGCTTGGGCATCGCGTCGGGCGCGCCAGCCGCCACCGGGATGTTGAGCGTGAGATCGGTGGTGCCCGCGAACAGCAGATTGTTCGGGAACGGGATCACGCTGTGGCTCGGATCGAAGCCCACCACGGTGTGCGGCGCGACCGGTGCCCGGTAATCGTACGCATGCGCGCTCGGGGCGGCCAACGTACCCAATGCCAACGCGGCGGCGGCCGCAAGTGTGATCAATCGAAGCTGCATGACAAGCCCCTTCTGGCTGCGTCCCGAATGCGAAGAAAGTGTGAAAACCGGGCCATCTTAGGCGCTCCAATCAAGGCTTGGCAACGCTGCACTGCGGCGAAATGCGGTGGCGTATGGTGCGCCGCTGCCGACACCGGTCCGCAGCCGTGCGCAGCGCGCGCAAAAACCGTGTCCCGCTGCGCGTGCGCGCCGGCGCCGGCAGCGGCCTTCCGGCGACCGCCACTCACGGCAGGCGCGGCCAGCTCGCTGCCGCCGGCTCGAACGGGCGGGGTGCCCAGCCGAAATCACGCGCGGCCGGACCATTGTCGGCAACGAGGTCCTCGCGCAGGCGCGCGATGCTGGCCGCATGCAGCGCGCCCCAGCCCATCGCGCGCGCGATGCCGGCGATCGCGCGCGAGCCGAGCACGGCCACCGGCAACGGGATCGGCAGGCAGGCCACCTCGAGCGAACAGCAGGTGCGCTCGATCATCTGCGCGCAGTCGAGGCGTTCGCCACCACCGACGGCGTAGACGCCGGCAGCCGGTGGCGTCAGCAGGGCCAGGCAGGCCTGCGCCAGATCATCGGCATGCACGGGCTGGCGCAGGCCACTGGCGCCATGCAGGCGCGGATACATGCGCCAGCGCCGCGCAAAGCGCGCGATGCGCGCCAGTGAGCGGTCGCGGCCGCTGCCATAGATGAGGGTCGGCCGCAGGATCACGGCGCGCGCACCACGCTGCGCGGCGCTGGCAAGCAGCTGCTGTTCGCTGGCCACCAGGCGCGCGGCAAGCTCGCGCTCGAGCGGATCGGGCGAAGTGCGCTTGCTGACGGCGCTCATCGATCCGAGCGCGACCACGGGACCGGCGCCGGTCGCGGCGTCCGCATACCAGCGCGCGAACGCATCGAGCGGGCCACAGCTGATGGTCGCCTCGCTGCCCGGCGGCACCGGCAACGGCTGGTCGAGAGCGGCCTGCAACCACTGCCCGTCGGGCAGCGCCGGCTGCGCGCGACGACTCACGGCAAGGACGCGCAGGCCCGCTGCGGACAGGCGCGGCAGCAGGAACTGACCGACCATGCCACTGGCACCGAAGACCAGGCAGGTCGTCATCGCGTCACGGTGCGGGTGCGGTGTGCGCGGCCTCGGTTGTCAGCCCATCGGTCGCCGCCTCGGTCGGATCGGCCAGCGCCGCGCAGGCGGCATCGAGCGCCGCTGCGGCGCGCTGCAGCGGTGATTTCTGCACGGCCGCGCGCGCCGCGAACAACGGCTTGCGCGCCTTGTCGATGTGGCCGAGCGCGCTGGCCATGGTCGCTGCATCGGCGCCGATCAGCAATTCGAGCGGTTGCAGGCACTGCTGCACGGCGAGGTCGTAGGCGCGATTGCACTTGCGGTAGTCCTCGATCTGCGTGCCGAGTTCGCGCAGGTGCGCCAGCGCGATCTGCACCGCCGGCGATTCGCTCGACGGCGCCAGCACGGCTGCGGCCGGCATCGCCGCCGGCATCGGATCGGGTGGCGGATTGGCCACGCGCTCGGCATGCATCGTGTCGAGCTCGTTTTCCAGATCCATCTTCTCGTACAGCAGTTCGTTGGCGCGTGCCTGTTCGCCGCGCCACGCGCGCACGAACCACAAGGCAGCCGCGATCGCGAGCAGCGCCACCAGCCAGCCGAGCCATTGCATCATGCATCTCCTCCCCACTGCGAGCGCGGGCATGATCGCACGGCTGGCGCCGCCCCGCGCAATGCCGGCAATCGCACCGCCGCGGCCACGCCCACCACCCGGCACCCACCGTCACACGCCGGCACAGGCATAATCGGCGTTTCAGCCTGCCGAGGAACCACGCCATGCGTCTCGCCCTTGCCCTGTCCCTGCTGCTCGCCGCCCCCGCCTTTGCGCACGACGAGGCCGGCCACCACGACCACGGCGCCAAGTCCGAGATGGCGCCGATCGCGCCGGTGCAGACCACCGCCGAGGGCGCCGTGTATGGCGCCAGCCTGCCGGCCACGCCGCCGGCGCCGCTGAGCCTGGACGACGTCGTGGCGAAACCGGCGGCGCTGATCGGCAAGAGCGGCGCGTTCAGCGGACGCATCACCCAGGTGTGCCAGATGCAGGGGTGCTGGCTCGTACTCAGCGCCAGCAACGGCGAGTTCGCGCGCGTCATCATGCACGATCACGCCTTCGGCGTGCCCAAGGACGCCAAGGGCGACGCCGTGGTCTACGGCACGCTCAGCGAAAAGACCTTGTCGGCGCAGGAGCAGGAGCACCTGAAGAAGGATGGCGCCAAGGCGGCGGCTGCGCGCGAGCTGCAGATCGACGCGACCTCGGTGCTGATCCGCAGCGCGGGTTGAGACGACGATCCGGCGAACGAACACCAGTCGTGCGCACTGCCACGGAATTGGAGCGCCAGCTGCGGCGCCCCAACCCCCTCACTGCCAAAGGCAGCTGTAGAAAATCAACTCTCTGAAGAGTTGCATATCGCGTTCGGATGCGGGCCTTGACCTTGGTTGGTGATCGGTGGGCTCCAATCCCCTGGAGGAGCCCAAGTACCATCGGGTTTCGGAAACGTCCGGCGGCGATATTCAACCTTTTGCCACCACCCACCTTGAGATCCCCCTATCGGATCCTGGTAGATGATTACGTTGGAAACGCTCGGCGGGAAGTCCAACGGATTTGGTGGCGGAGCAGGCGGCGGAAAGACCGGAACAGTTGGTAGCGTCGGTGGCTGGCACTCACTTTGTTGTACCCCTTGGACAGGGTCGACGTTCCTACCTCCCGAGGTCACATACAAATCCATGTCGATGGCTCGAGTTTCCCTGATTTGCACGCCATCAGATCGGACATAGGTGAATTGAATCGTGCCGTAACTGGGGGTTGCTCGCCTATGGTCCAACGTTGCGGCAGCCAGCCATGTAGCGGGCACCAATGTGAGGACGCACATCGCGCTGGCAAGAAGTTTCCGTGACATTTTCGCTCCAGTCATACCTAGTCTCGACGCGAGGCGGATAGATCGTAGCCCCCCAATCAATGCTCGCAACTTAACGCGTCCATCCCCGGCCCTCAACAACTGAATCGATAGGCGCAGTGCAGATGCGGCTTGGTTCGTGGCGGCCGCGGGTAGGCGCGACCGAGGTGGATGCGGCATCGGTTGCGCGCGATCGCGTCAAGCGCGGCGCCGAGGGTGCGCAGGCGATGGCGCAGACCGAGCAGGCAGCCGGCGAGGATCGGCTTGAGCGCGCCCAGGGCATAGGTTCGATTGGGGCGGCTGGTGGCAACGACCTCGGGCTCGATGGCCGCCGCATCGTGCGCGGTGGCGAGCAAGGTGTGCAGGTTGTCGGCGACGATCTTGGCGGCGAAGTCCTGCTGCAAGGCGAGGTGAGTGAGGCCGCTGACGGCCTCCAGTCGCAGTCGGTGTTTGATGCGTTTGAAGGCTTCCTCGATGCGCCAGCAGCGATGGTAGAGTGCGCCGAACGCGTGCGCGGGGTAGCGCTGCACATCGAGCAGCGAGGTCATCAGGATGCGGATGGAGCCGCTGGGCGTCACATCGCGAATCAGGCGCACGGTGGTGGGCAGCTCCTCCAGCTCATGGGACAGGCGATCGGCCGGGCGCGGCGGCTCCAGCCGCACCAAGCGCCTCGCTCTTGCCGCTGCGCAGGAAGGCGCGCACGCAGGCGTAACCGCTCGCGTCCACGCGCATGCAGAAGTGGCGCCCACGCTGGCGCAGGGAGGCAACCACGGTATTGCCGATCAGACCGCGATCGAGCACGAGCAGATCGTCCGCCTCCGTCGCATCCAGCGCCTCGAAGAGCATCTGCCGCTCGCAGCCGTCGGCGCCATGCAGGGCGGCGTGCAAGGTCAGCTCCGCGCCGGGCAGATACAAACCGAAGGCGTAGCGATCGGCCTCCAGCGCGGCGCCCTTGCGGGTCGACACGCGCAGACGCGATTCGTCGGCGGCGACCACCCGCAAGCCGTGCCAGCGATGGGCGTCGATACACGGCTGCGCCAGGCGCAGCAGGTGCGCACTGAGCGTGTCGAACACCGTGGCGGAGAAGCCGCGACGCACCTTGGCAAACGCCTGGCGCGTCGCCCCGTGCACGCGCACTGGCGCGCCGCCGATTTGCGCGAACAACGAATCCAGCTGCGTCTGCACGCGCGCACATGCCGCTGAGCATGAGCGCCAGTACGCGCGGCAGCGTCAGCTTGCGCCGGCGCGTGAAGGCGGCGGGAGCGAGTCGGTGGGAAGCCAGCAGGTCGCCGTCGTGGAGGGCGGCGGAGAACTCAGAAAGAATCGCGGCAGGAGCGAGTGTTCGAGTTCATATTATTTAGTTATATCAACATGTTACGTGTAGCAGGTGTACGCCACGGGGTATCGGAAAGCAACATCCTGATGAGCCAAGATGGGCTTAAGTTGCGAGCATTGCTAGCCCCCCCATGCCACGTCAATAATCAACACGGTCACCTCCCCATCGACATCGTAATGGCGTGGTACCTGCGAAAACTGTGTGAAGAGCTATCGGGCAGTCCACGCATCAACCAACGACGACGACCAGGCGGAATTATTTCTTGCGCGGCAAATACAGGTCGGTGATCGTGCCTTCGTAGACCTCGGCCGCCATGCCGACCGATTCGCCCAGCGTCGGATGCGGGTGGATCGTGAGGCCGATGTCGGCGGCCTCGCAGCCCATCTCGATCGCGAGCGCGACCTCGCCGATGAAGTCGCCCGCGCTCGGCGCGACGATGCCGCCACCGATGACGCGCTGGGTGGCCTCGTCGAACAGCAGCTTGGTGAAGCCCTCGGTGCGGCCGATGCCGACCGCGCGACCCGATGCCGCGAACGGGAACTTGCCCACGCCATAGGCGATGCCCTGGCGCTTCGCCTCGCTCTCGGTGACGCCGACCCAGGCGATTTCCGGATCGGTGAAGGCGACCGAAGGGATCACGCGGGCGACGAATTCGCTCTTGTGTCCGGCCGCCACCTCGGCCGCGACCTTGCCCTCGTGGGTCGCCTTGTGGGCGAGCATCGGCTGGCCCACCACGTCGCCGATCGCGAAGATGTGCGGGACGTTGGTACGCATCTGCCGGTCGACCGCGATGTAGCCGCGTTCGCTGACGAGGACCCCGGCCTTGTCGGCATCGATGCGGCCGCCATTGGGCGCGCGTCCCACCGCGACGAGCACGCGGTCGTAGACCTGCGGCGCGGGCGCCTGCTCGCCTTCGAAGCTGGCCTTGAGGCCGGCCTTGGTCGCTTCGATGCCGGCGACCTTGACCTTGAGATGGATGCCGGCGAAGCGCTTGGCCAGACGTTGCTGCAGCGGACGCACGAGGTCGGGATCGGCGCCCGGCATGAGTTGGTCCATGAGCTCGACGACCGTGACCTGGCTGCCGAGCGCGCTGTACACCGAGGCCATCTCCAGGCCGATGATGCCGCCACCGACCACGAGCAGCTTCTGCGGGATGTCGGCGAGCGCGAGCGCATCGGTCGAGTCCATCATGCGCGGGTCATCCCACGGCATGCCGGGCAGCTTCACCGCGCGCGAGCCCACCGCGATGATCGCGTGGCGGAAGCGCACGAGCCTGGTGCCCTCGGCGGTGGCGACTTCGATCTCATGTGGCGAGATGAAACGCCCCTCGCCGGTGACGCGCGTGACCTTGCGCTGTTTGGCCATGCCGGCGAGGCCGCCGTTCATCTGCGCCACCACCTTGTCCTTGTACGAGCGCAGCTTGTCGATATCGAAGCGCGGGCGGCCGAACTCGATGCCGAGTTCGCCGGCATGCAGCGCCTCGTCGATCACGCGCGCGGCATGCAGCAGCGCCTTGGACGGGATGCAGCCGACGTTGAGGCAGACACCGCCCAGTTGCGCGTAGCGCTCGATGAGCACGGTGCTCTGGCCGAGGTCCGCGGCGCGGAAGGCCGCGGCGTAGCCGCCCGGCCCGGCGCCGAGCACCACCACGTCGCAGTCGAAGTCGGGCTGGCGGCCGCTGCTGGCGACAGGTTGGGCCGCGGCCGGCGCTGATGCCGCAGCGGCCGGTGCCGGCGCTGCGGCTGCTGTTGCCGGTGCGGGGGCCGCGGTGGCAGCGGCGACCTCGACCAGCGCGACGACGCTGCCTTCGGCCACTTCGTCGCCGATGCCGACGCGCAATTCCTTGACCACGCCGGCCACGCTCGAGGGCACCTCCATCGTCGCCTTGTCCGACTCCAGCGTGACCAGACCCTGATCCCTGGCAACGGCATCGCCCGGCTTGACCAGGATTTCGATGACCGGCACGCCCTTGTAGTGGCCGATGTCGGGGACCTTGACCTCGATGCTGCTCATGCTGGGTTCCTGCTGCGGGCGAGCCGACCGGGCTGGCAACGGTTCGCGGACGGGACGGGTGATGGACGGCGGCACGCGTGCCGCGATCGCGTCATTCTGCGCAATCGCAGGCGGCGGCGCAAAGCGAGCCGCGCGCGACGCGGCTCCGGGTGCTGGCCACGGCTGCTCGCGGTTGCCAACCCCGTCACGTTCGCGGCGCGTACCACGCACGCCCAAGCCCGTTCGCACGTCACGCCATGGTGGCGAGGCCAGGGTGCACACTCGCCGTACCGGATGGCGCCCGACGCCGTCCCTTGCATGCGCCACGGGGAGCACGACGATGAAACCACGCACCTTCATTCTGGCGGCAGCCGCCGCCGTCTGCAGCGGCCCGCTGCTGGCCGGCAGCGGCACCTGGACCTCGGAAGGGCCGTATGGCGGCATCGTCTATCGCCTGTACGTGAGCCCGGCCGCCCCGGGCACGCTCTACGCGGGAACCCGCGGCGGCATCTTCCGCAGCAACGATGGCGGCGTGAGCTGGGTGCGCAAGGAGGCCGGCCTGAGCGGCAGTCTCGGCGTCGCCGGCATCTCGCTCGCGATCGACGCCGAGGCAGCCAACACGCTGTGGCTGGTCGACGGTGTCGGTCGCGTCAATCGCAGCAGCGACGGCGGCGACAACTGGGCGTTGACCGGCTACAGCCGGCCCGCATACGACGTCAACCAGATCGTCGATGCGCCGGGCGGCACGGGCAGGCTCTACCTCGTCACCGAGACCAGTGGTGTGCTCGTGAGCAACGACAGCGGGGCCAGCTTCACCGCCAGCGGTAGCGGCCTGCCGGCCGGCGTGCCGCTCGCGCACCTCGCGATCGATGCGGCCAATCCGCTGCGCATGCTCGCCGGCACACGCGGATACGATGCCACCGACCCGCTGCACACCGAGTCGATCTATCTCAGTACCGATGGCGGCGCGAGCTGGACCGGCACGCTCGGCAGTGCGTCGTACTACATGGGTGTCACCGACATCAGTTTCGGCGCCGGCGGCAAGGTCTATGCGGCGGTCGATGATGCGCTGTACCGCAGCGACGATGGTGGCGCGAGCTGGACCGGGCCGCTGCTCGGGCCGCCCTACAACAACAGCATCATGGCGGTGCGCGCCGATCCGGCCACGCCCAACACGGTCTTCATCGGTGGCTACAAGGGCCTGGCCAGGTCCACCGACGGCGGCGTCAGCAGCACGCCGCTCACGACCGGCCTCATCGTGACGGCCGGCATGCCGGCGTCGGTGAACCGCATCGTCATGCATCCAAACTATCCCGCCGCCGCACAACTGTGGCTGGGCACCGAGGAAGCGGGCATCTACTTCAGTGCCAGCGCCGGCGCCAGCTGGACTGCGCGCAGCGATGGCTTGGCGGCCACCAACATCCGTGCGTTGGCGATGTTCCACGATGCGGCCACCCACCGCATGTTCGCCGGGTATGGCGACGCGTTCCGACCTTCGCCAGCGCTGTTCCGCGGCAACAACGCCGGCCCCGGCACGCCATTCTCGTCATGGGCGCCTTCCAACACCAATCTCGGTGCCTACCAGATCCGTTCGATCACGATCGACCCGACCACCCGCAGCGGCGGCATCGGCAGCACGCGCCTGTATGCGACCGGGCGCGCCGGGCCCTATCCGGACCTCGATGCAAGGGACGGCGGCATCTACCGCAGCCTCGATGGCGGCGGCACCTGGACCACGATCGATGTGGGCTTGCCCGTGAGCGGCAACCCGCCGGCGGCCAATGTCGGCACCGTGCGCAATCTCGTGCTCGATCCGCGTTCGTGCGCGGCGCCGCCCCCTTCTGGCCCGTGCGCAAGCGGGCCGCTGCAGACGCTGTATGCGACCTCCAACGGCAAGCACGATGGCGCAACCGGCACCGACAGCTTCCGCGTCCTAAAGAGCGGCAACGGCGGCGACTCGTGGCTCAGCAGCGACACCGGCATCCCGCAGCCGATCGACGCCGCGACCCCGCAGCGGCAGTCCGTGCTCGTGGTGCCGATCGTGATCAACCCGCTCAATCCGCAGGAACTGTACGTCGGCACCAGCGCCAACTACGACGCGACCGCCTTGGCCGCACCCACGATCCAAAGTGGTGTATTCAGGAGCACTGACGGCGGCGCCAACTGGGTGTTCCGCAGCAACGGTCTGCCGCGTCGCGCCGGCTCGAGCCATACCGCGCTCGACGTGCTGAGCCTGGCGATCAACCCGGCCAACCCGCTCGAACTGTGGTGCTCGGTGGTCGACCTCAGCGTGGGCGGCGCGGCGAGCGGCGGCATCTACCACACGGTCGATGGCGGCGCGAACTGGAGCAGCGCAAGCAACGGCATCAGCGCCACCGACATTCGCGCACTTCTCGTCGACCCGTCACAACCGAACGTGCTCTATGCCTCGGGCGCCGGCAGCGACGCCAATCCGGGCAGCGTGTACAAGAGCAGCAACGGCGGCGCCACCTGGCATTCGATCAGCATCGGTTTGCCGGCCGACGCCGCGACCGCGCTGCAGGTCGACCCGGTCGATCCGAGCGTGCTCTACGCCGGCTCCACCAGTGGCGTGTGGAGCATCACCCAGTTGCCCGACAGCGATGCCGATGGCGTCCCCGACGCGGTTGAACAGGCGGCGCCCAACGGCGGTGACGGCAACGCCGACGGCATCGCCGATGCGCTGCAGCCGGGCGTGGGCTCGCTGACCAGCGCCAGCGCCGACGGCAACGCCCAACCGGCGACGCTGCAGCCGTATTTCACCGTTTCGATCACCCCACTGGCGGGCCAATGCAGCCAGGCGATGGACGTGCAATCGGTGTATGCGGCCTATCACGGGCGTGACGTGTCGAGCTATGGCGACGACTACGTCTACCCGCGCCAGCTCGCGCGCTTCGAGATCCAGGACTGCCAAAGCGCGAAGGTGAAACTCAAGTTCCATGGCGCGAGCTTCGGCAGCGGCTTTGGCATGCGCTACTTCGGCCCGGCGATCCCGGGCGATCCGGCCACGCTGGGCTGGCATGACTTCAGTGTCCGCGCCAATCGGATCGCCGCCGACACCTGGGAGCTCACGCTCGACAATGGCCAGTTCGGCAGCTATCGCCCGGCCAGCGCCAACGCGATCCTGTTCGAAGGTGGCCCGGCGCGCAGCGAAGGCATCTTCCGCGACGGCTTCGACTGAGCCCGCAGCGCGGCGGGCCGTCAGCGGGTCGCCGCGCTCAGGGTGACGGCGCCGCGCCCGCGCCGCTGGCGGGCGGCGGCGGCAAGGTTTGCGCGATGCGCTCGCGCAGATAGGCATGGAACGGATTGCAGCCGAGGCGGCTGAACTGGTCGGCCGCCACCACCAGCGCGCCGCGTTCGCCGCGCAGGCGCAGCGTGCCGAGCCGGATGCCGAAATCCTCGTCCATGCGCGGCTCCATGCCATACAGTGGATCGTCGCAGGCGAACGGCAGCGCCACATGCGACAACGAGTACACCTCGGGCGGAAACGCGAGCTGCAGCGGACGTACGACGGCGTCGCGCGCACCGGCGTCGTAGCGGCGCTCGACCAGCGCCAGGGTCGCCGGATCGGCATTGCCGAGCACATCGACGCGATAGGTCTGCGGGCGGTCATCGTGCAACACGTCGAGCGCGTTGGCGGCGTCGACCTTGAACATGTCGGCGAGCAGGCTCGCGCGATTGATGTCGAACAGGACCAGCGCGCTGCCGTTGGCCGGCAGCATCTCGAACAGCGAGTGCACCACGGCATGGCTGCTGACCGTGCCGTCGAGCACCGACTGGAACCCGAGGATCGGCGGCAGGCGCTGGTTGCGGCCGCTGCTGGCCAGCGCGAGCAGACGTGCCTGCAGGCGCGTGGTCAACAGGTACGACTGCACCGCGCCATTGACCGGAAACGAGTTGTACTTGAACGGGTTGAACTCGGGCAGGATGTCGAGCCAGCGCGATTTCTCGAAGTATTCGATGCCGCCGAACAGCGGCAACCAGCGCGACAGGCCGGCGTACGGACGCAGGCCGATCATCGGCGAGACCAGCACGAGCTGCTGCGGTCGTGGCAGTGCGTCGCCATCCGCATCGAGGGCATCGAGCGTGTAGTCGAGGGCGAGCGCGCCGCCATTGGAATAACCCAGGATGTGCAGCGGCCGGTCCGGTCCCACGCGGGCGCGCAGCTCGCGCATGGCCAGCGCCACCACGGCACGCCAGTCCTGCCAGCGCACGTCGAGCAAGCCGGACGGGATCGTGCCGTGACCGGGCAGGCGCGGCGCGATCACGGCGAAGCCGGCCTGCTCGTACAGCGTGGCCAGCCCGCGCACGCTGTAGGGCGCATCGGTGAGTCCGTGCAACAGCAGCACGCCGCCGCGCGGCGCGGGCGGCGTGGATTCGAACGAGCGGTTCCAGTCGCGCGCCGCGGCCGCTGGGCCGATGTGGCTGTCGACCTCGTAGCGCAACCGACCCGATACCGGCGCCGCGGCGAGCGCACTGCGCAGCTCATCGAACAGACGTTGTTCGCGCGCGAGGTAGTCCGCCCAGCGGGCCTGCGCCGGCAATGAATCGGCATGCACCTCGGCCGCCAGCACGAGTCGGTGCCAAGGCATGAGCTCGGGCTTGCCGCGTGCCTCGAAGGCGCGCCCGAGCAGGATGCCAAGCGCCACCACGACGAGTGCCAACAGCAGCCACGCGAGGCGCCGCAGCCAGCGCGGCAGGGAGAGTCGGATCATGGTGCCATCCTAACCGGGATGCGTGGCCCGGCGTCGCGCGAACTGCGACCCACCCGCGCGACGAGCACGCACGGCGATGGCATGATCGGCCAACCTGCCGGAGAGCCGCCATGCCCGCGCGCTGCCACTGCTGTCTGCCCCTGCTGCTGGCTGGCCTTGCCGCCACAACACACGCGGCCACGCGGCAGGTCGGCCCCGGCCAGCCCTACGCGACGCCCTGCGCCGCGGTTGCCGCGGCCGGCGATGGCGACACGATCCTGGTCGATGCGGCCGGCAACTATGCCGGCGATGTCTGCACCTGGAGCCGCAATGGCCTCACCCTGCGCGGCATCAACGGCCGCCCGCACATCGCTGCCAACGGCCAGCACGCGCAGGGCAAGGCGATCTGGGTCATCGTCGGCAACGACACCACGATCGAGAACGTGGAGATGTCGGGTTGCCATGTGCCCGACGAGAATGGCGCTGCAATCCGCCAGGAAGGTCGCAACCTGACGCTGCGCCAGGTGTATTTCCACCACAACGAAAACGGCATCCTGACCAGCGCCGACAGCGCCAGCACGATCACGATCGAGTACAGCGAGTTCGCCCACAACGGTTTTGGCGACGGCTATACGCACAACCTCTACATCGGCCGAGTCGGCCGGCTCGTGTTCCGCCACAACTGGTCGCACCATGCCGAGGTCGGCCACCTGCTCAAGTCGCGCGCGATCCGCAACGACATCCTCTACAACCGCCTCACTGGCGAGACCGGCAGCAGCGACAGCTATGAGCTCACGCTGCCCAACGGCGGGCTCGCGTTCGTGATCGGCAACCTGATCGAGCAGCCGGCGACGAGCCAGAACGGCGCGATGCTCGACTACCTGAGCGAAGGTGCGGGCGGCAATACCGACCATCGCCTGTTCGTGGTGAACAACACCTTCGTCAACGACCGCGGCGCCGGCACCTTCCTGCAGCTGGCCAACGGGGCCAGCCAGCCGGCGCTGGCGCGCAACAACATCTTCCATGGCAACGGCACGATCAGTTCGCGCGGCGACACCGTGCTCGACCACAACTACGCGGGTAACGCGGCGTTGTTCCTCGATGCGGCCAACTACGACTACCGCCTGCTGCCGAGCGCGAGCGCGGTGATCGACGCCGGCATCGATCCGGGCAGTGGCGCCGGCGAGCCACTGTCGCCGACGCGCATCTACGTGCATCCGGGCGCCGGCGCGCCACGCGCCGTGAACGGCGTCATCGACATCGGCGCCTACGAATTCGCCGCTGATGCGATCTTTGCCGACGGCTTCGACGGCTGAACGCCGGCGCCAAGAACGGCCTGCGGCCATCGCGGCAGCATGCCGGCGCCCGCGCCGGGCCGGCCTGCCGCGGTGCCTGATCCGCCAGGCTCAGCCCGGACCGGCGGCGTCGAAGCCGTTGGCGAAGATGAGGTCGCCACGATACTCGTAGGCGCCGATGTCGAAGCCGGCGCCCTGCGGGCGCGGCGTGCCCTCGACATCGAGCGCGGGCGCCAGCGTGGCGCTGCCGGCGTCGATCGCCGCCGCCGCGGCGCGCAGATGCAGGTCGAACGGCGGGGCGATGAACAGACTCGTCGCGGTGGCGGCGTTGAACTGGATGTTGTGATCGATGACGAGCCCGTCGCCATCGAGTGAAAAGTCGGCAGCGAGGTTGTTGCGCACCACGACGTTGCTGCTGCGGCGGCCGTCCTTGTGGTCATGCACCATGATCCACGGCGGCCCCGGGGTGCCGGCCGCGAGGTCGATGACGGTGTTGTTGACGATGCGCGAGTCGCGCATGCCGTAGAAGCTGATTCCGTGCCAATGGTCGGTGACGACCACGTTGTTCTCGACGATCCAACCGCGGAAGAAGCCGTCGTAGCAACCGATGCCCTGCATTTCGCTGCGCAGCGGATTGGACGGATCGGTCGCGTTGATGAACACGTTGCCGCGCAACACCACCCCGACGACTTCGCCGGTGCCGACGCCACCGGCGCCATACGACCAGCTCTGGAAACCGTCGTCGTGGTTGGCGTCGAACTCGTCGCCGATGAGATTGTTCTGCACGCGGTTGTACTCGAACACGCCGCGATCGCCGAGCCCACGCAGGCCGTCGGCGGAGAAGCCATCGACGAGATTGCGCCGCACCACGCCGTCCTCGCCGCCGACCGAGATGCCGAAACGCACGTTGCGCACGCGGCTGTCGGACAGGCTCACGCGATCACCCTCGATCGCGACGCCGCTCGAGGCGAGGTTGACCCATTCGTTTGGACCCCACGCCGAGGCATCGGCGACCGAGAACACGTCGAGATTCGACATGGTCACGTCCCAGCTCGGGCCGAACCACGAATGGTTGGCCACCTCGACGATCGTCATCGGCTCATAGTTGCCGCCAAACGAAGGGCTCACGGCGAGACCGCGGATGATCCAGTTCTGCGCCGAGCGCACCAGCAGGCTGCGCAGCTGCGGGATATGGCCAGGCTCGGCAGCGAGCGTGATCGGCGCGCTGTTGTAGGCGTGCTGGATCGACACGTCGCCGTGGTAGCCATTGCGCAGGTAGATCGTGTCGCCCGCCCGTACCGGTGCGCCGGCATGCACCGTCACCAGTGTCATGCCCGGCTGATAGGGATAGTCGGGCCAGTCGCGCGTCTCGATGAGTCCCGCGTCGAACACGTGCGCGAGCGAGCGCCACGGATGCGCGGCACTGCCATCGCCGCTGCTGTCGCTGCCAGTGACCGGATCGACGTGGAAGGCCGCGCCGTGCGCAGCCGAACCCACCAGCAGCAAGACCCACCACCAAGCCCAACGCATACGACCTCCGCCAGCAACGTCCGCAACGCGAACGATTACAGCACTGCGGGTGGCGGGCAATGGTGACGCCGGTCACGCCGCTGCGCAGCGCGCAGCAGCCGGCGCCGCTCAGGCGCCTAGCCGCACTTGGAATAGCCGCAGTTGAGGCAGGTCTCGCAGCCGTCCATGACGATGACGGCCGCGGTGTTGCACTTGTGGCAGCTCGTGGCACCGGCGGGAAATGCGCTGCTGCTGGTGGTGGCGGCGTCGCCGGCATCGGCATCGCGGCGGGCGGCTTCGCCGCCGGCGCCTGCGAGGTCGGCGCTGATCGCGCCGCCGGCTTCGTCTACCCGGCGTTTTTCAGGCTTTTTTTTTGTGCGCGCCTCGTAGGCCGCACGCTTTTCGGCGATGAGCTTCTTCTGGTTCTCGTCGAGCTCGGGATCGTGCAGCAGCCCGATCATCTTGAGGTGCTGCTCGATGACGTTGCCGAGTTCGGCCACGATCGAGGGCATGTACACGCCGCCCGCCTTGAAGTAGCCGCCACGCGGATCGAACACGGCCTTGAGTTCCTCCACCAGGAAAGTCACGTCACCACCCTTGCGGAACACCGCACTCATGATGCGGGTAAGCGCGACGATCCACTGGAAGTGGTCCATGTTCTTGGAATTGATGAAGATCTCGAACGGCCGGCGCAGCTCGTACTCGGTGCCGGCATTGAGCACGATGTCGTTGATCGTCACGTACAACGCATGCTCGAACAGCGGCGACTTGATCTTGTAGGTGGCGCCGATCAGCGTCTCGGGGCGCTCGACCTTCTCGTGCATCTGGATGACTTCGGCACCGGCATCGGTCGTCGTGCCGGCCGTCGCGGCCGGCGCCATGGTCGGAGCGGTGTCGTCAGGCTTGACGACGGTATAGGCCTTGATCTTCTTGGTGATCTTCATCGGTTTCGACTCGGAATACGTGACCGGCGGCGGACGCACGCTGGCGTCGGCCGGGGTCGGGTTGCTGGTCCGGTGCTGCGCCAGTCAGCGCGTGCTGCGCCGCGTGACCGCCTTCTTTGCGACCTTCTTGACGGCCTTCTTGACGGCCTTCTTCGCCGCCTTCTTCGCCACCGGCTTGCTGGCGGTCGCCTTGTTCGCGGCCTTCGTCACCGCCTGCTTCGCCGTCGACTTCTTGGCGGCGGCCTTCTTTGCGGCCTTGCGGGGCGGCTTGCCGGCCGCCGCCTCGAGCTCGGCCTTGCTCTTGTGCCGCAGATCGGCGGCATGCGCGCGCTGATAGGTCTGGATGTCCTTGAACGTGCCATCGGCGTTGCGGACGGCATAGAGCTTCTTGCCGGCACTGCTGTACATCGTGGTGCGTCTGCGGGTAGCCATGGTTGCTCCGGGCTGCGGGTTCGAGGCGTCGGCCAGCCGCTTCCGAGGCTGGCCGATCGCATCCAGCAGGATTCAGCGGCGGCGCGCCGCCTTCCTGGCGGTTTTCTTCACGGCCTTCTTCGCCGCGGGCTTCTTGACGACCTTCCGGGCGGGCTTGGCGGCAGCCTTCTTGATCGCCTTCTTCGCCGGCTTCCTGGCGACGGCTTTCTTGGCGGGCTTCTTCGCCACCTTGCTGGCCGGCTTCTTCGCCACGGCCTTCTTGACGGCCTTCTTCACCGCCTTCTTCACGGCCTTCTTCGCCGCAGCGGCCTTCCTGACGACCTTCTTGACCGCCTTCTTCACTGCACGCCGGTCCGCCTTGGCCTTGGCCTTGACCTTGCCGGCCGCCTTCTTGGCCTTGGTGGCGGCCTTCTTCGTTGCGCGCTTGGCGCTGGCTACGGCCTTCTTCTCGCTGGCCTCGGCCTTGCTGGCGAGCTGCTTGACCTTGGCCACCACGCCCTGCACGCGGCGTGCGGCTTGCTTCTTCACCGTGACGGCGGTGTCGGCGGCCTTCTTCACGGTGCTTTCCACCGCCTGTCTGGCGTCGCTGACGACGTTGCCGACCGATGTCGCCGCCGCGCTTGCGGCGTCGCTGATCGCACCACCGATCTGCGCCGCACCTTCCTTCAAACTGTCGAACGAACCGCCTTCACTGTGCATGGTCGAATCCCCTCTCCGAGTTTTGGCTGACTGTGGACGAACGGACTGGTCGAAAATGACTTGACGCGACACCACTGCGGCTCGTCGGCCGGCAGGCAGGGATTGCAGTGACTCCCGTCCACCGGCACCTGCCGCGTCTCTGTCCGGACGCGGCCCTCAGAACTTGCCGTAGTAGCCTTCCTTCAACGCATCGAACAGATTGGCCGCGGTGTGCGTTTCGCCATCGTACTCGATCTCTTCATTGCCCTTTGCTTCCACCACCGAACCGTCCTCGAGCTCGAAGCGGTAGGTGGTGTTGGCCAGATCATGCTCCTTGACCAGCACTCCTTGGAAGGCCGCCGGGTTGAAGCGGAACGTGGTGCACCCCTTGAGGCCCTGCTGCCAGGCGTAGCGGTAGATGTCCTTGAAGTCTTCGTAGGGGTAGTCGGTGGGCACGTTGGCGGTCTTGGAGATCGAGGAATCGACCCAGCGCTGGGCGGCGGCCTGGATGTCCACGTGCTGGCGTGGGCCGATGTCGTCGGCCGCCACGAAGTAGTCGGGCAGCTTCTCGCCGGGCTCGTGCGAACCGGGCATGGCCTTGCCGTTGATGAGCTCGCGGTAGGCGAGCAGCTCGTAGCTGTAGACCTCGACCTTTTCCTTGGACTTCTTGCCCTCGCGGATCACGTTGCGGCTGTAGTGGTGCGCGAATGAAGGCTCGATGCCATTGGAGGCGTTGTTGGCCAGCGACAGCGAGATCGTGCCGGTCGGCGCGATCGAGGAATGGTGGGTGAAACGCGCCCCGACCTCGGCCAGCTCGGCCACCAGTTCGGGCGCCACCTCGGCCACGCGCTGCATGTAGCGGCTGTAGCGCGCGTGCAGCACCCGACCGGGGATCGTCGCGCCGACCTGCCAGCCGTCGGCGGCCATTTCGGGCCGCCGGCGCAACATTTCGCCGGTGACCGTGAACTCCTGCGCCAGCACCGGCGCCGGCCCCTTCTCCTTGGCCAGCGAGAGCGCCACTTCCCAGCCAGCCAGCGCCATCTCGCGGGCCACGTCCTCGGTGAACTGGCAGGCTTCGGCGCTGCCGTAGCGCTGCTTGAGCATCGTCAGCGTGCTGCCCAGGCCGAGGAACCCCATGCCGTGGCGGCGCTTGCCGAGGATCTCGGCACGCTGCTGCTCGAGCGGCAGGCCATTGATCTCGACCACGTTGTCGAGCATGCGCGTGAACACGCGCACGACTTCCTTGTATTCGTCCCAGTCGAAGCGCGCCTTGGGCCCGAACGGATCGCGCACGAAGGTGGTCAGGTTGACCGAGCCGAGCAGGCAGGAACCATAGGGCGGCAACGGCTGTTCGCCGCAGGGGTTGGTGGCGCGGATGTTCTCGCACCACCAGTTGTTGTTCATCTCGTTGACGCGGTCGATGAGGATGAAGCCGGGCTCGGCGTAGTCGTACGTCGAGACCATGATCATGTCCCACAGGTGGCGCGCCCGCACGTGGCCGTAGATCCTGCAGGCGACCAGGCCATCGTCGCGCGTGACGTAGTTCTTGTGGGTCGGCCAGTCGCGCCATACCACCGTGGCGGCGTCGGTGAGGTCGACCTCGTGCTGCTCCTTCACGTGCACCGGGAACACCAGCGGCCAGTCGGCATCGCGCTCGACCGCCTCCATGAAGCCGTCGGTGATGAGCAGCGAGAGGTTGAATTGCCGCAGGCGGCCGTTTTCGCGCTTGGCCTTGATGAACTCGCGCACGTCGGGATGCGAGACATCGAAGGTTCCCATTTGCGCGCCGCGTCTGCCGCCTGCGGACGAAACCGTGAAACACATCTTGTCGTAGATGTCCATGAACGACAGCGGCCCGGACGTGTAGGCGCCCGCGCCCGACACATAGGCGCCGCGCGGACGCAGCGTCGAAAACTCGTAGCCGATGCCACAGCCGGCCTTGAGCGTGAGGCCGGCCTCGTGGACCTTGCCGAGGATGTCGTCCATCGAGTCCTCGATGGTGCCCGACACCGTGCAGTTGATCGTCGAGGTCTTGGGCTTGTGCTCCTGCGCGCCCGCGTTGGACGTGATGCGCCCGGCCGGGATCGCGCCGCGCCGCAGCGCCCACAGGAAGCGCTCGTACCAGTAGCTGCGCTTGTCGGGCGTGGCCTCGACCTCGGCCAACGCACGGGCGATGCGCTGGTAGCTGTGGTCGATGTCGGCATCGACCGGCTCGCCCTGCTTGGACTTGAGCCGGTATTTCTTGTCCCAGATGTCCCAGGACGCCGGCTGCATCGGAATCTGTACCGCGCCGCGCGCGAGTTGCTCAAGGCGGACCGTGCTCATGGATCTCGTTGTTCTCCCTTGCTGGCACAGCCGGTCCAACCGCACTGCGCTGTGTACCTTCGACGCACCACCTCTCCCAAGGCGGACACGTACGTTCCCCTTCAATGGGATCACAAGCAGTAGTTGCAGCCAGCGCGTGCAACCACAACATCTTGTGACGCCGACGTGTGACAGTACGCCGAACGCGGCTCGCCTGTAAAGCCTGTCCGCTACCGCAATGCAGCAGTCGGCGCCCGCCAAGCTGAACGCCGGTTGCAGCAGGCGCCGCGCCGGAGGCGCCGCCGGCGCACTCGAACCCGTCGCGTGTGGTCTGTAACGTTCCGTCTACCCGCTTCGATGGATGCCCTTGCCATGTCGTCATCCCGCCTCGCCTCGCTGCGCCGCGCCGTTCTCCTGCTGCTGCCCCTGGGTCTGGGCCTGGCCCTCGGCATCGTGCTGGCCAGCCACGGCGCAACGCGCGAAGCCCGCGCAGCGCCGCCGCCGATCGTCGACGGCACGCCGCTGCCGTCGTTGGCGCCGATGCTCGAGCACGTCACGCCGGCCGTGGTCAACATCGCCTCGCAGACGCGCGTGGCCGTGCGCAATCCCTACTTCGACGATCCGGTGTTCCGCCGCTTCTTCGGCGTGCCCGACATGCCGCGCGAGCGCGTGCAGCAATCACTGGGCTCGGGCGTCATCGTCGACGCCGCCAAGGGCTATGTGCTCACCAACAACCACGTGGTCGAAGGCGCCGACGCGATCACGGTGACGCTGGCCGACGGTCGCGCGCTCAAGGGCAAGGTGCTCGGCACCGACCCCGACACCGATCTGGCCGTGCTGCAGATCGCCGCCGACAAGCTCGTCGCGCTGCCGATCGCCGATTCCTCGACGCTGCGCGTGGGTGACTTCGTGGCCGCGGTCGGCGAGCCGTTCGGGCTCGGCCAGACCGTCACCCACGGCATGATCTCGGCGCTGGGCCGCACCGGCCTGCGCGGTGCCGGCTACCAGAACTTCATCCAGACCGATGCGCCGATCAATCCCGGCAACTCGGGCGGCCCGCTGGTCAACCTGCGCGGCCAGCTGGTCGGCATCAATTCGATGATCTACTCGCCCTCGGGCGGCAACGTCGGCATCGGCTTCGCCATCCCGTCCAATCTCGCCGTCGACGTGATGCGCCAACTGGTCACCACCGGCACGGTCAAGCGCGGCGCGCTCGGCGTCGATGCCCAGGACGTGACGCCCGAGCTGGCACGCCTGCTCGGCCTCAAGGAACCGCGCGGCGCCGTGATCACGCGCGTGCGCGCCGGCTCGCCTGCCGCCGGCGCCGGCCTGCGCGCCGGCGACGTGATCGTGTCGCTGGCCGGCAAGCCGGTCGCCAACGAACAGGACCTGCACAACATCGAAGGGCTGACCGCGCTCGGTACCGACGTCGAAGTCGGCGTGCAGCGCGATGGCGCCGCACTCAGCGTCAGCACCACGCTCAAGGCACCGGTGCTGCAGCTCATCCGCGGCGACGGGCTCGATCCGCGCCTGAGCGGGGTGCAGTTCGGCGAACTCGACGACAGCCTGCGCCGGCAAGGCGTCGGCGGCGTGAGCGTGCAGGCCATCAGCGACGCCAGTCGTGCGTTCGCGGCCGGCTTGCGCAAGGGCGACGTCATCGTCGCGGTCAATCGCCGCGACCTGGCCGGCAGCGAGGACTTCCGGCGCCAGCTGGCGCAGCGCCCGCGCCAGCTCATGTTGACCTTGTTGCGCGGCGAGGAGGCGTTCTACCTGCTGCTGCAATAAGCAGGGCGTGAGCGCGTCTTCAGGTGCCGCTGCGGGGCGCGTGCTAAGGTGCGCGCCTTGCGATTCGGGTCTGGTTGATTGGCATGAAAGCGATCGTGTTGCGTGGCTGCCTGTGGGCAGCCGCTGTGTTGATGTTCGTCCATGGCGCGGGCGTGGCCGCCGCCGATCAGTTGGTCTGGCGCGGCGACCACGCCACCGGCCGCGCCATCATGGACGATTTGGCCAAGGAGTACGCCAGGCAGAAGCTCGGCACGATCAGCCTGCAGCCGTTCAGCACGCTGTCGGGGCTCGACGCCGTGGCGCAGGGCAGCGCCGACTTCGCCACCTCGGCGCGTGGCAAGTACGCGCGCCGGACCGAAGAGGCCGGCCTCGATTTCACGCCGGTGGTGCTCGATGGCGCGGTGCTGATCACCCACCCGCAGAACCCGGTGCGCAGCCTCACGCTCAAGCAGATCCACGACATCTACTTTGGCCGCATCACCAACTGGCAGGATGTGGGCGGCCCGGACAAACCGATCAACCTGTACTCGATCGCCAGTCCGCTCGACGGCGTGGAGTACTCGTTGCGCGCGCTGGTGTACCGCAACGGCAACCAGCCGGTGGCCGCGCCGCGCCTGTACATCAACACGGCCAAGCTCGAGGAGGCGATCACGCTCGATCCGGCCGGATTGGGCCTGTCGACGCTGGCCAATACGCGCGGCAACACCAAGGTGCGCGCACTGGCGATCGAAGGCGTCAGTGCCTCCACGCAGAGCGTGGCCGACGGCAGCTATCCGTTGTTCATCACGCTGTACATGGTCACGCGCGCCGATTCGCCGCACCACGACGCGGTCGGACGCTTCGCCGCGTTCCTGCAGACGCCGGCGGCCAAGGCGATCCTGCGCAAGCACGACCTCATTCCGTATGCCGATGCGGGCGACGTGGTCGCACGTGACCAGGCCCGCATGGCCCTGATCGACGAGCGCATCGGCCGCGAAACCGTCGCTGCCTCCGCCGCGGCGCCAGCCGACAGCCAGCCGATGTCGGCGCCACGTGCGGTGCTGGCGGCGAAGGTGGCGACCGCGCCGGCCGCCGACTCGACCGAGGCCGCGCGCGCCAACCTCGCCCGCGCCGAAGCCGCCAAGGCACAACAGCAGGCCGAGCCGCCCGCAGCCAAACCCGCCCCGCGCGACAAGGCGGCAGCCAAGCCCAAGCCGCGTTCGTCCGGAGGCAAGTAAGCCGATCGGCCTCGTGCGCATCCTTGCCGTCTCGCTCGATCTCGACGATACGCTGTGGCCGGTCGAGCCGGCGATCGGCGGTGCCGAGCAGGCGCTCGATGCGTGGCTGCGGCAGCACCTGCCCGCAGTGGCACAGGCCTGGCCGATCGCGGCGCTGCGCGAGCTGCGTGATCGCATCAGCGCGCAGCGACCGGACCTGGCCCATGATTTCACTGCGCAGCGTCTGCTCACGCTGCGTCACGCGCTGCGCAGCAGTGGCATCGATTCGGAGGCGCTGGTGCAGCAGGCCTTCGAGGTGTATTTCAAGGCGCGCAACGACGTTAGCCTCTATGCCGACGCATTGCCTGCGCTCACCGCGCTCGCCGCACGGGTGCCGCTGGTGAGCATTTCCAACGGCAATGCCGATCTCGCCCGCATCGGCCTGCAGCGTCATTTCAGGGCGAGCTTCAGCGCCCGCGAGCTGGGCATGGCCAAGCCCAGCGCCGGCATCTTCCACGCCGCCTGCGCACGGCTGGGGCTGGCGCCCGAGCACGTGCTGCACGTGGGCGACGATCCCGAACTCGACGTCGCCGGCGCGCGCAGTGCCGGCTTGCGCAGCGCATGGCTCAATCGCAGCGGTGGCCGCTGGCCGACGCATGGCGCGCTGGCCGGCGTGCGTCCCGATCTCGAACTGCGCGATCTTGGCGAACTCGCGAGCCGCATCCTCGCCGCGACCGATGCCGACACCGGCGCATGCCCCGCTGGGCAACGGTTTTGCGTATTGCCCTGACATCACCGACTTCCAACGAGGAAGGGGCGTCATGGCTCACCGACAGGCATTGTTCCGCAGCTGCGTTCTGACTGTCCTCGCCGGACTGGCCGCGTGCGGCAAGCAAGCGGCAAACACGGGCGCGCCGGCGCCGGACACCGCGGCTTGGCCGCAAGCCGACGTGCTGCGCATGACGCTGCCGCAGCGCGCGGGGCAGGCGGCGATCGAGCAACGCATCCATCGTGACGAAACCATCGAATGGCTGCGGCGCGATCGTGAGGGTCGTATCGAACGCTGGCTGCAGCGCGCCGACGGCACGCTGCAGCATCGCACCGGCGACGACCACGACGCGTCATCGCCACCGCCAACCGCCGCCACGGCATCACCCGCGCTGATCGACTTCCTGGCCCCGCTCGCAGGCATCGGCCTCGCACAGGCGCACCGGGCCGCCACCGACGAACCCGCTGCATCGAATTCGCGCGCAGTCAGCGCAGGTCGCGCCGATGGCGCCCGCGGCAACGGCGGTGATGGCCGCAA
Source organism: Dokdonella sp. (assembly GCF_019634845.1). Taxonomy (GTDB): domain Bacteria; phylum Pseudomonadota; class Gammaproteobacteria; order Xanthomonadales; family Rhodanobacteraceae; genus Dokdonella_A. Next base: position 189,300 of record NZ_JAHCAQ010000005.1, read on the forward strand.
CCGTGCCGGGCCCGGCGGCGGCATGAACTCGGGCACGGCAGGCGGTGCCAACTCGGGCGCCAGCGCGGGCACCAACAGCGGCGCCAACTCGGGCACGGCTGGCGGTGCCAACTCAGGCGCCAACACCGGCGCCAACTCGGGCACGGGCGGCGGCGCCAACTCGGGTGCCAACAGCGGCGCGAACTCGGGCACGGGCGGCGGCGCCAACTCAGGCGCCAACACCGGCGCGAACTCGGGCACGGGCGGCGGCGCCAACTCAGGCGCCAACTCAGGCGCCAACGCGGGCACCAACAGCGGCGCCAACTCGGGCACGGGCGACGGCGCCAATTCGGGCACGAGCGGCGATGCCAACTCGAGCACCAGTGACGGCGCCAATTCGGGCGCGAGCGGCGATGCCAACTCGAGCACGAGTGATGGCGCCAATTCGGGCGCGAGCGGCGATGCCAACTCGAGCACCAGTGATGGCACCAATTCGGGCACGAGCGGCGATGCCAACTCGAGCACCAGTGATGGCGCCAATTCGGGCGCGAGCGGCGATGCCAACTCGAGCACGAGTGATGGCGCCAATTCGGGCGCGAGCGGTGATGCCAACTCGAGCACCAGTGATGGCCCCAATTCGGGCACGAGCGGCGATGCCAACTCGAGCACGAGTGATAGTGCGAACTCGGGCGCGAGCGGCGATGCCAACTCGAGCGGCGGTGGTGGCGCCAATTCGGGCGCCAACAGCGGCGCGAACTCCGCGTCGGATGACGGCCCTGATTCCGCTGGCGGCTCGACCTCGGGCGCTGGCGGCGCGCCGGTTCCGCCCGCGGCCGGTGGCGGCAGCGGCATGGGCGACCCGCATTACGTCAGCGCCGACGGTGTGTTCATCAGCACCCAGAAGGCCGGTGAGTTCTGGGCGATGGACAGTGCGCACGGTCTGCGCCTGCAGACGCGGCAGGAGCCGTGGCGCGACAGCCGCCAGGTCGCCGGCATCAGCGCAATCGCGGCCGGCATCGGCACGCATCGCATCGGCGTGTACGTCCTGCCGCAACCGCATGTGCTGCTCGATGGCAAGCCTTTGGCCGACGGGGGCGCCGCCTTCCGCCAGATCGATCTCGATGCTGGCGGCGCCGTCGGGATGTGGTCGCGCCGCGGGGTGCCCAGTGAGGTGGCGATGGTCTGGCCAGACGGCTCGCATGTGTTCGTGCACTTGCGTGACGGCTGGATCGACTTCCGCTACCGCATCGCGGGCGACGCCGACCTGACCGGCCAGCGCGGCTTGCTCGGCAGCGCGGATGGCAATGCCGACAATGATCGCACGGCGCGCGACGGCAGCGTCGTGCGCTCGGACGATGGGCTCGACGCCTTCCTCGAATCGTGGCGCATCCGCCCCGACGAGTCGTTGTTCGACTACGCCGACGGCACCGGCACCGCCAGCTACCAGCGGCTGGATTTCCCGCAGGCTCCCGCCACGCCCGATGCGGCGACGCTGCAAGCGGCGGCAGCACGTTGCCGCGCGGCCGGCGTGATCGATGCGGCGCTGCAGGGCGCGTGCGCGTTCGACCTCGCCATCACGGGCGACGACGCGCTGCTCGCCTCGCACCGCGCCGCGCAATGGCAGTTGCAGGCGCAGGCGGCCCGGCGCGCGCCCGCTGCGACCACGCAGCGTGCCAGCGGCCTGGTGCCCGATACCGCCGCGGCCCAGCCGATCGTCGACGACGACTGGCAGCAGGTCACACTCGGCGCCGGGCAGACGCGCACTTTCGCCATCGATCTCGCGCACAATGCGCGACTCGTGGCCCACCCTGCGGACCTTGCATGCGTCGAGGCATGGGACGGCAGCGCGGCAGGCTGGCAGTGGTTCGACGCGCAGGGCCGGGCGCGTTCGGCCGCGCGCATGGCCTGCGCCGACCTTGCCGGCGACGAGGTCGCCGCAGGGCGCTACTACATCGTCGTGGCCGCTGCGCGCAGCGGCGCGGCCACCACGTTTGCGTTCAAACCCTATATCGTTCGCTGAACCGGCGGACGGCCGATCCGGCAGGAGCGATGCGATGGAAGCTTGGCAGTTGGCGACGGACGCAGGCGATGCCACGCCGTTGATCGTGGTCGACCGCGCGAGCCTGGGCGCGATCACCGCCGCGCTCGGTGCCACCGCCGGTGCCTGGTGCGCCGCGAACGGCTTCAGCGGCGAAGCAGGCGGCTTCGTGGCGGTGCCCGGCAGCGACGGCCGCCCGTTGGCGATGCTGGCCGGCTGCGATCCGCACGACGCCCTGTTCGGTCTCGCCTCGCTCCCGCTGCGCCTGCCCGCCGGCACCTACGCACTCGATCGGCGCGGCCTCGCGCTCGATGCCGCCGAGGTCGCGCTCGGCTGGGCCCTGGGCGCATACCGGTTCGCGCGCTACCGCAAGGCGCCGCGGGCGCCGGCGCGCCTGGTCGTGGACCCCGCGGTTGCCAGCCGCGTCGAACCGCTCGCACAGGCCACCTGCCGCGTGCGCGACCTCGTCAACACACCGACCGAGGACCTTGGGCCGGAACAGCTGGCGGCCGAGGTGCGCGCACTCGCCGCCACGCACGGCGCCGACTATTGCGACTGGGTCGGCGACGAGCTCATCGCGGCGGGATTTCCGACCATCCACGCGGTCGGTCGCGCCAGTCATCGCGCGCCGCGCCTGGTCCAGCTGACGCACGGTCCGGCCCATGCGCCGCATCTGGTGCTGGTCGGCAAGGGCGTGTGTTTCGACAGCGGTGGTCTCGACATCAAGAGCGCCGACGGCATGCGCTGGATGAAGAAGGACATGGGCGGTGCCGCCCACGCCATCGCCTTGGCCGGCCTCGTGCTCGGCGCGCGCCTGCCGGTGCGGCTCACGCTGCTGGTGCCGGCGGTCGAGAACTCGATCGCCGGCAACGCGATGCGGCCGGGCGAGGTCATCACCACGCGTGCCGGCATCAGCGTCGAGATCGACAACACCGATGCCGAGGGCCGCCTCATCCTGTGCGATGCGCTGGCCTATGCGGCCGAGCAGAAGCCCGACCTGATCCTCGATTTCGCCACGCTGACGGGCGCTGCGCGCATCGCGCTCGGCCCTGATCTGCCGGCGCTGTTCAGCAATCGCGACGAACTCGCCACGCAGTTGCTCGACGCCGCACACGCCGTCCGTGATCCGCTGTGGCGCCTGCCGCTGTGGCGGCCTTACCTGACGATGCTCGAATCGCACGTTGCCGACCTCGCCAATGCCGGCGCCTCGCGCCATGCCGGTGCGATCACGGCCGCGCTGTACCTGGAACGCTTCGTGCCCGAAGCGCAGGCTTGGGCGCATCTGGACGTCTATTCATGGAACGACGGCGACAAGCCCGGCCGTCCGCGCGGCGGCGAGGCGCAGGGCCTGCGCGCGTATTTCGAGTTCCTGCGGCGCCGCTACCACTGACCGGGTGCCACGCGGCCGCAGGCCACGGCGCGGCCAGCGGGCATCATCGCCTATGATGAAACACGACCGCCGCCGCCGGCATGACCTGCGGCGGCGGCATGATCTTGCCCTCGACCTGTCACGGAGTTTCCCGATGCCTTCGTTTCCCAATGCCCTGCGCGCGATGCCGGCGCCCAAGCCGCTCGTCGCAGCGATCACGTTCACGCTGGCCAGCCTGATCGCCGGCCCGGTTGCCGCGGCTGGCGCGACGCCAGCCGCAGCGACCGTTCGCGCAAGCGTGCCGTTGCAGGCCCGCCTGCAAGCCGCGCGCAGCTTCGGTCGTCACGCATTGCCGCGCCGGAACGCGCCGCTGCCGGCAGCAACGCGCGGCGGCGCCACGCTGCCGGTAACGAGCTGCGCCGACGATGGCTCCAGCGGCACGCTGCGCAGCGTGGTGGCGGGCGCAGCCAGCGGCGATACGGTCGACCTCAGTGGGTTGAGCTGCTCCAGCATCACCCTGACCCAGGGCGCGATCAGCACCCATCTCGATTCTCTGACCCTGCACGGGCCGGCCACGCCGCTCGCGCTCGACGGCGGCGATGCCGGCAGCGTGCTCACCCACTATGGCGCCGGCACCTTGCGCATCGAGCGCCTCACCATCACCAACGGCTACTACCAGGGCGGCGGCGGCTGCCTGTTTTCGCAGGCGAGCATCACTCTGGTCGACACCGCGGTGCGCGACTGTCACAGCAGCGACCAATACGGCGCCGGCGCCGGCGTGCTGGCACGCGGCGATCTCACGCTGGAGTCGAGCACGCTGTCGGGCAACAGCGGCGCGGTCGCCGGTGGCGGCGCGGTCGCCGATGGCGTCGTCACGATCCGCAACAGCACGATCTCCGGCAACACCGCTGCCGCGGTCGGCGGTGGCCTCTACCACGGCGGCGACGCCGCGAGCGGCGCCACGCTGACGGTCACCAACAGCACGATCACCGGCAACACGGCCAGCTACGGCGGTGGCGGCGTGTACCTGGCCTACGCGCTGGCCACCACGCTGCGCAGCACGATCATCGCGGGCAATACGGCCAGCAGCGGCGCCGACCTCGGCAGCGGTGAGCAGCCAACCGTCACGGGTGACCACAATCTCATCGTGGCGACCGCCTTCGCGCTGCCGGGCGACACGCTGACGGCCGACCCGCAACTGCTGCCGCTGGCCGACAACGGCGGGCCCACGCAGACGCACGCGCTGGCGACGACGAGTCCCGCCCGCGACGCGGGCAGCAACGCCGATGCACTGGCCTATGACCAGCGCGGCGCCGGCTTTGCACGCAGCGTCGGCGGCGGACCCGACATCGGTGCATTCGAGCTGCAGGGCAGTGACCTGATCTTCGCCGACGGCTTCGAGACCGTCACCGCGCCCTGACCGTGGCAACCGCCACTGCGGCTGCCGGTTCGCTCCGGTGGCCGCAGCGGCGCGTCAGTCGAGCGACGGGCGCGCGACGTGCGGCAGCACCTGCTGGGCCAGCTTGACGTCAGCGCGCACGAGATCGATCTCGTCGGACAGGATGTGGGCGGCCTCGTTGAGGATCACGTCGCGGCGCTGCTTGGCTTCCTTCTCACGGGCGAGATCCTTGCTCACGCCGCGCTCGTCGGGTTGCAGGCCATCGTCGCCCGACAGGTCGGGCACATCGCCATCGTCCTCGTCGAGCGCCGATGCTGGCGCGCCGTCGGCCGCCTTGGCGGCAGCGGCCGCGCTTGCGGCCCGGTCAGCGCCCGGCGGCGTCGCCTTGCCGCCGGTCGCGGCATCCGCCTTGGCGTGGGCCTTGCCTGCGGGCTTGGCGTCGGTCGCCGTGGCGGTGCCTTCCTGCGCCGCCTTGGTGGCCGCATCGCGCGCCTTGCGCTTGGCATCCTGCTCGTCGCGCTGCTCACGGCGAACCTTCTCGTTGAGCGAGATCGTCTTCTGCGCACGTAGCGCGCGCGCATCGGCCACGTCGGCCTCGAAGTTGCGCCACGCCACGTTGTTCGCCACACGCGCCGCATGGCGCTGCTCGAGCATCGGCACGATCGCCTTGAGCTCACCGGTCGGCGTGTATTTGGCGGCGGCGATCGAGGTCCACGGCAGCGCGTTGTCGTAGCTCGATTCGCCAAAGTCCTTGGCGTCGACCGTGAGCGGAAAACTGATGTCGGGCGTGACGCCGCGCAGCTGGGTCGAGCCGCCGTTGATGCGGAAGAACTGCGCGATCGTCATCTTGACTTCGCCGAACGCCGGCTTCTCGTTGTGCGCGACGTCGTCGAGGTCGACGAGGTTCTGCACCGTGCCCTTGCCGAAGGTCGGTTCGCCGATGATGACGCCGCGGCCGTAGTCCTGGATCGCGGCGGCGAAGATTTCCGAGGCCGAAGCCGAGCCGCGATTGACGAGCACGGCCAGCGGGCCGTCCCAGACCATCTTCTTTTCGGGCGCCTTCTCCACTTCGACCTGGCCGCTGGCGTTGCGCACCTGCACCACCGGGCCATTGCCGATGAACAGCCCGGTGAGGTCGGTGGCCTCGGCCAGCGAGCCACCGCCGTTGTTGCGCAGGTCGACCAGCACGCCGTCGACGTTGTCGGACTTGAGCTCGGCGAGCAGCCTGGCCACGTCGCGGGTGGCGCTCTTGTAGTCCTTGTCGCCGCGCCGACGTGCATCGAAATCCTGGTAGAAGGTCGGCAGCGAAATGACGCCGATGCGACGCGTGGTGGCGCCGTCCTTGACCTCGATGATCGACTTCTTGGCCGCCTGCTCCTCGATCGAGACCTTCTTGCGCACGAGCGCGACGGTGAAGTGGCTGCCGTCGGGACCGGCATCGGCCGGCAGCACTTCCAGCCGCACCGTGGTGTCCTTCGGGCCGCGGATCTTCTCCACCGCGTCGTCGATGCGCCAGCCGATGATGTCGAGCATCGGCCCGCTCTCGCCCTGGCCCACGCCGACGACGCGATCGCCGACCTTGAGCTTGCCCGACAGCGCGGCTGGACCACCGGGCACGATCTCGCGGATCGCGATGTAGTCGTCATCACGCTGCAGCACGGCGCCGATGCCCTCCAGCGACAGCCGCATCGAGATGTCGAAGTTCTCCGAAGCCCGCGGGCCCAGATAGTTGGTGTGTGGCTCGATCGACGAGGCATAGGCGTTCATGAACGTCTGGAACACGTCCTCGCTGTTGAGCTGACGCACGCGATCGAGATAGTTGGCGTAGCGTTTGTCGAGGGTCTCACGGATGTCCTTGTCGGACTTGCCGGCGAGCTTGAGGCGCAGCCAGTCGTTCTTGATGCGCTTGCGCCACAGCTCGTTGGCCTCGGCGTCATCCTTGGGCCAGGCCGCCTTCTCGCGGTCGTAGTCGTAGCTCTCGTCCTTGCTGAAATCGAAGCCCTTGGCCAGCAATGCGCGCGCATGCGCCACGCGATCGCCGACGCGCTGCTCGTAGATGTTGAAGATCGCGTACGGCGCCGACAGATCCTGGTCGTAGATCGCGTCGTCGAGCTTGTCCTTCCACTGGTCGAACTTCGTGATGTCAGCCTGGGTGAAGAACAGCTTGTCGCCGTCGAGCGCGTCGAGGTAGCGCTTGTAGATCTGCTCCGACATCGCATCGTCGAGCGGCGTCGGCTTGTAGTGGAAGTGGGTGAGGAAACGCGTCGCCCAGATCGCGGCCTCGGCCTGCGTCGGGGTTGGCTTGAGCAGCGGCGGCGCCGACTGCGTGTCGGCCGGCTTGGCGACGGCGGCGCTCGCGAACGCCAGCGCGATCGCGAGGACGAAGAATTTCCGCATTGCACTCTCCACTGGATTACCTTGCAGTCACGCGCTCCCGCGTGCCGGGTCACAAGCCGCGACCTGCCTGCCATCATAGGGGTTGGCCGTGATCGCCGACAGCCACCATGTTGCAGACGGCTGCGGGCGCGCGGCGGATGCGGGGCCTACGACCATGCCGCAGCGCCGATCGTTCCCTCGTCGCGCGCGCGGCTTCAGCGTGCCGGTACGACCGGCGCATCACGGCCGACAGACGGCAACTGGGGACGCGCCCGCTGCGGCTCAAGCCCGAACTGGCGCACCAGCTCGGCCAGCAGCACGTCCTCGACCGGCGCCAGCGAGCCGGGCCCACCGAGATCGGCCAGTTGGGTGACGGCCAAGCCCTGGTAGCCGCAGGGATTGATGCGGTGGAACGGCTCCAGGTCCATGTCGATGTTGAAGGCCAGGCCGTGGAACGAGCAGCCGCGCCGCACGCGCAGGCCGAGCGCAGCGATCTTGGCCTCGCCCACGTACACGCCCGGCGCGCCGGCGCGGCGCACCGCGACCACGTTCCACTCGGCCAGCGTGTCGATCAGCGCCTGCTCGATGCCGCAGACGAGTTCGCGCACGCCGAGCTTGAGCCGGCGCAGGTCGAGCAGCGGATAGGCCACGATCTGGCCCGGGCCGTGGTAGGTGACCTGGCCGCCACGATCGACCGGCACCACCGGAATCTCGCCCGGCAGCAGCACGTGTTCCCACTTGCCGGCCTGGCCGAGCGTGAACACCGGCTCGTGCTCGAGCAGCCACAGCTCGTCGGGCGTATCGGGGCCGCGCGCGTCGGTGAACGCCTGCATCGCGTGCCACACGGGCACGTAGGGTTGGCGGCCGAGGCGCCGCACGAGGATGGGGCGGGACATGAGGCAGGGTGTGGGGCGAAAGATCTGCGCACACTGTCGCCGATTTGGCCGCAAATGGCCAGATTCACGCTGCCAGACTGGCCGCGACGCCGCAACGCACGGAGGTGGAACATGCGCAAGCACGTACTCGGCTCGACGTTGACCCTCGCCCTCGCCGCGACCGCGTTGCCGGCAGTGGCCACGACCGTCACGGTGGATGAGGCTGACGTCGCGGCTTACCGGCAGCAGCAGCGCGACAAGCTCGAAATCCTGCGCAGCGACGGCTCACCGCGCGTGCAGGTGCTTGCGGGTCGGATCTGGCTCGACAACGACAATCCCGCCAACCGCCTGCTGCCCAAGCCGCAGGAGATCGTCGCCCGCGCGGTGCGACTTGCGCCCGACGATGCGTTCGTGCAGTGGGCCGCAGCCGACCAGGGCAGCTACACGAGCAGCCAGTGCGGCCCGACCACCTGGCCCGAGGCCGAGGTCGCCAACCGCACGCGGCTGGAAGCCGACAATGCGGGTGCCTGGCAGTACGCGGTCGCGACGCTGCAGCGGCTCGAGCCCGCCAATGCGGCGGTGCGGCTGCTGGCCCAGCCCCGCGCGCGACATTGAGCGCTTGCGCACGAGCCGCGCCATGGACCCGCCGTGGGGCGGAGCAAGCTCCGCTCTACAGAGGGAGCGAAACGTTCGTCAGCGACTTCTGCGCGCAGGAGCGCGCCGCTTTTCCAGCGGGGCCCCTGAGCGCGGGGGAACGACCGACGAATCGGGGCCGACACACGGCGCCGCCCGCGACAGCGCGGCTCACAGCGTCCAGCGGATGTGCGGATGCGCGCGCAGCGCGGCGTGGACCTCGTCGTATTTGGCGCGGCTGGGGCAGGTGAAGCTCGCCGTCACCGACACGTAGTTGCCCTCGCGCGAGGGTCGCACGCGCACGGCCTCGGCGAGCACGGCCAGTCCCGCCTCGGTGATGATGCGCACGACCTCGTGCTCGAGCCGCTCGCGGGCGCTGCCCATCGCGGTGATCTCGAACACGCCGGGAAACTGGAAGCCCTGCCGTGGATTCTGCGGGTGGAGTTCGCCGAGGTCGTTCATGTCCGGTTCCTGCCTGCCACGCGAGGTGGCCGATGCCGCCAGATGGGGGCGGCAGGCGCTGCGGCAAGGCTCACGGCGATTTGGGGGCCGCAGTCGACACGGCCGGGCCGGCATCGCCCTTCCACCACAGCAGCGCGCCGTCGCTCATGCGCTTGAAGAAGCCACCCTCCTCGCCCTGGGCGAGTGCGATGAGCGGCCGCTCGAGCAGGGTCTTGCCGTCGAGTTCGACCTTGAGCAGGCCCACCTGCTCGCCCTGCGCGATCGGCGCGACGAGCCGCGCCGGCAGTTGCAGGCTGGCCTTGAGCTCGCCGTAGCGACCGCGCGGGAACGTCGCCAGCACGTCCTCGGCCACGCCCAACGCCAGCGTCGGCGTCGCGCCCTTCCACAGCTCGGGCGACACCAGCGCGGCCTTGGCGGCATACAGCTTTTGCGTTTCGAAGAAGCGGAAGCCGTAGTTGAGCAGGGCCTGATTGTCGTCGGCGCGCGCCTTCTCGCTTGGCGCGCCCATCACCACCGCGATCAGGCGCTGGTCGCCGCGCCGCGCCGAGGTCGCAAGACAGAAGCCGGCCTCCGAGGTGTGCCCGGTCTTGATGCCGTCGACCGTGTCGTCGCGCCACAGCAGCGTGTTGCGATTGTGCTGCTTGATGCCGTTCCACTCGAAATCCTTGACCGCGTAGACCTTGTACTCCTCCGGGTAGTCGTGGATCAGCGCGCGCGACAGCAGCGCCACGTCGTGCGCGGTCGTGTAGTGATCGGGGTTGGGCAGGCCGCTGGCATCCATGTAGTGGGTGCCGGTCATGCCCAGTCGCTGCGCGTACTGGTTCATGAGCTGGGCGAAGGTCGCCTCGGAGCCGGCGACGAACTCGGCGAGCGCGATCGCGGCGTCGTTGCCGGACTGGATGATCATGCCGTAGAGCAGATCCTTGAGCGGCACCTTGCTGCCGAGCTGGAGGAAGCTGGTCGAACCATCGGTGCCGGCGCCGCCGCCGCGCCAGGCGTTCTCGCTGATCGTGACCGCATCGTCGAGCTTGATCTTGCCCTGGGCGAGTTCGGCCGACACCACGTAGGAGGTCATCACCTTGGTGATCGAGGCTGGCGCGACGCGGGTGTCGATGTTGTCGCCGGCAAGGACCTGGCCGCTGGCGTAATCCATCAGCAGCCAGGCCTTGGCATCGATCGCCGGCGGCGGCGGTGTCGGACCCGCGCCGGGCTGGGCGCTGCCAGGCGCGGCGGGCCTGGGCACCGCCTGCGGACGGGGCGCGTTCGGATCGAGCGGCTGCGCCGCCGGCGCGGCCGGCTCGGCAGCGCTGCTTGCAGCGGCGCCGGCAGCGACCGCGGCAGTTGCGGCGGCAGCGGTGGCAGCGGCGGGCTTGGCCGGTTTGGCAGGTGCGGTGGCTGCAGGACGGTTGGCGGGACGCTTCGATTTCCGCGGATTGGCGTGGGCGGGGCTCAAGGCGAGCAGCAGGGCGGCGATGACGGCGAGGTACGACAGCTTCATTGCGGGTGATCCGATCCGGGCGAGTACTTCAAGACCGCGATTGTCGCAGAGCGTTCCTGGCAAGACACGCCCACGTGGTGGCCACGCAGCGGCAGACCGCGGGCGCATTCATGCACGATCAACGTTCGATCGCGACGCGTGGCGTGCCGAGACCGAGCTTTTCGATGCGCGCGCCGAGCGCATCGGCCGCGTTGGCGTCGGCGAGCGGGCCCACGCGCACGCGATGGATGGTGCGGCCATCGACCGCGACGCTCGCGATCGACACCTCGCGCAGACCCGCGCGCTGCGCATTGGCCAACGCGCGCTCGGCATTGGCGCGCTCGCCATAGGCGCCCAGCTGCAGGTAGATGCGCGCACTGCCGACTGGCAGCGGCGTGGCGTCGAGCGCGCGTTCGACCGCCACCGACGGCGGCAGCGGTTGTGCCGCGGCACGCGGCGAGGCGACGGCGGCGTCGGGGTGGGCCGGATCGATCGCGCGCACCTCGACCAGACCGGTGCCCTTGGGCCAAACGCCAAGCTTGACCGCCGCCGCATACGACAGGTCGATCACGCGATTGTCGTGGAACGGACCGCGGTCATTGATGCGCACGACCACGCTCCTGCCGTTGTCGAGGTTGGTCACGCGGGCGTAGCTGGGCAGCGGCAGCGTCTTGTGTGCGGCGCTGAACGCGTACATGTCGTACTTCTCCAGCGACGAAGTCAGGTAGCCGTGGAACTTGTTGCCATACCAGGAGGCGATGCCGCGCTCGACGTAACCGCGCGCATCGGGCAGCACGCGATAGCTCTTGCCGAGCACCTCGTAGCGGTCCTTGTTGCCGTAGCGCGCGCGCGGCTCGACCTTCGGCACCGGTTCGGGGATCTTCGACACGTCGATCGGTGGCGCCGCCGGACCATCGTCGCTGCCCTGGCGGTAGCGCTGCGACTGCGGTTTGCGCAGGTCATCGACCGCATCGTGCGTGCCTGCCGGCGCCTGGTCGGAGCGATTGCCGGCAGGGCGCGGCGCTCGGCTGGCACAGGCCGCCAGCAGCACGCAGGCAGCCAGCACCAGCAGCCGCACCAGCGCAGTCACGGCACCGCGGCTCCTGCCGCGATCGCCTGCGCGAGCTGGTACACCGCCAGCGCGTACATGGGACTCTTGTTGTAGCGGGTGATCGCGCGGAAGTTGCCGAAGATGAGCCAGTACTCGACGCTGCGCTCGCCTTCGAGCGCAAGCAGCGTTGCGGGCGTGGCGGCATCGACGTGCTCGGTCGGCGCATAGCCCCAGGCTTCCAGTTGCTGCACGGTATAGACCGGATCGAGCCCGGGCTCGGGTGGCGGCGTGGCGGTGGCGGCCGGCTGCGCGCGGATCGCCACCGGCGCGCCGGCCTGCCAGCCGTGCGCGACGAAATAGTTGGCGATGCTCGCGCTGATGTCGGGCAGCGAGTTCCACAGGTCGATGCGGCCATCGCCGTCTTCGTCGCGTGCCCACTGCGCGATGCTGGTCGGCATGAACTGGCCCCAGCCCATGGCGCCGGCGTAGGAGCCGCGCAGCTCGTCGAGTGGATAGGCCAGGTGTGCGTCGCCGAGCAGGAACAGCTGCTTGAGCTCACCACGGAAAAACCGGGCGCGCGGCGGATAATGGAACGCCAGCGTGGCCAGGGCGTCGAGCACGCGATACTTGCCGGTGATCTTGCCGTAGCCGGTCTCCACGCCCATGATCGCGACGAGAATCTCGGGCGCGACGCCCTGTTCGGCGCCGATGCGATCGAGCAATTCGCGGTGTTCGCGGTAGAACGTCACGCCGGCATCGATGCGCTGCTGGCCGAGGAAGATCGGCCGGTACTGGGCCCAGGTCCGCGTGGCCTCGGCAGGCTTGGAGATCGCATCGAGGATCGACTGCTGCCGCTTGGCACCGGCGAGCGTGGCCAGCACCGTGGCAGCCGGCGGGCCTCCGTCGCGCTCGACCTCGGCGGCGAATTCGCGTTGGGCGGCGTCGGGCGGCGGGGTGGTGGCGGCCTTGGCCGGCGCGCGCGCCTGGGCAAGACCGCACCAGCAAACGAGGAGCATGGCGCACGCGGCGCGGATCGGGAACTGCATGCACGTACTGTAGCAGGCCGTGGCCGCCGTCCGCTGCGGCCCGCACGGCCGCGGCTGCCGGCCCAGGCCGCGCGTGACCGGGCTGTGGCCACCGTCATGGTTTTGCCACCCGCAGCGGTGTAGCGTCGAGCGGCAGC
>NZ_JAHCAQ010000006.1 GCF_019634845.1 Dokdonella sp.
ACGGGCGATCGGGCAGGGAGTCTTCGTCTATGCGGACTTTTTCCCAGCCAGTCCCGAGAAGCGCGCCTTGCTCGCGGCGCTGGCCAGTGAGCTCACGCAGGCGGAGGTGCCCCATGCGATCTGACGACACGATCTCGGTGAAACACCATCGCGCCAACGCGCACGCGTATTCCTGCGTCGAGATTGGCCGCGAGGTCCACATGGATTCCGGTTCGTGGAAAGACCGCGTCTTCAGCTTTCCTGCGGTGCTGTCCAATGTGGAACCGGACTTCGACTTCGGTGGGAAAGCGCCGCTCACGCTGCAACTCACGAATTCCACCGGAAGCTGGAACGCGGCCACCTGGCTGTCGATCACCGACATCGGCACCGACGAGATGGTGAGGGTTGGACGTGCCACGATCGTCGATGTGCGCGGCGATTCGGCCAACGAGCCATTGGTGCTCACTCACTGGCGTGCTGACGATCAAAGACTTGTCTTCGATCTCATTCCAAACGAGTTCTGTCCAATCGCCGGAGTTGTAAGCCAAGTGCGCGAACTCGTCTGCTCGATCGGCAGCGACGCGCTGCGCGAGTTCATGGCGTCCGTGTTCATGATTCCGAGCGTATTTCGGCACTTCTGGACGGCACCTGCGTCACGAGCTCACCACCACGCTTACGTCGGCGGGCTGGCTGAGCACTCGTTGGAAGTGGCCGTGCTCGCTGACGTCGCACGACAAGTCGAGAGCTGGCAGCGTGATCTGCTGGTTGCCTACGCGCTGCTGCACGACGTCGGCAAGGTCTGGGCGTACAAGAACGGCGAACTGACGGGCGAGGCGCGACGATATGGGCATGAGCAGCTGGGATATCGCCGACTGTGCTCCTGCCTCGACACGCTCTGCGCAGTCGATCCGAATCTCGGCGACCTCATGACGGGCCTGCTCAGCTGCGCGTGGAAGCGCGACTACCGGCATCAAGTCGCGACGCTCGGAGGCATCGTGCGGGCCATGGATCGTTTCAGCGCGGCGCGCTTCATGGAGTGTGCGTCCAGGCGGTCAGCTTGCGAGTCCGACCACCATTCCTTTGACGATGCTACGTGGTGAGTGAGCGCTCATCCATAGTTTTCCGGATAGCGGCCATTTGCTCCGCCCACGCCTTCTGCTCAGCCGCGCCCACCTCCATGACCTCGTAGTGCTGACCGTGCGCAAAGACGGTGCTACGCGAGATCGCCCCATTGGATGCGGGTCAGCTCTTCCGTGATTGCCTGCGCGCCAGCATCGCAACCGATCAAGTCAATCGGCTTGGTGTCAGGGATCCACGCTTCGGCAGGGCATGCGACTCGATACCCAGCAGCTTCAATGTCGATGCGTTTGCGTGCACCTTCGAGTTCGAGTCCATGGAAACCTATGCCGCGGATACGCGGTGTCCGCCGGACGGATAGCATGCCCTTCGCTCGTCTCACCCGCCGAGAGCATGGCTGATACGCCAAGCCTTTCGAAGACACCTCGAAGCCACTCGCAATGGTTGATTCGAAGGTGCGGAATGAGCGGATCCAGCCTCGCGCGTCTATGGGCACGAAGCCTTTACTCACTTTCGGCGAGTGCGCCCCAAGCATGGGCACGGACGCGGACACGAGATGGGCACGAATGTGCGAAAGGGGAGTTGGCGCGCCCGGCGGGATTCGAACCCACGACCCTTGCCTTCGGAGGGCAATACTCTATCCAGCTGAGCTACGGGCGCGTTTTACAAGAACTTTTTCCTGCGGGCAGGCCGACTTTGAGTAAGGGCCGCGTGCCTCGGCCGCAATTCTATCAGCCCATCGAACTTGGCGTGAGTACCGCCCTCCGAAGGCAAGGGTCGTGGGTTCGAATCCCGCCGGGCGCGCCAAATTGTTCTGTGTCCATCGCCGTGCCCACGCTCTTCTGGCATGGCCGCCAAATGAGTAAAGGACAACTCGCGGGATGCATGTCCGTTCCGTAGCATTTTTCTGCGCAATCGGCGGCTCGAGTTGTCGCGCGTGAGCCGATGGACGGCACGTCCCCTCCAACCCGTGCACTGAGCCATCACTCGTGCCCGCGCTGCACTCCAAGAGTGGCCGCGCGCGACCGGACCGTGCGCCTGCGGTCGTGAGCTCGGCATGCGCGCTTGGTGATGTCCGAGCAGACGATGTACGCCGACGTGCAGGTGAAGTTGGTCGCGCGGGTGGACCAGGTGTGCGAGGTGCACGGGCGGTGGGTTCCCGTGGACGTGATCGAGCGCGCGCTGGGTGCCGAGTTGGGGATGCACCTGGCCGAACCGGAGGGTCGTCGCGGCCATCATCGCAACGGCCGCAGCGGCAAGACGGTGCTGACCGACGAGGGCGCCTTGCGCATAGAGGTCCCGCCCAACCGCCACACGCGCCCGCTTGCGGCGCTGGCGCACGGCCAGCCCAGCTTGCCGGTACAGCCGATGGACGCGCTTGTGATTGACTTCGAACCCTTCGCGCTCGATCAGGATGTGCAGCCGCCGGTAGCCGAAACGCCGTCGCTCGCCGGCCAGCTCGATCAGGCGCCGCTGCAGGCCATCGTCCTTTCGCTGGGAGGTGTATTGCAGCACGCTGCGCGACAGGCCCAATACGCGGCAGGCGCGCCGCTCGGACACATGAGTCTCGGTCCGCATGACGACGACGGCGTCGCGTGGTGCCTGCGGGCTCAGAATTTTCCCCGCGCGACGACCTTCAATGCCTCGTTGTCCAGCATCGCTTCGGCCAGCAGCTTCTTGAGCTTGCTGTTCTCTGCCTCCAACGCCCGCAGACGCTTGGCATCAGGTACGTCCATGCCGCCGAACTTCCGGCGCCATAGGTAGAACGACGCGTCGCTGACGCCGTGCTTGCGGCAAAGCTCCTTGATCGGCGCGCCCGCCGCCGCCTGTTTCAGGAAACCAATGATCTGTTCTTCGGTGAACCGCTTCTTCATGCCCGCCTCGCTGGGCTGGCGGACTCTACTTAAATCAGACTGGCCCTGAAAATGAGGGGCAGGTCAGCTGAACCCGCCCCCAGGTCCCTGCGCCATGGCGCTGTTGGCAAGCGTCGCGCCGGCGCGCACCAGGTCGGTGTCCTGCACGGACTGGGCAACGCGCACCTTCATGCCCCCAATGCGCCTCGCCCTTTCAGCCGAGGTTGCCGAGTGCTTGCACAAGGGAAGCAAGGCCCCCAGGCGAGGTGCGCGAGCGCACCTCAACGGCACGAGACTACTTTTGCTTTCCTACGGCGTCACGCGCCGCCTGGCGCGCGTATTCCTCTTGCTGGGCGCGTTTGATCGCCCGCTTCACGATCGGCGCCATGACGAGGGCCAAGATCGTGCCGTTGACGATGAACAGGACGGGGTCAATTCCCAAGAACTCAACGATTGCTTCCATCTGGCGGTCTCCTTGTTGGGTGTCTCACTGCCCTGCAGGCAGCAGGTCGTAACGCCCGGCAGGAGGCAGACCAACTTCGCATCCGCCATCTGCCGTGACAACGTCCAACCTCGCGCTTCGCGCGAGGTTGGCCATCTTGGCGTGCGCCAGGCGGGATCGGCCGGACAAAATATCGTCCAGGATCTCGGACTCAAGCGCGGCGCGCCCGCCCTCGATCAGTGAGAAGCGTCCAGTTTCTTTCTGCATCATAAGAACCTCCGTGCGTTGTGAATCACCCTAGCACGGGCCCCCCTTTTGCATAGCTTTGCCCGCGGTGGATTTCGCCCTGGGTGGAACAGGCGGCGGATCTGCTCCTGGCTCAGGCCGGCACGGTCGGGCGCGACGACGAACTCGACGCCGTCGGCGACGACGAGATGCGAGCGCACCTCGACGGTGCCGGGCCGGCTCGGCGCCACGGGCGGTTCCTGCCGCGCGCTGAGCAGGCCGGCGATGGCCTCGAGCGACAGCCCCGTGTCCTGCCACTGGCGGATGCGCAGCAGGTCGGCCAGATGGGCTTCGCCGTACCAGCTGCCGCGCCGCGAGCCGGCCGGGGCCGGCAGCAGCCCCTTCTGGATGTAGAAGCGGATCGTGCGGCCCGCCACGCCGGACTGTTCGCTGAGCTGCTGGAGCGATAATTTCGTTTTCCCAGTTGTAGTGGCATATATGCTGTCGCATAGTGTCAAGCCATCGCGAGCGCACCGGCAGCGCCGTGCTGCGGTGGCAAGCCCGGGTGGGTCGTGGTGGGTGACGTGGCTCGGGCATGAACTGGGCGGCAGCACGCAGGCGCCGGCGAAGCCGCGCCGCGGCCGACAGCAAGCGCTCGGCATGGCGCA
The DNA here is from genome assembly GCF_019634845.1 of Dokdonella sp. Classification (GTDB taxonomy): domain Bacteria; phylum Pseudomonadota; class Gammaproteobacteria; order Xanthomonadales; family Rhodanobacteraceae; genus Dokdonella_A. The sequence goes on from NZ_JAHCAQ010000006.1 coordinate 4,245, forward strand.
TCCGAGCGACACGACCGCGCACTCGGCATCTCAGGCACGGGCTCGGCACGCGCGCGGCACGTCACGCGATGTGGCCGGCAGTGGTGGCGTGCGCGCACGGTCGGCGCGAGCCGATGTCGCGCGCCGCATACACAGGCCGCGCATCGGCGGTGGTGGCGGCGTGCACGTGGCCTGCGCCTGCGACGCCGCGCCGCATTGCCTTCCGCGCATCGCCGTGGGTTGGCTATAATCGGTCGGTCTTGGGGAAGACGATTCCGCCAACATTCTGCCGCGAGGGGGTTCCGTGTCCAATCCTGTCAGCAAGACCGATGCCGCGTTCCTGAAGACGTTTTCGCGGCTGATCGGTTTCCTCGTGGTGGTCGCGATCGGCCTGGGCCTGCTCGCGATCTACATCTACGACCGCAACCCGCCCGCCGGCAATCCCGATGCGAACAAGGTCGTGGCCGAGCGCATCGCGCCGGTCGGCGGCGTCTATGCCGGCGACACCGGCCGCGCCGCGATGCAGGCGGCGGCCGAGGCGGCCAGCAAGGCGGCGACCGCGACGGCCGCCTATGGCGGCACCACCGACGGCAAGACGATCTTCGACAACCTGTGCCACAGCTGCCACACCGCCGGTATCGCCGGCGCGCCCAAGGTCGGCGACAAGGCCGAGTGGGCCGCCCGCATCGCGCAGGGTGCCGACACGCTCGACAAGCACGCCATCGAAGGCTTCACCGGCAAGACCGGCGTCATGCCGGCCAAGGGCGGCAATCCGGCGCTGACCGACGAGCAGATGAAGGCCGTCGTGGCCTGGATGATCGAGCAGTCCAAGTAACCGCGGCGCCACCGCGTCCTCCGCCGCAAAACGCCGCGCCAGCGGCGTTTTTTCGTTCAATTCGACGCGTCGAGCGCGGCGCGCGCCGCGGCGCACCACGCCACCAGCTCGGGCATGAACAGGTTGAACTGGGCCTCGATCGCGGCCGCTCGCGGCGTGATCGCAGCGAGCGCATCGGCCAATGGATTGGCATGGTGCAGCCGCCTGGCCAGGCCGGCATACACGCGCTCGAGCACGTCGCGTTGCGCATACGCCGCCGGCAGGTCATTGGCCACGAGGTAGCGCGCCAAAGCGCTCATGCCGGTCGGCAGTTCGGCGCCGCGCTCGTCCAGCAGGGCCTGCACCTGGGCCGAAAACCCGCCCAGCGTGCCCACGCCGAACTCGCGCCAGCGTTGCGCCAGCAGGTGGTCGAACCAGACATCGAGCACGATGCCGGCATAGCGCCGCAACGGTGGCTCGAACAGCCGGCGCGCCGCCGCCACGGCGTGATGCGCGTCGGTGTAGCTGTCGATAGCACGATGCAGGACGATGCCGGCACGCACGCGCGGTGCCAACGTCGGCGCGGGCGCGCCGCGCACGAAATCGGCGATCAGCCCGCCCAGCATGAGGTCGCGGTCGGGCGCCGCGAGCAAGGCGTGGGCCAGGTGATTCATCGGGATGACGACGGCCGGCGCATCGACGCACGGTATCATTGCGCAATGAGTGATGCGTCCGCCCAGAAGGCCTTCGAGGCCGGCCCGCTGCTGCTGCCCGGCCCAGTCGGCACGCTCGAGCTCGCCTGCAACCTGCCCGACGGCGCGCTCGCGCGGCGCGGCATGGCCATCATCGCCCATCCGCATCCGCTGCATGGCGGCACCATGCACAACAAGGTGGTGACGATGGTCGAGCGCGCCCTGCTCGATCTTGGCCTGGCCACCGTGCGCTTCAACTTCCGCGGGGTGGGCCAGAGCGAAGGCGTGCACGACGACGGCGTCGGCGAGACCGACGATCTGGTCGCGATCGCGCAGTGGCTGCGTGCGCAGCGCCCCGGCGATGCGCTGTGGCTGGCCGGGTTCTCGTTCGGCAGCTATGTCACGCTGCGGGCGGCGCCGCGGCTGCTGCCGGCCCAGGTGGTGCTCATCGCGCCGCCGGTCGGGCGTTGGGATTTTGCGCCGATCGCCGCGCCGACCTGCCCCTGGCTCATCGTGCAGGGCGAAGAGGATGAAGTGGTCGACGCCAAGGCCGTACTGGCCTGGGCGCAAACGCTGCAGCCGGCGCCGCAGGTCATCGCGATGCCCGAGACCGGCCACTACTTCCACCGCCGCCTCGTCGATCTGCGCGGCGCCCTGCGCAACGCCCTGTCGCCGCACCTGCCACCGGCGGCATGAACGCGCCGCAGGCGAGCAGCAGCGGCGCGCCGAGCGCGCGCTACGCGCAGGGCATCGCCGCCGGCCAATGGCAGGACGACGCGGCGCAGCGGGCGGTACTGCCGTTGCTCGATCACCTCTGGAGCCAGCTTGCGCAGCCGCCGGCGCGTTCACTGTGGTCGCGCCTGCGCGGCCATCGGCCGCCACCGCCGCGCGGACTGTACCTGTGGGGCCGCGTCGGTCGTGGCAAGACCTTCCTCACCGAACTGTTCTGCGAGGCCCTGCCCGGCCAGCGCACCGTGCGCGTGCACTTCCACCGCTTCATGCAGGACGTGCAGGCCCGTCTGCGCGCGCATGCGGGCGAGCGCGACCCGCTGGTCAAGGTGGCTGCCGACATGGCGGCGACGCTGCAGATCCTCGTGCTCGACGAGTTCGTGGTCGACGACATCGGCGATGCGATGATCCTCGGCAACCTGCTGCGCGCGCTGTTCGCACACGAGGTGGTGCTGGTGACGACCTCCAACACGCCGCCCGACGAGCTGTATCGCAACGGCCTGCAGCGCGAACGCTTCCTGCCGGCGATCGCGCTGCTGCAGCAGCATTGCGAGGTGGTCGAGCTGGCCTCGCCGACCGATTGGCGGCTGCGCACGCTCAAGCAGGCCAGCGTCTACTACACGCCGCCCGATGCGGCAGCCGAACGCGCGCTGGCGCAGACCTTCGCCCGCATCGCGCATGGCAAGGTGCGCCGCGACGTCGAGCTGATCATCAACGACCGCCCGATTCCAGCGCGCGCCGAAGCCGGCGGCGTGGTGTGGTTCGACTTCGCGGCCCTGTGTGAAGGTCCACGCGGCGTGGCCGACTACATCGAGCTGGCGCGGGCCTACCACACGATCTTCATCGCGCGGGTACCGCAATTCACCCCGCAGACCGAGGACGCGGCGCGGCGTTTCATCGAGCTCGTCGACGAGCTGTACGATCGCGGCGTCAACCTCGTGCTGTCGGCGGCGGCGCCGATCGTCGAGCTCTACGATGGCGAGCGCCTGCGGGCGGAGTTCGCGCGCACCGAATCGCGACTCATCGAGATGCAGAGCGAGGACTACCTTGCCCGTGAGCACGCGCCATGAACGCCGGCGCTGCGCAGGAGTCAGCCATGAACACCAACGACCACGGTCCACTCGGGGCGCGCAGCGCCTATCCGCAGCACTACGACGCAAGCTTGCTGTTTCCGATCGAGCGCGCCGCAGCGCGCCGCGAACTGGGGCTCGACCCGGCCGCGCTGCCGTTTGGCGGCGTCGACATCTGGAACGCTTATGAACTGTCGTGGCTCGATGGTCGCGGCAAGCCGCAGGTCGCGCTGGGTCAATTGCGCGTGCCGGCGCATTCGCCGCGCCTGGTCGAATCCAAGTCGCTCAAGCTCTACCTCAACTCGCTCAACCAGGAGCGCATCGGCAGCGCCGACGCGGTGCAGGAGCTCATCGCGCGCGACCTGTCGGCGGCCACCGGCGCGGCGGTGACGATGAGCCTCGTCACGGCCGACCAGTTCGCCGCGCAGCGCCTCGACGAGCTCGATGGCGAGTGCATCGACGCCCTCGCGCTCGACATCGACGATTACGGTCCGGTGCGGCCCGCGTACCTGCGCAGTGATGGTGCGCAGGTTGCCGAGACGCTCGTCTCGCACCTGCTCAAGTCCAACTGTCCGGTCACCGGCCAGCCCGACTGGGCCAGCGTGCGCATCGACTATGCCGGTGCCGCGATCGATCGAGCCGGACTGCTGCGCTATCTCGTGTCGTATCGCGACCACGCCGGCTTCCACGAACAGTGCGTCGAGCGCATCTGGTGCGACCTCTGGCAGCGCTGTTCGCCGCATCGTCTCAGCGTCTACGCGCGCTACACACGGCGTGGCGGGCTCGACATCAATCCCTGGCGCAGCAACGGCGCGGAGCGATGCCGCAATCCGCGCGGCGCACGGCAGTGACCGCGGCGCACGACGCAAATTGTCACGATCGCGGCGGGGCCGTACTTATTGTGGGTTAAGCACGCTGGCGTCTAATGTACGGTTCGCGCAACCAGCAGGAGAGCGGTGGATGGGCAACGAACCGAACAAGCCGGATTTTTCCAACGTGCAGGGTGGCAGTGCCTCGACGGCAGCCGCGCCCGCGCCGAAGGCGGACTTCTCCAACGTGCAGGCGGGTTCGGCGACGACCGCCCCGCCCGCCGCGCCGGCGGTGCAGACCTACACCGTGGTCAAGGGCGACACCTTGTCGAAGATCGCCAAGCACTTCTACGGCAACGCCAACCGTTGGCGCGAAATTTTCGAAGCCAACCGCGACCAGCTCAGCAATCCCGATCTCATCAAGCCCGGCCAGGTGCTCGCCATTCCGGCCGATTCAGCCAAGAAGTGAATTGGAGGACGATTCCATGACCCAGCAATACAAGTTGCTTGCCATCACCGCCGCCCTGACCGCCGCGCTCGCGCTGTCGGCCTGCGGCAAGAAGGAAACGCCAGCGCCGGCTCCCGCACCCGCGCCCGCGCCCGCACCGGCAGCGGTCGAGCCTGCACCGGCACCGGCGCCCGCACCGGTGGCCGTGGCCGCGGTCGATCTGGGCAACGCCGTCGGCGCCGACCAGAAGGTGACCACGCCGAGCACGACCTTCGCCAGCACCGACACGATCTATGCGGCGGTGTCGACCACCGGCTCGGCGCCCAACGCCGTGCTCAATGCCAAGTGGACCTTCCAGGACGGCCAGACCGTCAACGAGTCGACCCAGTCCATCGCCCCCGATGGCAATGCGGTGACGAGCTTCCACATCAGCAAGCCCGACGGCTGGCCCAAGGGCAACTACAAGGTCGAGATCTCGCTCGACGGCAAGCCCGTGATGAGCAAGGACTTTGCGGTGCAGTAAACCGCGCGGACAGGTCCCGTGACAGGCAAAAGGCGCGGAGTGATCCGCGCCTTTTGCATTGCGGGTGGCACGACCGCGCGCGTCGGCGCTGGCCGGCGTGGCGCCGCGTCAGGGCGTCGTCGAGAATTCGTGCGTGGTGGCAGCGAAGCCGATGATGAGCGCGCCGGGGCCGACGTTGATCATGCCGGTGATGCTCATCGGACTGGCGTAAAACTCCACCTCGTGTTCGCGACAGACCGCCGCAAGGTCCGCATAGCCGGGCAGGTTTTCCAGTTCACGCGTCGGGCCGCCGTAGCTCACGCAAACGGTCGGCGTCAGCAGACCCGCGCGCACCGCGCGCACGGTATTGGCGAACATCAGTTCGCAGCCGTGCTCGAAGCCGCGCACCTTGCCGACCGGGCCGGTTTCGCCGCGATAGGCGCGCAGCACGGGTTTGATGTCCAACGTGGTTCCGAGCGCCGCCGCCACCCAGCCCACGCTGCGGTCGCCCTTCTTCTGGCCGCGGGCGCGCAGGTAGTACAGGTCGCGCGGCAGCATGTAGCCATAGGTGTGCTGCGCCAGCCGTTCCAGTTGCTCGCGCATTTCCCCCGGCGCCAGCCCGGCCGAGCGCATGCGCACGGCCTCGACCGCGGTGACGCCCTGCGCCGCGAACAGGTTCTCGGTGTCGACCACGCGCATGAGAAACGGCCCGGTCACGCCGGCGGCCTGCCGGATCGGCCGGTAATCCTTGAGGATGGCGAAGCTGGCCTGGCTCGTGTTGGCGTGGATGCCGCTGCGGGTGGCGGTGATCGTGAGGCAGAACACGCAGTCGTAGTCGATGACGAGCCGTTCGAGGAACAGCTGGCTGATCTCGGCCACCGAACACGGCTCGGTTTCGGCGGCGTGACCACGTTCGCAGAGCCCGCCGCGGAGGAAGCCGGTGATCGCCTGCGGATCGCGCTGGTCGAGCAGGGTCTGGCCGTCCAGATGGATCCGGATCGGCAGCACGCCGATATGCTGCCGGCGCAGATAGTCGACCGGCAGGTCGCAGGTTGCGTCGACCACGATGCCAATGCGCATGACGCCCCCGGCGTCGCCTGTCACGGCTGCACCCTAACACCACCACCGAGGCAGCGGTTTTTGCATTGCAGCGAAGCGCCGCCGTCAGCGCCGCCGCGCTTTGCCCGCGGGCGCAAAACCACGACAATAAGCGGTTCGCTGCGCCCCCTTCCGGCCGCAATGCGCGGCCGCGAGCCAGTCTCCGCTCTCCGCCATCCCCCATCCACAGGTCCGGTTCCATGTCCGACACGCCCAAGATCATCTACACGCTCACCGACGAAGCGCCGTTCCTCGCCACCCAGTCGCTGCTGCCGATCGTGCAGGCCTTCGCCGGTTGCGCCGGCATCGCCGTCGAGACGCGCGACATCTCGCTGGCCGGTCGCATCCTGGCGCAGTTCCCCGAGGCGCTGACACCGGAGCAGCGCGTGGCCGATGACCTGGCCGAATTGGGCGAGCTGGCCAAGCAGCCGCAGGCCAACATCATCAAACTGCCCAACATCAGCGCCTCGCTGCCGCAGCTCAAGGCCGCGATCCGCGAGTTGCAGGCCAAGGGCCATGCGCTGCCCGAGTATGTCGACGAGCCCGCCAGCGACGCCGAGCGGCAGGCCAAGGCGCGCTACGACAAGGTCAAGGGCAGCGCGGTCAATCCGGTGCTGCGCGAAGGCAATTCCGATCGTCGCGCGCCGGCGTCGGTCAAGAACTATGCGCGCAAGCACCCGCACCGGATGGGTGCGTGGAGCCGGACTTCGCAGACGCACGTGGCCAGCATGAGCGCCGGCGACTTCTACGGCAGCGAACAATCCGCCGTGATCGAAGCGCCCACGACGGTGCGCATCGAGTGGTTCGGCGACGACGGTGCCAGCCGCGTGCTCAAGGCGGCAACGCCGCTGCTCGCCGGTGAGGTCATCGACAGCGCGGTGATGAACCGCAGCGCGCTGGCGGCATTCATCGCGGCTCAGATCGAAGCCGCGCGCAGTGAGGGCGTGCTGTTCTCGCTGCATCTGAAGGCCACCATGATGAAGGTGTCCGACCCGATCATGTTCGGTGTCGTGGTCAGCGAGTTCTACCGGCCGGTGCTGGAGCGGCACGCGGCGGAACTGCGCCAGATCGGCTTCGATCCCAACAACGGCATCGGCGATCTCTATGCGCGCCTGGACCGCCTGCCCGAGGCGCAGCGCACGCAGATCGAGGCCGACATCCAGGCCCTGTATGCGCAACGCCCGGCGCTGGCGATGGTGAACTCCGACAAGGGCATCACCAACCTGCACGTGCCCAGCGATGTCATCGTCGACGCCTCGATGCCGGCGATGATCCGCGACTCGGGCCGCATGTGGAACGCGCAGGGCCAGTTGCAGGACACCAAGGCGGTGATTCCCGACCGCAGCTACGCCGGCGTGTACGCGGCCGTCATCGACGACTGCAGGACCAACGGCGCGTTCGATCCGGCCACGATGGGCAGCGTGCCCAACGTCGGCCTGATGGCGCAGGCGGCCGAGGAATACGGCAGCCACGACAAGACGTTCCAACTCACTGCCGCCGGTGTGGTCAAGGTCATCGCCGATGACGGCCGCGTGCTGCTGGAGCAGCCCGTGCAGGCGGGCGACATCTTCCGCATGTGCCAGACCAAGGACGCGCCGGTGCAGGACTGGGTCAAGCTCGCGGTCAGCCGCGCCCGGCTGTCAGCCACTCCGGCCGTGTTCTGGCTCGATCCGGCCCGTGCCCACGATCGCGCGCTGATCGCCAAGGTCGAGCGCTATCTCAAGGATCACGACACCAGCGGCCTCGACATCCGCATCCTCGATCCGGTGGCGGCGACCAAGTTCTCGCTCGAGCGCATCCGCCGCGGCCAGGACACGATTTCGGTCACCGGCAACGTGCTGCGCGACTACTTGACCGACCTGTTCCCGATCATGGAGCTGGGCACCAGCGCCAAGATGCTGTCGATCGTGCCGCTGATGGCCGGTGGCGGCCTGTTCGAGACCGGCGCCGGCGGCAGCGCGCCCAAGCATGTGCAGCAGTTCCTCGCCGAGGATTACCTGCGCTGGGATTCGCTCGGCGAGTTCCTCGCGCTGGCGGCCTCGTTCGAACATCTGGCCAACCGCTACGGCAGCAAGGCGGCCGCGGTGCTGGCCAGCACGCTCGATGCGGCCAACGGCCAGATCCTCGACCACAACCGCTCGCCCGCGCGCAAGGTCGGCGAGCTCGACAACCGCGGCAGCCACTTCTATCTGGCGCTGTATTGGGCCCAGGCGCTTGCGGCGCAGGACGCCGATGCCGCGCTCAAGGCGCGCTTCACGCCGCTCGCGCAGGCACTGGCCGCCAGCGAGGACACGATCGTCGCCGAGCTCAATGGTGCGCAAGGCAAGTCGGTCGACATCGGTGGCTACTACCGTCCCGAGCTCGCGCGGCTGGCACGGGCGATGCGGCCCAGCGCGACCTTCAACGCGGCGCTCGCGGCACTCTGACAGGCATGTCCAAAGGCACGGCGTCGGTGCGCGGACGCTGTGCTAGGCTCGTGGCCACCTCCCTCCAGCCTTTTCGCGGAGTACCGACCATGAACAAGTTCATCAGCCTGTTGCCGCTTGCACTCGCTCTGGCCGCCTGCGGCTCCAACGACGCGCCGGCCCCGACTGCGAACGTACCGGTCCACGCGCCGGAACTGGATCAGCCGGCCCAGCCCACGCCGCCGCAAAGCGCGCAGGAATCGGCCGCCGCCAAGCTCGATCGCGCGCTGGCCGGCGATTGGCGTTCGGAGAGCAACAAGGCGCGCGACCCCTATCGCCACCCGAAGGAAACGCTCGAGTTCTTCGGCGTCAAGCCCAGCGACACGCTGATCGAGATCACGCCCGGTGCCGGCTGGTACACCGAGGTACTGGCGCCGTTCCTCAAGGACAGCGGTCATTTCATCGCCGCCGCCGCCGCCGATGCGAGCTCCGACTATGCCAAGAGCAGCAACGAGGCCTACCGTGCCCTGCTGCAGAAGGACGAGGCGGCCTTCGGCAAGGTCGCCTTCGTCGAGTTCGATCCCAAGGCGCCGGTACTCGGCGCGGCCGACTCGGCCGACACCGTGCTGACGTTCCGCAACGTGCACAACTGGGCCATGGGCGGCAACGCGCCGGCGATGTTCAAGGCCTTCTTCGCGGTGCTCAAGCCGGGCGGCACGCTCGGCGTGGTCGACCATCGCGCCGCCGCCGGCGCGGCGTTCGACAAGGTCAAGGACAGTGGATATCTGCCGCAGGACTACGTGATCAAGCTCGCCACCGACGCCGGTTTCAAGCTCGAGGCGCAGAGCGAGATCAACGCCAATCCGGCCGACACCAAGGACCACGCCAAGGGTGTGTGGACGCTGCCACCGACCTACGCGCTCGGCGACGAAGACCACGCCAAGTACCAGGCGATCGGCGAGTCCGATCGCATGACGCTCAAGTTCGTCAAACCCGGCGCCGACGGCATCTTCAAGACCAAGGACTGAGGCCGCGAATCGAGCGCGTCGCGCGGGCGCCCGCGCGACGCGCTGCCGCTGCAGGCGAAAGCGCACCGGCCCGGCTGCCCGACGCGCGCGCCAGGCCCGGACACGTCCGATGCTGATCCTGTTCAACAAACCGTTCGGCGTGCTGAGCCAATTCACCGACCGCAGCGTGCCGCCGCGGCGCACGCTGGCGCAGTTCGTGCCTTACGCAGACGTCTATCCGGCCGGCCGTCTCGACTACGACAGCGAAGGACTGCTGTTGCTGACCGACCAGGGCGCGCTCGCGCATCGCCTCACCGACCCACGCCACCGACAGGCCAAGACCTATGTCGTGCAGGTCGAGGGCGTCATCACGCCGGCGGCCCTCGCGGCGCTGCGCCGTGGCGTCGAACTCAACGATGGACCGACCCTGCCCGCCCAGGCGCGCTCGCTCGCCGCGCCACCCGCCTGGCTATGGCCACGCGACCCTCCGATCCGGCATCGCAAAACCGTGCCCGACAGTTGGCTCGAGCTGTGCATCGGCGAAGGACGCAACCGTCAGGTGCGACGCATGACCGCGGCGGTTGGCCTGCCCACGCTGCGCCTCATCCGCACGCGCGTGGGCGAGCACGCGCTCGACGGCCTGGCCCCTGGCGAGCTGCGCATCGCGCAGCACTGAGCACGGCGGACAGCACAGCCACGCCTGGCCCTGCGCGGGGGCGTTCACACCGCTACGCGCGCGACCTTGCCGGCGCGCGCCAACGCCGCGATGCGCTCGATCTGGGCGCTGTCCAGGTGCCGCAGCGGGATGCAGTGCGCGCAGCGCTTGCGGAAATGGAACATGAGGAAGCCGCGTCGCTTCACCACGGCCTGGAACACGGCCCAGTCCTGCATCAGCTCCATGTGCGCCGAGCGCGAGCGCACGCCCTGTGCGTCGATGATGTAGGTATGCAGCGGCGTGTCGGCGTAGGCCCGATGGCCCAGCCACGTGGTCCACAGCGACAGCGCAGGCACGAACGCCAACAGCAGCCCGGCCAGCAACCAGTCGCTCGCCGCGACATGGCCACTCGTCGCGTAAGCGACGATCGGCAGCGCGATGCCGAGCAGCGGGAAAGCCAGCACCCAGATCATGCACAGCCAGCACGCGGCGGTCACCGCGAGGCCGGCCTTGAGCCGGTCGCGAAAGGTGAACGGAAATTCCAGTTGCACGGCTGACGTATCCATTCCCACTCCCAATTTCTTGTACCCCGGCCTGCAAGCAGGTCGCGCTCATCGGCGCTGCCGCCGTGGGCCGGCCGTCAGCGGGCTGTCGCCTGCGGCCCAGCATACCCGCTGAGCGCAGGCTCGCGGCCCGCGCCCGCCGACCGGGTCAGGTGGCGGGGAAGGTCAGCGTGCGCGTGGCGGCGCCGGCGCAGGCATCGGCCACCGCATCGTCACCGAGCAGCACGGCCGGGTTCGCGCCGATGTCGGTTGCCTCGCTCATCGCGCCCGATGCGCCGCGCAGTGGGTCGGCGCGCGGCGCGGTACGATGCGGCCAGCCGCGCCCGCACTTCGCTTGGCGGCCGGCCATCGCGGCACCGGTCCGGACGGCATCCGGTCATCTCCAGCTGACGGTGACGCCCTTGACACGACCTCGCGCATCCTCGGCCATGCAGGGCAGCAGCCGGCTCATCATCGAGGCGGTGGTTGGCGTGACCGACATCGTCGAGGCGATGCATCGCAATATCGCTGGCCTCGCGCCGATCGTGGGCCGCTCGCGGCAAGGCGGCACGCGCGGCATCACCGGGCTGGTCTATCGCAGCGTGCGCGGCATCGCGCGCACGGTCGGCGGTGCGCTCGACATCGGACTCGGCCAGCTCGCGTCGCGGCTGGCGCTGCCGCGCGCGACGCGGCGCGGCGATGCGGTGCTGGCCGCCCTGAATGGTGTGCTCGGTGACCACCTGGCCGCCACCGGCAACCCATTGGCGACCGCGATGACGCTGCGCACGGGTGGGCGCGCCCTGCCGCTGCAAGCCGATGGCCTGGCGCGTGCCATCGAGCGGCCGTCGTCGCGCCTCATCATCCTCGTGCACGGCCTGTGCATGAACGATCGCCAGTGGCAGCGCAACGGACACGATCACGGCGCGGCGCTGGCCGGCGCCCATCGCGCCAACGCGCTCTACCTGCGCTACAACAGCGGCCTGCACATCGCCAGCAATGGCCGCGAGTTCGCCGGCCAGCTCGAGCGGCTGGTGCGGTCCTGGCCGGTGCCGGTGCGTGAGCTCGTCATCATCGGCCACAGCATGGGTGGGCTGGTCGCGCGCAGCGCCTGCCACTGCGCCGAGCAGGAAGGCCAAGTCTGGTTGCGCCACCTGCGACACCTGATCTTCCTCGGCACGCCGCATCTTGGCGCCCCGCTGGAACGGGCCGGCCACTGGCTGCAGCGTCTGCTCGAAGTGAGTCCGTACACGGCGCCGCTGGCGCGTCTAGGCTCGATCCGCAGCGCCGGCATCATGGACCTGCGCCACGGTGTCCTCGTCGAGGGCACGGTGGGCGCCGCCGGCGGCAAGCGCGAGCGCGGCGCGGCTGCCACGCACCTGCCCTTGCCTGGCCGCGTGCGTTGTCACGCGATCGCGGCGAGCACCCAGGCGCGACCGGGTGCGAATCTCGCGCGGCTGCGCGGCGATGGCCTGGTGCCGGTTGCGAGCGCACTGGGCCAGCACGCGGATCCGGCCCGGTCGCTGGCGTTTCCGGCTGGGCATCGCCACATCTGCTTCGGCGTGGACCATCTGGGCCTGCTCGACAGCCGCGAGGCATGCGAGCGCATGCGCCAGTGGTTGGCTGGCGACTGAGGCGCGCACTGCGGCATGATCCGCACACCGGCGGCAGCGCACAAGGGCAGGCAATGACGACGACCAAACACGGCCGTGGAGTACGCGCATGATCGTCTACAGCTGCCATGGCGCGGCCAAGCACGTCACCGGCTCGTGCCATCTAATCACCTGCAAGGACACGCGCGTGCTGGTCGATTGCGGTCTGTTCCAGGGTGAGCGTGATGTCGAGGACGCCAACGCCGAACCGTTCGATTTCGACCCGGCCAGCATCGACGCGCTGCTGCTCACGCATGCGCACCTGGACCACTGCGGACGCATTCCCAAGCTCGTGCGCGAGGGGTTTCGCGGCCGCATCTACGCCACCGCCGCCACCCGCGAGCTGGCGCGCGTCGTGCTGCTCGATGCGGCCGGACTGCAGGAGGAAGAGGCCAAGCGGGCACAGCGCAGCGAGCGCGCCGGCAACGGCGCGGCGGAGCCGTTGTACACGCTCGACGACGCCCTGCATGCGCTCGACTACTTCCGCGATGACGTCGCCTACGCGACGCGGCTGGACATTGCGCCCGGCATCCACGCCACGTTCCAGGACGCCGGCCACATCCTCGGCTCGGCTTCGGTCGTGCTCGACCTCGACGACGGCGAGCGGCGGCGCCGCATCGTGTTCTCGGGCGACCTCGGCAATCCGGGCCGGCCGATCCTGCGCGATCCGGTGCCGGCGCCGGCCGCCGACTACGTGGTGATGGAATCGACCTACGGCGACCGCCCGCACCGCTCGCTGCCCGATTCGGTGGACGAGCTCTACACGGCGATCCGCACCACGTTCGAACGCAAGGGCAACGTGGTGATCCCGACCTTTGCGCTCGAGCGCGCACAGGAACTGCTCTACTACCTGCATCGCGGCATCCGCGAGGGCATGGTGCCGGCCAACGTGCGCGTGTTCCTCGATTCACCGATGGCGATCTCGGCCACCGAGATCTTCCGCCGCCATCCCGAATGCTTCGACCGCGCGTTCCAGGAGGAACTGCGCCATGGCGATCCGTTTGCGATGCCGGGTCTGCATTTCACGCGCCAGGCGAGCGACTCGATGGGCATCAACGCCATCGATGGCGGCGCGGTGATCCTGGCCGGCTCGGGCATGTGCAATGGCGGGCGCGTGCGCCACCATCTCAAGCACAACCTGTGGCGCCAGCGCAGCAGCATCGTGTTCGTCGGCTACGCCGCGCCGGGCACGCTGGCCAGGCGCATCATCGATGGCGCGAGCCAGGTGCGCGTGTTCAACGAGGACATTGCGGTGCGCGCCCAGGTGTGGACGATCAACGGCTTCTCGGCCCATGCCGGCCAACCCGATCTGCTCGACTGGCTCGGTGACACGCCGCGCCGCCGCGTATTCCTCGTCCATGGCGAATACGGGCGCGGCATGAGCGTGCTGCAGGACGCGCTCGAAGCGCGCGGCCAGGCTTGCCAGTTGCCGGGCCGCAACGAACCGATCCTGATCGACTGAGGCACTGCGCCGCCGCCCGTTGCCGCCTGCGGCCGCAGGCGCTGCGCAAGTCCGCGCGCCGCCCGTGATTGGCACCCTCGCGCGTCGCATCCGGTGGTGCTGTGCGCAGCTGGCGGTGCTGCGTATGCTGCACGGCTCCGCATCGCGAGCCGTCCACCATGACCGTCGACACCGCGCCGCCCCAGTGGCTGACCGCGCTCGAATTGACCCTGCTCGGCGCGATCTGGGGCGGCTCGTTCCTGTTCATGCGCGTTGCTGCGCCATCGTTCGGTGCACTGGCCCTGGTCGAAGTGCGCATCGTGCTCGGTGCGCTCGTGCTGCTGCCGTTCCTGTGGCGCGCCCGCGCGCGGTTCGGCGTCGAGCGTTGGGGTCGCCTCGCGCTGATCGCCGCGCTCAACTCGGCGTTTCCGTTCACGCTGTTCGCTTGGGGCGCCGAGCGCGCACCGGCCGGCGTCGGCGCGATCGCCAATTCACTGGCCGCGCTGTGGACCGTGCTGGTCGCCTTCGTGCTCTACCGCGAGCGCATCGGCTGGCTGCGCGGGCTCGCGATGGGCATCGGCTTCGTCGGCGTGGTGGTGCTGATGAGCGACCGCACCCGCGGTGCGGATGTCGCGCCGGCGGCGGTTGCGGGGGCGCTCGCGTCGCTGTGTTACGGCCTGTCGAGCAACTTCACCCGGCATTGGCTCGCCGACCTGCCGCCGGTGGCCGCGGTCGCGGCCACGATGTTGTGCGCGGCACTGATGCTGGCGCCGCTGGCGTGGACGCATTGGCCCGCCGCGGTGCCGCCACGTGCGGCCTGGCTCAGCGCAATCGCGCTCGGCGTGTTGTGTACGGGTGTGGCCTATGCGGTGTTCTTCCGCCTGATCGCCCGCATCGGTCCGACCCGCGCCACCACCAGCACCTACCTCGTGCCATTGTTCGGCGTGCTGTGGGGCTGGCTCGTGCTTGGCGAGCGACCGAGCATGCTCATGCTGCTGGCCGGCGGCCTCATTCTCGGCGGCGTGATCGTGAGCCAGCGCGAAGGACGCCGGGCCGAAGTGCCGTCGCGGGCGGCCACCAGCGAAACCCACCTCGGCGGCGAAACCTGATCAGGTGCCGCGCGGCTTGGCGCGATGGGTCGGCTGCGCGCTCCACGGATCATCGGGCCACGGATGGCGTGGATAGCGGCCCTTGAGTTCCTTCTTCACCTCGGGATAGGTGCGCGCCCAGAAGCTGCGCAGGTCGCGCGTGACCTGCACCGGCTTGCCGCCCGGTGACAGCAGGTGCAGCGTCAGCGGCACCTGGCCACCAGCCACGCAGGGCGTGTCGGCGAGGCCGAACAGTTCCTGCAGCTTGACCGCGAGCACAGGCGCCGTCGCGTCGGCATAGTCGATGCGGCGCTGCTGGCCGCTCGGCACCGTGATCGCGACTGGTGCCTGGCTGTCGAGCGCGACGCGCTGCGCGTGGTCGAGCCGCGCGGCCAGCGCCTGCGACAGCTCGGCCGCTTCGAGCGCATCGAGCCGGCGCTTGCCGGCGAGGTACGGCGCGAGCCAGTCGTCGAGCGTCGCCAGTAGCGCGGCGTCGGAGAAATCCGGCAGATCGAGCGTGTTGTTCCAGTGACGCAGCGCGTTGACGCGCTGGCGCAGTGCACGCGCAGGCTCGCTCCATGGCAGCGCGGCCAGGCCCAGTTCGCGCACCGCGGCGACGAGGGCGGGCACCGTGTCCTGCGCGCTCGCGGGGACGCTGCGGCGCTCGAGCACGATGGCGGCGAAGCGGCGCTCCTCGAACGCCTCCACCGTCCGCGTGTCGCGATTCCAGCGCACCACGCGAGCCCGCGTGAACTGGTCGGCGAACGCCACTTCGAGCAGGTCGGCATCGAGCGGCGCAGCGGCGAGGATGAGGCTGTCGCGCGCATCCAGGCGCAGATCGATGACCAGCAGCCACGGCTCGCCATACAGCGCACTGTCGTCGGCGAGGTGGGCGCCACGGCCGTTGGCAAGCGTGTAGCGGCGCGCATTGAGCGGATCCTGTCGCGCGATGCGGTCGGGGAATGCATGCGCGAGCAGGTTGCCTGCAGCGAGAGCCGAGCCTTGCACGGTGGCAGCGGCGGGCAGCGACGGGCGTTCGACACGATGGCCGCCTTCGCTGCCAGCGGGTGACGCCGCCAGCCGCGCACGCCAGGCGTCGGCGGCGCGCGCGATCGCTGCCAGCGCGTCGCGGTCGGCGGCGGGCGCGCGTGATTGCGCTGCGCGCTGGCGCCAGGCCTGCAATGCCTGCAGGCGCTGGCGAAAATCATCGTTGCGGGCGGCCTCGCCGCGCAGCGGATTGCGCGCCTCGACCAGCGCCACGCAGTCGGCGGCGAGCGCGCGGCGCTCGGCCTCGGCATGCAACAGCGCGGCCGCCAACCGCGGACTGGTGCCGAGCGCCAGCATGCGCCGTCCGGTCGGCGTGATGCGCTCGTGCGCGTCGAGCGCGCCGAGGCGTTGCAGCAGTTCGCGGGCCTGGGCCAGCGCGCCGGCCGGCGGAGGGTCGAGCCAGTGCAGCTCGGTGCTGCCCCAGGCGGCCAGCTCGAGTGCCAGCTGCGACAGTTCGACCTGGGCGATCTCGGGCCGGCGCTCGCTGTCGAGGCGCTTGCTCTGCGGCCACAGCCGAAACGCATGACCGGGGCCGAGCCGGCCGGCGCGGCCGGCGCGCTGGTCGGCCGAGGACTGCGCGATCGCGACCACCTGCAGTCGCGTGAAGCCGGAGTTCGGGTCCAGCCGCGGTTCGCGCGCGAGGCCGAGGTCGACCACGCTGCGCACGCCCGGCAGGGTCAGGCTCGACTCGGCGACATTGGTCGCCAGCACCACGCGGCGTCTGCCGGCCACCGCCGGCGCGAGCGCGGCATGCTGTTCGGCCACCGCGAGCTCGCCATGCAGGATGATGCGTTCGATGCCGCGTGCAGGCAGCTCGGCCAGTGCCTCGTGTGCGCGCATGATCTCGCGCTTGCCGGGCAGGAACACCAGCACGTCACCAGGATCGCTCGCCAGCGCGGTGTCGACCGCACGCCGCACCTGCATGGGCCAACCGCGTTCGGGCCAGGCTTCACCGGCGCGCGCCGGCGGGTGGCTGACCTCGACCGCGAAGCTGCGCCCTTCGCTGACCAGTTGCGGCGCATCGAACCAGCGCGCCAGGCGTGGACCGTCGAGTGTTGCCGACATGATGACCAGGCGCAGTTCGGGACGCAGGTTGGCCTGCACGTCGAGCGCGAGCGCGGCACCGAGATCACCATGCAGGTGGCGTTCGTGGAATTCGTCGAACAGGATCGCGGCGACGCCCGTCAACTCGGGATCGTCCTGGATCATGCGCGTGAGGATGCCTTCGGTGACGACCTCGATGCGCGTGGCGGACGAGACCTTCGACTCGAAGCGGATGCGGTAGCCGACGCTGGCGCCGACGGCTTCGCCACGGGCGTCGGCCATGAACTCGGCGGCCGCACGTGCCGCGATGCGGCGCGGCTCGAGCATGAGGATGCGGCCATCGCCACGCCAGGGCGCGGTCAGCAACGCCGGGGGCACGCGCGTGGTCTTGCCCGCGCCCGGCGGCGCCTGCAGCACGAGCCGAGGCTGCGCCGCCAGCGACTCCAGGATGCGCGGCAGCAGGCTGTCGATGGGAGCGGCTGGGGTCATCCCGGGGTCGCGGCGCAGGCGGCAAGCCGCTGATTGTAGAGCCGGCCCGGCGCGTGGGCGGCGCCTGCCGGTGGACCGCGTTGCTAAAGATGAGCAACGGTGCCGGCCCGGCGCGGGCTGTTCCGCGGCGCCGCGTTGCGTCGGCGTCGCCACCGCCCGGGCCGGGCCGGGCGACGCCAGCGGCGCGCTGAACGCGCGCCTATTCGCAGAGCATGCCGTTGGCGCTGAGCAGGCGCGTATAGGTGATCGTGCCATTGATCACCGGCACATCCTGCGGCAGCCCGGTCTTCGGCGTGAAGGCGACATCCATGCGCGTGCAGTTGGTCAGCGCGATGTGGATGCTGCCCCAGTCGGCGGTGGCATTGCCGGTCACGAGATAGCTCACCGGAATGTCGAGGCCGCGCACACCACCGGCCACCGGATCGAACGCGGCGCTGCCGACGATCCAGAACGGCTTGCCGGCCGGATCCTTGGTGAGCAGGTCGATCACCACCTGGCGGCGGCGCGGGTTGTCGCCGTCGTAGCCTTCGGCCACCTGCACGATGACGCCCTCGTTGCGCTCGGGGTTGTACCACTGCGCCGCGGCGTAGCCATCCAGCGGCAGCGCTGCGAACGCGTCGGGATAGGTTTGCGCGGTCGGTGCGTAGGCGGGCACGTTGATGTCGACGCTGGTGCCGGTGCCGCCGAGCACGTTGAGCTTGAACGCGGCGTTGAAATCGTGGCGCACCGCGCCCGTCAACGAGTAGTTCTCGAGCACATAGGTTTCGCTGTGCGGCATCTGCACCGCGTAAGCCGCTTCCGACACGACGGTGTTGGGCTCCTGTGCGACACGGATCACGCCATACTCGACGCTGCCCTGGGTGATCAGCAGGCGCGGCCGCAGCGGGATCACGGTCGATACCGTGTCATCGGCGCGGTCGACGCGCACCAGGGTCATCGCATGAGCGGCGCCGGCGGCGCCGTAGGGCATCGCCGCGCCGCTGCTGCTGCAGGCGATGCGCCACACCGTGACCACGAGGTTTTCGGTGGTGGAACCGACATTGGTGACCGCGTAGGTCGGCACCGTTGCGCTCCAGGTCGTGCCGGACGGCTTGTCGGGCAACGGATTGGCGGCGCAACTGGGCGGATAGCTGCGGAAACCGTTCACCATCGGCGTGCCGACTGCGGTGGTGGTGCCGGCCACTTTGGCCGGCATTGCGCGGCCTGCGACCGGGGCCGTGTAATCGGGCCCGGCCACGGCCGGCGTGGCCGAGGCGGCTACGGGAGTGGTTGCGAACGCGGCCAGCGCGAGCGCCGCCATCATCGGGTGGGTCATTGTGCGAGCTCCATCGGCCGCGGTCGGCCATCGGGTTTTTCAGGGTAGCGCATCGTTGTGGGCGGCGACAAAAAAAGCGGGCGGCCAGGCCGCCCGCTGTGATCAGGCCGACTGGCCTTACTCGCACATCATGCCGTTGGCGGTGAAGATGCGGTCATACAGCGTGTTGCCGCTGAACACCGGCACCGGCAGCGGCAGGCCGCTGCGCGGCGTGAAGGTCATGCTGAGCTTGTTGCAGTTGCGCAGGCTCAGTTGCGCACTGCCCCAGTCGCGCGTCGCATTGCCGTTGATGAGATAGGCGAGCGGAATCGTCAGCGTGGTGGCGCTGGTGGGATCGAAGGCGGCGCTGCCGACGATCCAGAACGGGTTGCCATTGGTGTCGAGCGTGAGCAGGTCGATGATGACCTGACGCCGCGCCGGGTGGCTGCCGTCGTAACCCTCGGCCACCTGCACGATCACGCCTTCGCTGAGCGCGGGATTGAAATACTGCGCGGCGAGGTAGCCGTCGAGCGGCAGCGCCGCCAGTCCGCTGCCGGTGTAGTCGCCCATCGCGAGCACGGTCGCACCCGAGCCGCTGATGAACGGATCGATCGCCAGCGAGAACGCATAGCCATACAGGTGGATGTAGTCCAGGTCGAGCGCGCCGCTGGACTTGACCGTGTAGTAGTTCTCGAGCGCGTAGGTGGTGCTGACGAACACCGGTGCGTCATACGGGCCGTCGCTGACGAAGGTGTTGGGCTCGCTGGCGGCGCGCACCGCGCTGGCGGCGTCGTTGAAGCCGATCCCGCCCTGCTGGATGTTGAGCAGCGGGAAGGTCGGAAAGCGATCGGTGCGGCCCTCGTTGCCGGCATCGCGGTCGATGCGCAGCAGCGTCATCGCGTTGCCGCCGCCATCGGTGTTGTAGGGCAGGTTGGCGGCGCCGCTGCTGCTGCAAGGCACACGCCACAGCGTGATGGTCACGGTTTCCGGCGTGACGACATTGCCGCTCATGTCACGCGTGTACAGCGCCATGCGGCGGCTGACCGTGGTGCCGCTGGCCTTGTCGGGCAGTGGCCAGGCCGCGCAGCTCGGCGGGTAGGCGCGGAACTCGTTGACCAGCGGCGTGCCGGAATTGGTGTGGCTGCCCATGACCTTGGCCGAGTCGCCGCGGGCCTTGGCTGCGGCCGCGCCAAGCAGCGCAAGCCGCGCGCGCGCCGTCGCGGCGGCGCTTTCGTGGTATTCGCGTGCCGCCGTGAGGTCGGCGTCGGTGGCCAGGCCGGGGACGGCGAACAGGACCGCGGCGGTGAACGTCAGCAAGTGCAGGGCTTTCATCGGGGGTTCCTCGCAACAGGTTGCGCGAGCATCTTCGCACAGCGGTGAATTGGCAGTGAACCGGCACCGGTTCGCGACATCGGTCACGCTGGCCGTGCCGGCTGCGTCACCGATAATGCCGCGTTGATCGTCACCGGATTCGCACATGACGCCGCAAACCCCCGCCGAGTTGGTCGACATCGGCGCCAACCTCACCCACGAATCGTTCCGCGCCGACTTCGACGCCGTGCTGGCGCGCGCGCGCGCGGCCGGCGTGGCGCGCATCATCGTCACCGGCGCCAGTGCCGCCGGCAGCCGCGCGGCGCATGCGCTGGCGCGGCAGCACCCCGGGTTCCTGCATGCGACCGCGGGCGTGCATCCGCATCACGCCCACGAATACGATGCCGCCACCGACGCGCTGCTGCGCGAACTTGCCGCGACGCCGGTGGTGAAGGCGGTGGGCGAGACTGGCCTGGACTACTACCGCGATTATTCGCCGCGCACGGCGCAGCTTGCCGCCTTCGAGCGCCAGCTTGCGATCGCGGTCGATTGCGGCAAGCCGCTGTTCCTGCACCAGCGCGACGCGCATGCCGACTTCATCGCCTGCCTCGACCGCGTGCGCGGTCGCCTCGGCCGCATCGTCGTGCACTGTTTCACGGGTACGCGCGCCGAACTGGTCGACTATCTGGACCGCGACTGCCACATCGGCATCACCGGTTGGATCTGCGACGAGCGTCGCGGCCTGCATCTGCGCGAGCTCGTCGGCCTCATCCCGCCCGATCGGCTCATGATCGAGACCGACGCGCCGTACCTGCTGCCGCGCGATCTCGTGCCCAAGCCGTCGCACCGGCGCAACGAGCCGATGTACCTGCCGCATGTGTGCGCCGCCGTTGCGGCGGCGCGCGGCGAGGAGGTGGCGCTCACGGCGGCCACCACCACGGCGACCGCGCGCGCGTTCTTCGCGCTCGACTGAGCGCGCCGTGGCTCAGCTGCGCAGGCCGATCCCGCGCCGGAGCAGGTGCAGGGCCACCAGCGTGAGTACCACCACGAAGCCCAGCATCACCGCGTAGGCCAGGCCCAGCGGCATGTCGCTGATGTCGAGCAGGCCGTAGCGGAATGCGTTGACCATGTACAGCACCGGGTTGGCGTGGCTGATCTGCCGCCAAGGCGAGCCGAGCATGTCGACCGAATAGAACACGCCGCCGAGATAGGTCAGCGGGGTCAGCAGAAAGGTCGGCACCAGGGCCACATCGTCGAATTTCTTCGCATACAGCGCGTTGATGAAGCCGGCCAGCGCGAACACGATCGAGGTCAACACGATCGTCGACAGCGTCACCCACGCGTGGTGCATCTGGATGCGGGTGAAGAACAGCGAGATCGCCAGCACGATCAGCGCCACCATGAAGCCGCGCAGCACGGCGCCGGCGACATAGCCGGCGAGCAGTATCCAGCCCGGCATCGGCGAGGCCAGCATCTCCTCGACGTAGTGACCGAACTTGGCGCTGAAGAACGAGGAGGAGATGTTGCCGTAGCTGTTGGTCACCACCGCCATCATGATGAGGCCGGGCACGATGTAGTCGATGTAGCCCACGCCCGGCACGATGTCGCCGATGCGACTGCCGATCAGCGTGCCGAAGATGACGAAATACAGCGTCATCGTGATTGCCGACGGCAACAGGGTCTGGGTCCAGATGCGCAGGATGCGCGCGACCTCGCGGCGGGCCACCGTGCCGAAGGCGACGAGCTGGCCGGCGGCGTTCATGCCACCGCCTTGCCGCCCTCGACGAGCCGCACGAACAGCTCCTCCAGGCGGTTGGACTTGTTGCGCAACGAGCGCACCACGATGCCGGCGAGCGTGAGCGCGGCGAACAGTGAATTGAGGTCGTGGCCGCGCGGCACGGTTGCTTCGAGCGTGAGCGGATCGACCGCATGCAGTTCGATGCCGGGCAGCTGCGGCAGCACGGCCGCGTGCGGCTCGGCCAGATCGAGCACGAGCGTCTCGATGTCGAGTTTGGCCAGCAGCTTCTTCATCGAGCTGTGCTCGATGATGCGGCCATGGTCGATGATGGCGATGTTGCGGCACAACTGCTCGGCTTCCTCCAGATAGTGCGTGGTGAGGATGACCGTGGTGCCGGCGCGATTGATCGCGCTGATGAACTTCCACATCGAGCGGCGGATCTCGATGTCGACGCCGGCGGTGGGTTCGTCCAGCACCAGCAGGCGCGGCTCGCTCATCATTGCGCGCGCGATCATCAGGCGTCGCTTCATGCCGCCCGACAGCGTGCGCACCGGTTGCTGCGCCTTGTCCCACAACTGCAACTGTCGCAGGTAGGTCTGCGCCCGCGGCAGCGCCACCGCGCGCGGGATGCCGTAGAAGCCAGCCTGGTTGATGCAGATGTCGAGCGGCTTCTCGAACTGGTTGAGATTGACTTCCTGCGGCACCAGGCCGAGCAGGGCCATGGCCTCGCTGCGCCGCTCGCGCACCGATACGCCGAACACGCGGGCGTCGCCGGCGGTGGCGTTGACCAGTGACGACAGGATGCCGATCAGCGTCGACTTGCCGGCGCCGTTGGGACCGAGCAGGGCGAAGAAATCGCCCGGTTCGACGCGCAGCGAAACTCCCCTGAGCGCCTGCACGCCGCTGGCGTAGGTCTTGCTGAGCTCGACGATGTCGAGCGCGGGATGATCGCTCATGGAAGGCGCGCGGGACAGGACGGCGGGCGGCTGCTGCTAGTATAGCGGGCTGTCCTGTTGCCGGTTTGCGCGCTGCCGATGGAACTCTTCTCCCTGCGCCTGGCAGCCAGCCACATGCTGGCGCCGTCGGTGCGCCACCTGGCCTTCGAACGCGTCGATGGCATGCCGTTCGCATTCGTGCCGGGCCAGTTCATCCAGATCCATTTCAGCTATGCCGACGGCACGCCGACGCGGCGCAGCTATTCGATCGGCACCGTCGGCGATGGCCGCACGCCGGTGCAGCAACTGGAGATTGCCGCGTCGTATGTCGAGGGTGGCGCCGCCACCGCCTTGCTGTCGCAACTCGACGAAGGCGGCACGGTACAGGCCAGCGGCCCGTTCGGACGCTTCTGCCTGCAGCCCAACGACACCAACCAACGCTATCTGCTGGTCGCCACCGGCACCGGCGTCACGCCCTACCGCGCGATGCTCGGCCAGATCCGCCAGCTCGTGGCGACCCGCGGCTGCACCTTTGCGCTGGTCTACGGCGCGCGCAGCGAAGCCGAGCTGCTGTACGGCGAGGAGTTCGAAGCGTTCGCGCGCGAGGTGCCGGGCTTCACGTTCCATCCGTGCCTGAGCCGCGTGCCGCGCGCGGTGCCGCGCGCGCACGATCGCAACGGACGCGTGCAGGTTGCGCTCGGCGAGCTGGCGCCCAATGCCGCGCACGACATCGCCTACCTGTGCGGCAATCCCGACATGGTCGACGAGGCTTTCGCGCTGCTCAAGGCCGCAGGCCTCGGCGTGGCGCAGATCCGCCGCGAGAAGTACGTCTCGTCGCGCTGAGCCGGCGGCCACTTCCAGTGTAAAGGATACTTGACACCGAGAGATGCCATCCGTATCGTCGCGTGTGTCAAGTTAGCTTTACACCCTCCGGAGGCGCCGGCGATGTCGCCGATATCCAAACGCCGCTACGAAATCCAGATCATGCTCGCAATGGCGATCTACGTGGTCGTGCTGCTGGCGGTCTGGCCGCTCGCGCGCAGCGTCGATGCGTTCATGCCCAAGCTTGCCTGCACGCTGGCCCCGGTGTTGCCGCTGGTGTATGTGATCGGCGTGATGGCGCAACGCATCGCCCGCAGCGACGAGCTGGAGCAGCGCACCCACCTGATCGGGCTTGGCGTCGCGGTGGCCGTGATTTCGCTGTACGGCATGGTGGCGGGCTTCCTCGCGGTCGCCGAGCTGCTGTCGCCGCGCGCCACTGCCGCCGCCCTGCTGTGGGTTTTCCCGCTGTTGGTGATGATCTACTCGATCGCGCGCGCACTGGCCTCGCGCCACTACGGCAGCGGTCTGTGCGACGGCGACGGCCTGGCCAGCGAACTGCGCTGGCTCTATGTCGCAGCCGTGTTCGCTGCGGTCGGCGGGTGGAGCTGGTGGCGCGAGGGCGGCAATCGCGCGACGGCGATCATGCTGGTGGCGGCGGTGCTATGCGTGGCTGGCGCGGTATTCCAGCGGCAGCGGCGGCGGTGAAGAATCGCCTGCGCGAACTGCGCGAACGCCAAGGCTGGTCGCAGGGCGAGCTGGCGCTGCGACTGGATGTCTCGCGCCAGACCATCAACGCGATCGAGACTGGCAAGTACGACCCGAGCCTGCCACTCGCCTTCAAGCTCGCGCGGCTGTTCGGACAGCGCATCGAGCAATTGTTCGACTGTGAGGAGAACGCATGAAACTCACCCGATCCACGCTCTTGCGCGTCCTCGCTGCGTTCGCGCTGGTGGCCGTGCTCGGCCATCGCGCCTGGCAGCAGCGCGGCGATGCCACCGACGCGGAGGCGACGATGGCGCCGATCCCACCCAATGCGCACGAGTTCCGCCTTGGCCAGCTCGAGTTCAAGGCTTGCGAGCTGCCGCAGAAGAACTCGGGCGCCACCACCAGCGCGTTCTGCACCCGGTTCGCGGTGCCCGAGGACCGTGCGCAACCGGCGGGCCGCCGCATCGAATTGCGCTTGGCCCTGATCGCAAGCGAAGCGCCGGTCGCCGACGCCAGCCTCGTCGTGCTGCTGGCCGGCGGCCCGGGGCAGGCCGCGGTCGACACCTGGCCGCAGACGGCCGGCGCCTTCGCCCCGCTGCTGCGCCACCACCACGTGCTGCTGCTCGACCAGCGCGGCACGGGCGGCTCCAACGCGCTCGAATGCAAGGGTGTCGACGAAGATCAACCCGCGACCTTTGATGCCGCCAGGGTGCGCGAACAGACCCGCGAGTGCCTGGCCAAGGTCAGTACGCATGCCGATCCGCGCTTCTACACCACCACCGATGCGGTGGCCGACCTCGAGGCCGTGCGGCAGGCGCTGGGCGCGCCGCGCCTGGACCTGGTCGGCATTTCCTATGGCACCCGCATGGCGCAGCAGTACGCCCGCCGCCATCCCGACGGCGTGCGCAGCATCGTGCTCGACAGCGTGGCGCCCAACCCGCTCGCGCTGGGGCAGGACTTTGCCGCCAACCTCGATGCCGCGCTCGAGCTGCAGTTTGCGCAGTGCACGGCCGATGCCGCCTGCAAGGCCGCCTTCGGCGATCCGATGACGAGCCTGCGCCAGTTGCGCGCGGCGTTGCGCGAGCATCCGCAAAAGCCTGTTTCGCGTGATCCCGTGACCTTCGCCGAGCACAGCGAACCACTCACCGCACTGAGCCTGGTCGGACTCGTGCGCATGTACGCCTACACGCCCGAGACCGCGGCCATGCTGCCGCTGGCGATCGCGCGTGGCCTCAAGGGCGACTACACGTCACTGGCCGGGCAGCAGCGGCTGCTCACCGGTGACATGAGTGACCTCAATGCCAACATGATGCAGCTGTCGGTGATCTGCAGCGAGGATGCCGACCTGCTGGCGCCGCGCGCGCAGGATGCCGACACCATGCTCGGCAACCATCTCGTCGAAGGCCTCAAGGCTGCCTGCGAGGTCTGGCCACACGGAACGCGCCCGGCCGACTTCCACGAGCCGTTCAAGTCCGACCTGCCGGTGCTGATCCTGGCCGGCGAGTTCGATCCCGTGACGCCGCCGAGCTACGCCGAGCAGGTGCTTGCCCACCTCGGCAACGCCCGCCTGCTGCTGGCCAAGGGCCAGGGCCACAACGTCATCGGTCGCGGCTGCATCCCCAAGCTCGTCGGCGACTTCGTCGACAAGCTCGACCCCAAGAGCCTCGATGCCCAATGCATCGACCAGCTCGGTCCACTGCCCGCCTTCGTCGACTTCAATGGAGCCGCGCCATGATCGAGGTACGCAACCTGCACAAGGCGTTCGGCAAGGGCAGCAAGCGCGTGGTCGCCGTCGATGGAGTCAGCTTCAGCGCGCGCGACGGCGAGATCACCGGCCTGCTCGGCCCCAACGGCGCCGGCAAGACCACCACGCTGCGCTGCCTCTACACGCTGATGCAACCCGACTCGGGCCAGATCCTCGTCGACGGCATCGACGCCGCCGCCGATGCGGTGGCGGTGCGCCGCCGGCTCGGCGTGCTGCCCGATGCGCGCGGCTTGTACAAGCGTCTCACCGCGCGCGAGAACATCGACTACTTCGGTCGCCTGCAGGGCCTGGCGCCGGAGCTGCTCGACGCGCGCCGCGAGGCATTGGTCGATGCGCTGGAGATGCGCGACATCCTCGACCGCCGCACCGAAGGCTTCTCGCAAGGCCAGCGCGTCAAGACCGCCATCGCGCGTGCGCTCGTGCACGATCCCAACAACGTCATCCTCGATGAGCCCACCAACGGCCTCGACGTGATGTCCACCCGCGCCATGCGCAGCTTCCTCAAGTCGATGAAGGCCGAAGGCCGCTGCGTGCTGTTCTCGAGCCACATCATGCAGGAGGTGGCCGCGCTGTGCGACCGCATCGTGGTGATCGCGCGCGGTCGCGTGGTCGCCGACGAGGCACCCGACGCGCTGCGCGCGCAGACCGGCGAGGCCAGCCTCGAGGATGCATTCGTCAAGCTGATCGGCTCGGAAGAAGGACTGGCCGCATGAACTCCATCCTCATCGTGTTCCTGAAGGAAGTGCGCGAAAACCTGCGCGATCGCCGCACCGTGCTCAACACGCTGGTGACCGGCCCGCTGATGGCGCCGCTGATCTTCGTGCTGCTCATCAACACGCTGGTGACGCGCGAGCTGAGCAAGGCCGAGGCCCCGTTGCCGCTGCCGGTGGTGGGGGCACAGTACGCGCCCAACCTCATCGCCGCGCTCAAGCAGGGCAACGTCGACATCAAGGACGCTCCGGCCGATCCCGAGCGCGCCGTGCGTGAGATGGACGCCGACGTCGTGCTGCGCATCGGCGAGGACTTTGCCAGCGCCTGGCGCAAGGGCGAGTCCGCCCAGCTCGAGCTCATCTACGACGCATCGCGCCAGGATGCGCAGAGCCAGGTGGCGCGGCTGCGCGGCCTGCTCGATGGCTATGGCCAGCGCACCGGCGCCTTGCGCCTGCTCGCACGTGGCTTGTCGCCGAACATCATGCGGCCGATCGCGGTCGCCAAGCGCGACCAGTCGACCGCGCAAAGTCGGTCCGGATCCCTGTTCGCAATGCTGCCCTACTTCTTCATTCTCGGTGGCTTCATCGGCGGCATGGCGCTGGCGATCGATACCACGGCCGGCGAACGCGAGCGGCAGTCGCTCGAACCGCTGCTGGCCAACCCGGCGCCGCGCTGGAAGATCCTGACCGGCAAGCTCGCCGCGACCACGGTTTTCGCGATCACCACGGTGCTGCTGTCGATCCTCGCCTTTGCCGCGGTGGGGCAGTTCCTGCCGACCGAGAAGATCGGCATGAGCCTCAGCCTCGGGCCATACTTCATCGCCGCCACCCTGTTCGTGATGCTGCCGCTGGCGGCCTTGCTAGGCGTGTTGCAGACGCTGGTGGCGGCGTTCGCCAAGAGCTATCGCGAGGCGCAGACCTACCTGTCGTTACTGATGATCGTGCCGGTCATCCCGACCATGCTGATGTCGATCGTGCCGATCAAGACCCAGACGTGGATGTACGCGGTGCCGCTGATGGGCCAACAGGTGTCCATGTTGCGCCTGCTGCGCGGCGACCCGGTCGCCGACAGCTCACTGGTGCTGTGCTTTGCCACCACCACGCTCGCCGTCATGCTGGCGGGCGTCGTCACCGCGCGCATCTACCAGAGCGAACGCCTGGCGATCTCGGCCTGAGCGATCGACGAGCCCCGTCGCGCGGCCAGTGGCGGACCGCCGCAGCCGCCGCCGACCGCGCCAACGCGGTCAGCGGCGCTGCTCATCGATCGAGCGGACTCACCACCCCGCCGCCGCCGCGATTGAGCACATGGGCGTAGATCTGCGTCGTCGTCACATCCTTGTGCCCCAACAGTTCCTGGATCGTGCGCAGGTCGTAACCCGCTTCCAGCAGGTGGGTGGCGAAGCTGTGACGCAGTGCATGCGCATGCAGCGGCTTGACGATCTGCGCCGCCGCTGCCGCTCGCCGCAAGGCGCGCGCCAGGATCGCGTCGTCGAAATGGTGGCGTCGTTCGCGCCCGTCCAGCGGATCGGTGGCGCGGCGGGTCGATGGAAACACGAATTGCCAGCCAAACTCGCGCGCCGCATGCGGATACTTGCGCGCCAACGCATGTGGCAACCGCGCCTCACCCACCCCGTCCGCCAGATCCCGCTCATGCAGCAGGCGGGCACGCGCGATCTCGCGCAGCAGCGGCTCATGCAGCGCACGCGGCAGCACCGTGCGTCGATCCTTGCCGCCCTTGCCATCGCGCACCACGATCTCGTTGCGGGAAAAGTCGACGTCCTTGACCCGCAAGCGCAGGCATTCCATCAGCCGCATGCCGGTCCCGTACAGCAGGCTCGCGATCAGCCACGCTCGCCCATCCATCACCGCGAGCAGGCGCCGCACCTCGTCCTGCGACAACACGGTGGGCAGCCGGCGCGATGACTTGGCGCGCACGACACCCTGCAGCCACGGTAGATCCAGCCGCAACACCTCGCGATACAGGAACAACAGCGCCGACAGGGCTTGATTCTGCGTACTGGCCGCCACGCCCTGCCGTACCGCCAGACCACTGAGGAAGCGCTCCACGTCGGCCGCGCCGAGCTCGCGCGGATGGCGCCTGCCGCTGGCAAAGATGAACCGACGTATCCACGCCACATAGGCCTGCTCGGTACGCAAACTGTAGTGTTTGAGCCGCATCCTGCGCCTAACCTCGTCCAACAGGCGCGGTGCCTGCACCGCTGCGGACGCACCCGATACGCCCCCGTTTCCATACCCAATGCTCACTACGCCCTCATTCGCGCCGGATAACGCGCTCATGTTCAGCGGCCGCCGGCACCGCATGGAATGGCCAAGTTCCTGATTTCTTGTAGGAAAAGCCCTTGACCCCCATGCGCCGGACGCCGACCATGACGCCATACGCCCCGGTTGTGGGGTCTATTTGTAGTTAGCTGCCTAATGAGTGTCTGCCTAGCAACAGCGCTGCTTTACTTCCTGACGCCGCCCATTGGCTGCCAAACCGACGCCGAGATCGCTGCGCAAAAGAGTCAGGACAAGGCATATGAAGAATGGAGGCAATCCTTAGTTGGTGTCCTTGAAGCGCCTTACGCGGCGTGCAAAACCACGCTAACTCAGCCTGTTACGCTCAATTCAAAAGAACGCTGCCTGGTTCGCAAGCTGTCGGCGCGGTGTTCGGAGGCCGACGACTGCTTGGTTCAATGCATCGCGCGCGGACTCAACGGGCAAATAGGCGGCGGTTGTTGGCATCTGTGCTTTGAATCAAAATTCAGCCTGCCCGAATGGTCGGAGCCTAAGGGGTGGGCAGAGTGCAAGTATCTCAGTACGCGGCCCGGCAGCTAACTATTCGCTCAAGCGGACCGTTGCGGATGGGTTGCGGTAAACTGTTAGGCACTGCGGCAACGGCCGCTTAGCTCAAGCGTTAGGCCGCAGGAAAACTTCCTCTCATGCAAAAGTACGTCAGAATCTTCATATCACTTGCCTTCTTGGGCTACGGCTTGATCAGGATTGGGGTTGGGAGCCTCTTGCTTGGGCAAGAGATTGGACTGCTTGACTTTCAATCTTTTCATGACCCTATAAAAGACATCGGTGGTTTTCTCACCAAATCAGCCGACAAACAAATAATCCCTGTGTCCGTGGCAGGGTACGTTAGTTACATTGCTCTTATGGGTGTAGTACTTTCGATTGGCGCTATAAGATTGTTGAGAGATCAGCCGTTGGGCCTATACTTCATTGGCGCGTTCTTGGTGATGTATGCATTGCTCTTCGTTAACTTTCAAACAATTAACCCAAAAGCCATACATCTAGCTGTCTGTACCGTTCTATTTGGCGTATTGCTCTGGCTGAAACGTGCTCAGCGCAGTGCGGCCTAACAATTCATTCAAGCCGACGCCGCTTCGCGGCGCGGCTTAATTCAAGCGTTAGGGCTCACATGAAGAAGTCTCGCAAGCCTTATAATGACAGAACAGACCTCGAGAAATTACAGTCCCAATGGTGGAAGCTCTCTGGTCTAAACTCGCGAGAGGAATGGTCTGCTGCGGTCGTGCGCGCAGCTACCGCAGCAGAGATTGCGGCTAATATCGCAATAAGATCAGAGTTCCAAAGCATTGGCTCGTTTCCGTCAGGCTTCGTCGACTCCCTTCTTGTTTGGGCCAATGGATTGAAAGGTAAGCTAGAAAAGCTTCTCGTGCCTATCACTAAAGACACTGAGCGCGCGGCTGCCATTTCTGGGCTCAATTCTTTAGGGCTACAGGTTAACAACATCCGTAATGGTATAGCTCACCGAGGCGAGTTTTGCAGTCGTGCCAAGGCGCAAGATGCTATCGCTAAGGCAAAGGAATTCATTGAGGGTATCGTGCGGCTCTATGAACCAGGGTTTCAGCTCAAGGAGCGTGAGCCCTAACAATTCATTCAAGCCGACGCCGCTTCGCGGCGCGGCTTAATTCAGGCGTTAGGCGTCATGGAAATGTCTCGACAAGAAATCGATGCTTGGGCAAGCGCGTACATTCAAGGTCAACAAGACCCTACGCTTTTGCAGGACGGCAATTCTCTTTGGTGGACCGTCGAAAAATTTATGCCTCAACAATGTTGTGGGGCATCACCAGAAGACTGTTGGGCGGCTATCCTTTCGGTTCTAACTCAAGATCCTCCAGCCAAAGTATTGGGTGTTCTTGCCGCCGGCCCCTTGGAAGATCTAATCCACTATTTCGGTCCTGAGTTCATAGAACGCATCGAGACCGAGTCGAGGCGTAATGCTTCATTTCGTCATCTGCTTGGCGGCGTTTGGCAGAGCAGCACCCCGGAAATCTGGGCGCGCGTGCAAAAAGCTCAAGGCCAGCGTTGGTAGAGCCGCCTAACTATGCGCTTAAGCGGACCTGCGCGGATGAAGTTGCTCGCCAAAATCACACATCGCGGCCGCGCAGGCCGCTTAGCTTAGGCGTTAGGCGCACATGGCCGATCCTCTTCACCCCGTAGAAAAGGTACCTGGCTTAGTAGGTCAGCTCTACGCACTTGTTGCGCAGCTAGAGGCGCTTTTCCCTGGTCGGCGGTTTACCCCGGACGGCCACTTGGTCGGAAGCATTGGCGAGGTTATTGCTGCGCACCGCTACGGCTTGGCACTGCTTCCACATTCGGCTCGGGGCCATGATGCGCGCGCGCCTTCTGGCGCGCTGGTGGAGATCAAAGCCACGCAGGGTAGCTCCGTAGCGCTTCGCGAACAGCCAAACCACCTGATCGTTCTGCACCTCTCCAAGCAGGGCGAGGCCGCGGAGGTCTATAACGGTCCCGGCGCTGTGGTCTGGTCTGCTGCTGGCGCGATGCAGCGCAATGGGCAGCGGCCGGTGTCGCTGTCAAAGCTCCGTATGCTCATGGCGCAGGTCCCCGAGGCCTTGCGCCTACCGCAGTGTGTGCCTAACAATTCGTCCAAGCGGACGCGCGAAAAGCCGCGCGCCGCTTAACTCAAGCGTTAGACGCCGCGTGAGATTGGCGGCCCCGCAAGCACGCGAAGAGGGGCTGGACGTTGCGCCCAGCCCCGTGCTAGCGTATGAAAGCTAGCTAGCTGCTCATATTGTCATTTGCCGCTTGCCAAGCATGCACACGTACCTCCCTCCAAAGTCATCCGCTTTGGTCGGTGCCCCTACTCTGGAGCGTGTTGCAACCCGAAGGCCCCGGTTGCTCAAGCCGGGGCCTTCGCACTTTTACTCAACGCCAACGGCCCTTTTGCCGAGCTCGCTCAGTCCATACCGGCCCGGTTGCGGGTTGGTGACCCAGCCTTGCTTCTTGCGCCAGTTCATTAACGCCGTTCTAAGCGCATCACGGCTTCTTGGTAGTCCGACACGCTCTAGCTCGCCAACGATCTCGTCCAAGCTCCGCTCGCCACTAGCAAGAAAAGCCAAGACCTTGGGAGCTACCGAGTCCTTGCGGAGCCCTATGATCTTCGGCTCCCCAGTTTCGGCTGGAGCCACTTGGCTGGCCTCCGCGGGAGGAGCTGAGTCAGATGCCCGCCCCACCACCATGCTGGTGATCGCGGCATCAATGTCGTCGGCCTCCCCCAAGCTACGGAGGGCAGCGATACGCTGCTCGCAAGCTTTAACCTTCTGTTTCAGAAGGGCCAGCTTCGCTTCTTCTTGCTCGATAAGGGCTTTGTAGGCGTCCATGTGGCGCATCCTGCCCCAAAGATCACGGCGTGTCAATAGTCCTCACGCATATCTTTCCCTCCCGGAGGCGGCGTCTAACAATTCGTTCAAGCGGAGACCGTTTCGTGGCCGCGACGGTGTGCGGCACAGTGCCACACCGTCGCGGCCACAAAACGGCCCGGCTTAACTCAGGCGTTAGACCTTAAAGACAGTTCAATGACAAACGAACAGAACGACGCCTCGTTTCGAGACATCTTGGCTATCGCCAGTCCAAAGCTCCGCCCCGTGTGTGAGGCATTTCGCCAATTGATCGTTTCGGAAGATCCCACCTTCTACGAGACCGCTTGGCCAAAGCTTAAGATCGCAAGCTATGGCGTCGGCCAAAAGAAGATGACACAGCATTACGCCTACATCGCAGTGCAGGCATCCCATATCAACCTCGGCTTCTATCACGGCACATTGCTTCACGACCCTACTGGACTTCTTGAAGGCGCAGGAAAGGAACTACGTCATATCAAGGTTCAAAACATTGCGCACGCTGAGAGCCCAGACATTCGTGCACTTCTTCGCCAAGCCATTGATGAGCGCAGACCGTACAGGTAAGGTCTAACAAATCGTTCAAGCCGACTCCGCTTCGTGGCCGCGCTTGCGGTGTTACGCTACGCTACACCGCCGCTTGCCACTGCGCGTAGCGGCTTAACTCAGGTGTTAGGCCCCTGAACCTCGCGCGGGTTGCCCCACAGCCAGCCGCCGCCGCTGCCGGACGGCTGGCGCGACGCGTGCCTGCGGCTACTCGAAGCCGTCGGCGAAGATCACGTCGTTGCAGGCTTCGACCTGCTTGGGGTCGACGAGCACGTTGAACTGCGCGCCGAGCGGCATCGCGCCGCCGCCGCCGTAGCGGAAGACCGTCCAGCGCTGCGCGGCGTGGTCGTAGGAAACGTTGTACGCGCCGTCGACATCGACGAGTCCCGCGGCTGTCAGCACCGGACGTGCGCAGGCAACGCCGTTGAGCAGTGGATGGTCGAGCACGAGGTTGTTGTTGCCATCGAGCGTGGCGGCCGTCGCCGTGGCGGTGAACGCGTTCGGGCTGCGCTCCTGCGTGTACACGCTGAACTTCGTGCCCGGCCCGACCGTCGCGCCGTCGCTGTTCCTGATGAACCAGCGCCATTGGGTTCCGCTGAACGAGTTGTACACGCGGATCGGGTGCGCGTTCCATGCCGCGTCGCTGAGGCTGGAGCGACGTGCGGCCAGGACGAAGAGATCCGCCGCGCCGTTGACGCTGGCATGGTTGAGCTGGGTGCCGGCGGACGAGGTATTGGCCGCAGTGGCGGCGTGCTGGAACACGCCGTCGCGGGCGCCGGCGGCCAATATGTCGAAGTGGGCGCCCAGCGGCATCGACGTGAGCAGTCCTTCGATGACCAGGCCCCAGCGGCTGGCTTCATCCCACCACGGGACGAACAGGCGGCTGTTGCCGACCCCGGCGGCACCGCCGGCGTTGTAGTTCGACGTGGCGAACAGGTTGGCGGCGGCGATGCTGTCGATCGCCGGATCGGCGAGCCAGGTCACGTCGCCGCCAGCAGTGATGCTGCCCGCGGTGATGGTGTGGGTGAACACGCGATCGCCGTATTCGTAGGCGCCGATGTCGACCTTGGCGGCTCCGCCCAGCGCAGGGGACTTCTTCTTGAGGCGATGCAAGCCGTCGGCGTCGAGCATGGGAATGCCGCGCGCGGCCGGGATCAGCAGCCGGCCGGTTTCGCCGGCATCGATTGCCGGCGAATCGGCCCGCGGTCGCGGATGTTCCTCGCTTGCCAGTGCCGCCGGCGCGGTGATCGTGTGGCTGCCTGGGACGAGGTCCGGGGTGGAGCCGTTGAACAGGTTGTAGTCGTTGGCAATGCCGGTGAAACCGCTCACGGCCTTGCTTGCGGCGACGAAGACGTTGTTCCAGATCGAGCCGGTGAGCGGGCCGATGTCGGGGCCGGCGGCCCAGTAGAGGTGGATCAGGCCCGTTCCCACGCGGGTCACGGTGTTGCCGTAGATCATGGCCTCGACGCTGCCGGTCCTCTGCGCGACGGCGATGCCCTCGCCCCCGCCGCCGCCCACCACGACGTTGTTGGCGAGCATGGCGCTGACACTCGCGGCCGCGCCGCCGAGGCCGCCCTCCGAGATGAGGATGCCGCTGAAGTTGAAGCCGCCGCGCACCTCGTTGCCGTGGAGGTCGAGCGTGCCGCCCGAGCCGGCGCCCGCGTAGTCGGTGACGATGCCGCTGCCATCGACCATGGCCGGGCTGGTGCTGGTCAGATGGTTGTAGTCGGCGCGCGCCGCGAGCGTGCCGCCCCAGGCCTTGAGCGAGATCAACCCGTAGCCGGTGCCCAGCGGTACGCCGCTCACGCGATTGTCGTAGAGGAGCGCATTGACGGTGCCGGCATTGGCGAACACCTCGATGCCGTGGCTGCCCGACCCCGCACTCATGTTCAGTTCGACCTTGCGCACTTCGTAATCGGCGTTGCCGCTGCCGGCGTGGGACAGCGTGACCGTGCAGTCATCGAAGTGCAGGCCGTAGAGATGCATGCGCACGTCGCCGGCGTGCGCGCTCGTGGTCTCGGCGTTGAAGTGCATGTTGCGGAATTGCGGCCTGAAGCCGTCCGCGCTGCGCAGCCGCAAGCGCCGGTTCACCACCGAGATGTCGTCGGTGATCGGTGCGTTGGTGGCGATGTAGAGGGTGTCGTTGTCGGCGGCGCCGTCGATGCAGGCCTGCAGCGTCGAATTGCACGGTGCGACACCGGGCCAGGTCAGGTTGGCTGCTGTTGCGGGCCATGCGAACGCCAGGCTGGCGAGCGCGAACGCAAGAACAAGGGTATGCGAGCGGAGCATGGGATGGCTTCCTTGGATCGTCCGATACCCGATAAGGCGCAATATCGCGCACAGGGAGGACAGCGCAGGGTAAACCACAGTTATTTCAATGCTTTGCAGGCAGCGTACGGGAGACCCGAAGCAGCTCCGGCGGGGCAAACGGCAGCGTGGACACGGCGGCGCTTGCCGCCCCGATGGCTTCATTCGCACTGGCGTCGCCGGTCCGTGCGAGGCATTCGGCGCGGGTGAGCGCGAGCCAGGCGCGGTCGATGTCGGCAGTGGCGCCGGCGGATGCGAGTTCGGGTTCGGCGCGTGCCAGCGCCGCCAGCGCCGTCGGACAGGCGTGGTCGGCTGCGGCGGCACGCGCCGCAATCAGGCGCAGCTTGCCGAGCCGTGGATGACCGGCCGGAAATGCCGTTTCGGCAGCGGTCAGCGCCGCCTGTGCCGCGCTGCGTGCGGCAGCGGTGTCGCCGTGCTGCAGGAGGGCCGCAGCGAGGGCGCCCTGGGCCGTGAGCGTGTCCTGGTGCGTGGCGCCGAGTGCCGCCGTGAGGGTCGCGTGTGCCGTCTGCAGTTCGGGCAGTGCGGCCTCGGTTTGTCCGCTGTCGGCCAGCGTGCTGCCGAGCCCCATGCGGGCGACACCTGCGAGGTAGTGCTCGCCGCCGACGGCCGCGGTGGCTACCGCGACCGCCTCGCGCGCATCGCGCTCGGCGTCATCGAGGCGCCCTGCCGCACGCTCGGTGCCTGCCAGGTTGTTGAGCATCGTCGCCACCATCAGGTGCGACTCGCCGTAGGCCGCGCGCGCCGCATCGTGCGCGCTGCGGAAGCGCGTGATGGCGGTGGCGAGGTCGCCTTGTTGCAGGGCGCTCATCGCCAGCGAATTGAGCCCGTTGGCCACCGCCGGGTGGGTGTCGCCGAGCAGATCGCGCTGCATTGCCACGGCGGCTTCGATCTCGCGTGCCGCGCCCGCCTGGTCGCCAAGCCGACGCAAGGCCGTGCCGAGGTTGAGTTGGCTGTCGGCGACGTCGGGATGACGGGGGCCGAGCAGCACGCGCCGCGTGGCGAGGGCCTGCCCGAACAGGGCCGCGGCTTGCTGCGCCTTGCCCTGCTGCAGCAGCACGACGCCGAGGTCCTGCGCGATCGTTGCGGTACGCGTGTGGAGTTCGCCGTCGCGGTCGCGGCGGGCGGCGAGGGCGCTGTCGAGTGTGCTGGCGGCGGCGTCAAGATCGCCGCGACGGAACTGCACGGCGCCGAGGGCGGCGCGGGCGAGCAGCAGCGTTTCGGCATCGGTGGCGCCGTCGTCCGCGATCGTCTCGAGCAGTTGCTGGGCCTCCTTGAGCTGGCCTTCCTCGGACAGGACTTCGGCGAGACGCAGCCCGATGGTGTCACGCTGCGCCGGCGCCTCTGCGGCCGCGTCGCGAAGGTCGCGTTCGGCCTCGGCCCACTGGCCCTGTGCGGCGCGGATACGCGCGCGCTCGACCCGGGCCGCGGTACGCGCGTGGCTGTCGCTGGCACTCGCCACGCCGCGTTCGGCGAGGGCGGTGGCGCGTGCGTAGTCGCCGAGCTGCCGATAGGCGCCGGCCAGGGCGGTGGAGAGCTCTCCTTCGAGTGCGGGCTGCGCCGCGAGGGTCTCGGCGAGCCGGGCGGAGCCACGATCGAGGAGTTCGCGAGCCGACACTTCGCGCCCCTTGCTCTCGTCGGGGGTGACGCCGTCAAACAGGCTCAGCACGAAATCGCGTGCCGCGCCGGCGCGCGCCGCCTCCCGGCGCGCCGCGCCTGCCTGCCAGAGCGTGGCGGCAATGCCGCCGAGGATGGCCAGCGCAAACGCCACGCCGACGGCGATCCCCACGCGATGGCGGCGCACGAAGCGGCCCAGGCGATAGCGACGCGAGCTTGCTCGTGCACGCAGCGGGCGGCCGTGGCGGTGGCGCTCCAGGTCCGCGGCAAGTTCCGCCGCACCCGCGTAGCGCTGCGCTGGATCGGGCTGCAGGGCCTTCGCGATGATGAGGTCGAGGTCACCCGCGATGCGTCGCCGCAGCGCGCGCGCCGGCGTGCCCTGGAGTTCGGCGCGGGTCGCGGCGACCGGTCCCGTCAGGGCATGGGACGGCGGCACCAGGCTGCCGTCGCCGTGCCAGATCGGCAGGCTGCCGGTGAGCAGTTCGTGCAGGACCGCGCCGAGCGCGTAGACATCGGTGGCGGTGGTCACGCTGCCGCCGTCGTGCTGTTCGGGCGCCGCGTAGGCCGGCGTCAGCCGCCGCAGCCCGGTGCGCGTGGCTGCGGTTCCTTCGTTGCCGATCAGCTTGGCGATGCCGAAGTCGAGCAATTTGAGGGCGCCGTCGCGGCGCACGAGGATGTTCGCCGGCTTGAGGTCGCGATGCACGATCAGGTTGCGATGCGCGTAGTCGA
Organism: Dokdonella sp.; assembly: GCF_019634845.1. Taxonomy (GTDB): domain Bacteria; phylum Pseudomonadota; class Gammaproteobacteria; order Xanthomonadales; family Rhodanobacteraceae; genus Dokdonella_A. The sequence goes on from NZ_JAHCAQ010000006.1 coordinate 41,916, forward strand.
CGGCGGCGCAGACGTCGGCGAACAGGCGCAGGCGTGCCTCGACGCCGAGCCGGGCCGCGTCGCAATGGGTCGTCAGCGGAGTGCCGTCGACGTATTCGAGCGCGAACCAGGGCACACCGGCCGCAGTGAAGCCGCCGTCGAGGAGATGCGCGATGTGCGGGTGGTCGAGCCGTGCAAGGATCGCGCGCTCGTGCATGAAGCGCGCGCGCTCGGCCGCTTCGTGCAGGCCGAAGCGGAGGATCTTGATGGCGACCTGTTGCGCGTAGCTGCCATCGTCACGTTCGGCGAGGAAAACGCTGGCCATGCCTCCGGCGCCGATCGCGCGACCGACGCGCCAAGGGCCGAGCAGACAGCCCTCGAGCCCTGGCTCGATGCCGACGAACTCGGCCGCATAGCTGCCGCTGCCGGCATCGAGGCGGTCGGTGGCCGCGTCGGCGAGGAGAATCCGCAGCGCTGCCTGCAATTCCGGGTCGGAGATGGCGGCGAGGAAGGCGTCGCGCGCCGCCCCTTGCAGTTCGAAAGCCTGGTCGAACAACGGAGCCAGCTCCTGCCAGCGTCGCTGCAGGAGGTCGGCGCGCGTGTTCACGCCATCGCCTCGCGCAGGAAGGCGCGCGCCCTGGCCCAGTCGCGCACGACGCTGCGCGGCACGATGTCGAGCATCGCCGCGGTTTCCTCCACCGACAGCCCGGCGAAGAAGCGCAGCTCCACCACTTGCGACAGGCGGGCGTCGAAGGCGGCGAGGCGGGCGAGTGCGGCATCGAGCGCCACGAGCTCCGCGGCGGAGTCCTCGACGCCGATTTCGACTTGTTCGAGATCGAGGCGCTCCTGGCCGCCGCCGCGCTTGTCCGCCAGGCGCCGCCGTGCATGATCGACGAGGATGTTGCGCATGGTCACTGCCGCGTAGGCGTGGAATCGCGCGCGCGCATCAGGCGTAGCGCAATGGCCGGCGAGCGCGAGCCAGGCCTCGTGCACGAGTGCCGTCGTGTTGAGCGTATGCCGCGCACGTTCCCCGGCCAGATGGCGCCGCGCCAGCGCGCGCAGGATCGCGTAGGCCTGCGCCGCCCAAGGGTCGGCATTGTCTCCGGGCCGCGTGCCGCTGCCCTCATCTTCGTTCATGCAGGCGATGCTAGCGCACGAGGCGCGCGCGTGGCTTGCGGGGCCGTTCGGGTGGGGCCAGGCGACAGCGTCGTGGCGCCCGATCGTGGCGCGTGATGGCGACGGAGGCGTGTCGATGGCCGGCGTCAGGACGTGTCGCCATCAGCGCGCAGCCGCGTCACGCGCTGACGATAGGCGCTCACGTTGTCGCCGCGGATGCGTGTTTCGCGCGTGTGGCGTGTTTCGCCGATCTTGTGGTCGGCATCGGCGCCGGTGACGGGCTTGGCGGTCACGGCGGTGTCGCGCTCGAAGGCGTGCGACTTGTCGGTGTTGCGGTAGTAGCGGTACAGCGCCCAGTACAGACCGGTGGCGCCGGCCGGGCCGAGCATGAGCAGCCACAGGCCGCCATCGTCGCTCATGACTGGCTCCCGATGATCCACAGCGCGATGCCTTCGAGGAAGGTGCCCACGGTCAGCGCGGTCAACAGCAGTTTCCATTGCTGCACCGGGACGCTGCCCATGGTCTCGCCGGTGCGGCCGTTGACCGCGATGTAGTGCAACATGCCGCCGTTGGCGCCGGGCTGGTGATAGGAGTACAGCCACACCGGCAGGTACATCGATACCCAGCGCGAGCCGTGCACGGTGATGCGTTCCTGCTCCCAGCTCACGCCGCGCCCGAAGCGGCTGACCGACGCTTCGACCTGCGAGCGCGCGATCGACAGCAATTGGTCCTCGAGTTGCGGCCGCAACTGCTCGACGTTGCGGTCGCGCTTCTCGGAGGAATGGCCCGCCAGATAGGAGGCGTTCCATTTGACCGCGTTCTTGGTGTCGAACGGCAGGATCGTGTTGATGATGTTGTTGGTGTTGTGGCGCGTGTCGAGGTTGCCGCGCTCGGCCGAGGATTCCATGGTGAGATCGTCGACCGTGAAATCGACATGGCGCTGAACCGCGTACACGTCGGCGTCGTAGTAGGTTTTCTTGTTGTCGCCGCTGCCCTCGGTGTAGCGGCGCGTTTCGATTTCGCCGCGGCCGATCACGTCGGCGCTCGCGTTGGCATCGATGACCATGTAGGGCAGGTACACGCCGGCGACGTTTTCGGGCGTGAACTGCTCCTTGAATTCCTTGAGCGCGAACAGGCGGCGCTTGTCGACGAACTGGCGGATGCGCGCGACCGCGTCGTCTTTCTTGATGTGGAACGGCAGCACCGCGTCGGGGACTGCGCCGTTGGCGACCTGTTCGTTGACGCCGAACACGTGGCGGCACCAGTGGCAGCGTGCGGTCATCGCATTTTCGGTGTTGACCGTGACCTCGGCGCCGCATCCGGTGCATTTGAAGCTCACGAGGTTGGCGGCATCGGCGGCGATGTCCTGCGCGCCCGAGGCCACCACCGTGCCTTCGAGGCGGTCGATGCCCTCGCCGAGACCGAACGCCTCCTCGACGCGCTCGCCGCTCCACTCGGTGCGGCAGTACAGGCAGATCAGCAGGTCGCTGCCGGGCTTTTGCCTGATCTCGGTGGCGCCGCAGTTGGGGCAGCGGTTGATGCCGTCCTTGAGCTCGGCCGCCGCGGTGTCGATCGCCACCGGATCGGGCGCGGTGACCTCGTCGCGGATCGGTTTGGGCAGCGTCTCCGGGTCGAGCGGAAAGCTGCCCGGCGCCGGCGGCACGTCGCGCGGCGAACCGGGCCCCGTCGGCGGCGGCACGGACGGTGGATTGGCGTTGGACATGGGCGCGCCGGCGGTTGGGTTTACAGGCCCAGCGCCTTGGCTTTGAGCGCGTCGTAGTCGGCCTGGGTGATGAGACCCTGGTCGAGCATGTCCTTGGCCTTTTTGAGCTTGGCCACCGGGTCGTCGGCCGCCGGCGCAGCCGGTGCCACCGGCTGCTGCAATCCGGCCATGCCGCCCATCATCCCCGAAGCCATGCCGATGCCCATCATGCCGGCGGCGCCACCGTTCTCGCCGGCCGACTGCATGCCGGCCGCGACGCTGGCCTGCAGGTTGGAGTTGCCGCGCGCGCCCAGCAGCGCGTCGGCGCGTTGCACGGTCCTGAGAAGCTCCTTCGTGTTCTCGTCGTATTCGATCGAAACGATCGCCGTCTTGACGATGGCCAGGCCGCGCTCGGTCTGCCACTGGTAGGCGTTTTCGACCGCGGATGACAGGCTCTTGGCGAAGCCGAGTGAGTCCTGCTGGATCTTCGTGATGCGGTTGTTCTTGCCCGGATCGTTGGTGTACAGGCTGAACGCCGGGGCCAGCGAACCGACCACCTCGTTGAACAGCTGGCTGGCTGCGGCATTGTCGATGTCGGTGAAGTCGAACACCTGGCCTGGCTGCAGGTAGGTGGCCGGCACGTAGTTCTTCACGAAGCGGATCGGGTCGACGATCTTGAGCGTGTACGACCCGCGCGTCATCGCACCGACCTGGGCGTTGAGGTAGCCGTCGTCCCAGTAGATTTCCGACTGCGTGCCGAAGCGGTTGTCGGGCAGTTCCTTGAGCGAGACGAAAAACGCCAGTTGCTGCGAGCCGGGCTGACCGCCGAACTTGAAGCGCTCCCAGCTTTGCATGACGAGTGATTCGATCAGGCCGCCGCCGCTGAAGATCGACTTGGAATTGATGTCGTCGGACTGCCATTCGTAGGCACCGGCCTCGGCCGCGAACGCGGTGATCTTGCCGTCCTGGAACAGCAGCAGGCCGTAGCCTTCCGGGATCAGGATCTTGGAGCCGTTGGTGATGATGTTGGACGAGCCGCGGGTGTTGGAGCCGCGCCCGGCATTGGTGCCGTGTGGCACGGCGGCGAACAGCGCCGCAGTCGGCGGCAGGCCGTCGGGGATGGTGTAGAAGTCCTTCCACTGGTCGGCCAGCGTGCCGCCGATCGAACCCACTGCTGCCTGGATGAGACCCATGGTTTCCCCTCGTCACTCGTGGTCGGGCACCGCGCCCAACGTGTCCGCCGAACTATACCTGTACCGGCGTCTGGCGCACACGCGCCGCCACGGCCTTCAGGCGGCGTTATGCCGGCCGCCGGGGGGGGGGGCGACCGGCGGCGCCCAGGCGCGATCAGGGTGCGGCGGTGGCGGCGAGGTCGGACGTCACGTCGTGCGCGTGCTCGGCATGGTGGTCCTCGCTCAGCATCATGTAGAACGCCGGCACCACGAACAACGTGAACAGCGTTCCGATCGTGAGACCGGTGACGATGACCAGGCCCATGTTGTAGCGGCCGGCCGCACCGGCGCCGCTGGCGATCACCAGCGGCACCACGCCGAGCACCATCGCGGCAGTGGTCATGAGGATCGGGCGCAGGCGGATCGAGGCCGCCTCGACGATCGCGTCGAGCTTGCTCTTGCCCGCGCGCTGCAGCTCGTTGGCGAACTCCACGATGAGGATGCCGTGCTTGGAGATCAGGCCCATCAGCGTGACAAGACCGACCTGGGTGTAGATGTTGAGCGAGGTGGCCCAGCGGCTCGAGATCAGCTGCATGCCGACGATGCCGGGCAGCAGGTTGATGAACACGAGCGCGCCGAACAGCGCCATCGGCACCGACACGAGGATCACGATCGGATCGCGCAACGAGTTGAACTGCGCGGCCAGCGCCAGGTAGACGATGATGACCGCGAACAGCAGCGTGAGCGCAAAGCCGCCCGATTCGTTCATGAACTGGCGGGCCTGGCCCGAGTAGTCGACGCCATAGCTGGCCGGCGCCAGCTCGCGGATGGTGTCGCGCACGAGCGCGATCGCATCGCCCTGCGCCGCGACCGGCACGCCCTGGAAGGTCACCGAGTTGAGCTGCTGGAAGCGCGTCAGCGCCTGCGGCACCACTTCGTTGCGAATGGTGGCGACCGTGGCCGCCGGCACCACGCCACCCTGCGGCGTGCGCAGGTAGTAGTCGAGCACCTGGTCGGGGTTGAGGCGGTCGACCTGCAGCACCTGCGGAATCACCTTGTAGGCGCGTCCCGCGATCGAGAAATAGTTGACGTAGCCGCCACCGAGCGCCGCACCGAGCGCGCTGCCGACATCCTGCCCGGTCATGCCCAGCGCCGCGACGAGGTCGCGGTCGACGTGCACCGTGCTCTGCGGCTTGTCGATCTTGAGGTTCATGTCGACGAAGAAGAACTGTCCGCTCTTCTGCAGCCGCGCGAGCACGCCGTTGGCCACCTCGTAGAGGTTCTCGAACGGCTCGGTGCTCGACATCACCACTTCCACCGGCAGGCCCTGCGCGCCCGGCAGCGGCGGAAACTGGAACGCCGAGGCATTGAGGCCGGCGATGCCGCTCCACTGCTTCTGCAGCTCCTGCTGGATCTGGTTGGCATTGCGCGAGCGCTGCGACCACGGCTTGAGTTGGGCGCCGGTGAACACCGAGTTGGGGCCGGCAAAGCCCGTGAACTGGAACGTCTGCGTCACCTCGGGCACGGCCTTGGCACGATCATTCATCTGCGTCAGGTAGCTTGCCACCTGCAGCGGCGAGGCATTGGGCGCGGCCATGCCCATGCCGGCCACGATGCCCTGGTCCTCCTCGGGTGCCAGTGCCGTGGCCGAATGCGTGAACAGGTAGGCGGTGCCGCCGAGCAGCAGCAGGCCCATCACCACCGGCACGCTCCAGGTCTGCAGCGTGCTGGCCAGGCGGCGACGATAGCCTGCGTGCAGGCTGTCGAAGCGTGCATCGAGGAAATCGACGAACCGGTTGCTGCCGTGCTCGCTCTTGAGCAGGCGCGAGCCGAGCATCGGCGACAGCGCCAGTGCGATCACCGCCGACACCGTCACCGCGCCGGCCAGCGTGAACGCGAACTCGGTGAACAGCGCGCCGGTGAGGCCGCCCTGGAAGCCGATCGGGACGTACACGGCAACCAGCACGATCGTCATCGCGACGATCGGGCCGACCAGCTCGCGTGCGGCAACCAGCGCCGCCTCGAGCGGCTTGCGACCCTCTTCCTTGATGTGGCGGTCGATGTTCTCCACCACGATGATCGCGTCATCGACCACCAGGCCGATGGCGAGCACGAGCGCCAGCAGCGTGATGAGGTTGATCGAGTAGCCGAGCACGAGCATCACGAAAAACGCGCCGATCAGCGACAGCGGCATCGCCACCAGCGGAATCAGCACCGCGCGCAGGCTGCCCATGAACAGGAAGATCACCAAGGTGACGATCAGCAGCGCCTCGATCAGGGTCTTGACCACTTCCTCGATCGAGGTGTTGATGAATTCGGTCGCGTCGTAGGCGATCGTGCCCTTGATGCCGCTGGGCAACTGCGCCTGGATCTCGGGAAAGGCGTCGCGCACGCGCGCAGCCACGTCGAGCACGTTGGCGTCGGGGGCGCTCTTGATGCCGAGGAACACCGACTGCTTGCCATCGAAGGCCACCGCCGAGTCGTAATCTTCGGCACCGAGCACGACGTTGGCCACGTCCTCCAGCCGCACCAGCGCGGTGCCGTTGCGCTTGACCACGAGCTGGCGGAACTGGCCGACGTCGTGCAGGTCGGTGTCGGCGGTGAGGGCGACCGTCACCGCCTGGCCCTTGGTGGCGCCGACCGCGGTCAGGTAGTTGTTGGCGGCCAGTGCCGAGTAGACATCGGCTGCGGTCACGCCATGGGCGGCCATGCGCGCCGGGTCCATCCAGGCGCGCAGCGCGAACTGGCGCCCACCGAGCACTTCGGCGGTCTGGACGCCGTCGATCGCGTCGAGCCGCGGCTTGACCATGCGGATCACGTAGTCGGTGATGTTGTTGGACGGCAGGGTGGCGCTGTTGAAGCCCATGTACATCGCGGCCGTGGTTTCGCCGACCTGCACCGACACCACCGGCTGCTGCGCCTGCGCCGGCAGCTGGTTGCGCACCGCGCTGATCTGGGTCTGGATCTCGGTCAGCGCGCGGTTGGAGTCGTAGTTGAGCTTGAGCGTGGCGCTGATCGTGGACACCCCGGTCAGGCTCGACGAGGACAGGTAATCGATGCCCTGCGCCTGCGCGATGGCGGCCTCGAGCGGCTGGGTGATGAACCCGGCCACGGTCGCCGCGTCGGCACCGAAATAGGTGGTGGTGACGGTCACCACCGCGTTCTCGGTCTTGGGATACTGGCGGATCGAGAGGTCGCTGGCCGCGCGCAGGCCGAGCACGAGGATCAGCAGGCTGACCACGATCGCCAGGACCGGCTTGTTGATGAACAGATCGGTGAATTTCATGGCGGGTCTTGTCGATGGCGAGCGATGGCAGGAACCTGCCGTCGGCGGATCACTGTTCCTGCGGCCGCGGATTGGGATCGTTCGCAGGCGGGTGGCTGTTGTCGATCGCCAGCGGCGTGCCGTTCTTGAGCTTGAGCTGGCCGCTGGTGACGACTTCGGCGCCTTCCTCGAGGCCCGACAGCACCGCGATCTGGTCGCCGCGCGTGGCGCCGGTGGTGACGAAGGCCTGCTGCGCCGTCGGCGGGGCGTCCTTGCCGCTGCCCGGCTTGACGACGAACACGGTCTGGCCATACGGGTTGAACGTGATCGCGCTCTGCGGCAGCGTGAGCTGGCGGGTCGGCGTGCCGACATCGACCGCGACCTTGACGTACATGCCCGGCACGAGCTGGCCGTCGGCGTTGTCGGCCACCGCTTCCGCGCGCACGTTGCGCGTGTCGATGTCGATCCTGGGCTCGATCGCGTTGAGGGTGGCGGCGAATTCGCGACCCGCATGCGCATCGCTGCGCAGCACGGCGTGCTGGCCGACCGCGAGCTGCGCCAGGTCGCGTTGCGGTACCTGGAAGTCGACGCGGATCGGATCGAGCTGCTGCAGTGTCACGACGGCGCTGCCGGCGCTGACGTAGGCGCCGGGGCTGAGCGTGATGATGCCGGCGCGACCTGCGAATGGCGCCCGCAACTGCTTCTTGCCGAGGATCACGCGGGCGTACTGCACGCTGGCCTGCTTGGCCTTGAAGTCGGCGGCGATGTTGTCGTAGTCGGCCTGGCTGATCGCCTTGACCGCGATCTGGCGCTGGGCGCGGTCGAGGGTGAGCTTGGCCAGCGCGGCGGCGGTTTCGGCTTGGTTGAGCAGGGCGGCGTCGTCCTCGTCGCGCAGCTGCACCAGCAACTGGCCTTCCTGCACGCGGTCGCCTGACTTGAAGTTGACGGACTGGATCACGCCCGATACGTCGAAGGCGAGGTCGGCGCCACGGCTCGCGCGCAAGCTGCCGATCGCGGCCTGCAGCGGCTGCCAGTCGGAGTAGGCGGCTTTGGCCGTGCTCACGGTCTGCACCGGCACCGGCATGTTGGCGACGGCCTTTTTCATCATGATCCGGCCGAGCACGTTCCAGCCGATCAGGAGCGTCAGCAGCGAGCCGACCAGCAGCAGCATGAGGATCATGCGGCGGCGGGTACTGGGTATGCGTTGGGTGCGCGCGGTCATGCGCGGTCCTCGGTAAGTAAGAGGGGGAGGCCGCTGGCAAGCCAGGGCCAAGCCCGGTATTAGAACAGGAATCGATCCCATTTGTCGTGGCCCGGAGGTCACGGGCCGCAGCAGGCCACTGCGGGTGGCACCATCGCCGCTTGCCTTGGTTGCGGAGATGCGTGATGGAACGCTCCATTCAGATTGCGGCGGCGCAGCGCCTGCGCGCGCTGCATGACCGCCGGCAGCTGCTGCTGCTGCCCAATGCCTGGGATGCCGCCAGCGCCTGCATGCTGGCCCGGCTCGGTTTTCCCGCCGTGGCCACGACCAGCGGCGGCGTCGCCTGGTCGCTCGGTTGGGCCGATGGCGAACGGCTGCCGCTGGATGAAATGCTGGCCGCGGTGGCGCGCATCACGCGCGTCACGCCGGTGCCGGTAACGGTCGATTTCGAAGGCGGCTACGGCGCGTCGCCGGACCAGGTGCACGCCAACGTGACCGCGCTCATCGCGACCGGCGCGGTCGGCATCAACCTCGAGGACGGCATTGCCCATGCCCGCCTGCGCCCGATCGACGCCGCCGCCGCGCGCATCGCCGCCGCGCGTGCAGCCGCCAACGCCTGCGGCCTGCCATTGGTGATCAATGCGCGCATCGACAGCTGGATCGTCGCCGGCACGGCGAACGAGCAAGCGCGGATCGCCGACTGCCTGGACCGCGCCCGCGCCTACCTGGCCGCCGGCGCCGACTGCATCTACCCGATCGCCCTGGCCGAACCTGCGGTGATCGGACGCCTGTGCTCCGCCATCGATGCACCCGTCAACATCGGCGCCCGCACCGGAATGCCCGCCATCGCCGAGCTGGCACGCCTGGGCGTGGCGCGCGTGAGCACGGCCACGCGGCTGGCAACGCGCGCCTACGCCGCCGCGCGCGACGCGGCCCTGGCCATGCGCGACAGCGGCCACTTCGACGCGCTCGACTCGACCTTCGGCTATGCCGACATGCAGGCGCTGTTCGACGCGCACTGAAGCGTGCGTGTGCTGTGCGGAGGTGGCTGGCGTCGGTGGGGTGTCGGGGTTTTGGTCGTTGGTCGGCCCTGGCGCGACAACCGACTCAGGTTCGTGGTGGGTTTGTTGCGCATCGGTGGGCGGCTTGCGCCGGTTGGCTTGGGCGCTGATTCGATCGTTGGCTTCTTTGCGAAGACCGACTCACGTCCGTGGTGGGTTCGTCCCGCATCCCTGCGGGCCGGTGTCTTTCTCTTGCTTGCCCAAGAGAAAGTCACCAAAGAGAAGGGCAGCCCTCACGGCGCCGCCTTGCGCACCTCCTGTGCGCAAGGTCCACTCCCGGCGGCCGGTTGCGCCGACAGCACCTCCGTGTGCTGACGGCGCAATGTGCGATCCTCGCGCTCCTGCAGGCCGCTTCGGCCGCCGTCCGTCTGCCGGCGGGCCGGAAACGCAGCGCGCTCCTGCGCGCCCAAGCCCATATTGACGCGTCGCCCAGACCATGCTCCGCGAATCCGGCTGCGTCTTCGCGAAAAACCGACTCACGTCCGTGGTGGGTTCAGTCCGCATCCTGCAGACGCAGTTCGCCTTCTCTTGCCCAAGAGAAAGTCACCAAAAGGGCAGCCCTCGCGGCGCCGCCTTGCGCACCTCCCTGTGCGCAAGGTCCACCCGGCGGCCCGGTTGCGCCGACAGCACCTCCATGTGCTGACGGCGCAATAGGCAAATCCCTCGCGCTCCCCACGGGCCGCTTCGGCCGCCGTCCGTCGCGCCGACGGGCCGGGGAACAGCGCTCCTGCGCGCCCAAGTCCGCTGACGTGCAGCAGACGTACTCCGCGAATCCGGCTGCGTCTTCGCGAAAAACCGACTCACGTCGGCCAGGGTGGGTTCGTCCACACATCCACCGGGCCGGGAAAAGCAGCGCGCTCCTGCGCGCCCAAGCCCACACCGTGAGTACGCCCACTGTCCTTGCATGCTGGCCATATTCCCCTTTGGCCACGGCGCGGGGGCGAAGGGCAGGCCCGCAGGGGCGGCGCGAGGGATCGCGCCGCGTTTGCCGTCAGTGCACGGATGCACTGTCGGCAAACCCCCGTAGCGCCCGCGCGCAGTCGCGCGCCGACGGCGCGCGACCGTGGCCGGTGGGGTGCCCTTTCTTTTGGTTCCTTTTCTTTGGGCATGCAAAGAAAAGGAACCGGCCCGCAGGGATGCGGGACGAACCCACCACGGACGTGAGTCGGCACTCGCACACCAGCCAACGATGGCACCAGCCCAAAAACCAACCGGCGCAAGCCGCCCACCGATGCACAACGAACCCACCACGGACGTGAGTCGGTTTTCGCAAAGAAGCCAACGATCGAATCAGCGTCCAAGCCAACCGACGCAAGCCGCCTCGCTCATGCGAAACAAACCCACCACCACCGTGCGCGGAGTCGCGCGACCCGCGACCGGCGATCAACCGTGCTCGCGCAGCCAGTCCGCGAAGGCATCGAGCGCGAGTGGCGGGGCGTACAGGTAGCCCTGCGCCGCATCACAGCCTTCGCCAGCCAGGAACTCCCACTGCTGCGCGGTTTCCACGCCCTCGGCCACCGTGCTGAGGCCGAGGCTGCGTCCCATGGCGATGACCGCGCGGCAGATCGCGGCGTCGTTGGCGTCGGTGTGGATGTCGCGCACGAAGGATTGGTCGATCTTGATCTGGTCGATCGGCAGGCGCTTGACATAGTTGAGCGAGGAATAGCCCGTGCCGAAGTCGTCGAGCGAGAAGCGCACGCCGATGTCCTTGAGTTCGCGCATGGTGTCGATGGCATGGTCGAGGTTGCCGAGCAGCATGCTTTCGGTCAGTTCCAGTCGCAGTCGCGACGGCTCGATGTCGTGCGTCCGCAGCAGCTCGCTCACGCTGGCGACGAAGTTGCCCTGATAGAACTGGCGCGCGCTGACATTGACTGCGAGTTGCAGGCGCGCGAACGCGGGCTGGCGGGTCCAGCCGTCGAGCACGCGGCAGGCTTCGCCGAGCACCCACTGCCCGATCGAGGTGATGAGTCCGGTTTCCTCGGCCAGCGTGATGAACTCGATCGGTGCGACCGCGCCACGCTGTGGGTGCTGCCAGCGCAGCAGCGCCTCGACGCCGATGCAGTGGCCGCAGGCGTCGACCTGCGGCTGATACTGCAGCGTCAATTGTCGGCCGGCCAGGGCCAGGCGCAGGTCCGCCTCGAGCTGGGCGCGCGCGGCGACGCGCACCTGGATCGACGGATCGAAGAAGCGCAGCGCGTTGCGGCCGGCTGCCTTGGCCTGGTACATCGCCAGGTCGGCGCGCTTGAGCACTTCGCGCGCAGGCAGTCCGTGGCCGTGGAACAGCGCGATGCCGATGCTGGCGCTGCCATGCCAGGGCATCGACTCGACATCACAGGCGGCGGCGAGTACCGCAAGGATCTGCTCGCCAATGCGGTGGGCCTGCGTGGCGGCGATTTCCGCGTTCTCGTCCAGCGGCTGGATCAACACCACGAATTCGTCGCCGCCCATCCGCGCAACCGTGTCGCTGCCGCGCACCACGTCGCGCAGCCGAAGCGCCACCTGCGCCAACAGGCGGTCGCCCACGTCGTGGCCGCGGGTGTCGTTGAGTACCTTGAAATGGTCCAGGTCGAGGTAGGCGAGGGCGCCATGGCAGCCGCTGCGCACGCTGTTGGCCATGGCCTGTTCCAGCCGGTCGTGCAGCAGGCGCCGGTTGGGCAGGTGGGTGAGCGGGTCGAAGAAGGCCAGGTCATAGGCCTGCTGCTCGACGCGCTTGCGCTGGGTGATGTCGCGCCACACGCAGTACAACGCATCGTGGCCCTCGATGCGGATGCGGGCGAGGGTGACTTCAGCCGGGAAGCAGGAGCCGTCGGCGCGCTGGTGTTCCCATTCGAAGCGATGCACGCCCTCGCGCAGGGCGGTCTGCATCATTTCCTCGGCCTTGTCGAACGAGAGCCGACCATCGGGTTGCCGTTGCGGTGACAGCCGCGAGGGATGTTGCAGGATGTCCTCGCGATGCGCGTAGCCGAGCAGCGCCACCGCGGCGCGGTTGCAGTCGGTGAAGTGGCCGCGTTCGATCAGCCAGCAGGGATCGGGCAGGTGATCGAACAGGTCACGGAAGCGCTGCTCGCTGTTGCGCAGCTGCTGTCCGCACTCGTCGAGCTGCCGGGCGAGCGCGGGCCGTTGCAGCAGTTGCTCGAGCACGGCGCCCAGCGTCGGCAGCAGCGGCAGCCAAGTGGCGAACGACACCTCGTCGTCGACGTGCAGCGATACCGTGCCGAACTCGCTGCCGCCGGCGGCGAGCACCAGACGGTGGGCGGCCGCTGCCACCGTCGCGCCGGCCGGATGGAAACGCGCGGCGGCGACGCCAGGCAGCCGCGCCAGGCGCGATTCCAGCAGTGGTACCACCATCTCGGCGGGTGCCGCTGCGACTTCGGCCAGCATCGCCAGTACCCACTCGGCAGCGGCGGCTGCGGTGGCGTGGCCGCTGTCGTGTTCATCGTCGTTCGGGCGCCGCACGGACTCACACCTCGATTCGGGTTGGGCGCGTCCTGATGCCTGGTGCAGGCCGCATCCGCGGTTGCGCCCATGACGCGATCATGCGCGCAGCGCGCAGCTTGCGTCGAGCGGTTTCATGAGCCGGCTGGCAGCGCGGCCGTGGCCGATCGCGGGCTGACCCGCACACGATCGCGCCCCTGCGACTTGGCTTCGTACAGCAGGCCGTCGGCGATGCGCAGCAGCGCCTCGCCATCGGGACCGTCCTGCTGGTCGACCACGCCGGCGCTGATCGTGAAGGCGGGCACGCCGCCGCGCGTGGTGGCGCGCGGCAGTTCCGCGCGCAGGCGCTCGAGCAGTTCGGCTGCGGCGCCGGCGTCGAGGCCCACGAGCAGGATCACGAACTCCTCGCCGCCAAAGCGGCAGACGAGATCGTGGCGGCGCACGGTCTGCCGTAGTGCGCTGGCCAGCACCTTGAGCGCGCGATCGCCAACTTCGTGGCCGTGGTTGTCGTTGATCTTCTTGAAGTGGTCGATGTCGGCGATGACGAGCGCAAACGGCGCCTGCTGGTCGAGCAGGATCGCCAGCCTTGCATCGAGCGCGCGGCGGTTGTGCAGGCCGGTCAGCGGATCGGTGGTGGCTTTGGCCTCGGACGCTGCCACCGAGCGGATGCCGGCCAGGCGGGTCCCGACCTTGTGGGCGTTGAAATTGAGTGATTGCAGCAGCCGGTACAGCGCCGGGTCGTCGGCCGTACCCAGTGCGCGGACCATGCCGGTACCGCGCCCGCCGGTGAAAATCGGCGTGCAGGCGGCGGCGCAGCCGGTATCGATCTGGCCACTGAGGCCCGGACACGCGCTCAGGGCCATGCCGTCCTCGTACACGAGGCCTTGGCCGCGGCGGATCGACGGACAGTCGGCAGGGCGGCGGATGACGCAGCGCGCGGCCGGCTCCATGTCGCCCACGGTGATCGTGTGGCTGACATCGCCGTCGGGATCGTCGGCCAGCAGCAGTTGCGCACCGCCTGCGCCGGCCACGGCCCTGAGCGCCTGCTCGGCGATGCGCAGCACCGCCGGCTCGTCCTCGGCAATCTCCAGCGCATGCTGCAGGCGCGCATCGGTCTCGTGCGCGCGCAGGCGATCTTCGGCCAGGTTTGCCTTGGTGGTCTGTTCACCGAGCCGCCGCGCGTGCCCGGCGAGCAGCGGTGCCAGCAACTGGTACCACACGATCGGCGCCGCCAGCACGAGGAACAGCATGGCCCCGACCAGAACCCGGGCCGCATCCGCTGCCTGCGGCAGGAACACCTGGGCGGCAGCCGTCGCCGCCGCGCAGGCCACTGCCAACAGGACGAGCAGCAGCAGGTAGCGCTGCATCGGTGCGGCGGCGGGTGCTTCCTGCGTGCCGTCAATGCTGGCCAGACCGGCCGTGGTGTCGCCTGGGTCACGGGTTTTCATGTCGGGGCCTCCGCTCGGTGTGGCCGACGCGCTCCATCATGCACCTGCGCCATCGGCGCAAGTGCATCCTTGTGACGAAATGCAAAGTTCGCGCCAGCGGCATCGAGGCGGCTGCCGCCGCAAGCGCGAAACGGGCATGATTCGTGCTTTGCAGTCCGCATGTCGCGGGTTGGCCGGCGGCCGGAGCTTGCGTTGGCGCAGCAGCGGCCGGCGCCAGACGGCGCTGCAACGGTCTGGGATGCGTTCGACCGCATGGCAACGCGCGCCGCGGCAGGTGCAGTGGCGCGGCCGATGACCGATGCAGCATCGAGGAAACCGGGGATGGTGGCCGAGGACATCCGTTACAACGCCAGTGTGGTGCGCGGGTTCATCGCGTTCTCGCGCGTGATCGGCAAGCTCGTGCTGCTGGCTTCGCTGGCCGTGTTGGTCGGCTGGGGCAGCAATCTGCAGGGGCTGCAGCCTGTGCTCGACTCGTCGCTGATCATGCGGGTAGGGGCCGCAGTGGCGGGCCTCATCGCTGCCGCAGCCATGCTGCTGGCCCCGCGCGCACCGCGCACGAGCATCGTGCTGTCGCTGCTGCTGGCCGTGTTCGGTGGCGCCGAACTGGTCGGCTACGTGAGCGGCTGGAATGGACTGGGCGCGCATGGGCTCGATCGTTGGCTGCTGGTCGCCACGGGGCGGCCGTTCAACCACATGACGCCGGTCGCCGCACTCGGCTTCGCACTCATCGGTGCACTCGGGGCCGGTGTGGTGGCGCGCTGCAGCGCGTGGCTGCGCGAAGTCTGTGCGTTCGCCGTGATCGCGATCGCGATGGGGTCCGCCGCGTCGTACGGGCCCGTGCTGGCCGGCGGCGAATCGGACCTGCTCGCGCAGTTGCCGGTGATGACGGCCTTGACCCTGCTGCTGCTGGCGCTGGCCTGGCTGTCGTCGGAGCCGACCCGGGGTCTCACCCGCATCGCGGTTGCCGACAGCGTCGGTGGTGCGGTGGCGCGGCGCCTGATCCTGCCGGCGCTGCTGCTGCCCGTGCTGCTGACGTTCCTGCTCACGCTCATGCAGTCGTGGTGGCGGCTGTCGCCGGCGCTGACGCTGGCGATGGCCAGCGTCGCCACCGGTGGCACGGTGGCGACGATGATCGTGTGGGTGGCATTCCTGCTCGATCGCAGCGAGCGCCAGCGCCGCACCGTGCTGGCGCTGCGCGAGGACGCCCATACCGACGGGCTGACTGGTCTCGTCAACCGGCGAGGTTTCGACGAGACGTTCGCCGTCCTGTTGGCCGAGGCCATACCCGGCACCACCGTGGCCGTGCTGATGCTCGACCTCGACCACTTCAAGCGCTTCAACGACAGTTTCGGTCATCAGGCCGGTGATGAGGTGCTGCGTGCGACCGGACGCCTGCTGCGCGGCGAGGTGCGCCCGCGTGATCTGGTGGCGCGTTATGGCGGTGAGGAATTCGTCATCGTGCTGCCCGACAGTGATGCCGAGCGCGCCGAACGGGTGGCGCAGCGCATCCTCGTCGCATTTCGACAGCACGCCTGGCCATTGCGGCCGGTCACGGTCAGCATCGGCGCCACGATCGCGGCTGCCGGCGAGGCAGGCGAGGTGGTGCTGCACCGCGCCGACCAGGCGCTGTACTGCAGCAAGCAGCAGGGCCGCGACCGGCTCATGTTCGACGGCGGCCCCTGTCAGGGCGTGCTCGCAGCCGGCCCCGTGCTGTTGCCGTGAGTGGCCGTCGCCAGGGCGCCTGATGCCGCAGGCAGGGCCAGGTGCAGCACGGCGCGCGTCAGTGCGTCGTCGCCGGCCACGGCGCGCGCGATGATGTCGGGATAGACGATCTGTTCCTCCTTTTCGTCGTGGCCGTCGAGCAGCAGCAGGAAGCGGCGCCGCGCGCCCGCATCGTGCAGGCGTTCGAGATCGCGGCGCAGCAGGGCGTGTTCGTTGCACAGGCCGCGTACCCAGCCCGCGCGCCCACCCGCGGCCAGATAGGCCGGGAACAGCAACTGCTCCTCGATGACGAGGTGGCGCGCCAGCGCGTTGCGCAGCCAGCGCATGCGCTGTGCATCGCCGCGCAAGGCACCGGCCAGCGCCGCTTCGATCACCGCGTGATCGCGTCCGAGGTACTCGAGCAGGCCAATCGGCTGCGACGCATGCACGAGCAGCACGACGTGCTCGGCCTCGTCCGCCTGCAGTGGATGCCAGCCGAGCGCGCCCGCGCCGGCGTCGAGCGCGGCGCGAATCGATGCGCTCGGATCGAACGGCGTGCGCAGCAGGCAGTGGCTGCCCGCGGCGAGCGTGGCCAACACCTCGCTGAGCGCCGCAGGATCGGCTGCCACGATGACCGGGGCCGCGTCGAGCAAGGCCGCACGCAGGGCCTGCGGCGCAGCCGCGGCGGTGGCATCGTCGGCGTGGATTTCGAGCACGAAGCTCGCCTCGGCGTGACCGTCACCCACGCGCCAGCGCGTGCCCGGCGCGATCCAGCGCAGCTCACCGCGGTCGAGTTCGAGGTCGCTGATGCCGCCATCGTCGAGCCACTGGATCGCGAGTGGTCCGCGGATGACCTGCAGGCATTCCCAGCGATTGGCGCGCGGCGCATGCCATTGGCGCAGGCGCGCGGGCAGGCTGGCGAGGTCATAGGGGCGCGAGCGACCGAGCTGACGCATGTGCGGCGTGGGGGCGGAGTCGTGGACGCAGGCCATGGGAGGGTATCGCCAACGTGGGATGGGTCGCCTGCCGTGCCCCTTGCCGCCAGCGCGCTCGCGTGCGGCGGGTGATCGACGTGGCCGGCTTGCGATGGTGCCGCATCGCGCGCTGCGCGGCATGGATCGAATCGCGGCAGATTGGCGCATCGTACACGATTGCGAATCATTCGCATCTGTGTTCTTATGCGCGCCACTGAACCACGACCGCCTGCGGCAAGGTCGCCAGTGCCCCGGCATGCGGCCGGACGCGCGCTGCGCGGCAGCACCAGCGGCGACGCGGTTCGTCACGACCTCCCATTTCTGCCACGAAAGGATTTTCGATGGATCGTTCCTGCCTGCCGGTTGCGCAACCGGCGCTGCTGCACCGCCCGCTCGCGCTTGCCTTGGCTCTGGTCTGCGGCAGCGTGCTGCCCGTCGCGTTCGCTCCGGCGATGGCTGCGCCAGCCGCGGCGACGTCCGCGGCGATGTCCGACACGCCCGATGCTGCACCCGACGATGCCCCTCCCGAACTCGACTCGGTCGAGGTCACGGGCTTTCCGGCCAAGGGCTATCGTGCGCAGCGTTCGTCCACCGCCACCAAGACCGACACGCCGCTGCGCAACATCCCGCAGGCGATCAGCGTCGTCACCCGTGACGAGATCCGCGATCTTGCCGTGCAGAGCATGGCCGAGGCGTCGCGCTATGTGCCTGGCGTGAGCTTCGCGCAGGGCGAGGGCAACCGCGACACGGCCGTCATCCGCGGCAGCAGCTCGACCGCCGATTTCTACATCGACGGCATCCGCGACGACGTGCAGTACTTCCGCGACCTGTACAACATCGATCGTGTCGAAGTGCTCAAGGGGCCCAACGCCATGATCTTCGGCCGCGGCGGTTCGGGCGGCGTCATCAACCGCGTGTCCAAGGTTGCCGAGTGGAACGATGCGCGCGAGGTCGGGCTTACGCTCGGCTCGTGGAACGACCGCCGCTTCACCGGCGACGTCAACCAGGCCGTCAGCGAGCAGCTCGCGCTGCGCCTGAACGGCGTGTACGAGCGCAGCGACAGCTACCGTGATGGCTATGAACTCGAGCGCTGGGGCCTCAACCCGACCCTGTCATGGCGGCTCGGCGACAGCACGCTGCTGAGCGCCGGCTACGAGCATTTCCACGATGAGCGCACCGGCGACCGCGGCATACCTTCGTTCCAGGGACGTCCGCTCGCGACCGACCCGGCGACCTTTTTCGGCAATGCCCGGCTCAGCCCCAACCACGCCACGATCGATGCGCTGAACGTGCTGCTCGATCACCAGTTCGACAACGGTGTTGGGCTGCGCAACCGCACGCGGCTGGCCGATTACGCCAAGTTCTACCAGAACGTGTTCCCGGGCGCGGTCAATGCTGCCGGTACCGAGGTTGCGCTGGCGGCCTACAGCAATGCCACCGATCGCAGCAACGTGTTCAACCAGACCGACCTCAGCCTTGCCTTCGCCACCGGCAGCCTGCGCCATGAACTGCTGGCCGGCATCGAGCTGGGGCGCCAGGACACCGACAATTTCCGCCGCACCGGCTACTTCACCGGCGTCGGTGCCGATGTCACCTCGATCAGTGTGCCGGTCGGCAATCCGTATACGGCCGGACCGGTCACGTTCCGCCAGAGCGCGACCGATGCGAACAATTCCGGCACCGCCGACACGCTGGCCGCCTACCTGCAGGACCAGATCGAGTTGACGCCGCAACTGCGCGCGGTGCTGGGCCTGCGCTACGACCGCTTTGCGGTCGACCTGCACAACAACCGCAACGGCAGCACGCTGTCGGCCACCGACACGCCGGTGTCGCCGCGCGCCGGTCTCATCTATGCGCCGATCGAGCCGCTGTCGCTGTATGCGAGCTACAGCGTGGCCTACCAGCCGCGTTCGGGTGACCAGCTCGCCTCGCTCAACCTGAGCAACCAGGCGCTCGATCCCGAGAAGTTCCGCAACATCGAGGTCGGTGCCAAGTGGGATCTCGGCAGCGAGCTGGCGGCGACGCTGGCCGTGTATCGGCTCGAGCGCAGCAACATCGCGGTGACCGACCCCAACGACTCGACCCGGTTGATCCTCATCGATGGCCAGCGCGTCAAGGGCGTCGAGCTCGGTCTGTCGGGCCACATCACCGAGGCCTGGCAGGTGACTGGCGGCTATGCGCGCCAGGATGGCCGCATCACGCGCACGTTGTCGGCGAGCGCGCCGGCCGGGGCGCGATTGGCGCAATTGCCCGAGAACTCGTTCTCGCTGTGGAACCGCTACGACTTCACGCCGCACTGGGGCGCCGGTTTGGGCGTCATTTACCGCGACGCGATGTACGCCGCCACCGACAACAAGGTGACCCTGCCGGGCTACACGCGCCTCGATGCGGCGCTGTACTGGACCGTCAACGACCAGCTGCGGCTGCAGGCCAACATCGAGAACCTGCTCGATCGCAAGTACTACCTCAACGCCAACAGCAACAACAACATCACGCCCGGCTCGCCGCGCGCGATCCGCATCGGCGCGAGCCTGCGCTTCTGACCGCGGCCGTGCGCTGCGACGCGGCTGCGCCCGGCCGCGCGCAGCGCATCGGCCGTTGTGCGTCGGCGTGGTGTGGCGCGCTCACACCACGCCGGTGCCGGTCGATGCCGTCAATGCCTGCGCCAGGTCGTTCCACAGGTCCTCACCGTGTTCGATGCCGACCGACAGGCGCAGCAATCCGGGCGTGATGCCGCTGGCGGCGCGCGTAGCCGCATCGAGCACGCGGTGGGTGAGCCCGGCGGGGTGCTGGATCAAGGTGTCGACCGAGCCGAGACTGACCGCCGGTGTCATCACCTTGACCGCGGCCATGACCGCCGCCGCGGCGGCGTGGCCGCCGTGCACCTCGAACGCAATGAGCGCGCCGGGGCCGCTCATCTGGGTGCCGAGCAGGTGCGCGTTGGCGTTGCCGGGCAGGCCCGGATAGAACACCCTGGCCACGGCCGGATGCGCGCCGAGGCGCTGCGCGATGAGCTGCGCATTGGCCTGCGCGCGTTCCACGCGCAGCGGCAGCGTCGGCAGGCCGCGATGCAGCAGCCAGGCAGCCAGCGGATGCAGCAGCGCACCGGTCGCGGCGCGCACCGTGCGCAGCGCCGTCGCACGCGATTGGTCGCAGCACACGACGCCGGCGATGACATCGCCATGGCCGCCGAGGAACTTGGTCGCACTGTGCAGGACCCAGCTTGCGCCATGCCGCGCCGGGCGTTGCAACACCGGGGTGGCGAAGGTCGAGTCCACGAGCACGGGAACCGGGCCCGCGGCGGCAACCACGGCGCCGATGTCGACGAGGTTGAGGGTCGGATTGGACGGCGTCTCGATCACCACCAGGCAAGTGTCGGCGCGGCGCCGCGCGGCGATCTCGTCGGCCGCGACGAACTCGGCCTCGATGCCGCACAGGCCACTCGCGAGCAGGTGGTCGGAGGTTCCGTACAGCGGTCGCACCACGAGCACATGCTTGCCATGCTGGCTGCGTTCGAGCAGCACGGCGGTCAGCGCGGCCATGCCCGAGGCAAACGCCACGCAGGCCTCGGTGCCTTCGAGCGCGGCGATGGCCGCTTCGGTGCGCGCCACGGTCGGGTTGTGCAGGCGCGCGTAGATCGGGTTCGCCGCCTGCGCCGCACCGGCGACGAGGGCGTCGAAGCTGGCGGTGCCGGTGTCGAGGTCGTGAATCGGATAGGTCGTCGACAGGTCCAGTGGCGGGGCATGCACGCACAGCGTGGCGAAATCGTCGCGGCCGGCATGCACGGCCATCGTGTCGAAATGAGGCATGACGTTCCCCCGCAGCGGCAATATGGCAACATTGTGGAACATGATTCGGTCCCACGGCGCATGACCGAAGCCTATTTCGCAATGAGCGGGTTTGCCGATGCTGGACCGAATCGACTACGAGTTGCTGCGACTGCTGCGGAAGAATGCTCGGCTGCCCAACAAGGACCTGGCGGCGAAAGTCGGCATCGCGCCGTCGACCGCGCTCGAACGCATCCGCCGCATGCGCGAGGCGCGCGTGCTGCTCGGCTACCACGCCGAGATCGCGCCGCAGGCGATTGGCGTCGGCCTGCAGGCGATGGTGTCGGTGCGCCTCGCGCGCCACTCGCGCGCGCTGGTCGACGGCTTCCACCAGCATCTGCTCGGCCTGGCCGAGGTGCTGGCCTGCTACCACGTGGCGGGCGCCGACGACTTTCTGGTCCATGTCGGCGTGCGCGACAGCGAACACCTGCGCAGCTTCACGCTGGCGGCCTTCACCGAGCGCGACGAGGTTGCCCACATCGAGACGCGCCTGATCTTCGAGTTCCGGCGCAACGTCGAACTGCCGGCGACACCGGCGCCGGCGTGAGCGGCGCGCCGCGTCAGGCCAGCGGTGCGAAGCGGGCGGTGAAGTGGCGCAGCTGCCGCGGCTCGGCCACGATGCGGTAGCCACGCAGGGTGCCGGCCGCGGCGGCGACTTCCTGGCAGACCTCGATCACGTAGTCGATGTGGCTCTGGGTGTAGGTGCGGCGCGGGATGGCCAGCCGCACGAGGTCGAGCGCGGCCGGCTGCTCGCTGCCGTCGGGATGGCGGCCGAACATGACGGTGCCGATCTCGCAGCCGCGCACGCCGCCGACTTCGTACAGCGCCACCGCCAGCGCCTGACCGGGGTACTGCAACGGCGCGATCTGCGGCAGCAGGGCACGCGCATCGAGATAGACGGCGTGGCCGCCGATCGGCTGCACCACCGGGATGCCCGACCTGGCCAGCGCCTCGCCCAGATACGCGGTCGAGCGGATGCGGTAGCGCAGGTAATCGTGGTCGACGACTTCCTTGAGGCCCTGCGCGAGCGCCTCGAGGTCGCGGCCGGCGAGGCCGCCGTAGGTCGGAAAGCCTTCGGTCAGGATCAGCAGGTTGCGGCACTGTTCGGCCAGCGCATCGTCGTTGAGCGCGAGCCAGCCGCCGATGTTGCCCATCGGGTCCTTCTTGGCGCTCATCGTCATGCCGTCGGCGAGCGCGGCCATGTCGCGCACGATGTCGGCGACGGCGCGATCGTGCTGACCGGGTTCGCGTTCGCGGATGAACCAGGCGTTCTCGGCGAAGCGACAGGCGTCGAGGAACAGCGGCACGCCATGTTTGCGGCACACCGCATGGGTTGCGCGCAGATTGGCCAGGCTGACCGGCTGGCCGCCGCCCGAGTTGTTGGTGATCGTGACGAACACCACCGGCACGCGGCCTGCATTGCGGTCGAGGAAGGCATCGAGGGCAGCGACGTCCATGTTGCCCTTGAACGGATGCAGGTTGGCCGGGTCGCGCCCTTCGGCGATCACGAGATCGACCGCCTCGGCGCCGGTGTACTCGATGTTCGCGCGTGTGGTGTCGAAGTGGGTGTTGCTCGGAATCGTGCGGCCCTTGCCGCCGAGCACGGTGAAGATGATCTTCTCCGCGGCGCGGCCCTGGTGGGTCGGGATCACGTGCTTGAACGGGAACAGGCCCTGCACCGCGTCGCGGAAGATCTCGAACGAAGGACTGCCCGCGTAGGACTCGTCGCCGTGCTGGATCGCCGCCCACTGGTCACGGCTCATCGCACCGGTGCCCGAGTCGGTCAGCAGGTCGATCATCACGTCGTCGGAGTGCAGCCCGAACAGGTTGTAGCCGGCGGCCTCGATTGCGCTGCGGCGCTGCTCGGGCGTGGTCATGCGCAACGGCGCCACCGACTGGATGCGGAACGGTTCGATGATGGTGCGAAAGGCCACGGTGATCTCCCATGCACAGCCGGCTGCAAACCTTGCGACTCTAGCACGCAGCCCGTGGCACGGCGGCCGCTGGCGATGAGGGCTCGGCGGCGCGCGCGTGGTTGCCGGTCAGTCGGCGCGCACGCGCCAGGCCTCGGTGAGCGAAATCTCGCCGCTGCGCGCCAGCGCGACGGCGGCGGCGGTGATCGGCACCATGCCTTCCTCGATCGCCACGCGGTGGATCGCGTCGGCTTCGGCGCCGGGTACGACCAGCGTGCGCAGGCGCTCGCTCATCACCAGCAATTCGTAGACGGCCTTGCGGCCGCGCACACCCAGACCCTCGCAGTGGCTGCAGCCGCGGCCGCTGTGGAACACCTCGTCCGGTGCCACGCCGAGCGCTTCGCGGACGTGCGGACTGACCTGCTCGACCTCGCGGCAATGCAGGCAGGTCTTGCGCACGAGCCGCTGCGACAGCACCGCGAGCAGACTCGCGCGCAGCAGGTACGGTTCGACGCCGAGGTCGAGCAGGCGCGTCACCGTGGTCGCCGCGGTGTTGGTGTGCAGCGTGCTCAGCAGCAGGTGCCCGGTGAGCGCGCTTTCGACCGCGATGCCGGCCGTTTCGCGATCACGGATCTCGCCGACCATGATGACGTCGGGATCGTGGCGCAAGAAGTTGCGCATCGCGCTGGCGAAGGTGAAGCCGGCCGCGCGGTTGACCTGCATCTGCTGGATGTCGGCGATGAAGAACTCGACCGGATCCTCGATGGTGAGGATGTTGATGCGCTGCTGACGCAGCGCCGTCAGCATCGCGTACAGCGTGGTGGACTTGCCGCAACCGGTCGGGCCGGTGGCGAGGAACATGCCGTGGCTGCGGCTCATCACGTCGTCGATGCGCCGGCGGTCGTGCTCGCTGAAGCCAAGCTGGTCGAGCGTCCACAGGCTTTCCCGCGCATCGAGCAGGCGGATCACGATGCTCTCGCCGAAGATTGCAGGCAGCACCGAGATGCGCAGGTCGACCTTGGTGCCGTCGCGCACGGTGAAGCTGGTGCGCCCGTCCTGCGGCCGGCGATGGTCGGCCAGGTTCATGCCGCCGATCACCTTGACGCGGCTCACGATCGCCGGATGCAGCGCGCGCAGCAACGTGCGCACCGGCACCAGCTCGTCGTCGATGCGAAACAGCACGTCGGTGCCATGCTCGCCCGGGCGCAGGTGGATGTCCGAGGCGCGGCGCGCCACCGCGTCGGCGATGAGGCCGTGGACGATGCGCACCACGGGTTGTTCACGGGCCAGGCGCTGCGCCTCGGCCTCGCTGGTTTCCAGCGTGAGACTGGGGTCGAGGCCGAGCAGTCGGATCGTCTCGCTGTCCTCGACCTGATCGTAATAGCGGGCGATCGTCTCGCGGATGCCGCGCGCGGTGGCGACCAGCGGCAGCACGCGGTCGGTCGTGACGAATTCAAGCGCGTTCAATGCCGCGCCGTTGGCGGGATCTTCCATCGCCGCCACGAGCAGGCCATTGCGCGAGCGCAGCGGGACGATGCGCAAGCGTCGCACCAGTTCCGGCGTGAGCAGTGTCGTGGTTTCCGGGTCGGCGGTGACCTCGGGCAGGCGCACCAGCGGCAGGCCCAGTTGCTGCGCGGTGCGATAGTTGCCCTCGGCCGCATCGTCGCCGCTGGCGAGCCAGTGCTCGAGCTCGACGCAGCGGGCACCGGGCCCGGTGCCGAGCGTGCGGCGCTGCACATCGTCGAGATAGCGCTCGAGCGCGGCATTGTCGGTGATCAGCAGGGGCGGCTGGGCGGTGGGCGCGACGCGCTCGTCCATCGTCATCGATCCATGGGCGGCCATGCGGCAGGCATTGGCCAGAAGGGGGGCTGCCCGGCAAGGATGCAATTAGCCTGCCAGCACCGGGCGAGGCAGTTGCCGGCGTTGCCATGGCCTGATCCGCCGCGAACTGACACCATCTGTTCGAAATGCACCGGCGCTGCGCCAGACGTGACAGCGACGGTTGGCAGCGGACGCCAGCGCGTCGCCGCTGGTTACTGCCGCCGCAGCCACCGCCAGCGACGGCGTGGCTTGCGGCGTAGGTTTTGAGCCGGCGCCGGTCAGTGGCGCAGCGGATGCGGGTAGGGAAAGGCCTGGTATCCCGGCGGCTGCTGGTCGAGGTGCCAATCGCTGCCCTGTTCGAGCAGGGTCGGACAGGCGATCCACACCTTGTCCGGGTTGTAGCCCGGGATCGCCCGCCAATCCTCGCTCCAGTGGTCGGACCAGATGTAGGCCGCCGTGGTCTGGTAGGGCTGGGGCCGGCTGCCGCTGCAATCGTCGTCGTCGAGACTGGCCGCATAGGGCACGTAGTCCTTGACCTTGTTGTTGTAGATCACGCCGTCGCCGCCGCGCAGCGCGATGCCGTCGCCGTAGCGGTTGCCGGACGCGCCGTCGCCGTGGATCTCGTTGTCGTAGATTTCCCAGCTGCGCGAGCCGGGATGGCGCACGCCGTTGTTGTCGCGACTGGGCCCGTGGGCATCGATCTGGCCGTAGTCGCGGGTGCGCGCGGTGCTGACGAACAGGTTGTGGCGGGCCACGTACACCGAACCGCTGTTGGCGGCAATGCCGTGGCGGTTGTCGTAGAAATAGTTGTCCTCGACGAAAACGGCCTCGGCCGTGCCCAGTTGCAGCGGCGGCCAGGCGTCGCTGTCGTCGCCGTACACCGCCACGCCATAGCCCCAGCAGCCCGGCACGCACTTGAAGTTCGACAGGAACGAGTTGTCGTGGATCACGCCGCGCTGCTGCGGCCCGCGCACGGTGAGGCCGGCGTTGGAGAACTTCTCGAACACCATGTCGTGGACGCGGAAGTCGCGGCAGCGCTCGGTGAGGCCGATGCCCGCATCGAGATCTTCTTCGACGCCGTTGCCGACCACGCGCAAGTCGGCCAGCTCGACCATGGCACCGACCCCGCACTTGAACTCGATCATGTAGTCGTACCAGTTGGTCATCGTCACGTTGCGCTTGATCACGGTGCCGCTGCCGTCGGTGGCCGTGCCGGCGCCGCGCACGGTCACGCGCGTCTTGCGGTTGGGAGCCGAGCCGCCGCCCCAGGTCAGCCGTGCGTTGCCCCAGTTGCAGGTGCCGGCACGGATGCGCACGGTACCGCCGTCGGGCACGGCGTTGAGCGCTGCCTGGACGGACGCGGGATCGCAATCGGCGAAGATCGGGCCTTCGAAACTGTCGGCGAAGATCGGCGGCTCCCAGGCGGCCTGTGCCACGAGCGGCAGGGCGAGAGCAATCAGCAGCAACATGCGGGCGTGGCGCATCGGTGGGCTCGGCGTCGGGATCGGCGCGCAACCTATAGCAAGGTGCCCCGCTTCTGGCATCATCAAGTTTGTGGAGCCACAGTCGCCGCGGACGCTGCCATCGCGTCGTCGTGGCGCACGTGCGCCGGGCTGCGGCGATGGCGTATCGTGGCGATGGCATGATGCGGTTGATGGCACAGGATGGACGCATGCACAGGCATGGTGAGTACAAGATGCCGGGCGGCAAGCTGACGGTGGTCGATCTGCAGATCGTCGACGGCCGTCTTGTCGATGTGGTGGTGAGCGGCGATTTCTTTCTCGAACCCGACGACGCACTCGCCGCGATCCACGCCGCCGTGGAAGGCCAGCCCGCCGAGCTCGACGAGAGTCGCCTGGCCCAGTTGATCGAGCACGCCACGCCGGCCCACACGCGCATGTACGGCGTCGACGCGCAGGCCATCGCGCGCGCACTGCGGCGCGCCATCGACGCCGGACGGCCGGCATGAAGACGCAATGGCGCGATCACGATTGGCAGCTCCTGCACGGCGCGCCATGCTCGCCGGCGCTGCACATGGCGCTGGACGAGGCAATCACCGACGAAGTCGCTGCCGGGCGTCGCGCGCCGACGCTGCGGGTATGGGAGTGGGCCGCCTCGGCGGTGGTGATCGGGCGCTTCCAGTCGCTGCGCAACGAAGTCGATCCCGACGGCGCGCAGCGCCACGCAATCGAGGTCGTGCGCCGCGTGACCGGCGGCGGCGCGATGTTCATCGAACCGGGCAACACGATCACCTATTCGCTGTCGGCGCCGGCGAGTCTGGTCGAAGGCATGAGCTTCGAGCAGTCCTACGCGTTCATGGACGCGTGGGTGCTCGATGCACTGCGCACGCTCGGCATCGAGGCCTGGTACCAACCGCTCAACGACATCGCCTCGCGCAGCGGCAAGATTGCCGGCGCGGCGCAGATGCGGCGCGGCAAGGCCGTGCTTCACCACGTCACGATGGCCTACGACATCGATGCGACGAAGATGCTCGAAGTGCTGCGCATCGGCCGCGAGAAGCTGTCGGACAAGGCCACCCAGAGCGCGGTCAAGCGCGTCGATCCGCTGCGCAGCCAGACCGGCCTGCCGCGCGAAGCCGTGATCGCACGCATGGTCGAGACGTTCCGCGCGCAGCACGGCCTGCATGAGGATCAGCTGCGCGCCGATGAACTGGCGCGCGCGCAGGACCTGCTGCAGGACAAGTTCGCTACGCGCGAGTGGACCGCACTGGTGCCGTGAACGCGGCCGCGCCGCGCGCGGGCTGCGGCGCGGCACCGGCATGGCCGCCGGCGAGATGGCGTTTGCTGTACCACATGCCGAGCACGAGCAGGCCCGCCGTGGCGAGATAGAACGCGAGCATCATGCCCGACGGTCGCGCGTCATAGCCGATCAGGATGTGCAGGATGCGGCCGGGCAGGGAAGTGTCGGTCAACAGCCACGAACTGTCCCATACCTGCGCCTGCCAGCCCGGCAGCAGGTCGGCCTGCGCCAGATAGCGCGCCGCATTGGCGGCAAGGCCGGCGGCGAGCAACACGAGCATCCAGTTGGTGGCGGTGAAGAAATGCCGCACCGGGATACGCAACAGGCCGAAGTAGAGCGCGAAGCCGAGCGCCGCGCCGCTGCTGATGCCGATCGCCAAACCCGCGTAGAGGCCGTCGGCGCCGCCTGCCAGCATGCCGTACAGGAACAGCACGATCTCGGAACCCTCGCGCAGCACGGCCAGCGCCACCACCGCCAGCAGCATCGTCAGCGAACTGGCGCCGGTGCGCACCGCGCTGCCGACCTGTTTCATGTGTTGCGCCAGCTCGCGCGCGTGGCCCGACATCCACACCACGTGCCAGCCGATCATGAGCACGGCGGCGAGCAACACGCCGGCGTTGAAGACCTCCTGGCCCATGCCGCTGGCCATGTCGGCGATGCCGCCAGCGAACGTCGCCACCAGCAACGCGCCGACCACGCCGAGCACGATGCCGCCGCCGATGAACCAGCCGCGGGCCTGCACGCCGCGCGTGGCGGCGGCGACGATGGTGACGATGAGCGCGGCCTCGAGCACCTCGCGAAACACCAGCAGTGCGATGCCCCACATGGCCTACTCCGCAATCAGGCGACCTTGCGCCGTGTCCTGGTGAAAATCGCCGAAGAAGCGGTAGCTGCCGGCTTCGAGCGGGCCGATGTAGACGCTGATCTGGCCGCCCGGCATGACGATCTTCTCGCGCTTGAGGTCGACGCTCTCGAATTCCTCGGGCGTGCCGTCGCGGTTGGTGACGACGAGCTTGAACTTGACGCCGGCCGGCACCCTGAGCTCCTCGGGCTGCCAGCGGTGGTGCTCGATGGCGAGCTGGAACTCGGGCAGGTCGGCGGCCAGCACCGGTGCGCTGCCGGCCGCGAGCATGAGCAAAACCGGCGCGAGGCGTCGCCGCAGGGATGACATGGGGCGTGACATGGGTTGGCTCACGGTTGCGGCGTGCGCGTCACCGGGGCGGGCGCGTAACGCAGGTTGTCGAGCAGCGGCGTACGCGGCCGCTGGATGTGCAGGAAGTCGATCCCGGCGCGCTGGTGGCAGGCCGTGCAGGCCGCCGACAGCGCGTCATAGGCCTTGCCGAACGCGGCTTCGTCCTTCTTCTCGAGTGCCTGCTGCAGTTGGCCGAGTGCGCCGTTCATCATCGCCGGCATCACCGCGGACAGCTGGTCGGGTTGCAATTCGGGCGCCTCGCCATTGCTGGCTTCGATCGCGCGCAGGGCCTCGCCGAGTTCGCCGACCATGTAGTAGGCGAGGTTCCAGTTGCGTGCATGGCCAGCCCACCACAGTCGATCGTGGCGGATCTGCAGTTCGAGCATCTGCTGGCCGAGCTCGGGCGCCTGCAGCTTGCCCTCCAGTTCGGCCACGCGCGCCTTGAGCGCCGCCAACCCGGCCGCATCGGTCGCGGTCGCGGGCGGCTCGGCGGCAGTCAACGCCCATGCCATGCCGGCCAGCCAGCCGCAGCTTGCAAGCAGCATGCCGCGCAGTGACAGTCCCATGCGCTCGGCTCCAAATGAGAACAATTCGCATCCGCGATCATCCACCCAATGCCTGCGCGATGCAAGGCGCCCAGCCACCATGCGTTCACCTGCGCGCGAGCCAGTGAACACGTGGCAGGTCGTTGCGCCGACGCCGGCGCGCCGCCATGGCCGCTTGCGCCGGCGTCCGCGTTCCAATACAAGCTCGGTTGCAGCCTCACCGACGGGACCCACCGATGAACCCAGCAGTTGTCGCCTCCACCTGGCGCCCGGTGGCTTGAGTCGCGATGGCACGCGCGATCTGGCTCGTTCTTGATTCACTCGGCATCGGCGGCGCGCCCGATGCCGCCAGCTATGGCGATGCCGGCGCCGACACCTTCGGCCACATCGCCGCCGCCTGCGCCGCCGCCGCGCGTGGGCCGCTGCGGTTGCCCAACCTGACCCGGCTCGGCCTGCCGCACGCGCATGCGCTCGCCAGTGGCCAGGTCGCGGCCGGTCTGGCACCGCTGCCCGCAGCGCAGGGGCAATGGGGCTGCATGATCGAACGTGCCTGCGGCAAGGACACGCCTTCGGGGCATTGGGAAAGCGCCGGCGTGGTGCTGCAGCAGCCGTTCGGCCTGTTCGCGGCACCCGAGCAGAGCTTTCCGCCCGAGCTGCTCGCCGCCCTCATCGAGCAGGCGCGCCTGCCCGGCGTGCTCGGCAACTGCCATGCCTCGGGCACCGAGATCATCGCGCGCCTGGGTGCCGAGCACATCGCCAGCGGCAAGCCGATCGTCTACACCTCGGCCGACTCGGTGTTCCAGGTCGCCGCGCACGAGCAACACTTCGGGCTCGAGCGGCTGTACGAGGTCTGCCATCTCGCGCGCGAACTGCTGGCACCGTGGAACATCGGGCGCGTGATCGCGCGGCCGTTCATCGGCGAGCCGGAGACCGGGTTCACGCGCACCGGCAACCGCCACGACTATGCACTGGCACCGCCGGGGCAGACCCTGCTCGATGCGGTCTGCGCCGCCGGTGGCGAGGTGTTTGCGGTCGGCAAGATCAGCGACATCTTCGCCGCGCGCGGGGTCAGCCACAGCCTGCTCGCGAGCGGGCACGACGCGCTGTTCGACGCCACGCTGCAGGCGCTCGCACGCGCCGAGTCCGGCGCGCTGGTGGCGACCAACTTCGTCGACTTCGACAGCGTCTACGGCCACCGCCGCGACGTGCCCGGCTATGCGGCCGCGCTCGAGGCCTTCGATGCGCGCCTGCCTGAATTGATGGCCGCGATGCGCGCAGGCGACATCGTCGTGCTCAGCGCCGATCATGGCTGCGATCCGACCTGGCCCGGCAGCGACCACACGCGCGAGTGCGTCCCGCTGCTGGCGTGGGGGCCCGACCTGGCGCCGCGTGCGCTTGGTCGTCGCGGCAGCTTTGCCGATCTGGGCCAGGGCCTGGCCAGCCACCTGCGCCTGCCGCCGCTCGCGGCCGGCGTTTCCTTCCTCGAGGACTGATGCGATGACGACACCCCACATCGATGCCGCCGTAGGCGACATCGCCGCCGATGTGCTGTTGCCGGGCGATCCGCTGCGCGCGCGCTTCCTCGCCCATCGCTTCCTCGACGCGCCGCGCGAGATCAACACGCGCCGCAACATGCTCGGCTACACCGGCCACTGGCAGGGGCGGGCCGTCACGATCATGGGCGGTGGCATGGGCATCCCGTCAACGGCGATCTACGTCACCGAGCTCGTGCGCGTGTACGGCGTGCGCCGCATCATCCGGGTCGGCACCTGTGGCGGACTCGGCGACGTCGCGCTCGGCGACGTGCTGCTGGCGCAGTCGGCCAGCACCGACTCGCGCTTCAACCGCCTGCAGTTCGGTGGTCACGATCTGGCGCCCTGCGCCGACTTCGCGCTGCTGCGCGCCGCGGTCGATGCCGCCGCGGCGCAGCAGGTGCCGGCGCGCGTGGCGCACGTGTTCAGTACCGACAGCTTCTACGATGGCGATCCGCAATTGCTGGCGCATCTGCAACGCCACCACATCAGTGGCATCGAGATGGAGGCGGCCGGGCTGTATGGCCTGGCCCTGCGTGAGCGGTTCCAGGCCTTGGCCATCCTCGCCGTCAGCGACCATCTGCAGAACGACGTCCACATGCCGGCGGCCGAGCGCGAGCAGGGTCTGGCACGCATCGCCGGCATCGCTTTGGCTTGCGTGGCCGCAGCGGACCCACGCTGAAGCGGTCGCCGCGCCGCGCCGGCGCGGCCTGCGTGGTTTGCAGGCGTTGGGCACATGCGCGAGGATCGGTTTTCCGCAGACCGAAGGATGCCGCCATGGCCGATACCTGGTTGACCAGCCTCAAGACCGCAACACCGCAGGATGGCTTCGAACTGGCCATCAAACTTTCACGCATGGGCGTCAAGTACACCCAGCCTTCGGCCGAGGCCCGCGATCGCCTGCGCCCGCAATACGCCGAGGACGCCAACGCGCTGATCGCCTCGTCGCAGGTGGTCGCGATCAACTTCCAGACCATCGCCGCGGCCAACAACTATTGGCGCGGAGCCTGACAGCCTCGCAGGCGCCGGCGTCGCGGCCGCGTGTTCGCGCCTGCGCAAGGTTCGATCAGGCGCTGCCCACGGCGGCGGTGGAGCGCCAGTTTCCACCGCGGGTGGCGACCGGCGCCGGGGTGCGGGCGCGCGATGAGGCTGTCGCCGCCGCAGCCGCCGCGTGGCCGCTTGACGTGGGTCAGGGCGGGAGCGACATGGCGGCGTAGCATGACTCGGGTTTGTTGCAAATCGGAGTCATTTCCATGTCGCTGCAGCTCGATCCCGAACCCAACGTCCACGTCTTCGACGCGCGCGGCATCGCGCGCCGCTTCCGCCATTCGGCGATCTTTGGCGCGCTCGGCGCGCTGCGCAACGGCGAGACGATGCGCTTCATCAACGATCACGACCCGATCCCGCTGCTGGGCCAGCTCAACCAGCGCTTCGGCGAATACCTCAGCGTGACCTATCGTCAGCGCGACGCCGAGGGCGTGGTCATCGACTTCGGCATCGACGGCCTGCCGGACGAATAGGCATGGCGCTGCAGGATTTCTTCGCCGAGGCGCCGCGCATCCGCGTCCACGATGCACTGGCGCAGTTCCTCGGTGCTGCCGACGACGGCATGATGGAGTACGGCTACGCCGACGCGGTGCGGCTGGCAGGGCATTCGTGCCCGACCGTGGCCGGCGCATTCCTGATGGCGCGTGCCGCGCTGCGCGCGCTGTATGCCGAGCAGGCGGCCGAGCGCGGTGCCATCCGCGTCGACATGCGCGATGGTGAAGGCGACGGCACCACGGGCGTCATCGCACAGGTGTTCACGCTCGTCACCGGTGCCGCGGCCGGCAACGGCTTCCATGGCATCGGCGGGCGTTTTGCACGCCAGGGCCTGTTGCGCTACGCGCAGCACGAGGTGCGCGGCATTGCGCGCTTCACCCGTGTCGACGACGGCCACGCGGTCGAGGTCTGGCTCGACGTGTCGGGCCTCGCGCCGGCGCCGCAGATGCGCGCGCTGATGGTGCGCGCGATGGCGGATGACGCCAGCGCCGCCGATCGGCATGCGTTCGGCGCGGTGTGGCAGGAGCGCGTGCGCCGCCTGTTGCTCGAGCACGCCGACGACCGCTCGGTCATCATCGTCGAACGTCTCGGCCCGCCGTAGGCGCAATGGCCATCGCGGGCGGTTTTCCGCGACAATCGGCCCACCTGTTGCCCGCGGATCCCACCGCCCATGCATGTCCTGCGCATCGCGCTGTTGCTGCTGCTGGTCATCGTGCCGAGCACGATCGTGCACATCGTGCCGCTGCTCGCGGTGACGCTGTTGAAGGCGCTGCTGCCGGTGGCGGCCTGGCGCCGGGCCTGCAACCCGCTGCTGACCGGTCTCGCCGAGAGCTGGGTCGGCGTCAACAATTTCCTGTTCGACCACTGCACGAACACGCGGCTGCGCGTGCAGGAGCAGGCATGCCTGCAGCGCGACGGCCACTATCTCGTGTTCGCCAACCACCAGAGCTGGGTCGACATTCTCGTCTTGCAGAAGGTGTTCAACCGCCGCATTCCGCTGCTGCGCTTCTTCCTCAAGCGGCAACTGTTCTGGGTGCCGCTGCTCGGGCTGGCGTGGTGGGCGCTCGACTTCCCGTTCATGGGTCGTTACACGGCGCGCCAGATCGCCCGCAATCCGGCCCTGGCGCGCCGCGACATCGAGGCCACGCGCCGCGCCTGCGACAAGTTCAGCGCGATCCCGGTCGCGATCATGAACTTCGTCGAGGGGACGCGCTTCACGCCGGCCAAGCATGCGGCGCAGAGTTCGCCGTACCGTCACCTGCTCAAGCCGAAGTCCGGCGGCGTCGCCTTCGTGCTCGGCGCCATGGGGCAGGGCCTGCATTCGATCCTCGACGTGACGATCGCCTATCCCGGCGGTGCGCCGAGCCTCGCTGACTTGCTCGGCAACCGCATCGGCGAGGTGTGCGTGGACGTGTTGCAGCGACCCATTCCACCCGAGCTGGTGCAGGGCGACTATCAGAACGACCGCGCGTTCCGGGTCAGGTTCCAGCACTGGATCAACGAGGCGTGGAGCGACAAGGACGCCGCGATCGCGCGCATGTTGGCGGTGCCGCCGCAGGTTGCGGACCACGCGCCGACTGCGTGAAGCGCGCGTCGACCTTGGTCGTATGGCGCGGCCCCTGCCGCCTGTCCAACAGTCTCGCCATGGTCGCGCGTGCGCTCGGGCGTGCAGCGACGCACGAGTGGATGGAGCGGAACGATGCGCATCGGACTGTTGGCCGACCTGCATGCCAATCGCGAGGCCACCGAGGCCTGTCTGCTGGCACTGGCCGACGCCGGGTGCACGCAGTTCGCGTTTCTCGGCGACCTCGTCGGCTACGGCGCCGACCCGGGCTGGGTGGTCGACTGCGTGCGCGAGCATGTCGCCGGTGGCGCGGTGGCGGTGCAGGGCAACCATGACGCTGCCGTCGACGGCGATCTCGAGCCGGCGATGAACGAGCAGGCGCGCGTCGCGCTGCAGTGGACGCGTGATGCGCTCGACGCCGACCAGCGCAGGTTCCTGCGCGAGCTGCCGCTGCAGGTGGTGGAGGAGGATCGCCTGTACGCGCATGCCAACGCGTTCGCGCCGGGACGCTGGGCCTATGTGTACAACCCGCTGGCGGCCGGGCAGAGCCTCAAGGCCACCCCGCAGTGGCTGACGCTGCTCGGCCATGTGCACGACCAGGCCGTCTACTACACCGGCGCCACTGCGCAGGCGATCCATTTCCAGCCGGTGCCCGGCGCCACCTTGCCGCTGCTGCCGAGCCGACGCTGGCTCGCCATCGTCGGCAGTTGTGGCCAGCCGCGCGATGGCAATCCGGCGGCCGCCTGCGCCTGGCTCGACACCCAACGGCGTCAGCTCGGCTTCCTGCGCGTGCCCTATGACCACGAGCGCGCCGCGCAAAAGGTCATCGCGGCAGGTTTGCCCGCGGTTCTGGCGCAGCGGCTGCTCAGCGGGAGATAGCGATGCCGGTGCGGCTCGAAGCGGGCATGGTGCTGGGCGGCTTCACGCTGATCGAGGCGCTGCACGAAGGCGGCATGGCGACGCTGTGGCGCGTGAGCCATCCCGCCCACGCCCAGCCACTGCTGATGAAGCTGCCGCGCATCGCCTATGGCGAGAGCGTGAGCCAGGTGGTCGGCTTCGAGGTCGAGCGCATGCTGCTGCCGGTGCTCAGTGGGCCGCATGTGCCGCGTTTCATCGCCACCGGTGACGAGGATGACCAACCGTGGCTGGTGATGGAGCAGGTCAGCGGCCACACCCTGCGGCCGCTGCTCGACGACGCGCCGCTCGCGCCCGCGCAGGTGGCGCGACTGGGCGCGCTGGCCGCGATTGCGCTCGACGACCTGCATCGCCAGCAGGTCGTGCATCTGGACATCAAGCCGAGCAACCTGCTGCTGCATCGGAGCGGCGCCGGCCAGCAACGCATCGTGCTCATCGACTTCGGCTTGTCACGCCATGCGCAGTTGCCGGACCTGCTCGCCGAACAGTTCCACATTCCGATGGGCACGGCGCCATACATCGCGCCCGAGCAGGTGCTCGGCCTGCGCAGTGACCCGCGCAGCGACCTGTTCGCGCTCGGCGTGACGCTGTACCACCTCGCCACGGCGCAGCGTCCATTCGGCTTTCCGGGCAGTGAACGCGGCTTGCGGCGACGGCTCTACCAGGACCCGCTGCCCCCGCGCAGCCTCGTGCCGGCGATTCCACGCTGGTTGCAGGAGACGATCCTGCGCTGTCTGGAGGTCGATCCCGAGCAGCGCCATCCCAATGCGGCGCAACTGGCCTTCGATTTGCAGCATCCCGAGCAGATCAGCCTGACCGAGCGCGCGCAGCGGACGCAGCGCGCGGGCCGCCTCGAGCGTACGCGGCGCTGGTGGCGGTCGCTCGGCATGGAGGCCGACCGTCTCGGTGCCGGTGCCGCCAGTGCCGCGCGGGCACCGCTGATCATGGCCGCGCTCGACCTCAAGCAGCCCGACCCCGAGCTCGACGTCGCGCTGCGCGACACCGTGCAGCGCCTCGTCGCGACCGCGCCCGGCGCCCGGCTGGCCTGCGTGACGGTGCTGCGCACTGCGCGGGTCGGACTCGACAGCAATATCGATGCGGAAGGGCGCAATCGCCACGTCAAGCGTCTGGTCGGCCTGCGCGACTGGGCACGCACGCTCGACCTGCCCGGCAATCGCATCACGTTCCATGTGCTCGAATCGCCCGACATTGCCGATGCGCTGATCGAATACGCACGCAGCAATGCGATCGACCACCTCATCATGGGGGCGCGCGGCGTCACCGGCGTGCGCCGTCTGCTTGGCAGCGTCTCGGCTCGTGTGGTGGCCGAGGCCGGCTGCACCACCACCGTGGTGCGCGCGCGTGGCATCGACGCGGCGAGCGACCAGGCCTGAGCTCGCGCAGCGCAGCGCATCGCCTCGTGGCGGCGCCACTACCACACCTGCGGCGGCTGCGGATCGCGTGATCCGCAGCCGCCCGACACCCTTACGGCCAGAAGTCGTTGAAGCCGTCGCGGAAGATCGTGTCGCCGTAGCAGACCATGGGCGACACGCTGAGCGAGGCCGTCAGCGCGTGCGTCGTGCCGAGTTGGACGAGGCGTTCGGCATGCACCGGTTCGAGGCGCGCCTGCAGCGCGTAGCCACTGCCGTGCTGGGTCGCCGCACTCGGTGCGAGGCTCGCGCGCAGGTCGATGCGGCCGGCCTGCGCCGGCAGCACCGCCAGCGCAGTCGCCAGCGTAACGCCGGCGAGCGCCATGCGCAGGCGCGGGTCAGATGGGAATGGACGGTTCATGGCGCTCACTCCGCTCGATTCGACAGTGCCTCGACCTTCGCTGCCAGTGCATCCAGGCGCTGCCGCAACTCGGCATTCTCGGCTTCGAGCTTTTGATTGAGGCCCTGGATTGCCGCGAGCGCGACACCGTTGGCATCCACGGTCGAGATGTGCTGGGCATCGTTGCCCAGGCCGAATGCGCCCGCGAAGTCCTCGGCGACCGGACCCATGTGGCGACCTTCGCTTTCGCCGCCAAGGTAGGACCAGGTTTGCAGCGGCATCGCCACGAGCCTTGCCAGCACCTGTGTGGTGTCGACATCGCTGAAGCCCTGCTTGAAGAAGCGGCTCGACGCATTGGTCCAGGTGCCGCCGGGGGTCAGGTAGGCGCCATTGCCGTTGCTCGAATTGTTGCCGACGACGAACGGCTTGGCGGCGGTTGGAATCACACCATTGAATCCGACGGCCTGGGCGTTGGCGCTGACGAACATCGCGATGCCGCCTCCGCTCGTGGCGGCCTTGCTGATGGTGAAGGCCTCGATGAAGTTGCCGAGATCCCAGCTCTTGTCGCTCGCGTACTTGAGGCTCAGGTTGACTGCGCTGGATCCAGCGACTGGCGCGATCGTCACGGTCTTGTTGAGTGCGCCGCCGCTGTTGTTGGTGGCGGTATTGATGCCGACGCCACCCTTGGCACCGATGATGAACTGGTCCGTGGCGGTATCTTGATAGGTACCCGTGGAGGTGTAATCACCCCAGACGATGGAACCGTTATAGTTGGCCTTGCTGTTGAAGCCGCCAGCGATCGAGTAGTCGCCGGCCGCGCCATTGGATAAGGCGAGACTCACGGCGCGCAGGCCAGGCGCCGCAGCGTTGAGCCAGGGGGCCAGTTCCACGCTGCCGTTGCCGCGTGCGCGCAGGACGTTGTACGCGTTGCGTTTGATCCAGAATTCCTCCGTGTCGGCGACGCCCAGATAGCTGCCCGACGGGATGCCGGCATTGCCATCGAGCGTCCATGCGCCTGGACAGGCGCTGCCCATCGGCGCCACCGCACTGCGGCCGTCGAGCGCTTCCCAGCCGGCGTTGCCCGATTTGACCGCGACGGCCAGCCAGGTCTGCGCGGCGGTGGCGAGGCTCGCGCCGAAATCGACGGGAACGCTGAAGCTGCCGTCCTTGACCGTCACGCCGTAGACGTCGATCGGGCCGGCCACGAGGTTGCCACCCTCGGCTGCCGAATACAGGGTCAGGCGCAGGTCATAGGAGCCGTTGGCCGGCTCGCCGGCCGCGCTCAACGACCCGTGGTAGTTGAAGCTTTCGGCGCGTGCATCGGCGCCTGCAGCCGTTGCGATGGCAAGGGCTAGAACGATGGCCGTGGTGCTTGCTTTCATGGTCTGGGTACTCCCCGCGTGATTGCGGGCTTCTGCCCGCAGAGTCATTTTCACGCAATTTGGCGGCGCTTGGGGACATGGCGCGCGCAGGCCGAAGGGACCGGCGGCCGCACGCGGCACGGTCGGTCCGGCCGCGCGCTTGGCCGCTGGCGGCAACGCGCCGGCCGGCGGGCGGCAGAGGCGGGCGGCGATCCGCAAGGCAAGCGCCGCGGCGACCGACTTGCGCAAATTCCGCGATGCGGGCGCAGGAAATCGGCAAGACCGCGCCAGGTGCCGATGCGAGGCTGTGCACGGGGGTCGCGCAGTCGATACCTGCAGTGGCCGATACGCGCAGGGTCGATCCAACAACGGGAGAGAACGATATGAACAGCAGCAGCCGGCGGTTGCTCCAGGCAGGCCTGGGCGGGCTGTGCGCATGCGTGATGGCGGCGGCGCAGGCGGTGGCGCCACGGTCGCCACCGCCACCCACGGCGGCGTCGATCGATGCGGTCGCGCCGCACCTCGGGCGCGATGTCGCGCACGTGCAACAACGTGTGCTCGATGCGGCCGAGCGGCCACCGCTGCCTGCCACCCGCGTCCATCTGCGCATCGACTACGACCAGCCGGCGCGAATGCTGGCCAAGGCCGGCATGGCCACCTGCGATGCGGCCACGTTCGCCAACGCCAGTGGCACCGCGCTGGTCGCGGCCGTCACCGCGGCCACGGTCGACTGCATCAACAGCCTGTTCTCGGTCAGCGCCAGCGTCGGCGCGCAGGTGTTCCCCGAGGCCAAGATGGTGACGATCGCCAATGCGATGGCGGCAGGCGCGGCGGCGTATCCGGGCAACAATTCGACCAGCATGCTGCAGCTCGTCGTGTACTTGCGCGCCGGCTACTACGTGCAGTGGTACAACCCCGACGAGGTCGGCGACTACGGGCCGGCGCTGACCGCGGCGATCCGTCCCGCGCTCGACGGCTTCGTCGCCAACGCGCATTTCCAGGACGTGAGCGACAGCCACGGCGCGGTTCTCGCCGAGTTCGTGACGCTGATCGACAGCGCCGGCGAGAACGCGCACCAGATCGGCACCATCCGCGGCATCCTGAGCCGCTATGGTCCGAGCCACCAGTCGTACGGGTACATGCAGGCGGCAGTCAACAACGTGTTCACGGTGCTGTTCCGCGGCCACTACCTCGACGATTTCCGCGCTGCCGTGCAGACGGCGCCCGACTCGGGCCTGCTCGATACGCTGGCCGATTTCGTCACCAGCAACAAGGCCGCCGACGTCGGCACCGATCGCGAGTATCTGCTGCAGAACGCGGCCGGCGAGCTCGCGCGCTTCCTCAATCCGGGGCCGTGGTATGGCTACCCGAGCGCGTTCCACGCCAGCGTGCACCCGAAGGCCAAGGCCGTGCTCGACCAGTTCGCGCTGACCGGCGCCGGTTCGGGCATCTACGTGCGCATGGCCGGCGTGATCGACTACTACGACCACGTCCATTGCAGCTACTTCGGCCTGTGCAGCTTCGCCGACGACCTCGAGGAGGTCGTTCTGCCGCCGGCCAATGCGCGCGACTGCAGCCCGACCCTGCGCGTGCGCAGCCAGGCGCTCAATGCCGCCCAGCTCGACTGGGTCTGCGCGCGCGTGGGCGGCGAGGAGAGCTATTTCCACACCCAGGCGCAGACCGGCAACGTGCCGGTGGCCGACGACTACAACACCAAGCTCGAGATGGTGATCTTCCATTCCAGCACCGACTACGAGACCTACTCGGGCACGATCTTCGGCAACGACACCAACAACGGGGGCATCTACCTCGAGGGCAACCCTTCCGATCCGGCCAACCAGCCGCGCTTCCTCGCCTACGAGGCCGAGTGGCTGCGTCCGACCTTCGATGTGTGGAACCTCACCCACGAATACATCCACTACCTCGACGGACGTTTCAACTGGTACGGCGGCTTCGGCGACTATCCGCTCGATGCGCCCAACGCCGCGGTGTGGTTCATCGAGGGCTTCGCCGAGTACATGTCCTATTCCTACCGCGACCTGGTCTACGGCTCGGCAGTGGGCGAAGCCGCCAATCCCGACAAATTCACGCTCGCGCAACTGTTCGATACCGAATACAGCACCGACTACGCGCGCACCTACCAGTGGGGCTATCTCGCGGTGCGTTTCATGTTCGAACGCCATCGCGATGACATCAGCGCCCTGTTCGGCGTGACGCGACCTGGCACCTACGTGCCCGGCTACGGCAACTGGCTCACACCGCTGCGCAGCAGCTACAACGCCGAGTTCCGCGCCTGGGTTGCCTGTTTCGCCGCCGGCAATGGCAACACCGCGGCCTGTGGTGGCACGTCGCCGCAGGTCGACGCGATCTTCGCCAACGGCTTCGATGGCGCGGTGCCGGTCGAACTGCCCGAATGCGCGCAGGCGGCCGACGGACGGCTCGACAATGGCTGCCGCATCAGCAGTCTGGCGGCCGCGCGCGAGGTCGACCGGGTCTGGCTCACGATCCTCGTGCCGGCCGGCAAGAGCTCGCTCACGTTCACGATGAGCGGCGGCAGCGGCGATGCCGACATCTACGAGAAGGCCGGCGGCTGGCCCGATGCGACCAGCCACGACCACGCCTCGACGCTGCCCGGCAACGACGAGACGATCACGGTGTCGAGCCCGGCCGCCGGTTGGCACTACCTGATGCTCAAGCCCAAGTCGACCTCGTTCGCCGGCGTCACGGTCGCTGCGGCCTGGCAATGAGCACCCGGCGCGGTTCCTGATCCCACCCCCAGCGCGAACCGCGCCAGTCGCGGGCGCCGTCCGGCAACGGACGGCGCCCTTTTTTTTTTCCGCAGGCCTGCCTGCGGCGCCGGGTCTGCTCGGCTCGCGCGGCGGCGCCTGGCACGCCGCCGCCCCCGCGATGGCCGCTGCGGGCTGTCCGTCGCGTCGCGCTTCGTGAGACGCTTGCGTGTCATCGTCGATGCTGGCGGTGGCGCGGCGACAACGGGGGGCGGAGTGGGGATGGAGGCAGTCGACAACGGACTCGTGGTGTATCGCGCCAGTCGCATCGAGGCGCTGCTGGCGCCGCTGTTCGAACTGCTCGCTGCAGCGCCGCCCGCGCATCTGCTGGCGCCGCACGAGCTCATCGCCGCCCATCCGGGCATGCGCCACTGGCTCGGCCGCGAACTCGCGCGGCAGGCCGGCGCGACCGGCATCGCCGCCAATCTGCGCATCGAACTGCCGAGCACCTGGCTCGACGCCCTGGCGCGCGAACGGCTCGGGGCCGAGGCCGTCGCGTTGCGGCCCTATCGCCGCGAATTCCTGCGCTGGCGCATCCACGAGCGCCTGGCCGCGCCCGACGACGCGGCGCTGGCGGCCTGGCTCGACAGCGTGCCGGCCACGCGCGCGCAGCGCCGATTCCAGTTGGCGGACCATCTTGCGCGGCTGTACTCGCAATATCTCGTCTACCGGCCCGACTGGCTCGATGCCTGGGCCAGGGGACGCAACGAGGTGCCCGAGGCGGCTGCGCTGGCGGAGCTGTGGCGGCAACTGCGCCGCGAGATCGGCGTGCCGCACCGCGGCGAGCGCATCATCCAGCTCATCGCCGCGCTCGAGCGTGGTGCCGGCCCGGCGCAGGAGCCGCTGCACGTGTTCGGCATCGCCCATCTCGCCCCGGCCGAGCTCGCCGTGCTGCGCGCGGTGGCGCGCCATCGCCTCGTGGTGCTGTACGTGCCCGATCCATGCCGCGAGCATTGGGACGGACTGGGCAGTGAGCGTGCTGCACTGCGCGAACTCGTCGCGCGTGATCCACTCGGGGCAGACAGCGAGGCGGCCTTCCTCGAACAGGGCCATCCGCTGCTCGGTGCCTGGGGACGCATGGGCCAGCACTTCGTGCTCGCGCTCGACGAGGTCGGTGCGGTGTTCGACACGCGCCACCACGAGGACGGCACGGTGGTGCAGCCGGTTTCGCGCCTGCAGGGCGTGCAGGAGAGCATCCGGCGATTCGATGCGAGCCTGATCGGCGAATGGGCGGATTCGCCGCGTGCCGATGCGAGTCTGCGCGTGCACGCCTGCCACACGCGGCTGCGCGAGCTCGAGGTGCTGCGCGATGCGCTGCTGCAGGCGCGCAGCGACGACCCGACGCTGCAGCCTGCCGACATCGCGGTGCTGATGCCCGACATCCACGCCTACCTGCCGTTGCTGCCGGCCGTGTTCGGCACGCCCGGCAGCAACGAGGGACCGTTGCCCTACCACTGCGCCGATGTCGCGCTGCGCCATGCACACCCGTTGTTCGAGGCGTTCCGGCGCCTGCTCGAGCTGCCACATTCGCGCTTGACCGCGCCCGAACTGGCCGACTTCCTCGCGCTGGCGCCGATCGCGGCGCGGCTGGGCCTGCAGCCTGGCGATCAGGCCGTGGTCGAGCGCTGGCTCGAAGCGAGCCGCGCGGCGTGGGCGCTCGATGGCGAATTCCGCGCGCGTTTCGCGGTGCCGCCGATCGAGGAGCACACGCATGGCTGGGCCGTCGATCGCCTGTTGGCCGGCTATGTGCTCGGCGCGCAACCGCTGGCCGACGCCGTGGTGGAACTGCCCGACGCCGCGCGACTGGCGCCACTGGAAGGAGTCCATGGCACGCAGGCCCCCTTGCTCGGCGCGCTCGACCGCCTGCTCGTCGAACTGCGCGAGGCATGCCG
Source organism: Dokdonella sp. (assembly GCF_019634845.1). Taxonomy (GTDB): domain Bacteria; phylum Pseudomonadota; class Gammaproteobacteria; order Xanthomonadales; family Rhodanobacteraceae; genus Dokdonella_A. The sequence goes on from NZ_JAHCAQ010000006.1 coordinate 84,390, forward strand.
CGATGCGCTGTCCCCGCGCCGCGCCAGCGAGTGGAGCGCGCGCCTCGAGGCGCGCATCGACCGGCTGTTGCGCGTCGAGGCCGACGCCGCCGCCGGGCTCGACGCGCTGGCGCGCGTGCGCGACATCGTGCGCGCGATCGCGCTCGAGCCGGCCGATGCCGGCCTCGACCCCGAACTCGAGTTCGCCGTCGTGCGCGAGGTCCTGCTCGCGCAGCTCGACGGCGTGCCGGCGCGACAGCCGTTCCTGTTCGGCGGCGTCACCTTCTGCGGCATGGTGCCGCAACGGGCGATCCCGTTCCGCATGATCGCCGTGCTCGGTCTCGACGATGGCGCGTTTCCGCGCGCGCCGCGCGCCGGCAGCCTCGATGCGATGCGTCAGCATCCGCGGCTGGGCGACCGCGATGTGCGCAGCGATGACCGCTACCTGTTCCTCGAGACCGTGATGGCGGCGCGGTGGCGCCTGCATCTGTCCTGGATCGGCGAGGGCGTGCGTGACGGCAAGCCGCGCAATCCGGCCGCGCCGCTGGCCGAGCTCATGGCCGCGCTCGACGCCGGCCGCACCGGTGCCGACGACAGCGCCGGGCAGCCGGCGTCGCGGCAGCAGCCCTGGCTCGTGCGGCATCCGCTGCAGCCGTTCGATGCGCGCTACTTCGACGGCGCCGATCCGGCCCTGTATTCGTATCGGCACGTGTGGGCAGCGCTGCAGGGCGCGGCGACCGCGGCCGCGCCGGTACCCGCCTTCGTCGCCGGCGCTGACGCCGCCGGCACGGCGGCGGACGCCACGCCGGACGCGCCGGCCGTCATCTCGCTGGGCATGCTGCTGGCCTACTACCGCGATCCGGCGCGGACCCTGCTCGAGGACGTGCTCGGCCTGCGGCTGGACGCACTGCGCGAGGACCGGTTGCGCGAGAGCGAGCCCCTGGCCGCGGCGACCGAGGCGCTCGACCGCGTCGCCGCGCGCGTGTTCGTCGAGCAGCTGGCACGTGGCGAATACGCCGCGCCAACGCTGGCGCCGGAGTGGCTGCGGCTGACCGGCCTGCTGCCGCCGGGGCGGGCCGGCGAGGAGGCATGGCGCGGCGAGGCCGACAAGGTCGCGGCGCTGTTCGCCGCGCTCGCCGACCCCGCCCATGCCGCGCACGCGCTCATCGCGCAGCCGCTGCCGCCGGCGCGGCCGATCCGAGTCGAGCTCGCGCTCGGTCGCCGCGTGCTGCGCGGCGAACTGCGCGAGGTGTACGACACCGCAGCCGCGCGCTGGCTGCTGCAGGTGCGCCCCGGCAAGCACGAGGACAAGCTCGGTTTTGCCGAGCGCATCGGCGCCTTCCTCAACTGGGCCGTGCTGCGCCTGGTCACGCCGGCGACGCAGCCGGTGCGCGTGGCGTTGGCGGCGCTGCCGGCCGCAAAGCCCGCCTTGGCCTGGGCGGCGCACTGGCACGATTGGGACGCGCGCTACCTCGGCGCCACCGAGCCCGAGCGCGCGCGGTTGCGCAACGCGCTCGAAACGCGCGTGGAGGGGCTCATCGAGTTCTTCCTCGCCGCCTGTGGCCAGCCGCGCTGGTATTTCCCGCGCAGCTCGTGGGTCGCGCTCGACGACGATGCCGACGCGATCGCCGATGCCTGGCTCGGCAGCGACCACCATCTGGGCGAACGTGATCATGCGCCCGGCTATGCGCGACTGCTCGCCGGCAACCGCGATTTCCGCAGCGGCGCCGACCATGCCGACCTGGTGGCGCACGCGCGCGCGCTGCGCGCGCTGATCGAGCCGGTCGGCGAAGGCGCGGCGCGATGAACGCCCCGACCTTCGTGTCCGACTGGACCGCGCTCACGCTCGACGCGGGCGGGCGCAGCCTCATCGAGGCCAGCGCCGGCACCGGCAAGACCTGGACGATTTCGGTGCTGTATCTGCGCCTGCTGCTCGAGCGTGCGCTGTCGGTGCGCCAGATCGTCGTCACCACGTTCACCGAGGCCGCCGCGCAGGAATTGCGCGAGCGCATTCGCGGCCGCCTGATGTGGGCGCTGGCGCAAGTCGGTGCTGCGACAGCCGACCACGATGCAGGCGAAGCCGCGGTGGCGCGATGGCTGCAGGCACGCGATGCCGTGGCGTCCCGCGACCGCTTGCGGCTGCGCCTGGCGCTGGCCGAGCTCGACCTTGCCCCGATCGGCACGCTGCACGGCCTGTGTCAGCGCATCCTGCGTGATTTTCCGCTCGTCAGCGGCGCGCCGTTCGAGGCCGGCATGATCGTCGACGCCACGCGCCTGCGCAGCGAGCTGCTCGATGACCTGTGGCGCCGCCTGGTGCAGTCGAGCACGCCGCTGGCGCCCGATGATGCGGTGGCGTGGCAGTTGGGCCGCAGGCGACTGGAGCAGTACCTGCGCGCGGCACTTGCGCCCGGCGTGGTGGTGCCAGCGGCCGACAGCGCGGCCATCGAGTCCTTCCTCGCCCTGCTCGATCCGGCGCAGGCGCCCGCGATCATGGCGCTGGCGCAGGCGCCGGTCTATGCGCGCAGCAATTCGGCGCTGCGCACGCGCCTGCTTGAGGTGGCCGAGCGGATCGGCAGCGGCCGCCTCGATCGTGACCTGGCCGCCGACCTCGGCGCGGAAATCCTTGACCGGCTTGGCGCCGGTCCGCAGTCGAACTTCCATCGCGATGCGATCGCGGAGGGCCGCCACCATGCCGTCGCGGCCGAGGCGCAGCGCATCGGCGAACGGTTGTGCGCAGGCAGCCGCGCCCTGCTGCAGCGCGTGCTGGCGCGCTGCCAGAGCGAGCTGCGCGAGCGTGCCGAGCAGCGCCTGATGGCCGCCGGCGAGCTCACCTACGACGCGCTCATCACGCGTGTGCAGGCCGCGCTCGGCGACGGCAGCGACCGCCTCGGCGGCCAGCTCCACGCCACCTGGCCGGTGGCGCTCGTCGACGAGTTCCAGGACACCGACGCGCTGCAGTACGACATCCTCGATCGCATCTACCGCGCGCCCGACGGGTCGTCGCGCGGCCGGCTCATCATGATCGGCGACCCCAAGCAGGCGATCTACCGCTTCCGCGGCGGCGACATCGATGCCTATCTCGCTGCGCGCAGCGCGGCCGACGAGCAGATGACGCTCGCCGTCAATTTCCGCTCCTCGCCCGCCTACGTCGCCGCCCTCGACGAGCTCTACGCCAGCGCCGGCCGCGTGCTCAGCAGTCAGCCCGGCCACGCCATTGCCTGTGGCGACGTGGCGGCGGCGCCGGGGCGCGCGGACAGCTACAGCGTGGCGGGCCGGCGCTGCACGCAGCCCTTGCAGATCCACTACCTCGCGTCGGCACCGCCCGACGCGGCCACCTGCGAGGAGGAGGCGCTGCGTGCCTGCGCCAATCACATCGTGGCCTTGCTCGATGGCAGCCATGCGCTCGATGGCGTGGCGCTGCAGCCGCGCAACCTCGCGGTGCTGCTGCCCGCGCATCGCCACATCGCGACCCTGCGCGAGCTGCTGCAGCAGCGGCGCGTGCCCTGCGTGTCGCGTGGCGCGGCGCGCGTGTTCGACTCGGAATGGGCGCGTGAGCTGCAGGTGTTGCTGCACGCGGCCTTGCATCCGGGCGATGCGGGCGCGGTGCGCGCGGCGCTGGCGACCGAGCTCGGCGCCTGCGATTGGCAGCGCCTGCGGACGATCGCGGCCGATGCCGACCTCGCGCAGGAGGCCAGCCGCTGGCTGCACGAGCTCGGCGAGGTTTGGCGCCGCCGCGGCGTGCTGGCGCTGGTGCAGGCGCTCATCGAGCAGCGCGGTGCCGTGCTCGCGGCGCGTGCCGACCTCGAGCGCGCGTTGACCGACCTGCGCCACCTCGGCGAGCTGTTGCAGGCGCAAAGCGAACAGGCCACCGGCCGTGACGAGCTGCTGGCCTGGTTGGCCGACCAGCGTGGCGCGCAGGCCGCCGGCCGGACCGGTGACGAGCAGGAGCTGCGCATCGAATCCGATGCCGCGCGCGTGAGCCTGCTGACCGTGCATGCGAGCAAGGGCCTGGAGTTCGACATCGTGCTGCTGCCGATCATGTGGAAGGCGCAGCCGGCGGCCGGCGAGGTCGTCACCATCCACGACGCGGCGAGCGGCCAGCGCGTGCTTGGCTTCGATGCGGCGGCGCGCGCGCGCGACGACTGCGAGGTGCAGGACGAGCGCCATCGACTGCTCTACGTGGCGCTGACCCGTGCGCGCCATGCCTGCCACGTCTATGCGTTGCCGCCGTCGCGACCGGCGCGCCGGAACGGCAGGAGTGCCGCCACCGATCCGCAGCGTGCGCCGCTCGATGCGATGCTCGAGCGCCTGCTGGCGGCCGATGCACCGGCGCGGCTGAAGCATGTCGCATTGTCGACAGCCGGTTGGCCGTGGCCGCCGGCGCAATGGAGCGACGCGGTGGCCGCGCCATCTGCGCGCAGCGCGCGCAACGAGCCGCCGGCCGTTCCGCTAGCGTACCGCTACAGCTTCTCGGCGCTGGCGCGGCGCGCGGCGCGCACGCTCGCTGACGAGGATGCCGCCGGCGACGAGCGCGAGGTCGCTGCGGTCGAGCTGGCCGCAGTCGATGCGGCGCCCGCGGCGCAGCCCTGCGCTGCCCTGGAGCCGCTGCTCGGTGTCGTCGGCACCGCCTTCGGCAATGCCGTGCACGCGGTGTTCGAGAGCCGCCGCATCGGCGTGCCGCTCAGCGCGCAGCACGAACTCGTCGCCTGCGCCCTGCGCGATGCGCGCGTGCGCGTCGATGGGGCACACGGCGGCGTCGCCGCCACGGCCTTGGTGGCGCGGCTCGCCGAGCGCCTGCAGGGCGTACTCGATGCGCCGCTGCCGGTCGGTCGGCACAGCCAGCCCAGCCTCGGCGGCTTGGCGGCGCAGGCACAGCGCGCCGAGATGGAGTTCAACTTCGTGCTCGACGGGGTATCGCTGCGGGCGCTGCGCGAGGTCTGTCCATGGACGCCGGGCGAGTCGTTCGGTGACCTGCGCGGGCTCATGAACGGCAAGATCGATCTCGTGTTCGAGCACGAGGGCCGTTGCCATGTCGTCGACTACAAGACCAACCGTCTAGGCGACGGGCGCGACTTGGCGGCCTACCTGCCGGCACGGCTCGACGCGCCGATGGACGAGCACCACTATCGGTTCCAGGCGCTGCTTTACACGGTGGCGGTGGAGCGCTACCTGCGCCAGCGCAGGCGCGATTACCGCCGCGAGCATCATTTGGGCGCCACGCTGTACCTGTTCGTGCGTGCGGTCGGCATCGACCCGGCGCTGCCACAGGCTGGCATCTGGACGCATCGCTTCGACGATGACCTGCTCGATGCCGTCGATCGGGTCCTTGCCGGGCGCAAACTGGCACGGGGTGACGCATGAGCGGCTATCGTTTCGAACGCGCCGACGGCGAGCTCGACTGCGACGCCTGGCGTGCGCTCGACCGCGCCGTGTATCGCTGGGTGCGCAGCCACGGCGGTGATGCGCTGCTGGCAGGCGTCGCCGCCTGGACGAGCCTGGCCGAAGGGCAGGGCGATGCGGCGCTGTCGCTGCGTGCCCCGCGTTACGGCATGGCGCCACTCGACGCGGCGCACCTGGCGGCGCTGCGTGACTCGCCCTGGGTGGCGACGCGGCCCGAGCACGGCCAGCGGCCGTTTGCGCTCGACGCCGCCGGGCGCTTCCAGTTGTGGCGCAACCACGCCCACGAACTGGCGATTGCACGCCATGTCCAGGCGCGGCGCGCGGGGGCGCCGTCGGCAGCGCCGGCGGCACCTGCCAGCGAGGCCGATCTCGACGCGTTGTTCGGCAACGATCGCAGCGCCGCGGTACAGCCGCAGCGCGCCGCGGTACGTGGCGTGCTCGGTCGGCGCCTGTTCGTGCTGACCGGCGGGCCCGGCACCGGCAAGACCACGACCGTGCTGCGCATGCTGCTGATGCTGCAACGGCATGCCGCCACGCCGCTCAAGCTGCGCCTGGCCGCGCCGACCGGCAAGGCTGCGCAGCGGCTTGCACAGGCCCTGCGCGACGGCAATGCGACCTTGCGCGCCGGCACCACCGCAGTGGCCGACGCCTGGTGGCCGCTGCTCGATGCGATGGCCGGCATCGAGACCCTGACCGTGCATCGACTGCTCGGCTTCCAGCCCTGGCGCAACGCCTTCGCACGCGGCGCCGGCGATCCGCTCGATGCCGACGTCGTCGTCATCGACGAGGCCTCGATGGTCGACCTGGGCATGTTGCGCAGCCTGTGCGACGCACTGCGCCCCGAGGCCTGCCTGATCCTCGTCGGTGATGCCGACCAGCTCACCTCGGTGGCCACCGGCTCGGTGCTGGCCGATCTGGTCGCGGTGCTCGAAGACGACGCGCGCGGCGATCTCGTGCGGCTCGAGCACAGCTTTCGCGCCGAACAGGGGCTGGCGGCCGTCAATGCCTTGGTGCGGGCCGGCGATGGCGCTGCCTTGCGGCGGGCGGCCGCCGACGGCACGGTGCTGCGCCAGCGCGTGATCGGCGACGAGCGCAGCCTGCGCGGCGCGCTGCGCGAGTGGGCGGTTGAGCTGGCCGCCGAGCCGGCGTTGCGTCCCGTCCTCGATGCCGGTGCCGCTGCCGGCGATGCCGTCACCGCGGCGCGCGTGCGTGGCGCACTCGGCGCGCTCGCGCGGCGCCAGCTGCTGTGCGCACTGCGCGAGACGGCGTTCGGCAGCATCGTCGCCAATGCCTGCATCGAGGCGCAGTTGCGCGCGGCCTGGCAGGTCGATCCGCAGGCGACCTGGTATGCCGGGCGCGCGGTCATGGTGACGCGCAACGACCATGCGGCAGGGCTGTTCAACGGCGATGTCGGCATCTGCCTGGCCGATGCCGCCGGTCGCCTGCGGGTGTGGTTCGACACGGCGCGCGATGGCGTTGCCGGCGTGCGCGCGCTGGCGATACGCGACCTGCCTGCGCACGAAGGCGCCTTCGCGATCACGATCCACAAGAGCCAGGGTTCGGAATACGAACGCGTCGCGGTGCTGCTGCCGACCGTTGCCGACCATCGCATCCTGTCGCGGCAACTGCTCTACACGGGCTTCACCCGCGCGCGGCGCGAGGTCGAGCTGTGGGCCAACGATGGCGTGCTCACTGCGGCGCTGCGACAAGTGCTCGAGCGCAACGGCGGGCTGGCCGACAAGCTGGTGCAGACGGCCGCGTGAACGGCGCGAGGTGGCGGCTGCGGCCGGTTACACTGCAACCACGACAGGCGGGAGAGCAACGATGGACTGGCGCCGCGCGGGTGTGATCGGGTCGCTGCTGTGCGGCCTGTCGGTGGCGCAGGCGGCCACCGAGGTCGAGCTGCTCGAGTCGTTCCCTGCTGGTGGCGACATCGTGGTGGCGCCCAACTCGAACGTGTACCTGCGCGCGCGCTACTCGGTCGACTCGCCGCAGCACATCTGGCTGCGGCCGTATTTCCGCGGCAAACCCGCGCGCGCCGGCAGTGGCACCTCGCCCGAGTATGCGGGCAGCGGCGAACTGCTGGGCTGGTTTTTCCTCATGCAGGACGGTGCCGAGGTCGACGAGATCCGCGCCACCGCCGGCGATGGCAGTCTCGCACGCACGCCGCTGGTCGCCAGCTGGCCATTGCACGTGGTCGCGCGCAGCGGCGCGCCGGCAACGGCGGCCGAGCCGCCCTGGGTGGCGACGCTGCAGGCGCAACGCGAGGCGGCCGATCGCGCGGCCGCCGCGGCCCATGTCGAGCGGCCGCTCACGCGCGGTGAGCGCACGCTGGTCGGTGGCTTCATGCTTGGCGTGCCCGTGCTCGGCCTGTTCGGTCTGCTGGCACCGTGCTGGGGCCTGTGGCGTTGGCGCGGGCGCTGGCGCTTGGCGGCGGCGGTGCCGGCCGTGGTGATGGGCTACGTGGTCGCACGCATCGTGGTGGACGGTGCACGTGATCCGACCTCGCACAACCTGTGGCCGTTCGAGATCCTCATGGCCGGCGGCTGCAGTTCGGCGCTCATGATCGTGCTGTTCATCGCGCGCGCCCTCATCAAGCCGGCGCGAGCCGTCCGCTGAGTCCGGCTGCGCAGCGGCGCGGGCTCGACGCGACCCGCACGCGCGTACCCGTGCGGCGCGGCGCGGGTACGCGGACGATGGCGGCGGTCAGCGGTTGGCTGCGCTGCGATAGCGCTCGAACCAGGCCAGGATCGCCGCCGTCTTGGCGGCCGATTGCGAGGGCCGTTCGGCGAGGCCGCCGTGGTTCGCGCCGGGCACCTTGATGAGCGCGGTCGGCACGCCACGCAACTGCAATGCCTCGTAGTACTGCTCCGACTCGCTGACCGGCGTGCGGTGGTCCTCGCCGCCGACGATGACGAGGGTGGGCGTCTTGACGTTGCCCACCAGCGACAGTGGCGAGTGCGCCCAGTAGCTCGTGATGTCCTCCCACGGATACTTGCCGAACCAGTAGCGCGCGAAGTACGGCGTCATGTCCGAAGTCAGCACGAAACTCGTCCAGTTGATGACGGGCTTCTGCGACACGGCGGCGCGGAAGCGGTCGGTTTTGCCGACGATCCAGGCCGTCAGCACGCCACCGCCAGAGCCGCCGGTGACGAACAGGTTGTCGCGGTCGACCGAGCCGGTGGCGATCGCGGCGTCGACCACGCTCATGAGGTCGTCATAGTCGTGGCTTGGATAGTTCTTGTCGATCTGGTCGGCGAAGGCCTGGCCATAGCCGGTCGAGCCGCGCGGGTTGGCGTAGACGACGGCGTAGCCGGCGGCGGCGTAGAGCTGGTAGTCGGTCGAGAACGCGGGGCCATAGGCGGCGTAGGGTCCGCCGTGGATTTCGAGGATCAGTGGATATTTCCTGCCGGCCACGAAATCCGGCGGCGTGACCAGCCAGGCGTCGATCGGCAGGCCGTCGAATGCGCTGACCGCGAGCGGCGTGACCTTGCCGAGCGTGCGCGCGCCGAGCAGGGCGCGGTTGAGTCGGGTCAATTGGCGCGGCTTGCCGTCGCGCACGAGCCACACGTCGGCCGGATGCTGCGCGTCGCCACCGGTGTAGGCGATGCTGCCGTCGCGCGCGCTGCTGAACTGGCCGCCGCTGTAGGGCCGGTCGAACTCATCACCGACGAGATTGTCGGCCAGCGTGCGCAGGCTGCCATCGAGGCCGACGCGTGCCAGGCGCGTGCCGCCGCCTTCGCCGTAGGTGACGAACAGCGCGCGACCATCGGCCGCCCAGCGTGGATCGGCGACGCTGCGGTCGAGCTTGGCAGTGAGCACGCGCGACTGGCTGCCGTCGGCGCGCATGAGCGACAGCTGTTCGTTCTGGTAGCCGAGGTACCTGTCGTCGAATCCGACGTAGGCGATCGACTGGCCGTCGGGCGATACCACCGGCGCGCGATCGGGCCCGCGCCGATGGGTGAGCGTGCGCACCGCATGGGTGTCGAGCGCGACGGCATGGATCTCGCTCTCGGCGATGTTGCGCTCCCAGTCGGGTTCGAGGTTGGCGCTGAACAGCACCTCGCGGCCATCGTGCGACCAGGCGATCTGGCCGCCTGCATTGTGGGCGCCGAACGTGAGCTGGATCGGCGCGCCGCCATCGGCCGAGGTCCAGAAGATCTGCACGTAACCGGGCTTGGCGTAGCCGCCCTCGTCGGTGCGATACACGATCTTGTCGATGACCTGCAGCGGTTCGGCCCACTGCGCGCCGGGCGGCTTGAGCGGCGCCTTGCCCAGTTGCGCGCCCTCGTCGGGCACGAACATCGACCACGCGATGCGCGTGCCGTCGGGCGACCAGGCGATTCCGCGCGGCGCATAGGGCAGGCTGGTGATGCGCGCACTGGCGCCAGTGTTCATCCAGCGCACGTAGAGCTGCATGCCCGGGCCGTCGCCGTCGCTGGAGAGGTAGGCCAGGCGCGTGCCGTCGGGCGACCAGCGCGGTTGCACGTGGGAGCCGGCGCCGGCGACCAATGGCGTCTGCACGCCGCTGGCGACGTCGATGAGCCACAGCGTCGAGCGCGCGCGGTCGTGCATGATGTCGTTGCTTTGCCGCACATAGACCACGCGCTTGCCGTCCGGCGCGATCTGTGGATCGCTGGCGGCCTCGAGATTGAACAGGTCATCGCCGGTGAGCACGCGCGGGGCGTGCTCCGCGGGCGTGGCCAGTACCGGGCTGGCGAGCAGGATCGCACACAGGGCGATCGACAGGCGTGACGACATGGCTGAGGCTCCGTGGCGAGGCCCACGCGAGGGCGCAGGCGACAGCCTGTCACGATAGCGGCGCGCACGCCGTCCGGTACCCGCCAGAAGTCGTGGTCGGGGTGGCCGCGATTGCCGGTGCGCGTCGCAGACCCGCGGCCAACCACGTGCCGCTTGCGTCGCGACCCGTCACCTGCGCCGTCACAAGGCCGGGGTTCACGAATTGGGCGCTCGATCGGCAGCGGCCCGCGGTGACTAACCGCTATCGATGCGGGTGGCACGCACTCGCTGATGGTCATGCCGATGACTGGGTCCGAACGGCTACCGCGGGCGCCGTGCACGACGCCGTCGACGACCAAGGGCACGGTGCAGAGCGAGTCGGCGGGCAGTAGGTACCCGACCGCATCCGCGCGCATGCGTTGATCTGCTTCCTCGCGCTCGTGCTCCATCGCATTCTGCGCAGCCGCATGCGCGCGACCGGCAGCAAGTTGTCGCCGAGCCGCGTACTGGCACTGCTGCGCCAGGTTCAGCACATCGACCTCTCGATCAACCAACAATCCGCCGCACGCAGCAGCGTGGTCACCCCCGAGCAACGCGACCTCTTCGCTCAAATGCGATTGCCCGCACCAACCCAACACACCATCTCGTGGTGACAATTTCGAATTTCGTGGGCTTGCCAATCAACTACTTACGGATGTGGCTGCGGAACTTGGGCGCGACCTACTGACGCATCCAAGTTGACCCCCCCCGAAAAGTGCCTCCTCCGAGCGGGGAGGAATGGAACTCATGGATGGCAATTGATCGGGCGTGTATGACGAACAGGTTTCGTAACATTGCCAAACTTGGCGGGCGCTTCATATGATGCGATACACGACCTTTCAAACGAGTCATCCACCAAGCGGTGCAAGGAGCGAGCGATGTCCAATGGCAACACGAGCGTCTCATTGATGGAAATCGCCCGACGTTCCTGGAACGAAGGGATGTTGACAGCGCCAACGAAGGAGGCGCTCGAATCGCGGCCGCTGATGGTCTTCGCGAGCTTGGGCTATCCGTTCGAGGACATTGATTCCGAGAACAAGGACCTGGCGCAGGCGATTCGCGAAAATCTCGAACTGTGTGCCGAACGGGCGATCGAAAGCGTTGCATCCTTCAGCAGTGCCATCGCTCCCGACGACAATACTGGCGTCTTTTTCTATCTGTTGGTCAACGCAGATGGAGATGAGCAGTTCAGCACGTTCTGGGATGGCAGCACTGAATTTGCAGGCCCTCATGGCGGAAGCATCAAGGCCCTGATGGCTGCGCATGACTTCGAGGAGATGCTTCGCGAGCATGGTGATAGTACGACTATCGAGGTGTTCACCGTACTCGTGTTGCCTGATCCGGACGAGCAGTCGGTTTCATTGGAGACGGTCCACGAAGTGACCGAGGACTATGACGGTCGCGCAGTGTTCGTGGATCCCTCCGAGGGCACGTGCACCCTGCAGAATTGGAACAACGGGGAACTTGATTCTGGAATCCTCGTTGCTGCAGACAACGATCTGGACGAGGATGACTACATTACCGACGAGACAGCCGTTCGCGGTGTGATTCTCGAGCTGTGGAAGAAGGCCAAGGAATCCTGACGCGCAGGTGGAACTGTTCGGAATGCGTGAGATCGCAAGGGCGCTGGATCCAGCGTCCTTGCGGGGGTGCTCGCCGAATCCCGTGAAGAGCTGATGGCGTCGGCAGTGGCTCAGGTCAATGTTGAAACGGCACATGACCCGGGGCAGACCGGGGGCCTTGCCCCCTACTCGGGATACACCATCGGCGGCGATGTCAACCTGAGGGCGTTGGGTCGCGTGGGCAAGGCGGTTGCCAAGACGACGTTGGCAAGCGTCTTCCGGGTCGAGGTGGGTCAGCGCGTTTTCGCGTACAAGCGATTTCTCGTCAAGGCGCGGTCATCGTGGGCGCGTGAGGTTGCTTCGCACCTGCTTCTTCCGCGTATTGACGTGGCCGCACTCCAGGCATTCGGAATCGATGCGCAGGATCGCCCGTGGCTGATGACGCAATGGTGCGGCTGGCCAAACCTGCGCTGGCTGCTTCGTGAAGATGGTGGCAATGCGTCTAAGGAGAATGCGGGTCACCTCATTGGACGAATTTCCGAATCACTTCGTGTCGTGGGCTACGCGTGGACCGACCCGGCTACACGGAATCTCCTGGTACCGGACCTCGCAATGACTCGCTATTGCATGGTCGACTATGCGTTGAGGCCGATCGGCAGTGCGCCGGCTTTTGAAGCGCGTATCGCAGCGCTGTTGGTCACATCAGAAGCAACGAGCTTCTGGAAGGCGGACTTCGACTCCAACTGAAAACCGACCAAAGGGGGAGCCATGGACTGTTCAAGCGCCTGGATTCGAGGAACCGAACTCAAACGGGTGATCAATACTTACAAGCCGCGACACGACTTCGGAAGCATGAAGGAGAATGAGCGTGTCCCGCTCGACCTCGACAAATACCGATACCTACTTGGCGAGGATCGTTGCGATCCCGTGCCATTCGTCGTTCAAGGTGACCTCTTCGTAACCATCCATGATGTCGACGTGGAGTGTGAGGTCATCGACTTCACCAACATCCGTTTCACGCGCAAAGCATTGAACAGCGCAATCCTGGATGCGCAAAGGGACGTGGATGCGGTCAAGGATGATCGTTATGGAACGACGAAGGTCAGCGAGCTGGCGCGATCCATCAACTTCGGCGATTCAGATGCGGCGGTGGGATTGAGCGAGGCAGTTTGCATGTGGGGCGGCGGCGGGCGTGTCTGGGGAAACTTGCTGCGTCACTACGACAGGAGCGAGTTGGGCAGCGAGCTGTCCAAGTGGTTCCTCAGCGCACACAAGGAGGAGGATCCCGTTCGCGCAATCGGACCTGGAATCGAAATCAAGGGGCTGGGTGTCTCATTTGCAAGCAAACACCTGCGTTTTCTTGCGCCTGAGCGTTTTGCGGTACTGGACGACGTCCTGCACCAGGGACTTGGCTATGCGCTGAACGCGATGGGTTACAAACTCTTCCTTCGCGATCTGGACAGGCTGAGCAAGGCACACGACCTCGCCTATTGCGTTGCCGACCTGGAGCACGCGATCTTCCTCATGGTTCGGCAAATCGTCCGGTCGATGTAAGGGGTGTTCGAAAGGGGTGCCCGCGAAAATCATGTGCGGCGTTCTGGAGACATCAAGCACGGCAAAAAAGCATAGAAACCAACTCAGTCATCACCATCTGCCCATGCGCTTTCTACTTCCTCTCTGAACGCCTCCATGCGGTCCACGAGTGATTGCGCACGTTTCTGGCGTTGCCGGTACTTGGCAATGCTCCAGTCGGGATAAAGGACGGTGGGGTGTGCGTTGATGCCAGCATAGCCGCGCGAGAGCAAATCCATGACCCAAGGTTCGTCGGTGTTTCCGCCGGAGAGCATCGAGCCTTCATCATCGCGCCGTTCGGAAACGAAAATGCAGAATTGCCCGATGGCCTCTGGTTTCAAGTATTGGCAATCATTGCCCCAACCGAAGTTGAACAACTCGAACACTTCGTAGAAGTCACAGCTGGGCCGGCTTCGAAGCTTGTCGAGCATCTCCTGGCTATCCACCTCCTGCCCAGAGACGCGATCCATGTTGTCGATGATGCATGAAATGACCTCCCTGTCCCTCACGATCACCACGAACTCCTCGTGGGCAAACTCACCGCCGCCGGCATATCCGGCCAGCACTCCGAGGAAGGTTTCATCCTCGACCCGGTCAAATGCGACAAACCACCTGCATCGGGCAAAACCATCGGATTCGTCCAGTTCCCAGCAGCCATGCCATTTGAACGCGGCATCTGGCAGGCTTCCCGTGGATTCGGAGCGCAAGGCGTTCAGATTCTCCAGTGCTTTTTTCATGGCATTGGGATGGATTCAAGGTCGGGGTTCTTTGGGGAACGGTACTGCGAGAATGCTGGGGCGATCCACTCATTTCCAATCGATCTCAGAAGTGGAGCTATGCCGCCATGGCGAATTTTTGCATGGGGGTAATACCGCCGATGGCCATGTTGGGCCGTTTGTTATTGTTGGTCCATAGCCATCGCGCTGCCGACAACTGGGAGCAAGCAGGTGGTCGTCAGGCGCAACCCGGAGCGTGGCGAGGCGGCTCAGTCGTGCGCGCGCACGATGCCGCGTGCGACCAGTGCCGCGACGATGGCGCGGGCGGCCTGCTCGGGTGACTGCGTGGTGGTGTCCAGGTGCAGTTCGGGGCTCTGTGGCGCTTCGTAGGGCGAGTCGATGCCGGTGAAGTTCTTGAGTTCGCCGCGGCGTGCCTTGCGGTACAGGCCCTTGGGGTCGCGCGCCTCGACCACGGCCAGTGGCGTATCGACAAAGATCTCGATGAACTCGGCGTCCTCGACCATGCTGCGCGCGAGCGCGCGTTCGGAGCGGAACGGCGAGATGAAGGCGGTCAGCACGATGAGGCCGGCGTCGACCATGAGCCGTGCGACCTCGCCGACCCGGCGGATGTTCTCGACGCGATCGGCGTCGGTGAAGCCGAGGTCCTTGCTCAGGCCGTGGCGGATGTTGTCGCCATCGAGCAGGTAGGTGCGTGCGCCCAATGCGTGCAGTTCGCGCTCGACGAGGTTGGCGATCGTCGACTTGCCGCTGCCGGACAGACCGGTGAACCACAGCACGGCCGGGCGGTGGCCGTTCTGGCGCGCTCGCGCCTGTTTGTCGATGTCGACGGCCTGCCAGTGGATGTTCTGCGAGCGGCGCAGGGCGAAATGGATGAGGCCGGCGCCGACCGTGCGGTTGGTGTAGCGGTCGATGACGATGAAGCCACCCATGTCGCGGTTGGCGGCATAGGCATCGAAGGCGACTGCGCGATCGAGCGCGAGGTTGGCGACGCCGATGCCGTTGAGCTCGAGCGTGCGCGCGGCGAGCTTGTCGAAGCTGTTGACGTCGATCGCGTACTTGGGCGCGCTGAACGAAGCGCCGACGGTGGTCGTGCCGAGCTTTGCGAGGTAGGGGCGGCCGGGCAGCATCGGCGCCTCGTCCATCCAGATCAGTGTGGTTTCGAACTGGTCGGCAACGCCGGCCGGATCATTGGCCGCGCACAGCACGTCGCCGCGGCTGGCGTCGACATCGTCGGCGAGCGTGAGCATGACCGATTCGCCGCGCACGGCCTGCGCCGCGTCGGCGGCGAAACCGACGATGCGCGCCACCGTGGTCTGGCGCCCCGACGGCAGCACGCGCACGGCATCGCCTGGGCGCACGCTGCCGCCGAGGATGCGACCCGCATAGCCACGGAAATCGTGGCCGGGCCGGCACACCCACTGCACGGGCAGGCGCAGCGGATCATCGCCGGCGGCCATGTCGGGCTCGACATGCTCCAGATGCTGCAGCAGGCTCGGACCGGTGTACCAGGGCGTGTGCGCGCTGCGCGTGGCGATGTTGTCGCCGTGCAACGCGGACAGCGGAATGGCGGTGATCTGGTGCAGCGCCAGGTGCTGCGCAAACTCGCGGTAGTCGCGCTCGATCTGCTCGAAGCGCTCGCGTGACCAGTCGACGAGGTCGAGCTTGTTGATTGCCAGCACGACGTTGCGGATGCCCAGCAGTGACACGATGTGGCTGTGGCGGCGGGTCTGGGTGAGCACACCCTTGCGCGCATCGACGAGAATGACCGCCAACTGCGCCGTCGAGGCGCCGGTGACCATGTTGCGCGTGTACTGCTCGTGGCCGGGCGTGTCGGCGACGATGAACTTGCGGCGCGCGGTGGCGAAGAAGCGGTAGGCGACGTCGATCGTGATGCCCTGCTCGCGCTCGGCCGACAGGCCATCGACGAGCAGCGCGAAATCGAGCGCCTCGCCCTGGGTGCCGAAGCGGCGCGACTCGTCGGCGAGTGCGGCGAGCTGGTCGTCGGGCAGGGCGTGGGCGGCGTGCAGCAGACGGCCGATCAGCGTGCTCTTGCCGTCGTCGACGCTGCCGCAGGTAATGAAGCGCAGCAGGTCGCCTTGCCGGTTGGCGGTGGGCGCGTCCATCAGAAGTAACCTTCGCTTTTCTTGCGTTCCATCGAGGCGCCGCCATCGCGGTCGATCACGCGCCCTTGGCGCTCGCTGCTGTGCGTGTGTTCCATCTCGGTGATGATCGCGTCGAGACTGGTCGCGTCCGACTCGATCGCGCCGGTCAGCGGGTAGCAGCCGAGCGTGCGGAAGCGCACACGGCGGATCTGGATGGATTCGCCGCTGCGCAGCGGCATGCGCTCGTCATCGACCATGATGAGGGCGCCATCACGTTCGACCACAGGGCGTTCGGCGGCGAAGTACAACGGCACCACCTCGATGCGCTCGGCGCGGATGTACTGCCACACGTCGAGCTCGGTCCAGTTCGACAGCGGGAACACGCGGATGCTTTCGCCGGGGCCCTTGCGCGCGTTGTACAACCGCCACAGCTCGGGGCGCTGCTGCTTCGGGTCCCAGTGATGCTGCCGGTTGCGGAACGAGAACACGCGCTCCTTGGCGCGGGATTTTTCCTCGTCACGGCGCGCGCCGCCGAAGGCAAGATCGAACTGGTATTGGTCGAGCGCGAGCTTGAGGCCCTGGGTCTTCCACAGGTCGGTGTGCAGCGCCGAGCCATGTTCGATGGGATTGATGCCGAGCCGCTGCGCCTCGGGGTTGTGGTACACGATGAGGTCGAACTGGCCGCTGTGCGCGACGCGGTCGCGCAGCGCATACATGGCGCGGAATTTCCACGTGGTGTCGACGTGCAGCAGCGGAAACGGCACGCGGGCGGGATGGAAGGCCTTGCGCGCCAGATGCAGCAGCACCGAGCTGTCCTTGCCGATCGAATACAGCATGACCGGCCGCTCGGCCTCGGCGACGGCCTCACGCAGGATGTCGATGCTCTCGGCTTCGAGTTGGCGCAGGTGGCTCAGGGCACTCATCGGCAGGTCGCGGTGGATGATCGCCGCGAGTGTACGGTGCTGCCGCGCGCGCGGCCATGACGGGGCGGCATGTGGACAGAACGCCGCGCCGTGGGGCGCGCCTGTCGCGCTCGCGCGGCAGTCAGCGGTAGCCGGCGCAGAATGCCGGCGCGTCCTTGCCGAGCAGATCGCAGCCGCTCTTGATCTCGTCGGTGATGAGCGCGCAGGCGTTGGCAGAATTGCACGGCGGGTGCGTGGCCGGCGACACCTGCTGGCACTGCGCCACGTATTGTTCGGCTTTCTGCGCGCCAACTTCGGCCACGCAGTCCGCGGCCGATGGCGCCTGCGCGCTGGCGTCCTGCCTGCGCGGGACGCAGCTGGCGCCGTGCGCGTTGCAATCGAGTTCGCGCTGGAGCTGTTCGGCACGCTGCGCCGTCAGTGCCTCGATGCATGCGTCATGGGCGGACCTGGCGCTCGCCGCGTCGTGGTGTCCCTGCGCCTTGAACGCACATTCCTTGTCGCGGAAGGCCAACCAGGCACGCTGTGCATCGCGCAGACGGCCCTGATTGGCGGCGTCGAGCTGGCCCATCAGCGCACGATAGTGCTGGTTGAGCGCGGGATCGGCGCCGGACGCCATGGCCGCCGGCGCGGCCCAGGCCGTGATGCAGAGCGCAATGATGATCGCGGGTGCCTTCATGGCCATTTCTCATCGGATGACGGGCCGCTCGCCGTGGCCTGTGGTTCCAGTGCAGCCGGCGGCGCAGGCGCCGCCGGTCCGCGACGATGCTCAGAACCGGAAACGCACGAAGGCGGACGGGCCCTGGAGGTCGATGTCGAAATCGAACGAGCGGTCGTTGATGAGCCTGCGGCCGAGCGCCACGCGGGTGCCGCCGTATTCGGCGCCGAAACCGACGTTCTCCCACGGGAACCATTCCACGCCCACGCGAGCATCGACGATGTGGCCGCGCAGCGGACCACCGCTCTTGCGCACGCCCGAGGCGATCGCATAGACGCGCAGCGAATCGGAGAATGCGTGCTTGTAGCCGAGGTCGAGCATCGGTGCCACCGCGCTCTTCTTGCTGCCGACATGGCCGGTACCTGCCGGTTGGCCGTTGACGACGATGTCGCCGGCCAGCCTGATTTCGGCCGTGTAGTAGGTGGCGCCGAGGCCGACGCCGAACACGTCCTGGTCGCCGCCGAACCACCAATGCCAAGCCAGGCTGCCTGCGCTGAAGCCGTACTTGGCGCGCAGCGTGGTGTCGACCTGGAACTCGGTGCCGTCATAGACGAAGGCATCGTGCAGGTTGTGCTGGTGGGTCCGGTTGAAGTCGTACCAGTCGAAGGTGAGGCCCTGGCGCTCGAACATGAGGAAGTCGAAGCGGGCGCGCGCGATCGTGTCGTGGCCGGCGTCGAGGTCGAGATGGGTGGGCTGGTTGGCGACTTTGCCGTAGAGGTCGAACTTGACGTCGGGGTAGTACGCGCCGAGCCAGACGCTGATGCGGTCGAGCGCCTGCGAAGTGTCGCTGCAGCGCGCGTCACCCGACCAGGCGGCGCAGGCGAGGATGCCGGCTGCGGCGAGCGCACGCGGCAGATGCGTGAAGTTCATGCGATGTCCCCCTGTTGAGAATGCTTGTCAGTTTACTTCATCCGGCGCAGTGCCAGCACGGCGTTGAGGCCGCCGAAAGCGAACGAATTGGACAGCGCCGCGCGCACCGGCAGATCGCGCGCGGCGTTGGGCACGTAGTCGAGATCGCACTCGGGGTCGGGCTCGACGAAGTTCATGGTCGGCGGCACCACGCCGTCGCGCAGGGCGCCGATCGTGGCGACGAGCTCGACGGCGCCGGCGGCGCCGAGCGCATGGCCGTGCATCGACTTGGTCGACGACACCGCGAGGCGATCGGCATGTGCGCCGAACACGCGGCGCAGGGCCTTGGTTTCGGTCGGGTCGTTGGCCGGCGTGGCCGTGCCGTGGGCATTGACGTAGTCGACATCGGCCGGGTCGAGGCCGGCATCGGCGAGCGCGCGGCTGATCGCCTTGGCGGTCCAGGTCTCGGACGGAAACACGATGTCGCCGGCGTCGGCGGAAAGACCGGCGCCGGCCAATTCGGCGAGGATGGTGGCGCCGCGCGCTCGCGCGTTGTCGAGCGTTTCGAGCACGAAGATCGCAGCACCCTCGCCGAGCACCATGCCGCGGCGCTGCTTGCTGAACGGACGGCAGGTGTCGTCGGCCATCACGCGCATCGCTTCCCATGCACGCACCACGCCGAGCGTGATGCAGGCCTCGCTGCCGCCGGCGAGCGCGGCGCGGGCCGCGCCGCTGCGCACGAGCATGAAGGCTTGCGCCAGCGCATGGTTGGCCGAGGCGCAGGCGCTGGAGGTGGCAAATGCCGCACCGTGCAGGCCGTGCTCGATGCAGACGTGGCTGGCCGGTGCATTGGCGATCAGGCGCACGATCGTGAGCGGGTGCAGGCGCGGGTTGTTGTCGCCGTACAGGCGCTTGGAGGCCTCGTCGTGCGTGGTCTCGCCGCCAATGCCGGTGCCGATGATGACGGCGGTGTCATCGCCCAGGCCGTCGCGCGCGAAATCGATGCCCGATTGCGCCACCGCCTCGCGCGCCGCGACCAGCGCGAACTGCGTGAAGCGGTCGTACTGGACGAGCTTCTTTTCGTCGAAGTGCGCGAGCGGATCGAAGCCGCGTACTTCGGCGGCAATGCCGTAACGCAGGCCTTCGCGCGGAAAGTTCTCGATCGGGCCGATCGCCACGCGACCTTCGCGCAGTGCAGCCCAGGTGGCGGCCGCAGTGTGGCCGAGCGGCGTTACGGCGCCGATGCCGGTGATGACGACGCGATGCATTGAGTGGCTCGGCTCAGGCGTGCGGCGCGTCTTTGGCGGCCACGAGCTTCTCGACCGCCTCGACCAGCCCGCTCACCGAGCCGGTGTCGAAGTTGGCGTCGTGGTCGGGCAGGCTGATCTTGAAGTGATCCTCGATCTCGAAAATGATCTGCACCACGTCGAGCGACTGGATCTCGAGATCCTTGAGCGTCGCCTGCGGCGTGATCTTGGCGCGATCGATGTTCGCCTCCTTGGCGATGATGTCGAACACGGTGTCCTGGACGCTGCTCATCGATACCATCTCCGCAAATGCCATGGGGGTGCAGCGCTACAGCCGCCTGGTGCAACGCGCATGATCGCTGTCGGCGACGCGATGTTCAAGCCGTGCATGCGGCCGCGTGTCGGCGCTGGCGTTCCCTGCATCGTGGCAGGCGGGCATACTGCGCACCCGCTACGCACGTTCCCGGCATGTCCACGATCATCGTCCTGCTCTGGCTGGCCAACATAGTGCTCGACACTTTCGGGCAGCTTTCCTTCAAGGCCGCGGCGGTCGCCCCCGACCTGGGCGAAGGTCTCGCGCGCTGGCGCGCAATGGCGCGACGCCCGTGGATCTGGCTTGGCGCCGGAGCCTACATCGGCGAATTCGTGGTCTGGCTTGCGTTCCTGTCGCTGGTGCCGTTGTCGCAGGGCGTGCTGCTGGGTTCGATCAACATCGTCGCGGTGATGGTCGCCGGCCGCATGCTGTTCGCCGAGAAGTTCTCGCCGCTGCGCACGCTCGGCATCCTGCTGGTCGCCTGCGGCGTCGCCGTGGTCGGCATCGGAGGCTGAACATGCGTCGTTTCTACCTGATCGGATTCCTCGTGCTGGTGTGCTTCGACACCCTGGCCCAGGTCTGCTTCAAGCTCACGGCCAACCACGCGATGCCGCCCGAGGCGAATCTGGCCTGGTTGCTGCGCGTGATGTCCTCGCCCTGGGTCTATTGCGCGATCGCCTGCTACATCGGCGCCTTCGTCACCTGGATGACCCTGCTCGAGCACGCGCCGATCGGTCCGGCGTTCGCGGCGTCACACCTGGAGGTGGTCAGCGTGCTGGCGTTGTCGGTGGTGGTGTTCGGCGAGCACGTCGGTGCGCCGCAACTGATCGGCAGCGTGCTCATCATCGCCGGCATCGTCTGCCTTGCGATCAGCGAGACCGAAGGTGAGTCCGCACCCGCCGCGCACTGAGGTACCGCCAACGGCCGGCCTGCCGCCGCGCTGGCGCGACCTGCTCACCGCGGGGCACGAGCTGGCGGCGCCGATGGCCGATTTCCTCGGGCTGCCGGGCGTGCAGCCCACCTGCTCGGGTACGGCCAGCCTCGTCATCGCGTTGCGCGCCCTGCACCGATTGAGCGGGCGGCGCGCCGTGGTGGTGCCGGCCTATACCTGCCCGCTGGTGGCGCGGGCAGTGGCGCACTGCGGTCTGCAACTGCGCCTGTGCGACCTCGCGCCGGATTCGATCGACTTCGACCCTGCTGGCCTGCAACGGTTGTGCGATCGCGACACGCTGGCGGTGATCCCGACCCATCTGGGCGGACGCGTGGCCGACGTCGATGCCGTGCTGGCCTGCGCGCACGCGGTCGGCGCCTTCGTGATCGAGGACGCCGCGCAGGCGCTCGGCGCGCGCATCGGCACGGCGAGCGTGGGCCTGCGTGGCGATGCGGGCTTCTTCAGTCTCGCCGTCGGCAAGGGCCTGACGACCTGGGAAGGTGGCTTGCTGGTCACGCCTGACGCGCACTTGCGCGCAGCCTTCGCCGCAACCGCGCGCGAACTGGCGCCGTCACGCCCGGGCTGGGAACTGCGCCGCTGCGCCGAACTCATCGGCTATCACGCGCTGTATCGGCCGGCCTTGCTCGGGCTTGCCTATGGGCGGCCGTTGCGCCGCGCGCTGCGGCGCGGCGATCCCGTGGCGGCTGTCGGCGACGACTTCGGTGCCGACATTCCGCTGCACACGCTCGGCCGCTGGCGGCAGGGCGTCGCAACGCGCGCATTGAGGCGTCTGCCGGCGTTCCTCGCCGCGTGCACCGAGCAGGCGCAGGCGCGCAAGACACGCCTGGCCGCGATCGCGGGCATCGCGCTGATCGACGATGCCGCCGGAACCCAGGGCACGTGGCCGTTCTTCATGCTGCGCCTGCGCGATCGCGCCCGGCGCGATGCCGCGCTGGCACAGCTGTGGGGGGCGGGGCTGGGCGTGAGCCGGCTGTTCATCCACGCCTTGCCCGATTATGGCTACCTGCAACCGCTGTTGGGCGAGCATGTGGTGCCCAATGCACGCGCACTGGCGGCGACGATGCTGACCGTGAGCAACAGCCCGTGGCTCGACGAGGCGCGCTTCGCCCGCATCCTCGCCGTGCTCGAGCGCGTGGCCGCGCAGCCGTTGCGCGACTGACGCGGGCCGGGCGAGTTACCGGCTCCGCCAGCGCTCGGCGGCGCGCGGCTGCAGCGCGGCCTCGATGTAGGCCAGCAGACGCAGGTTGAGTGCGTGCTGTTGCGCCTGCCATTGCGCGAGCTCGCCGGCGTCGATCACGGGTTGTTCGTCGAGCGCGCTGAGCCTGCGTTTCCACCAGGTCCGGTAGCGGTACTGCGATACCTCGCCGGTGATGTCGCTGCCGACGAGGCGGCCAGCCAGCAGGCCGATGCCACGCGCAAGGTCGGCTTCGGCGAAGCGGCCCTGATCCCAGTTGGTGCGGGCCACGTCGGCGCTCAGCACATCCTTGTCGATGCTCAGATAGACCGGTGTGGTGGCGGCGCGCTGGCGTTCGCCGAAGGCATCGAGCAGCGCCGCCGGCGTGTCGAATGCATGGCTGGCGCGCGCCAGGCCCGCACGGCGCATCCAGCCGACGTCGACGCCGACCGTCCAGTATTCGAGCCGGCCGCGCCACAGCGGCGCAAGGTGGTTCTCCCAGGCATGCGCGAGGCCGACATCGCCCGAGCTGATGCCGAGCACATGCACCCGGCTCACGCCCGGCAGCGCGGCGACGCGGCGCACCCACGAGCCGCAGTGGATGCCCCACGGGAAGCGCATGTTGTCGGGATGGTTGTCGAAAACCACGACTTCGAGCGGACCTTGCGCCGCCCGCCATTGGATCAGCGGCCAGCTCAGGTGGTGGTAGTCGCCGCTGCCGAGCAGCACGGTGCCGTAGTCTCGCGGCAGGCGTGGCTGCAGCTCGCCGACAAAGCCGCGGAACGTGCGCAGCGTCGAGCCGAAGCGGATGCGCTCCTGCCACTGGGCGAGATCGAGCCGCGTCGCGCCAGCCAGCGTGCCGACCGAGTGGTCGAAGTCAAGGACGAGCGGCGCCGCCATCGGCAGTCTCCGTGTGCTCGGCCCAGGCACGATCGCTCTCGAAGTGGCGCGCGAGGTGGCGCAGCGCCAAGCGCAGCAGGCGGCTGCGCGGCCGCACCGCGTGGCGCGTGAAGGTGAAGCGCGCGCCAAGATAGGACTTGATCTGCGGATCGGTCCAGCCGGCGATGTAGCAGTCCAGGCCGCGCCGCCGCGCATAGTCGAGATTGTGCAGCCAGCTGACGAAGTACAGGTTGTTGTCGCGCGCGGCCGGATAGCTGAAACCGACGTATTTGTCGACCAGCGCCTGGCCCTGCACGAAACACAGATTCCAGCCGATGATGGCGCCGTCGCGGCGGTACACGAAGGCGATGCCGCCACTGCTGGCATCCTGCAGCAGCGCATCGAAGAAGTCGCGGCTGAGGCGATCGAAGTGGATCTCGCTCTGGGCAAAGACTTCCAGGTACAGCGCGTGGAACAGCGCGCGGTTGGCGGCGTCGGCGAAGAAGGCCGCACCGGTGGCGATCTCCTCCACCTGCAATTGCTCGCGCACGCGCAGCTTGCGCCGGATGTCCTTGCGTCGCGCCGCCGACAGCCGCGCGAGGTATTCGTCGGTGGAGGCGAAGTCGATCGGCACCCAGGCCAGGGCCTGGCCTTCGAGCAGCACGAAGCCGGCGGCGCTGGCGGCCTCGGCGACGGCGTGTGCCTGCGCGTTGCTGGCCGCATCGAGCAGCGGCGAGTCCTGCGGGATGTCCTTGATGATGAGGAACGGCTGCCCCGCATGATCGGCCAGCCATTCGTGCACGAGCGCGGTGGCGTCGGCGCCGGCCGGGAACAGCGCGTATTCGGATACCGTGGTGCCAATGAAGCAGGTGCGTGGCCGCAGCAGGCGCTGCCAGCAGCGCTGCAGCGGCAGGCGCTCGACACGCCGGCGCAGGTCCGCCTCGGCCGTGGTCAGCAGGTCGAAGCGTGCGATGAAGGCGGGCGTGCCCGAGCGCGTGAGCAGCGCGCGGAAGTCATCGGGCGGGTGGGCGAGGAACTGCGCGACGAGCGCCGGCGGCTCGAGCTGGTTGGCCAGCGCCGGTGCCGGCGCCGCGGCGGTCGTCACTTGGCGATCGCGAGCGGCGCGTGGTGGCTCCAGCTCGCCTCGCGATGCGCGACGATGTCGCGGAAGAACGCGATGGTGCCGTCGATGACCTTGCTGCGTTCGCGATCGATCGTGACCAGGTGGTAGCTGTCTTCGAGCAGCAGCGTCTGCACCGGTGCGCGCACGCCGCGCTCGATCAGGCGCACGTTGCGCAGCGAAGCGATGTCGTCATGCGCCGAATGGGCCACGAAGCATGGCGCGCGCACGCGACCCAGGCGTCCGCGCACGCGCGTGGACAGGCTTTGGAACTGCGCCAGCGCGGGCCACGGGAAACCGGCCAGGCCCGCTTCCTCGCTGGCGCCCGACAGCATGGCACCGACCACACGCTGGCGGATGCGCTCGTCCTTGATGCCGTAGGGCTCGGCTTCGGCGAACACGCGGCTGCGACCGATGCCGAGCGAGGTGACCAGCGGCAGCAGGAAGGCGAGACGACCGATGCCCGGCGTGGCCCAGCCGTCGTGGAAGAACGTGGTGCCGTACAGGCCAAGGCCGTCCACCTGCGCCGGGCGGTCGATGGCGAGCTTGAGTGCCAGCACTGCCCCCATCGACAGACCGGCCACGAACAGGTGGTCGACGTCCTCGCGCAGGCGATCGGCAGCATCGGCCACGCTCGCCGCCCAGTCGCGCCAGCCGGTGGCGAGCAAGTCGTCGACGCTGCCGCAGTGGCCGGCCAGATGGACGCCGAGCACGCTGAAACCGGCACGCTGCAGGCAGTTGCCGACGTAGCGCATCTCGGTGGGGGTGCCGGTCAGGCCGTGGATCAGGAGGACGCCGGCGCGACCGCCGCGCAGATGGAATTCCGAGGGTTTGATCATCGATCCGGAGAGTGCCCGCCGCGCCATCGATGACGCGCAAGCCGTTGCAGATGTTGGTGCAAGCTTGGGCGTGGCGTCTTTCCGGTGGCTTTCGCGCCGGCGCGGCCGAGGCCTGGCGGCCGGCCCCGCGGTGCGCCCGATGTCCGACAGTGGGGCGCAGTGTCAGATTCGTGCAACCGTCGTCACCGCCGCCGCACGGATCGCGGGCCAGCGGCTGGCACGACACTTGCTTGTGTCCTGATGGGGGAAGCAATCCGCGAGGCAGACCATGAGCTACGACATCCTGAAGAACTTGGGGCTGGATCACCTCGATACGCGTTCGCCCGACTTCATCAAGACGCTCGAGCGCATGCAGCGCGAGGCCTTGCTGCACCTGCAGGCCGACGACCACCAGCGCGAGCCCGAGCTGCACGACGCACAGGGCTTCTGAGCGCCGGCGGCCGTCGGCGCCGCAATCGCCCGCGCGATCGCCGCGCGGGATTCGCGATATCTTGCACGGTCCGCGCCACCGGCGCCCGCTCGCGCAAGTCCGACATGAACCATCGCCTGTACCTCGCCTCGCGCAGCCCGCGCCGGCGTGAATTGCTGCAACAGATCGGCGTGCCGTTCGAGCTTGTCGATGTCGATGTGCCCGAGGTGCGGTCCGCGGACGAATCGCCGGCGACCTATGTCAGTCGAGTGGCCCGCGACAAGGCGCAGGCTGGCCTGCGCGCGCTCGGCGCGCCCGCCGACGTCCTCGTGCTCGGCGCCGATACCGAAGTCGTGCTCGCCGACGAGGTGTTCGGCAAGCCGGCCGACGCCGCGGCCGCCGCCGCCATGCTGCGGCGACTGGCCGGACGCAGTCATCAGGTCATTTCAGCCATATCGCTGGCCGCAGCACACGGCGAGTTCCACGCCAGCCATGTTTCCGAGGTCACGCTGGCGGCGCTGGACGATGCCCGCATCGATGCCTATGTCGCCACCGGCGAGCCGTTCGGCAAGGCCGGCGGCTACGCGATCCAGGGCCGCGCAGCGGCCTTCATCACGCATCTGGCCGGCAGTCATTCGGGAGTGATGGGGTTGCCATTGCATGTGCTGGCGCGCTTGCTGGCGCAGGCCGACGCACGTTGAACGGCGCTGGCGCCGGTGGCGATCGCGGCGGATTTGCGCCCTCGCCGGCGCTGCGTCACGATGCGCGCCCGTCCTCGCCGCAGCGTGCCGCGCCATGAAGTCGATCCTGTTGCTGTCGGCCTGCGCGCTGTGCACGGTACTGGCGGCCTGCGCCACCACGGGCGGCGCCGCGCATGCGCCGACCGCCGCCGCAGCGGCGGCCACGACCACGGCCGCGGCTGGACTCGAGCAATGGCGGGCACGGCGCGAGGCACAGCTGCGCGAGCCCGATGGCTGGCTCAGCTTCAGCGGTTCGGGTCCGGTCCACGAGGGCAGTGCGAGCGTGGGCAGCGCCGCCGACAACGTGATCGTCGTGCCCAAAGGGCCCGCGCATTGGGGCACGCTGTCGCTGCAGCAGGGTCAGTTGCGGTTCGATGCCGCTGCCGACAGCGGCGTGACGGTGGGCGGCCAGGCGGTGCAGTCGGCGCCGCTGTTGACCCAGCTCGACGCCGGCGGCCCGACGGCCGTGCATGCCGGTGCGCAGCGCTTCTACGTGGTGAGGACCGGCGAGATCTATGGCTGGCGCTTCCGTGATCCGCAGTCGCCGGCGCTGGCGGCATTCAAGGGCGTGCCGCATTTCGCGCCCGACCCCTCGTGGCGGATCGAGGCGACCTGGGTCGCCTATGCGCAGCCGGAAGCGATCGAGCTGGTGACCTCCAATGGCAGCCTGGAGCCGGCGCAGATCCCGGGCGAGGCGCGTTTCGAGCGCGATGGCCGCGCGCTGCGGCTGCGGCCGGTGACCGAAGACGGCGGCAAGACGATGTTCTTCATCATTGCCGACCGCACCAGTGGCCGCGAAACCTATGGCGGGGCGCGGTTTCTCTACGTTGACGCGCCGGTCGACGGGCGCATCGTGCTCGACTTCAACCGTGCCGAGAATCCGCCCTGCGCCCTCAACGGGCACGTGGTCTGCCCGCTGCCGCCGCCCGGCAACCGGTTGCCGATCCGCATCGAGGCGGGCGAGAAGACCTTTCCGCTGCAGCATTGAGCCGCCACCGCCGGCGCGACCGACTGCAGGCGACGCCTGCACGAAAGACGCCGCTGCGAGCATGCCGTCGCCGCCGCGCCCCGGGATTCGACACGGCCCCCTGCGCAAAGCTATAAACCACTCAAGTTCCTGCGCGTATCCCATTCATGTCGGAAGAAATCCTGATCAACGTGACGCCCCGCGAGACGCGTGTGGCGCTGGTCGAGAACGGCATGCTGCAGGAGGTGCAGGTCGAGCGCGCCAGCCGTCGCGGCTATGTCGGCAACATCTACAAGGGTCGGGTCAGCCGCGTCATGCCCGGCATGCAGGCGGCCTTCGTCGAGATCGGCCTCGAACGCGCGGCGTTCCTGCATGCGTCCGACGTGGTGCGCGTGGCGCTGCCCAGCGAAGACGGCAGCGAGCCGCCGACACCCGCGTCGATGCCGGCGATCGCCGATCTCGTGCGCGATGGCCAGGAGCTCGTGGTCCAGGTGGTCAAGGATCCGATCGGCAGCAAGGGCGCGCGCCTGACCACCCACCTGTCGATTCCCTCGCGCTATCTCGTGCTGCTGCCCTACAGCCGGGCGCTGGGCGTGTCGGTGCGCATCGAGGACGACGCCGAGCGACAGCGTCTCAAGGACATGATCGCCGAGCTGTCGGTGCCGCCGGTCGCGGCCAGCGGCGGCGATGCCGGCGCGGCCAGTCTCGACACGCGCCGTTGCGGCTACATCGTGCGCACCAATGCCGAGGGCACCGCCCGCGAGGCGCTGGCCGAGGACATCGTCTACCTCGACAAGCTGTGGGGCACGGTACGCGACAACATCGCCCGCGCCAGGGTCGGCGAGCGCATCTACGAAGATCTCAGCCTGCCGCTGCGCGCGCTGCGCGACCTGATGCGGCCCAGCATCGAGAAGGTGCGCATCGACTCGCGCGAGACGTTCGAGCGTGCGCAGCGCTTCGTCGCCCAGTTCATGCCCGAGTTGGCCGAGCGGGTGGAGCATTACCCGGGCGAGCGGCCGATCTTCGACCTGTACGGGGTCGAGGACGAGATCCAGAACGCGCTCAAGAAGAACGTACCGCTCAAGTCCGGCGGTTATCTCATCATCGACCAGACCGAGGCGATGACCACGATCGACGTCAATACCGGCGCGTTCCTCGGTACGCGCAACCTCGAGGAGACGGTGTTCCGCACCAACCTCGAGGCCGCGCAGGCGGCGGCGCGCCAACTGCGCCTGCGCAATCTGGGCGGCATCATCATCATCGACTTCATCGACATGACCGACGAGGAACACCAGCGCCAGGTGCTGCGCCAGTTGCAGAAGTCGATGGCGCGCGACCATGCCAAGGCCACCGTGTATGAAATGTCGCCGCTCGGCCTGGTCGAGATGACGCGCAAGCGCACCACCGAGAGCCTCGAACGGCAACTGTGCGAGCCATGCCCGGCCTGTGGTGGCCGCGGCAGCATCCGGACCGCCGAAACCATCACCTACGAGATCTTCCGCGAGATCACGCGGGCGGTACGCCAGTTCGAGGCCGCCAAGCTGCTCGTGCTGGCCGCGCCCAAGGTGGTCAGCCGCATCCTCGAGGAAGACTCCGCGGCGGTGGCCGAGCTGGAGGAGTTCATCGGCAAGACGATCCGCTTCCAGCCCGAGGAGCACTATTCGCAGGAACAGTACGATGTCGTGTTGCTGTAGCCGGCCGCGGGAGCCACGCGCGTCGTGAGCATGTCGTGGCGGATGCGCCTGCGCCGACTGCGCCTTGCGGTGTTCGGCATGCTGGCCACGGGCGTGATCGTGCTCGGCGTGCTGGCCGGGCTCACCCATCTGGCGATGCCGTGGCTGGTCAGTCACCCGCAGAGCGTGGCGCGTTGGCTCGGCGAGCGGCTCGGTCGCACGGTCGCGATCGGGCGCCTCGAAGGGGCCTGGTATGGCGGCGGTCCAGTGCTGACGTTGCGCGAGGTCAGCATCGGCCAGCGCGACCCGGCCCAGCCGCCGCTGACGCTGCCCACCGCGCAACTGGCCTTCGACCTGCTGGCGCCGCTGCGCCGCGGCCGCGCGTTCTCCGAGTTCCGCATCGACGGCCTGGAGCTGCAGCTCAGCAACGAGCAGGGCCAGTGGCGCCTGCACGGCTTGGAGCCGGGCGCCACCGATGCGACGGCGCAGGAACCGTTCTCGCTCGGCGCGCTCGGCGCGCTCGAGCTGACCCATGCCCGCTTGCGCATCGACGACGCACAGCGCGACCTGCACCTGCAGTTCGGTTCGCCGGCACTGCGCGTGCTCAATCGCGGCGACGAGCTGCGCGTGCTGGCGCGACTGTCGCCCGGCGCGGCCAGCACCGGCATGTTCGACGTGGTGGCCGACGTGAATCCGGCCACCCATTCGGGCACGGTCTACGTCGGCAGCAAGGACGTCGATGTCGCCGCCGCCCTCGGCGCGCATGCGCCGGCCGGGTTGCGCGTGCCGGCCGGACGCGGTCTCGTGCAGGCCTGGTTGCAGGTGCGGCAGGGCCGCGTCGAGGCCGTGCGCGCGCGGCTCGATCTTCGCGAGGTGATCGTCGCCGCCGCCGACCCGCTGCCGCTGGCGCCGGGCCTCGCGCCGGCGCCGCAGGCGGCGTTCGAGCGCCTGGGCCTGGCCGCGCGCTGGCTGCGCACGGACTCGGGCTGGGCACTCGATGTGGCCGACCTCGTGGCTGGCGCGGCCGACAGCGCGCCGGCGCGGCTGCGCGTGCAGCGCAGCGGGTCTGCCGATGACGCGCACTGGGACGCCGCGGCCCGCGGGTTGGACCTGGAGCCGCTCGGTTCGCTGGCGATGCTCGCATCGCAGACGCCGGCGTCGCTGCGGCGCTGGCTGTACCAGGCTCATCCGCGCGGCAGGCTCGACACGCTCGGTCTGCGCTGGGACGGCGAGAACGATTTCGACCTGCGCGCGAGCATGCGCGGCGGCGAGATCGCGAGCGCCGGCCTGGTGCCGGGCGTGGAGCGCCTTGATCTCGACGTCGTTGGCGATGCGCAGGCGATCCTGCTGCAGGTGCCGCTACAGGCCACCACCGTGAACCTGCCGCCGGTGTTCCGCCGGCCGTTCGTGTTTGCGCAGCTGGGCGGCGACGTGGTGCTGCGCCGGACCGACGACAACGCCTGGCGCATCGAGACCGACCGCGTCGCCTTCGAGGGCGAGGGCTACGGCGGCGAGTTGCGCGGCGCTGTCGAACTGGCTTCCGGCCGGCGCCCGTTCCTCGACCTGTATGCGGTGACGGCGCATGGCGACGTGCCGGCGGCCAAGCTGTTCTGGCCGCTCAACATCATGCCGCCGACGGCGGTGGCCTGGCTCGATCGCGCGCTCGTCGAGGGACGCATCGTCGACGGCCGCGTCGCGTTCCGCGGCGACCTCGCCGACTGGCCGTTCCGCAACCACGCCGGCAACTTCGTCGCACGCGCCGAAATCGACGATGCGACGCTCGACTATCACCCGGACTGGCCGCGCGCCCAGGATTTGCATGCAGTCGCCTACTTCATCAACGACGGCATGCAGGCCGACGCCAGCGCCGCCAGTGCGATCGGCAACAGCGTGCAGGCCGCCAGCGCGACCATCCCCAGCTTTTCCGACGCGGTGCTCGACCTCGCGGTCAAGGGCAGCGGCAGTGCCGCCAACCTGCTCACGTTCGTGCGCGCCACGCCGTTCGGCAAGCGCTACGCCGAGCCGCTCAAGGATCTCGTCATCGATGGCAGGGGCAACGTCGAGTTCAAGCTGACACTGCCGTTCGATGCGCTCGACGCGCTCGCGCTCGACGGCAACGTGAAGCTGCAGGCGCGCAAGCTCGACCATCTGCGCTACGACCAGCACTTCAGCGATGTCAGCGGAACGCTCCATTTCACCCAGCAGGGTCTTGCCGCCGAGGCGCTCGATGTGACCTACCGCGAGCGGCCGGCCAAGCTCTCGCTCGACATCGGCAGCTTCGCCAGCGACCCCGCGCACGCGCTCGAACTGCGACTCGATGGCCTGTTTCCGGCCGCCACCGTGTTCGCCGATGCGCCGGTGCTGGCACCGGTCGTCGCCCACTTGCAGGGCGAGTCGGCCTGGAGCGCGCTGGTCGCGGTCGGTGCCGTCGACAGCGGCGCTGCGCCGATCCACCTGACCCTGGACAGCGACCTCGTCGGCACCACCATCGACCTGCCGGTGCCGCTCGACAAGTCCGCGACCGCGCGCTGGCCGCTGCACATCGCGCTCGACCTGCCTTATGCAGGCCAGCGTGTCGCCGTGCGGCTGGCCGACCTGCTCGCGATCAGCGCGCAATTGCCGGCCGACGACAAGCCGTTCGGTATGCGCCTGCGGTTCGGTGCCGCCGACGCGGGCATGCCGCCCGCCGGAGAAATCCTCGTCGATGGCAACCTGCCGCAGCTCGATGCCGGTGCCTGGATCGAACTCGCGCTCGCCGGCGGCGGCACTGCCGGCGCTGCCGCCCACGCCATCGACGTGCGCGGTGCCGACGTGGTGCTCGGCGGCCGCCACTTCGCCGACGTGCGACTGGCGATCGAAAACCTGGCGCAGGCCACGCGCATCGGCATCGACAGTGCCGCGCTCGCCGGCACGCTCGACATCGCACGCGGTGGCGGCGCCGGCGGCATCGACGCGCATTTCGCCCGCGTGCACTGGCCCGAGGCGCCAGCGGGCAAGGACACTGCGAGCACGCTGGCCGCGGTGGCGCCGGGCAGCCTGCCGCCGATCCACCTCGTCGTCGACGACTTCCGCCTCGGCACGGCCAATTTCGGCAGCGCGCAGTTCGACAGCCATCCGATCGCCGACGGCATGGCGATCGAACGACTGACCACCCACTCACCCAACATCGAGATGTCGGGGCAGGGCGAGTGGACCGGCAGCGCGGCCGCCAATCGCTCGCGCATGACGATCGCGCTGCGCGCGCACGACGTCGGCCGCATGATGGATGCGCTCGGCTACGCCGGACTCATCGACGGCGGCGCCACCCGCGCCGACATCGACGCGAGCTGGCCCGGCCCGCCCTCGGCGTTCGCGCTGGCCGATCTCGATGGCAGCCTGGCGATCAACATCGCCGATGGCCGCATCCCCGATGCCAAACCCGGCGCCGGCCGCATCTTCGGCCTGCTGTCGATCACCGAGATCCCGCGCCGGCTGAGCCTGGACTTCAGCGATTTCTTCAAGTCCGGGCTCGGCTTCAATTCGATCGAAGGCAAGTTCCACCTCGCCGACGGCAACGCCTGGACCGATGGCCTGCGCGTGGACAGCCCAGCCGCCGAGATCATCGTCACCGGGCGCACCGGGCTGCGTGCGCGCGACTATGACCAGCGGCTCGTGGTCGAGCCACGCGCGGGCGCCACCCTGCCGGTGGTCGGCGCGCTTGCCGCCGGCCCGGTCGGCGCCGCGGCCGGCCTGGTCGCGCAGGGCCTGCTCAACAAGCCGATCGGCCAGGCGGTCAAGCGCCAGTACAGCGTGACCGGTTCCTGGGACAAGCCCGAGTTCACACCGATCACGGCCAGCGCGACAGATCGCAAGCCCGGTCCGGTGCGCCCGAAACGTTGATCGTCGCCGCGCCGACGGTCGCTGTCATTGTGTTGCGGCCGCCGCGCCCCCATTGAACCTGCGTCATACTCGCGCGGCGCCTGCCGCGCCTGCCGCCTGCCGAGTGCCCGCCGCCGATGTCCGACCTGATCCTCACCGCCGAACGCCAGTTGCTTGCTCCGGGCGGGCTTGCCAGCGCCGATCTGGAGCGCGTGTTCGCCCGCCTCATGGGGCCGGCGATCGATGCCGCCGATCTGTATTTCCAACACTCGCGCAGTGAGTCGTGGGTACTCGAGGACGGCATCGTCAAGGACGGCAGCCACGCCATCGAGCAGGGCGTAGGCGTGCGCGCCCTGGCCGGCGAGAAGGCCGGTTTCGCCTATTCCGACGAGATTGTGCTGCCGGCCCTGCTGGAGGCGGCCGGTGCCGCGCGCGCGATCGCCCATGCCGGCGCCAGTGGCGTCGGCAGGCCGCTCGCGATCGCCAAGGCGCATGCGCTGTATCCGCCGATCGACCCGATCGACACGCTCGGCAACGAGGCCAAACTGGCCGTGCTGCGCGAGGTCGATGCGTATTGCCGCGCCGCCGATCCGCGCGTGCGCCAGGTCATCGTCAGCCTCGCCGCGACGGTCGACACCGTGCTCATCGCCCACTCCGACGGCACGCTCGCCGCCGACGTGCGGCCGCTGGTGCGGCTCAACGTGCAGGTCATCGCCGAGGCCAACGGCCGTCGCGAGAGCGGCAGCGCCGGCGGCGGTGGTCGCTATGGATTCGACGAACTCCTCGCCGGCGGCCGCGCCCGTGCCTTCGCGCAGGAAGCCGTGCGCAGCGCGCTGGTCAACCTCGACGCGGTGCCCGCGCCGGCGGGCACGATGACCGTCGTGCTCGGCCCCGGCTGGCCCGGCGTGCTGCTGCACGAGGCGATCGGGCACGGTTTCGAGGGCGACTTTCACCGCAAGGGCACCTCGGCCTTCGCCGGCATGCTCGGCGAGAAGATCGCCGCCGATGGCGTCACCGTGGTCGACGATGGCGCCATGGCCGGGCGCCGCGGTTCGTTGTCGATCGACGATGAAGGCACGCCCACCCAGCGCACGGTACTGGTCGAGAACGGCGTCATGAAGGGCGTCATGCAGGACAAGCTCAATGCGCGCCTCATGGGCCAGCGCGCCACCGGCAATGGCCGCCGCGAATCGTTTGCGCACCTGCCGATGCCGCGCATGACCAACACCTACATGCTGCCGGGCGCGCACGCGCCCGACGAAATCATCGCCTCGGTCGATAAGGGACTGTATGCGGTCAACTTCGGCGGCGGCCAGGTCGACATCACCAACGGCAAGTTCACGTTCTCGGCCAGCGAGGCCTACCTGATCGAGAACGGCCGCGTCACGCGGCCGGTCAAGGGCGCCACCCTGATCGGCTCGGGTGCCGAGGTGCTCAAGCGCGTGTCGATGATCGGCAACGATCTCAAACTCGACGAAGGCGTCGGCGTCTGCGGCAAGGATGGCCAGAGCGTGCCGGTCGGCGTCGGCCAGCCGACGCTGCGCATCGATGCGATGACGGTGGGCGGTACGGCGTGACGGCGTTGGGCCGGGCCCGCGCCGCCGCCGGGCACGCTATTCGATTTCGCTCGCTCCAGCCGTTGCCGTGGTGTCACGCACGAGGCGAAACAGCTCGCGCTGCGCATGCGGCGGCTTGCCGGCCTTGCGTTCGGCCAGCGCATTGCGCACGAGCTGGCGCAGTTGCTGGCGGTCGGCGGCCGGGTGCTCGGTGATGAACTCGGCCAATGCCGCGTCACCTTCGTCGAGCAGGCGCTGCCGCCAGCGCTCGCTGCGGTGCAGGGCGGCGGCCTCGCGCTGGGCACGGCCGCGGTCCTCGCCGAGCACGGCGCGGATCGCGGCCAGCGCTTCCTCGTCGAGGCCGCGCAGCTGCTTGGCCAGATACTGTTCCTGGCGCTTGCGCGCGATGTGCGAGGTGACCGCGCGCGTGCGCTGTACCTCATCGCGCAACGGATCGGTGAGCGGGATTGGCGCCAGTTGCGCCGGACTCAGGCTGGCCAGTGCCTGCGCCAGTTGGAGCACGTCGAGCGCGTCGCGGCGGCGCTGGCTGCGGCTGGGTTCGGGGGTGGCGAGCGCATCGCCCGGGGTTTCGTTATCGTGCATCGGAATGGATGGGGCAGTGCAGTGAATTCGATCGTCGCAAACAAAGATACCAGCTTGGCCGACCTCGACCGTCTGGCGCAGATCGCGCAGGACGTGGTGGCGCAGGCGCGGCGCCAGGGCGCCAGCGCGGCCGACGCGGCCGCCAGCATCGACCTGGGCCTGGCGGTCGGCGTGCGGCTGGGCGAGGTGGAGACGGTCGAACGCACGCGCGATCGCGCGGTGTCGGTCACGGTCTACTTTGGCCAGCGCAAGGGATCGGCGACCACGGCCGACCTCGATCCGCGCTCGATCGCGCAGACCGTCGAACATGCCTGCGCGATCGCGCGTTACACCGAGCCCGATCCGGCCAGCGGCCTGGCCGATCCGGCCTTGCTGGCAAAGACGTTTCCCGATCTCGACCTGTGGCATCCGTGGGACATCACGCCCGAGGAGGCGATCGCGCTCGGCGTGGAGATCGAGGCGGCCGGTCGCGCGGTGGACGCACGCATCGACAATTCCGACGGCGCCGCGGTGCAGGTTGGCGCCTCGCTCACGGCCTACGCCAATTCGGATGGTTTCGTCGGCACCGAGCGCGGCACGCACCATTCGCTGTCGGTGGCGCTGATCGCCGAGGACGACGCCGGCATGCAGCGCGACTACTGGTACGACAGCGTGCGCCGGCCCAGCGATTTCGCCAGTGCCGAATCGATCGGACGCAAGGCGGCGCAGCGCACGCTGGCGCGGCTCGGTGCGCGCCGGCTGTCGACGCGGCAGTGTCCGGTGCTGTTCGCGCCGGAGGTGGCGCGCAGCCTGATCGGGCATTTCCTGTCGGCGGTCAGCGGCGGCGCGCTGTATCGGCGCGCGAGCTTCCTCGTCGACCACGTCGGCCAGCGCGTGTTTCCGTCGTGGCTGCAGATCGTCGAGCGGCCACACATCCCGCGCGGGCACGGCTCGACCGCGTTCGACAACGATGGCGTCGCCACGCGCGATTCGGACCTGGTCAGGGACGGCGTGCTGGCGCGCTACATCCTCGGCAGCTATTCGGCGCGCAAGCTCGGCCTGCAGTCGACCGGCAATGCCGGCGGCGTGCAGAACATCCTCGTCGAACCCGGCGCCGATGACTTCGCCGCGCTGCTGCGGCGCATGGGCAGCGGGCTGCTCGTGACCGAATTGATGGGGCAGGGCGTGTCGCTGATCACGGGCGATTACTCGCGCGGCGCCAGCGGCTTCTGGGTCGAGCATGGCGAGATCGTGCATCCGGTCGAGGAAATCACCATCGCCGGCAACCTGCGCGACATGTACGCCAACCTCGTCGCTGTCGGCAGCGACGTCGATCCACGGTCGCACATCCTCACCGGCTCGCTGCTGCTCGAGCGCATGACGATCGCCGGCGAGTGAGGCCATGACCTCAGGCCATTGACGCCACGCGTGGATGCGGCACCATGCAGGGCGACATCCACGCGGGAGTTGATCCATGAGCGAGCTCGACAACCTGACTGCGCCACCACCGCCGCCCGAGTCGGCGACACCGCCATCGAGCGAGGAGCGCACCTGGGCCCTGTTCGGCCACCTGTCGTCATTCACCGCTTTCGTCACCGGCGGCCTCGGCGGCATGCTCGGACCGCTCGTGGTGTGGCTCATCAAGCGCGACACGATGCCGTTCGCGGGCGATCAAGCCAAGGAAGCGCTCAATTTCAACATCACGGTGTTCATCATCGGCTGCGTGCTCGTGCTGTTCTCGATCGTCACCTTCGGCATCGGCCTGCTGCTGGCCTGGCCGCTCGGCATCGCGCTGTTCGTCGGTTGGGTGGTGCTGACGATCATCGCCGCGATCAAGGCCAACGAGGGCACGGCCTATCGCTATCCGTGGACGCTGCGCCTGGTGAAGTGAGCGCGGCTCAGCTCGCGCGCTGCGCCACGAAGCGGGCGAGATCGGCCAGGTGGCCGGCGCGCGCAGCGAGCGGTGCGATCGCGCCGAGCGCGCTGGCGGTCAGCGCGGCCAGTTCGCGACGCGAGGCCTCGACGCCGAGAATGGCCGGGTAGGTCGGTTTGTTGGCCGCCACGTCCTTGCCGGCGGTCTTGCCGAGCTCGGCGGTGGCGCCTTCGATGTCGAGCAGGTCGTCGCGGATCTGGAACGCCAAGCCGATGGCGTGGCCGTAGCGGTCGAGCGCGGCGAGCGTGTCGGCGTCGTGGCGGCCGGCGGCGATCGCGCCCAGGCGCACGCTGGCGCGGATCAGCGCGCCGGTCTTGTATGCATGCATGCGCTCGAGCTCGACCGCGTCGAGGCGTTGGCCGACCGCGGCAAGATCGAGCGCCTGACCGCCGGCCATGCCGTGCGAGCCGCAGGCCGCCGCCAAGGTGCGCAGCATGTCGAGGTGGGCGGGCGCGTCGGCGGCGAGCGCCGTGTCGGCCGCGAGCACCTCGAACGCGAGCGCCTGCAGCGCATCGCCGGCGAGGATCGCCATCGCCTCGCCGAACGCGACGTGGCAGGTGGGTCGGCCGCGCCGCAGTTCGTCATCGTCCATCGCCGGCAGGTCGTCGTGCACCAGCGAGTAGGCGTGGATCACCTCGACCGCGACCGCGCTGGAATCGAGCCGGTCGAGGCTGGCGCCGAAGGCGAGTCCGGTGGCATAGACCAGCAGCGGCCGCAGCCGCTTGCCGCCGCCGAGCACGGCGTAGCGCATCGCGCGATGCAGCGCGTGCGGAGGCTGCGTTTCGGCCGGCAAGGCGCGCGCGAGCGCGGCGTCGGCGCGTGCCGACAGCGCGAGCAGCTCGGGTGTCAGTTCGTTCAAGACCCAAGACCTGTGTTGGGCGCGGCGGCGCTGGCGGTTGCCGGCGGCAGCGCGTGGCTTGCGCAGGACGGGCGGCGCCGCAGCCGGGGTGGACGGGCGACGGAGGTGTCGCAAGCCGAGCGGCCGCCGGCGCCAAGGGCGCCGGCGCGGCACCTGCCGCGCGCAACCGTCAAGGCAGCCTCATGGCGGATCGCGCAGGTCCTCGTCGAACGGCTGCGCCGATCCGGGAGCGTCGGGGTCGAGAAGCTGGCTGACGCGCAGCTTGGCGCGGTCGAGCGCGCCCTGGCAGTCGCGATAGAGCGCGATGCCGCGCTCGAAGGACTGCAGCGAATCATCGAGGCTGAGTTCCCCCTGTTCCATCCGCACGACCAGTTGTTCCAGTTCGTCGAGCGATTGTTCGAACGAGGCGGCGGGCGGCGGCGTGGCGGGCTGCTTTGGCATGGGCGCGAACGCTAACGCAGCGGCGCGGCAAGATCAATTCGCGCGCGGTCGGCGCAGCATCGTCGGCGCATCGCCGGTGTCCCACTCGATGCCCGCGGTCAGCGGCGGCAGCAGGGCCGTCGCGGTGTCGCTGAGGTAGATGTCGGCGACCGCGAGCAGGCGGTCGTCGGCGTCGAACAGCAGCGGCAGGCGCGCACGCTGCCATGGCGGCACGCCGGCTTCCTGCAGCAGGTCGCGCAGCTCGCGGCTGGGGCCACTGCCGTGCAGGCGCAGGCTCTCGCCGCCGCGGCGGAAGCGCACCTGCAGCGGCGCGGCCAGGCGCGCCTGCGCGCTGGCGCCGCGCAGACGCAGCACGCCGAGGTCGAGCGGCAGCGCCAGTTCGCCGCCGTCGAAGCGGCCCTGCCACTCGGGCGGCGGCAACTGCAGCGGGCGCATCGCGTACAGCAGGTCGCGGTAGCGGCGCACCTCGACGCCGGGCCAGCGGACGCAGGGCTGGCGATCCTCGCCGGCCTCGCTGACCTGCCGCAGCAGTTCGCTGGCCTGGTAGTGGGTCGGCTCCGGCAGGTCGAGACCACGCAGCCACAGCCGCAGCACCGGGTCGCGCAGCGCCTCGGGCAGGTCGAGCCAGCCGCGAAAGCGCAGCGTGGCGGGGTCGGGGCCCTGCAGCAGCTCGAGCATGCGCCGCGCGTGGTCGTCGACGAACTGCGCCGCACTGCGCGCCCAGGCGGCGCTCTGCGCAATGCTGGCGCCGGCCTCGGGCCAGCGCGCGAGGATGCGCGGCAGCACCTGCAGGCGCAGGTAGTTGCGGTCGATGTTGCGGTCGTCGTTGCTCGGGTCGGCCAGCCAGTCGAGGCGATGCACGATCGCGTACTGCTGCAGCGCCGCGCGCGGCAGTGCCAGCAGCGGCCGCCAGGCGTAGCCGCGTCCGAGTGGGCGCAGTGGACGCATCGCGCCCAGACCTTCCGGACCGGCGCCGCGCAGCAGCTTGAGCAGCACGGTTTCGGTCTGGTCGTCGCGGTGGTGGGCCAGCGCGACGAATTCGCCCGGCCGCAGCAGGGCCTCGATCTCACCGTAGCGCGCCTGCCGCGCACTGGCCTCGAGGCCGAGCTCGGGCAGGCGTGTCACAGTGACCCGGCGCACGCTGAGTTCGACTTTGAGCGAACCGGCGAAGGCCTCGCAGTGGCGGGCCCACTGGCCGCTGTCCTCGTGGATGCCATGGTCGATGTGCACGGCGCGCAGGCCGCGCGCACGAGCGGCGTCGCTGCAGGCCAGCGCGTGCAGCAGCGTGGTCGAATCGAGTCCGCCGCTGCAGGCGACGAGGATCGGTCCCGGCGCCAGTGCCTGCAGGGCTGCGTCGACGACTTCGCGCAGGCGCAGGGTCACGCGCCCGGATCCGCAGGCAGCCGCCGATGCTGGCCGCGCGCGGTCAATTCCACGAGCACACGACCTTGCCGCAGTTGCCTGCATCCATGAGGTCGAAGCCCTTCTGGAAATCGTCGATGTGGATCTGGTGGGTGAGCACCTTCTGCAGCGGAAACCCGGTCAGCACCATCTGCGTCATCTTGTACCAGGTCTCGTACATGCGCCGACCGTAGATGCCGTGCAGCGTGAGGCCCTTGAAGATCACCTTGTCCCAGTCGATGCCGGCACCGTTGGGCAGGATGCCGAGCAATGCGACCTTGCCACCGTGGTACATCACGTCGAGCATGTCGGCGAACGCGCGCGGGTTGCCGCTCATTTCCAGCGCGACGTCGAAGCCCTCCATGTGGAGGTCCCTGACCACGTCCTTGAGCGACTGCTGCGACACGTTGACCACGCGGGTGGCGCCCATGTCGGCGGCGAGCTTGAGCCGGTAGTCGTTGACATCGGTCACGACCACGTTGCGCGCACCGACATGCTTGCAGATGCCGGCGGCGATGATGCCGATCGGGCCGGCGCCGGTGATGAGCACGTCCTCGCCGATCACGTCGAATTCGAGCGCGCAGTGCGCGGCGTTGCCGTATGGATCGAAGAACGCGGCCAGTTCGCTCGGAATCTGGTCGGGGATAGGCCACAGGTTGGAGGCCGGCATCGCGATGTATTCGGCGAAGGCGCCATTGCGGTTGACGCCGATGCCGATCGTGTGGGGGCACAGATGCTGCTTGCCGGCGCGGCAGTTGCGGCAAACGCCGCAAACGAGATGTCCCTCGGCCGACACACGCTGGCCCAGCTCGTAGCCGCGCACGCCGGCGCCGATGTCGACGATGCGGCCGACGAATTCGTGGCCGATCACGAGGCCGGGCTTGATCACGCGCTGCGACCATTCGTCCCACTTGTAGATATGCAGGTCGGTGCCGCAGATCGCGGTCTTCTCGAGCTTGACCAGCACGTCATTGGGGCCGATCGTCGGCACCGGCACCTGTTCCATCCAGATCCCGCGCGCGGCTTCGCGCTTGACCAGGGCTTTCATCATCTGCGGCATGGCGGGCTTCGGTCCGGGTGGGGGCGCAAGTATACGTCGCAGGCCCGCCGCTGGCCGCGTCGGCCCGCCCGCGGTGCGCCCAATCGCGTGCCGGCGCTTGTATGTGGTCCGGTCACGCGGGACACTAGCGGGCGCCGGCGAGGGGCACGGCAGGGGAGTAGCTGGATGTTCGGGTTCCTGAAGCGATTGTTTGCGGGCAAGTCGGCGGCCAGCTTCGACGGTGCGCGTCGCCAGCACCAGCGCGTGAACGCACGCAGCGGCATGCGCGTGCTCGTGGTCGACGATTCGACCACGATCGTCGCCACGCTGCGGCGCATGCTCGAACAGAACGGCTACGAGGTGGTCGAGGCGCTCAATGGCGAAAAGGGCGTCGAAGTGGCGACTGCCGACCCGCCCGATCTCATCTTCCTCGACATCATCCTGCCCGGCATCAATGGTTTCGCGGCGCTGCGCCAGTTGCGCCGCAATGCCGCCACGCGCGACGTGCCGGTCATCATGATGAGCGGCAACGAGCAGGCCACCGAGCAGTTCTATGCGCAGCGCATCGGTGCCGACGACTTCATGAAGAAGCCGTTTTCGCGTGCCGAGGTGTTCTCGCGCATCGAGAAGCTGCTCGACATCTCGCTGATGCCGCGCCGCCGCCAGCATGCGGCCGACGCGCGCTCGACCGCCTGAGCGGGCTTGACCGCGCCGCCGGGCGCAGTTGCAATGCCGCGATGCGCGGCAGCGATCGACGGCCACCGGCGATATTCCTGATGGGGCCGACCGCGAGCGGCAAGACGGCCCTCGCCTGCGAGTTGGCCACGCATCTTGCGCTCGACCTGGTCAGTGTCGATTCGGCGCTCGTGTACCGCGGCCTCGACATCGGCGCGGCCAAGCCCGACGCGGCGACGTTGGCGCGCCACCCGCATCGCCTCATCGACATCCGCGAGCCGACCCAGGCGTACTCGGCAGCCGATTTTCGCGGCGACGCGCTGGCCGCCATGCGCGAGATCAGCGCCGCCGGCCGCGTGCCGCTGCTGGTGGGTGGCACCGGGCTCTACTTCCGCGCGCTGGCACAGGGGCTGGCGCGCTTGCCCGACGCCGATCCACAACTGCGCGCACAGCTCGCCGCCGAGGCAACGGCCAAGGGCTGGCCGCTGCTGCATGCGCGCCTGCTGCGACTCGATCCGGTGGCTGGTGCGCGCATCGGGCCCAACGATGCGCAGCGCATCCAGCGCGCACTGGAAGTCATCGAGCTCAGCGGCAAGCCACTGTCGCAGTTGCAGGATGGCGCGCTCGAACGGCCACCGTTCCGCATCCTCAAGCTCGCGCTGCTGCCGGCCGCGCGCGGGCTGCTGCACGCACGCATTGCGGCGCGGGTCGATGCGATGCTGGCGGCAGGTCTCGTCGACGAAGCCCGCCGGCTGCGCGCGTTGCCGGGCTGGGATGCCGATCTGCCGGCGATGCGGGCGGTCGGCTACCGACAGGCATGGCCCTACCTGGCCGGCGCCTGCGACCTGGCCACATTCCGCGAGCGCGTCGTGTTCGCGACGCGCCAGTTCGCCAAACGCCAGTTCACCTGGCTGCGCGGCGAACTCGATGCACGGCCGCTCGATCCCGACGCCAGCGCGCTGCCAGACCATGCCGCGGCGATCATCGCGGCCTTTCTCGGACCCTGCCGCGGTGCCGTCGGCGAGTTGTGAAGCCGGTCATTTCTCTTTGTGCGGACAAACGCTTAAGATCGCCGTGCAAGTTTGGAACCGGGCGTGAGCGACGACGGGGAGTGCAGGGCGCCGGGGACGCCCCACGCAGTGCGACGCGCGCGCGATTTGGCCGGTTCCGCGACACATCCAATTGGAGAACAAGACTCATGTCCAAGGGGCAATCGTTGCAGGATCCATTCTTGAACGCGCTGCGCCGCGAACGCGTGCCGGTGTCGATCTACCTCGTCAATGGCATCAAGTTGCAGGGGACCGTCGAATCGTTCGACCAGTTCGTGGTGTTGCTGCGCAATACCGTCAGCCAGATGGTCTACAAGCACGCGATCTCGACGATCGTGCCCACGCGCAACGTGCGGCTGGGAGTGGCCGACGCCGGCCATGCCGGTCACGCGGCCGAAGCGGCGAGCGTCGACGAGGCCTGAGCGGGATGCCTTGAAACGGCGCCACGGTGGCCGCATCAAGGGTTGTCCCATCCGACGGGTGAATCGAGCTGTTCGAGCGATCAAAAAAAGGTGAGCGCGCGCTGCTGCTGCAGCCGCAGGCGCCCGGGCAGGCCGATCCGCAGGCGCTCGACGAGTTCGCCGAGCTGGCGCGCTCGGCCGGTGCCACCGTGGCTGGCCAGTTGCTGGCGCGCGTGGAACGCGCCAATCCGCGTTATTTCGTCGGCAGCGGCAAGGCCGAGGAGCTGCGCGAACAGCGCCAGGCGCTCGATGCCGACCTCATCCTCGTCAACCATGCGCTCAGCCCGGTGCAGGAGCGCAACCTCGAACAGTTGACGCAGTGCCGCGTGGTCGACCGCACCGGCCTCATTCTCGACATTTTCGCCCAGCGTGCGCGCTCGCACGAGGGCAAGCTGCAGGTGGAACTGGCCCAGCTCAAGCACATGTCGACGCGGCTGGTGCGCGGTTGGACCCATCTCGAACGCCAGCGCGGTGGTTCGATCGGCCTGCGCGGCCCGGGCGAAACCCAGCTCGAGCTCGACCGCCGGCTGCTCGGCGAGCGGGTCAAACAGCTGCAAAAGCGCCTCGACAAGGTCGAGACGCAGCGCGCCACCGCACGCCGTGCACGCCAGCGCAATGCGCTGCCGGTGGTGGCGCTGGTCGGCTACACCAATGCCGGCAAGTCGACCCTGTTCAATACGTTGACCGGTGCCGCGGTCTACGCCGCCGATCAGTTGTTCGCCACGCTCGACCCGACCTTGCGCCGCCTCGATGGTCTGGACTGTGGGCCGCTGCTGCTGGCCGACACGGTCGGCTTCATTCGCGAGCTGCCTCACGATCTCGTCGCCGCCTTCCGCGCCACGCTGGCCGAGGCACGCGACGCCGACCTGCTGTTGCACGTCGTCGATGCGGCCGATCCCGAGCGCGACGAACGCATCGCCGACGTGGAGCGCGTGCTGGCCGAGATCGGCGCGGCCGAGGTGCCGCAGGTGCTCGTGTACAACAAGATCGACCTGCTCGCTGCCGCGGACCAGGCCGACCATTCTGGCGCCGCGTCCGCGCCAGCGGCCGCCTATCGCCTCGATCACATCGACGGCGGCGAGTTGCCGCGCGCGTGGGTGTCGGCGCGCAGCGGCGCCGGGCTGGAGGGCCTGCGGCGCGCGATTGCGGCGCGGCTCGGCACGCAGCGCGTATGCGCCGATCTGTTGCTGCCACCGGTCGCGGGGCGACTGCGCGCGCGTCTGCATGCGCAGGGCCTGGTCGCGCACGAGCGCGTCAGCGAGCAGGGCTGGCATGTGCACATCGATGCGCCCCGCGTGCTGGTCGAGCCCTTGTTCGGCATGCCCGATGGTGACGGATCATGGTTGCGCGAGCATTTGCTTGCCGCAGTGCAGGGGGCTACCTACAATCCCGCGACGACTGCATCCTGAGGATGCGCCCACGCAAGCTGGCCGTGGCCTTCCGGCACGGCCCGTGACGATTCCACTGGCGTAGCGGATGGCGACATCGTCTCGCCCGACGCCGCGCGACAAGGCAGAACGATGGCTTGGAACGAACCCGGCAGCGGCAAACAGCGCGATCCCTGGAAGGATCAGGGCGGTGACGGCCCGTCGCCCGATTTCGACGCCTGGTTGCGCAAACTGCGCGACGCCGCACGCCGCGTGCTCGGTGGCGGTGGCGGCGGCATTGGCATTGCCATCCTCGGAATCGTGCTGGCATGGGTGGCCTTCGACAGCGTCGTGCGTGTCAATGCCGGCGATACCGGCGTGGTGCTGCGCTTCGGCCGCATGGCACGGCTGGCACCGCCGGGCCTGAGCTTCAAGTTCCCGCGGCCGATCGAGACCGTCACCATGGTCAACACCGGCAAGACGCTGCAGACCAGCGACCAGGTGCGCATGCTCACGCGCGACGAGAACATCGTACTGGTCGACTTCTACGTGCAGTATCGGATCGACAACGCCAGACGCTTCCTGTTCGACGTCAAGGATCCCAACGAAACGCTCGGCCAGGCCGCCGAGAGCGCGGTGCGCTCGGTGGTCGGCAGCAACGACATGGATTCGATCCTGACCGGCCAGCGCAACGAGCTGGTGGCCAAGGCGCGCGAGGTGCTGCAGCGAACGCTCGAGCAATACCAGACCGGCCTGGTGCTGATCGATCTCAACATCCAGAACGTGCGCCCGCCGGCCGAGGTCAAGGATGCCTTCGACGACG
This sequence comes from Dokdonella sp., assembly GCF_019634845.1. Classification (GTDB taxonomy): domain Bacteria; phylum Pseudomonadota; class Gammaproteobacteria; order Xanthomonadales; family Rhodanobacteraceae; genus Dokdonella_A. The sequence continues at coordinate 129,365 of NZ_JAHCAQ010000006.1, forward strand.
CCAGCCGCGCGCTGCAGGACAAGTCGCGCCTGGAGGAAGACGCGCGCGCCGAAGCCAGTCGCATCGTGCCCGAGGCGCGCGGCGAAGCCGCCGAGATCCGTGCGCGTGCCGAGGGCGACAAGAGCGAGCGCATCGCGCGCGCGCAGGGTGATGCGCAGCGCTTCAGCCTCGTTGAGGCGCAGTATCGTGCCGCGCCCGAGATCACGCGCAAGCGCCTCTACATCGAGACCATGCAGGACGTGCTGCGCAAGACGCCCAAGATCATCGACGGCACCGGCGGCAAGAATCTGCTCAACCTGCCGCCGCCGCTGCAGGCACCGCCACCGCATGCCACCACGCTCGGCACCACCGTGGTCACGCCCGAATCCGGCAAGGCAGGCAACTGATGCGTACCGTACTGCTCGCGATCGCCGCGATCGCGCTGTTCATCGTCGCCAGCTCGGCCTACGTCGTGTCGGAGGCGCAGACCGCGATCCTGTTGCAGTTCGGCCGCATCGTGCGTACCGACATCACGCCTGGCCTGCACTGGCGCATCCCATTCATGCAGCAGCCCAAGCGCTTCGACAAGCGCCTGCTGTCGTTCGACTCGCAACCCGAACGCTCGCTCACCGCCGAGAAGAAGGACGTCACCATCGACTTCTTCGTCAAGTGGCACATCGTCGATGCCGCGCGCTACTACGTGGCGGCAGCCGGCGACGAACTGCAGGCGCGCGATCGCATCGCGCCCAAGGTCAAGGAAGGCCTGCGTCGCGCGGTCAACACGCGCACCCTGCAGGAACTGGTCGCCGGCGGTCGCGTCGACCTGACCAAGGAACTGGTGGCCGACGCCAACAAGGCCACCCAGGAGCTGGGCATCGAGATCGTCGACCTGCGCATCAAGCGCATCGACCTGCCCGAGGACGGCACCGTGATCGGCTCGGTCTACGAGCGCATGAAGGCCGAGCGCAAGAAGGTCGCCTCGCAGTTGCGCGCCGAAGGCGAGGAATCGGCGCGCACGATCCGTGCCGATGCGCAGCGCCAGGTGCAGGTGATCCGCGCCGAGGCCTCGCGTGACGCCGAGAAGACGCGCGGCGAGGGCGATGCGACAGCAGCGCAGACCTACGCCGCCGCTTACGGTCGCAACCCGGAGTTCTACGGCTTCTACCGCAGCCTCGAGGCCTACCGCGACGTGTTCGACGCCGGCAACGGCACCTTCGTGCTCGATCCCAGGTCGGAGTTCCTGCACTACCTGCAGGACAGCAAGTGAGCCGCTGCGTGCTGGCCTGAGTCGGGCAAAAGCCGCATAATCCAGCAAAGCCGGTCGAGGCCCTGTGCCTTGCCGGCTTTTGTCTTGTCTGCGTCCCGTCACCCGATGGGCGCCGCAGGCCGGGTGACCTGACGAGCGAGGAACGCGAGGCTGGTCACCGACGTCGCCCCACGGGTGGGGCACTGGATCGGAGTGGAAAGGTCATGGGTCAATCGGTAGTGGTGCTGGGTGCGCAGTGGGGGTGAGCCGGGGTTTCGCGCAATGCGATCGCGCATTGCGCGCCGGCGAACGCCGGAGGCAGGAAGCCGTAGGCCGGGTGACCTGACGAGCGAGGAACGCGAGGCTGGTCACCGACGTCGCCCCACGGGTGGGGCACTGGATCGGAGTGGAAAGGTCATGGGTCAATCGGTAGTGGTGCTGGGTGCGCAGTGGGGCGACGAAGGCAAGGGCAAGATCGTCGACCTGCTCACGCAGGACATCGGTGCGGTGGTGCGCTTCCAGGGCGGCCACAACGCAGGCCATATGCTCGTAGGCCGGGTGACCTGACGAGCGAGGAACGCGAGGCTGGTCACCGACGTCGCCCCACGGGTGGGGCACTGGATCGGAGTGGAAAGGTCATGGGTCAATCGGTAGTGGTGCTGGGTGCGCAGTGGGGCGACGAAGGCAAGGGCAAGATCGTCGACCTGCTCACGCAGGACATCGGTGCGGTGGTGCGCTTCCAGGGCGGCCACAACGCAGGCCATACGCTCGTCATCCACGGCAACAAGACCGTGCTGCACCTGATTCCGTCGGGCATCCTGCGCGCCGACGCACTGTGCCTGATCGGCAACGGCGTGGTGCTGTCGCCGGCGGCGTTGCGCAAGGAAATCGAGGAGCTCGAGGGCAGCGGCGTCGAAGTGCGCTCGCGCCTGAAGATCAGTCCGGCGGCGCCGCTGATCATGCCCTACCACATCGCGCTCGATCAGGCGCGCGAGAAGGCCGCCGGCGGCAAGGCCATCGGCACCACCGGCCGCGGCATCGGTCCCGCCTACGAGGACAAGGTGGCGCGACGCGGCATCCGCATCGCCGACCTGCATTATCCGCAGCAGCTCGCCGAGCTGTTGCACAGCGCGCTCGATTACCACAACTTCGTGCTGGAAAAATACCTCGGCGCCGAGCCGATCGACTTCCAGCGCACCTACGACGAAGCGCTGGCGTTTGGCGAGTATGTGCAGCCGATGAAGTCGGACGTGGCCGGCATCCTGCACGAGTTGCGCCGGCAGGGGCGGCGCGTGCTGTTCGAGGGCGCGCAGGGCGCGCTGCTCGACATCGACCACGGTACCTATCCCTATGTGACCTCGTCCAACACGACGATCGGCGGCGCGCTGGCTGGCGCCGGCGTCGGCGCCGACGCGATCGACTACGTGCTCGGCATTGCCAAAGCCTACGCGACGCGCGTCGGCGGTGGGCCGTTCCCGACCGAGCTCGACGACGCGGTGGGGCAGGGCCTGCGCGACCGTGGCCAGGAATATGGCGCCTCCACCGGTCGGCCGCGCCGCTGCGGCTGGATGGACATCGTCGCGCTCAAGCGCGCGGTGGCGATCAATGGCATCAGCGGCCTGTGCATCACCAAGCTCGACGTGCTCGACGGCATGGACAAGCTCAAGATCTGCATTGCCTACGAATACCGCGGCAAGCGCACCGAGTACGCGCCGCTCGATGCGGGCGGTTGGCAGGAGTGCACGCCGGTGTACCTCGAGTTCCCGGGCTGGAGCGAGTCGACCCACGGCATCACGCAGTGGGATCGCCTGCCGGCGGCTGCGCGTGCCTACCTGCGCGCGCTCGAGGAGCTGGCCGGTTGCCCGCTCGCGATCGTCTCAACCGGGCCCGACCGCGACGCCAACATCGTGCTGCGCGATCCGTTCGCCTGAAGCCGCGCCGCCACAGCGCGGTCGCTGTCGGCGCGCCTCAGCCTGAGCTGCGCCGCGCGTGCCAGCACCAGTGCCACGGTTCGTAGCTGATGCCGTGGCGATTGCCGCGCGGGTAGGACAACGCGAACCCGAAGCGTGCGGCGTGGCGTTGCAGCCACGCGAATGCGGCCGAGTGTTCGAATTCCTGCTCGAGCGCGGCACAACCTGGCGTGGTGAGGTCGATGGCGCGCCCGCTGTGGTGTTCGCTGTAGCCCGGCGCCGCGCTCACGGCGAGGATGTCCTCGATCTCGATGCCGCGCTCGCGCTTGCGCGCGATGATGCCGAGCTGGTAGCGCGCCGAGCGGAACGCCGACACCGGCTGCAGGTCGATGCCATCGTCCTGCGCCGCCGCCCGCATGCGCCGCCAGGCGCGCGCGGCGCGCGGCAGCAGCCACTGCTCGCGGCCATGAACGTCGGTTCCTATCGAGGCCAGCATCGCGGGTTCGCGCACGAGACGCAGGCCGCGCCGACGTCCATAGTCGGCGGGTACGCCCAGCGCGATGGCCTGCTGCACGATGACGGCGCGTTCGCGCGCATCGCAGCGCTGCGGGGCTGAATCGGACGTCATTGCGCGGCGGCGTCGATCGGTTTGATGTAGAAGCCGGCGATGCGGCCGTCGCTGCCGCAGGCCACCTGCGCATAGAGGTTGCCCTTGTCGAACAGCAGCGGGATCGTGATCGCGATGTAGCCTTGGACGTCGGCGGCATGGCTCTGGCCGCGCGCCTGCAGCGTGCCGAACTGCGCCAGCGATTCCCAGGCCGCGCGGAACTTCGGCACCGGCAGCGCGCTGCGCATGGTGGCGTCGAAGTCGCGCGTGGCGGCGGTGAAATCACCCTTCTGTGCCGCATCGAGCAGGGCGGTGGCGCGCGCCTCGCAGCTCTTGACGAGTGACCGCGCCGCGTCGTCGGCACTCTCCGGCGCAATCGCTTGCGCATTCGTCGTCGGCGCCGCGGGCGCAGGCTCGACCGTGTCCGGTGCAGATGCGCCGGCTTCGCTGCCAGCGGTCGGCGCGGCGGCCGGTGCGTCGGCAGCGGCCTCATGCGTCGTGTCGGCTGTGGGCTCGACTGCGGCGGGCACGGCGGAGGCTGGTGCCGGTGCATCCGCTGCAGCGTCGTGAGTCGCAGCCGCTGCGGGTTCGACTGCGGTGGATGCGGGCGCTGGAATATCGGAGGCGGTTCCGTGCGTCGCTTCGGCTGCTGGTGCGGCGCTGCTGGCAGGTGCTGCGTCCTGCTTCTCGGCGGGTGCCTGGGCGGGCGTCGGCGCGGGCGCTTGTGCCGTCGGTGCGGCTGCGGTCGGTGTCGCGGTCGGTTTGGCGTCCTTGGCGCGCGCGAGCGCATCGCCGTCGATGTCCTGGGGGGCGGGCTGCGCTGCCGCCGTCGGCTCTCGTGTCACGTCGGCGGTTGCAGCCGCACTTGCTTCGGTGGCGACGGGCGCGTCGTCGGATGCAGGGTTGGGGGCTGCGGCTGGCGCTGCTGCGGCGGGCGGTGAGGCTTCGGTTGCCGGCGGTGTTGCTGCCGCGGATTGTGGTGTGTCGGCGGCTTGCGCTGCGTTGGTCACGCGTCTTGCCGCAGCGGGCCCGGCTGCTTCGACGGGTCGAACCGCGTCGGTGGCCTGCGCGCTGCTGGCAGCTTGCGATGTCGTGCCGGACTCCGCGGCGCTCATGTTGGTCGCGGCTTGAGTATTGCCGGCCGGCACTGGTGCAGCGGCCTCGGGCGGCGCGGCTTGCTTGTCGTCGGCGGGCGGTGCCGCCGGGCTCGGCTCGGCGCTCGTCGCGGCAGGCGTCGCTGTGCTGCCGGGCTTTGCGTCCTTGGCGCGCGCGAGTGCATCGACGTCGATGTCCGCGGGTGCCGTCATTGCAGCCGGTCGGCTTGCCGGAGTCGCGGATGGCGGCTTCACGGCAAGTGCGGGCGGGCCCACGACGAGCAGGCAGGTGGAGAGCAGGGCGCTGGCTTTCATCGGCGGATCTCGGGCTCGGCGGCCCGCGCAAGCTAGCACGATGGCGTGTGGCGTGCCGGCGATCATCATCACGCGCGAGCCGCCGAAGCCGGGTAAGTACATGGTGAGTCGGACCATCAGCACCGGACTGTGCGCCACTTGCTCGAGGAAACTTCCGCGGTCGCTGCCGAAGCGAGGTCGCACGAAATGGTTTGGGTACCGTCATCGAAGGCTTGCACGCGGCTGCTGGCGCCTTGCGGCTGATCCAGTAGAATCGTGTCGACTCTTGGCTAAGGACCAACCATGAGGATTCGATCGTTGGTCGCGCAATTGATCGTTGCCGCGATTGCTGGCTTCTGCTTCAGCGCATTCGCCGCGCCGCCGGCCGGACCCGAGTTCCGGCCACTGGGGCGCATCACCGACTACTTTCAAGGCGCCGGGTCGGGAGGGATTGCCAAGGCGGATTTCGATCAGGATGGCGCCGACGAGATGGTGTTCGGCGCGGCTTCCGGCGACCCCCTGCTCTATGTGGTCGGGGATGACGGTTCCGGCGTGCCCGGAATCAAGCAGTCATTGATCATCACGGGAACGAGCGGGCAGCCCGGGTATGCCCCTTATGCGACGATCCTTGCCTGGGAGCAGGGGGCCGGGGCCAAGCTCGTCGCGGTGACTCGGGATGGCACGGCGCTCGTTTTCTCGGGTTGGCCATTGGCCGAGGAGTACAGGTTCGCGGTGGCGGGTGCGGCGGTCGCAGCTGCCATTGGCGATGTGGACGCGGATGGCAACGATGAACTGCTGGTGCTGACACAGAACGGCGTCCATGTTTATTCGATGGCCAGCGGCGCTGCGTTGTGGAGCCATGCAATAACGACTGGCAGCGATATCGCGTTGGCGCAACTCGACGCTGATCCAGCACTTGAAATCGTCATTACCGGGTCGAATGTCGGCATCGTTCTCGATGGCGCGACCCGCGCCACGGAGTGGAGCTACGCCGACGGCTTCGGTCAGCGCCTCGCGACGGGTGTATTCACTGCCGGTGGCATGACGCAATGGGTGGGTGCCAAGGGCTGGTACTGGTTCTCCATTTTTGGTTCGAGTCCGTGGTCGCGACTGTGGGATTACGCGACCCAATCCGACATCGGTGCGATAGCGACCGGTGATCTGGATGGCGCCGGTATCGATTCGATCCTGTATGGGGATAGTCAGTGGGGCAAAGTCCACATCATCAATCCGGCAACGCATCAGGAACGTTTCAGCATACCCTACGACGGATTCTCGGTACGAGCGATCGCCATTGCGAACCTGCTGGGAGGCAACAATCCACAGATCGGCTTCCTGTCTGCTTCTACCGCTACGGATGGCGGCTTGTTCACGCTCGCCAGCGCCGCGACCGGCGGGACGGTCTGGCAGTTCGAATCGGTTGGCGGGCCGTATCGGGTTACCGCGGTCGGCGATGTGGACGGCGACGGCGCGGATGAAATCGTCGCCGCCACTGGCGGTAGTCAATACAACTTGGGGGTGTCCGTCTACGACTTCGTGACCGGACAGAGGAAGTGGCAAAGCCCACCCCCCGCCCCCAATGCCGATGACCCGTTTTACATGTTGGTGCGGCGCATCAAGTTGGTACCGCGAGCGAATGCACCGGGCATGAACATCGTGCTTGCCGGGTCAGGAACCTACTACGGCAAGGCCGTGGTAATTGACGGCGTCGACAAGCATGTTATCCGGCAGATAGGTCACTACCAGACGCCGTCGATTCCGGACCGTGCTATCACCGGTATTGGCATGTTGGACTTCGATCATGACGGCGTCGACGATTTCGTCTTCGCGACGGCGCCTTCGACCACCGCTACTTCCGGTGCCAAGTTGTTCGTCGTATCGGGCACCAGTGAGCAGATCCTGTGGGAATCGATTGCAATGGGCAGCGGTTTCAGTGACATCAACGATGTCCTGGTGATTCCGCCCCAGACTGCGGGGGCGGCCAGCGAGCTTGTGGCGGTACTGCCCGGGAGCCTGCGCGCGTACAACAGCCAGACGCTGCTGCTCGACTGGGTCATTCCCGCCACCAACACTGGCGCCGCCTACATCGCCGACGGGGTCGCGGGCCCCGAATTCGTGACGTGGCAGACCAATGGTGCGGTCACGTTCTACGACGCCGCGACACAAGCGTACCTGCGTGCGTTCTCGCTGGCTTCCCCCTTGAGTGCCCTGACGGTGCTGCAAGGCGGCGAAGGCAGCCTGTTGGCGGCCGCGGACAATCGCCTCGAGCTTGTGGCCGGCAACGACGGCAGTGTGCTGGCTGCGAGCGACCCGTTGGGCGAGTTGTGGTCGATGGCACCGCTCGCGGCACCGGCTGCAGTCCCGACGGGTACGTCGTCCTGGCATGTGGCGCTTGCGTCGCAGCCCGCGCTGTGGCGCATGCAGCTGGATGCGACCGACCGCATCTTCCTGGGCACCTTCGATTCGCCTTGAGCGTGTGCGAGGCCCGCAATTCTTGCTGTGCCACGCATCCGATGGCAAAAGCGATGCGGGGCGAAAACGGGGGCGTAGTCGGCTTTCTTTCGCCAGCCATGTGCAGTATTGCGCCAACCGTACGATCAAGAGCTTAAAGTACGCGAACGGGGTCCTGCGCGAGCTGCAGCTGAAGGGACGCAAGCCTCTTCAGGCAGGCGGGGATGGCGCGGTGCCGCCGCGCGGGGGCGGCTCGAACACGCTGCAGCCCACGCCGGGGGCGAGGTGGGCGCGGCGACGTGGGTGTTGAGGACATCGCCTGCGTGTGGCGGACAGCATTGGGGCGGGGCGGCATGAAGATCGTGGATTGCGCCGTGGTCGGGTGGGTGTGTGCAGCTTTGGCGTGCCTGGGCAGCGTGGCTGCCGCGGCGACCCCGGTGCACTACGTGGTGTTCGAGATGAGCCAGGACGGCCGCGTCAGTCCGCTGCACTATGCGCGGGTGGAGATGCAGGCCGACGCGGAGGCGCTGCTTGCAGCGCAGACGGTCGCCGCAAGCGGCCACGATGCGGTGGTGGACTACCACCTGCGCCAGCATGGGGTGGACCTCGGCGCACGGCAGCTGCGACTGCCGCTGCTACGCGGCGAATTTGCCCGCGATCCCGGTCGCGACGGCAGCATCGTGGCGGCGTCGGTTGACGACTCCGCGCCGCGCGCGTTCGTGCTGCGCGTGCCGGTCGACGCGGCCGGTGCGATCGAGTTCGGTAGCGGCGCTGCCGTACAGACATTCGACCTGGCCACGCTGGCGCGGCAGGCCACGCAGTTGCGCGAGGCGCGGCTGCCGCAACTGCAGGTGCAGCGCGCCTCCGCCAGCGGTCCGGCCGCCAATCGCGTCGACCTGCTGGTGTTCGCCGAAGGCTACACCGCAGCGCAGCAGGCGCTGTTCAACGCCGATGTCGCGTTGCTGCACGATGGCCTGTTTGCGCTCACGCCGTACAAGGACTACGAGAGCCACATGAACTGGACGCCGGTTTTCGCCGTCTCGGCGCAGGCGGGTGCCGATCATCCGCCCTATCAGGCCGGCTGCACAGGCACGAACTGTTGCGCCGACACGGCGGCGCAGTCCGATCCGCGCGCGGGCCAGTTCGTGAACACCGCGTTCAATGCGCGCTTCTGCGCCTACCAGGTACACCGGCTGCTGACGGTCAACAATGCGCTCGTGCTCGCCGCGGCGGCGGCCTATCCAGACTGGGACGAGATCGTCGTGCTCGTCAACGATCCTGTTTATGGCGGTTCGGGCGGTGACCTGTCGGTGACTTCGACCAACACCTATGCCAGGGAGATCGTGCTGCACGAGTACGGGCACAGCTTCACCGGTCTGGCCGACGAGTACAGCGATCCCTACCCGGGCTTTCCGGCCTGCAGCGACCTTGCTGGCAGCGCGCAGTGCGAGGCCAATGTCACCAACCAGACCAACGCCGCACTGGTGAAGTGGCGCGCCTGGTTCACGCCCGGCAATCCGATTCCGACACCGGCTGGCACGACCGGGGTTACCGCCAGCGTCGATTCAACTGTCGGTTCCCGACAGCCAGGCGTCCACGGCCGGCAAGCGATCGCGACGCACCATCACGCGATATTCGACGTCGGCAATGGCAGTGTCCGCATCCTTGCGTGAAGTGGGCGCAAGGGTGGCCGCGTAGGCCTTGAGCTTGCCGATCATCGATGGGCTGGACGAGTTGCCGCCCAATCTCGGGTAGTAGCGGGCGAGCGAGGACCCTCCGACCAGCCTGTCCACTTGGGCGCGATGCGCCATTGCGAAGTCCCACGCGAGGTCGGGATGCAGCGCGGCCACATTCCGGATCATCTTCGCTCCGGTGGTGGCGCCGGGCTCGTCGGTCAGCGCCAACGCCAGCGCCCGCCCGGCAAGGGTCTCGTCCCCGACCGAGGCGAGCAAGGTGTACAGGTTGTCCTTGACCAGCGGCGTGGTTTCCGCCTGCGCCTCGGCGCGAAGCTGGTCCCACATGGGGGCATCGGCGTGCTGCGAGACCACCGCGAGGATCACCTTGCGCAGTTCCCCCGGCACCGCATTTGGATCGCCTGCCTGCGCGGTGTAGCGTCGGTTCGCTTCGGCGATCACCGTCTGGTCGTCAAGGGCGGACAAGGTGCCGATCAGCAGGCTGCGCAGGATCTTGGCCGATGCACCGTCATCCGCGCGTGGCTCCCAGCCGATGCGACGGAACACCGGCGACAAGCGCGCGATGGCGAAGCGCTGGAACGCTGCCTGACGCGCGGCATCACCGCGGTAATAAGCGTTCAGTTCGCCGAGCTTGCCGGTGATCGCCGCCCAGAGATACGGATCCGCATCAGTGGGCATCGCCGTGGCCAGGTCCAGGAAATCGGTCACCGGCTGCAGCCCCGCCAAGCCAAGCGCATAGGTGTCCCCCAGCACGCCAAGTGCATCGACCGGGTCGAGCCTGGCTGCGTCGCGCCTGATCGCGCCGAATGGCGCCGGTGCGTACAACGTGCGGTAGTAGCCGCGCTGACCCGCATTGACCACCAGGGTTCCGCAGCCGGGCACGCTGAAGTTCACGTCGCCGCCGCTGACCAGCATGCGCGCAGACGCGCCGCCTAGCGTCTGCGCGGTCACCGGCACCCGCCAGCGTAGCGGGGTCTTGTGGGGACGGTCCTTGGTGAACTCGGCCTGCGTCAGCCGAACCTCGGTGTCGCCATTCCGGCACGATGCCTCATCGACGCGGATCAGCGGCACGCCCGACTGCAAAGTGAAGTCGTGCGCGATGGCGGTGACCGGTTTGTCTGGCGCGGCGCTTTCCATTGATCGCCACAAGTCGTCAGATACTGCGTTGCCGTAGGCATGAGCCTTGATGTATCGGCGCACTCCACCACGCCAGGCATCCGGTCCGATCCAGCCCTCCAGCATCCGGATCACCGCTTCGCCCTTTTCATACGTGATTGCATCGAATGCCTGCGCGGCCTGCTCCACGGTTTCGACGTGCCGGACCACGGGATGGGTGCTGGCGGCCGCGTCCAGCGCCATCGCGCGCTCGCGGGTAAAAACGGGAAACAGTGCCGGATTCCATTCCGGATGCATCGTTTCCTGCGCGCGCTGCGACATCCACGAGGCAAAGCCCTCGTTGAGCCAAAGGTCGTCCCACCAGCGCATCGTCACGAGGTTGCCGAACCACTGGTGTGCGATCTCGTGGGCGGCGGTGTTGAACACCTCCTGACGGTCGTCCTGCGTAGAAATCGATGGGTCCAGCAGCAACCAGTATTCGAACGTGTAGATGGCGCCCCAGTTCTCCATGGCACCGGTGGACTCGGCCCGGCCCGGCGAGGCGACGTTGTCGAGCTTGGGCAGTGGATACGGTACGCCGAAGTAGTCGTTGTACTCGTGCAGTACCGCTTTGCCCGATTCCAGCGCAAAGGCCGATTGATCGGTCTTGCCCTTCTGCGTGACCACGCCTATTTCGGTGCCATCCGAGGTGGCGGTGGCACGCTCGAAATCACCGAGGCCGAAGAACACCAGGTAGGTCGACATCTTCGGCGTGGTCTGGAACTTCACCCGCGCAAGGCCGTTGCCGAGATCGACGCGCGAAGCAACGGGCATGTTGCCGATCGCCATCTGCCCGGCGGGCACCGTCGCTTCGATTACGCCGTCGACGGCGAATCCAGGATTCGATCCGATGCGGAACCGACCCCGCAGGGCTGCGCTCGGCCCATTGTTGAGCATCGGTCAGAGTTGCCCAGGGATGGCGCCGATGAGCGGCCCCGATCTGCCGAAATCCAACGCGTGGTCGTCCGGTTCGGTGGCAGAACCGGCGCTTGCACGACCGCCGCCTGCCCGCCAGACTCCCCGAAAAGGCCGTTTGAAATTCCTACACTCGCACGACGATGCACGCTGCCTTTCAGTCGTCTGTTTCCGCGCCGTGCCGTCGCCGTCCCGCACACACCGGGACCGCATCGTGGTCGTCGCAGTGGGACGACGATCAGCACCTCATCACGCCTCGAAACCGGATGCGAACAGGCGGTCGTCGTACGGCATGTCGAATTGAAGGATGATGAATTCCGCCGGTCGCACTGGCGCCACGCCGAAGAAACAATGCAACGTGTCGTCGGAATCCGTGCACTGCACGAAATAACCCTGAGCAGGCGTGCTTCCCATCAATGCGCCGCGCTGCCAGTACGCGTGAAAATAACTCTCGATCAGACTTGAAATTTGCGCCGACGTCGGTCGCGGAGCGGCAACCGGAACCCACGAAAGCGAACGGCGAATCGAGAAGTCCAGCAATCGCACAAAACGCGATACCGACACATAGCGCCATTCCGGATTCTGGCTCACCGTGCGTGCGCCCCAAACGAGGATGCCGTCGATCCCCACAAAGCGCCGCAGCACGTTGACGCTTGCGGGATTGAGCTGATCCTGTTCGGCCTGAGTGAACGCTTGTTGCAGTTGCACATCGATGCTCGTGGACAGTGCGGCGTCGCGTCCGGACGGCGCTTTGAAAATCCCCTTGTCGTGATCGATGCGAGTGACCACGCCCGCCACGGCGGCGGAGGCTGGCATGGCGATCGTGGTACCGCCACCATCGATCGGCACATCCAGCCACGGCGCATAAAGGGCGGCGCGGGCGGATGACAGGGTCTGCGCAAAAGCCATCAGCGCATTCACATCGCTTCCTTGCGGTGCGTCGATGATGCCGAAACGATTGGCCGACGCATCGACATGCTCGATCAGCGCGGCGATCATCGCGCCATGTTCGACCGCACTGATTCCAGGCGTGGCCAGACCCGGCATGGCAACCAGATCCACCGGCAACGAGGCCGAGGCCATCAGCGCGCTGCGAACATGCTGTTCGGTGTTTCCGCGCGGGTCGATGACGTACAACACGCGCCCGCCATTGGCAAAGAACAAGCGTGCCGACTGATAGCCGAAATCGGCCGCCGGATCGGCGAGTCGGCCATACACCGCTTCATAGCTGGCGAGACTGGCAACTGGCACCGGCGGCGTTACCACCCGCGCGGTTCGGACCACGAACAAGGTCGCACCGTAATAGTGGTCTTCGATTGGCGGAAGCGCCGTTCCCATCGCCGGCATCGACATGCAGAACAGCGCAGCGACCAACAGCTTGTTGCGGAAAACCAGTAGCCAGACCAATCGAAATGGATGCATGGGATTCGTTGATGGCGGCGGATGTGGTCGGATGTTGGCCACATTGCGTGTGCAGAGCAAGCCCCTGCCAACACTGACAGATGCGGCTGATGGCGGATGCAACCCTGGTTTGCCGTCCCTGCATCGGAGCGCGCCGTGCCGTTCCTCGCCGCATTCTGTCGGCAGGCCGAGGTGAGGACAAAAGGGGGACGGAGGAATGATCCGCCGATGGCGTCGACTGAAGGCCGAGACGTAGCGCTGGTTCGGCAGTCGCATCGCGCGCGCAAGGTCGCTTAGGCGTGCCGGCGAGGCCAGGAGATGGACATGGTTGCTCATCAGGGCATAGGCGTGGACGCCGACCCCGTGGCTGGCGGCGATTTCGGTCAGCAGTTCGCGGTAAAGCAGAGGGTCTTCGGCATCGATGAAGGTGGCGCCTCGATGCACGCCACGCTGCGTAACGTGAAGCGGAACGCCAGCGACGAGCAGGCGTGGACGACGAGGCTTGAGGGAGCGCGGGCAGTGGGCTGAAGCACGAGCATGGCCCGGAGCCGGGTCATCGTCAGTGGCAGGGCGCCGCGAATGCGTGTAGGAGGGCGGCCTGTTCCAAGGCGCGCGTTACCTCAGCTCGGGCATGTATCGCCCAGTCGATAGCCAGTGCCAGATGCGGATGCTCGGCCAGCCGTTCTGCCCGGTGTGCCGGCAGGAATACGTGCGCAAGCTGTACGCCGGGGGGTGGGGCGTGCCGTCAGGCGGTATCAGCCCGATCGAGCCCGGCAGCGCGTCGCCGCCGACCACGCAGCCGGTGGACTATGTACCCGGCACCACGCGCACCTTCAGCGTCGACCTGCTGTGGCCATCGGTGGGGACGCTCGACACGCAGTGGTGGCTCGATGGCGTGCGCATCGTCGGGCCATGGACGGCCAGTTATCCGTTCGTGCAGGCGACGCCGACGCCGGCCACGCGCACGCTCGAAGTGCGCGTGCGCGATCCTTCGCCGTACGTGGCCGGCAACCTGCCCACCTACACGCGCAGCTGGACGATCCACGTCGATGCCGAGCGCATTTTCACCGATGGCTTCGACTGACGCGGGGCGTGACCGTGGCGCTCAGGCGCCGCCGAGCGGGGCGGCCACGTGCAGCACAAGATCGGCGCAGAAGTGCGCGAGCATCGCGTGCTCGAGGCCGCGGCGCCAGTACAGCCATCCAAAAACGAAGCCACCGAGCGCGTTGTAGCCGATCACGCGCATGACCAGGTCGGCGGTCAGCGGGGCGAGCCGAGCCGCCGCCGGCAGGTGGCCGAGGCCGAACACGAGGGCTGCCAGGATGATCGCAGCCAGCATGACCCAGCTGCGCGGCTGGCGGCCGCTGAAGCGGCTCAGCAGCCACGCGGCCAGCCCCATCACGAACGCGCGCAACATGACTTCCTCGGTGATCGCGCCATAGGGGGCGGCGAGCAGGCCCTTGAGCGCGAACGCGAGCGACGGCGGCGGGGTGGCGGTGGGGTGTTCGATCGGCGCCCCGAACAGCGCGATCGCGGCGAGTATTGCCAGCGCAGCAACGATGCCCAGCGCCGCGGCCTGCGCCCAGCCAGAGCGGGTCGGCCGTGGCCGGCCGTACAGCCAGGCCGCGAACCATGGCGCCCCCAGGCCGAGCGGTGCGCCGAGTTTGAGGCCGGCCCAGCCGAGCAGCAGGCACATGACGCCGGCCTGTGCGGCCTGCAGCGCGACCATGCCCCAGGCCGGCCAGCCCGTCGAGGTCTGCGCGAGCGCCAGCGCGTCGGGCTGCAGCGCGAGCACGTACGGGAACAGCAGCGCGGTGGCGATTGCGCTGGCCAGGCCGAGCAGGGCCGCCAGGCCCAGTTGCGGAGGCGACTCGTTCATGTGGAATCATCCTCGATGGCAACCGGTGCAACCGGTGGCTTGAGACGCCCGTTCCTGCGCAGCGCATCGCGCAGCAGGTACTCGATCTGGGCATTGAGCGAACGCAGCTCGTCGTCGGCCCAGCGCTGCACGGCGTCGAGTACCGGCGCACTGATGCGCAGCGGATAGGCTTTCTTCTCGGCCGCCACGGACTCAGGGCCTGCGCAGGCGGGCGGCGGTGACCACGACGCGCACGGCGGGCAGGGCGGGAGTGGCGCAGGGCATGCAGGTGTGCTCCGGCCGCGGGCTCAGTACAGACTGCCGGTGTTGACCACGGGCTGGGTCGCCCGCTCGCCACACAGCACCACGAGCAGGTTGCTGACCATCGCTGCGCGACGCTCGTTGTCGAGATCGACCACGCCGCGCTTGCCGAGCTCGGCCAGTGCCATCTCGACCATGCTCACCGCGCCTTCGACGATGCGCTCGCGGGCGGCAACGATCGCGCTGGCCTGCTGACGCTGCAGCATGGCCTGGGCGATCTCCTGCGCATAGGCGAGGTGACTGATGCGTGCCTCGGTGACCTTCACGCCGGCCTTGCCGAGGCGCTGCTGGATCTCGTTGGCCAGATGGGTGTTGACCTGGTCGCCGTGGCTGCGCAGCGCCGGCTTGCCCGCTTCGTGTGCGTCGTAGGGGTAGCTCTGCGCCATCTGCCGCAGCGCCGATTCGGACTGGATCTGCACGAAGTTCTCGTAGCTGTCGACACAGAACACGGCTTCGGCGGTATCGACCACCTGCCAGACCACGATGGCCGCGATTTCGATCGGATTGCCGTCGGCATCGTTGACCTTGAGCTTGGACGACTCGAAGTTGCGCACGCGCAGGCTGATCGCCTGCTTGGCGTAGAACGGGTTAGTCCAGCGCAGGCCTTCCTCGCGCGCGCTGCCCGCGTAGCGACCGAACAGTTGCAGCACCTGGCCCTGGTTGGGTTGCACCTGGAACAGGCCCTTGGCGAGAAAACCGATGACGCCGACCAGCAGTGCCGGCACGAGGACACCGGCGGGACTCGGCGAGGCCGGCGCGGCGGTGACAATCGTGCGGATGATCCAGCCGATGCAGCCGATGCCGAGGGCGAGCAGGACGAGCAGGGTCGGGATGCCGGGCAGCGTGAAGGCATTGCGTTCGTTCATGGCTGGCGCTCCGTGGGGTCGAGTCAAGTAGATATCAAAACGATATCTACGTCAAGGAGCACTGCGCCGGGCGCGCGGGCGTCGCGCGCGGTCGAGTCCGCCATCGTGGCTGCCGGTCGCCATGGCCGATCATGGCGTCGATGCGGTGGCCGGTACGGTTTCGATGCTGCGCAGTTCGAGGTTGCCGAGTTGTTCGACGCCGGCATAGAAGCGCCACGGATCGCCGTCGCCGACGCCCAGGGCGAGGTGGCCGGCATCGAACTGGCCGAGTGCGGCGTCATAGCTGCGCCAGCGTCCGTCGACGAAGGCCTGGGCCCAGGCATGCGGCACGAACACGTGGTCGTGGCCGGCAAAGGTCGGCGCATAGGCCAACCCGGTCACCACGCGCGTGGCAATGCCGCTGGCGCGGCCGAGCGCGGCGACGAGTACGGCGTGTTCGGTGCAGTCACCTTCGGGCTTGCGCACGATCTCGAGCGCCGAGGCGTAGCCGACACCGAGCGACTTGTCCTTGATGTAGCCGCGCACGAACTGCTCGATGTTGTGCATCTGCTGCGCCGGCGCGCTCGCCTCGCCGGCGGCGCGGCGTGCCAGCGCGAGGACTTCGGGGGCATCGCTCTGCAGGTAGTTGTTGGGGGCGAAGTCGGCCGCCGTCGGCTGTTCGACCGGCGTGGCGCCCTGCGCCTGGGCGCGCACGATGACCACGCGCTGCGCGCCGCTGCCACTGCTGCGCTGTTCGTCGGTCGTCGTCGGCCCTTGCGTTGTGTGGCCGCGCAGCGTGAAGGTGTAGCGCAGCGTGCCGGCGAGTTCGCCGGGCGTCAGTGCGCGCGGTGCGCTCACGAGCGTGCGCGCGAAGATGTCGCTGCCCTGGTTGGGCGCCGTCGCGCAGGCGCGGTCGCACGACAGCAGCACCAGTTGCACGCCCAGCAGCGGCATCGTCAGCTTGTGGATCGTCTGCTGCGCATCGACCCAGCTTTGCGAGCGCATCGTGCCGAACGGCAACTGCATCGTCTGTTCGATGCGACTGAGCGGGCGCCGTCCGCCCGGCAGATCGACGCTCGTCACCGCGCCGACCTCGGTGATGACGCGCGCCGTGTCGAGGCTGGAGGGCTGGAACGCGAGAACCTCGTAGCGCGTGCCCGGCTCGAGACCGGCGCGCAGGCCGGCCAGACGCGCGCCTTCGGCAAGCACGGCGCCATCGGGCCAGGCCAGGCTGCGGGTCTGGCTGGCGCCGCCCGTGCGGGTCGTGACTTCGATGCGGCCGGCGGCGACGCGGCCGTCGACGCGCTGCTCCACGCCCGACAGCAGCGAGCGCGCGGCGAATGCGAGCGGCTTGCCGTCGCGCGTCTCGGTGGCGCTCTCGCTGCTGCGCAGGTCGATCGCAATGCCGGCGCGTTCGAGCGTGATCTGCAGGGTTTGCGTGGTCCGTACCTGGCCGTCGCGTTCGATGCGCTCGGTCTGGAAGCTGCCGATCTTGCGTCCGTCGAGCTGCACGCTGAACCACTGCTCCTGCGGTGGCGTTGCGTGCGCCAGCGGAACGAGCGCGAACAGCAGCAGGGCAAGGGCGAATGGGCGCATGGCGATGCCTGGGATGGTGATGGCAGGAGTCGGCATAGTGTGCCCGACCGGCGCGGCACGCTGCGTTACCATGATGCATTCGCGGCCTGAGGCAGCGCAGGTGCCGGTCGCCGGCTGCTGCTGCGGCGCGCCAGCCATGGAGTCATGCATGAGTGAGCCGGCCAATTATGCGGTGTTCCTGTTTCCGCAAGCGATCGAGGCGCTGGGCGAGGCGATCAAACCGTACCTGCGTGCCGGCAATGCGGGGCCGCACATCGTCTGCAGCGAGGTCGATGCCTCGGGACCGCTGTTCCAGATGACGCTGATCGGTGCCGGCCCGAACCAGGAACGGCTCGAACTGGAACTCATGCTGCCGGTGGCGATGGTCAGGCTCGTCATGTCGATGCACGGCGAACACGACATCGGCTTCATCGCGCGCGGCCAGGCTTGACGTCCTCGAGCGGTTTCCAGTCGCCGCCATCGAGGATCTCGAGCGGCCGGTAGCGCTTCTTGTAGTCCATCTTCGGGTGGCCGGCGATCCAGAAACCCAGGTACACGTAATCGAGTGCCTGTTGCCGTGCCAGTTCGATCTGGCTCAGGATCGCGCAGGTGCCGAGGCCGCGCTGCGCTTCGTCCGGATCGAAGAACGTGTACACCGCCGACAGCCCGCTGGCGCAGAAGTCGGTGACCGCGAGCGCGATCAGGCGCGTGCCCGCGCGCATCTCGAGGAAGCGCGTCGGACTCCAGGTGGTGTAGAGGAAGCGCGAGAAGTCCTCGGGGCGCGCATCGTCCATGCCGCCGCCGCGATGGCGCCCGCGCAGGTAGCGCTGGTACAGCGCGAAGTACTCCTCGGTGTAGCCGGCCGGTGCCAAGCGCAGTGACAGGTCGGCATTGCGCGCCAGGCAACGGCGCTGCGAACGGTCGGGGCGGAATTGCGCCACCGGGATGCGGCAGGCGACGCAGGCGCGGCATCCCGCGCACTGCGGGTGGTAGACGTGGCCGCCGGCGCGACGGAAGCCGCGCTGCACGGCCAGGTCATACAACTGCGGCAGCTTGGGCGCGCTTGGATCGATGACGAGGTTTTGCGCCGTGCGTTCGGCAAAGTAGCCGCACGGATGCGGCAGGGTTTGGAACAGGCGGACGACGTCCGAGCGCATGACGGTGATTCTAGGGACGCTGCGATCGATCCCGCAATGGCGTCATGGCGTGCACACGATCGGCCATGCCCGGTGGCTGTGGTCGGGTGCAGGCGGGCTGCCTCGATACGGCGCGCATGTCGCGCTGCGGAGCTTGCGGATGGCACGCCGGCGCGGCGCCGAGCGGGGCTTCGGCGGCGGCGCGCGAACCGACCGGCGCGCGTCAGGCGCCGAGCATGCGCAGCGCGATGAGCACGCAGATGCCGACGATCAGCGC
The DNA here is from genome assembly GCF_019634845.1 of Dokdonella sp. Classification (GTDB taxonomy): domain Bacteria; phylum Pseudomonadota; class Gammaproteobacteria; order Xanthomonadales; family Rhodanobacteraceae; genus Dokdonella_A. The sequence continues at coordinate 148,123 of NZ_JAHCAQ010000006.1, forward strand.
CAGCACCACGAGCTTGACGCGCGAGGATGCGCGCCGGTGGCGGGTCGGATCGGCCACGCCGCGGGCGGCGGCCAGTTCATCGGCGAAGCGCGTCGCCGGCTCGATGCCGGCCTCGCGCAGCAGCTTGCGTGCCAGCGTCTGATCCGCCGCGCGCACCACCGACACGTTGGGCCAACTGTCGCGGTCGGCGCGTGCGGTGTACGAAAAGCGCTTCCAGTCGGCGCCCTGGTAGCCGCGACGGTTGCCGATCGAGGTCTCGATGCCGTGCTCGGCCATCAGCGCGACGACACGCTCGATGTTCTCCATGCGGGGCGAGGTGTAGATCTGGCGCATCGGTTCAGTCCTGGCCGCGCTCGGCGCGCACGCGCACGAGGCCTTCCTGCGTGGTCGAGGCGACGAGGCGCCCGTCCTCGCTGTAGATCGTGCCGCGGGCCAGGCCGCGCGCGCCCTGCGCGGTCGGGCTGTCGCAGGAATACAGCAGCCATTGGTCGACGCGGAACGGGCGGTGGAACCACATGGCATGGTCGAGGCTCGCCACCTGCACGTTGCTCTGCAGGAACGACACACCATGCGGCAGCATCGTGGTGCCGATCAGGTGGAAGTCCGACGAGTAGGCCAGCAGCGCGCGTTGCAGGGCCGGATTGTCGGGCGCGCGCTCGGCCAGCCGGAACCACACATGCTGGAACGGCGGTCGCTTGGGTGGGTTGAGTTCGTCGCGCGGGTAGACATGGCGGAACTCGAACGGTCCGTCGTTGCCGAACCAGCGTTGCAGCTTGGCTGGCAGCTTGTCGTAGACCTCGGCCGGCAGCGGCGCCGCGGGGTTGAGGTCGCCCGGCGCCGGCACGCTCGGCATCGGCAACTGGTGCTCGATGCCGTTCTCGGCGACCTGGAACGAGGCCGAGAAGTTGAAGATCGGCTGGCCGTGCTGGATCGCGGTCACGCGCCGCATCGAAAAACTGCCGCCGTCGCGGGTGCGCTCGACGCTGTAGATGATCGGGTGCTCGATGTCGCCGGCGCGCAGGAAATACGCATGCAGCGAATGTGCGGCGCGACTCGCGTCGACGGTCTGCTGCGCCGCCGACAGCGCCTGGCCGAGCACCTGGCCGCCGAACACGTAGCGCGTGCCGATGTCGCGACTCTGACCGCGGAACAGGTTGTCCTCGAGGCGTTCGAGCTGCAGCAGCGACAGCAGTTCCTGGACGGCGGAAGTCATCGGGCGCGAAAGTGGCGGTGGGGCCGGCCAGTATAGCGGCGCCGCGCGGCACGCCGCTCAGCGCGCAGTGGGCAGCAGGCGTTCGAGGCCGCTGCCGGCGAGCACTTCGGGCCAGGGAAACAGCGGCCCCGGATCCTGGCGTCGGCGCAGCATGATCGAAGGATCGTCCTGCGCCGGTTCGAGGCGCCGATCGAGATCCTCATGGCCGGCGATCCAGTGCAGGTTCGGCAGATCGTTGCGCAATTGGCCCAGCAGCGCGCGCAGCGCGTCGATCTGCGCCTTGGTGTAGGGCACCGTGAACGCCTGGTGACGGCTGTCGCCCCAGTGCGGATAGCGCCCGATGTTGCCCAGCTCGATGCCGATCGAACGCGGGTTGTAGCCGTAGGTGTGGTGCGCGACGCGCGTGTCGACGACGAAGCGCAGCACCTTGCCGTCGGTGTCGATGTAGTAGTGACCGCTGTTGCCGGTCTGCGATTGCTCGTTGCGGATGCGCTCGCCGAATTCGCGCGCCATCGCCATGTCGGGCAGCTCGGTGCAGTGGATCACGACCAGGTCGATCGCGCTCAGCGGACGCGCGGCGAGCCGGGATTCGTAGGGCAGGGGCCAGTAGTCGATGGCGAGGGCGGGCATGGTGGTCGGCGTTGGGAAGCGGAATCGGGACGATGGGTCGCGCGCGGCCTCGGTCGACGACGCGGGCAGGTTGCCGGGGATCGGCCTGCCGCGAACCCGGCTCCGGCGGCGCGCCGGAGCGGGCGAAGCAGGGTGCCGGGCCATGGCACGGTGGCGACTGCCGGCGCAGGATACCAGTGCAGCGCGCCGCGGCGTGGCCGCTCGCCGCCCAGGCCACGCCCGCAAGCACGACGCCTGCCGCTATGCTGTCGCACTTCGCGCTGCCCAATCCCCGTTCCCGGTCGAGCCCCTGCCATGAAAGGCACCATCATCCTGTCGCATGGCCTCGAAAGCGGGCCGCAGGCCACCAAGGTGGCTGCATTGGCGGCCGTGGCGAACCAGCTCGGCTGGGCCGAACTGCGCCCTGATTTCCGCGACATCGACGCGCGACGCGAGGTGCGCGACATCGATGCGCGCGTGGCACGCCTGCTCGATGCGCTGCCGGCCAGCGGGCGCGTGGTGCTGGCGGGTTCGAGCATGGGCGCGTTCATCTCAGGCCTGGCCTCGCTCGAGCGCGGCTGCGCGGGGTTGTTCCTGCTGGCCGCACCGATGGCGATCCCCGGCTACCGGCGCGCATTCGCCGCGGCCCGGGTGCCGCTCGGTTTCGTGCACGGCTGGCGCGACGAGGTGTGCCCGGTCGATGCCGTGATCCGCTGCGCGCGCGAGCACCAGGCCATCCTGCACCTGGTCGATGACGAACACCGCCTGGCTGCGCATGTGGGCGAGTGTGCGCAGTGGTTTGCCCAGTTCCTGCAGCGGTTGGGTTGAGATGGCACGCTATTTCGCCACCTGCCCGAAGGGCATGGAGTACCTGCTGCGCGACGAGCTGAGCGCGCTTGGCGCGGGCGACGCCCACGAGGCGCTGGCCGGCGTCGCCTTCAGCGGCGAGCTGGCTCTGGCCTACCGCGCCTGCCTGTGGTCGCGCCTGGCCAGCCGCGTGTTGCTGCTGTTGGCCGACTTCGAGGCCGCCGATGCCGAGGCGCTGTATGCGGGTGTGCGTGCGATCGATTGGGAACAGCATCTGGCGGTCGATGGCAGTTTCGCGGTCGACGCGGTCGGTGGCGGCGATGCGCTGCGCAATTCCCAGTTCGTCGCCCTGCGCAGCAAGGACGCGATCGTGGACCAGTTCCGCGAACGCCATGGCACGCGTCCCGACGTCGACACCGAACGGCCGGCGCTGCGCGTGAACGTGCGTCTGCACAAGGGACGTGCCGGCGTCGCGATCGACCTTGCCGGCACGCCGCTGCATCGGCGCGGTTGGCGCCAGGGCACCGGCGAGGCGCCACTCAAGGAAAACCTCGCCGCGGCGATCCTGCTGCGCGGCGGCTGGCCGGCGCTGGCCGCGACCGGCGCCGGCCTGGTCGATCCGATGTGTGGCTCGGCGACGTTGCTGATCGAGGGCGCCTGCATGGCTGCCGATGTCGCGCCGGGCCTGCAGCGTGACCATTTCGGTTTCCTCGGTTGGCGCGGACATGACGCGGCCAGCTGGCAGGCGCTGCGCGAGGAAGCCGAGCAACGTGCGCAGCACGGATTGCGCACGCTCGGTCGCGTGTTCCACGGTTACGACAGCGATCCGCTGGTGCTCAAGCAGGCGCGCCACAACGTGCAGGCGGCGGGCCTGGCCGGCTTCATCCAGCTCACGCGGCAATCGGTGGAGCGCCTGCAGCGTCCCGACGGCATGGCGACGGGGCTGGTGGTGTGCAATCCGCCCTATGGCGAACGTCTCGGCGAGCGCGAAGCACTGGCACCGCTGTACCGCAGCCTGGGCGAGCGCCTGCGTACGCAGTTCGTCGGTTGGCAGGCCGCCGTCATCGTCGCCGACGACGAGCTGGGTCATGTGCTGGGCCTGCGCGCGCACAAGCGCTACACCCTCTACAACGGCGCCATCGAGTGTCGCCTGCTCAACTTCGATCTCGCGCAGACGGCACCGGCCGAACGCGAGACACGGCCGTTGTCGGCCGGCGCGCAGGCATTGGCCAATCGTCTGGCCAAGACCTCACGCCACCAGCGCAAACAGCTCGCCCGTGAAGGCATCACCTGCTGGCGTGCCTACGATGCCGATCTGCCCGACTATGCGGCGGCGATCGACGTCTTCACGGTGATCGGCCGCGATGACGCGCCGGCGCCGGTCGCGCCGGGATCGGCCCCGTTTCCGCAGACCTGGCTGCATGTGCAGGAATACGCGCCGCCGCGCGAAATCCCCGAGGACACCGCCCGCACGCGCCTGCGCGAGCTCGTGCGCGTGGCCGGTGAGACATTTGCAGTGCCGCGCGAACGCATCGCGCTCAAGACACGCTACAAGGCCAAGGGCGGCTCCAAGTACGGACGGCTGGCCCAGCGCGGTCAGTTCCTGCTGGTGGAAGAGGGCGGCCTGCGCTTTCGCGTCAACCTGTTCGATTACCTCGATACCGGCCTGTTCCTCGATCATCGGCCGATGCGTGCGCAAGTCCGCGCGCGCGCGCGCGGGCAGCGCTTCCTCAACCTGTTCTGCTATACGGGCGCGGTCAGCGTGTGCGCCGCGGCGGGTGGCGCCGCGACAACCACCAGCGTGGACCTGTCGGCGACCTATCTGGAATGGGCCACCCGCAACTTCACGCTCAACGCGATCGGCGGCCCGCACCACCAGCTCGTGCAGGCCGACGCGCTGGCCTGGCTGCGCCATGCACGCGGGCAATACGACCTCATCTACGTCGATCCACCGAGTTTTTCCAACTCCAAGCGCGCCGACGATTTCGACGTGCAGCGCGGCCATGCCGAGCTGCTGCTGCTGTGTGGCCAGCGGCTGGCTCCCGGCGGGGTGATCCTGTTCTCGAACAATCTGCGCCGGTTCCGCCTCGACGAGTCGCTGCAGCAGGTGTTCGAGGTGCGCACGACCACGGCGGCGACCATCCCGTTCGACTTCGCCCGCGACGGGCACGTGCACCATAGTTACGAATTGCGACAGCGTGCGGTCGAGCTTGCGAAAACTTAACGGGTCGCCGCACGATTTCAGTGCCGATTCAGCGCCGCGATCCCACGATGGCTGCGTCGTTACGGGAGGCATTGCAGACATGCGCAAACGGCTTGGCAACTGGGTACTGGGTGCGCTGCTCGCGGTGGGCGTTGCGTTTGCCCCGGCGGCATTCGCGCGCGGTCACGTCAGCGTCGGCGTCGGCATCAACCTGCCGGGCCTGAGCATCGGCTTCTCCGACTGCCGCCACTGCGGCCGCGGCTACGGCTGGGCCGGCAACTACGGTTACGGCGGCTATTACGCTGGCGGCTACTACGGTGGCGGCTACTACGGTGGCGGCTACGGCGGCTACTACATGCCGGCCTACTACTACACGAGTTATCCGGTCGCGTATGGTCCAGCCTGGTATGGGGCGGGCTACTACGACGATTACGGGCCGTCGTACTACCGTGTGCGGGCGCCGCGTGTCGTGCAGCGCACCTACTATGGCGACCACTACCGCGGCGACTACGGCCATCGCGGCCGCTACTACGATCGCGACGGTTACTACCGCCGCTGATCCGACCGGTCCAGCGCTGGCTGCCCCCCTCCCCCCTTCATGCAGCCAGCGTCCTCGCCCCGCGGCGATTTCCCCTGATCGCCGCGGGGTTTTTCTTGTCGCCCGGTCATCCCGGACATTGTGCAGGCCGGTTTTCGACCGGCGTACCGCGCCGCCGCCGCGCTATGATGCGCGCTCGGCGGTCCCCAGGAAGTGCATGAACGAAGATGGCAGCGGCGGCGATATCGGCTTGCGGCAGTCGATACCCGCGACCTGGACGTTTTTCCGGCAATGGGTGCGACACCCGTTGTCGACCGCCTCGGTGGCACCGTCGGGCCGCCAGTTGACGCGCGCGATGATGCGGCAGTTGCCGAGCGATGCCCATTGCGTGGTCGAGCTTGGTGCCGGTACCGGCGTGTTCACGCGCGCGCTGCTCGAGCATGGCATCGCGCCACGCGACCTGCTCGTGGTCGAACTCAATGCGGAGTTGCATGCGCTGCTGCACCGGCGTTTCCCACAGGTTGCGATCGTCAATGGCGATGCACGCGACCTGCGCGCGATCGTCGCGCGCGCCCACTGCGAGCAGCCGGTCGATGCAGTGGTCAGTGGCCTGGGGCTGCTCGCAATGCCGCGCGGGGTGCAGAAGCAGATCCTCGATGCCGTATTCGCGGTGCTCGGGCCGGGCCGCAGCCTGATCCAGTTCAGCTATGCACCGGCGGTGCCGGTCGCCAACGGCCTGCTCGATGACCTCGGGCTGCGCGCCGAACGCGTGGCGTTCGCGCCGTTCAATCTGCCGCCCGCCTTCGTGTTCAAGTTCTCGCGCCGCCAGGGCTGAGCGCGGCCCGCCGCGACGGTTCGGGTCGCCGCGGTACAATCACCTGTCTGGCAATCGAGGATCGATCGTGTCCGAGTGGTTCACTTCCGACGCACACAAGCAATGGCTGGCCTTCCTGCAGCAATCGGGCGGGCCGTGGGCGCAGTTCCTGCGCGGCGGGGCCCCGTCCACGGGTGCCTTCGAGCAATGGACGGCGTTGTTCGACGGCGCAGGCGGCATGCCGCGTGAGGCGATCGAGCGCTTCGTGCAGGGTGCGCGTGACTATGTCACGTTCCTGCAGTCGAGTCTGGGCAAGGCCGGTACGAGCGTGGAGGGCATGGCCGGTTGGGTCGAGCCGCTCAAGCGCATGTTTGCAGGGCCGGCTGCCGGTGGCGCCTTCGAGCATCCATTCGCCCGCCTGTGGCCGGGGCAGATGGCTGCGGTCAATCCGTTCGCGGCCGGTGTGCAGCTGCCCAGCCTCGATTTCACCGACCTCAAGTCATGGCTGGCGCTGCCGGCCTTCGGTCCGGCCCGCGAGCATCAGGAGACGCAGCAGAAAGCCGCGCTGGCCTGGTTCGAGTACCAGGAGCAGATGGCGCGTCACAACGAGCTCATGCTCAAGGCGGCGCAACGTGGGTTCGAGCTGTTCGAGGGCAAGCTCGCCGAGCGCGAGCAGCCGGGTCGGCAGATCGATTCGCTGCGGGCGCTGTACGACCTGTGGGTGGATGCCGCCGAGGAAGGCTACGCCGAAATCGCGCTGTCGCAGCAGTACCGCGAAGTCTACGGCGCGCTGGTCAACGCGCAGATGCGCGTACGCTCGCACGCGCAGCGCGAGGTCGAGCGCCTGAGCAGCGACCTGGGCATGCCCACGCGCAGCGAGATCGACAGCATCGGCGAGCGCCTGCAGGCGCTGCGCCGCGAAGTGCGCGCGCTGCGTGGCGGCGACGCGCTGGTCGACGAAGTCGCGCAGTTGCGCGACGAACTGGCGGCCGCGCAGCGCGCCGCCGCCGCACCGGCGGCCCGGGCGGCGGCGCCAGCGCCTGCGCAGCGCGTCGCCGCACGGCGTCCGGCACGCAAGCCGGCCACCACTGCGAACAAGGCCGGCACCGCACGCAAGAGTGCGCCGCGCACGGCAGCGGCGACCGCCAGCGGCGGTTTCGCCACCCGCATCGCGCAGTTCGCCGATGCCTCGCTGGGCGGCAAGCGCAAGGCGCGCAAGGCCACCACCACCGTCGCCGGCGCCAAGCGCAGCGGCAAGCGTCCGGGCAAGAGGTAAATCGCCATGCAACCGATCCGCATCGAACCTGCCAAGGCAATGGACGAGGTGCTCACCACCCAGCGCAAGCTGGCCGCCGCGCTCGACACGCTGCGCTCGATGGATGACGTCGATTTCGGCGTCACCGCCAAGGAAGAGATCTACCGTGAGGACAAGGTCGTCGTGTACCGCTTCAAGGGCGAGCGCGCGCCGACCGCCAAGGTGCCGATCCTCATCGTCTATGCGCTGGTCAACCGTCCCTACATGGTCGACCTGCAGGACGACCGTTCGCTGGTCAAGAACCTGCTCGCCAAGGGCGAGGACGTGTACCTGATCGACTGGGGCTATCCCGACGCCGCCGACCGCTGGCTCACGCTCGACGATTACATCAATGGCTACATCAAGCGCGCCGTCGACGCGGTGGCGCGCCATCGCCGCCTGCGCAAGATCAACCTGCTCGGCATCTGCCAGGGCGGCGCCTTCTCGCTGTGTTTTGCCGCGCTGCATCCCGCGCGCGTGCAGAATCTCATCACGATGGTGACGCCGGTCGACTTCCAGACGCCCGACAACATGCTGTCGAATTGGGTGCAGAAGCTCGACATCGACCTGTTCGTGGACACGCTCGGCAACGTCCCGGCCGACCTCATGAACCTGTGTTACCTCATGCTCAAGCCCGTGCGGCTCAACCAGCAGAAGTACATCGGTCTCGTCGACATCCTCGACAACAAGGTCGAGATGGAGAACTTCCTGCGCATGGAAAAGTGGATCTTCGATTCGCCCGACCAGGCCGGCGAGGCGTTCCGCCAGTTCCTCAAGGACTTCTACCAGGGCAACAAGCTCGTCAAGGGCGGGCTGCGCATCGGCGGGCAGGAAGTGCATCTGGGCAACATCACGATGCCGGTGCTCAATGTGTTCGCCGAGCAGGATCATCTGGTACCGCCGGCGGCCTCGCGCGTGCTCGGCGAGCACGTCGGCACCAAGGACTACACCCAGCTCGCATTCCGCGGCGGCCACATCGGCATCTACGTCTCGGGTCGTGCCCAGCGCGAGGTGCCGCCGGCGATCCACGACTGGCTTGCCGCGCGCTGCTGAGCACGCGGCGCCGCGATGACCGCTCGTCACGCACCCGCCGCGCCGGCCGAGTGGCCGGCCGGCACGGTGTTCACGCTCGGCCATTCGACGCTGCCGATCGAGGAATTCATCGCGGTGCTGCGCGGCTACGGCGTGCAGTGCCTGGCCGACATCCGCACGGTGCCGCGCTCGCGCCACAACCCGCAGTTCAACGCCGATGCGCTGGCCGAAAGCCTGCCCGCCGCCGGCATCGAGTACCTGCCGCTGCCCGCACTGGGCGGCTTGCGCCATGCGCGCAAGGACTCGCCTAACGGTGGTTGGCGCAACGCGAGCTTTCGCGGCTATGCCGACTACATGCAGACGCCGGCGTTCGCCGCGGAAGTCGATGCACTCGTCGAACGCAGCCGCGTGCAGCGCATCGCGCTCATGTGCGCCGAGGCGGTGCCGTGGCGCTGCCATCGCTCGCTGGTGGCCGACGCGCTGCTGGTGCGCGGCGTGCCGGTGCAGGAGATCTTCTCGGCCAGTTCGTGCCGCCCGCACAAGCTCACGCCGTTCGCGCAGGTCGATGGCACGCGCGTGAGCTATCCGCCGGACGTGGACGCGACCGCGGCGCCGTAGCGGTGCGCAACGGCCGCGGCGTGCATGGCGCCGGGCGCGCAGCCGGTGGGCGTGTCCGCGGCGCGTGAACACCGCCAGCGGTGCGTTGCGCGCACTCCGCAGCTGCCGCCCGCGACTGCAAGGCCGGCCGCCGCTCAGCTGCGCAGCAGCGTGAGCGCCGCTCCCTTGTGCAACGCGACGTGGTCGGTCTTGTCGCTCGCGATCTCGTACTGCGGTTCGGCCGCGCTTGCGTGGTGGATGTAGCCCTTGTACGGCGTGTCGCTGGTATGGATCTTGACGATGCGGCCGCTCACGCGGCCGGCTTCCGAATTCCAGGCGACATGGTCGCCGACGCGGAACTGCCGGGTCATCGTGCTGCTCCCTCGCCGCACCGGTCGCGGAAACTGCCGCGAAAGCCGCGCCGCGGCATGCTGCGGCTCTCAGCCTTCGATTATCGCGAGCTTTCGATGAATGACGTCCTGTTGCAGTTTCACGGCCTCGTGATCACGCCGTGGAAGCTGATCGGCCTGGTCGGCACCTGCCTGTTCACCGCGCGCTGGTTCGTGCAGATGTATGCGACGCGCAAGCTCAGGCGCGTCGTGATGCCGATGACGTTCTGGTATCTGTCGGTAGTCGGCAGCGTGATGACGCTGAGCTACTTCGTCTGGGGCAAGAACGACGCGGTCGGCATCATCCAGAACGCATTTCCGATGTTCGTCGCGTTCTACAACGTCTACGTGCACCTGCGCCACCGGGCCGCGACCGGGCAGTGAGCACTTCGCGGCGCGCCCGTGCGGGGCGGCGGCTGGGCCGCGTCACGGGCGCGTGCGGTCGCCGAGTCAGTCCGGGTCGTAGTCGAGATTGGCCGACAGCCAGCGTTCGGCCTCGGCCACGCTCCAGCGCTTGCGCCGCGCGTAGTCCTCGACCTGATCGCGGGTGAGGCGGCCGGCGACGAAGTACTGGCTGCGCGGGTGCGAGAAATACCAGCCCGACACGGCGGCGGCCGGATACATCGAAAAACCCTCGGTGAGTTCGATGCCGGCGTTGGCCGTCGCATCGAGCAGGCGGAACAAGGTCGCCTTCTCGGTATGGTCGGGGCAGGCCGGGTAGCCCGGCGCGGGACGGATGCCGCGGTACTGCTCGGCGATCAGCGCCTCGTTGTCGAGGCCCTCGTCGGGCGCATAGCCCCAGTAGCGGGTACGTACTTCGCGGTGCATGTATTCGGCGAGCGCCTCGGCCAGGCGATCGGCCAGCGCCTTGAGGATGATCGCCGAGTAGTCGTCGTTGTCGGCGTGGAAGCGGTCGAGGTGCTCCTCGATGCCGAGGCCCGCGGTGACCGCGAAGCCGCCGATCCAGTCGGCGACGCCGCTGTCCTTGGGCGCGATGAAGTCGGCCAGGCACAGGTTGGGGCGCTCGACCGGCTTCTCGGCCTGCTGGCGCAGGTGGTGCAGCATCACGTGCTCGTCGCCGTTGCGCAGTTCGATGTCGTCGCCGACGCGCGCGGCCGGCCAGAAGCCGATCACGGCGCGCGCGCGCAGCCACTTTTCCTCGATGACCTGCGCGAGGATCTTCTGCGCGTCGGCGAACAGCTCGCTGGCCTGCGCGCCGACCACCGGGTCGGTGAGGATCGCCGGATAGTGGCCGTGCAATTCCCAGGCCTGGAAGAACGGTGTCCAGTCGACCACCGGCAGCAGCTCGGTGAGTGGGATGTCGTCGAACACGGTGATGCCGGGCTGGCGCGGCGCCGGTGGCACGTAGTCGGCCAGGTCCAGCACCAGGCCGTTGGCACGCGCCTGCTGCAGCGTGACCAGCCGCTTGTTGCCGCCACGGTTCTTGTAGCGCTCGCGCACCTCGGCGTATTCGCTGCGCACCTTGCCGAGAAAATCGTCGACGAGTTCCTTGCTGACCAGCGACTGCGCCACGCCGACCGCGCGCGAGGCATCCTTGACCCAGACGCAGGCCGTTTCGTAGTGCGGCTCGATCTTGAGCGCGGTGTGCGCGCGTGAGGTGGTGGCGCCGCCGATCAGCAGCGGAATCTTGAAATTCTGCCGCGCCATCTCCTTGGCGACGTGGGTCATCTCCTCGAGCGAGGGCGTGATGAGCCCCGACACGCCGATCATGTCGGCCTTCTCGGCAATTGCGGTGTCGAGGATCTTCTGCGTGGGAACCATCACGCCGAGGTCGACGACCTCGAAGTTGTTGCAGGCCAGCACCACGCCGACGATGTTCTTGCCGATGTCGTGCACGTCGCCCTTGACCGTGGCCATGACGATCTTGCCGTTGGGCTTGCCGACTTCGCCGGTGCGCTTCTTCTCTTCCTCCATGAACGGCAGCAGCCAGGCCACCGCCTTCTTCATCACGCGCGCCGACTTGACCACCTGCGGCAGGAACATCTTGCCGGCGCCGAACAGGTCGCCGACCACGTTCATGCCGTCCATGAGCGGCCCTTCGATCACGTCGAGCGTGCGGGTGCAGGTCTTGCGCACTTCCTCGGTGTCCTCGGTTACGTACTGGTCGATGCCGTGCACGAGCGCGTATTCGAGCCGCTTGGCCACCGGCAGTTCGCGCCAGGCCAGCGTGGTCGCAGTGTCCTTGTCGCCCTTGCCCTTCTTGTGGCGGTCGGCGATCTCCATCAGGCGCTCGGTAGCGTCGCTGCGGCGGTTGAGCACGACGTCCTCGACGCGCTCGCGCAGCTCGGGGTCGAGGTCGTCGTAGATCGGCATCGCGCCGGCATTGACGATGCCCATGTCCATGCCGGCCTTGATCGCGTGGTACAGGAACACCGAGTGGATTGCCTCGCGCACCACGTTGTTGCCGCGGAACGAGAACGACACGTTCGACACGCCGCCCGAGATGTGCGACAGCGGGAAGCGGCGCTTGAGCTCACGCGCGGCTTCGATGAAGTTGACCGCATTGTCGGCGTGTTCCTCGATGCCGGTGGCGATCGGAAAGATGTTGGAGTCGAAGAAGATGTCTTCGGGCGGAAAGCCGATCCGTTCGGTGAGCAGGCGATACGAACGCTCGCAGATCTCGAGTCGGCGCGCGACGCTGTCGGCCTGGCCCTGCTCGTCGAAGGCCATCACCACCGTTGCAGCGCCGTAGCGCAGGATCTTGCGCGCCTGGTCGAGGAACGGGCCTTCGCCTTCCTTGAGCGAGATCGAGTTGACCACGCCCTTGCCCTGCAGGCATTGCAGGCCGGCCTCGATCACCTCCCACTTGGAGGAGTCGACCATGACCGGAATGCGCGCGATATCGGGCTCGGCAGCGATCAGGCGCAGGAACTTGACCATCGCCGCCTGCGCATCGAGCAGGCCCTCGTCCATGTTGACGTCGAGGATTTGCGCGCCGTTCTCGACCTGTTGCCGCGCCACTTCCACCGCCTCGGCGTAACGGTCTTCCTTGATGAGTTTCTTGAACTGGGCCGAGCCGGTGACGTTGGTGCGCTCGCCGACGTTGACGAACAGGATCTGCGGCGTGATGACGAGCGGCTCGAGGCCGGACAGGCGCGTGTAGCGGGGCGTGGAAGTCATGGTCGTTGGCGTGATGACGGGGGGTGCGCGCGGCGCGCGGCGGCGATCAGGCGGCCTGGTCGCACGGCACCGGCAGCGCGCGCGGCGGCAGCGCGGCGACAGCGGTGGCGATGGCCTTGATGTGGGCCGGCGTGGTGCCACAGCAGCCGCCGATGAAATTGACGAGGCCGGCGCGCGCGAACTCGCCCAGCGACGTCGCCATCTGCTCGGGCGTCTCGTCGTATTCGGCGAACGCATTGGGCAGGCCGGCGTTCGGATGCGCGCTGACGTGGCACTCGGCAATGTTGGCCAGCATGTCCACGTACTGGCGCAGTTCGGTCGGGCCGAGCGCGCAGTTGAGACCGACCGCGAGGGGGCGCGCGTGGCGCACCGAGGCGTAAAAGGCCTCGGTGGTCTGCCCCGACAGGGTGCGACCCGACAGATCGGTGATCGTGGCCGAGATCATGACCGGCAGGCGGTCGCCACGCGCGTCGAATTCTTCCTCGATCGCGAACAGCGCGGCCTTGGCATTGAGCGTGTCGAAAATGGTTTCGACCATGAGGATGTCGGCGCCACCGTCGATGAGGCCGCCGGCCGCTTCGCGGTAGGCAACGCGCAGTTCGTCGAAGCTCGTGTTGCGGAAACCCGGGTCGTTGACGTCGGGGCTGATCGAGGCCGTGCGGCTGGTCGGCCCGAGCACGCCGATCACGAAGCGCGGCTGGCCTGGCGTGCCGGCTTCGGCAGCGTCGCAGCGCTCGCGCGCGAGGCGCGCGCCGGCGGTGTTGAGTTCGCGTGCCAGCGCTTCGAGCCGGTAGTCGGCCTGGCTGATCGTGGTGGAGTTGAAGGTGTTGGTTTCGATGAGGTCGGCGCCGGCCGCGAGGTAGGCGTCGTGGATCGCGCCGATCACGTCGGGGCGCGTCAGCGTGAGCAGGTCGTTGTTGCCCTTGAGGTCGCTGTCGTGGCCGGCGAAGCGCGCGCCGCGGTAGTCGGCCTCTTCGAGCCGGTAGCCCTGCACCATCGTGCCCATGGCGCCGTCGATGACGAGGATGCGCCGCGCGAGCGCGGCGAGGAGCGCGTCGACGCGCGCTGGATTGCGGTAGGGCAGGGTCATGGTTTGCGGGCCAGCAGGCTCAGGACTTCGAAGTGGGGCGCGCGGCGTTCGCGCGTGAGGCGCTCGCAGGCGAGCACGGTCAGGCCGGCCTTGCGCGCGTGGCCGCGCAAGTCCTCGACGCTGAAGCCGAGGTTGCGGTGTTCGAACGGCTCCACCACCGCGCGATGGGCATGCTTGCCGAGCGTGGCGGCGAGCAGGCGGCCGCCGGGCCGCAGCACGCGCGCGGCTTCGGTCAGTACCCGCGCAGGCCGATCGCTGTAGGTGAGCGCATGCATGAGCAGCACGAGGTCGAAGCTCGCGTCGGCCAGCGCCAGCGCATGCATGTCGCCACTGCGCACCTGCACGTTGGCGTAGCCCTTGAGGCGCTGGCGCGCGGCCTCGACCACGCGCTCGCTGGTGTCGACGCAGATGATCGAACGCGCGCGCGGCGCAAGCAGCTCGGCCAGCACGCCATCGCCTGAGGCGATGTCGAGCACGTCGCCGGTCTCGACCAGTTGGGTCATGCCGCGGGCGAGCGCTTCCCAGGTACGGCCCGGCGAGTAATGGCGCTCCATGTCGCCGGCAACCGTGTCGGCCCAGCCCTGGGCACGCGCACGCTTGGCCAGCAGCGCCGGCAGGCGGCGTTCGTCGTCACGCAGGATCGCATCGTCGACGTTGTCGCGCAGCGCACGCAGCAGGGCCGATTCCTTGGGGTCGAGCTCGCCGTTGTAGCGGTAGTACGAGGACACGCCGGCGCGACGGTCGCGCACGAGCTCGGCCTCCTTGAGCTTGGCCAGGTGCGTCGACACGCGCGGCTGGGCCAGGCGCAGGATTGCCGACAGCTCGGCCACGGTCAGTTCCTCGCGCTCGAGCAAGGCCAGCAGACGCACCCGCGTCGGGTCGGAGAGCAGGCGCAGCAAGGCAGAGGTCGCGGCCAGGTCCACCAAATATCCTTTCATCTTGATACAAAGATTCGTGCAAGCCTAGCGCCGCTCCGGCGCGCGCGTCAACGTGGAACGGGCCGGTCCGGCGCCGCTATGCTGCACGTCATGCGGGAGCCGTGCGCCGTCATTGCGAGTGGAGCCTTGCTGCTGGCGGCGGTCTGCTGCGCCGCCGGCAGCGTGCCTGCGCGTCCGCTCGAGGACGACGCGCTCGGCAAGTACTGGACGGCCGATGCCCAACAGGTGCCTTATCGCGCGGTGCAAACGCCGGGGCGCCGCGACGGCGAGTTGCTGCCGCTCATCGTGTTCCTCGCCGGTGACGGGCAGGACGGCACCGACAATCAGGCGCAGCTCGATGGCCGCGGCAATGGGTCGTTCGAACTCGTCGATGCGGCGCTCGCCGGCGACATTCCTCTGGTCTACGCCGCGCCGCAGACCACCGGCGGCTATTGGCCGCCGCGCCGCGTGCTTGCGGTGATCGTCGATGCGATGAGGCATTGGCCGATCGACGCGCGCCGCATCTACCTCACCGGGCTGTCCGATGGCGCGACCGGCGTGTGGGACGCGCTCAAGACCTGGCCCGCCTGTTTTGCCGCCGGCGTGCCGATGTCGGGCATGACCGAGTTGGCCGGGCTGGCGCCGATCCGCGACGTGCCGCAGTGGATATTCCACGGCGGCAAGGACAACGATACCGACATCGAGACCGGCTACGGCGGGGCGATGGTCGGCTCGCGCGCGGTGGTGCGCGCGCTGCGCGCGATGGGTGCCACGCCGCGCTACACCGAATACCCCGACGGCGACCACGTGATCTGGCCGCGCGCCTACGGCGAGCGCGCGCTGCTGCCGTGGCTGCTCGACCAGCGCCTGCCCGGGCGGCCGTGCGATTTCGCTGCCTTGCAGGAGCACTGAACCGGTTGCCGCAGGCTCAGTGCGGCGCCGCCGGTTCGGCCACCGGCGGGAAGTGCCGCCGCAGGATGCGTTTGAGTCCGGCGCCGCTGAGCTCGCCCAGGTGCGAGTCGACGAGGCGCCCCTGCGCGTCGAAGAACAGCGTGCTCGGCAGGGCGCGTGCGCCGAGCGCGCGCATCGCCTGCATCTGTGGATCGAGCAGCACGTGCTCGATCGCCAGCTGCTCGTGTTCAAGGTAGCCGCGCACGGTGGCCGCGTCCTCGCCCTCGTTCACGAACAGGAACGCAACCTGCGGATGGTTCGGCGCGGCCTGTGCCAGCGCCGGCATCTCGCGCCGGCACGGCGGGCACCAGGTTGCCCACAGGTTGAGCACGACGGGTCGGCCGCGCTGCTGCGTCGGCGTGACGGGCTGTCCGTCGAGCGTGTGCAGCGCCAGTTCGGGCAGCGCGGGCGGCGCCGGCGCAAGCAGGTCGAACCCGCCCTGCGCGGCGAGCCAGGCGCCGCTGCCGAGCGCGATCGCGAGCAGGGCCGGTCGCCGCAGTGGCTGCTGCCGGCGCGTGCGCCACAGCACGAAGGCGCACGCCGCGGCAATGCCGAGCCATGCGCAGTAGCCGCCGTCGGCAAGGGCCAGCAGTGCACGCGGCGCGGCGAGGTAGTCGGGCCACCAGCGCAGCACGAAGCCCAGGCGCGCCGCCACGAGCCCGAACAGCAGCGCATCGAACACGTGGCCGGCCGTCTGCTGGCGTTGCTGCCGCGATGCATCGCGCGGCAGGTGGTACGGCAGGCGCCAGGCGATCACGACGCCGATCAGGACGGCGACGGTGGCGGTGGAGAAGGGGCCGAACGACGACATCGGAACATCCTGCAGGAGGTGGCGGCGCTGCCCGGTCGAGCGTGGCATGCGGCCAACGCGGCAGCGGGCCATGCGCGGGAGCCGCTAGAATGGGCGTCTGCCCATTGTCATGCATTGGACCCCACGATGGATTTCAATCCGACCGAAGACCAGCTTTCGATCCAGGCCATCGCGCGCGACTTCGCCCACAAGCGCATCGCGCCCAGCGCCGCCGCGCTCGATGCCAGCGGCGAGTTTCCGCTCGACAACATCCGCGAAATGGGGCAGCTCGGCCTCATGGGTATCGAGGTGCCGCACGAATACGGTGGCGCCGGCATGGACACGATCGCCTACGCGCTGGCGATGATCGAGATCGCGGCCGCCGATTGCGCGCATTCGACGATCATGTCGGTCAACAATTCGCTGTACTGCAATGGCATCCTCAAGTACGGCAGCGAGGAGCAGAGGCAAAAGTACGTGCGGGCGATCGCCACCGGCGAGGCGATCGGCGCCTACGCGCTGACCGAACCGCAATCGGGCTCGGATGCCTCGGCCATGCACACGCGCGCGACGCGCAACGGCAACGGCGACTGGGTCATCAGCGGCAAGAAGAGCTGGATCACCTCGGGACCGGTCGCGCGCTACATCATCCTGTTCGCGATCACCACGCCCGGCGTCGGCGCCAAGGGCGTATCGGCCTTCCTCATCGACACCACGCGCGCGGGTTTCCACGCCGGCAAGAGCGAGCCCAAGCTCGGCATCCGCGCCTCGGCAACCTGCGAGATCGAGTTCAACGACTACGTGTGCCCGGCCAGCGACATGCTCGGGCCGGAAGGCAAGGGCTTCGCGATCGCGATGGGCGTGCTCGACGCCGGCCGCATCGGCATTGCCTCGCAGGCGGTGGGGCTGGCGCGGGCGGCCTACGAGGCGAGCCTGGGCTGGGTGCGTGAGCGCAAGGCGTTCGGTCATCCGATCGGTTCGTTCCAGATGATCCAGGCCAAGATCGCCGACATGAAATGCCGCCTCGACGCGGCGACCCTGCTGGTGCTGCGCGCCGCGTTCGCCAAGATGGAGGCCGAGCGCAACGGTGGCCGCTTCAGCACCGAGGCTTCGGTGGCCAAGCTGTTTGCGTCGGAAACGGCAATGTTCGTGACCCACCAGGCGGTGCAGATCCATGGCGGCATGGGCTATTCGAAGGAACTGCCGCTGGAGCGCTATTTCCGCGACGCCAAGATCACCGAGATCTACGAGGGCACCAGCGAGATCCAGCGTCTGGTCATCGCGCGCAACGAGACCGGCGTGCGCTGACGCAGGGCGGCGGCGACGGCTGGCGTGACTCCGCTGTCGCCGCGGGTCCGGTGCGTGGTGGCGCGATCGGCCGCGTGCGCGCCAGTCAGTTCGCGTCGAAGCCGTTGGCGAAGAGGACGTCGCTGCTGCTGAATTCGACCACATAACCGGTGCTGCCGCCGCTGACGTCGAGGCGCCAGCCGCGGTGGTAGGTTTCGTCATCGCCGCTGCGCGTGGTCCAGTCCAGCGCGCTCAACGTGGCGCCGGGCGGTGCCAGCACGCGGATCGTGAGCGGCCCGGCCTGCGCGGTGCGCCCGCTGATCACGGGCTGCAGCGGCGTGTTGACCTGGAAGGTCGCCGTGCTGCCACTGCCGAGCGTGAAGCTGTCGCTGACGGTGAGCTTGCGGGCGGCAAAGTCGATCGTGCGCTGCCACCCACCCACGGCCGCGTCGCCGGCGTAGGCTGGCGTGAGGTCGGCCACCGCGTGCACCGCGCCACCCGCGCCGGGCGTGACGCTCATCGTCGAAGTGGTGCCGTCGCGTTGCGGCACGATGTGGCCGTTGCGCTCGAAGCGCAGCACGTTGTGGGTGTCGGTGCCCTGCTGGATGCCGCTGTGGGTCCAGATGTTCTCGGTGACCGCGAGCCAGGTGCCTTCGTAGAGCGTGAACGAGCCCTGGTCCTGGTGGGCATGGCTCTGCAGGTAGGGGCCGGCCGAGAAGTTGAGCCAGATCGCCGCCGTGTCCCAGCCACTGCGCGCGAACAGCTGCCCGGTGCCGGCGGCATGGTAGACGAGGGCGGTCGGTGCCACGGTGTCGGTGCCGGCCGGCAGCAGGTTGTGGCGGTAGTTGAAGCCGCTTTCCATGTCCTGGTCGGAGATGCGGTGCAGCCACCACGCGGCATCGGCGCGGGCAGCGGCATCGAGGGTCTGTTGGCGCGCCTCCAGCACGAGGTGGCGGTGGTAGTCGTAGATGACGGGCTCGGACACGCGCGCCTGATCGCCGATCGGCGCGACCTTGTCGCGGGTCGGTACGGTGGCGTGGATCCACCAGCGGATGCTGTCGGTCAGGTGCGCGTTGGCATTGGCCAGGTCGGTGCCGGTCGAATCACGCCACAGGCGATACAAGCCGAACAGGCTGCGATGCGACAGGCCGTAGCCGCTGCCTTCCTGGCTGCCGCCGCCGGCAATGGCGGCCACGTAGTCGCGCAGCGCCGGCAGCTTGTCGGTCGTCAGCAGATTGAGCCAGGTCGTGTCGTTGCTGGCCAGGCCCCAGTACATCGTCGCGGTGACGAAGCTGTAGTAGTAGTTGTTGGCCGGATCGGTGGTCGCCCAGCCCGACCACGGGAACGCCACGCCGCCCCAGCTCGCCTGCGCGTGGTGCCACACGTTCCACACCGCCTGCTGCGCATAGGCAGCCCAGCGCGTGCGCTGCGTGCCGGTGGTGTAGGCCGCGCACCAGTCGTAGGTGAGGGCGAGATCGCCGATCATCGGGCCGACGTGGAGGTAGGAATCGCCGGCGACTTCGGGGCGTTGCTGGTTGGCGATGGCCTGTTCGGCGGCAACGACCTGGGCTTCGACCGTGGCGACGGCCAGCTGCGCATAGCGCGCATCGTTGCTGAGGCGATACATCCAGGCCGCATCGGTGGCCGTGAATCCGTAGCCGGGATTGCCGGCCAGCGCCGCGTCGACGAAGCCCTTGAAGCGTTGGTACTGCGGCGAGGCCGTGTCGACCCAGGACAGGTCGAGCACGATCGTGGCGCGACACGGCAGCGCCAGCAGCGCCAGCGCGATGCCCAGCAGCCAACGCCTGTGGATCGGTTGCATGCGTGGATTCCTCGTTGCCTGGAGCCGGTGCGGGCTGCGCGCGTGACTGCCGGCGCCGCGCTGCGCACATGCTAGCCCACGTCGGTGCGACCCGAACGCGACCTGTGCCGCACTGTGCGGGCCGCGGTCATGGGCGCGGCCAGCGCAGCTCGGCGCAGGTGCCAATACCGTCGGCGCCGGCGCCGAGGCTGAAACGGCCACCCAGTGCGCGCATGCGCAGCTCGACATTGCGCAGGCCGCGCCCGCCGCCGGCGGCGGGTGCCACGCCACGGCCATCGTCGTTCACCGCCAGCACGATCTGGCTGCCTTCGAGCTGTGCCGCCACCTGCAGTGTTCGTGCGCCGGCATGTTGTATCGCGTTGCTGAGCAGTTCCTCGATGCAGCGGAACAGTTCGGTGAGGCGCCGGCTGCTGCCGACCTTCACTTCGGCGACGGCATCGATTTGCCATTGGCTGCGCATGCCTGCGGCAGCCAGCGGTGCCTCCATGCGCCGACGCAAAGTCGACAGCGCAGTGCCGAGCGACTGGCAGGAGCCGTCGATCGCATCGATCATCAGACGCAGGTCGAGCAGCGCGCGCTGGATGTCGGTGGCAAGTTGCGAATGCGGAGTGTGCTGCCGGATCTGCGTCAGCACTGCGAGCAGGCGGGCGCCGAAGCCGTCATTGATGACATCGAGCATGTACTGCCGCTCGTCGTGTGCGAGCTCGCCCGACACCATGTCCCACACCCGGCCGCTGGCCGCCGGGCTGTTGAGCAGGCTGTCGTCGATGCGGTGTCCGAGCCTGCGTGCCGCCTGGCCGAGCAGACGCGTGCCGGCGCTGGCGCGACGCGCCAGAAGCACACCGAGCACGATGACGAGCACGGTGGTGCCGAGCGGGTAGATGCCGATGGTGCTGCGCAGCGGGAACACGAACTTGCTGGTGGTCTCGAGCACCGCGCAGGCGATCGCGAAACCGAGTGCCCAGCGCAGGCTGGTGCGTTCGGCCAGTGGGGCATGGCGTGCGCGCACGCTGAGCTCGATGATGAGGCCGCCAGCCAGCAGTGCCACTGCGATCCAGTAGCCCAGTTCCCAGTTGGGCGCGCTGACGAGTCCGGCCAGCGTCATCGCTGTGCGCACGACGATTGCACCGAGCAGCAGCAACGTGCTCCAACGGTGTGCCAACACCGCCCAGAACTGGCACAGCAGCCGATACATCGCGAACACGAACAGCAACACGCTCAGATCCGACAGCGCCCGCCAGCGGGTGGCATCGAGCGGCATCACGGGGCTCAGCACATACAACATGCGACATGCCGCCAGCACGACGCACACGATGTACCAACGCCATATCGGCAGGTTGCGCTGCAGCGACGCCAGCGTCGTGGCGATGAGGCCGAGAATCACGAGCAGGGCGAGGCAGGTGGCCGTGATCCCGGTCTGGCGCCACCAGTTGGCGAGCCAGACCCCGTGCAGGGCTGTGCGCTCACCGACGCAGACCTGGCCCAGCCGGGTGTCACCGAGCGTGCGCGCGACCGGCAGGCGCAGCAGCAACGTGTTGCGACCCTCGCGCAGCGCGTCGTTGGCCAACGGGTGCAGGTGTGGGCCGCGGCTGCGGTGCTCGTGGCGTGAAAAGTCGACTTCAGGAGTCAGATCACGGCCATTGAGCACGAGGCTGTAGATTGGTGCGGCGTGACTGATGTAGACGGCCAGACCGCTGCTCGCAGCCGGCACCTCGAACACATGTTCCAGGCTCAGGGTGCGCGCGCTCGTCGCATCGGCCACGCGCAGCGGCAGGCGTGGTGTGGTTCCGCTTGCCAGGTCGGTCATGTGCTGGACGCACAGCACGGCCGGCGGCACGCTGTTGCGGTAGAGCAAGGCGACGCCGAGCATCGCCGCCAGCAGGACGATTCTGCTCCACCACGGACGGAAGGCGAATGCGGCGGGCATGGCATTCAAAACAGTGGCACGCTGAACTGCGCGTACCGCGTCGCTGCGTCCGCGGCGCACAGCGCGAAGTCGCCGTCGACGGCACCCATCACGCGGTGGACGCGATCGATGGTGGCTGCGCCCCAGTCGCCGCGACCACCGCTGACCACGAAGCGCGCATGGTGGCGCGAGGCCTCCACGCGGATCGTGAGCGCGGCGCGCGG
This sequence comes from Dokdonella sp., assembly GCF_019634845.1. Taxonomy (GTDB): domain Bacteria; phylum Pseudomonadota; class Gammaproteobacteria; order Xanthomonadales; family Rhodanobacteraceae; genus Dokdonella_A. The sequence goes on from NZ_JAHCAQ010000006.1 coordinate 169,747, forward strand.
ATCGTGCTCGAAGCACTCGCCGAGCAGCTCCTCCAGGCAGCGGTATACCGCGATGAGGCGGTGGCGGTCGCCGATGATGACCTCGTCGATTCCGTCCAGCCGCCAGGCACAGCAGTCGGCGGCCGGTGGATTGGCCTGCTCGATGCGATGCCGCAGGCGCGCCATCGCGCTGGCGAGCGTGGGCGAGGAATCGTCGAGCGCGTCGAGCATGAGACGCATGTCGACCAGCGCCCGCTGGATCTGCCGCTGCAGTGCCGTTTCGCCGAGTTCGCGGCGGGCGCGGGCCAGCACGCTCACCAGGCGCGAGCCGAAACCGTCGTGGATGTCGCGCAGCAGACGCCTGCGTTCGCGCTGGCTGACGCCGGCGGCGACCTCGGCCCACAGCCGCTCGGGTTGCAGCGCCTCGGCCGCGATGGCCTGATCGAGATCATCGGCCAGCGTCGCGGTGGCGGCCGCCAGCACGTAGCCGCCGACAGCCATGCGGCGAATCAGCAGATAGCCGAGCCCGAGCGCAAGCACCACCGTGGCGAGCGCGCTGCTCCACATCCAACGCTGTTCGAACGGCAGAACGAAGTAGCCGATCTCAAGCACACCGACCGCGGCCGCATAGGCGAAGATGCCGATCACCACACGTCGTTCCACGCGGTGCATGGCGCTCGCGTGGCGCACGGTGGCGATTGCGATGGCGGCGCCGTTGATGACGACGATGAGGAGTGGCCCCGCGTCGAGCAGGGCTGAAGGCAGCACGGCGGCGAGCGGCCCGCGCAGCGCACAACCGGCCAATGCCAGCGCACTGGTCGCGCCGATGAAGTATCCGAGCGTGCGGCTGCGGAACTGCCAGTGTGCACGCATCAGGTGGTACAGCGCGAGCGGGATCAGCAGCAGGCTCGCATCGTCGAGCCAGATCCACGCCAGCGGTCCACCCGGGCGATACGGCATCGACAGGTACAGGTTGCGCTCGGCCAGCGGCGTAAGGCACAGCGCATACCACAGGTAGGCGGGCTGGCGGTCGCTGATGAGCCACAGTACAAGCGCCAGCAGCGCCAGCGCGATCAGCAGCAGCAGGCAGGCGCGCGGCACCAGCACCATGCGCCACCAGTTGGCGCGGAACGCCGGTTCGAGCGCGCTGCGCGCGGCAACGCAGACCTGTTCCAGCCGCGTCGGCCCAAGTGCTGCGAGCTGCGGCAGCGTGATCCGCAACACGTTGTCGTTTTGACGCAGCAGCTCGTCCGGCAGGAATTGCAATTGCGGCGCCAGCTCACGGACGTCGCGCGCGGCAAGGTCGATTGCCGGGGTCAGGTCGGCGCCATTGAGTTCGATGCGCGCGAACGGCAAGGCAGCGCCGACCACCAGCGCCAACGAGGGTCGGGTGGCGCGCGGTGCATCGAAATGGAAGTCGTGGCGCAGCAACGGCACGCCACCTGCGCCGGCGAATCCGGCTGCCTGTGGCGGCGGGATCGGCAGGCAGTGTGCGTCCGCCGCCTCGCGGTAGCGCATCGTCGCTACGCTCAGCACGACTGCCGCCAGGATGCCGAGCCACCAGCACGCAGCGCCGAGGCGGCGGGCATGGGCGCGTCCGGCTGCTGGTTGCATCGGCTGCTCAGACGAGTCGCTGGCGCCGGGCCTCGAACAGGGCCTGGGCGAGATTGGAGACCTGCAGCTTCTCGTACACGTGGCGCACGTGGGTGTAGATCGTCGATGGCTGGGTGCCAGTCAGTTGCGCGATCTGGCGGTAGTTGTGACCCTGCGCGGCCAAGTGCAGCACCTTGCGTTCGCTGCCGGTGAGTTGCGCGGCCGGTGCCGCCGGTGCGCCGGCCGCGGAGGCTGTGCGTCGCAGCAGGCCGACGAGCCGCTGCGCGATGGTCGGGCTGATGCACGATCCGCCGGCCAGCGTGATCCCGATCGAATGCGCGATCGTGCTCGCCGGATCGTGCTTGGACACGTAACCGCTTGCGCCGGCCGTGATCGCCTCGACCACGACGTCCTCGTCGGCGAGCGAGGAAATGACCAGCACGTTCGGCCGTGCCGCGAGCCTGGCTGCGTGGCGGATCGCCTCGATGCCACTGCCATCGGGCAGCGACAGGTCGGCCAACAACAGGTCGCAACGCTGCGTATCGAGCAGGCGCCGACACTGCGCCACGTGGTCGGCGTCCTGGATGCTGAAGGGGGGTGGCACGCAGGCGGCAATGGCCTCGTGAACGAGCTGGCGCGCGTCGGGATCATCTTCGAGCACGAGAATGTGCACGGCTGCGAACCTCCTTCCCCGTTCGCGGACGATCCGCGCGGATGCGTATGCCGTCGCGGGCCGCGCGCCCTGCATGCGAGACGGTCAGCGGCGCATCGACGCGAACGCATGATGATAATGAGCGCGGTGGCCGGCCACTGCCGATGACTTATCGCCACTCGTCATATCCAAACGCTGGATCTCCGCAGATTTGCCGATGGCAGGGCGGTGTGCTGCCGATAGGCTTGCCAGCGTTCTGCACCGAGCCGACCGCCACCGGAGGCGCGGGTTGGTGTGCCAGCACTCGGTGCCGGGCGATGCCCAGACAGCATTCGCCAGGCACATCCACGGACGGATCGCCCACGGACCAGCTTCCCCCCGCTCGCACGGTTGGTCCGTGGGCGGCGAGCCCGGATGGCTCCCGCGCGTGCCCGACACGATCGGCAGTGGCTGGCAGCGGGCGCACGCGGTACTCCGGGCGCAATGCAAGTCGTCCCATCGCAGAGGGAGTCGATAGCGTGACCATGGTCTTGTCATGTCATTGCGGCGCAAGCCGCGTCCTCGCCACCGGCAAGGCCGTGCTGCATGCGTATTGCCACAGCCAAGTCTGTCGCGAATTGTTCGGTGGCGCCGTGGTGGCAGTCACGATGTGGCGCGGCGCCGATCTCTCGCTCGCGTCGGGCGCACGGGCAGCAGGCTGCTTCGTGCAGCCGCTGCTGGAGGCAACGCGGCACTTCTGCGCCGGCTGCGGCAGCACCCTGTTCCTGGTCGATGCGCTCGGGCTGCGCGTGGTGTCGCATGCGCTCATCGCCGCCTCGTACCGCGGCATCCTGCCGGCGCAGCACGCGCCGACCATGCACCTGCACTACGCGCAGCGCCAGCTCGACATCGACGACGAATTACCCAAACATCTCGAGCGGCCCGGTGGGCCGCAGTATCAGCCGCGTCCGCCGGTCGCGCCGCTCGCGGTGACGACGCCGTTCGTCGAACGGCGCTACGCGATGCCGGCTGCACCGCGGCGCAGCGGCTTCAGCGGACCAGGCTCAGAAACAGCGTGACGTCCTGCGCGTGCAGCGCCTGCACGTCCTCGACCAGTCCGGCGCGCAAGGTCCAGCCCGAGCGCATGCGCCAGCCCGAGGACAGCGCCAGCGTGGTGGCGTCGCGCAGATAGGGAATGCGGCTGTCGTACAGCGCAGCATGCCATTGCAGCTGGGCGCTGGCGTCCCAGGCCGGGGTCAACTGCCAGCCGAGGGCGACGTCGGCGAACGGAACCAGCCGCTTGCGGCGGGCTGGCAGCAGGTCGCCATCGCCGCGGCGCAGCGCGCCCAGGCGTGCACCCCATGACAGCGGGCTCTGCGTTGCGGTCGATTGCGCGGCCAGCCACACACTGGCATCGACGGCGCGGTCATCGACCAGCACGCTGGCGCGACTGGTGGGCAGTTTGAGCGTGGCGCCGAGCATCCATTCGCTGGCCGCACCGGCCGGCGCGCGCCAGGCGAGATCGACCAGCAGCGGCGTGGCCGCACGCAGCCTGCGGTCCAGATGCAGGCTGGTGTCCGCGTCGTGGTAGTCGATGACGTGACCATCGCTGCCGAGCTGACCGCGATCGCCATTGCTCAGTCCGAACACGCGGTGCCAGTCCTGCAGAAATCCGTCGAGGAAGCCATCGTCGAGTGACACCGCCGCGAGCGAGACGCGCGCCAGCCAGTGCTCGCCCAGACCGCGTGTCACCGCGATGCGTCCTTCGTGCAGCTCGGCGTCGTAGAGCAGGTGTTCGCTGCCGCGGTCGAACGCCAGTTCGGTGTTGCTGGCGCTGGCGACGAGGTCGACGCGCCAGCCGTCGGCGGCCACCGAGGGCGGCGCCAGCGGCAACCCGCCGGCAGCGACGAACGGGTTGGCGTCACGGTAGGGCAGCCACGCCGCGCCAGCCGCGCGGGCGGCGCCCGGCGCCAGCCACTGCAGGGCCACTGCAAGGCCGGCGGCGGCCAGCGCGCGCGGCACCCGCTCAGCCATGGCGGTGTGGATCTGCGGTCTGGCCGAGCGTGGTCTCGGGCGGTTCGAGATGGTCGCCGAGCACGCGCCGCACCGCGACGTAGAACACCGGAATGAACAACAGTCCGAGCAGGGTGGCGAACAGCATGCCGCCGACCACGCCGGTGCCGATCGCGTGGCGCGAGTTGGCGCCGGCGCCAGTCGACACGGCCAGCGGCAGGCAGCCGAGGATGAATGCGAACGAGGTCATCAGGATCGGGCGGAAGCGCAGTCGCGCGGCATCGACCACGGCCACCCCGAGTGGGCGCCCTGCGCGCTGTTCGGCCACCGCGAATTCGATGATGAGGATGGCGTTCTTGGCCGCCAGGCCGATGATCGTGATGATGCCGATCTTGAAGTAGACGTCATTGGTGAGGCCGCGCGCCATCGTTGCCACGAGGGCGCCGAGCACGCCCAGCGGCACCACCAGCAGCACCGACAGCGGAATCGACCAGCTCTCATACAGCGCCGCCAGGCACAGGAACACCACCAGCAGCGACAGCGCGTACAGGATCGGTGCCTGATTGCCCGAGATGATTTCCTGCAGCGACTGGCCGGTCCAGTCGAAGCCGAAGCCCGTTGGCAGGTCACTGCGGATGATGTCCTGCATGGCCTGCATCGCGGTGCCGGAGCTGGCGCCGGCGGCGGGACTGCCGACGATCTCGATCGCGCCGTAGCCGTTGTAGCGGCTCAGCGTGGGAGGCGCCATGATCCATTGCGACCGGACCACGTTCGACAGTGGGATCATCGCCGGCAGAGGGCTGCCACCGCTCGCGCCGGCTGCGGTCTCGTGACGGGTGGCGCTGGGCACGAAGAAATGGGACAGCGCCTCGGGCCCCATGCGGAACGGCGCATCGGCCTGCATCGTCACGCGCTGCACGCGACCCTGATTGAAGAAGTCGTTGGCGTACACCGGCGCCAGCATGAGCTGGATCGCGGTGTAGACGTCACTCAACGACAGGCCCATCGACTGCGCCTGCACGCGATCGACCTGCATCGACAACTGGGTGGTCGGCGGCAGGATGTTGGGGCGCACGCCGGTCAGCACGTCGCTGCGTTGCGCCGCCTTGGCCAGCAGCGTGTCCTGCGCCTGCAGCAAAGCGTCGTGGCCGAGGCCGGCGCGATCCTGCAGGTAGAGGTCGAAGCCGCCGAACTGGCCCAGGCCACGGATCGTGGCCTGGTTCATCACGAATACCTGTGCGTCAGGGATCGCGGTGGACAGTGCGCCGTTGAGCTGGCGCACCACGGCGGTGGCGACGCGATCGGCCCGGGTGCGCTCGTCCCACGGCTTGAGGCGGATGAATGCCATGCCGGTGTTGCTGCCATTGCCGACGAAGCTGAAACCCGACACCGCGATGACGCCTTCCACGGCCGGATTGGCCCGCACTGCCTCGGTGACCTCGCGCATGACCTTGCGCGTGCGCTCGATGCTCGCGCCCGAGGGCAGGGTGACGATGCCAAACACCGAGCCCTGGTCTTCCTCCGGCACGAAGCTCGACGGAATCTTCCAGAACAGGAATCCGCACAACACGGCGGCAATGACGAATGCCGCCATCCAGCGCGGCGCGTGGCGGATCGCGCTCAGTACGTGACCGGTATAGGTCTGCTGCACGCGATTGAACATCCGGTCGAAGGCGCGGTACACGATGTTCTTTTTCTGCTCGTGCAGCGGCTTGAGCAGGGTTGCGCACAGCGATGGCGTGAAGACCAGGGCGAGGAAGGCCGAGAACGCCGTCGACAGCGCGATGGTCAGGCAGAACTGGCGGTAGATCACGCCGACCGAACCCGACTGCAGTGCGCTGGGGATGAACACCGCCATCAGCACCACCGCGATCGCCACCACCGCGCCGGTGAGCTGGCCCATGGCCTTGCGCGTCGCATCGCGCGGCGACAGGCCTTCCTCGCTCATGATGCGTTCGACGTTCTCGATCACCACGATCGCATCGTCGACCACGATGCCGATGACGAGCACCATGCCGAACAGCGTGAGCTGGTTGATCGTGAAGCCGGCCAGCCACAGGCCGAGGAAGCCGCCCATCAATGCCACCGGCACCACGAGCAGGGCGATGATCGTCATGCGCAGGTTCTGCAGGAAGATCAGCATGACCAGGAACACGAGCACGATCGCCTCGCCCAGCGTCTTGATCACTTCGCGGATCGAGAACTGGATGAACGGCGTGGTGTCGTAGGGAACGAACCAGCTCACGCCGGGCGGGAATGCCGTCTGCAGTTCGTCGAGGCGCGCCTTGACCGCTTCGGCCACGCCGAGCGCATTGGCACCGGTCTGCAACTGCACGGCGAAGCCGGCCACGCTCTGGTTGTTGTAGGTGACGCTCACGCCGTAGGACGAGGGGCCGAGCTCGACACGGGCAACGTCGCCCAGGCGCACCGTGGTGCCGTCGGGGTCGCTGCGCAGGATGATGTCGGCGAACTGCGCGGGCGAGGTGAAGCGGCCTTCGGCGGTGACGGTGGCCGAAAAACCGTTGCCGGGTACCGCCGGCTCGGTACCGAGCGAACCGGCGGCGACCTGGATGTTCTGGTTGCGCACCGCGGCGAGCGCCTGCGCCGCCGACAGGTTGTAGCCGCGCAACTTGTCGGCATCGAGCCAGATCCGCATCGCGTATTCCGACCCGAACTGGCGCACGTTGCCCACGCCCGCCACGCGCTGGATCTGCGGGATCACGCTGACCGCGGCAAGGTTGTTGAGCGCGCCCGAGTCGAGCTTGCCGTCCTCGGACTTGAGCATCGCCACCATGAGGAAGTCGGGGTTCTGCTTGGCGACGACGATGCCCTGCTGCACGACCTCGCTGGGCAGGCGCGGCGTGGCCAGCGCGGCCTTGTTCTGGGTCTGCACCTGGGCGATGTCGGCATTGGTGCCCGGGGCGAAGGTCAGCGTGATCGAGGCCGAGCCATCCGAACCGGAACTGGCGCTGAAGTAGCTGAGGTTGTCGATGCCGGTGAGCTGCTGCTCGATGACCTGGGTGACGGCTTTCTCGACGGTGGCCGCATCGGCGCCGGGGTAGCTGGCCGAGATCACCACCTGCGGCGGCGCGATCGACGGATAGGACTCGATGCCCAGGCGCGTGATGGCGAGCAGGCCCGCGAGCGTGATGAGGATCGCGATGACGCGCGCGAAGACCGGATGGTCGATGAAGAAATTGGACATGGGCTCAGGTTCCTGGCGGGCGCGGCGCGGCTCAGCGCGCAGCCGGCGCCACGGCCGGCACGGTTGCCGCGCTGGCCTGGGCCTGCCACGGCGTCGCGGCGGCGGGCGTGCCGACCGTCACCTTCTGCAGGCCGCTCACGATGATGCGGTCGCCATCGTCGAGGCCGCTGGTGACGATCCAGTCGCTGCCTTGCAGCCGGTCAGCGGCGATGCGCTTGCGCGCCACCTTGTCGTCGCTGCCGACCACCATCACGTAGGCGCCCTCGGCGTCGCGCTGCACGGCGCGTTGCGGCACCAGCCAGGCGTGGTTGAGGGCGCCCAGTTCGAGCTTGATGTTGACGAACATGCCCGGCAGCAGCGCGTGGTCGGGGTTGGGCACGCTGCCGCGCAGCGTGACGGCGCCGGTACCGGCGTCGACGGCGCTGTCGGAAAAGTCGACCGAACCGGCGTGGGCATAAGGCGTGCCATCGGGCAGCGAGACGACGATGCGCGCGGTGTTGGGAGCCGCCAGCGCCACTTCGCCACTGAGTGCAGCGCGGCGCATTTCGTCGTAGATCCCGACGGCCTGGGCGAAATTGACGTACAGCGGGTCGATCTGGTCGATCGTGGTGAGCAGGGTGGCCTCACCTTGGCCGACCAGTGCGCCCTCGGTGACCTGCTGCTTGCCGGCGCGACCAGCGATCGGTGCGGTGACGTTGGCGTAGCCGAGGTTGATGCGTGCGCTGTCGACATTGGCCTGGGCCTGCTTGACCGCGGCGGCGGCGGTGCGCTCGGCCGCTTCGGCGCTGTCGAGCGCGGCCTGCGACAGCAGGCCCTTGGCGGCCACCGATCGTGCGCGTTCGGCTGCGATGTGGCTGTTCTGGTATGTCGCCTGTGCCGCGGCCAGGTTGGCCAGTTGTGCATTGAGCGTGGCACGCAGCGGGGCCGGGTCGATCTCGAACAGGGGCTGGCCCTGTGCGACGTCGCTGCCTTCGGTGTAGACGCGCTTGTGGAGGATGCCGGCCACGCGCGCACGCACGTCGGCGCTGCGCACGGGCGACAGCCGACCGACCAGGTCCTGGGTCAGCGGCACGCTCTGCGCCTGGGCGCGGATCACGCTCACTGCCACCGGTGCGGCAGTGGATGAAGCGGCCTTGTTGCCGTTGCCGCAAGCCGTTGCCGCGAGCGCAGCAGCACACACACTCAATACACGAAGCGCCAGAGTCATGGGCGTCCCTGAACCGAACGATGGAGGAAATGGATGCGAGCTTGGCAGGCCAGGCACGAATCGACAGTGCAGGAAGTTGGCCGCACGGCCAATTATCATACGCAACGGTACAGAAAGTGTCACGCGCAGGCGGTGCGCGCTCGCGCCGAGGCGCCTCGTTCAGGCGCGTGGCTGGCTACGCTGCTGGGGCGCGCGTATCCTAGCCGGTTTTCGATTCCCGCCCTTTTTTCGGACCCGACATGACCGACCCAGGCGCCTCGCGCGGTACGCAGTTCGACTCCATCCTGACGCAACTTGCCACGCTCGTCGACGCGACCGGCCAGGCCCAGGCGGCGCAATTCGCGCGGCGCTTCCTCGAACGCGTTGCGCCCGACGACATCGCCGCGCGGGCGCCGGCGGAGTGGGCGGCGCTGGTCGCGCGGGTGCTCGACTTCATCGGCACCCGTGCCGCGCAGTCGCCGCGGCTGCGGCTGACCCACGTGGGCAGCGGCAATCGCGCGCGTACTCTCGTCGACATCGTCACCGACGACATGCCGTTCCTCGTCGATTCGGTCGGCATGGCCATCACCGCGGCCGGCCTCGGCACGCATCTGGTCATCCATCCCGTCATTGCGGTCCGTCGCGACGGTGCCGGCCGCCTGCTGGCACTGGCCGACCATGACGGTGACGGAACGCAGGCCGAGTCGGTGATGCATCTGGAGATCGACCGCGTTGCCGACGATGCCGCGGCGCAGGCGCTGGAGCAGGCGATCGGTGCCGCACTCGCCGACGTGCGCGCCAGCGTGGCCGACTGGGCCGCGATGCGCGCCAGCATGCTCGCGATCGCCGACGATCTGCCGCGCCGCAAGATGCCGGTGCAGGCGGCCGGCGTGGCCGAGGCGCAGGAGTTCCTGCGCTGGGCGGTCAACGACAACTTCACGTTCCTCGGCTACCGCGAGTACGAGGTGGCCAAGGTTGCTGGCGACGAGGTGCTGCAGGCCGTCGAGCAGTCGGGGCTGGGCATCCTGCGCGGTGCCGAGCGCGCGCAGACGCCGCGTTCGCTGCGCACCCTGGTGGCGGCCGAGCTGCCGCAGTCCGGCGCGATGGACGCGATCATCCTCACCAAGACCAATGCCCGCAGCCGCGTGCACCGCGCCGGCTACATGGATTACATCAGCGTGCTGCGCTTCAACGACGCCGGTGTGCCGGTGGCCGAACAGCGCTTCCTCGGCCTGTTCACCAGCAGTGCCTACATGGCACGACCGCAGGAAGTGCCGCTGGTGCGGCGCAAGGTCGAAGCCGTGCTGGCGCGCTCCGGCCTGCGTCGCGATGCCCACTCGGGCAAAGCCTTGCGTCATGTGCTCGAGCAATTGCCGCGCGACGAGCTGTTCCAGTCGAGCGAGGACGAGCTGTTCGAGCTGGCCACCGGCGTGCTGGCGCTGCGCGCGCGGCCGCGCGTGCGCCTGTTCGTGCGCCGCGACAAGTACGGTCGGTTCCATTCCTGCCTGGTCTACCTGCCGCGCGAGAACCTGACCACGCCGGTGCGCGAGCGCATCACCGACACCGTGAGCCACGCGCTGCACGCCGAGCACGTCGATTCGACGCTGCAGATCGGCGACGCGCCGCTGGCGCTGCTGCATCTGGTGACCCGGCCGCGGCCGGGCGAGCAGGTCGTTTGCGATCTGGCGTGGCTCGATCGCGAGGTCGCGGGCATCGTGCGCAACTGGCACGGCGAACTGCGCGAGGCATTGATCGCGACCGAGGGCGATGGCGCCGGGCGCAGCCTCGCCGCGCGCTTCGCCGAGCTGCCGGCCGGTTACATCGAGCGTGCCACGCCGGCTGGTGCCGCGGCCGACGTGGTGCTCGCGGCGCAACTGCAAGGCAGCAACGACATCCGGTTGAGCCTGCGGCCGGCGCCGGGGCAGGCCGGACAGCTGCATTTCAAAATCTTCCGCCACGGCGCGGACATCGCGCTGTCCGAGGCGATTCCGCTGCTCGAGAACATGAATCTGCAGGTGCTCACCGAGCAGCTCGATGAACTCGAGCTCGGCGGCGCCCACCTGCGCATCCAGGACATCGTGGCGCGGCCGCAGACGGCCTGCGCGTTCGACATCGCCACCATTGCGCCGGCGTTCGAGCAGGCATTCGAGCAGATCTGGCGCGGCAACGCCGAAAACGATGGCTTCAACAAGCTCATCCTTGGCGCACACATGAGCTGGCGTCAGGTGGCGATGCTGCGTGGCTACTGCAAGTACCTGCTGCAGACCGGCGTGCCGTTCTCGCAGGCCTATGTCGAGGAGACGCTCAACCGCTATCCGGCGCTGGCCGGCCTGCTGGTGGAGCTGTTCGAGGCCGGCTTCGATCCCGCGCGCGAGCAGGGTGGCGAGGCGGCCGACGATGCGGTGGCGCGCCTGCGCGGCAAGCTCGGTGCACTGTTGCCGGCCGCCGTGCTGGCCAAGCTGCCGGGCGATTACATCGATGCACTGGCCGCTGCCCGTGTCCAGCCTCGCGCGGAGCAGATCGCCGCCACGGTCGCGGCGATCAAGGCGCTGCTCGACCATGTGGCGAGCCTCGATGAGGACCGCATCCTGCGTGCCTATCTGGGCACCATCGGGGCGACGCTGCGCACCAACTATTTCCAGCTTGGCCGCAACGGCCGTCCGCACGATTACATCAGCTTCAAGTTCGATTCGGCCAAGGTGCCCGACCTGCCCAAGCCGCGGCCGTATCGCGAGATCTTCGTCTACGGCGCACGTGTGGAGGGCATCCACCTGCGCTTCGGCGCCGTTGCCCGCGGTGGTCTGCGCTGGTCGGATCGGCGCGAGGACTTCCGCACCGAAGTGCTCGGTCTGGTCAAGGCCCAGATGGTCAAGAACACCGTGATCGTGCCGGTCGGCTCCAAGGGCGGCTTCTTCGTCAAGCGCCCACCCGCCGGCGGTGACCGCGATGCGGTGCAGGCCGAGGGCATCGCCTGCTACCAGATGTTCATCAACGGCCTGCTCGACGTGACCGACAACCTCGTCGACGGCAAGGTGGTGCCGCCGCGCAACGTGGTGCGCCATGACGCCGACGATCCCTATCTCGTCGTCGCCGCCGACAAGGGCACCGCCAAGTTCTCCGACATCGCCAACGCGATCAGTGCCGAACACGGTTTCTGGCTCGGCGATGCGTTTGCCTCGGGTGGTTCGGTCGGCTACGACCACAAGGGCATGGGCATCACCGCGCGCGGTGCCTGGGAGTCGGTCAAGCGCCACTTCCGCGCCCACGGCCACGACACCCAGACGCAGGATTTCACCTGCGTCGGCATCGGCGACATGTCGGGCGACGTGTTCGGCAATGGCATGCTGCTGTCGCGTCACATCAAGCTCGTGGCCGCGTTCGACCACCGCCACATCTTCATCGATCCCGATCCCGATCCGGCGCGCTCGTTTGCCGAGCGCGAGCGCATGTTCAAGTTGCCGCGTTCATCGTGGGAGGACTACGACACCACGCTGATCTCGGCCGGTGGCGGCATCTACCCGCGCAGCGCCAAGACCATCACCCTGTCGAGCCAGGCACGCGCCGTGCTCGGCATCAGCAGCGACGAGCCGCTGACGCCGACCGCGCTGATGAGCGCGGTGCTGCGTGCGCCGGTGGACCTGCTGTGGAACGGCGGCATCGGCACCTACGTCAAGGCCGAGGCCGAGTCCAACGCCGAGGTCGGTGACCGCGCCAACAATGCGCTGCGCGTCAATGGCGCGGAACTGCGCTGCAAGGTGGTGGGCGAGGGCGGCAATCTCGGCTTCACCCAGCGCGGCCGCATCGAGGCGGCGCGCAAGGGCGTGCTGCTCAATACCGACTTCATCGACAACTCGGCCGGTGTCGACACCTCCGATCACGAGGTCAACATCAAGATCCTGCTCAATGACGCCGTGCAGCGCGGCGAACTCAAGCTGGAGCAGCGCAACGCGCTGCTGGCGGCGATGACCGACGAGGTTGCCCACCTCGTGCTCAACGACAACTATCGCCAGAACCAGGCGCTGACGGTCATGGAGCACATGTCGGCGCAGCGCATCGGCTCCAACGCCCACTTCATCCGCACGCTCGAGGCCGAGGGACTGCTCGACCGCCAGATCGAGTTCCTGCCCAGCGAGACCGAGCTGGCCGAGCGCAAGGCCCGCCATCAGGGCATGACGCGGCCCGAACTGGCCGTGCTGCTGTCCTATTCCAAGCTCAAGCTGTTCGAGCAGCTGCTGCATTCGGACGTGCCGGAGGATCCGTTCCTGTCCAAGGAGCTGGCGCGGTATTTCCCCGCGCCGCTGCAGGGCACTTATGCCGAGCACATGCAGCGGCATCGCCTCAAGCGCGAGATCATCGCCACCGCGGTCACCAACTCGCTGGTGAACCGCATGGACGCGACATTCGTGTTGCGCATGCAGGAGGATACCGGCCAGCCGCCGGCGGCGATCGCCAAGGCCTACAGCGCCGTGCGCGAGATCGTCGGTTCGCGCGAGCTGTGGGCCGACATCGAGGCGCTCGACGGCAAGGTGGCCGAGAGCGTGCAGATCGATGCGCTGCTCAAGATCTGGGACCTGCAGCGCAACCTCACGCGCTGGGTGCTCAGCCATCATGGCAACGCGCTCGACATCGCCTGGCTGGTCGATCGCTACGGTCCCGGCATGGCCGCCCTCAAGGCCGCCCTGCCGCAGGTGCTGGTGGCGCACAGCCGCGCCGACTACGACGTCGACGTCGAGAAGTGGCAGGGCCTGGACGTGCCTGAGGCGCTGGCCGAGGCGCTGGCCAAGATCGCCGAACTCAGCCCCGCCTTCGATGTCGTCGCGGTCGCGCTCGACGTGGAGCAGCCGGTGGCGCGCGTCGCGTCGGTGTATTTCGAGCTGGCCCATCACCTCGACATGGCCGGCTTGCGGCGCCAGATCGAGGCGCTGCCGGTGGAGAGCCGCTGGCATGCGCAGGCACGCGGCGCGCTGCGTGATGAGCTGGCCGCGCAGCACTGTGCGCTGGTGCGGCAGGTGCTGGCGGGCGCCGCCGCCGGTGAGCCACATCCGGCGGCGCGCTGGATCGAGCGCGACGATCCCGCGCTCAAGTTCACGCTCGGCATGCTCGAGGAAATCCGCAGCCAGCCGGTCGACTATCCGATCGCCTCGGTGGCCCTGCGCCGGTTTGCACAGTTGGTGCAGGCCGGGGCCAAGGGCTGAGCACGCTGCCGGTCCCGCCCCGCGCGGGACCGGCAGCGGGCGCGCCCGGCACCATCAGCGCGGCGGCCGGGCTGCGCGCACCCCGGTTCATCGCATAAGCTGTGGCCAGGGCCGCCAGCGGCGTGCGTCGATGTCGCCGCGCTGCCGACCATTGCCTGCTGACCGCCGGATTCCGCCCGATGCGCATCGCCTTTGTCGCCGCCCAGACCGCAGACGCCCAGACCGCGCTGGCCAGCCTCGTTGCGCGCTATGGCGACGCGCCGCTCGATGCCGCCAGCGTGATCGTCGCGCTCGGTGGCGATGGTTTCATGTTGCGAACGCTGCACCGGCACATGCCGCGTGGCCTGCCGGTGTATGGCATGAAGCTCGGCACCGTCGGTTTCCTCATGAACCAGTATGCCGACGGCGACTTGCCCGAACGGCTTGCCCTCGCGCAGCCGACGCTGCTGCGCCCGCTGGAAATGGACGCGGTCAGTGAAGCGGGCAGCAGCAGCCGCGCGCTCGCGTTCAATGAAGTCTCGCTGCTGCGCCAGACCAAGCAGGCGGCCCACATCCGCGTCTCGCTCAATGGCGTGGTCAAGATCGAGGAACTGGTCTGTGATGGCGTGCTGGTGTCGACCACGGCCGGCTCGACGGCCTACAACCTGTCTGCGCACGGACCGATCCTGCCGTTGGGCTCGCAGTTGCTCGCGCTCACTCCGATCAGTCCGTTCCGGCCACGGCGCTGGCGTGGCGCGATCCTGCCGGCCGTGACCGAGGTGAGGTTCGAGGTGCTCGACCCCTACAAGCGACCGGTCAGTGCCACCGCCGACTCGCACGAGGTGCGCGACATCATCGAGGTATCGATCCGCGAGTCGCGCGAGCGCACGATGAGTCTGCTGTTCGATCCCGAACACAACCTCGAAGAGCGCATCCTCAACGAGCAGTTCGAGCCCTGAGGATCGATCGCGGCAGCGGCGACGGCCCGCTGGCGCAGCGGCGCGGAGAGCGCCTCAGGACGGATCGCTGGTCGGGTCCCAGGGTTCGGCCTCGGCCAGCCGCGCGCACAGGCCGGCATCGTCGAGACCGGCGAGCAGGTCCAGTGCCGCGGCGTAGTTCTCCACTGCCAGATGCAGGCGGCGCAGGCCCGCGCCATGCAGCGGCGTGAACACGAGCAGCGCCGCGCCGTAGGACGCATCGAGTACCGCTGCCTGCCAGGTCTGGCCTTGCGGGTCGTGGAAGCTGCGCATCGCTTGCCCCGTGTCGGCGCGCAGGCTGCCGGTATGGCACCTGGCGCAAAAAAAGCGCCGCACACGAGGGTGCGGCGCTGTGCTGGAGTCCAGCAGGAATCGACTCGTGCTTATTCGCCGAGCGTGAGCGTGCCCTTCATCATCGTCGCGTGACCCGGGAACGTGCAGAAGTACGCGTACTTCTCGCCCGCCGCGAGCTTGGCCACGTCGATCTTGGTGCTGGCGGTTTCGCCGCCACCGATCAGCTTGGTGGCGGCGATGATGCGGGTGTCACCGGGCTTCTCGTAGCCGGCGGCCGCGCCGGCCTTGGCGCCGTCCATGACCACGCCGTTCTCGTCGGAGGCCTTCGACAGCACCCAGTTGTGGCCCATCGCGGTGACCGGCAGCTTGCCGACGTGCTTGAGCGTGACTTCGAAGCTCGTGCAGCTCTTGGGCACCGTGATGGTCTTGAGGTTGAACTGCATCATGTCGTTGCCTTCGATCGTGGTGGCGCACTCGGCGGCCAGCAACGGGGAGGCGAACAGGGCGAGTACCGCAACGGCAAGCAACTTGCGCATGAGAATCACTCCTTGGGTGAAAAGTGGGCAAATGGTAACGGATGCAATCACACTGGTTCCTGACCGGGATCAGCTCGCCACGCGCGCGGCCGAGGCGCGCTGCGGCGTGTTGTCGCAGGGCCTGTCAGGCGCGGCCCGCGCCGCGTGCCCGGCCGTTCAGTGCTGGTGTATCCAACGTTCGTATTCGGCTTTCGATATCCTGCCGTCGCGGTTGCGGTCGGCTTGGATGAAGTCGTTGGCGAGCGGCGGGTAGTGATCGGCCTGCGCCGCGGTGATGAAACCGGCGTGCGTGGCGTCAAGCTGCGCGAAGGGCGGCGGTGGACCATAGTCGTGCGCTGCGGGCTGGCTGGTGCGGACGAGCAACTCGCCCTGTGGCGTCTGGTACTGGGCGCTGCTGATGTCTTGCGCAAAGCTGGTGCTGCTGACGGCGAGCGCCAGCAAACCAATGAGTCGGGTGTACATGGAATGACCTCCATCGGGCTGTTCATGCGGCAGGGCGTGCCGCGGTGCGCAGGATGATCCGCCGATGGCGATTAACGCGAGCGAAGTCGGAGTTGCCACGTGTTGAACTTTTCCCTGCATCGACACCACCGGCCTGGCGACGCGCAGGGCCGCGCGGTCCGCGTCGGGCTGGCGCTCGTGGTGCTCGCCCTGCTCGGTGGCTGCGGGCAGCGGGCGCCGACGTCGCCACCGTCGCCACCGGCTGCGGCCACCGGTGCCGACGCCGCGGCGAGCGTGCGCGTGGCGCCGCCACCGGCCGCGGCAGCGTCGGCGCCCGAGCGGGTGGGACCGGCGCCCGAGCAGCCGCGCATCGAGCCTGCGGCCGCCTGCCTTGCGCGCAGTGGCGCCAAGGCCGCCGCCGCGCTGGCCGTGCAGCGCTGGATCGACCGCAATGGCATCGTCCATTACTCGGATCGCCCACCGCCGGCCGACGCACGCGAGCTGCGCACGCTGAGTCTTGCCGCGCCGCCGCAGGTGACGGTCGAGGCCAGCGGCCACGACGTCAACCTGCCCGATCAGTTGCAGCAGCGCGCGGTCGCCGACGCGCTGGCCGTGGCGCGCGCGATGCATGACTCACTCGGCGTGGCGATGCCGCAGGGCATGACGCTGCGCATCGTGTTCGTGCGCTCGGCGACGGCCTATGTGCAACTGGTCGGCGTGCCCGAGCTGGCCGCGTCGGCCGGCAGTTACGCCACGGCCACGCGCACGATCCACGTGCGCATGCAGGACGACGATGAACTCAACTTCGCCGTGCTGCGCCACGAAATCGTGCATGCGATCGTGCACGAGGCCGTCGGCAACCTGCCGGTCGCCTTCAACGAGGGCCTGGCCGAGTACTTCGGTCGCTATCGGGCGGTCGGCATGGGTGGCCAGATCGACCTCGGACGCGAGCGCGCGCGCCTGCTCGCCGATGCACCCGGTGGCGATGGCGGCGAGGCGCTGGTCGACCTGCTGGCACCGGCGGGCGAGGACTTCTACCTCGTCGGTGGCACCTCGGCGGTCCCGCGCGAGGCTCGCTACCGGCGAGCGTTCGCCCTGGTGGCAATGCTGATGGGCAGCGCGCCGGGCCGCGCCACCTTGACCGGCCTGCTGGCGGCGCAGGTGGCCCAACCGTGCGCACCGGTGGCCAGCGAGCGCTGGCTCGACGAGCACCATCCCGGTGGTCTGGCCGCGCTGGCGCGCGACTGGGCGGCGTTCATGCGCAGCCCGCCCACGGAAGTGCGCACCTACTGACCGTGCCGCGCGATGGCATGCTGCGCAGCAGCAGCGGCACCGCCACACGAGGCTGGCATCCGCAGCCGAGTCGAGTAGACTTGCGGCGCTGTGTCTGCACGGTTCGCCACGCGGCTGCTCGCCCCGCTGCGAAAGCTGATCTGCATCTTCGTGCCGCCGTCATACCCAGTGCATGACATCCCGCGAGGGGTGGAATTTCATGTCCAGCGCTGCAACGGAGAGTTTCATGTCGGATCGTGAGTCGGGTACCGTCAAGTGGTTCAACGAGAGCAAGGGTTTCGGCTTCATCAGCCGCGAGAATGGCCCGGATGTGTTCGTGCATTTCCGCGCGATCACGGGCACCGGGTTCAAGACCTTGCAGGAAGGCCAGAAGGTGACATTCAAGGTGGTGCAGGGCCAGAAGGGCCTGCAGGCCGAAGAAGTCGCCCCGGCCTGAACCGGTGGATCTGCGGTGATTCGGGGTCGCGGCTTGGCGCCGCGACCCCTTCTTGTTGGTGGGCACGATGGTGCAAAGCCGCGTGGGCGTGATCGCGCCGCGCCTGCATGATCTGGGCGACGGTGTCGTGGTGCGTCGCCTGTTGCCGTTTCGACTGCGCCGTCATGTCGGCCCGTTCGTTTTCTTCGACCATTTCGGGCCGATCGAATTTGCGCCGGGACGCGGGCTCGATGTACGGCCGCATCCGCACATCGGCCTCGCCACCGTGACCTACCTGTTCGAGGGTGCGATCCGGCACCGCGACAGCCTTGGCAGCGACGTCGTGATTCGTCCTGGCGACGTCAACTGGATGACCGCCGGCCGCGGCATCGTGCATTCCGAGCGCAGCCCGGCGCCGCAACGCACGGCCGGACATCGCCTGCATGGCGTGCAGACCTGGGTGGCATTGCCGCGCGACGGCGTCGAGGTCGAGCCGCAGTTCCAGCATCACGCAGCGACCAGCCTGCCGCAGCGCGAGGCCGCAGGCGTGCTGCTGCGCGTGATCGCGGGCAGCGCATTCGGCATGACCTCGCCGGTCCGGGTCCATGCGCCAACCCTCCATGTCGAGGTCAGGCTGGCCGCCGGCAGCCGCCTCGTGGTGCCGCCCGAACATGCCGAACGTGCAGTCCACCTGATGTCGGGTGCGCTGCAAGTCGACGGCGCGCCGTTGGCGCCAGGGCACATGCTCGTCGTCGATGGCACGGCACCGATCGACCTGGTCGCGGGCAGTGACTGCCACCTGCTCCTGTGCGGCGGTGCGCCGCTCGATGGCGAGCGCGTCATGTGGTGGAACTTCGTCGCACTCGATCGCGACCGCATCGAGCAGGCCAAGGCCGACTGGCGCGCGCAGCGCCTTGGTCAGGTCGGCGGCGAAACCGACTTCATCGCCTTGCCCGAGGCCTGATCGACGCCCCGCGCCGATCAACGGATAATCGACGCCGTCTCCGTCGCCCGTCGACGCCACGGCCCATTCCGCATGTCCCGCTACGCGAATTTCCGCGAGTTCTACCGCTTCTACCTGTCCGAGCATGCGGACCGCAACTGCCGGCGCCTGCATTTCATCGGCAGCACGCTGGTGCTGGTGGTGCTTGCGGTGGCCTTGGTCAGCGGCCAGGCGCGCTGGCTGTGGCTGGCGCCGCTCGCCGGCTATGGCTGTGCCTGGATCGGCCATTTCGCCTTCGAGCACAACCGGCCGGCGACGTTCCGCCATCCGTTCTACAGCCTTGCCGGCGACTGGGTGATGTACGTGGATATCCTGCGTGGTCGCGTCCGGCTCTGAGATGGCCGGCACGGCTGCCGCTGCGCCGCGCTTTCTGCACATCGACGCGCTGCGCGGCATCGCCGCGCTGCTCGTGGTGTGGCTGCACGTCACCCAGTTCTTCCAGGCGCAACTGGCGCCTGTGCAGCCGATGGGCGGATTGGCGCTGGCCCGCTTCGCGCAGGATTTCGACTTCGGCCGCATCGGCGTGATGCTGTTCTTCCTGATCAGCGGCTACGTCATCCCCGACAGCATCCGCCTCGACCGACCCTCGCCGCTGGCGACGTTCGCGATCCGCCGCGTGTTGCGCATCTTTCCCGCCTACTGGCTGTCGGTGCCGCTCGGTGCGGGCGCGATGTGGTGGCTGTGGGGTCGGCCGTTCGGCTGGCGCGAGATCCTCGTCAACCTGACCTTGCTGCAGGACCTGGTCGGGGTGCCGCCCGCGATCGGCGTGTACTGGACCTTGCTGGTGGAACTGGTGTTCTACGCCCTGTGCATCGTGCTTGCGCTGCTGCACAGTCTCCACGACGCGCGCCGCATCGCGTGGCTGGCGGCGCTGCTGGCCGGCGTGCACACGCTGGCCGTGTTCGCGGCCTGGCGTGGCGTGGCGCTGTCGTTGCCGCTCGCATTCCTGCCGCTGTACCTGTCGTTCATGCTGTGTGGCGCCCTGTTTCGCCACCTCGATGATGGTGCGGCGATCGACGCCGGCGCGCGCCGGCTGCTGGCTGCGCTGGTGGGCTACTACCTGGTGGTGTTTCCGCTCGCGGCAAGCTGGGCCATCGGGCCGCGCAACAACTACGTGGTGTGTGGCGCCATTGCGCTGCTCGTGTTCCTGCTCGGCACGCGCGTGACGAGGCTGCGTGCGGGCCTGTTCGTCTGGCTCGGCAGGATCAGCTATTCCCTCTACCTGTTCCATGCACCGCTGACGATGCTGGTCCTGTGGTGGCTGTTGCAGCAGGCGGCGGATTCGCCCTGGCGTGGCCAGCACATGCTGGTCTACCTCGCTGCCTGCACGCTGCTCGGCGTGGCCGCCGCGGCGGTGGTCGAGCGTTGCGTCGAGCGACCCGGCATCGCGCTCGGGCGATGGCTGGCCACGCGCTGGCAGCAACGCGCGGCGGCGCGGCTGCGCTGAGACGTCAGTGACCGGGTCCGGCCGCGACGTTGCCGAACGGCGGTCGGGCCAGCCAGACCAGCGGAATCATCGCCACGAACATGATGGCGCAGCCGAGGAATACGTCGTTGACGGCCAGCGTGAGCGACTGGCGCGTGACCAGCGCCTCGACCACCTGCCAGGCGCGCGCGTCGCCACCCAGACCCTGCACGTAGGCATTGGCGGCGTGGCTGGCGCCGTTGAGATGCTCGGCCAGCACTGCGTGGTGGTAGTCGCCGCGGTGCTGCCACACGGTCACCGTGAGCGCGGTGGAAATGCTCGCTGCGATCGTGCGGCAGAAGTTGGCCAGGCCCGAGGCCGAGGCGATCTGGTCAGGCTTGAGGCCGGACAGGAACACCTGGTTGAGCGGGATGAAGAAGCACGGGATGGCGATGCCCATGATGAAGCGCGGCCACAGCAGCTGGTTGAACGAGGCATTGTCGGGAAACAGCGAGAACCAGTACGAGGTGGCGGCGAAGATGATGAATGCGGCGGTCACCACCGAGCGCAGTTCGAGCCGCTCGATGTTGCGGCCGATGAGCGGCGCGAACACGAAGGCGAGGATGCCCACCGGCGCGGTGGCCAGTCCCGCCCAGCTCGCCGTGTAGTCGAGCACGATCTGCAGCCATAGCGGGTACACCACGTTGATGCCGAAGAAGCCGACCATGCCGACCGACATCACGCCCACGCCGATGACGAAGTTGCGCTTGCGGAACAGGCCGAGGTCGACGATCGGATGTTTGTCGGTGAGCTCCCAGGCGATGAGGAAGGTGAGGCAGACCACGGCGATGACGCCCAGTGCCACGATCATCGGCGAGGAGAACCAGTCCTTGTCGTTGCCATTGTCGAGCATGAACTGCAGGCAGCCGACGCCGACCACGAGCAGCACGAGGCCGACGGTGTCGATCGGCGTCTTGACGATCGTGGTCTCGCGTCGATGCAGCAGCAGCCAGGTGACCGCCACCGCGAGCAGGCCGACCGGTGCATTGATGTAGAAGATCCATGGCCACGAGTAGTTGTCGGTGAGCCAGCCGCCAAGGATCGGGCCGAAGATCGGCGCCACCACCACGGTCATCGCCCACAGCGCGAGGGCGAGACCCTTCTTTTCGTTCGGGTAGTTGTTGAGCAGCAGGCTCAGCGACAGCGCCACCATCGGACCCGAGCCGGCGCCCTGCAGCAGGCGCCCGACCACGAGCATCGGCATGCTGGTGGCCATGCCGCAGAACATCGACATCAGCACGAACAACATGACCGACAGGCAGAATGCACGCACCTCGCCGAACTGCCGCCCGATCCAGCCCGACAGCGGCTGCATGATCGCGCTCGCCAGCGAATACGAGCTGATCGCCCAGGTACCTTCCTGCGGGCTCACGCCCAGGCTGCCGGCGATGTGCGGCACCGAGACGTTGACGATCGTGATGTCGAGCACCTCCATGAACGTCGCGAAGCCGATCGCGACGGTCAGCAGCGCAAGCGGCGCGCCGTGCAGCGGCGGCAGGGCGGGGCGCGCGTCCGGCAGGGCGCTCATGGCCGCGCTCAGTGCGTGGTGGGCAGGTTGGCGGTGATGATCGCGTCGGCCTCGGCGTCGGCCTTGGCCAGGTCGCGCGCGTAGACATCGGTCTGCGCGACCATCGCCTCGCCCGCCGGCGGCGCCAGCATGCGGCCATTGCGTTCGTGGGTGTCGATCTTCACCGTGGTCGACAGGCCGATGCGCAACGGATGGCGCTCGAGCTGGGCCGCGTCGAGCGCGATGCGTACCGGCACGCGCTGCACGACCTTGATCCAGTTGCCCGACGCGTTCTGCGGTGGCAGCAGCGCGAACGCCGAGCCGGTGCCGGCACCGAGTCCGACCACCTTGCCGGTGTACTCCACCTTGCCGCCGTAGACGTCGCTTTCGACGTGCGCCGGCTGGCCGATGCGGATGTTGGCGAGCTGGCTTTCCTTGAAGTTGGCGTCGATCCACAGGTCATGCAGCGGGATGACCGTCAGCAGCGGCTGGCCCGGTTGCACGCGGTTGCCGACCTGCACGTTGCGCTGGGCGACGTAGCCGCTGATCGGCGCCAGGATCGCGTTGCGCCGGGCGTTGACCCAGGCTTCGCGGAAGGCGGCGCGCGCCTGCAGCACGGCCGGGTTGCCGGCCACGTCGCTGCCGTCGATGAGCGCATGCGCGGCGGCGGCCTGACGCTGGGCGGCGTCGAGTGCGCTGCGCGCCAGTTCGACGCCATCGCGCAGGTGGGCGACTTCCTCGGCCGCGACCGCCTTGTCGGCCAGCAACGGCGTGCGCCGCGCGAGATCGGCCTGTGCGCGCGCCAGATCGAGCCGGCGCGCCGCGATGGCGACATCGGCTTGCGCCGCGCTCTCGCCGAGCTGGCGCACCTGGCGCACTGCATGGGCCAGCGCGCTGCTGGCCTTGGCGAGCGCGAGTTCGGTGTCGGTCGGATCGAGCCTGGCCAGCACCTGGCCGGCTTCGACACGTTGGGTGTCGTCGGCGAGGATCGCAACCACGGTGCCCGGGATCTGCGCCGAGACGATGACCTGGTTGCCGTTGACGTAGGCATCGTCGGTGACCTCGCGCTGCGAGAACACCAGGCGCCAGGCCAGATACCAGGCCAACCCGGCCAGCACGAAGACGAGGCCGATCAGGAGCAGGAGCGCACGGCGCTTGCCGTTGTCGCCAGTGGCGGCGGTGGGGGAGTCACTCATCGCGGCAGGACCCGGTCGGTTGGCGTGGAATGGGAAGGCGCACCGGCAGGGGCATCGCTGCGATAGCCGCCGCCGAGCGCCTTGGTCAGCGCGACCTGGGCGGCGACCGATTGTGCGTCGAGCGCGAGCAGCGCGTCGCGCTGCTGCAGCAGTTCGACCTGCGCGGCAAGCACGGCGCGCTCGTCGACAAGGCCTTGGCGCGCACGGGCGGTGGCCAGCGTGTGGAGCTCGCCGGCGGTGGCCAGTTGAGCCTCGCGTTCGCTGCGTCGCGCCTGCGCCTGGGTCAGTGCCAGCGCCTGGGTGGCGACGTCGTTGGCGGCACTGACGACAACGGCGTCGTACTGCGCGGCGGCGGCATCGAGCTGGGCCTGTGACACGCCATAGGCGGCCTTGAGCTGGCCGCGCGCGAACAGCGGCAGGTGCAGGGCCGGGCCGACGCCGAGCAGGCGGCTGTCGAGGTTGAGCAGCTTGTCCAGATCGAGCGACTGCAGGCCGACGAGACCGGCGATGCCGATGTCGGGATAGAACTGGGCGCGCGCACGGTCGACCTGGCGCATCGCGGCTTCGACACGCCAGCGCGCAGCGGCGATGTCGGGTCGACGCGCGATGAGGTCGAGTCCGACATCCGCGGGCAGGTGTGCGTCGATCGGCGGCAGGGCGTGTGGCTGCAGCGTGGGCAGCTCGGCAGGCGCCACGCCGAGCAGCGCCGCCAGCGCCGCCAGTCGCAATTGCGCCGAACCGGCCCAGGCCACGCGCAGCTCGCGCGCTGCCGCCAACCGCGCCTGGCTTTGGTGGATCGAGTCGGCGACGTCGATGCCGCGCGCGACGCGCAGCGTGACCAGCGTGCGCAGGCGTTCGAGCGCCTGTTCGCTGTCGCGCGCGAGCGCGAGGTGGGCCTGATCGACCTGCCAGCCGAAATAGACATCGGCCACCGCAGCGGTCAGCGCGAGGCTGGCCGCACTGCGCTCGGCCTCGCCGGCGCGCGCCTGGTCGATGGCACCCGCGACGGCGGCGCGGGTCTTGCCGAACAGGTCGAAGTCGTATTTGAACTGAAGGTTGAGGTCGGCCTGGTTGTACCAGGTGAAGCCGAGGAAGCGCGGCGGGATCAAGCCGTTCTCGCTCAACCGCTGCCGCTGCAGTTCCAGGTTGCCCTGCGCCGCGAGACCGGCCGTGGCGCGCGCACTGTCGACTGCCGCGATCAGCGTCTGCAGGCGACGCTGCGCCTCGTCCAGACTCGGTGAATTGGCCAGCGCGCGCGTCTCGAGATCGTCGAGCTGACGGTCAGCGTACTGCCGCCACCACTGGGCAGCCGGCCAGTCACCGTGATCGGCGAGCGCCAGGCCCGCCAGCGGCGCTTCGCTGCGCAGTGGCGGCAGCTCGGGCCTGGGCGGCACCGCGCAGGCGGCAAGGACGCCGCAGGCAACCGCGACGGCGACACTGCGGTGGAGCGCTGCAATGATCCGGTCCAAGGTCGGGTTCCGCATACAAGAGCGCCCGCCGGGAGGCGGGCGGGGAGATTGGCGCCACGCATGCATGGCGATGGTTGGGTCGCGATGCCGCAGCGGCGGCCAAAACGATACCAGCGAGTTTGGTATTTGTCGACAGCCCGAATGCAGCGGCAAGGGCGTGGGCCGCAGGTGCCTGGCGGGCCGCGGCCGCCGCCGTCATGCCGACACACAAAAAAGCGCCACGACCTTGCGGTCGTGGCGCCGGAATTCACCGCCTGACGGGTATCAGGGGGCTTCGTCGAAGCCGTCGGCGAAGATGCGGTCGATGCAGCTCACGGCCACGTTGCCGACGTTGGCGCCGGCGAGCGTGCCGCTGCCATTGCTGACCGTGCACACCTCGATCGGCGCACTCGGCTGGGTCGTCACCGTCACCGCATAGCTGCTGCCGTCAAGCAGCGCAGTCGGGAAGGTGAAGCTGCCATTGGCCGCCACCGGCAGGCTCTGGCTGCCATTGAGCGACAGCACGAGGCCGGAACCGACCAGGCCCGTCACGCTGCCGCCGACCGTGTAGGTATTGGTCGTGCAGGCCACGGCGACATTGGTCACGTTGGCACCGGCGAGCACGCCGCCGCCATTGCTGACCGTGCAGGTCTGCGCAGGCGTGCCGGGCTGGGTCGTCACCGTCACCGCATAGCTGCTGCCGTCGGCCAGCGCGGTCGGGAACGTGAAGCTGCCATTGGCCGCCACCGGCAGGCTCTGGCTGCCATTGAGCGACAGCACGAGGCCGGAACCGGCCAGGCCCGTCACGCTGCCGCCGACCGTGTAGTTCGCGTTGCCCTGCACGATCAGCGTGTAGTCCTCACCCTGACCATAACCCGTGTTGTTGCAGGCCGTTGCCGCCGCGCTGTACCGCTTGAGCACGCGCATGCGCACCGGGCCCGGCGTCACGCTGGCCGGCACCGCGATCGTGTTGGTGGCCTGCTTGCCGTCAAGTCCGGTCGAGTTGGTGATGTTGCCGATCGAGTAGCCCTCGCTGGCCTCGAACGTGCCGTTGCGGTTCCAGTCGATGAAGGCGTTGATCACGTTGGTCCAGCTGCCATCGGTGTTGCCTTCGACCGTGATCGAATAACTCTGGCCGGCCGCGACGAGACCGCCGCTCACGCCGAGGAAGTCCTCCAGCGCCGGGCTGCCGTTGAGCGCGGCCGAGCTCGGGTTGTTGATGCCGGTGAAGATGACCTTGGTGATCGGCTCGACATTGTTCGGGAACGTGACCGGGCAGTACGGCTCGGGGAAGGTCACGCCGGTGGTGAAGCTGAACGTCGGCGAGTAGCTGCTGTTGCCGCACACACTGTTGGCACGCACGCGCCAGTAATAGGTGGTCAGCGGCGCCAGTGGCGTCGATGGCGTCCAGCTGTTGCTGGTCGGCGTGCCGCTGGCGACGATCGTCGTGAACGCATTGTCGCTTGCGACTTCGATGGTGTAGCTCTCGGCGGAGACGTCGCTGGCCCAGGCGAAGGCGGGGCTGCGTGGCGTGCCAGTGGCGCCATCGAGCGGCGCGCTCAGTGCCGGATTCGATGGAATGCCCTCGCTGACCTGCAGTGCGAGATTGATCGCGTGGCTGAGCGGCGTGGCACCGCTGGACGCACCCGTCACCGCGATGCTGTAGCTGCCGCGGCTGAGTCCAGCCGTGTTGGCAACCGTGAGCTGGCTCGTCGCCGCCGGATCGGCGGGCGTCACCGGGTTGACGCTGAAGCCTGCGGTTGCCGCGCCGGGCAGGGCGCCCGTGCTCAGCGTGACCGCATCGGTGAAGCCGTAGCGGCTGCGCACGCCGATGTCGTAATTGGCGTTGCTGCCGGCACAGATGGCGGCCGACGCCGGGGTCGCGTTCATGCTGAAGTCCGGAGCGGTGCTCGGCTCGAAGTTGCCGGTAGCGGCAACGGCGAACTTCTGCGGCCCGGTCGGCACGTTGATGCCACGCACGCGGATCTGGTACGAGCCCGTCGCTGCCGTATCGAACTGGATACGCTGCAACGTATTGATCGTGTCGTAGCCGCTGGTGGCCGTGCTCTGCGTCGGATTGGCGTTGTTGACGTTGTATCCGCTCGGCAGCTTCTGCGTCCACACGTTGCCGCTGGGATCCTGCACTTCCAGTCGCAGCGAGTTGACCGTGGCCGGGCTGGCGTTGATCGCGCCCGCGACGTCGCTCCAGGTCAGCACGATGGTCAGCCGCTGGCTGCCGAGTGCATTGAGCGTGAACTCGGTCACTCCGCCGGTCTGCAGGCCGGTCGGTTCGTCGTGGATGAACAGGTGGCTGGCATCGCCGGCGAAATACAGCGAATCGTCGAGCAGGATGCGGCCGAAGCCCTGCGCCTGGCCAGGGTTTGCACCCGCACCGGTACCGGTCATCTTGAATGCGCCCGCGGCCAGGACGGCCTTGACCAGCGCGCCCGACGGATCGCCGATCGCGTCGCTCGCGTTGGCAGTCCCGCTCGGGTAGTAGCCGCGTGCCAGGTATTCGCGCACCAGCGCTGCATTGCCGGCGGCGGTGGGCGTGGCCATCGACGTGCCGCTCATCGAGGTCGTGCCCGATGCGCTGCGCGCTGCGGATACGATGCTGCTGCCCTGGGCGTCGAGGTCGGGCTTGGTGCGGCTGTCGAGCGTCGGGCCGCGCGAGGAGAAACTTGCCATCGCGTTGGCACCGGTGCCGCGACCGGTGGCACCGATCGTCAGCACGCTCTTGGCGTTGCCGGGGCTGCCGACGTTGTTGCCGTTGGAGCAGGCGGTTGCGTCGTTGCCGGCGGCAAACACCATCAGCAGATCGCCACGATCGTTCATGACGCGGTCGGCGTCACGCGCGAATTCATCGTAGGTCACCGTGCAACCGGAGACGCAGGCACCGAACTGGTCGGTACAGCCGCCACCCCAGGAATTGCTGTGGATGCGCGCGCCGTTCTGGTAGGCGGTATCGGCGGCGTGGTAGGCGGTGCCGCCCATGGTGTTGAGGTAGGCCAGGTTGCCGCCGGTCTCCTGCATCACGAGCTTGGCGTAGGGCGCCATGCCGACGAGGTTGCTGGTGCCGTCCGGCGCAGGCTGGTTAGCGCAGTCGGTGCCTGGGTTGACGCCGTTGTTGTTGCCGAAGATCGAGCCGGCGACGTGGGTGCCGTGGCCGTGGTTGTCCTCCCAGCTCGTGCCCGCAAGACCCGACCACTTGTAGTAGGCCACGACCTTGCGCGCGTTGTAGTTGGGCGAGGCGATCACCGGACACGACGCGCCCGTGGTGCACACATCGATCGGCATCGGCTGGGTCGCGTCCTTGAACGCGATGTTGTCCATGTACAGGCCGGTGTCGAGCTCGCCGATGATCTGGCCGCAGCCATACAGACCCTTGTCCCAGATCGAGTACAGCGGCGTCGGCGAGCTGACGTTGCTCTGGTGCAGCCAATGACCCGCCGAATTGGACAGCCGCATCGGCTTGACGAAACCGACCGCGAGCACGTCATCGCGCAGCGCGAGCTGTTCGACCGCGGTGGCAAGCTGGGCGCGGGCGAAGGTGGCGCGCACGCGCGTCTCACCGCTCGAGTCGACCACCTGCACATGGCTGATCCCGGCGATCGCGGCGATACCGCTGCGGACGCTGGCCGGACTGGCCTGGGTGTCGAGTGCGACGTCGAGCATCTCGATGCCGAGACCGTCGACGATGCCGCCATTCTTGAGCTCGTTGTAGATGTTGGGGTCGACCTTGAGCGCCGGCATCAGCGGGCCGCTCCAGATCACGCCGTCGATGCCGCGCATCGCGCCGTCCAGATGTGCCGGCATGCGCACGATGTAGGCGTAGTAGGGCGCGTAGCCGAGGATGCTGGCGCCCGCGGCTTCAACCGCCGTGCGTTGGGCCTGGCTGATGGGACCGTTGAACTTGACCAGGCGCAGCGTCGAATCCTTGACCGCGCCAAGCGACAGCAGCTCGTCGAGGGCGGCGGCCGCGCGACTCGTGTCGCCGGTACAGACGTTGTGCTGCGCGCCAGCGAACGAGATCAGACAGTCTGACTCGCTGGCGGAAGCCACGGCTGGCAGCGCCAGCACGATGGCCAGTGACAATAGGTTGCGCATGAAAACTCCCCATGGAATCGGAACAGGCAAGTGCGTACAGCGATTGGGCCGCGTCAATCTGGCGTAGCCAGGTTGCCTCCCTGCGCGGCGCGGCAATGATGCCCGGATCGCCGGCCGGGCGCCACACCGGCGCCGCGCCAGCAACGGCTTGGGTCAGCGGTAGTCGCGATGACAGGCATCGCAGGCATGGCCGATGCGCGTGAGCGCTTCGGCCTGCACGGGGCAGGCGGAGGCGGTGTCCCAGTTCGCGGCCTCACTCGCCAGCTGCTCGATGTATTGGGTGAGCACACGATCCTGGCTGTCGGCCGGCAGCAGCGCGGGCTGCAGCTCGGCCGCCACCAGGCGCAGGCGCTCGGCGCGCTGGGCCATCTGCGGCGTGCTGCACTGCTGGCCGCGCGCGGCCTCGCGTGCCGCCGCGAGGTCGTGCTGCATGACATGCATGAGGCCGCGCGGCCAGGCCTGGCGGCGTTGCAGGGCATTGGCCAGCGACATGGCGATGGCCAGGCCCATGAACAGGCCGATGACAAGGACGACGACGAAACGCATGGCAGTTTGACCCTGACCTGGCGAGGTGGCGCTTGCGACGCGCCGGACCGGCAATGATACGCTGCGCCGCGCATGGAGCCGACTCTTTTCCAACGTTTTGCCGGCATCGATCGCCTGTATGGTGCGGGTAGCGTGCAGCGCCTTGCGCGCAGCCACGTGGCCGTGGTCGGCATTGGCGGTGTGGGTTCGTGGGCGGCCGAGGCGCTGGTGCGCAGCGGCGTCGGTCGCATCACGCTGATCGACGCCGACGAGGTGTGCGTGGGCAACACCAACCGCCAACTGCATGCGCTCGATGGCAACTACGGACGCGCCAAGGTGGCCGTGATGGCGCAGCGCCTGGCGGCGATCAATCCGCAGCTCGCGGTCGAGCCGATCGAGCAGTTCCTCACCCCTGCCAATCTTGGCGAACTGCTCGGCCGCGGCCATGACTGCGTGCTCGATGCCTGCGATGCGTTCCGCGTCAAGGTGGAAGCCATCGCGTGGTGTCGGCGCCGCAAGCTGCCGCTGGTGACCGTTGGTTCGGCTGGCGGTCGTACCGATCCGACTCTCGTCGCGGTACGCGACCTGTCGAAAACCGAGCACGACGCCTTGCTTGCGCTGGTGCGCAAGAAGCTGCGCGAGGAGTTTGGCTTTCCGCGCGGACCCAAACGCTACTTCGGCGTGCAGGCGGTGTACTCGCGTGAAAACGTGCGCTATCCGCAGGCCGACGGCAGCGTCTGCGGCACGCGTCCGGCCGCAGGCGATGCGCTCAAGCTCGATTGCGGCGGCGGACTCGGTGCGGCCACCCATGTGACCGGTGCGTTCGCGTTCGCGGCGGTGTCGCGCGTGCTGGCACGGCTGCTGGCGCCGCCGCGCAGCTGAGCGGCGCCGTCACGCCAGCGCGAACAGGCGCTGCGCGTTGCTGCGCGTGGCTGCGGCGACCTCGGACACGTCGATGCCGCGCAGCTGCGCGACGACTTGCGCCACTTCGACGAGATGCGCGGGTTCGTTGCGCTGGCCGCGGTGGCTGGCCAGCGGCTGGTCGGGCGCGTCGGTTTCCAGCAGCAGGTATTCGAGCGGCATCGTTGCCGCCAGCGCGCGCAGGCGTCGTGCACGCTCATAGGTGATCGGTCCGCCCAGCCCGATGAGGAACCCCATGTTCCATAGCTGGCGCGCCTGTTCGGCGCTGCCGGCGAAGCTGTGTACCACGCCGCGCAGCGGTGCGTGGCGCCGCAGCAGGGCGATGACCTCGTCGACCGCGTGCCGCGCGTGGACGATCACGGGCAGGTCGAACTCGCGCGCGAGGCACAACTGCCCCGCGAACAGCTCGCGCTGGCGTGCCGGATCGAGGCCGGGCAGGTAGTGGTCGAGCCCGCATTCGCCGACCGCCACGGCGGACTCGCGCGCGAGCCAGTCGCGCAGCGCGCCCAGGTGCGTCGGCGCGTGGTCGGCCAGGTACATCGGATGCAGGCCGTAGGCCGGATGCAGCTCGACGTGCTGCGCGCACAGTTCGCGCAGCTCGGCGAAATCGGCCAGACGGATCGCCGGCACGACCTGGGCGATCACGCCGGCTGCACGCGCCCGCGCCAGCACGGCGTCGCGGTCGGCGGCGAACTCGGCCGCGTCGAGGTGACAGTGCGAGTCGACGAGTGTCGTCAATGCCACGGGATGCGCGCGCCGATGTCGCCCGGCATGGCGTGGCGCGAATGCCCGTCGCCGCCCGTTGCCGGCGGCGTGCTGCCCTGGTCGATGCCGTCGATGCCCTGGGTGCCGGTGTTGCCCGGATCGAGCCAGTCGCGCAGACGGTTGCTGCTCGAGGTGCCGGTGCCGGTCCAGGCAACTGCCAGTTTGCCGTAGCAATCGTGGCCGCTGTTGGGTTGACTTGGTGCGCTTTCGCTGCAAGCGGCGTCGCCGCCCGACAGGATGCCGATCGCGCGGCGCGGCGTGTTGCTGCTTGCGCTCGAGAACAGCGCCGAGCCCGACGAGCCGCCTTCGGTGGTGCCCTGCGAGTAGGGGCCGGTCAGCCAGTGCGTGTTGGCGTGGTAGGTGTTGGAGATGCAGTTGTCGGTGGTCGTCGGCTGCGGCCCGGCCGTGATCTTCTTGACGTCGCCGTAGGGATGGTGGATGCCGACCGTGCCGCTGGGCGCAGTGCCGCTCACGTCCCAACCCGCGTAGTGCAGGTTCCAGCCCGCCTCGGGCGTGGTGCTCATCTCCACCAGCGTGAAATCGACGTCCTCGCGCGTCGCCCGCAGGTTGGCGCCGTGCTGGTCGTCGTTGAAATAGCCGCCCGCGGGCGCGGTCAGCGTGCCGCACGTGGTCGACTGGTAGTTCCAGTACACCACCATCGACTGCGCTTCGGCCGCAGTGGAGACGCAATGCGCGGCGGTCAGGAAATAGTTCTTGCGGTTCTGCGCGGTATTGTTGAGCAGGGTGCCGGTGCAGATGTAGCTGCCGCCATCGCTGTTGAACTGATACTGGCCAACCGCTCGAATCTGATTCGGATAGGGCTGGCCGAGTGGACAGGCCACGTTGATGTTGCAGGCACCCGAGGTGCCGGGGCCGGTGGCCTTGGCGCGGCCGAACAGATCGCGGAAACCGGCGCCGACGGCCGTGATCGTGAGTGGACTTGGGTGCCCTTCGGCCAGCGCGGCCGGAACCTGCAGTTCGATCGTCGCCGTGTCGC
>NZ_JAHCAQ010000007.1 GCF_019634845.1 Dokdonella sp.
CGGCGCGGCGGCGGTGAGCGCGGCGGCGAAGCCGGCCACGCTGCCGAAGCGCTGCACCGGATCGATGGCCAGCGCGCGCCCGAGTGCGGCCATGATCGCTGGCGGCGTATCGGCTGGCAGTCGCGGCGCCAGCGTGTCGGCCAGACGCCCGGCGCCATCGAGCGTCACCTCGCTCATCGACTGCGCACTGCGCAGCGGCTGTCCGCTGGCCATCTCGGCCACCACCAGGGCGAGTGCGTACTGGTCGGTCGCCGGCGTCACCGGATAGCCGTAGAACTGCTCGGGTGCGAAATAGCGTGGCGTGCCGATGACGTGGCCCGTGCGCGTGAGCGACGCCCCCGGATCGTCCTCGTCGACCGGCCGGGCGATGCCGAAGTCGAGCAGCTTGATGTGCTCACGCGAGCCGTCGCGCGCAATGAAGATGTTTTCGGGCTTGAGGTCGCGATGGACGATGCCATGCTCATGGGCGACCTCGAGCGCATCGGCCACGCGCCGCGCGATCGCCAGCACGCGCGGCCAGCCCAGGCCCTGCGGCGCGGCGGCGAGCTCGGCGGCCAGCGACTGGCCGTGCAGGTATTCCATGACGTAGTACGGCAAGCCGCCCGGCGCCACGTCGAAATCATGCACTTCGACGATGTTGGGATGGTGCAGGCTCGCCAGCAGCCGCGCCTCGCGGCGGAAGCGCTCGGCAAACGCCGGATCGCCCAGCCCCGGCAGCAGCAGCTTGACCGCAACGAGGGTATCGAGCGTGCGATGGCGGCCCTTGAGCACGACGCCCATGCCGCCGCGGCCGATCACATCGAGCAGTTCGTACTTGCCGAAGGTCCGGCCGATGAAGATCGCAGCGTCGGCATTGGCGATCTCACCACCACACTGGCCGCAGGTCGTTTCGTGGCCAGAGGCGATCGCGCCACAGTCGCCGCAGACGCGAAAATCCATCAGCGCCCCCACGATGACAGTGGCGCGGCGGCAGGGCTCGCGGCGGCCGCTCTCATGGCATCAGCGATCCTTCCACTCCAGGCGCTCGATCGCGCAGGGCTGCATCATCGCGCTGCGCGCGCTGGCATCGGCCGGTGCATTGAACGGAAAGATCAGCCAGCTGAACACGCGACTGCGCTCGGCGTTGGCGACCGTCGGTTCGAAGCGCAGATGCTTGCCCATGCTCTCGGCCACGCGCACGAGGTCACCGGCCGGCACCACACGCTGCACCTTGACCTGGCTCGTGGTGCCATTCTTCTCGACCACGAACGATACCGTTGCGCAGCCGGGGACGTTGATGTTCTTGGCGATGTTCGGCACGTCGGCCTCGACCGAATCGTTGAGCAGGGCCCAGTAGCTGGCGAGCTTGCCGGGCGCGACCACCTTGGGTGCATCGACCGACTGCGCGGCGGCAGTGGCACTCAGGGCCAGGGCCAGAATGGCAAGGGCGGGACGCTTCATGATGGACTCCTGGGATCGCCGACGATGGCGCTGCGGCCATTCTAGGCTCCCGCGCCGGGCGGCGCGATCGATCGGCGACGAACAGGCGGCGGTCGCCTGCGGCGCGCGACAGGCCACCACGGGCGGATCCGTGCGCTGATTGCGCCGCGCGGCGCCCCCGCAAGGCCCGCCTTGCGTGAACGGGCGGCAACCGCGCGCATGCGGCCGGTTTTGCCAGCGCGCCGAGCCCCGCGCGCTACAGGTCCTGCAGGCCCTCGGTGATGCCGTCGGCGCCGAGCGCGAGCAGCTTGAGCGTATTGGTGCCGCCCAGGCGCCCGGTATGGTCGCCCGTGGTGACCAGCACGCGGTCGCCGGCGGCCAGGTGACCGAGCCGGAACAGGTGCGCCAGCGCCTCGCGCACGGCCTGGGTCGGGCCCGCCCCGCGTGCATCGAAGTCGACCGGGTTGACGTCGCGGTACAGCAACATGCGGCGGCGCGCGGCGGCGTTGCGCGACAACGCATAGATCGGCACCGTCGATCGGAAGCGCGACAGCCACTGCGCGGTGGCGCCCGATTCGGTCAGCGCCACGATCGCGCGCACGCGGATGCGGTCGGCGAGGAACATCGCCGCCAGCGCGATCGCCTGATCGGTGCGATCGAGCCGGTGCGCACCCGGACCGAGATCCTCGACCGGCTCGAACTGGCGCTCGGCACCGAGACAGACGCGGCGCATCGCCGCCACCGCCAGCGCCGGATGTTTGCCGGCGGCGGTTTCCTGCGACAGCATCACCGCGTCGGTGCCATCGATCACCGCGTTGGCCACGTCGAGCACTTCAGCGCGGGTCGGGATCGGCGACTCCACCATCGACTGCATCATTTGCGTGGCGGTGATGACGATGCCGCTCTGGCGCAGCGCTTCGCGGATGATCTTCTTCTGCAGGCCCGGCAGTTCGGCATCGCCGATCTCCACGCCCAGATCGCCACGCGCCACCATCACCGCATCGGCCGCGGCGACGATCTCGCTCAGGTTGTCGATCGCCTCGGCGCGCTCGATCTTGGCCACCAGTGCGGCGTCGCCACCGGCCTCGTGCAGCAGGCGCCGCGCCTGTTCGATGTCGGCAGCGGTCTTGACGAACGACACGGCGAGGAAATCGACCTCCATCGCCGCCGCGAGGCGGATGTCGGCGCGGTCCTTGTCCGACAGCGCCGCCACGGTCAGGCCACCACCGAGACGGTTGATGCCCTTGCGGTCGGACAGGCGCCCGCCGGCCAGCACCACGCAGTCGACGCGGGCCTCGGCAACGCCGACCACCTCGAGCGAGACCAGGCCGTCGTCGAGCAGCAGCACGTCGCCGGGCTTCACGTCGCGCCACAGGTCAAGGTACGACACGCCGATGCGACCGGCGTCGCCGGGCGCGGCGTCGGCGCGGCAGTCGAGGCTGAATGGCGCGCCCGCCGCGAGTTCGACGGCACCGGCAGCGAAGTGTTCGATGCGGATCTTGGGTCCCTGCAGATCGGCGAGGATGCCGACCTCGATGCCAAGTTCCTGCGCCGCCGCACGCACCGCCGCGGCACGTGCACGATGGTCGTCGGCCGTACCGTGCGAAAGGTTCAGGCGCACCACATTGACCCCCTCGACGAGGATCTGGCGCAACGCGCCGGGTGCATCGGTGGCCGGGCCCAACGTGGCAATGATCTTGGTGCGGCGCAGTTGCTCGGTCACCGGACAGTCCCTTCACGCGGATTGAGGGCCCGATCATACGCGAGCGCGCGGCCGGCGCGGTCGGTGCCGCGGCCGTGGCAGTGGGCACGCACCTGAACACCGACGATATCGACAATCTGATTGTGCACAATTCAGTTGTGTCACATTCCATTTGCTGCTGCAATGGCGAGTGTGACCACGCCCAATGCCTCCCTGCTGCTCGATGAGCAGCTCTGCTTCGCGCTGTATGCGGCCTCGCGCGCGATGACCGCGGCGTACCGGCCACTGCTCGAACCGCTGGGCCTGACTTATCCCCAGTACCTGGTCCTGCTCGTGCTGTGGCAGGACGACGGTCGCAGCGTGGGCGAGCTGGGCCAGCGCCTCGCGCTCGACTCGGGCACGCTGACGCCGCTGCTCAAGCGCATGGAGGCCGCCGGCCTGGTCACGCGCGAGCGCCGCCAAAGCGACGAACGCGAAGTGGAGATCCGCCTCACGCGCGCCGGACGCGCGCTGCACGCCAGGGCGCGGCCGATTCCACAGTGCCTGCTCGCGCGCGCCGGCATGAGCGCCACCACGTTGGGCCGCCTGCGCAACAACCTCGCCCAACTCACCCGCTCGCTCGCGAGCGAACCCGAAGGAGACAATCCATGAAACTCAGCAAAGTCCTCTACACTGCCACCTCGACCGCCAAGGGCGGCCGCGCCGGCCACGTCAAGAGCAGCGATGGCGTCGTCGATATCGACCTCAAGGTACCCAAGGAAATGGGCGGCCCGGGTGGACACGCGAGCAACCCCGAGCAACTGTTCGCCTCGGGTTATGCCGCCTGCTTCGAAGGCGCCGTGCGCCTCGTCGCCAGCCAGCAGAAGGTCGCGGTGCCGGCCGATACCAGTGTCACCGCCCATGTCGGCATCGGTCCGCGTGAGCCGACCGGTTTCGGCATCGCGGTGCAGCTCGACGTCCACCTGCCCGGCCTCGACCACAAGATCGCGCAAGGCCTCGTCGACACCGCGCACCGTGACATCTGCCCGTATTCGCATGCCACGCGCGGCAACGTCGAGGTGACGATCAAGCTCGTGTGATTGCGCTGCTGCGCGCCGGCGCGGCGCGCGCCACGTCGCGATATGCGCAATGCTCATATCGCGACACGCGGCACCCTTGCGACGTTCTTGTTGCGGCAGCGCACATTTCCGTTTGGCGGCCATCGACAGGACGGCTGCGATCGGGTGAGCATTGCGTTGCTCGTCCGCTCAAGGGTCCCCTGTCATGGCATCGACCGCTTCACTGCGCGCCGCCGCGTGCGCGGCGCTTTCGTTGTGTGGCCTCGCCGGCGCCGACCACGCCGGTGCCCAGCAGTCGCCGGACTGCGCACCGGCATGGAATGTCACGCACGTGTATGTGGGTGGCGATCTCGCCAGTCAGGACCACATCAACTACCTCGCCAACTGGTGGACGCAAGGCGATGAACCGGCAAGCCACAATGGCCCGCCCGGCTCGGCGCAGCCGTGGACTGCGCAAGGCGCGTGCGCGGGCGACGGTGGCGGCGGTCCGCCGTCGGGCATCGACCCGATCTTCGCCAACGGTTTCGATGGCGTGCGCGAGGGCTTCCTGTTCAGCCCGTACAAGGACGCCACGATCAACATGGACTGGAACAGCAACCGAATGCGCACGGCCGTGCTCGGCAGTCCGATCCCGCTGGTCGGCAGCGGCGGCCTGCTGCCGCAGCATGTGCCCGACCTGCACGCGGTCACGCTCGCCTTCGCAACCGGCGAATGCGGCAGCGAGAACTGGGGCGGCGTCGGCGCGCAGGCCTTCGCCGATGCCAACATCCCCGCGCTCGCCAACGCGGGCATCGATTACGTGATTTCCACCGGCGGTGCGGCGGGCGCCTTCACCTGCGCGAGCAGCGCCGGGCTCAACCAGTTCATCGCGCGCTACGCCAGCCCACAGCTGCGCGGCATCGACTTCGACATCGAGGCGGGCCAGACGCCGGCACAACTGCAGGCGCTGGTCGATGCCGCCGCCGGCGCCGAGGCCACGCATCCGGGCCTGCGCTTCTCGTTCACGCTTGCCACGCTGGCGGCTTCCGATGGCAGCCACGGCGGCGTCAACGCGACCGGCGATGCCGTGGTGCGCGCGGTGCTCGGCGCGGGACTCAGCAACTACACGATCAACCTCATGGTCATGGACTACGGCGCGGCGGGCCCGGCGGTGTGCGTGGTATCGGGCGGCATCTGCGACATGGGTGCCTCGGCGATCCAGGCCGCGCAGAACCTCGCGCACACCTACGGCGTGCCGCTCGACAGGATCGAGCTCACGCCGATGATCGGCCTCAACGACGTGGTCAGCGAAACATTCACGCTCGCCGATGTCGACACGCTCTCCGCCTGGGCGCGCAGCAACGGCCTTGCCGGCGTGCACTACTGGTCGCTCGACCGCGACACGCCGTGCGCGGTCAGCACCGGCTCGGCCTCGCCGATCTGCCACTCGGTCACCGGCCTGCAGCCATTGGCTTTCACGCTGCGCTTCGTGCAGGCCACGCGCGCGACCACCACGCTGCGGCGGTGAAGATCGCTCAATGCAGCAGCAGCGCGACCAGTTCGTCCGGGGCGGCCGCGATCGCGTCGGCGCCGGCACCGGTCAGTTCCTCACGACTGCCGAAGCCCCACCCCGCACCGATCGCGCGCACGCCATTGGCGCGCGCGCCGCGCATGTCGAAGCTGCGGTCGCCAACCATCGCCGCCTGCGCGGCGGCGACGCCGAAGTCAGCCAGCGCCCGCGCGATCATGCCGTCCTTGTCGCAATGCGCGCTGTCGGCCGCCGGCGCATAGGTATGCGCGAAGTGGGCGCCGAACGGCAGGCTGGCGACGATGCGTGCGGCATAGGTGTCGGGCTTGCTCGTGACCACCGCGAGCTGCGCACCGCTCGTCGCCAGCGCACCAATGGCGGCGCCGACGCCCGCATACACCTCATGCTCACGCCAGCCCAGCGTGGCGAAGCGCTCGCGGTACAGCGCGACCGCGCGCTCGACCGTTGCGGCATCGTCGCCGAGCACGCGCGGCAAGGTCGCGCGCAGCGGCGGACCGATCCAGTCGCGCAATTGCGCTCGCGGCGGGATCGCCGCGCCGAGCGTGCGCAGCGCGTGCCCGATGCAGTTGACGATGCCGGTCTCGGAGTCGATCAGCGTGCCATCGAGATCGAACAGCACCAGCCTCACGCGCGCGCCTTGAGCGCGGCCACGGCCGGCAACTCCTTGCCTTCGAGGAACTCGAGGAACGCGCCGCCGCCGGTGGAGATGTAGGACACGCGCTCGGCGACGCCGTACTTCTCGATGGCGGCCAGCGTGTCGCCGCCGCCCGCGATCGAGAACGCCGGCGAGTCGGCGATCGCCTGCGCCAAGGTGCGCGTGCCGTTGCCGAAGGCATCGAACTCGAACACGCCGACCGGCCCGTTCCACACCACGCTGCCGGCCGCGGCGATGAGCTGCGCGTAGCGCTGCGCGGTGGCCGGGCCGATGTCGAGGATCATGTCGTCCGCCGCGACGGCTTCGACTGGCTTGACCGTGGCAGGTGCATCGGCGGCGAAGGATCCCGCCACCACGACGTCGATCGGCACCGGCACCTCGGCGCCGCGGGCCTTGGCCGCGGCCATGATCCTGCGTGCGGTGTCGAGGAGATCGGGTTCCACCAGCGACTTGCCGACCTCGTGGCCGCAGGCGGCGATGAAGGTGTTGGCGATGCCGCCGCCGACGATGAGCTGGTCGACCTTGGCGACGAGACTGTCGAGCAGGGTGAGCTTGGTCGACACCTTCGAGCCCGCGACGATCGCGACCAGCGGCCGCGCCGGATGCTCGAGTGCCTTCGCCAGCGCATCGAGCTCGGCCATCAGCAGCGGACCGCCGGCAGCCACTCGCGCCTCGCGGATCGCGCCGTGGGTGGAGGCCTGGGCACGGTGGGCGGTACCGAACGCGTCCATCACGTAGACGTCGCAGAGCGCGGCGTACTTGCGTGCAAGCACGGGATCGTCCTTGCCCTCGCCGATATTCATGCGG
This sequence comes from Dokdonella sp., assembly GCF_019634845.1. Classification (GTDB taxonomy): domain Bacteria; phylum Pseudomonadota; class Gammaproteobacteria; order Xanthomonadales; family Rhodanobacteraceae; genus Dokdonella_A. Next base: position 7,170 of record NZ_JAHCAQ010000007.1, read on the forward strand.
CAGTTCTCGAGCAGCACGAGCTGGCCCGGCGCCACGTCGACGCCGTCGAGCCAGTCGCGCAGCAGCGGCACCTCGCGCCCGAGCAGTTCGCCGAGCCGCCGCGCGACCGGGGCGAGCGAATCCTCGACGCTCCACACGCCCTCCTTCGGACGACCCAGGTGCGACATCACCATCACCGCGGCGCCGCGCTCGAGCGCGAGGCGCAGCGTCGGCAGCGCGGCGAGGATGCGCGCCTCGGAGGTGATGTGTTCGCTGCCGTCGGCGCCGCGCTCGATCGGCACGTTGAGGTCTTCACGGATCAGGACGCGCTTGCCGGCGAGGTCGAGCTCGCTCATGCGGAGGATGGCCATTGCGGAGGTTCCGGTGTCGGGAAAGCCGTGCATTACAGCGGCGGCGCGGCGCGGGCGCAACGTGCAGGCGCCGCGCGAATGCGTGCGGCCACGCAAATTGCTGCCGGCGCCGGTGGGTTCGAACGCGACTGCGTCATGGTGTGGATCGAGGCAAAGCCACGAACCCCACCGCGCCAAGTCACGCTTGCCGAGCGGTCCGCGCACCGGACCGCGGAAAGATCACCGGCACGCCGCCGCGGATCGCGAGGCCAGCGCCGAGCCGCGCCCGCGCGCCGGGGAACAGGCGCTCGTACCGGTTGGCGTCACGGCACGACAACCCGTGGGCGCCATGCAGCGCGACGTGGTTGCGTGCACCCTCGCTGCACGCTTTGGCCGCCAAGCGGAAGAGGGATCTCGTGCCGACCGCGCTGAGCGGCGCAGACACGCGCCGCGGCGGCACGCGCGACACTCTCCCCGGTCACGGCCTTGGCTACCGCCATGGCCTGCGCCCGCGTTGCGGGCAGCGGTCCAAGCGGGCCGATGGCAAGGGCTGAGTCGCAGGCGTGTGGGCCGAAGGCGAGCGCGCTGCGCTCACGCGCGGGTCGAGTCGCGGCCTCGGACCCGGATGGGCAGCGGCGGGGGCACCGCCAGCATCGCGGCTTCAGCCGCGATGCCATCTGGCTGCTTGGCGCAACGCACCGCTCCGCGATGCAACGGGCCGCGTCGGCCTACTCGTCATTGAGGCCAGGCAGCTCGACCTTGCCGCGCACGTCGCGATAGTCGATGTCGCCCGAGCCATGGCGCGCCACGCGCAGGTTGCCGCCGACATCACGCACGCGCAGGTCGCCCGAACCGATCGACTCGAGCTGCACGTCGCCGGTCACGTGCGTGAGTTCGAGATCGCCCGAGCCGACGCTCTCGGCGCTGACCTTGCCGCCGACGCCGTCGAGCACCACGTCGCCCGAGCCGATCGGGCCGAGCTTTGCATCGCCGCGGATCTGGCGCAGGTCCACATCGCCCGAGGCCACCGCGCGCAACTCCAGCGAGCCGATATTGGCGCCGCTGGCGTCGGCCGAACCCAGCGCCAGCACGACTGCACCGGCGATGTCGTGCACCTGCAGGTCGCCCGACCCCGACTTGAACTCGAGTGCGGCCACCTTGCGCACGTCGGCGTCGCCGGCGCCGGTCGTGACCGCCACCGCCAGCCGCTGCGGCACGCGAATGCGCAGCTCGATCCAGGCATAGCTCGACCCGAGCAGACTGATGTTGACGCTGGCGTCGCGCCCCTTCGGCGTCACCGTGAGGCGATCGGCCGCGACCGCGTGCTCCACGGTCAGTGCCTCGAGCCAGTCCTGGCGCGAGGCGCAGGCGCGGGCACGCACCTCGACCTTGTCGAGCCCGGGCACGCCTTCGACCCAGACATCGCTCGCGGCCAGGTCCAGCGCCAGCGTCTTGAGCGCGGCGGCATCGACATCGAAGTCACGCTGCGCCGAGAAGCGACATTCGGTCGCGGCGGCGCCGAGCGGCAGGGCGAGGAAGAGCAGGCAGGCAATGGCAAGCTGGCGCATGGGCGGATCTCCGTGGCGAACCGGTGGTGAGACGCGACTCGGCGCGGAAAGGTTTAGCCCGGCGTGCGCCGAGGCCGGCGGCGGCGCCGGAACCGACCACTGACCGCCGCGGCATGGCATTGCACGTGGGGACGTGTATCGTTGGCCACATCGGGGAGGACACATGCACGCCACGACCTTGCACCGGCTCCTGCTGCTCGGCGCCGGACTGACGCTGACCCCGGCATTGCCGGCGGTGGAACTGGCCGCTCGCGATGCGCTGACGGGCGCGCCGCTCGCGGCGACGCTGAGCTACGACGACGGCGGTGCGCACGTTGCACGCATCGACGGCGCGCTGCGCGCGATCGCGGCGCCGACGCAGCGCGTGACGGCGACGGCCACGGCAGCCGGCCACCACACGCTGTCCTTCGCGCTCGACCCGGCGGCAGGGCCGCTCACGCTGCTGCTCGATCCGCTCGCCGAACCCGCGGCCTTCACGCGCCTGACGACACGGGCGGCGACGCGCGACGATCTGCGCTGGCTGCAGGGCTACGTGCGCCGCGCCGCCGACGGCTCGCCGCTGGCCGGCGCCACGCTGACGATCGAGGGGCGCAGCACGCGCAGCGATGCCGCCGGTTACTTCGAACTCGAGCTGGCGCCTTGCACCGCCAACGCGGACGCACGTTCGAGCCTGCACGTGCACGCCAGCGGCGTCGGCGAACAGCAGCGCAGCGGCATCGTCTGCAGCAACGGCGTGACACGCCTGCTGCTCGCGCTCGGCGCCGGCATGCCCGCGCAACTGCACGAGGACGTCGGCGCGCTCGACCGCGGCGCGCGCAGCACCGGCGACGCCGGCGCTGCGATGCTGCCGCTGCTGCGCGAGGCAACGCCGATCGGCACGCTGGTCGCGCCCGGACTGGTGCCACCGACGTCGATCCGGGTCGGCTATGCCGATGCCGCCTGCACGCAGTCGTGTTGCACCGCGTCCTGCACCCACACCTGCGTGTTGCCGCTGGAGACCTATGTGCGGCGTGGCCTCGACAACGAATGGATCTCGAGCTGGAACACGCAGAGCCTGCGCGCGGGCAGCGTCGCTTACCGCAGCTACGGCGCCTGGCGTGTGGCACACCCGATCCGCCCGAGCTTCGACATCTGTTCCAACGCCTGTTGCCAGGTCAACAATGGCGACACCCACAGCAGTACCGACAACGCGATCGCGCGCACGCCCGGCCTGCTGCTCACGCGCGGCGGCAGCGAAGCCGCCGCGGCCGAATACTCGGCCGAAAACAACAGTTGGGATGATCCCAACGACGGCCTGCCGTGCAGCAACAATGACCTGTCCTGCGGCGACGGCTACGCCGGCTCGCCGGCCAATGGCTGGCCGTGTCTCGCCGACAGCGTCGGCGCCGGCCGCGGCTGCTTCGGCCATGGCCGCGGCATGTCGCAATGGGGTACGCAGCGCTGGGCGATTGCGGCCACGCCGCCACTGTGGCGCTGGATCGTCGATCACTACTTCAACGACAACGGCGCCGGCAGCAACTTGCGCACCGCCGTCATGACCTCGCCGCTGACCCTGACCGGCCTCAGCGCGACACCGGCCACGGTCGCAGCGGGCGCGACCTTGCAGATCAGCGCCAGCGCCGGCAACAGCGCCGGTGCGAGTCATGCCCACCTGCTGATCGGCGCAAGCCTCTACCGCAGCGGCGTCGGCTATCTCGACGACAGCGCGCACGATGCGCCGCTCGTGCTCGCCACTGGCACGCAGGCGATCGGCCGCAGCTTCAGCGTGCCGGCCAGCGCGCCGGCCGGCAGCTACGACCTGCTCGTGTCGCTGTATCTCGACGTCGACGAGAATGGCGCGATCAGCGGCAACGATCTCGCACTCGCTCTCGCCATCGCCAGCGGCGCCGTGCAGGTCGGCAACGACCGCATCTTCGGCGATGGCTTCGAGACCACGCCCTAGCGGGCGCGTCAGGACGACACCTCTTCCAGACGCCGGCCGCTGGTACGCGGGCCGGCCAGCGCGATGAGGCCGGCAAGCAGTCCGGTCAGGCCGATGCCGAGGAATCCGGTGAAGAACGAGGTCGCGCCGATGAGGCCCGGCAAGGCCAGTGCGCCGAGCGCGCCGCCGGTATGGCCGATGCCGTCGGAGAGTGCGAAGCCGCTCGAACGCGCCCGCGTCGGGAACAGTTCGGCTGTGTAGGTGTAGGCCACCTGCAGATACAGGCCGAGCGCCAGCGAGGCGACGAACGACCCGAGGATCAGCACCGCCTCGTTGCTGTTGAGGCCGATCAGCAGCATCCCCACCAGCCACACCACGGTCGAGGCGAAGATCAGCATGCGGCGCTCGATGCGGTCGGCCACCAGCGCCATCAGCAGCGCCCCGAGCGGATAGCCGAGCGCGCCGACGCCGAGGAACAGCAGCGAACTGCCGACCGCAAACCCCTGCGCGGCGATGAGGGTGGCCGCATCGCCGAGAAAACCATAGTTGCCGATGTACCAGCAGAACCACATCGCAGCGAGCAGCGCGAGGCGGGCGCCATACGGCGGCCGCAGCAGGGCGCGGAACGGAAAAGCGTGGCGTTCGGTCGATACCGCGGTCGGCTGCGGCGGCGGCAAGGCGATGCCGCGCGCGGCGGCGCCCTGCTCCATGCGCCGTACCACCGCGTCGGCTTCGGCAAGGCGGCCATGCAAGGCCAGCCAGCGCGGCGATTCGGGCAGGTGGAAACGCGCCAGCACGCCGATCGTGGCGATGAGGCCGCCGATGACGAACAGCGCCCGCCAGCCCCATGGGTAATTGGGCACCAGCGCCAACGCGATGAATGGCGTCAGGGCCTGGCCGAGGATGCCGACGAGGAAGGTCAGGTTCGAGATGCGCCCGCGTTTGCCGGCCGGCGCCAGTTCACCGATGTAGGTCGACACGAGATTGAGGTCGGCACCGACGCCGAAGCCGGTGACGAAGCGCCACAGTGACAGCGAGACGATGCCGGTGGCGGTGGCGTCGAGGAACGACCCCAGCGCGGTCAGCGTCAACGTGACGATGAGTGTGCGATAGCGGCCAACGCGATCGGCAATCGCGCCGATCACGATCGAGCCGGCCACGTAGCCAACCAGGCCGAGTGCGAGCGCGACGAACAGCGCCTCCGAACCCGACAACGCAAACTCGGTGGCGATCGCGGGCATCGCGTAGCCGATGTCGGCGATGTCGAAAAAGGTGAAGAAGTAGCCGACGCCGATGATCGCGAGATAGCTGCGCGGCAGCGTCCACACCGGAATGCGGTCGAGGCGCGCGAGGATCGCGTCGGCGTCGCCGCGGGGGTCACCGGCGCCGACTTCGGCACGAATCTCCATGGGCCTCTCCAGACCAGCTGCGTGCATGCGTGCACGCGATCGCAACGAACGCTGCGGCAAGCTGCGCACCTGCAGCCAGCACGGCCATGCTACGCCGCCGTGGCGGCGCCGGCGCGACGCCGCGGAAGCATGTTCAGGGTGCGGTTCCAGACGCAGTCGCAAACTCGACGATTCGAGCCGCGCGGATGGACGCGGCATGCTGCACGATCGCGCCAGCGGCGCAACGCGCTCGCCGCCACATCCGGCGGCCGTCGTGAGCGGCGGGCCGCCGCTCAGGTCGGTGGCGGCGGCGCGGTCGGCTGGAACGCGTCGGAGAAGCAGAACTGCTCGCCGAGCCCGTGCGCAAGGAAGTCCGGCACGGCAGCCTCGACCATGCGGGTCGAGCCGCAGGCATAGACCTCGTAGCCGGTCAGGTCGGGATGGTCGGCCAGCAACGCCTCGTGCACGAAGCCGCGCCGGCCCGGCCACGGGTCATCGGCGGGAAGGTCCGACAGCACGGGCACGTAGCGGAAATTGGCATGCTCGGCCTGCCAGCGCGCGACGAGATCCTGCAGGTACAGGTCACCGGCGCCGCGCACGCCCCAGTACAGCTCGATCGGACGACCGACGCCGCGCCGGAATGCATCTTCGAGGATGCTCTTGATCGGCGCGAAGCCGGTCGCGCCAGCGAGCATGAGGATCGGCCGCGCGCTGTCGCGCAGCACGAAGTTGCCGAGTGGCCCCTCGAAGTCGAGCCGATCGCCCACCTTCATCGCCGTGAACACGTGGCCGGTGAAGCGGCCATCGGGAATGCGGCGGATGTGCAGCTCGATCACGTCGCCCGCGCTGGGCCTGGGTTCGCCGGGCGGACGCGGCGCATTGGCGAACGAGAACGCACGCTTGGCGCCGTCATCGAGGATGATGTTGATGTACTGGCCGGCGATGAACTCGATGTGCTCGCCCGCCGGCAGCGCGACGAACAGGCGCATGAGATCGTCCGACAGTCGCTCCATGCGCTGCACACTGGCCTGCCAGCGGCGCGGCGCGCCCGCGCTCGCGTCGGTGAGCGAGATCACGCCCTCGACTTCGAACTCGACGTCCTCCTGCGCCACCGCGCAGCACATGAGTGCCTGGCCGCGCGCGCGCATTGCCGCAGTGAGCGTGGCTTCCTGATAGGGCCCCGGATCGACGCGCCCGGCCAGAACCGTGCACAGGCACACGCCACAGCCACCGGAGCGGCAGTCGAACGGCAACGTCAGGCCCGCGCGCAGGCCCGCGTCGAGCAAGGTCTCGCCGGCACGCGCACTCGCGCGCGCGGGGCCGGGATGGATCGTGAGCTGGTTGACGACCTTGCCGCCGCGCCGCAGCGTGAGCCACGGCAACACGTAGAGGAAGACCGAGGCGCCGACCACGATCGCCCACACGGTCGACAGCGGGCCGTTGCGGATCAGCGGGAAGATCGTGAGCAGGAACCAGTCCAACGACAGCGTGGTCGGTTCGGTGCGCAGGTCGGCCATGCCCTGGCTGGCAACCGGGGCGATGATCGCGAGCGCGACGAGCATGCCCATCATCGCCGTGGCCAGCGGCCGCGGCGGCTGGGTGGTGGCCTTGGGTACGCGCTGCACGTGCACCCACATCAGCAGCAGCAACACCAGCGACACGCCGATGTGCACGAACACGAGCAGCGAGAACAGGCGGTCGCTGACGTGCTCGGGCAGGATGAAATTGCGGATCAGGCGGCCGCCGAAGCCGGGCAGCCAGTCGAGCCATTCGAAGCTGGTCTGGGTGACGTATTGCGCAAGGCGGTCCCACGGCAGCATGAAACCGTTGGCACCGACCACGTAGACCAGCCATAGCAGCATGACGCCGGTGACCCACGAAAACGCCCGGAAGCCGCGCAGGCGGTCGAAGGCGAAGTTGCGCAACATGTGCAGCAACATCAGCAGCACCATCGCGTCGGAGGCATAGCGGTGCACGCTGCGCAGCACGTTGCCGCTGCCCCAGCCGCCGTGGCTGATCGCCTCCACCGATTCGTAGGCGCCGGTGACGCTCGTGTTGAAGAACGCGTACAGGATCAATCCGGTCGCGCCGAGGATCCAGAACAGGTAGAAGCAGATCTGCCCGAGGTGGTACAGCGGGTTCATGCGATCGCCGAAGGCGCGATTGAACAATGCCTCGACCGCCATGAAACCAGCGCGCAAGCCGCGCTGCACAATCGCCACCATCACTGATTCTCCGCCGGTTGGGGTGCGCGCCGGCGACCACGCATCGCGCCGATCACCACCAGTGCAAACAGCAGGCCGCCGATGATCGCCAGCAGCCCACCCAGGCCCATGAGTCCCATGCCGGCCACTTCGCCTGCGCTGCGCAGCACCTGCTCGCTGCCGGCGACCTTGCGCTGCACGCCGTAACCGCCCGACCACACCAGCCCGATGATGTGCAGGAGCTGGCCGATGCCGTACAGCCACGGCTGGGTCACGGCCAGGCGGCCACGTGGCGCGGCAAACCCCAGGCGCGGCAGCAGCCAGTACACCACGCCCATGAGCGCGAGCGTGACGCCGACGATGCAGCCGTGGTAATGCGCCGGAATCTTGACGTTGCTGCCCTGGATGCCGATGCCGATCACGCCGCCCGCGACGAACAGCAGCATCGACGCCAGCAGTGCCGCCCGCAGTGGTCGCTGCTCGGCAGGCAACTGGCGCAGCGGCAGCACCGCGATGAGCGCGGCCAGCGCCACCGGCGCGATGGCAAGGCCACCGCCGATGCGCATGGCCCAGGTGTGCATCGCGCGATGCTCGACCGAGGCCACGTCATGCATGAGGTAGGCCAGCGGCGTCACGAACACACCGCCGAGCGCGATCACGAACAGCACCAGCACCACGCGCGGACTGAGCGGCACACGCCCACCGCAGGCGCGCGCCAATGCCAGCCACGACACCAGCATGAGCAGGGTCCAGGTGAACTGCACCGCATGACCGCCGCCCCAGAACAGGATTTCGTAGTAGGCCTTGGCCGGCAATGCGCGCGGCACCTCGAGCAGCGACCAGCCGAACGCGAGCAGCGCGACTGCGCCGGCCACCACGCTGGCGTGCAGGCCGAAGCGCAACGCCGCGCTGCCATCGACCGCCGTGCCGACCCGTTGGCCACGCGCGAGGCCGAGCAGCACGAGCAGCAGGCTGCCGGCGCCGAACAGCCACAGCGCGCCGCGGAAAGCCGCGCTGTCGAGTACGGGAATGTAGTTGGCCATGATCGCCTCGCCCGGATCGACGAAGGCGGCCACGCCCATCGCCAGCGAACCCAGCGCGCACAGCGCAAGCGGCGCGCCGGCCACCGCGCGGCCCAGCGGCGTCGCAAACGGGCGCAGGTTGAGGCTCCACAACATGCCGGCGATGGCGACGAACCACACCAGCACCGACAGGTCCACGTGCACGACGAGCGCGATGCGGAAGAAGTCGGCGGTCGGCAACACGGCGTTGACGCCCGGCGTGCGCGCCAGCACGAGCAGGATCGCGAACACGCCCGAACCGAGCAGCGCGGCCAGCGCAAGGCCGAGCCAGGCCTGCACCAGCAGGCGGTTGCCGGCGTCGATCGCCGGCAACACATAGCCGGCGCTGGCGGGCAGCGTCGATGCCTCCGGCGGCGACGCCCCGGCCCGGTCCGCGCCGATGGCTACCTCGCCGTTCATTGCAGGACGATCGCGCCTTGGTTGGCGTCGAAATCGACGACCAGCACCTGGCCCGGCGCCAGCGTGACATCGGCCGAGCGCGTGTAGGTCTGGGCGCCTGGCCGCACGTCGTCGTTGAGGCTCACTTCCAGATGGTGGTTGCCGGCCGGCACCGCCAGGCGCTCGTAGATCGAGGAGGCGCCATCCTTCGACAGGCCGGTCGGCGGCACCACGCGGTCGAGCACGCTCTTGCCATCGAGTTCGACGCGCATCGTCAGCGGCGCGCGTTCGCGCGGACACTGCTCGGGAAAGCGCATGTTGGGCGGCAGCTTGTCGAGTTCGGCCTGGCTGAGCTTGCGGCATTCGCCGATCGGCTTGCCCACGTGCGACACACTGAGTTTGATCAGCGCCTGCTCGGCGCCGAGCGGATGGTAGGGCGGCCACTGCGAAAACACGCCGATGGCGAGCGCGAACAGGCCGTACAGCACGAGCTGGCCGAGCCAGCTGAACAGGCCATGGGGTGTGGAGGGTCGGGTGTCGGACATGTTCGCCAGGGACCGTGGATCAGTTGGATGGAATCGACAGGGTCCGCACGCGCTCGCGCAGGCGCGCCACGGCTGCGGCCAGCGCCGCCTCGTCACCCGGTCCGGCCTGCACCCGCTCGAGCCGCTCGCGCGGCATGCGCGCGCGCAGGCGCGGTTCGCGCCGGCCTGCCAGCCGCTCGGCGGTCCAGCGCTCGCCGAGGCGAAACTCGCAGCCGCCGTCGCGGCAGGTCGCCACCACCACACCGGCCGCGCCATCGCGCAACGCATACTCGATGAAGCTCGGTGGAAGCTGTCCGGCGCAGATCAGGCCAAGCACGCTCGTGTCCTCGCTTAGCGCGGCGCTGGCGCTTGCGCCATGATCGCATGTGAATATGACCAGCGGCTCGCGGGCCGTCGAGGTTGCGACATCTTGCCGCAGACGGCGCCGCAATGCATCGACCGTGAGCTGCGGCATGTCGATGCCGCTGACCAGCGTCTCCACGCCGCGGAACGGGGTCGACGACGGGCAGGCCCCGGCGCAGATGCCGCAGGCCACGCACAGGTCGGGGTCGACCTGCGCCAACAGGCGCCCGACCCGCGGCTGCGGATGCGGCACCATCGTGATCGCGGCATACGGGCAGTCGTCGAAGCAGCGTTCGCAGCCACTGCAGTTGGCCGGATCGACCACCGCCACGGCCGGCCGCGCCGGTTGCGGCAGGAACGGCGCCAGCACCAGCAAGGCCATCGCACCAGCCACCAGCGCCCAGGTGACGCCGCGCGTGGACGCATCGGTGAGCGGATGCAGCCACAGCACGAACCAGTCCAGTGCGACCGGCTCGGTCAGCGCGGCCGCCGGCGGCTGGCTCAGCACGGGCGCCACCAGCGCCAGCACGAGCAGCAGCAGCGACACGCCCAGCGCGAGCGAGCGCGGCGGCATCACCGCGGCGCGACTCAGGCGCTGGAGATGGAACCACAAACCGAACAGCAGCAGCAGCGACACGCCGATGTGGATGAAGATGAACAGCGAAAACAGCCGGTCGCTGACCGCGTCGAGGGCAAGGAAATTGCGCGCAAACGGCGCGCCCAGCAACGGCACGGCGTCGAGCCATTCGGCGCTGGCCAGCGCCGAATACTGGCCGAGCCGATCCCACGCCAGCCAGAAGCCGCCCACGGCGCTGATCGCCGCAAACGCCACCGTCGGCACCCCGGTCAGCCAGTGGAAGCGGCGCACGCCGCGCTCATGTCGGTGCAGCCATTCGCGCACGATATGCAGCGCGATCACCACCACCAGCACATCGGTGGCGTAACGATGCACGCCGCGCAGCAGCCGCCCGCTCGCGAGCGGCCAGGTCTCGAGTGCCGTCACCGAACGCCACGCCCCCGCCACCGAGGTGTCGTAGACGGCGTACAGCAGCACGCCGCTGGCGAGCAGCAGCCAGATGGCGAGGAAGCCGATCGCGCCGAGATGACGCAACGGATTGCAGGCGGCACCGAACGCGGCATCGAAGCCGCGCTCGAGCGCGCGCCACATGCTCAGGCCTTGCTGCCGGATGCCGAAGCGGTGTTGACCGGCGGGCATGGCTTGCGTCGCTCGCGGCGCTGCCGGAGCCATTCACGGAAGAAGTAGACGAACACGCTGAAGAAGAACAGCACGCCGCCGGCGATCTCGAAGATGAGCTTGTAGTCGTAGCGGTACTGGCCGGTCTCGGCATCGTAGACCGTGCACAGGATGCGCACGCGCTCGAACATCTCGCCGAGCGTCGTCGGCTTGGCCTGTGGCTCCCACAGCAGCAACTGGCGCAAGGGCGAGCCGAGCTGCTCGGCGGTGACGCCGTCACCGAGCACCTGGGCGCTGATGCGCCCCTCGCCGTCGACGACGGTGACGCCGAGCACATGGTCGAATCCGGCCGGTGTCGGCGCCCAGCTGAAGCCGAACGCGCGCGTGAGCGCATCGACATCGCCGGCGGCGGGGCTGAGGAACTCCCAGTTGCGGTAGTTGATGCCATGTTGCGCGGCGAAGGCCTGCATCGCACCGGGCGAATCGAACGGCTGGTTGAAGCCGATGCTGACGACGTTGAACTGATTCTCGCCGAGCATGCGGTCGAGGCCCTTGACCGCCTGGTACAGCGTGCGGGTCTGGGTCGGGCAGACCTGGAAGCAGCCGGTGTAGATGAAGCTGACCAGCAGCGGCTTGCCGCGATAGGCAGACAGGCGCAGCGGCTGGTTGCGGCGGTCACGCAACTCGATGTCGGGCACGTGTTTGCCGACCGCGGCGAGCGCGTTGCGGATCGCGGCCTGTTCGTCGAGGGCGGGGGCGCCGGCCAGGCTGCGACCACTCGTATCGGCCGCCAGCAGGCTGCCGCTCGCACCCAGCAGGGTCAGCGCCAACAGGCGGGCCAGGTGCGGCAGCCGTCGCGCAAGCACAGCTCGGCCGGCGTGGCTGCCGGCAGGGACGCGGGTCGCGGCCGCAGCCAGCGTGGCCACCCGCATCGGCATGGGCGCGACCGCCATGATCGCCAGCGCAGCGATCACGCCCGGCACGATCAGCACTTCACGCCCCACGACATGCCCATCACGTACTCGCTGTTGCATGCGGCCAGGTCCGCCATCGACCGCGTCACCGCCGCCTCACCTCGCAGGCCGCCTGCGGCCTGCATGGCCGTGGGTGCGCTGCACCCACGGCCTTCCAGCATCTTGCTCAGCTCAGGCCCCACAGCGTCGACAGGTACTTCCAGTTGATGAAGTAGTACAGGACGAAGGAGACCAGGAACACCATGGCCAGCACGAAGGTACCCGGCGCGGCGAAACCCGACGAGCCGTAACCTTCGGCCACCACCGCGGGAGCGGCGCGCTTGACCGGCGTGAACTGCGCGCTGGTCGCGCCGCCGTCGAGCTTCTTGCCCCACAGCAGCGAGCCCACCGTGATGTAGATGAAGGCTGCGCCGCCAACGATCGCGGCGACGCCGCCGATGCCGACCAGGCCCATCATGAGGTAGGCCGCACCGGGCCATTCATAGGCGAGCGCTGCGCCCTGGAACGCCATGTCCCAATGACGGCGTGACACGCCCAGGGTTCCGGCTCCCATCATGACGAGGCAGAAGAAGTACATCGACAGTCCGAACAGGTAGGGCTGCCACTGCGCGAGCTTGGGCGCGATCATCTCGCGCTTGAACAGCACCGGGATCAGGTAGAAGGTCAGCGCCATGAACGTCAGCGTGGTGCCCACCACCACGGTCGCATGGAAATGACCGGGCACGTAGATCGTGTTGTGGATGATGAGGTTGAGCTGCTCGGTACCCATCATCACGCCGGTGATGCCGCCGAGGAAGCCGAAGCCGATGATCGAGATGAACACGCCCGCGAACACCGGATTGCCCCATGGCGCCTTGCGCAACCACTCGAACAGGCCCTTGGTGTAGCCCTTCTGCCGCTGCGCGACTTCCATCGCGCCCGGCACGGTCAGGCCGTGCAGCATCGAGGCGAGCACTGCCAGGTACATGAAGTAGCTCGTGTTGACGACCTTCCACGCGGTCGACACGCCCGGATCGGCGAGCAGGTGGTGCGCGCTGGCCAGCTGCAGGAACAGGATGTAGAGCAGGAACGCCATGCGGCTCACGCGCTCGCTCATCGGCTTGGCGCCGAGCACGACCGCGGCCACCAGGTACCACACCGAGACGTGGGTGGCGACGTTGATCTGCTGCGACGAGTGGCCGAGCGCCCACCACACGGTGCGGTAGATCAGCGGATCGACATTCATCAGGCCCATCGACATCAGCCATGCCGGCACGATGATGAGGGCGCCCGACAACAGCGTGAACACGGCGATGATCGCCGCGGTCATCGCACCGAACGTGACCAGCGGAATCGAGCCTTCATAAGTCTTTTCGCGCCGCGCCACCACCAGCGTGCCGAAGAACACGCCGCAACCGATCAGCGCACCGACCGCGAACAGGATGATGCCGAGGTAGAAACTCGGTGCCGCCATCATCGGCACGTAGCTCGTCATCATCACGCTGGAGCCACCCTGATAGACGGCGACGTTGTTGACGATCGAGCCGACCACCATCAGCACGAAACCAAGCCAGGCGAGCTTGGGGGTGGCGATGCGACAGCGCAGCAGCGTCGAGGAACAGAAGTGCAGGACCGCGATCTCGAAGAAGATGATCCAGAAGATCAGCATGTCCAGACCATGCGCAGTCAGCACCTGGTAGAACGTGGGAGCCTCCAGCCAGCGCACGGCGGGCCAGCGCGTGAGCACGACGCCGAGCGCAAGCAGGCCGCCGATGAGCAGCCAGACCACGCCCATGAAGGCATGTGCCTTGATCAGCCACTCGGCCTGGCGTTCGAACTGCAGCCCGGAGCGCGGGCAGGTGCGATAGGTGGTCGCAACGGTAGCCATGTGGATTCCCCTTATTTCACGTACAGGCGGCTGACCATCATGTGATGGCCCAGACCGCAGTATTCGTTGCAGACGAGTCCGTAGGTGCCCGACTGGTTCGGCGTCACCGTGACCACGTGCTCAAACCCCGGCACCAGCTGGATGTTGATGTTGGCCGGCTGCAGCGAGAAGCCATGGTTGTAGTCGAGCGAACTCAGGTGCAGGCGGTAGGTCTTGTCCTTCTCCAGCTCGATGATCGGCCAGAACGACCACATGCGCGCGACGAGGTAGACGTCGGCGCCGGGCGGCGGCGCGACCACGGGGATTTCCTGATCGGTCTCGGTGCGAACCTGGTATTTCTCGGTCGCGGCCTGCGCCTTGGCCATGTACTGCTCGGCCGTGGTGCGATAGGTCTCGGTGGACAGGTTCTGTTTGCCCCAGATGTGCCAGCCGACCATCATGAAGAACAGGATCATGCACCAGGTCAGGGCGATCGCGAGCCAGGTGCCCTCGACACGATCGATGGGGTGCTTGTACCAGAGTCGTTCCGCAGGAGGCAGTATCGCGCTCATGTGTGGTTCCCCTGTCGCTTACTTGGATACGGGCACGAGCAGGATGTCGATGACACCCCACACGTTGTAGACGAGCATCGGGATCAGCACGCCCAGCGTGAGCAGGATGAACGGGCTGTCCAGAAGCTGTTGCATCCACGGCACGGCTTCATTGGGATCGTCGTGTTCGGTCGGTGTTGTCATGTCCCCTCCTGCGCGCATTGACACACCACGGCGGCCGCACCGTGGCGCTGTTGCAAATGTCCGGATGAACGGGACGCTAACAGATTCCAAAACCCTTGGAAAGCCGAGTTTCATGCGGGTGTCGATGCCCGATCGAGGCGTCGATCGGGCGTTCTTGATGTGGGTCAAGAAGCGCTCTTCATGCCGCCTTGCGCAGCAACCGTGTCGACACGCTGCGAAGCCGCAGACAACGGGCGTTGTGTCGGCCGCAGGCGCGACCGTGAGGCGCCGGCCCGCATCATGCAGCGCAGCACGATGCTGCGGCAATTTGCCGCGAGAACCGACCGCGCCAAGCCGCCTCACCGATGCCGTCGTCGCGGTCGCTGCCGTCGCGGGACGCGACCGGGCTCGCGAACTGATTGTTCTGCTCGGCGAACGATCGCGCATGGCAGGCAACGTGCCAGATGAGCGCCCAGGATGTGCGCTGGGTCGCGACGAGCGCGATGCGTTGGCCCGATCATGCGGCGCAACGGGCCGGATCCGCGCCGCGCAGCCGTCGCGGCAATCGCGGCGCGGTCCCCCACGACCTGTCCACCAGCGGAGACGACCCATGCACGTTGCCACGGTTCGCCCATCGTGCCGAAGCATCATCTGGATCAGCATGATCGCGTTGCTGATCCCGGCCCTTGCATCCGCCTTCGACAGCGTGTTCCACGACGGCTTCGAGTTCCCGCCCAACCACGGCTCGCCGCTGGGCAGCAACCTCGACGGCGTGGTCGACTGGTCGACGAGCTACACCTTCGTCGACGCCATGAAGCAATCGCGTGACTGGATCACGCAGGACACCGACGGCGGCGTGTGGGATACGGGCGACGAGGCGTGCCTGGACCGCGACGACAACGGCTACCTGCGCTCGCTGGCACCGGTGCTGTCGAATCCAGGCTGCTCGTCGCCGAGCTACAACGCGGTCGCCACGCTGTTCTCGTTCGGCGATCTGGCCGGCCATTACCCAAGCGGTCGCTACATCGTCAGCTACGACGGCAACGCCACGATCAGCTATCACTTCGCGGCACAGAAGAACCTCGCGCTGTCGCAGCCGGGGCGCGACGTCGTCGATGTCGACGCGAGCCAGGGTGGCTGGATGATGCGACTGACCGCCATCGACACCGCCAATCCACCACGCGCGATCCATGTGTGGATGCCAGGCTTCGACGAGCACAGTGGCCCCGCGCAACTGTTCCATCCCGATTTCCTCGCGCTGGTGCGGAGAAACCGGGTGTTGCGCTTCATGGACTGGATGAACACCAACAACTCCGGGCAGCAGGAATTCGCCCAGCGCCCTCGCCTGGACGACGTCCGCTGGACCACCGGCGGCGGCGTGCCGCTGGAGATGATGGTCGAGCTGGCCAACCGCCTCGACGCCGACCCTTGGTTCACGATGCCGCATCGCGCCAGCGACGATTACCTGACACGGTTCGCCCAGCGCGTGCATGCCTTGCTGCAGACCAACCGCCGCGTCTACGTCGAGTACTCCAACGAGGTGTGGAACGGTCAGTTCACGCAGAGCGCCTATGCCGCGGCGATGGGCAGCGCCGCCTACGGCAACGTCGCCTCCGCCTACGAACGCCAACTGAGCTGGTACGGCCAACGCAGCGCGCAGACCTGCGAGCTGTGGAAGAGCGCCTGGGGCAGCCAGGCCAGCCGCATCACCTGCGTGCTCGGCGCCCAGGCCGCCAACGCATGGACGCAGCAGCAGGCCGCCGACTGTCCGCTGTGGACCGCCGGCGCGCCCTGCACCGCGCACGGCCTCGATGCGGTGGCCATCGCACCCTACATCGGCGGCTATCTCGGCAGCCCGTCGACCCAGGACACGGTCGCGGCCTGGTCACTCGACACGCTGTTCGACGAGCTGACGGTCGGCGGCGCGCTTGCCGGTGGCCCCGGCGGCGGCGCTCTCGCGCTGAGCGCTGGCTGGATCGACGCCCATCGCAGCGTCGCCGCAGCGCGCGGCCTGCATCTGGTGTCGTATGAAGGTGGCCAGCACCTGGTCGGCTACTCCGGCGCCGAGAACAACGCTGCCCTCACTGCGCTGTTCACAGGCGCCAACCGCGATGCGCGCATGGGCACCGTCTACGCAAGCCATCTCGCGCAGTGGCGCGACCATGGCGGCGAGCTGTTCATGCATTTCACCGCCTCGGGCGGTTACGACAAATGGGGCAGCTGGGGCGCGGTCGAATACATCGACACCCCCGCCACGCCCAAGCAACAGGCACTGCTGCAGTTCATCGCCGCCAATCCGTGCTGGTGGCCGGGCTGCGAGTGATTCGCCGCAGGCCGGCTGCGGGTGACGACGTCCCCAAACGACGACGGCGGCCATGCGGCCGCCGTCGAGGTTGGTTGCTGCGCGGCCTTGCTTACAGCAGCGGCACCAGCAGCAGGGCAACGATGTTGATGATCTTGATCAGCGGGTTCACGGCCGGGCCGGCCGTGTCCTTGTAGGGATCGCCGACCGTGTCACCGGTCACGGCCGCCTTGTGCGCGTCCGAACCCTTGCCGCCGAAGTTGCCGTCCTCGATGTATTTCTTGGCATTGTCCCAGGCGCCGCCGCCCGTCGTCATCGAGATCGCGACGAACAGACCGGTCACGATCGTGCCGATCAGCATGCCGCCGAGCGCCTGCACACCGGCCAGCGGGCCGCCGAGCCAGCGGAAACCGAACGCGACCACGATCGGCACCAGCACCGGCAGCAGCGAGGGAATCATCATTTCCTTGATCGCGGCCTTGGTCAGCAGGTCCACCGCCTTGTGGTACTGCGGCTTGC
The DNA here is from genome assembly GCF_019634845.1 of Dokdonella sp. Classification (GTDB taxonomy): domain Bacteria; phylum Pseudomonadota; class Gammaproteobacteria; order Xanthomonadales; family Rhodanobacteraceae; genus Dokdonella_A. The sequence goes on from NZ_JAHCAQ010000007.1 coordinate 24,497, forward strand.
CCGAACCGTCCATGATGCCCTTGATCTCGCGGAACTGGCGGCGCACTTCCTCCACCACCGCGCCGGCCGCGCGGCCGACCGCCTCCATCGCCATCGCACCGAACAGGTACGGGATGAGGCCGCCGATCAGCAGGCCGATGATGACGTAATGGTTGGAGATGTCGAAGGTGTAGACCACGCCCGGGTGCTCGACGCCGAGCTTGTGCGTGTAGTCGGCGAACAGGACCAGCGCGGCGAGGCCGGCCGAACCGATCGCATAGCCCTTGGTCACGGCCTTGGTGGTGTTGCCGACCGCATCGAGCGGATCGGTGACGGCGCGCACCTCAGACGGCAGTTCGCTCATCTCGGCAATGCCACCGGCGTTGTCGGTGATCGGGCCGTAGGCGTCGAGCGCCACGATCATGCCCGTCATCGACAGCATCGAGGTTGCGGCGATCGCGATGCCATACAGTTCGGCCAGCTGGTAGGCGCCCCAGATCGCCGCACACACCGCCAGCACCGGCCACGCGGTCGACTTCATCGAGATGCCGATGCCGGCGATGATGTTGGTGGCGTGGCCCGTGGTCGAAGCCTTGGCCACGTGGCGCACCGGGCCGTATTCGGTTGCGGTGTAGTACTCGGTGATCACGACCATCGCGCCCGTCAGCAGCAGGCCGATCACGGCGCAGCCGAACACGTTCATGGCGCCGTAGGTGCTGCCGGCCATGAGCTGCTGGGTGACCGGGTAGAACGCGATCAGCGCGAGCACGCCCGACACGATCACGCCCTTGTACAGCGCGTTCATGATCTTGCCGCCCGAATGCTTGACGAAGAAGGTGCCGATGATCGAGGCGATGATCGACACGCCGCCGATCACGAGCGGATACAACACGCCGTGCGGGCCGGCCTGCGCGGGCATGACGCCGCCGAGCAGCATCGTCGCCACCAGCGTCACCGCATAGGTCTCGAACAGGTCGGCCGCCATGCCGGCGCAGTCGCCCACGTTGTCGCCCACGTTGTCGGCGATCACGGCCGGGTTGCGCGGATCATCTTCCGGGATGCCGGCCTCGACCTTGCCGACGAGGTCGGCGCCGACGTCGGCACCCTTGGTGAAGATGCCGCCGCCCAGGCGCGCGAAGATCGAGATCAGCGACGAGCCGAAGGCCAGGCCGACCAGCGCATGCAGCGCCTTGTCGGGCGTGCTGCCGGTCTGCAGCAGGGCGACGTAGTAGCCCGCCACGCCGAGCAGGGCGAGGCCGACCACGAGCATGCCGGTGATCGCACCACCGCGGAACGCCACCGCGAGCGCAGCCGGGATGCCACTACGCGCGGCCTCGGCCGTGCGCACGTTGGCGCGCACCGAGATGTTCATGCCGATGTAGCCGGTCAGGCCCGACAGCACGGCGCCGAGCGCGAAGCCGATCGCAGTCGGCCAGTCGAGCGCGACGCCGATGACGACCAGCAGGATCACGCCGACCAGCGCGATCGTGCGGTACTGGCGGTTGAGATAGGCGCGCGCGCCTTCCTGGATCGCCGCAGCGATCTCCTGCATGCGCGGATTGCCGGCGGGCTTGGCCAGGATCCAGCGGATCGACCAGGCGCCGTAGACGATCGCGAGCACGGCGCAGCCGAGCGCGATCCAAAGACCGTATTGACTGAAGAACATCGACTTCCCCTTGGAGGCAAGGTGGTTGGAACGGCGGGAATGCAAGGCAAAACGGGCCGATTATAACGGTCGCGGCGCCGTGCTGCAGCGCGCCGGGCGGCCGGCTTGCCGACCGCCACCTGCGCCGCACATGATCCGTACCGGCGCACTACCGCGCGTACTTGCACAATCCCGTCCGAGCGAGTGTCCTCATGCCTCCCAACGCGCCGCCCGCCCTGCCCTTCAGCCTGCTCGGCCTCGCGCTGGCCGCAGCCGCCGCCCACGCCGGCGACCTCACGCTCAAGGTGCACGATCGCCTCGCCGTACTGCCCACGCCAAGCGGTCGCGTGCTCGTGCATGAACTGGACCTGCGCAACGCCGGCGCAGCCTGCGCGCGCATCGTCGATGTGCGCCTCAGCAGCGCTGGGCAGTTGCTGCGCCGCTACCAGGCCGGCGCGATCGCCGCCAACACGCTCGCCTACGATGCGCGGATGAATCCGCTGCCCAATCCCGCGCCTGGGCAGGCCACGCCACACGCGGTCGAGTTGCCACCCGGCGGCGGCGCGGTGGTCTACTTCTTCCTCGTCCTCGACAACAACCTGCCGCTGCCCGACCGCCTGCACCACGAAGTCGACAGCACGGCCTGCAGCAACGCCGCGTCCGCGCGCAGCACCGCCAGCACCGACACCCCGGTCTCGCACGCGGCGCCGGTGATGGTCGGCCTGCCGTTCCGCGGCACGGGCTGGGTCGCGGGCGATTCGGCCAACGACTTCGGCGTCCATCGGCGCACGCTGATTCCCGAACGCGACGCCGCCGGCAACGCGATCGTCGGCGTCTACCATGCACCCGAGCGCTATGCGATCGACTGGGTCAAGGTCGATGCCGACGCCCATCGTGCGATCGGTCCGCTCGACCGCAACGCGAGCTACCTCGCCTGGGGCGAGGAGATCATCGCGGTGGCCGATGGCACGATCACGAACCTGCGCGACGGCATGGCCGAGGGGACACCGCCCAACAACCCGCCCAACCCGACCGTGGAGATGGCGGCCGGCAACTACCTCATGCAGGACATCGGCGGTGGCCATTACGCGTTCTACGCCCACCTGCAGCCCGGCAGCCTGCGCGTGCGCCTCGGCGAGCGCGTGCGGCGCGGCCAGGTCATCGCCCTGCTCGGCAACAGCGGCAATTCCAGCGAGGCACACCTGCACTTCCACGTCTCCGACGCCAACGACCCGCTCATGTCCGAAGGCGTGCCCTACGTGTTCGACCGCTACGCGCTGACCGGCCTGGCCGGCGGTTTCGACGACGCCAACGGCCTGTTCGACGACCTCGCCCTGCACGCGCCCTCGCCGCGCTTCGCGCTGATTCCGGCGAGCTATGCGGTGCTCGATGCCGACGCCGCGCCCAGCGCGGTGGCCGCCTGGGCGTTCCCGATCCAATATCCGTCGCAGTAGCGATCTTGCCGGAGAGCGCCATGCCGCTGCTGCGCCTGTCCAAGATCCTCACCGTCGCCGCGGTCGCGCTGTATGCCAGCCTGGTCGCCTTCGGCAACCTCACCGACTACGGCAGCAACCTCGCCTTCGTGCAGCATGTGCTGGCGATGGACAGCGTGTTTCCCGACAGCACGACCCGCTGGCGCGCGATCACCGATCCCGCCGTGCAGCACCTCGCCTACGCGCTCATCATCGCCAGCGAGACCGCCACCGCGTTGTTGTGCTGGTTTGGCGCCGCGCGACTGTGGCGACGGCGCCATGCGCCCGCCAACGAGTTCCAGCGCGCCAAGTCAGTGGCGATCGGCGGCCTCACGCTCGGCTTCCTCGTGTGGCAGGTCGGCTTCATGACGATCGGTGGCGAATGGTTCGGGATGTGGATGTCGACGCAGTGGAACGGCCTGGAAACCGCATTCCGCTGCTTCATGCTGATCCTGGTCACGCTCGTGTTCGTCGCCGCGCGCGACGAGGAGCTGCCGCCGCGGGCGTGAATCACGCACCGACGCGATCATGCGTGCCGGCGCTGCCGCGGCATGGCACGATAAGCGTCTTCGCCGCCACCGGGCCATCGCCATGTACACGCTCTACTACTCGCCCGGTTCGGCCAATCTCGTGGTGCACCTGGCGCTGCTCGAAATCGGCGCGCCCCACCAACTCGAGCGCGTCGACATCAGCAAGGGCGAGAACCGCAGCGCGCAGTACCTCGCGATCAACCCGAGCGGCATCGTGCCCACGCTCATCGTCGACGGCCAACCGCACACCGAGGCCGCGGCGCTGGCGATGCTGCTGGCCGAACGCCATCCCGCAGCGGGGCTTGCGCCAGCGCCGGGCAGTGCGGGACGCGCCGACTATCTGCAATGGATGTTCTACCTCGCCAACACGCTGCAGCCGCTGTTCCGGCAGTGGTTCTTCCCCACCGACCACCTGCCCGCCGCAGCCGACACGATCAAGGAAGCCGCCCGCATCGGTATCGAAAAATGCTGGGCCAAGCTCGATGCCCACCTCGCCGCGCACGGACCCCACGTGCTTGGCGATACCTTCAGTCTGGCCGACCTCTACGCGCTCATGCTCATGCGCTGGTCGCGCAACATGCCGCGCCCGGCCACCGGCTGGCCCGCGATCGCCGCACTCGCCACCCGCCTCAAGGCCCGTCCGTCGTGGCCGCGCGTCAATGCCGCCGAAGAGCTGACCGAGTGGCCGTGAGCCCGGCCATGCGACGCTGATCGAGACAGCACCGACCACGATCAGGACGTCCGGCGCGCGGGCCGGACTGTCGACCACGCGCATTGCGCATGGCAACCGCGTCATGACCTGGCCACGCACCGTGGCATCGCTCGGCTGGCTCCTCAATCTTGTGGATTCGCCGCAACCGGCCGCTCTGCACAATCGCCGCTGACGAAGCATCGCCCTGCCTGCAGGCACGTGGCCGGCCCGCGCAGCGCCACGAGCAGCACCCGACGCCCGCGCGCGGACATGCGCATCGCCGGCAAGTCGGTGCAGTGCGCGGCTTTGCTTTGCCGCTGCGCAGGCCCACGCGACCTCTCGAGAACACAGGTGCATCCCATCCTTTTTTCGCTTCGACCGGGTGCAACGGCGTCACTGCTGCAGTGGCGGGCCGGAGCCGGCCCAGTCACCGGCAGCAATGAACGGGCCGCGGCGCAGGTCGGACCAGCCTTCGGCGTTCCCGTCGCGAGCGCATCGACAACGGCGGCATCGGTCAGCAGGAACCGACCGGGCGCCACGGCGGCCATCGCCGGCATGATCCACGCCACGGTATTGCGGCCCGCACCACGCGACGCAACACCCGGCGGCGCAGCGCCGATCGGGCCTGCCTGCCATGACCACGGCCAGCAAGCTGCGCCGGCTGCGCGCCGCTGCGACCGCACCCGGCATCCTCAGCGCGCACTCGTCCTGCTGTCGACGTTGCTGCTGTGGCTGCTGGCGATGCCGGTCGCGTTGGCGCAGTCGCTGCAGATCCGCATCAGCGAGCCTGCCGATGGCGCCGTGATCCACGCCCATGGCGCGGCCGACATCGCGCTCGAAGCGAGCGTCACCGGAACCTTGTCCAGTTACGTCACGGCGGTGGAGTACTTCGTCGACGGCGTATCGATCGGCTACGGCGATGGCGCACCCGACCATGGCTTCGTATGGCGCAACGTTGCACCGGGCCACTACTCGATCCAGGCCCAGGTGAGGGCCGGGATTCCGCTCGTGCCGCCAGGCTACGTCGCCGATTCGCCACCGGTTCGGATCGAGGTGCGCGCACCGCTGGTCCACCCGGCCCTCGACCCCAACGGACCACCCCTGCAGTTCACGCCGGGAGTCGAGGCCAGCGTCGGCGTCGTCGCCGTCGATGAGCTGGACCACCGGATCGCGGGCGCAGCGCTGTCGTGGAGTGTCGAGACAGTCGGCAAGTTGCGCGCCAAGGCCGCTTGCAGCGAGACCGACGCACCCGACCACGGCCAATTCACCACGGGCGCCGACGGCACGGCACGGCTGCGGTTCACGCCCGGCTGCGCGAGCGCCAACCGCCTGGTCGTGATCAGGTCAACGCAAGGCGCCGCACCGCCACTGCAGCTCACGCTGCGTGGTCCCGACGATCGCGCGGGCGCGATCCGACTGGCCGCCAATGAGTCGGTGCTGGTGCTGCCGCCGGCCAGCACGACAGCGGTCACCTACACCGTGGTCGACGCGCAGGACTTGCCCGACCCCGGCGCAACCATTCAACTGAGCCTCGTACCGGCCACTGCGGGCACGATCGAGCCGAGCATCCGCGTCGGTGACGACGGTTCGGCCACCGCCCACCTCCGTCTGTCCGACGCCGCCACAACGGCGGTGCTCACCGCGTGCGTGCGCGGCAACACCGGTGTCTGTGTGCAGGTACCGGTACGCAGCAGCGAAGGCGCGATTGCCGTACCCGCCGCCGCCATCCTCGCGCCGATCGTGCAGCAGGCGCTCGATGCACCGGGTGTCCAATTCGACAACATCGGCCAACACCTGCGCCTGCTGCGTGGCGGCAACGCGGGCGCTCTCAGCAACGAGCTGACGATCAACACCGACAAGGGCAGCACCGGTGGCGGTGGTGCCGGCGACGCCGTTGCGGATGGTTCGCGCGTCACACTGTTTGCAGCGGGCAGCATCGATCTTGGCAAGCGTTCTGGCGCCCGCAGCGGCTTCGATGCGACGACCCGTGGACTCACGCTCGGAGTCGACCTGCGCGTCAAGCCGGGGCTGGTGGTGGGTGCAGCGCTGGGTGGCCTGCGCGCACATGCCAGCGCCGCGGCCGGCGTCGACTTGCACGCCGGCGGCCTGAGTGGCTCGCTCTACGCCCAATGGCTGCCCACCGAACGCGCCTACCTCAGCGCCGCGCTCAACATCGGTGGCGAGGATTTCGACGTGACGCGGCCGGCGTGTGGCACGCAGTTGACCGCCGCCACCGACAGCAGCCACCGCGCGCTGGCGCTCGAAGCCGGCTATTCGATGGCCGCCGCGACGGTTCGATTCACGCCCTACGTCCGCTACCAGCACGTGCGCGCCGATCTCGATGCATGGGTCGAGCGTGGCACCTGTCTCGACGCGCTGTCGATCAGCGCCGCATCGCTGCGGCGCTCGCTGTTCGCCGGCGGCGCATCGTTGGGCCGTGCCTTCAGCACCCGCAGTGGCGTATGGACACCCGAACTGGCGCTGGAGTACACCTCGCAGGCCGAGCACCATGACGCGATCTACGCACGCTTGCTGGCGCGCGGCCCGAACGTCCCGGTGCAACTGGCCAAGGTCGACCGCCGCTACGGCGTCGCGCGTCTGTCGCTGAGCTGGATGACCTCGATGCAGGCGCACCCGCTGTCGGCCTTCATCGGCTTCGACACCGACATCGGTCGCAGCGACTACGACAGCCGCACCTTCATGCTCGGCCTGCGCATCCCGTTCTGAATGTGCCGGCGCGTTCAATCGGCGATTGCGTAGGGCGCGAGCTTGCGCCGCACCAGCACCTTGTCGAGCCGCACGTAGTCGGGCAGGCCGTCGCGGCGGTAGGGCGGTGCGTCCTCGCCGCGGATCAGCGGCTCGAGATAGCGCCGCGCGGCGGCGGTGATGCCGTAGCCGTCGCGCGTGATGTAACCCTTGGGCAGCTTCTTCTCGCGGTTGGCGATGCGCGCCAGCGGTGCCGCCTCGATCTTCCAGCGGTACGGCGATTCGGATGTGCGCACGATCACGGGCATGACGGCGTTGCGGCCCGCGAGCGCGTATTCGACCGCAGCCTTGCCCACCGCCCAGGCCTGTTCGGCGTCGGTCCTGGAGGCGATGTGGCGCGCCGACCGCTGCAGGTAGTCGGGCAGTGCCCAGTGGCACTTGTAGCCGAGCCGGGCCTTGACCAGGCTCGCCAGCACCGGCGCCACACCGCCGAGCTGGTGGTGGCCGAAGGCATCGCTGGTGCCGGCCTCGGCCAGGAACTGGCCGGCCGCGTTGCGCAGGCCCTCGGAGGCGACCACGGCGCAGTAGCCGACCTTGGCGACGGTCGCCTTGACGCGCGCGAGGAAGGCGGCCTCGTCGAAGGCCACTTCGGGAAACAGGATCAGATGCGGCGGCTCGCCGACCTTGCGCGCGGCGAGCCCGGCAGCGGCCGCGATCCAGCCGGCGTGGCGGCCCATGACCTCGATGATGAACACCTTGGTCGACGATGCACTCATCGACTCGACGTCGAGGCCGGCCTCGGCGACCGCCACCGCGGTGTACTTGGCGACCGAACCGAAGCCGGGGCAGCAGTCGGTGACGGCAAGGTCGTTGTCGACGGTCTTGGGCACGCCGACCACGGTCAGCGGGTAGCCCATTTCGTGGCCAACCTGCGAGATCTTGAGCGCGGTATCGGCCGAATCGTTGCCGCCGTTGTAGAGGAACCAGCGGATGTCGTGGGCGCGGCACACCGCGATGAGGCGCTCGTATTCGGCGCGACTGTCCGCGATCGACTTGAGCTTGTAGCGACATGAGCCGAACGCCCCACCGGGCGTGTGGCGCAGCGCGCGCAGCGCCGCGGCACTCTCGCGCGTGGTGTCGATGAGTTCCTCGCGCAGCGCGCCGATGATGCCGTTGCGCGCAGCCAGCACCGGCACCTTGCGCCGGCGCGCGGTATCGATGATCGCGGCGGCGGTGGCATTGATGACGGCGGTGACGCCGCCCGATTGCGCATACAGCAGTCGGCCTTGGCTCATGGCAGGAAGTCCTTGGGTCGGTTTCACGCGCGGTTTGACACCTTTGGGGCCAACCGCTAGCGTTTCGTGGGTCGCCGGCGCCGCGGGGCGCGGCGCGTCCTCCATAGTATGCAGCGCGCTGCGCAGCCACGGATCAACATGCGACTCGTTCTACTCGGTGCACCCGGCTCGGGCAAGGGCACGCAGGCCGAACGCCTCAAGCAGCAACTGGCGATTCCGCACATCTCCACCGGCGACCTGCTGCGCGCAGCGGTCAGGGCCGGCACGCCGCTCGGCCTCAAGGCCAAGGCGGTGATGGACGCCGGCCAGCTCGTCTCCGACGACATCGTGCTCGGCATGCTGGAGGAACGCCTGCGCCAGCCCGATGCGGCCAGCGGCTTCATCCTCGACGGCTATCCGCGCAATCTTGCCCAATGCGCCGCGCTGCAGGCCCTGCTCGAGCGCCTCGGCCAGCCGCTCGATGTCGCGATCAAGCTCGACGTGCCGAGCGAGCTCATCGTCGAACGCATTGCCGGCCGCGCCGCCAAGGAAGGGCGCAAGGACGACACGCCCGAGACCGTGCGCGAGCGCCTGCGCGTGTACGCCGAGCAGACCGAACCGGTGGCAAGTTACTTCGAGCGCATCGGCAAGCTGCGCTGCGTCGACGGCGTTGGCGAACTCGAGGACATCTCGCGCCGCGTGCTGGCCGCGCTGCCGCAGACCCTCACCGCCTGAGCCGGCACGCGGCACGCGCGATGAACGAGCCCGCCCCGCGCCGGCCCGACCTGTCCGCACAGGTGCTGGCGCTGTGCCGCCTGCGTGGCGGGCCGCAGGACCTGCCCTGGTCGCCGGCGCTGCTGGGCGTGCTGTTCGTGGCCGCCACCGCACTCGACGTTGCGGTGGGCGACCTGCTCGACCGCGACGATCGCGCACTGGCGCGTTCGCTGCTGTCCTCGCTCGTGATCCTCGGCCTGTGCTGGGTCGCGCTGGCCGTGCGCAGCCATCGCAACCGTTTCGTGCAGACCGCCACCGCAATCATCGCCACCGGCATCGTGTTCACGCTGCTGCAGGGCGCGCTGCTGTGGTTCGGCGGCGTGCCACCGGGCGCGACCACCGCCGCGCTCACCACCACGCAATCGCTGGTGGCCTGGTCGCTGTTCGCGATCTTCCTGTGGCAGGTCGCGGTCACCGCGCACATCGTGCGCCATGCCGTCGACCTGAGCGCGGGCTTTGCCCTGACCCTCGTCATCATCTGGATCGTGGCCTGGTGGGCGCTGGAGCAGGCCGTGTTCGGCGCACGCTGAGCACCGCGCCGCGCCTGCGGCGGGTGTCGACCGGCGCCGCGCGTGCCATCATCGCGCCCATCCCATTTCCCCGGTTCCTGCATGCGACTGCACATCCTCGGCATCTGCGGCACCTTCATGGGCGGCATCGCCGCGCTCGCGCGCGAGCTCGGCCATACGGTCGAAGGCAGTGATGCGAACGTCTATCCGCCGATGTCGACCCAGCTCGAACAGCTCGGCATCAGCTTGCGTCAGGGCTATCGCGCGGAGCATCTGCTGCCGGCGCCCGACCGCGTCGTCGTCGGCAACGCGCTGTCGCGCGGCAACCCGGCCGTCGAATACCTGCTCGACGAGCGCCTGCCCTACGTCTCGGGCCCGCAGTGGCTCGGCGAGAGCCTGCTGACGCAGCGCCGCGTGCTGGCCGTGGCCGGCACCCATGGCAAGACCACGACCACCTCGCTGCTGGCCTGGATCCTCGACGCCGCCGGCCGCGCGCCGGGCTTCCTCGTCGGCGGCGTGCCGGCCAACTTCGGGGTATCGGCGCGCCTGGGTGGCGCCGACGGCGGCGACTTCGTGATCGAAGCCGACGAATACGACACCGCGTTCTTCGACAAGCGCAGCAAGTTCCTGCACTACCACCCGCAGATCGCGATCCTCAACAACCTCGAATACGACCACGCCGACATCTTCCCCGACCTCGCCGCGATCCAGCGCCAGTTCCACCATCTCGTGCGCATCGTGCCGCGCAATGGCCGGCTCATCGTCAATGCCGAAGACGAGGCGCTGGCGCAGGTGCTGGCACAAGGCTGCTGGACGCCGGTCGAGAGCTTCGGCATCGATGCCGGTGACTGGCGCGCGCGGCTCGGTGCCGCCGATGGCAGCACGTTCGAGGTCAGCCATCGTGGCCGCGCCCTGGGCCAGGCGCGCTGGGCACTGAGCGGACGCCACAACGTGATGAATGCGCTGGCCGCCATCGCGGCCGCGCATGCGGCGGGCGTCGCTCCGGCCACCGCGATCGCGGCGCTGGCCAGCTTCCGCAACGTTGCCCGCCGCATGGAACTCATCGCGCAGCAGCGCGGCATCCACGTCTACGACGACTTCGCCCATCACCCCACCGCGATCGCGACCACGCTCGCGGGCCTGCGCGCCCGGGTCGGCGAGGCGCGCATCCTGGTGGCGATGGAGCCACGCTCCAACTCGATGCGGATGGGCGCGCACGCCGTCGACCTCGCCCCCTCGCTCGCCGACGCCGATGCGGTGGTGTTGCTGCAACGGCCCGAGCTGGCCTGGGACGCGGACGCGGTGATCGCGGCGCTCGGCGGCCGTGGCCGCAGCGCGCCCAGCGTCGAGGCGCTCCTCGCGGACTTGCTCGCCCAGGTGCACGCGGGTGACCACGTCGTGTTCATGTCCAACGGCGGTTTCGAGGCGGCGCCACGTCGTTTTGCCGCACAACTGGGCGCTGCCGCGCCATGACGGGCGCGCCGGCCCGACTCGCGCCGGGGCGGTGGCGGTGACCGGCGTCGAACTGCCGCTGTTCCCGCTCGCGGCGGTGCTGTTCCCGGGCGGCACCCTCGACCTGCGCATCTTCGAGCCACGCTACCTGGACCTCGTGCGCGACTGCGCGCGGCAGGACCGTGCGTTCGGCGTATGCCTGATCCTCGCCGGCACCGAAGCCGGTGCCGGCGCCGTGCCGGCCGCGATCGGCACGCTCGCGCGCATCGTCGATTTCCACACCTTGCCTGACGGCCTGCTCGGCATCCGCGTGCGCGGCGGCGGACGTTTCCACATCGGCGCGACGCGAGTGCGCGACAACGGTCTCGTGCTCGGCGACGCGCGGCTGTGGCCCGACGAGCCGACGCTGCCGGTGCCGCCCGAATACGGTCTGCTCGCGACGCTGCTCGAACGCCTGCTCGAGCGCATCGGCGGTGAAATGGCGCGCGTCGCGCGCCGCTGCTACGACGATGCGAGCTGGGTCGGCTTCCGCCTTGCCGAGCAGCTGCCGTTCACGCCCGGCGAGCAGCAGCAGCTGCTGCAACTGACCGACCCGCTCGAGCGGCTGGCGTGGCTCACGCGAGAACTGCCGCGCTTCCAGGACGGCTGAAGCGCGCTGGCCGCAGGCACATCGCCCACGGCCAGCGCACGGCGCCTGCTCAGTTCTTGACCTGCACGTCGTCGAGGTAGACGTACACGCTGTAACTGGTGTTGGCGTGGTAGAGCCAGACGGCATCGAGCGTGACGGTCGAGGCCGTGATCGCGCCATTGCCGCCGACCCATGCGTCCCACTGGCTGGCATCGGTCAGGCTCCACTCCAGCCAGGTCCAGCTGTTGGCCGGGATCGCGCGCGCGATCGACCGTTCGGTGCCATCGCTGTCATCCATGCCCAGCGCCGCGGACATGCCGCTGCCGCCCGCATAGACCCAGAATCCGACGCGGCCATTGGCGCGCGTGAGCTTGATGTTGGACGAAGGCGTGCCCGCACCCGACAGCAGGCGCACCGCCCACGGCGCGGTGGTGGCGGTGTTGTCGACGAGCTTGACCTGCAGCGAGCAGTTGCCGTTGCGGGACATCGAGCAATCGCGCAGCGCGGTCGAGCTGGCGGCGATGCCGGTGGTGCTGCCCGAGTAGCTCGGCGAGGTGGTGAAGTGCCCGACGCTGCTTTCGAACGTATCGAGCACCTTGGTGGTGCCGCTGCTGCCCGGATTGAGCAGGTCGTAGTAGCGCGACCAGTTCCAGTAGATGCCCGGATCGGTGTGGTCGTTGCCGCTGTAGTGCTGATGGCCCTTGATCTTGACGCTGGCCGGCAGCACCACGCTGCCACTGCTGGCGGCGCCGCGATAGGCCGAACTGCACGGGATCGTGCTGTACTTGCCGCAGAAGTTGCGCACCAGCGCGGCCGAGGCGTTGTACATCGCGGTGGTGTACCAGGAGCTGTTGCTGATGTAACCCTCGTGCTCGATGCCGAGCGTGTAGCTGTTGTGGCTGCGCACGTGCCAGGCGGTGTCGGCGTTGCGCACCATCTGCGTGACCTGGCCATCGGAGCTGCGGATCACGTAGTGCGCGCTGACCTGCGCGCTCGCATTCTTGAACCACGAGATCGTGCCGGCATAGCTGCCCTGGGTGGTGTGGATCGTCACCGCGCTGATCGCCGCGCTGCGACCTGAGCTGTAGTTGCTGCTCGAGGCCGCGCTCCAGATCGCCGGACCGTAGTCGGTGCTCAGCGGCGCCATGCCGGCGGCCGTGCTGCGCCCACCCTCGCCGGTTGCGACGATCGTCTCGCTGGTCGGGTCGATCGCATAGCCGGCCGCTTCGATGCGGTCGCCGGTCACGTCCAGGCGCACCATCGGCGCCCGCATCAGCGCCAGCGTGCGGATCGGGAATGCCTGCTCCCAGTGCACGGGCGTCTCGGGCACCAGCGCGCCCTTCTCGTTGATGCCGCGATCGAGCGTGAGCAGCACGTCGAACGCAAAGCTGTCGCGCGCGAAGTCATCGACCACGCCGCCCTTGGCGGGCGTGAACCCCGCGTAGCGCGCCAGCACGGGCGCGAGCGTGGCGACGTTGGCGTCGCTGTCGCGCTTGCCGGCGGCGTCGATCTCGCGTGCGAGCAGCGCCGCCGCACCGAGGATGTTGTAGCGATCGTCGCTGGCGATGCGGCTGGCCGGCACCCCCAGCAGGGCCGCGGCGTCGGCGAGCTGGTCGGCAAAGCCCTCGCCACCGTACAGGCCCATCACACCGTATGCGGTGGGCATGTGGTGGTGATTGTCGCCGGCGCGCGTCGGCGGCGCCGGCGACCAATGCGTCTGCGACCATGCGATCGCTTCGAGCATGCCCGCCGGAATCTGCCGATAGCGCGCCTGCGCCTCGGCGAACAGGGCCGGATAGGCGGCGCGCTGGGCAACCAGTTGGACTTCTTCGGCCTGCAGACGCGCAGCCAGCGCCGCATCGTCGCCTTGTGCAAAAGCCGGCGCCGCCAACGCGCAGGCCACCACCACCCCCACTGACAACAGGGTACGAACTCGCATGATTTTCTCCCCGAAACAGAATGACCCGATGTCGCTGCCGACCTCTCCCGCCGGCAGCGACCCTCGATGCTAACGGAGCACACCGGGCACGATGCACGCTGCGGCGCAGCGCAGCGGCCAGGCACAGCGCAAAGTTGGGACGCACGTCTCACTCGCGCCGGCCTGGCCGCGCCGGCGGCAGCCGGTTCGGCGGCTTGCGCGATAATGACGCTCCCATCCGCGCCGGAGCCCTGCCCGCATGCGCTACCTGCACACCATGATCCGCGTGCATGATCTCGATGCCACGCTGCGCTTCTTCTGCGATGGCCTGGGCCTGCGCGAGACGCGCCGCGTCGACAACGCAGCCGGCAAGTTCACGCTGGTGTTCCTGGCGGCCGCGGGTTCGCCCGAGGCCGAAATCGAGCTGACCCACAACTGGGGTTCGAGCGAGGACTACGGCAGCGCACGCAACTTCGGCCATCTCGCGTTCGCGGTCGACGACATCTATGCGAGCTGCGCCCGCCTGCAGGCGATGGGCGTGACGATCAACCGCCCGCCGCGCGACGGCCACATGGCCTTCGTGCGCTCGCCCGACCGCATCTCGATCGAGTTGTTGCAGGCCGGCGCGGCACTGCCGCCGCGCGAGCCGTGGGCCTCGATGCCCAACACCGGCAGCTGGTGAGCGGGCATCCGCCGGCCAGCGTCCCGTCACGACCGCCTCGCGCAGGATTGCCCATGGACACTTCCGATCTCGTCGCACTCGGCGCGCGCTACTGGCTGCCGGTCTACCAGCCGCGCGCGATCGTGCTCGAACGCGGCGCCGGCGCACGCGTGTGGGATCACGACGGGCGCGACTACATCGACCTCGCTGCCGGCATCGCCGTCACCAGCCTCGGCCATGGCGACCCCGATCTGCTGGCGGCACTCACCACACAGGCCGCCCGGCTCTGGCACGCCAGCAACGTGTTCTACACCGAACCGCCGCTGCGCCTGGCGCAGGAGTTGGCCACTGCGGCCGGCTTTGCCGAGCGCGTATTCCTGTGCAACTCGGGCACCGAAGCCAACGAGGCGGCGATCAAACTCGTGCGCAAATGGGCGGCGGCGCAAGGTCGTCCACCCGAGCGGCGCACGATCCTGAGCTTTCATGGCTCCTTCCACGGCCGCACGCTGGCGGCAGTGACGGCCACCGCGCAGCCCAAGTACCAGCAAGGCTACGAGCCGCTGCCAGCGGGCTTCCGTTACGCCGCCTTCAACGACATCGCGGCGGTCGAAGCGGCGTTCGCCGCGCGCGACATCGCCGCGGTGATGCTCGAACCCGTGCAGGGCGAAGGCGGTGTACTGCCGGCGGCGCCGGGCTTCCTGCGCGCGGTGCGCGCGCTGTGCGATGCGCACGGCGCCCTGCTCGTGGTCGACGAGATCCAGTGCGGCATGATGCGCACGGGCACGCTGTTCGCGCACACCCAGGACGAGGTGGTCCCCGACATCATGACGCTCGCCAAGGCGCTCGGCTGCGGCTTTCCGCTCGGCGCGCTGCTGGCCGGGCCGCGGGTCGCCGAGGTCATGCAGGTCGGCGCGCACGGCACGACGTTCGGCGGCAATCCACTCGGCGCCGCCGTCGCGCGCGTGGCGCTGCGCAAGCTCGCGCAACCGGCCGTTGCCGCCAATGTCGAGCGGCAGGCGCAGGCACTGCGCGAGGGACTGGCGAGGATCGATGGCGGTCGTGGCCTGTTCACGCAGCTGCGTGGTCGTGGGCTCATGCTCGGCGCCGTGCTCGGCGAGGCCTGGCGCGGCCGTGCCGGCGAGATTCTCGACCGCGCCGCCGCGCACGGCGTGCTGCTGCTGCAGGCCGGTCCCGATGTGCTGCGCCTGTTGCCGCCGCTGACGATCAGCGACGCCGAACTGGCCGAAGGTCTGCAACGGCTCGACGCGGCGCTGCGCACGGCGGCGTGACGGCGCCGCCGACGCGCTCAGGAACCGGCTTCGCCGGGATCGACCTTCGCCGCGCCGATGCGGAAACGGCACGACTTGCCGCCGTGGAGCAGGCACTCCACGTGCTCGATCGGGCGCCCGGTCGCGGTTTGCATGAAGGCCAGGTCGAATTGGCACACGTCGGGATGGGCCCTGGCCACGTCGTGGAACACGCAGTTGTAGGCTTCGACCTGGGTCTCGCCATCGTGGCGTGTGGTCGAGGCTTCGTAGCCGAGCGCATCGAGCTGATCGGCCAGCGATGCCGCCACCTCGTCGTGCGAACCGGTGTTGATGTGGCTGGCTGCGCGGGTGCCGAGTTCGCGACCGAGCCGCGCCAGGACCTCCTGCACCGCATCCTTGCCCGCGCTCTGGTACAGGCTTTCGATGATGCCGGTGGCGATGAGACCGTAGTTGCGCGCGAACAGCTCGCGTCCGGCCGGCGTGAGCACATAGCGCAGCTGCGGCCGGCCGCCGCTGGGCCTGGGCGCGCCGCGGCCAATGAAGCCCGCAAAAATCAGCGCGGTCAGGTGCTGCCTGACCGCGTTGTGGGTGATGCCGAGCGCATCACACAGGTCGTCGACGGTCAGGCCCTGCGGCGCTGCGAGCAGGCCGCGCAGCAGCTTCTGCTGCGTGCTGCCGAGCTGGCGCAGGGCGCTGACCTGGTTCATTCGGCCTTGGCCGGAAACTGCTTGGCGATGGCGTCGGACAAGGCGTCGGCCAACGTGTTCATGTGCGCCTGCATGTGGGTCCAGGTGGTTGCTTCGCCCTTGGCGTCGCCCCTCATGATCTGGCTGATCTGCGCCTCGTGGTCGCCGATGTGCATGATCATGAGGCCGCGCACGCCTTCCTCGGTGAGGTTGGGATTGGCGCCGGCCAGAAACTTGGCGATCGCGTCGGCGTTGGCGGTCAGATCCTGCATGGCCTTGTCGTGTGCAGCCGTGGCGCCAGCCTTCGCGGCATCGGTCATGGCCTTGACGCCGCTCCAATGTCCGGCCAGCAATTCAAGCATACCCTTGCCGGCCGCTTCGCCATAGAAGCCGGCGACCGCATTGGCGATCTCCTTGGCATTGGCGACGGTCGCATCGGCCGCCTTGGCCTCGGCCGCCTTGTCACCGGCCTTGACCGCCAACGCATAGGCTCGCGTGTTGTCGATGTGACCGCGCCACAGCGCGCGCATGGCGGCGTGCAGCTTGGGTGCGGCCACGGTCGCGGCAGCGCTCGCCGCGGCGGTGGTGGAGTGGGTGTCCTGTGCTTGCGCCAGCGGCGCCGCAGCCGAAAGGGAAAGGCCCAGCGCAACGGCGCAGGCCAACGTGAGCATCTTCATCATGAACTCCCTGTACGCCGTCGAATGGCGGCACCCGTGACTATCGAGTTGCTCCGTTACATATTCAATAGACCTATGTGCAAAGCTTCAGGTACCGTATCCAATCGCGCAGCAGCGAACCGCGGGCGATCGCTGCTGCGATGCACCCAGCGGTCGCAGGTGGTGGCGGAGCGATCGCCTGCACCTGCGTGGCGCCCACCCTTGTTCCCATCCGAGGCAGCATCATGGACACCCTGGCCGGCAAGACCCT
Source organism: Dokdonella sp. (assembly GCF_019634845.1). GTDB lineage: Bacteria > Pseudomonadota > Gammaproteobacteria > Xanthomonadales > Rhodanobacteraceae > Dokdonella_A. The sequence continues at coordinate 41,617 of NZ_JAHCAQ010000007.1, forward strand.
GTTCATCACTGGCGCATCGCGCGGCATTGGCCTTGCGATCGCGCTGCGCGCCGCGCGCGATGGCGCCAACATCGTGATCGCGGCCAAGAGCACGGTACCCAACCCCAAGCTCCCGGGCACGATCCACAGCGCCGCCGCCGCGGTCGAAGCCGCCGGCGGCAAGGCGTTGGCCGTGCAGTGCGACATCCGCGACGAGGCGGCCGTGCAGGCCGCCGTTGCCGCCACGGTCGAGCGTTTCGGCGGATTGGACATCCTCGTCAACAACGCCAGCGCGATCTGGCTGGCCGGCACGCTCGCAACGCCGATGAAGCGCTTCGACCTCATGCAGCAGGTCAACGCGCGCGGCAGTTTCCTGTGCGCGCAGGTCTGCCTGCCGCATCTGCTCAAGGCCGCCAACCCGCACATCCTCACGCTGGCGCCGCCGCCATCGCTCGATCCCAAATGGTGGGCGCCGCACACGGGCTACACGCTGGCCAAGATGGGCATGAGCCTGGTCACGCTCGGCCTGGCCGCCGAGTTCGCCGCCAACGGCGTCGCGATCAACGCGCTGTGGCCACACACGATCATCGCCACCGATGCGCTCAACATGATCGCAGGCGTCGCGCGCGAGCGCTGCCGCCGGCCTGAAATCGTCGCCGACGCCGCCCACGCGATCCTCGTGCGTCCCGCCGGCAGCGCCAGCGGCCGCTTCTTCCTCGACGAGGACGTGCTGCGCGAAGCCGGTGTCAGCGACTTCAGCCGCTACGCGCTCGACCCGGCGCAACCACCGCTGCGCGATCTGTTCCTCGATTGACACGCGGCCCGCGCGAGCGCCTCACCGCGACGAATCCCCCGTCGCGGCCGCGAGCTGCGCGCCGCAGTGGTGACAGTAACGCGCCTGCTCGTCGTGGCCGCGCGTGCCGCAGGCGGCGCAATGCCGCTGCAGGCGGGCGTGACTCAGCGCGCTGGTGAGTTCGGCGGCATAGATGCCAGTCGGCACCGCGATGATGCCGTAGCCGATGAGGATCATGACGGTGGTGATGAACTGGCCCAGCGCGGTGCTCGGCGTGAGGTCGCCAAAGCCGACCGTGGCCATCGTGACCGCTGCCCAGTACATCGCGCGCGGGATGCTGGTGAAACCGTGCGTGGGCCCCTCGACGAGATACATGATCGCGCCGAACACCGAGATCAGGATCAGCATCGTGGTCACGAACACGAAGATCTTGCGCCGGCTGCGCAGCAGCGCGACACGCATCTGCTCGGCCGCACCGACGTAGCGCGCGAGCTTGAGCACGCGGAACACGCGCAGGATGCGCAGCGCGCGGATGCCGATGAGCTGCTCGGTGCCGGTGAGCACGAGGCTCACCAGCGCGGGCAACACCGCAAGCAGGTCGACGATTCCGAAGAAGCTGCGTGCATAGCGCAGCGGCCGGCGCAGGATCACGAGGCGCAGCACGTACTCGGCCGCGAACAGCGCCGTGAAGGCCCACTCGGCAATCTGCAGCACGCCACCGCAATACGCGTGCACGCTGGCGACGCTGTCGAGCATCGTGACGACCACGCTGGTGACGATCGCGACGATGAGCGCCGCATCGAACGCGCGGCCGGCCGGCGTGTCGATGCCGAACACGATGTCGAAGGCGCGCTTGCGCCAGCCCTGCTCGCGGGCCGGCACCACCCACACGTCGCGCTCGCGTCCCTGGCTCAGCGGACGCGACATCAACCTGCCAGCGCTTCGCGCAGCGCCTCGCGCGCGGCTTGGGTGGTCTGGGCGATGATTTCCTCGCCATGCGCGATCGACACGAAACCGGCCTCGAACGCGCTCGGCGCAAGGTAGACGCCGCGCCTGAGCATGCCGTGGAAGAAGCGATTGAACATCGCCGTGTCGCAGGCGATCGCCTGTGCGTAGGTTTCGACCTTTTGCGAGGTGAAGAACAGGCCGAACATGCCGCAGACGCGGTTGACGCTGAACGGCACGCCCGCGTCGTCGGCCACCGCCTGCAACGAGTCGGTGAGCAGGCGCGTGCGGCGGTCGAGCTCGGCATGGAAACCGGGCGTCTGCACCAGTTCGAGCATCGCCAGTCCGGCCGCCATCGCGAGCGGATTGCCGCTCAGCGTGCCGGCCTGGTAGACCGGGCCGGCAGGCGCGATCTGCGCCATGATTTCGCGCCGCCCGCCATAGGCGCCGACCGGCATGCCGCCGCCGATGATCTTGCCGAAGGTGGTGAGGTCGGGCGTGATGCCGTACAGCGCCTGCGCGCCGCCGAGCGCGACGCGAAAACCGGTCATCACCTCATCGAAGATCAACAGCGCACCATGGCGCGTGCACAGCTCGCGCAGACCTTCGAGGAAGCCGGGCACGGGCGGGATGCAGTTCATGTTGCCGGCGACCGGCTCGACGATGAGCGCGGCGATCTCCTCGCCGCACTCGTCGAACAACGCCTGCGTGGCGGCAAGGTCGTTGTAGGGCAAGGTCAGCGTGAGGTCGGCCAGTGCCTTGGGCACGCCCGGCGAGGTCGGCACGCCGAAGGTCAGCGCGCCCGAGCCAGCCTTGACGAGGAAGCTGTCGGCGTGACCGTGGTAGCAGCCCTCGAACTTGACGATCTTGTCGCGTCCGGTCACGCCGCGCGCGAGGCGGATCGCCGACATCGTCGCCTCGGTACCCGAGTTGACCATGCGCACGACCTCGACCGAGGGCACCAGCCGTGCGATCGTCTCGGCCATCGTGACCTCGGCCGGACAGGGCGTGCCGAACGACAGGCCGCGCTCGACCGCATGCTGGACCGCGGCGCGCACCTGCGGGTGGTTGTGGCCGACGATCATCGGTCCCCACGAACCGACGTAGTCGACGTACTGTCGCCCGTCGGCATCGTAGAGATACGGACCGTCGGCGCGCGTGGTGAAGAACGGCTCGCCGCCAACCGACTTGAAGGCGCGGACCGGCGAGTTGACGCCGCCGGGAATGTGCGCGAGCGCACGCTGGAACAGGTCGTGATTGCTGCTCATGGGAGGTCCATGTGGGTGGTCGCCGGACCCGCGCAGCGCGGCGGCGGCAAAACCCGCATGGTACACGCCTGCCGCGCCACCCGGTGGCGAAGGCGCGACGCGCGCCGATGCTGCGGCACGCGATGGCACCGCCCGTGTCGCCGCGCCCGACTTCGGGACAGGCCGATGCGCCTGCGCGGGTGGATCTGCGCATGGGCCGTGGCCAGCGCTGGCGCACATGCCGCGGTGCCCGCGCCCGCGCTCAAGTGGGCCTGGGGCGGCTGCTTCGCTTCGTGGTGCCAGGCGGGCCGATACGGCTCGCCGGCTGCGCTCGACCTCGATGGCGACGGGCCGCCGCGAGGTGCTGGCCGGCCCCTGCGGCCTCGACGCGCTCGCCGGCATCGATGGTTCGCTGCGCTGGCGCGCCGCAGGCGGCGCGCGGGCATGGCCGGGCATCGCGGTCGGCGACCTCGACCACGACGGCGCGCCCACCGACACCCATTGCGTGACCACGTTCGACCGCAATGGCCTGCAACGGCGCGCCCAGCCGATGTGCGGCTCCAGCAGCGACGACCGTGCACGCAAGACCCGGGCCGAGGTCGGCATGCATGTCGACCACGCGACCGACCTGCGCGGCGATGCCCACTGCGGCAGCGAGCGCCGCCCCCCATTTCGCCGCTGCCGCAGCCGCGATCGGTGATGTCGGTGGCGAACGCGAGCGCGTGATCCAGACCACCGCAGCGGGCGTGGTCGGCTGCGATCTGCCCCGCACGCGCCACGCGCGGCCGCTGTGCGCCAGCCGTCGCGGCGGCTGCCTGCGCGCCGCCGTGGCCTGCAACGATCGGCTGTTCGGCGGCGCCTGCAACGGCGCGGGCGACTGATCCGGCGATGGCAGCGCCACGCACCGCGCTTGGCGCGTGTCGGCGGCACTGCGACAATGCGCGCCTGCCCTGCCCGTCGATGTGCCATCCATGTCCAGCACCCCCGCCGCCGCACCCGTCCAGACGCCGTTGCGCAGCTACATCTGCATTGCCTGCGGCTACGTCTATCACGAGGCCGAGGGTTGGCCGGCCGACGGCATCGCGCCGGGGACGCGCTGGGAAGATGTGCCCGACACCTGGACCTGCCCCGATTGCGGCGTGACCAAGGACGACTTCGAACTGCTGCAGGACTGACTCCGGCGCACGCGCCCGCAATCGGCCACCTCGGCGTCGCTGCGCGTCAGCACGGTGACCGCGCGCGGACAGCCGCCGGCGCTCCAATGGGCCTGTCCCACCGGAGCCATGCCATGCACGTATTCATCCCACTGGAAGACAGCACCCGTCCTGCGGCCGGTACGCCGCTGGTACCGTATCGCTGCGGCCTGCCGTTTGCGTTCGAGTGCGTGACCGAGCCGCCTGCGGACCCGGTTCAGCGCTGGATCGCGAGATCGTCGCCCACCACCACGCCCAGCGCCCGCGCACGGCCACCATTGAGTTCGAGCACGTAACGCGCCGGTGCACCGCTCGAATAGGCCGGGCACGGATCGGCCGTGCACGGTGGCACGTCGTGCTGCACGCTGACGAGGCGGCGTTCGGCGTCGAAGAACAGCATGTCGAGCGGGATCTTCGTGTTCTTCATCCAGAACGCGCGCGGTGCATCGTCGTCGAACACGAACAGCATGCCGTGGTTGGCGTCCATCTGGGTGCGGTCCATGAGGCCATGTTCGCGGGCGGCCTCGGTGTCGGCGATCTCGACCGTGAAGCGCTGGCCGTGCAGTTCGACCGCCGGTCCCTTGGCGCCGCAGGCCGACATCGCGCCGACGAGGATGAACAGCACAGCGAGATGGAGCGCGCGTGAGGGTTTGGACATCGATGTCTCCGCTGGGGTTGGCGTGGCTCAGCGCGTCAGCGCGTAGCCGAATTCGCGCTGGAACTGCGCGGCGAAATGGGCGAAGTCGAAGCGCTGGTTCTGGGTGCCCGGATGCTCGACCTTGAGCGCGCCCATCAGCGATGCCATGCGGCCGCTGGTGGGCAGGTCATGGCCATGCATGAGGCCGTAGATGAGGCCGGCGCGATAGGCGTCACCGCAACCGGTCGGATCGACCACGCGCTGTTCCTGGGCCGGCGGGATCTCGTGCGTGCTGCCGTCGCGCAGATGGATGACCGAGCCGCGCGGACCGTGGGTGATGATGTAGGCGCTCACGCGCGAGGCGATCTCGCGCGCGTCCCAGCCGGTACGCGCCTGCAGCAACTGCGACTCGTAGTCGTTGACGATCACGTAGGTGGACTTGGCGATCATGGCGCGGAATTCGGCGCCGTCGAACAGCGGCATCGCCTGGCCGGGATCGAAGATGAACGGCACCCCGAGTTCGGCAAACCCGTCGACATGCTGCAGCATGGCTTCGCGGCTGTCGGGGGCGACGATGCCGAAACTCACGCCCGCCACGTCGCGCACGCGGTTCTCATGCGAGCGCGACATCGCGCCCGGATGGAAGGCCGTGATCTGGTTGTTGTCGAGGTCGGTGGTGATGAAACACTGCGAGGTGAACTGGTCGTTGCACACGCGCACCTGATCGAGGCGGATGCCGCACTGCTCGAAATGGGCGCGATAGGGCGCGAAGTCCTGGCCGACGGTTGCCATCGGGATCGGATCCTCGCCCAGCAGCTTGAGGTTGTAGGCGATGTTGCCGGCGCAACCGCCGAACTCGCGCCGCATGGCCGGCACCAGGAACGACACGTTCAGGATGTGCACCTGGTCGGGCAGGATGTGCTTCTTGAACTGGTCCTGGAAGACCATGATCGTGTCGTAGGCAAGCGAACCGCAAATCAGTGCAGACATCGAGACCTTCCGGCGCAGGAGCGGGACGCGCCCGCACGCGGGCGCCCAAACCGCCAAGCTTAACCGAGACGCGGGCGCGACCGAAGCCGCCACGTGCAACGCCCCAGCGGACCGCGCTCGCAGTGCAGGTCGCGCCGGCGGCAACGCCGGACCAGCGCCGCCGTGCCGACGACACCGCGTGCGATGGCTCCGGCGCGCTGGCCGCAAACGCCGGCGGCGCCGCGCGAAATAAGGCTTTCTTAACCTCGATTTCCTTGCCCGACCGCGCACCAGTCGCTAGACTGGCGCGCTTTTCCCCTGTGTCCTCAAAGGCTTGCGCCGCGCCATGTTCAAAGGTCTCCGCGGACTTTTCTCCAACGATCTGTCGATCGATCTCGGCACCGCCAACACGCTGATCTACGTGCGCGGCCAGGGCATCGTGCTCAACGAGCCCTCGGTGGTGGCGATCCGCCAGGATCGTGGCCCCGGCGGCCCGCGTTCGGTGGCCGCGGTCGGCGCCGACGCCAAGCGCATGCTCGGTCGCACGCCGGGCAACATCGTCACCATCCGGCCGATGAAGGACGGCGTGATCGCCGACTTCACGATGACCGAGGAGATGCTCAAGCAGTTCATCAAGAAGGTGCACCGCGCACGCATGTTCCGGCCCAGTCCGCGCGTGCTGGTGTGCGTGCCCTGCGGCTCGACCCAGGTCGAGCGCCGCGCGATCAAGGAATCGGCCGAGAGCGCCGGCGCGCGTGACGTGTACCTGATCGAAGAGCCGATGGCGGCCGCGATCGGCGCCGGCATTCCGGTCCACGAGGCGCGCGGCTCGATGGTGCTCGACATCGGCGGCGGCACCTCCGAGGTCGCCGTGATCTCGCTCAACGGCGTGGTCTATTCGCAGTCGGTGCGCATCGGCGGCGACCGTTTCGACGAGGCGATCATCAACTACGTGCGCCGCAACCACGGCACGCTGATCGGGGAGTCGACCGCCGAGAAGATCAAGCTCGAGGTCGGCTGCGCGTTCCCGCAGTCGGAAGTGCGCGAGATCGAAGTGTCGGGCCGCAACCTGGCCGAAGGCATCCCGCGCATGTTCACGGTCAACTCCAACGAGATCCTCGAGGCGCTGCACGAGCCACTGTCGGGCATCGTCAGCGCCGTGCGCAGCGCGCTCGAGCAGACGCCGCCCGAGCTGTGCTCGGACGTGGCCGAGCGCGGCATCGTGCTCACCGGCGGCGGCGCGCTGCTGCGCGACCTCGATCGCCTGATCTCCAAGGAGACCGGCCTGCACGTGCATGTCGCCGACGACCCGCTCACCTGCGTCGCGCGTGGCGGCGGACGTGCGCTGGAGCTCGTCGACCAGCACGGCGGCGACTTCTTCGCCTCCGAGTGATGCCGGTGCGGCGCGTTGGCGATGCGATGACCCAACCCGCGCCCGCGCATTGCATTCGCCAGTTGCCGCTTGCCGCTCGCCGCCGTCGATGGCCATAGCCCGTGACAATGCCGCCAGCCTGTTCGCCGAGGGCGGCGCGAGCACGCTGCGCCTGATCCTGTACCTCGCCGGCGCGATCACGCTGATGGTGCTGGATCATCGTGCCGACTACCTGCAACGACTGCGCCGCGCCGCAAACGTGGTGATCGAGCCGACCTACCGGCTTGCCGGCCTGCCGGCGCAGGTGGCGCGCGCGACGCGCGACGCCGTGGTCAGCCAGAACCAGCTCGCCGACGAAAACCGCAGCCTGCGCGAGCAGTTGCTGCTGGCGCAGGCACGCCTCAACCGGCTCGATGCACTGCTGGCGCAGAACGAACGCCTCAAGGCCCTGCTCGATGCGCAGCACGACCTCGGTCTGGCGGTGCAGTTCGCCCATCTGATCGACGTCGATCTCGATCCGTTCCGCCATCGCGTGGTGCTCGACGTGGGCGCCGACCAGGGCGCGCGCGTGGGCCAGCCGATCATCGACGCGCGCGGCATCATGGGCCAGCTCGTCGAAGTGCTGCCGGCCACCTCGGTGGCGATGCTGATCACCGATCCGACCCATGCCATTCCGGTCGTGGTCGAGCGCACCGGCCTGCGCGCGATCGCCTATGGCAGCGGCGCCACCGATCGCCTGGAGCTGCGCGACATCCCGCGCAGCGCCGACATCAAGGAAGGCGACCGGCTCATCACCTCGGGGCTGGGCGGGCGTTTTCCGGCCGGATTTCCGGTCGGCATCGTCGCTACGGTCGGCATCGACGCCAATGGTCTGTTCACCACCGCAACGGCACGCCCGAGCGCCGCGCTCGATCGCAGCGGCGAAGTGCTGCTGCTGCAGGATCAGCCCCAGCCCTACGGACCGCCGGCCACGCTCGGCGGTGCCGCGGCACCGGCGGCCGCGCCGGCGGCAGCCACCGCGGAGGGGCCATGAGCCGCCTGCGCCTGCAAGCGTGGCTCGTCACCGCCACCATGCTCGCGGCGTTCGCGCTGCAACTGATGCCGTTGCCGCCGCTGGCCGAGCCGTTCAAGCCGTATTGGATCGGCCTCCTCGTCGTGTACTGGGCGATGGAAACGCCCGAGCGCATGGGCCTGGGGCGCGCCTTCGCGCTCGGCCTGTGCGCCGACATCCTGGTCGGCCAGTTGCTCGGCGAGCAGGCCATGCGTCTGCTCGTGCTCGCCTTCATCGTGCTGCGCTTCCGCGCGCGACTGCGCTTCTTCCCGCTGGGTCAGCAGGCACTGGCGGTGCTGGCGCTGCTGCTCAACGACCGCGTGGTCACGCTGATGATCCGCGGCTTCGCCGGCGAGCCGATGCCGCCGCCCGCGTTCTGGATCGCGCCATTGACCGGCACGCTGGCCTGGCCGCTGCTGTTCGTGGCGCTCGACCGCCTGCGCCTGCGCCAGCGCAGTGCCGACTGACATGCGGCGCCTGCGTCTGCGCGGCCGACGTGGCGGCGCGCCCAAGCCGATCGGCGAGGCGCGCGTGGAAGCGGCCATGTTCCGGCGCCGCGCGCTGGCCGGCTTCGCCCTGATCGCGCTGTGCCTGGCCGGACTCGGCCTGCGCTTCTCGTTCCTGCAGGTGGACGAGCATGCGCGGCTGAGCGCGCGCTCGGACGCCAACCGCATCCTCACCCGGCCCCTGGCACCGGCGCGTGGCCTCATCTACGACCGCAACGGCGTGCTGCTGGCCGAGAACGTGGCCGCGTTCCGGCTCGAGGTGACGGCCGAGCAGGCCGGCGACGTGCAGGACACCGTGCGCCGGCTCGGCGAATTCCTGCCGATCAGCGACGACGACATCACGCGCTACAACACGCTGCGCAAGCGCAAGCGGTCCTACGAGGGCGTGCCGCTGCGGCTCAAGCTGTCGGAGGAGGAGATCGCGCGCTTTTCGGTCGCCCGCTGGGCCTTCCCGGGCGTCGAAGTGGTGCCCTACCTGACCCGCGCCTACCCACTCGGCGCCGAGTTCGCGCACACCGTCGGCTATGTCGGTCGCATCGACGAGAACGATCTCAACCGCCTCGACGCGGGCGAATACGCCGGCACCACCCACGTCGGCAAGACCGGCATCGAGCGCTACTACGAACCGCGCCTGCACGGCCGCGTCGGTTACGAAAAAGTCGAGGTCAATGCCGACCACCGGCCCTTGCGCGTGCTGCCCGACCGCGTCGCACCGGTGCCGGGCGACAACCTGTACCTGTCGATCGACGCCCGCCTGCAGGAAGCAGCCGAGGCCGCCTTCGCCGGTCGCGCCGGTGCCGCGGTGGCGCTCGACCCACGCAATGGCGAAGTGCTGGCCATGGTCAGCGTGCCGAGCTTCGATCCCAACCTGTTCGTCAACGGCATCTCCGGTGCCGACTACAAGGCCCTGCTCGACAACGATGGCAAGCCGCTGCTCAACCGCCTGCTGCGCGGCACCTACACGCCGGGCTCGACGATCAAGCCGTTCGTCGGGCTGGCCGGACTCGAACTGGGGCTGCGCCGGCCCGAGGACACGGTGCTGTCGACCGGCGAGTTCTTCATCCCCGGGCAGTCGCGCGCCTACCGCGACGACGTGCGCGGCGGCTTCGGCCGCGTCGACCTCGTGCAGGCGATCGCGCGCTCGGTCAATACCTATTTCTACTCGGTGTCGCTCGACATGGGCATCGATCGCTTCAGCAGTTACCTGAGCCGCTTCGGCTTCGGCCAGACCACCGGCATCGACCTCGTCGGCGAGGGCAGCGGCGTGCTGCCCTCGCGCGAGTGGAAGCGCGCGCGATTCAACCAGGCCTGGTATCCAGGGGAAACGGTGATCGCCGGCATCGGCCAGGGCTACTGGATCGTGACGCCGCTGCAACTGGGCAACGCCGTGGCGACGCTGGCCGCGCGTGGCGTGCCGCATACGCCGCACCTGCTGCGCGCGGTGCAGGCGGCCAGCGACGACCGGCCGCAGGTGCTGCCGCTGGCCCCCGACCAGGCCAGCGTGATCGACCGCGCGGCCAACTGGCAGGCCGTGCAGCGCGGCATGATCGAGGTCGTGCAGGCCGGCACCGCGCGCGCGGTGGGCGGCGACTTCCCCTATCCGATCGCCGGCAAGACCGGCACGGCCGAGCGTTACTCGCGCACCGACGAAAGCTGGACCAGCATCAGTGCCAGTCCGATCGAACGCCACCAGGTCCTGTTCGAGTGTTTCACCCCGGCCGACGATGCGCGCATCGCGGTCATCGTCGCGCTCGAGGCCGGCCGCAGCGGCGCCAGCGATGCGGCGCCGATCGCACGGCGGATCCTCGACACATGGCTGCCGGGCGACCAGCAGCGCCAGCGCGAGACGCTGGCCACATCCGATGGAGGCGGCCCATGAACGCCGCGCTGCTCGCGCAACTGCGTGACCACCTCGGCAGCCTGTGGCGCAGGCCGCGCCTGGATCTGCCGCTGCTCGGCGCACTGCTGCTGCTCATGGGCGTCGGCCTCGGCACGCTCTACAGCGCCAGCGACCTCGACCGCGGCCAGATGCTGGCGCAGACACTGCGCTTCGTGCTCGGCCTCGGCGTGATGGTGGTGATCGCGCGCATCCCGCCATCGACGCTGCGCAACTGGACGCCATGGCTGTACACGGGCAGCGTGCTGCTGCTGCTGGTGGTCATGGTGCTCGGCGAGGGGCGCGGCGCGCATCGCTGGTTGGACCTGAAAATCCTGCGCTTCCAGCCCTCGGAACTGCTCAAGCTGACGATGCCGATGATGATCGCCTGGTACCTCAACCTGCGCCCGTTGCCGCCAGGCTGGAGCACGCTCGGCATCGCCGGCGCGCTGATCGCGATCCCGGTCGTACTGGTCGCCGAACAGCCCGACCTCGGCACCGCACTGCTGATCGCAGCGAGCGGCGCGTTCGGCATCTTCCTGTCGGGTGTGGCCTGGTGGCGCATCGGCGTCGTGGTGGCGGTCGTCGCCGCCGCCATCCCGCTGCACTGGCGCTACTTCATGCACGACTACCAGAAGAACCGCGTGCTGACCCTGCTCGATCCCGAAGCCGACCCGCTCGGCAATGGCTGGCACATCATCCAGTCGCAGATCGCGGTCGGCTCGGGTGGCGTGTGGGGCAAGGGCTGGCACCATGGCACGCAGTCGCGGCTGGAATTCCTGCCCGAGCACACCACCGACTTCATCTTCTCGGTGTTCGCCGAAGAGTGGGGGTTGATCGGCGTGCTGATGCTGCTGGCGCTGTACCTGTTCATCATCGCGCGTTGCCTGTGGATCGCGGCCAATGCGCGCGACACCTACGCGCGCCTGCTCGCCGGCGCGATCAGCATGGCGCTGTTCGTCTACGTGATGGTCAACGGCGGCATGGTGACGGGCATCCTGCCCGTGGTCGGCGTGCCGCTGCCGCTGGTGAGCTACGGCGGCACCTCGGCGGTGTCGCTGCTGGCCGGCTTCGGCGTGCTGCTGTCGATCCACGCGCACCGCCGCAACCCCGGCGCGGGCTGAGCGCCGCGCCAGCAACGCGTTGATCAAGCCGCTGCCGGAGCAGCGCGCCGCTAGAATTCGTCGCCGTTCTCGAAGCGCAGATGCTTGACGCTGCGCCCGTTGCGCCGCACCAGCTTGAGCGCCTCGATGCCGATGCGGATGTGGGCATCGACGAAACTGGACGTGATCACGCGATCGCTCGCTTCGGTCTTGACGCCCTCGGGAATCATCGGCTGGTCCGACACCAGCAGCAGCGCGCCGCTGGGGATGCGGTTGGCGAAGCCGGCGGCGAAGATCGTCGCGGTTTCCATGTCGATGGCCATGCAGCGCGTCTTGCGCAGGTAGTCCTTGAAGGCGACGTCGTGCTCCCACACGCGCCGGTTGGTGGTGTACACGGTGCCGGTCCAGTAATCGTGACCGAGATCGCGGATCATCGTCGACACCGCGCGCTGCAGCTGGAACGCGGGCAGCGCCGGCACTTCCGGCAACAGGTAGTCGTTGGAGGTACCCTCGCCGCGGATCGCCGCGATCGGCAGGATCAGGTCGCCGAGCCCATTTTTCTTCTTCAGGCCGCCGCACTTGCCGAGGAACAGCACCGCGCGCGGCGCGATCGCCGACAGCAGGTCCATCACGGTGGCGGCGTTGGGACTGCCCATGCCGAAGTTGATCATGCTGATGCCATCGGCGGTGGCGTTGGGCATCGGCCGGTCGCGGCCCTGCACTTCGACACCGTGCCACTGCGCGAACACGTCGACGTAATGGCCGAAATTGGTGAGCAGCACGTGCTGCCCGAACGACTCGACCGCCACTCCGGTGTAGCGCGGCAGCCAGTTGCTGACGATCTCGGACTTGTTCTTCATCGGCCGATTCTAGACAAGATGCGGCGCCGCGCCCACGTCGTGCAGCCGCGCGACAGCTGCGCCGTCGCATAATCGAGCGCATCGGACCACGAGGAACCGCCATGTTGTGGATCGCCCTCATCCTTGCCGTGCTCGCGTTCGCCGCGCTCGCCTTCCGCGGTCTTGGCTTTCTCGCCTGGCTGGTGGCGGCCGGCGTATGGCTGCTTGGCTGGCGCCTCGCCGGCGTCGAGCATCCGCACCTGTTCGCGGCCAGCTGCGCCGTGCTCGCGCTGCTCGCGCTGGTGGCCGGCGTGCCGCCGCTGCGGCGCCAGCTCGTGTCGCGCTGGGTGTTGCCGGTGTTCGCACGGGTGCTGCCACGACTGGGCGCCACCGAGCGCATCGCGCTCGAGGCCGGCACCGTGTGGTGGGACGGCGACCTGTTCGGCGGCATGCCCGACTGGGACAAGCTGCTCGCGTTCGCGCCGGCACCGCTCAGCGCCGAGGAGCAGGCGTTCATCGATGGCCCGGTCGACGAACTGTGCCGGCGTCTGGACGACTGGGCGGTGTACCAGCAGCGCGACCTGCCGCCGGAGATCTGGCAATACATCAAGGAGCAGCGCTTCCTCGGCATGATCATCCCGAAGGAGCACGGCGGCCTGGGCTTTTCGGCGATCGGCCACTCGCGCGTGGTCACGCGCATCGCGACCCGCTCGATCACGGCCGCGGTCACGATCATGGTGCCCAACTCGCTCGGCCCCGGCGAACTGCTGCTGCACTACGGCAGCGAGGAACAGAAGCGGCGCCATCTCGAGCGCCTCGCGCGCGGCGAGGAGATCCCCTGCTTCGCGCTGACCGGGCCGGAGGCCGGCTCCGACGCGGCCGCCACCCAATCGGAAGGCATCGTCGAGAAGCGCATCGTCGATGGCGTGGAGGTCATTGGCCTGCGTCTGAACTGGAAGAAGCGCTACATCACGCTGGCACCGGTGGCGACCCTGATCGGCCTCGCCTTCCGGCTCAAGGATCCCAACCGGCTCATCGGCGAGGTCGAGGACCGCGGCATCACCTGCGCACTGATCCCGCGCGCCACGCCCGGCATCGAGATCGGCCTGCGCCACGACCCGATGGGCGTGCCGTTCATGAACGGCCCGATCGTCGGCCGTGACGTGTTCGTGCCGCTCGACGAGGCGGTCATCGGCGGTCGCGCGCAGATCGGCAACGGCTGGCGCATGCTGATGGAATCGTTGGCCGCCGGGCGCTCGATCTCGCTGCCGGCCCTGTCGATCGGCGCCGCGCAGATGTGCACGCGCATCTGCGGCGCCTATGCCACCGTGCGCGAGCAGTTCGACACGCCGATCGGCCGCTTCGAAGGCATCGAGGAACCGCTCGCGCGCATCGCCGGCCTCACCTGGCTCATGACGGCCGCACGCACGCTGACCTGCGGCGCACTCGACGCCGGCGAAAAGCCGGCCGTGCCCGGCAACATCTGCAAGGCCTACCTCACCGAGTGCATGCGCCAGGTGGTCAGTGACGCGATGGACATCCGCGCCGGCAGCGCGATCCAGCGCGGTCCGCGCAATCCGCTGGCGCGCGCCTGGGATGCGGTGCCGATCGGCATCACGGTCGAAGGCGCCAACATCCTCACCCGCACCATGATGATCTACGGGCAAGGCGCGATCCGCTGCCATCCGTTCGTGCAGAAGGAAATCGACGCAGTCGCGCAGCGCGATCTGGCCGCGTTCGACCGCGCGATCTTCGGCCACCTCAACCTGTTCTGCACGCGCCTCGTGCGCGCCAAGCTGCTGGCCTGGACCGGCTCGCGCCTGGCCGCGGCGCCGGCCACCCACGACACCCACCGCTATTTCCAGCACCTGTCACGGTTTGCCGCCGCCTTCACGATCCTGTCCGACACCGCCATGGGCACACTCGGCGGCTCGCTCAAGCGGCGCGAAAAACTGTCGGGGCGGCTGGCCGATGCGCTGGCCTGGCTGTACCTGGCCAGCGCCACGCTCAAGCGCTACCACGACGAGTCCAAGACACGTTCCAACTTCGCACTCACGCGCTGGGCCACCGAATTGGCGCTGTACCGCATCCAGGAGGCACTGGTCGGCGTGCTCGACAACCTGCCCGTGCGACCGGTCGCAACGCTGCTGCGCTGGACGATCTTCCCGCTCGGCGCACGCTTCCGTCCGCCGTCGGACCGGCTCGGCGGCGAGGTCGCGCGCGACATCCTCGAGGACCGCGAGGCACGCCGTACCCTGACCGCCGACGTGTTCGTGCCACCGGCCGACGAGCCCGGCCTGGGCGCGCTCGAGGCCGCGCTCGACAAGGCCGTGCGCGCGCTGCCGATCGAGACCAAGCTGCGCGACGCAGTCCGCGCCGGCCGGCTCGATCGCGCGCCGGGCTACATGCTCGACGAACTCGGCGTCGAGGCCGGCGTCATCAGTGGCGAGGAATACGACCTGCTCAACGAGGCACGCGACGCGCGCGACGAGGTGATCGCGGTCGATGCGTTCGACGCGGCGCGGTACAAGACCCTGCATTGACCGCGATGCGATGCCGGCGCGCGGCGTGGCCTTCGGCTACGCGCGGCGTGGCGGCGCGGCGGACCGCGCTGCAGCCGCGGCATGTGAACCACGCCGGGCCTCGCCGTCGGCGAGCGCGCGGTCGAGCATTTCCTCGGGCGTGCGCACGTCCTCGCCGAGCGACGCCACGCCCAGCGCCAGCACGCTCGCCAGTGGCGCGCCGCACAGGTCGAGTGCGGCCGCGTCGATGTGGCGCACGATGCGCTCGGCGAGCGCCCGTGCGGCGCCGGCATCGGCTTCGGATGCGATGGCAAGCAGGCGCTCGTCGCCAGCGCGCACGATGCCGTCGTTGCGGCGCAGCTCGGCGCGCAACACCGCCATGAGCGCGCACAGGCTCGCATCGACTTCACTGCGTGCGCAGCCATTGCGGCGCTCACGCAGGTGCGGCCCCAGATCACAGCTGATGAGCGACAGCGGGCGCTGCCGCGTACGGGCCGCGACGAAGCTTGCGCGCAGGCGCGCCAGGCCGGCGCCGCGGCTGAGGGCGCCGGTGAGCACGTCGCGCTCGTGGCGGACATCGCCGTACGACGCCACCGCATCGCGCGGCAGGCGTTGCGACAGCAGATGCAGCATACCGAGCGCGGCCACGCTCAGCGCCGCCGCCTGCAGCGGTCCAGCCAGCGGCGGCGAGGGCTGCTGCAGCAGCACGTACACCATGCGCAGCAGGATCACCGCCAAGGTCGGCGACCACACCAGCACGAACAAGGCAGCGCCGGGGCGGCGGTGGCGCCAGGCCCGCACGCCGGCCAGCCACGACAGCGTCAGCGCCGTGCCGACGAGGGCCGACGTGATTCGCATCATCCACGCATCGGGCAGCGGCAAGGTGCAGGCGATCACGAAGGCGACGAGGACACCGCCACAGCCGATGAACCCACGCGCCAGGCGCGGTGCCCAGCGCGGCAGCTCCAGGTAGGCACGCGCCAGCGCCAGTGCGAACAAGGCGACCGTCGTCGCCGCCAACGCAGTGGCGCGCACGCCGAGCGGCGCCAGCAGCCGGGTCGGCCAGTATTCGAAGGCCAGGCCCGACTTGCAGGCCATCGCCACGGCGATGGCAGCGGTCAGGCCGAGGTACAGGGCGCCGAGGTTGTTGCTGCGTGGTCGCAGCACCACCAGGCCGGCCAGCAACAGCGACAGTTGCAGCAGCGGCCACAGCACGTCGAGGCGTGCCTGCGTCAGCTCGGCGGCGTACGCCGACTGCCGGTCGGTGACGATGAACTGGTGCGTCACCGCGGTTGCCGCTTCCACGCGCAGGTACAGCGGCGTGCCGGCGTTCCAGCCCTGCGGCAACGGCACCACCAGCACGCGCCGCGTGCGCAGGGTGCCGATGTCGGCGCGATAGATGCTGTATTCGTCGCCGCCATAGCTCGGCGGCCCATAGGCGCGCACGCGCATGTCGTTGGCGTAGGTGATGAGCAGCACCGGCTCGCGCGGCGACACCCACTCGGCGACGAGCTGCACGCGATACCAGGTGGTACGCCCGACCGGCGGGGTCACCGCGGCCGGATCTTCGGCCTGCAGGCGGGCATCGAGGGCGCCGCGCTGCAGGGCCGCGAGGTCATCGTCGCCGATCGCCGTCACATAGCGCTCCACCACGATCGGCACGCCTTCCCGCGTCGCGGCCAGTGCCGGCATCAGCCAAGCCAGTGCGCCGATCGCCCAGAGCAGCCATGACCAGCGCAGCCGCCCCCGTTTGCCACTCCAATCCACGCTCATGTCCCGATCGTCGGCCCAAGCCATTACCATTGACGGCGTATCCCATGCAGAACCTGTGCCATCCTCGGGACGCACGTCGCAATGCCCTCCAATCGCTTGCTGCATCACGCGAAATGGCTGTTGTTGCCATGGCTCGGCGGCAGTCTCGGGATCGTCGCGCAAGGCGCCGAGGTCTACCGCTGTGACAGCGCCGCCGGGGTGAGCTTCCAGGACCGCCCCTGCCCGCCACAGCAGCGCCAGAGCCGGCCGCGGCTGGCGCCCGCGCCCATGCCAAGCGCACCGCCCGCCAGCGAGCCGGCAGTGCCGGAACCGGCGGCCGCCACCACCGGGCCAGCGGCGCCCGCAAGCGCGCCAGCGGTCGCCGTGGCACCGCCATCGTTCCACCTGTGCCGCGCCATCGACGGCAGTCGCTACCAGAGCGCGAGCGGCGTCGGCCTGACCCGCTGGGTGCCGTATGGCGTGATCGATGGCCACGGCCAGAGCCTGGCCGACGCCTACGGCGGGCCCGACGGACTGGCCACGCATCCGCCCGGCGCAGCGAACATTCCGCATCATCCGGCCGCGCCGGGCTCGGCAGCGGGCTATTACGTCGAGGTCACCGATCCCTGCCATCGGGCCGCACCGGCCGAGGCCTGCGCCTGGCTGCGCAGCGAACTCGACACACTCGATGGCCGCATCCGTCGCGCGTTCAGCGACACCCTGCCCGGCCTCAGGCAGCAACGCGCCGAGGTCGCGCGGCAACTGCGCGGCTGCCCCTGAGCGCGCGGATCGCGCAACCACTGGCAGGGCCGGCGGAATGTCGTCGCAATGCGACCACGCGCCGGCACAATGCGACAGCCGGCGTGCGGCCAGGCCGTGGAATGTGACTTGCTGGCAGCGCGCGACGCGATCGCGCAACCGTGGTCACTCAGTGCCGCGGCCGCTCCAGCCACCACAGCAGGCCGGCCAGGCCGAGGAAGGCGAGCCAGAAGGGCCAGCGCGGCAGCGCGCGCGCACGCGCCGCGGCACCGGCGTCAGTGGCCGGCAGCGCACCGAGCAAGGCCTGCGTGGCGTCGGCCCGTGCGGCGCGGGCCAGCGCGCCATCGGCGGCATCGGCCAGCACCGCGAACGGCCAGCGCCCGGTACCGCGCACGAGCGCATGCCAGCCGGCGGCAACCGGCCAGTACGCCGCGCATTGCGTCGCCGCCGGCCCGGCCACTGCCAACAGGGCGCTGCGCCGGCCCTGGCTGTCCTCGACCTCGTCGCCATCGGCCACGCCACACAGCACGGCGCGTTCGCCGACCTGGGCGCGTTGCGGCAGTTGCGGCGCCGCAGTCGCATGGGCCCGCGCCAGTTGCGTGACGAGCGCGCTCCATAGACCCGCCTGTGCCGCCGGCGTGCCGCCGAGCACGAACTTCCAGTCGCCGTCGAAGCCGATCATGCCGACGCGGCCCCGCCCGCTGGCACGCCACAACGCGAGCGGCGTGCCGTCGTCGCCACGCAGCAGCAGCGCGGCATCGGCCGCCGCCGGCACGAGCGGCAGCGCCGTCAGCACGAGCGGCGGCGACGCGCCAAGCGCGTGCGCGACCGCCACCTCGCGCGCCGCGGTGGCCGTGGTGGCAAAGCCCAGCGCGCGCCAATCCTGCGCCACCGCGGGCGGCAACGGCCCGCTCGCGCGCAGCAGCAGGCCGAGCCCGGCCGCGACCGCGTCGTGCAGTGCCTGCTTGCGCGCATCGTCGAGGCCGGCCCAGGCGCGCTCGTCGATGATCACGAGGTCGGTGGCCGCCAGCGTGGCCGGGTCGAGTCGTGCATCGCCTTCGCGCAAGGCGATGCCGGTGCTGAGATCGATGCGGCTGTCGAGGTCGAGGCCGGCATCGAGCGCCCAGCGGCGCAGGTACTTGAGTTGCGCGGCAGGTGCGCCGGCCAGCAGCAGCAGGCGCAGGCGCTCGCCTGCGCGCACCGCCAGCGGAACCGGCAGCGTGTCGAGCACCGCGCCCCGCGCATCGAGCGCGCGCAGGCTGTAGTCGACCGTGCCGGCCGCTTTCGCGGTCACGTCGAGCTCGAACTGTCCCTGTGCATCGGTGGGCGCACTCGCCGCCACCGCGCCGGCCGGATCGTGCAGCTCGACGCGGGCGCCGGGCGCGGCGTTGACGCGGCCCGTCAGCCGCCATCGCGCACCGACGCCAACCACGCCCGGCGCAGCCAGTTCGACGATGCCGGGCGGCAGTGGCGCGGCGTCGAACGCCGCCAGCCGCCCGCGCGCGGCATCACGATCACGCGCCGGCAGCCCGCCACCGATCACGCGCAGGCGCTGCGCCTGCGGATGGTGGCGCAGTGCGGTGGCGAGATCGGCGACGGGCTCGAGCGCAGCCGGCGCGACGACGCCGGGCAGCACCACGGCAGCGGCGTCGGCGCCGGCGATCTGGGCCGGCGTCGCCGCCGGCGTCAGCACCGTGAGTTGGTCCGGCCGGAACGACTGCTGCAACGACGGTGGCCACAGGCACAGCCACAGCGCGAGCGCGACGGCGACCTGCAGCAGGCTGCGCAGCAGCACGCGCCGCGGTCGCGCGCGCCAGCTGCGCACGAGCCCGAGCAGCGTGCCGAGCGCGAGCAGCAGCGCGGTGGCCAGCGCGGCGTTCATGGCCTCGCCCCCGCGGCGGCTGGCAGCGCATCGAGGTAGGTCGCGCCGGCGGCGTCGGCCGCCTCACGCGGCAGCACCTGCGCGGCCGGCGTCGGCAGCAGCGGCCACAAGGCCGCGCGCAGGCGCTGCCGACACTCGGCGCAGTCGGGCTCGTGCTGCGCGCGGTCGAGCGCAGCCAGCACGTCGAGTGAACGCGCATCGGTGGCAGCGGCACCGCCCAGCGCATGCAGCGCGCCGTCCCAGTCGGGCGGCGTGCCGAGCGCCAGCGCCTGCCACAACTGCACCAAGGGTGCTGTCGCGTCGCTGGCCGCGGCCAGACTGCCGGTGACGTCGGTCACGCCCTTGCGCTCGCCGCTCAGGCGCCGCGTCTCGTCGGGCGGGGGCAATTCGAGGCCGACGCGCGCGAGGTAGATGCGCGTGGCCTGCTGCGCCTGCTTGATGAACTCGAGCGCGCGCTGTTCATGGGGCAACGCCGCGGCCGGCGCGCCCTGGCGCAGATGCAGCTCGGCCTGCCACATGGCATCGAGCGCGGCCTTGAGCGTGGCGCGCGTGCCTGCATCGAGCAGCGTCGCCGCCTCGGCGATGTCATGCACGTGGCCGTACTGCGCCAGCACGTCGCCGGCGACGCCGAACCGACCCTCGCTCGTGGCCGCGCGTTCGCTGGCCTCGTGCGCCTGCGCCAGCGCACCCAGTTGCGAGTCGGCCTCGGCATGGCCAGCCTCGACCGCGGCAGCGGCGGCGCCTTCGGCTTCCTCGCCGAGGAACTGGCCATAGCGCAGGCGCAGGATCTTCTGGTCCACGCCGATCGCATCGGAGCGCGCCAGCAGGCGCGCGGGGTCGAGCCGGTCCTGCTCGGCGAGCAGGGTTTCGGTGTCGATGATGATCTGGCGCTGGCTGCGGAAGTAGGCCGGCAGCACCTGCTGGCTGATGCCGTCGACGCCGGCCGCATCGGCAGCGGGCGGCGCGCTCCAGCGCAGGATCAGCGCCGGGCTGCGCGTGATGTTGGGCGTGGGCGTGCGGTTGTCGCCGACGATGAGGCGCGCGATCACTTCATCACCGGCGGCGAGCTTGAGCGCGGCCAGATCGACCTCGTGGCGATAGCGCTGCCGGCGCGCACCGTCGAGCGCCTCGCCCTGCAACGGCACGCTCTGCTCGCTGAAGCGGATGCTTTCGCCCGTGCCCTGGGCATGGGTCAGCGACAGCTCGGCGCTGGCCAGGCCGTAGTCATCGGCCGCTTCGAACAGCAGCGGCCAGCGCGCCTGCCGGCCATCGTAGGTGGTCAGGCTCTGCTGTGGTTCGAGAATCCGGATCGTCGGCGCGAGGTCGGCGCTGACGTCGATGCGGTGCAGCGGATCGGTCAGCGGCGCGGCGGCCTCGACGCCGATGCGGTACAGGCTCGAGGCGGCGAGGGTGCGACCGCCACGCCAGTCGTCGCCGTGGCGCTGCAGGTCGAGTCGGCTGCCGTCGTGGAAGGCCAGCCAGACGGCGCTCGGCTGCGGAGCGAAGCGCAGGCGCCAGTCGAGCCGCGCATCCTGCGGCACGCGCGCGTCGAGTGCTTGGCCGCTGCGTGCAGGCAGGCCCGTGTAGGCCGGCGGCGTCACCGCGAGCTGCGCCGCCACCAGGCGCGTGGCGCTGGCCGCGGGCCCGCGCGCATCGACAGCGGGCGTGGGCGACGGCAGTGGCAGCGGCGGCGGGCGCAGCGCCACGGCCAGCAGCACCAGTGCCAGCAGCGCGCTGGCGGCGAGGGCGCGTCGCGGCCAGGCCGGGCGCAGGTCGAGGTCGAGGCCGCCCAGTCGCGCCTGCAGGCGCTCGCGCTGCAGGCGCTGCAGTGGCGTCAGTGCGGCCGCGTCGCGCCACAACAGCGCGGCGCTGTCCTCGAGCGACGGCGCCAGCGCATCGAGCCGCCGCCCAAGCCAGCTCTCGACGCCGCGGCGCGACCAGTGCCACGCGACGAGGGCGCTGCCGGCGATGCCTGCAGTCGCCACGACCACCGCCAGCGTGCCCGCGCCGAAGCGCCAGGCCAGCCCGACCAGGCCAAGCAGCGGCGGCAGCGCGAGCGCCAGCACGATGGCCGCGCGACGCTGCGATACGGCGCGCTGCCAGCGCCGCAGTGGCGTGGTCTGGTTCATCCGCGCACGCCTTCGCGGCGCCGCGTCGCGAGCAGGCGCTCGAGTACGAACAGGACCGCGATCGCCCATGCCAGCCAGCCATCGAGCGCGCGCGCGCCGTGCAGCGCCGCAGCACTGGCGCCGGTGGCGGCCATGCCGCCGACTGCGGGCGCCGAGGTGGCGGCGAAGGCGCGCGTCGGCGCCGCCGGGCTGCCGCGCAGTGCCGCCAGCAGCCGGTCGGGAAAGTCGGCATCGAGCAGCCATGGCAGGTCGGCCGGCGCCAAGCTCGCCGGCAGTGTGATGAGGCGCCCTGCGCCACGAGCCTCGACGCGCGCGAGCACGCGGCCGTCACCATCGCGCCACAACACCCGCCCGCGCGTCGCCGTGGCCGGTGCGAGCAGCGCGGTGCCGCCCTGCTCGACCCAGCTCGTCAGCGCGGCCGGCGCCGCCGCGCCGAGCCACAGCAGCCAGCCGTGGTCGGCGGGCAGCCCGGCCGCGAGCGGCTGCGCATCGAGCGTGTAGCGCGCCGGCTCGCGCAGGTTCCATGCCGCCAGCGCGGCACGCAGGTAAGCGAGCGCCGCGTCGGCGTTGTCGGCGTGGCGCACGTGCACGCGCACCGCCGCCGTGGCCGGCGCGATCGCCGACGGTGCGCTGCCGTCCACCACGATCCAGTCGATGGCATGGGCGAGCTGCGGGCGCTCGCCGTCGAGTCCATCGAGTGTGCGCGGCACCACCACGCGCAGGCGCGCGCCCGCCGGCGCGAGCGCGTCGAGCTCGCGCAGCAGGCTCGCGGTCGCGGTCGGTCCCGGCGCGGGCGCCGCCTCCAGCAGCGGGAATCCCGGCGCCAGCCAGCGCCACTGCCCCGCCGCACCGAGTTGCGCGCGCGCGCTGGCGACATCGGCGCCGGGCGCCACCATGATCGCGTCGCGGTACGGCGCTACCGCGGCGTCGACGAGCACGAGGCGTGCCAGCAACAAGGCCAGCAGGCCCAGCAGCAGCAGGCGCAACAGCAGCAGCCAGGGTCGTTCGACGCGCAGGCGACGCCGCGGCAAGGCGCGGGCGGGAATCCAGCGCAGCGCAGCAAACGCGGTGTCGATGAGCTCGCTGCGGCGGATCAGGTGCAGCAGCAGCGGCACGCCGAGCGCGAGCAGCGCGACGAGGCCGAGCGGCGCGAGCAGGCCCAGGCTCACCGGCGCACCTCGGGCACCGCGAACAGACGCTGCAGCGGCGCATCGAGCGGCTCATCGAGCCAGTGCTCGCCGTGGCGGATGCCGAGCGTCGCGCACTCGCGCGCGAGCCCGGCGCGCGCGAGCGCGAAGCGGCGCAGGAACTCCTCGCGCACGGCGCCGGCTTCGGCCTGCCGCTCGAGTGCGGACTCGGGGTCGAGGAAACGCCGTCCGCCGCGAAACGGGAAGTCGCGCTCGTCGGCGGCGAGGATCTGCAGCGTGAGCACTTCGCGGCCGGCAGCGGCCAGCCGCCGCGCCAGCTCGAGCGCGGCCGCATCGAAGAAATCCGACAGCAGCAGCACCAGGGCATGCGACGCGATGCGCGCCGCGGCCTCGCGCGCAGGGCCGGCGGCCGGCCACTGGCCAGCGGCCTGCACGCGCGCCAGTTCGATCAGGCAGCGGTCGCGCTGGCGCGCACCGGCACCCGGCGCGAGCAGGCACGGCGGCGAGCCGCCGAAGGTGGCGATGCCGAAACCATCGCCCTGGCGCAGCGCGATCTCGATCGCGCAGGCGGCGAGCAGGCGGGCGGCGTCGAACTTGGCGTAATCGGGCCGGGCCAGGTCCGCCTGCCGCATCGAGGCGGTGGCATCGATGAGGATCCACAGCTCGAGCGGGCTGTCGCGCTCGGCCTCGCGCACGAAGTGGCGGTCCGAACGCGCGTACAGCTTCCAGTCGATGCGGCGCAGGTCATCACCGGGTTCGTAGGCGCGATACTGGGCGAATTCGAGCCCGGCGCCGCGACTGCGGCTCGCGTGCTGACCCAGCCCGGCACCGCCGGCATCACGGCGCGTGGTCAGGCGCAAACCACGCAGGCGGCTGCGGACGGCGGCGGGGATCTGGGTGGGCAGCATCGGATACGCGCAGTGCCGCGGTGCCGGTCAGGGCGCAGGCAGGGCTGCGAGCAAGGCGGCGACGACGTCGTCGGCACCCTTGTGCTCGGCCTCGGCCGCGAACGACAGCAACAGGCGGTGGCGCAGCACGGCCGGCGCCAGTGCGTGCACGTCCTCGCGCGTGGCGGCAAGCCTTCCATGCAGCAGCGCGCGCGCCTTGGCGGCCAGCACGAGCGCCTGTCCCGCGCGCGGTCCGGCGCCCCAGCGCACCCACTCGCGTACGGCCGTCAGCGGACTGTGCGCCGGTCGCGTGGCGCGCACGAGACGCACGATCCACGCCAGCAATTCGTCGCCCACATGCACCTGCCGCGTGAGCGCCTGCAGTGCGAGCAGCTGCGCGCCGCTCATCACGGCCTCGATGGCGGCATCGTCACTGCCGGTGGTGCGCGCGACGATCGCGCGCTCCTCGGCCTCGGCCGGATAGTCGACGCGGATCTGCAGCAGGAAGCGGTCGAGCTGGGCCTCGGGCAAGGGATAGGTGCCGGCCTGCTCGAGCGGGTTCTGCGTCGCCAGCACGAAGAACGGCCGCGGCAGGGCGTGAGTGGCGCCGGCATAGCTCACGGTGCGCTCCTGCATCGCCTCGAGCAGGGCCGACTGCGTCTTGGGCGGCGTGCGGTTGAGCTCGTCGGCGAGCAGCAGGTGCGTGAACACCGGCCCCTGCTGGAAGCGGAAGTAGCGCTTGCCGGTGCCGTGGTCCTCCTCGAGCAGCTCGGTGCCGATGATGTCGCCCGGCATGAGGTCGGGCGTGAACTGGATGCGCCGGAACTCGAGCGCGAGCGCCTGGCCGAGGCTGCGCACGAGCAGGGTCTTGCCCAGACCCGGCACGCCCTCGAGCAGGCAGTGCCCGCCGGCGAGCAGGCCGATCAGCAGTTGCTCGACGACTTCATGCTGGCCGACCACGGCGCGCGCGATCGCTTCGCGCAGCGCGGTGAGGGTCTGCAACTGCAGCGCGATCTCGGTTTCGGAACTTGCCTGGGTCACTTGTCATCCCTCGTCGTTGTAGCGCGCAGCCATGCCGCGCAGGACGCCGCACCGCGCAGCCGGTCGGGTTGGTCGCCGGCAGCGCCGCCAGCGCCACGGCACTGCGCGGATGGCGCGACGCCGGCGCCGCGCGGCGGCCGTGATGCCGGCGCCGTCCTTCGTTCACGCCGTCAGCGCATAGATCACGATATTGACCGCGAAGCGGGTGTTGTCCTCGGCGAGAAAGCGTTTGTTGCGCCAGTCGTAGTCCCACTCGCAGCCGTAATCCTTGTTGCTGTAGAGCACGCCCAGGCGGCCGTCGATGCTGATGCCCTTGAGATAGGCATGCACGAGGTCGTCCCCCCAGCCATTGAGTTCGAAACCGGTATTGGGCGGTTCCTTGAAACGGAAGAAGCTGGTGTAGAGCGGATGATCGCTTGGCAGCTTGCGCAGCGCGTCGGCGCCGAACAGCGCGGCCATCTCGCGCTCGAAGGACTTGGCGAACAGGCCGTCGATGTCGTGGTTGCAGTCGTCGACGAGCACGAAGCCGCCGTTGCGCACGTAGGCGGCGAAATTGCGTCGCTCGTCGGCATTGAACTCGACGAGCTTGTGACCGGCGAGGTAGCACAGCGGCGCGCCGAGCATGCGCGCATCGGCCAGCGGCAACACATGCTCGGTGGTGTCCACGCGCAGGGTCGTGTACTGGATCAGCGCGTCGAGCAGGTTGGATGGCATGCGCGTGTCGACATCCCAGTCGCCCGACTCGTACATGAGGCGCGTGAACCAGAAGTCATACGCACCCTCGGCCGGTGCGCGGGCCGGGGCGGCGGAGGCCTGCTGCGCGCGCGCATGCGGCGCGAGCGCGAGGCCGGCGGCGCCGGCGACCAGGAGGCGGAGGAACTCGGCGCGGGTCATGGACAAGCCGGGATGGGTGAGTCGTGATTGGTGATCTGGAAAAGCGGAAAAACGACCGCGGGCCATCGATGGCTTTCCACGAATCACCAATCACCAATCCCGAATCCCTGCCTCACACCGCGTCCGACAGCGAGGTGAAGGTGAAATCGCGAATCTTCATCGGCGGCACCATCATCACGAACGACGACTCGTCGCCCTTCACGCGCACGGGCTTGCCGAGTTCCTCGATGTTGTTGAGCATGATCGCGGGCGATTCGTTGAAGCGGAAGTTCTTGATCGGGTACTTGATCTCGCCATCCTCGATGTAGAACGTGCCGTCGCGCGTGAGGCCGGTCAGCAGCACGGTCTGCGGATCGACCATGCGGATGTACCAGGTGCGCGTGACGAGGACGCCCTTGCGCGTGCCCTTGACGAGCTCGGCGGTCGATTTGTCGCCGCCGGCCATGATGAGGTTGCCGGGCTGGCCGGTGGCCTGCTTGCCCTGCTTGTGGGCCCAGTAGCGCGAGTAATGCAGGTAGTTGATCTTGCCCTTGTCGATGATCGTGGTGCGCTCACGCGCCAGGCCGCTCTGATCCCACGGCAGCACCGCGGCCTGCGCATCCCAGGGGTCGGCGATCATCGTCACGCGCTCGTCGAACAGCTTGTCGCCGAGTTTGTTGCCACCGCCCTTCTTCGACAGGAAGCTGCGCCCCTCGTCGGCCTGGCGCGCATCGAAGTTGAACATCATGAATGAAATCAGGCCGGCCGTGGCCGCCGGTTCCATGATGACGGTGTACTTGCCCGGCTCGAGCGCGCGCGCATCGACCGAGCGGCGCGCCTTGTCCATCGCGGTGCGGATGTCGCTGCCGACATCGAACTGGCCGACGTCACCGAGGTTGCGCGCGACCCAGCCCGAACCCTTGCCGTCGTCGGTGCGCACGGTGCAGGTGAAGTCCATGTCGCTGCTCTTCTGATAACCGAAGTTGCCCTTGCTGTTGGCAGTGGCCATGAAGTCGCGACTGTCGGTGAAGAAGCCGGCCGCCGTGAGCTTGTCCTTGCGGCAAGGCTCGATGCAGGCGGCAGCGACGCTGGCGCGATAATCGGGCGTCACCGCGGCGGTCTTGTCATTGAACGTCGCGCTGGCGCGGTAACTCTGCTTGTCGATCGCCGGCATGAACTCGGGGTTCTCCGGCGCGAGCTTGGCCAGCTCCTCGGCACGGCGCACGACCTCGCGGATCGAAGCGTCGTCGAAGCGGTTGGTGGTGGCGGTGCCGGTGCGCTTGCCGAAAGCAACCTCGACGGCAAGATTGCAGTCGCTGACGAAGCCACTGGTCGACACGCTGTTGAGCGCGTAGCGGATGTTGCCCTCGTCCGAGCCGCCGAGCGTGGCCGAGCATTCGTCGGCAACGCTGGCCTTGATGGCCTTGTCGAGGATGGCCTTGGCGTCCTGTTCGGAATAGATGGTCATGGTGCGTTCTCCGATTGCTCAGCCAAGGCTGCGGGCAGTGTTGATGACGTTGACGCCGTTGAAGCGCGCAGTGGCCGACCCGTGCGACACGGCCGACACCTGTTCGGGCTGGCCCTTGCCGTCGAAGAACGAACCGCCATAGCGGAAGTCGCTGGCATCGCATACGGCCACGCACGAGTTCCAGAACTCGGGCGTGCGGATCTGGTAGGCGACGTCCTCGATCTGTCCGGCCACCTTGCCGTCCTTGATCTCGAAGAACAGCTGGCCGCCGAATTGGGCGTTGTAGCGCTGCTGGTCGATCGAGAACGAGCCGTCGCCGACGATGTAGATGCCGTGCTCGATGTCCTTGATCATCTGCGCCGGGTCGAGCTTGTCCTTGCCCGGTGCCAGCGAGATGTTGGCCATGCGCTGGAACTGCACGTTCGACCACGAGTCGGCGTAGCAGCAACCTTGCGAGGCCTTGAGGCCGAGGATGTGGGCCTGGTCGCGGATCGCCTGGTAGTTGACGAGGATGCCGTCCTTGATGATGTCCCACTGCTGGGTCTTGACGCCCTCATCGTCGTAGCCAACGGCACCGAGCGTGCCCTTGGCGATCTTGTCGGCGTAGATCGTGACCTTGTCGCTGCCATAGCGGAAGTTCTTCGACTTCCACTTGTCGAGCGTGGCGAAGCTCGTGCCGGCGAAGTTGGCCTCGTAGCCGAGCACGCGATCGAGTTCGGTCGGATGGCCGACCGATTCGTGGATCGTGAGCCAGGTGTGCGAGGGATCGAGCATGAGATCGTACTTGCCGGGCTTGACCGATGGCGCGGTGAGTTTGGCGCGGGCCTGCTTGGCGGCGGCCACCGCATCCTCGCGCAGGTCGTAGGAGTTGCCGTAGACGGTCACGCCGCAGGGCAGCTCGACCTTGTCCTCCTTGCGCCCATCGAGGTACTCGTAGCCCATGCCGCACGGCATCGACAGGCCCTCACGCATGCGGAACTTGCCGCTCTGCTGGTCGACCGCGGTGACATGCATCGGCGCCCAGATGCGATGCACGTCCTGGTCGATGTAGGAGCCATCGGTCGAGGCGAAGTATTTCTGCTCGTTGACGAGGAACAACATCGAGTTGACGAAGCTCGCGCCGGCCTTGAGCGCGTCGGCGTTGACGCCCAGCAGCAGATCGACCTTGTCCTTGATCGGCACCGCCATGCTGTTCTTGACGATCGGCGTGGCCCAACTGACTTCGCCCACGCCCTTGACCGGCGCCAGGTCCACCGGGCGCGACTGCACCTTGGCATTGGCCTTGGCGATCGCCACCGCGTCGCGCGCGGCCTTGGCCACCGCGTCGGCGGTGAGCTCGCTGGTGGCGGCAAAGCCCCACGTCCCCTTGGCGACGACACGGATGCCGATGCCGGTGGACTCGGTGTTGACCACGTTCTGCACCTTGTTTTCGCGCGTGATCACGAACTGGCGCAGGTAGCGGCCGATGCGGACATCGCAGTACTTGGCGCCGGCGGCCTTGGCCGCCTGCAGGGCCACGTCGGCCAGCTTTTTCTTGGTGGCGACATCGAGCGAGGACAGCAGCTCCTCGGCAGCGATCACGCGCCCGGCGAATGCCGGCAGCAGCAGGCTGCCCAGTCCCGCGCCACTCAGCTTGAGGAAATCTCTTCTGTCCATTGTCGTGCCCTGTGCTCAACGGGGTCGCTGCCGCGACGGATCGGGCGATCTTGGCCAGCCGGGGCGGCGCGCGCATGTGACAAAGGACATGCCTGCCGCCAAACGCTGGCGCCGGACGCCGGTTGGCGACGCGCTAGACTTGGCGCATGGACATTTCCAAGACCTTCCGCATCGAGGCGGCGCACCGCCTGCCCAACCTGCCGCCCAGCCACAAGTGTTCACGCCTGCATGGCCACTCGTTCCGCATCGAGCTGCACGTGAGCGGCCCGCTCGACCCGCAGCTGGGCTGGGTGATGGACTTCGCCGACCTCAAGGCCGCGTTCGCGCCGCTGTTCGCCGAGCTCGACCACAATTACCTCAACGACGTGGCGGGTCTCGACAACCCGACCAGCGAGAACCTCGCGCGCTGGGTCTGGCAGCGCCTCAAGCCGACGCTGCCGCTGCTTGCAGCGGTCACGGTCCATGAGACCTGCACCTCGACCAGCACCTATCGCGGTGACTGAAGCTGGATCGGTCGCGTTTTAGTGCGGCGCCGCATCGCGGACGAAACCGGCAACCCATTGTTGGGAAGCGGTTTTATCTGAACGAAACCTGTCTGATGGCGACTGCAAGGCCGGCTCTTGTTGCATTGCACAATTTCCGACCCTATGATGTGTGCCACACACTCCCAGCGAGGTACGCCACCATGTTCGACCAGATCAATCTCCAGCCGCTCGCCCTCAGCAAGAGCTACACCGACGCCTTCGTGAAGGCGCAGGGTCTGGCCCTGGCTGGCTTCGAGCGCATCACCGAGCTCAACCTCAAGACCTTCGAGGACCGCGTCAAGGCCTCCGTCGACTTCTGGTCGGAAGCGGCCGAAGTGCGCGACATCGAAGCCGCCCAGGCCTTCTGGCCCAAGAGCGCGCAGTTCGTCAAGGAAAGCGCCGAGAAGCTCTACGCCAACGGCCAGGAAGTCCTCGGCATCTCGCTCAAGACGTCCGAAGCGATCGGCGCGCTGACCAAGTCCTCGCTCGAGACGGCCAGCAAGCAGGTCAACGACTCGCTGAGCAAGACCGTCAAGGCCGGCAAGAAGGCCGCCTGAACCGACTCTCCCCAGAGACGGCGTGCCACGGTCCTCCCCTCCGCTCGGCACGCCAACCCAGACCGGGCCTTCGGGCCCGGTTTTTTTTTGCCGCGGCCGGCGTCGCGGGCAGGCCGAGCGCGGCGATTTGCCCACTGCGCTCGATTGCGGGCATCGGTCGCGACTTGCTAGAATCGCAGACCTTTTTGGAGAGGTCGTGCGCAGGACTGCGCCGGCCGCCGCCTCCGACTGCGGGAGCCTCGCGTGCGCAACTCGATCGCTCATGGCAAGAGCGTGGCGTGGCGCACGGTGGCGTTGCAACTGGCCGCAAGCGTCGTGGCTGCCCTGCTGGCGGCCGGCTTCGGCTGGCGCGATGGCCTGGCCACGCTGGTCGGTGGTTTTTTGGTGTCGTTCGGCAACGGGCTGTTCGCGCTGCGCATGTATGCGCGGGGCGTCACGTCGGGGCGCAGTGCGCTGCGCTCGGTCTACGCTGCCGAGATGTTGAAGTGGCTGTGGCTGGGCTCGATGCTGTATCTGGCCATTGCCGTATGGAAGCTGCCGTTCCCCGGCCTCATCGCGGGGATATTGGCCGCGCAGTTCGCTTTTTGGATCGCCTTGCTAGCAACCAGGTAACGTGATGGCCACCGCCGAAGAATCCGCAGCCGCAGTCGACATGACCGGCTACATCCAGCACCACCTGCACCATTGGCAGGTGTCGGTCGGCGACAGCGCCTTCATGACGCTCAACATCGACACGCTGATCTTCACCGTGTTCTGCTGCGCGGCCTTCCTCGGCCTGTTCGTGTTCTTCGCCCGCCGCGCCACCGCCGGCGTGCCGGGCAAGCTGCAGTCGGTCGTCGAGGCCGTCGTGCTGTTCGTCGATGGTCTGGTCAAGGAGACCTTCCACGGCAAGAGCAAGGCCATCGCGCCGATGTCGCTGACGCTGTTCGGCCTCATCTTCTTCATGAATTTCCTCGACCTGATTCCGGTCGACTTCCTGCCATGGGCCTGGGGCGGCGCGCACAGCCTGGCCGGTCACGACCCGGCCCACGCCTACCTGCGCATCGTGCCGACCGCCGACCTCAACACGCCGCTGGGCATGGCGCTGGCCGTGTTCTTCATGGTCCAGTACGTGGGCCTGCGCGAGAAGGGCGTGGGCAAGTTCTTCGGCGAATTCTTCACCGCGCCGTTCCATGCCCATGGCGCGCTCGGCAAGGTGCTGCTGTCGCCGGCCAACCTGCTGCTGCGCCTCATCGAGGAAGCCGTGCGGCCGGTATCGCTGAGCCTGCGACTGTTCGGCAACATGTACGCCGGCGAGCTCATCTTCATCCTGATCGCGGTGATGACGCTTGGCGCCAGCCTCGCGCACGGCTCGACCTGGGCGCTCGGTGTGGGCCAGTTCATCGCCGACTTCGGCTGGACCGCATTCCATATCCTCATCATCACGCTGCAGGCCTTCATCTTCATGGTGCTGTCGATCGTCTATCTCAGCATGGCGGCCGAGAGTCACTAGTTCCTGCGTTCGGCCATGGGCGCCAGGGCCGGAACGCAGGCGTCGCGCCTGCAGGTTCCGACTCGCGGCCAACGTCCATGGGCGCACCGGTTTCTTGAAAGGCAGCGATCGCTGCGCCCGGCAACACATTAGTTTTCCCAACCACCCGCTACTGAACCACGGAGAAAAACATGGAAACCATCGCCAACATTGCTCAGGTTGCTGATGTTCTGAGCATGACGGTCATCGCCGCCGCACTGCTGATCGGCCTCGGCGCGCTCGGCACGGCCATCGGCTTTGCGATCCTCGGTGGCAAGTTCATCGAAGGTGCCTCGCGCCAGCCGGAGCTGACCCCGATGCTGCAGACCAAGATGTTCATCGTCGCCGGCCTGCTCGACGCGGTGCCGATGATCGGCGTGGCGATCGCGCTGTTGCTCCTGTTTGCCAACCCGCTGCTGTCGACGCTGGGCGTCAAGTAATCACCCGCAGCACGGCGACGGCGCTGCCGTCGCCACAGGAGCATCGCCATGAATCCCAATCTCACCCTGGTGGTCCAGGGCCTGGCGTTCTTCGCCGTGGTGTGGCTGGTCATGAAGTTCGGCTGGCCGCACATCATCGCCGCGATCGAGGAGCGCCAGAACCGCATCGCCGAAGGCCTGTCGCAGGCCGACAAGGCGCGCAAGGAACTGGCCGACGCCGACGCCCGTGTGGCCGAGGAAATCAAGAAGGCACGTGCTGAAGCGACCTCGATCGTCGACAAGGCGCAGCAGCAGGCGGCGCAGATCGTCGACAAGGCGCGCCAGGACGCGATCGTCGAAGCGACCAAGCAGAAGGCGATCGCCGCTGCCGACATCGAGGCGCAGGCGCACAAGGCACGCGAGGAACTGCGCGGCAAGGTGGCGGCGCTGGCCGTGGCCGGTGCCGAGAAGATCCTGCGCCGCGAGATCGACGCCAACGCGCACAAAACGCTGCTCGACCAGCTCGTGACCGAGATCTGACATGTCCAACGCCCTCACCTTCGCCCGTCCGTACGCGCGCGCCGCGTTCGAGCTGGCGCGTGCACAAGGCGCCCTCGCGGCATGGGCCGGCAAGCTCGGCTTCGCCGCCCAGGTCGCGGCCGACCCGCGCGTGGTCGGGCTGATCGGGGATCCACGCGTGGCGCAGGCCGAGCTGGCAGCGCTGGTCACGCCGCCGGACGAGCCGGCCGAGTCGCCGTTCGCGGTCTTCGTCGGCCTGCTGGCGCAAAACCATCGCCTCGTCGTGCTGCCGGAAATCGCCGCGCTGTTCGCCGAGCTCAAGAACGAAGCCGAACGCGTGCTCAAGGTCGGCGTGCGTTCGGCGGCACCGCTGGGCGAGGCCGAGGCGGCCAAGCTCAAGGACGCCCTCAAGCGCCGCTTCGGTCGCGACATCGAGCTCGAGCAGTCGCTCGACCCCGGCATGCTCGGCGGCGCCGTCATCGACGCCGGCGACGTCGTCATCGATGGTTCGGTGCGCGGCCGCCTGGCGCGCCTCGAGCAGACGTTGGCCAACTGAGGAACGTGACCGGTGATGCGTGATTGGTGATTCCTGAAGCCGGGCACCCCTGATCACCGACCCACCATTCACGACCACGGCAACAAAACTACCACCCCGCCCGCCGCAGCCGCGGCAGGCGACCGAGGAAACCGACATGGCAACCACGATCAATCCGTCCGAAATCAGCGAACTCATCAAGAGCCGCATCGAAAAGTTCAAGCTGTCCGCCGAGGCGCGCAACGAAGGCACGCTGACCAGCGTGTCCGACGGCATCGTGCGCATCCACGGCCTCAACGACGCGATGTCGGGCGAAATGATCGAGCTGCCCGGCAACACCTTCGCGCTCGCGCTCAACCTCGAGCGCGATTCGGTCGGCGCCGTGGTGCTCGGTGACTACGAGCACCTGCGCGAAGGCGACACCGCCAAGACCACCGGCCGCATCCTCGAAGTGCCGGTCGGCCGCGAACTGCTCGGCCGCGTGGTCGATGCGCTGGGCAACCCGATCGACGGCAAGGGTCCGATCAACACGAGCCAGACCGCAGCGGTGGAGAAGGTTGCGCCGGGCGTGATCTGGCGCAAGTCGGTCGACCAGCCGGTGCAGACCGGCTACAAGTCGGTCGACTCGATGATCCCGATCGGCCGTGGCCAGCGTGAGCTCATCATCGGCGACCGCCAGACCGGCAAGACCGCGCTGGCCGTCGACACGATCATCAACCAGAAGGGCTCGGGCATCAAATGCATCTACGTCGCGATCGGCCAGAAGCAGTCGTCGATCGCCAACGTGGTGCGCAAGCTCGAGGAGAACGATGCGCTGGCCCACACCATCATCGTCGCCGCCTCGGCCTCGGAATCGGCCGCGATGCAGTACATCGCCGCCTATGCGGGCTGCTCGATGGGCGAGTACTTCCGTGACCACGGCGAAGACGCGCTCATCATCTACGACGACCTGACCAAGCAGGCCTGGGCCTACCGCCAGATCTCGCTGCTGCTCAAGCGCCCGCCGGGCCGCGAAGCCTACCCGGGTGACGTGTTCTACCTGCACAGCCGCCTGCTCGAGCGTGCCGCGCGCGTCAACGAAGCCTACGTGGAGAAGTTCACCAACGGCGCGGTCAAGGGCAAGACCGGCTCGCTCACTGCGCTGCCGATCATCGAGACCCAGGCTGGCGACGTGTCGGCGTTCGTGCCGACCAACGTGATTTCGATCACCGACGGCCAGATCTTCCTCGAGACCGACCTGTTCAACGCCGGCATCCGCCCGGCCGTGAACGCGGGCGTTTCGGTGTCGCGCGTGGGTGGCGCGGCGCAGACCAAGATCGTCAAGAAGCTGTCGGGCGGCGTGAAGCTGGCGCTGGCGCAGTTCCGCGAGCTGGCGGCGTTCGCGCAGTTCGCCTCCGACCTCGATGCCGCCACGCGCGCCCAGCTCGAGCGCGGTCAGCGCGTCACCGAGCTGATGAAGCAGAAGCAGTACGCGCCGCTGTCGATCGCCGAACTGGCGCTGTCGGTGTATGCGGCCGAAAAGGGCTACCTCGACGACCTGCCGCTGGCCAAGGTGCTGCCGTTCGAAGCCGCGCTGCACGCGCACTTCCACCACAACCACGGCGATCTCATGCAGAAGATCGTCGCCACTGGCGACTGGAACGCCGACATCGAGGCCACGTTCAAGAAGGGCGTCGAGGAATTCAAGAAGACGGGCAGCTGGTAAGGCCGTGATTTGGCACTCGTGATTCGTGATCGGGAAAAGCCGATCACGGACACGAACCACCCATCACGAATCACCCATCACGACCGAGCGTAGCGAGCAGATGGCAGGCGCAAGAGAAATCCGCACCAAGATCAAGAGCGTCAACAACACGCGCAAGGTGACGCGCGCGCTGGAGATGGTCTCGGCGTCCAAGATCCGCAAGGCGCAGGACCTCATGAAGTCCTCGCGCCCGTATGCGCGCATGATGCGCCAGGTCATCGGTCATCTCGCGCACGCCAATCCAGAGTACAAGCACCCGTTCCTGGTCGAGCGCGACGCGATCAAGCGCGTCGGTTACATCATCATCTCGACCGACCGCGGCCTGTGCGGTGGCCTCAACACCAACCTGTTCCGCAAGCTCGTCACCGAGTTGCGCGGCTGGCACGACCAGGGCGTCGAGGTCGACCTCGTCTGCATCGGCCAGAAGGCCACGCAGTTCTTCCGCCGCCTCAAGGTCAACCTGCTCGGCTCGGTCACCCATCTGGGCGAAAAACCGCAGATCGCGGAGCTGATCGGCGTGATCAAGGTCATGCTCGACGCCTACACGGCCGGCACCATCGACCGTCTGCAGCTCGCCTACAGCGACTTCGTCAACACGATGACGCAGCGCGCGACGGTCGATCAGTTGCTGCCGCTGCCGGCATCGAGTGACCTCGACAGCCCGCACGCCTGGGACTACCTGTACGAACCCGATGCCGAGACCGTGCTCGAACACGTGCTGACGCGCTACATCGAGTCGCTGGTCTATCAGGCCGTGCTCGAGAACCTCGCCAGCGAGCATGCCGCGCGCATGGTCGCGATGAAGGCGGCCTCGGACAATGCCACCAAGGCGATCGATTCGCTGACCCTCGTCTACAACAAGGCGCGGCAGGCGGCGATCACCCAGGAGATTTCCGAGATCGTGGGCGGCGCGGCGGCGGTATGACCGCGCCCGACCCTGATCGCGAAACCAGAACCGCGGTCAGCGATGGCCGCCCTTCTCGACAGCAGCACGGTTTCGGTCGTGCCAATCCAGTTTTGAAAGATTCATCCGGAGCACTCCAATGAGCCAAGGCAAAGTCGTCCAAATCATCGGCGCCGTCGTCGACGTCGAGTTCCCGCGCGAGTCCGTGCCCAAGGTGTACGACGCGCTCAAGATCGAAGGCATGCCGATCACGCTCGAGGTGCAGCAGCAGCTCGGCGACGGCGTGGTGCGCACCATTGCGCTGGGCTCCACCGACGGCCTCAAGCGCGGCCTCGTGGTCGGCAACACCGGCCAGGGCATCGCGGTGCCGGTCGGCAAGGCCACCCTCGGCCGCATCATGGACGTGCTCGGCAACCCGATCGACGAAGCCGGCCCGATCGGCGAGCAGGAGCGCTGGGTCATCCACCGCTCGGCACCGTCCTACGACGAGCAGGCGGCGGCCAACGAGCTGCTGGAAACCGGCATCAAGGTCATCGACCTGGTGTGCCCGTTCGCCAAGGGCGGCAAGGTCGGCCTGTTCGGCGGCGCCGGCGTCGGCAAGACCGTCAACATGCTCGAGCTCATCAACAACATCGCGACCCAGCACTCGGGCCTGTCGGTGTTCGCCGGCGTCGGCGAGCGCACCCGCGAGGGCAACGACTTCTACCACGAGATGATCGACGCCGGCGTCGTCAAGCTCGACGACAAGACGCAGTCGAAGGTGGCGATGGTGTACGGCCAGATGAACGAGCCGCCGGGCAACCGTCTGCGCGTGGCGCTGACCGGCCTCACGATGGCCGAGTACTTCCGCGACGAGAAGGACGCGACGTGCTGTTCTTCGTCGACAACATCTACCGCTACACGCTGGCCGGCACCGAAGTGTCGGCGCTGCTGGGCCGCATGCCGTCGGCGGTCGGTTACCAGCCCACGCTGGCCGAGGAAATGGGCGTGCTGCAGGAGCGCATCACCTCGACCAAGACCGGCTCGATCACCTCGATCCAGGCCGTGTACGTGCCCGCCGACGACTACACCGATCCGTCGCCCGCCACCACCTTCGCGCATCTGGATTCGACCGTGGCACTGTCGCGCGACATCGCCTCGCTCGGCATCTATCCGGCCGTCGATCCGCTGGCCTCGACCAGCCGCCAGCTCGATCCGCTGGTGATCGGCCAGGAACACTACGAAGTCGCGCGCCGCGTGCAGGGCATGCTGCAGCGCTACAAGGAACTCAAGGACATCATCGCCATCCTCGGCATGGACGAGCTCAGCGAGGACGATCGCAACACGGTGTACCGCGCGCGCAAGATCGAGCGCTTCTTCTCGCAGCCGTTCACGGTGGCGCAGGTGTTCACCGGCACGCCGGGCAAGTATGTCTCGCTCAAGGAAACCATCCGCGGCTTCAAGATGATCGTCGACGGCGAGTGCGACCACCTGCCCGAACAGGCGTTCTACATGGTTGGCGGCATCGACGAAGCCTTCGAGAAGGCCAAGGCGATGGAGACGAAGGCGGCCTGACCAACGTGATGCGGCATTGGTGATGGGTGATTCGACGCAGGCCGACCGCGCTTCACGCGGCAACCGCGCAAGCTGACGAATCACCCGTCACGAACCACCAATCACGTCGAACGAGCGGAGCGAGAGACACATGGCCACCATCCACTGCGACATCGTCAGCGCCGAGGAAGAGATCTTCAGCGGCAACGCGCAAATGATCATCGCTACCGGCGAGATGGGCGAGCTCGGCATCGCGCCGCGCCACGCGCCGCTGATCACGCGCCTCAAGCCCGGTCAGGTGCGCGTGCTGCTCGACAACGGCGAGGAGCAGTTCTTCTACGTCTCGGGCGGCATCCTCGAGGTGCAGCCCAACGTGGTGACCGTACTCACCGACACCGCGATCCGCGCCAAGGATCTGGACGAATCGGCCGCGCGCAAGGCCAAGGAAGAAGCCGAACGCGCACTGGCCAATCGCAGCGACGCGATCGAAGTCGCCCAGGCCCAGGCCCAGCTCGCGCAGGCCATGGCCCAGTTGCAGGCGCTCGAAAAGCTGCGCCGTTCGCTCAAGCACTGAGCACACGCGCAACTCGCGCTCGCGTGTCGTCCACGCGGGCCGCGACGCCGCGGCCCGCGGCCACGGCGCGCCGACTTCAGCGGTACACCCAGTGCCGCGACACGAGGAAGCTGCCGATCGCCAGCGCGCCCTCGACCAGCGGCTTGGCCAGCCAGGCCGAGCGCACGCCGAACGCCGCGGCCACCGCGGTCACGCCGAACGTGCTCAGCACGGTGTTGCCGCACCACAGGGCCAGGTAGCGCAGCGCCTGGCGCCGGCGCGGCGCGGCGTCGTCGCGCGCGAACGTGATCGCGCCGTTGAGCCAGAACCCGAGCAATGCTCCGGCCATCCGGCCGCAGACATTGGCGACCACCACATCGAGCCCGGCGTGGCTGAGACCGACCAGCGTGGCCCAGTCGAGCAGCCACTGCGCGACGCCGATGACGATGTACCAGCGTCCTTGGCGCAGCAGGCTCATGGCGCCGGCACCGGCGGCACCGACCACAACTGGGCGTCGCCGGCACTGGCCTCGTGACGCGCGCCCAGCAGCGCCAGCGCGTGGCGCTGCGGCTCGGTCAGGGTCGCGTCGCGCAGCAGCAACCAGCGTGCATCGAGCTCACGCACGATGGCGACCCAGCGCTGCCCGCTCGCGTCGGCGTTGGCCGCCACGCGCGCACGTTCCAGCGCTGGCGCATACCAGGCCACGCTGCGCCCACGCCCGGCCAGCTCGGCGATCGCCGGCGCGGCCGGATCGAGCGCCAGCACGATCGACGCGCCATCGTCACGCGACCGCAAGCGGGCGATCAGGGCGCGTTCGGGCGAATAGTGCGCCAGCACCGTCATCGCATCGCCGCGTGCGCGCACCAGCAGGCGCAGCGCGCTCGTGTGCTGCGTCCAGTTGGCGTTGGCGAGGAACGCGAAATCGAGCAGGCACAGCGCCGCCAGCGCGAATGCCGCGCGCCGCTCGCCCAGCGCCGCGGCCGTGGCCGCGACCAGCGGCGCCAGCAGCAGCACCAGGCCCGGGAAGGCGTAGCGCGCGTACTGCATCGGCAGCAGCGGCAGCAGCAGGATCGCCGAGGCGGCGAGCGCGAGAGCGCGCGTGCGCGTCTCGCGCAACGCGAGCAGCCAGGCGCCGGCCAGCGCGAGCCAGACGAAGCCGAAGCCGCCCGGCCAACCTTCCAGGTAGGCGTCGGTCATGAAGGTGATGCGCCACGGCAGGCCCACGCCGAAGCCGGCATGCCAGCGCGGATCGTCGAGTTGGCGCGCGGCCAGCAGCGGCGACTCGAACCAGTGATTGAACAGCGGGAACAGCGGATTGCCGCTGAGCCACGCGGCCTGCACGTAACTCGAACCGGCGACCAGCACGAACGCGACCGCGCCGGCGGCGAAGGCGCGCGTGCCGGGCCAGCCGCGCCGCCAACCCGCCCACACCAGCATGACCAGCGCTGCGACCGCCTGGCCGAACTTGAGCGCGACCAGGCCGCCGGCCAGCACCGCGATCGCTACTGCAGCCGGGCGCGGCTGCACGATCGCAAGCGCCAGCACGCCGAGCAGGCCGATCGCCGGCAATTCGGTCTGCATGCTGCCGAGCAGGCCGCTGCACAGCGGCAGGCTGGCCAGCAGCGCAACCGCCAGCCACGCCATGCGCGCGCTGGCCAGGCCGCGCGCCAGCGTCCAGGTGGAGGCGGCCGCCAGCAGCAGCCAGGGCAGTACCAGCGCGGCGCGCGCCTCGCCGCCCGCAAGCACGGCCGCGATGCCCTGCAAGGTGTCGCCGAGCCACGGCGCCGCGGCCCAGATCTGGTTGGCGAGATCGGGCAGGTAGCGCCCGTGGCGCAGCAGTTGCGAAGGCAGCCCGAGATGGTAGTTGACGTCGTCCGACAGCAGGGTCGGCAACCAGGCGCCACGCGAGGTGACGCCGAGCAGGGCCACCGCGAAGGCCGCGCCGCGCGGCGATGCGGCGACCGCCGCGTGCCAGCCATCGCGGCTGCGCACCAGCAGCCCGCGCAGGACGTGGCGCCGCACCAGGCACAGCGCCAGCAGCAGCGGCCAGTAGACGAACCAGCGATGCAGGGGCCAGCCAAGCAGCCAGCCGTCGATGCCGCCGATGAGGGCCAGACCACAACCCAGCGCCAGCAGCGGATGTCCGTCGCGTGGCACCACGAGGCTGCCGAGCGCCGCCGCGGCCGCAACGAGCAGCAGGCCCGCCAGCACCGCCGGCACGCCCGCGAACGGCAACAG
Source organism: Dokdonella sp. (assembly GCF_019634845.1). GTDB lineage: Bacteria > Pseudomonadota > Gammaproteobacteria > Xanthomonadales > Rhodanobacteraceae > Dokdonella_A. The sequence goes on from NZ_JAHCAQ010000007.1 coordinate 81,280, forward strand.
CGCGACGCCCCACACCAGCGCCAGCGCGGCGGCCCACGACAGTCGGCCCCAGCGCCGCAGCGGCCACGCCGCCGTCAGCGCCAGCGCGCCCATCACCAGCTGATCGAGCAGGCGCGGCCACGGCAACGCCAGCCACATGCGCTGCAGCAGCAGGCCGGCGACGCATGCCAACAGTCCGGCGACAACGAGCGCGGCAGGCAGCAGGCGGAGCAGGCGTTGCGGCATGCAGGCGGCGGTGGACGAAGGGCGCGTGATCCTAGCAGCTCGACCGGGCACGCTGCCGTGTCGGCAGCGGCAGCTCAGCGAGGTGACGCGGACAAGGCCGCGCGCAGCGGATCGAGCAAGGCGCCGTAGCGCGCCGTGCGTGCCGTGTCGCGACGCAGCGGCTCGCGCACCTGCGCCGCACTGGCGGTGCGCACGCTGCGCGTGGCCTCGTGCGGACGCAGGCACGCCGCCTCGAACGGCAGCCCGCAGAACTCGAGCAGGACGCGCGTCTGCGCCTCCGGCTCCGCCAGCAGCGACTCGTAGACCTGGTCGCGGATGCGCGCCGGCCACCGTCCTTGCCAGTGGCGCATGCTGCGATCGCAGACGCGCCAGTAAACGGCCAAGTCCATGAGGTCATAGCTGTAGTTGTGCGCGGCCCAGAAGATCTGGCGGAAGCACGACCAGCAGGTCTCCACCGCATCGCGCCGGCAATGCACGATGCGCGCCGCCGGCAGCATGTGCGCGATGGCCGCGCTGTAGACCCAGTTGCCGGGCATTTTGTCGGTGAAACGCGGGCGTTGCCGTCGCCAGCGCGCGGTGCGCTGCAGATACTGTTCGCCGAGCCGGCGCCAGTCGGTCGCATCAAGCTGGCCCACCCATTGCGGGAACGGTGCGCCGCGCCGCCGCGACTCCGCGGCGATCACCGCGCCCAGATCGCCGAGCTCGCTGGCACCCTCGACCTGCGAGTGGGCGGCGAGGATCTGTTCGGTCAGCGTCGATGCCGAGCGCGGCAGGCCGACGATGAAGATGACCTCGTCGCCGAGTCCGGCGTCGGGTGGGGATGGCGCCGCATCGAAGGCGGCCACCACTTGTGCCATCCAGTCGTCGAAGGCAGCCGCCTGCCACGGGAATGCGGGTCGGGCCTGCTCATTGGCGGCGACATAGGCCGCGAACGCTGCCTCGTCACGACCCTCGTCATCGAGTGCCCTGGCCAGCGCGAAGCGCGCCGCGAGCTGTTCGTCGGGCGCCACGTCGCGCCGTTGCAGCAGGGCCTCCAGCCGCGCGACGTCGGCCGCATTGAAGCGCACGGCCTTGAGGTTGGCCAGGCCCCACCAGGCAAGCCCCGCACGTGGCTCGTGGCGCAGCAGCTCGCGATACTGCGCCGCCGACTCGGCGCTGCGGCCGCGCATCATCAGCACCTCGGCCAGCGTGTAGCGGGCCGAAGCGAGCGCCGGCGCCAGCGCCAACGCGCGTTCGAGAGGTGCCTGCGCGACCTCGATCTCGCCACGCAGCACGCGACACTTGCCAAGGTTGAACCAGGCCGCGGCGAAGCCCGGTGCGAGCTCGCAGGCACGTTGCAGTGTGGCCAGCGCGGCGTCGACCTCGCCGACCTCGCCGAGCAGGCTGCCCAGCGCATTGAGGATCGCGGCGTCGCCTGGGGCACAGTTGGCCGCCTCGCGCAGCAGCGCCAGCGCGGCGTCGACGCGCCCCAGTCCCTGCAGCGCCAGCGCGCGCGCGAGCTGCAGCTGCGGTTGCTGCGGTGCCAGGCGCAAGGCGGCCGCAAAGGCCGCCTCGGCCTCAACGAAGTCGCCACGCGCAAGGCAGCCGTCGCCGCGCGCGACGTGCGCCTGCAGCAGATCGTTGGTGGAACGGGCAGCGGGAGGTGGATGGGCGTTCATGCCGATCGTCGCGTGCGGCGCCAGCGCCGGCCGCGCGAGCATGCCACGGCGGCGCGGCCGCAGGCGAGCGCGGCGGGCTTTCCGCCCGACCGGCGCCGCAGGCCCGACGGATGGGCCTGCGCGGCTTCGACGCTGCGGCGCGGGCGACTAGAATGCCGCTGTCCCCTGTCTTGCCGGAGTCGCTCGTGGCCCCTCCTCCGTTGCACGTCATCATCCTCGCTGCCGGCGAAGGCAAGCGCATGAAATCGGTACGCGCCAAGGTGCTGATGCCGCTGGCCGGCCGGCCGATGCTGGCCCACGTCCTCGATGCGGCGCGCGCGCTGCAGCCTGCGCGCATCCACATCGTGTACGGCCACCTCGGCGAACAGGTGCGTGCGGCGGCCACCGACCTGGGCGACATCAGCTGGACCCACCAGCCCGAGCAGCGCGGCACCGGCCATGCGGTGATGCTGGCGCTGCCCAACATCCCCGACGACGCGCGCGTGCTGGTGCTCTACGGCGACGTGCCGCTGGTGCGGGCACAGACGCTGCGCCGGCTGCTGGAGCACGAGGAGCCGCTGGCGGCCCTGGTGGCACAGCTCGAAGCACCCTACGGCTACGGCCGCGTGGTGCGCGACGGCATCGGCCGCATCCGCGCCATCGTCGAGGAAAAGGACGCCACCACCGATCAGCGCGCGATCACCTGCATCAACAGCGGCATCCTCGCCGCCGACGCGCGCCGCCTGCGCGTGTGGATCGCCAACCTCGATACCGACAACGCGCAGCAGGAACTGTATCTGACCGACGTGTTCGCGCAGGCCGCCGACGAAGGCGATCCGGCCGCGGCCGAGATGTGCGCCAGCCCGCAGGAGGTGTTCGGCGCCAACGATCCCTGGCAACTGGCCGGCCTCGAACGCATGCACCAGCGCAGCCGCGCCACCCAGCTTGCCGCGGCCGGCGTGCGCTTCGCCGATCCGATGCGCTTCGACCTGCGCGGTGACGTCCACATTGGCCGCGACGTCGAGATCGACATCGACGTGATCCTCGAAGGCCTGGTCGAAATCGGCGACGACGTCCACATCGGTGCGTTCTGTCGCATCCGCAACTCCACGCTGGCCAGCGGCACGATCATCCATTCGCACTGCAACCTCGACGGCGTGGTCACCCACGGCCCCTGCGAGGTCGGTCCGTTCGCGCGGCTGCGGCCCGGCACCGAAATCGCCGGCGGCGCCCACATCGGCAACTTCGTCGAGACCAAGCAGACGCGCATCGGCGAGCGCAGCAAGGTCGGCCACCTCAGCTACCTCGGCGATACCCAGGTCGGCGCCGACGTCAACATCGGCGCCGGCACCATCACCTGCAACTACGACGGCGTGCGCAAGCACGCCACCACGATCGAGGACGGCGCCTTCATCGGCTCCAATACCGCGCTGGTGGCGCCGGTGCGCGTGGGCCAGGGCGCGACCGTCGGCGCGGGATCGGTGATCACGCGCGAGGCTCCGGCCGGCGAACTGACCGTGGCGCGCGCGCGCCAGAACACGGTCGAAGGCTGGAAGCGTCCCGACAAGGACGACTGAGCACTCGCGGCGAGCCGGCGCGCAGCCGGCCCGGTCGCGGCGTGGCCGCAGCGACCCGGCGTGCGTGCCGCGGCACCGCGCGACTTGCTAGACTGACGTGTTTTCCGTCGCGGAGGTTGCCGAATGGACGCTGCTCCCCTGCCCGGTCGCGACGACATCCGCGTCGCGGTCATCGGGCTTGGTTACGTGGGACTGCCCCTGGCGGTCGGCTTTGGACGCGCCCTGCCCACGCTCGGCTTCGACATCAACCAGGCGCGCATCGCCGAGCTGCGCGAGCAGCGCGACCACACGCTGGAAGTGTCGGCCGACGAACTGCGCGCGGCGACGCAGCTGCGCTGCAGCGCCGATCCGGCCGAGCTCAAGACCTGCAACGTGTTCATCGTCACGGTGCCCACGCCGATCGACGATGCCAAGCGTCCCGACCTCACTCCGCTCGTCGGCGCCAGCCGCAGCGTCGGCAAGGCGATCGGCCGCGGCGCCGTGGTGGTGTTCGAGTCGACCGTCTACCCGGGTGCGACCGAGGAAGTGTGCGTGCCGATCATCGAGCGCGAGTCGGGCCTGCGCTACAACGAGGATTTCTACGCCGGTTACAGCCCCGAGCGCATCAATCCGGGTGACAAGGAACATCGCCTGGAAACGATCCTCAAGATCACGTCGGGCTCGACGCCGCAGGTGGCCGATTTCGTCGATGCCCTGTACCGGCGCGTGGTTCGCGCCGGCACCCACAAGGCCTCGAGCATCCGCGTCGCCGAAGCAGCCAAGGTCATCGAGAACACCCAGCGCGACCTCAACATCGCGCTCATCAACGAACTGGCGCTGATCTTCCACCGGCTCGGCATCGACACCGCCGAGGTGCTTGCCGCGGCCGGCACCAAATGGAACTTCCTGCCGTTCCGACCGGGCCTGGTCGGCGGCCACTGCATCGGCGTGGATCCCTACTACCTGACCCACAAGGCGCAGCAGATCGGCTACCAGCCCGAGGTGATCCTGTCGGGCCGCCGCATCAACGACGGCATGGGCCAGCACGTGGCCCAGCGCGTCATCAAGCTCATGACCCAGCGGCGCATCCAGGTCGTCGACGCCAACGTGCTCGTGCTCGGCCTCGCGTTCAAGGAGAACTGCCCGGACCTGCGCAATACGCGCGTTACCGACGTGGTCGCCGAGTTCGCCGATTACCACGCGCGGGTCGATGTGCACGACCCGTGGGTGAGCGCGGACGAAGCGCGCCATGAATATGGCCTTGAGCTCGTGCCGGAACTGCAGCCGGGCAAGTACGACGCGATCATCCTCGCCGTCGCCCACCGCCAGTTCGTCGACATGGGTGCGCCGCGCATCCGCGCGCTGGGCAAGCCCGGCTGCGTGCTGTTCGACGTCAAGCAGGCGCTGCCGCGCGAACTGGTGGACGATCGGTTGTGACGGCTGGCCAGGCGTTGGCCGGCGCGACGTGCCGCGACGTCGCGTGACCGCGTCGGGCACGATCCACGCCAAGGTTGCGGCACCCCGCGGCAGTGCATCGGATGGTGCCGCGGCGACAGAATGACCATCCGGACCGGGCGGGCGCCGCGCATCGAGTCCCGCCGTGCAATCCAGGCTGTTTCCAATCCCCCATCGCGAATCATCAATCACGGATCGTCCATGCGCATCCTAGTCACCGGCGCCGCCGGCTTCATCGGCTCGACCCTCAGCCAGCGGCTGCTCGCACGCGGCGACGAGGTTCTCGGCTACGACAACCTCAACGATTACTACGATCCCACGCTCAAGCAGGCACGCCTGGACCGGCTCACGCCGCAGGCCGGCTTCCAGTTCGTGCGCGGCGCGCTCGAGGATCGCGCGGCTCTCGAACAGGCGTTCGCCCGGTTCCGCCCGCAGCGCGTGGTCAATCTTGCCGCGCAGGCCGGCGTGCGCTACTCGCTGACCAACCCCTACGCCTACGTCGAGGCCAACCTCGTCGGCTTCATCAACGTGCTCGAGGCCTGCCGCCACGGCGGCGTCGAACACCTGGTCTATGCCTCGTCCAGTTCGGTATACGGCGCCAACCGCAAGCTGCCGTTCTCGGTGCAGGACGCGGTCGACCACCCGGTGAGCCTGTATGCGGCGACCAAGAAAGCCAACGAGCTGATGGCGCACACCTACAGCCACCTGTATGCCTTGCCGACCACGGGCCTGCGTTTCTTCACCGTGTACGGCCCCTGGGGCCGCCCCGACATGGCGCTGTTCCTGTTCACGCGCAAGATTCTCGCCGGCGAACCGATCGAGGTCTTCAACCACGGCCACCACACGCGTGACTTCACCTACATCGACGACATCGTCGAAGGCGTGGTGCGCACGCTCGATCGCGTGCCGGCCGGTGATCCGGCCTTCGATCCGCTGCAGCCCAATCCGGGCTCATCGGCCGCGCCGTACCGCGTCTACAACATCGGCAACAACCAGCCCGTGCAGCTGGCGCACTACATCGAGGTGCTCGAAGCCAGGCTCGGCCGCAAGGCCGACAAGATCATGCTGCCGCTGCAGCCGGGCGACGTGCCCGACACCTATGCCGATGTGGCCGAGCTGGCGCGCGACACCGGCTACGCACCGGCCACCCCGGTCGAGGTCGGCATTGGCCGTTTCGTCGACTGGTACCGCGACTTCTATCGCGTCTGAAACGGCCAACCGGCCACGCCGGGAGACGGACTGGCGGCCTGGATCGCTGGCCGCACGCGCTTGCGAAGCACGGCTCGGTTCAGCGTAGAATGTGATACGGTTCACACTTTCGCCGCCAAGGGATCTGCGCCATGAGCCTGCTCCGTTGTTCGTTGCTGCTCATTATCTTGTTGATTCTACAAGCGTGTTCGGCCAATCCCGTGCTCAACTCGGGCACTCCGAAGGCGCACCCGGAGATGGCGGCGGTCAGCGAGTACCGAATTGGCGTTGATGACCTCGTCGAAGTGTCGGTATGGCACAACCCCGATCTCGGCGCCAAGGTGCCGGTGCGGCCCGACGGCATGATCTCGCTGCCGCTGATCGGCGATGTCATGGCCGGTGGCAAGACGACCGCCGAGGTGGCTGCCGAGGTCTCGGACAAGCTCAAGGTATTCATCCGCGACCCGCAGGTGGCGGTGATCCTCACCGAGCTGCGCAGCCACGAGTACCTGTCGCGGGTGCGCGTGACCGGCGCCGTGCGCAACCCGATCTCGGTCCCCTATCGCCAGGGCATGACCATGCTCGACGCCGTGCTGGCCGCCGGCGGCACCACCGAATTCGCTGCCGCCGACCGCACCGAGCTGTACCGCAAGGAGGGCGCTGGCACGCACGCCTACGCCGTGCATCTGGAGCGCATCCTCAAGAAGGGTGATCTGTCGACCAACTACCCCGCGCAACCCGGGGACGTCATCACCGTACCCGAACGCGTATTCTGAGGCAGGCCCGATCCCGTGAAGGACACCATGGCACCCATGGACGAGCTGGTGCGCGTGCTGCTGGTCGAGGCACGCCGGCGCCGGCTCGCGCTTGGCACGCTGTTTGCGGTCATCGCGCTCACCGCACTGGTGATCGGCGTGCTGTTGCCGCGCAAGTATGAATCCTCCACCACGATCCTGGTGCAGGAGAGCAACATCGTCACCGGCCTCATGGAGGGGCGCGCGGTGGCCACCGGCGTCGCCGATCGCGCCGGCATCGCGCGCGAGGTGATCTTCAGCCGCAAGGTCATGAACGACATCCTCGCCGCCGGTGGCTGGCTCGACCAGCACCCATCCCCGGTCGAGCAGGACCGCATGATCGAGGCGATCACCGATCGCACGCGCATCGCCAGTCCACGCGACAACCTGATCCAGATCAGCTACACCGACAAGGACGCGGCGCGCTCGTTCCACGTGACCGAGCGCTTGGCCGAACTGTTCATCCAGGAGAGCCTCGCCGCCAAGGAACACGAGAGCCGCAACGCGTTCGAGTTCATCGACAGCCAGGTCGCGCTCTACCACAAGAAGCTGACCGACGCCGAGGACAAGCTCAAGGCCTATCGCGAAGCCAACGTCGACGCGCGCCCCGGCGGCGAGGCCGACAGCAACACCCGCATCGCGCAGTTGCGCACCCAGATCGAGCAGGCGCGACTCGAGCTCATGGAACAACACTCGCGCGAGAGTGCGCTGGCGTCGCAACTGTCGGGCGAGGCCGAAATCACGGCCGTGCAGACCCGCGCCAGTACCTATCGTGTGCAGTTGGCCGAGCTGCAGAATCAGCTCGATCGGCTGCTGCTCACCTACACCGACGACTATCCCGACGTGGTGCGCATCCGGCACCAGATGCAGGACATCCGCGATCTGCTCAAGCGCGACGAAGCCGACAAGGCACTCGCGCCCAAGCCCACGGGCGGCCCCTCGGCCACCGACGACAGCATCGCCTACAACCCGCTGCACCAGGAACTGCGCAGCAAGCTCAACGAGGCACGCCGCAATGCGGCCGCCACCGCCGCCAAGCTCAGTGCCACCGAAGGCATGCTCAACGGCGAACTCGACCGCAACAAGCGCATCGCCAACTCGGAAAATGCGCTGGCCGAGCTCACGCGCGACTACGAGGTCAACCGCGACATCTACCAGGACCTGCTCAAGCGTCGCGAAAACGCCCGTGTGTCGATGGACCTCGATGCCAAGCAGCAGGGCCTGACCTTCCGCATCCAGGAGCCGGCGGTGATGCCGGTGCGTCCGTCCGGCCTGCGCCTGATCCACTTCGCGATCGGCGGTCTCGTGCTCGGCGCCCTGTTGCCGTTGGCACTGCTGTTCGGCTATGCGCGCTTCGACCCGCGCGTGCGCTCGGCGGCACAGATCGAACGTCTCGCCGGCGTGCCGGTGCTGGTGACGATCCCGACCTACCGCACGCCGCAGGACCGGCGCCGCAGCGCGCTGCACGGCGCGGCGCTGCTCATCATCATCGTCGGCGTGCTGCTCGCCTATGCCGCGCTGTACTGGATCCGGCTGGAGGCTTCCCGATGAATTCCGGCCACGACAACACCACGCCCGACCGCGTCGGCGGCGCGATCGAAGCCACCGCGCGCGAGTTGGGCCTGCAATCGAACAGCAGCCGGTCGATCGCGCTGATGACGGAAACGACCGCACTGAGCACGCGCGAGCTCGACCAGCGGCGCATGATCCATCGCGACGATCGCGCGCGGCCGCAGGCCGATGCCTTCCGCGAACTGCGCACGCGCCTGTTGGCGTTGGGTGGCGACCAAAACTTCGTGACGATGGTCGCCTCGGTGAGCCCGCACTCGGGTGGCAGCTTCGTGGCCCGCAACCTTGCCGCCGCGTTCGCCTTCGACGAGGCCAAGACCGCGCTGCTGATCGACTGCAACCTGCGCTACGCCAGCCAGCACAAGGCGCTCGCCACCGACGCCAGCCCCGGCCTGATCGACTATCTCGAAAAACCGGCGCTGGGCGTGCCCGCCATCATCCGCCACACCGGCATCCCGCGTCTGCGCCTGATCACGGCCGGCAAGTCGCGCGAGACCGGTGGCGAGTACTTCTCCTCGTTCCGCATGCGGGCCACGCTCGATTCGCTGCGCTGCCGCTACACCGATCGCTACCTGCTGCTCGATGGCCCCGCGGTGAAGGGCTCGCCCGACGCGCGTATCCTGTCGGATCTGGCCGACTTCGTGGTGCTGGTGGCCGGTTACGGTCGCGACACGCCGGCGGCAATCGCGCAGGCGGCATCGATCTTCGACCCCAGCCGCTTCGCCGGCGTGGTGTTCAACGAACTGCCCTGACCGTGGCGCTCGCCGCCGGCGGGCGCCCGGGCCGGGGCCATGCCCGCTGCCGCGGCAAGTGCGTCGCAGCGGGACACTGACATGGAGCAGCATCGATGCGCATCCCCGTTCGCGGTCCACTCGCCCTCGCCGCGGCGCTGTGCGCCGCAAGCGCACCTGCGCTGCACGCGCAATCCGCGTTCAACTACTCGCTCGGCATCGAGCTGGAGCGCAACGACAACATCAATCTCAGCCGCGACAACCCGGTTGGCGCCACGGTACTGACGCCGACCCTCGCCTTCGACCTGCAGCAGCAGGGCGCCGTGCTCACGGCCAGCGCGGCCGGTTCGCTGTCGTGGCGCGACTACCTCGACGGACCGTTTTCCGACGAATTGCGCGGCCTGTTCGCCGGCACCGGCGTGTGGGCGATCAGCCCCGGGCGCCTGGATTGGGTGGCCGAGGACTATCTCGGCCGGCAGCCGATCAACGTGCTGCAGGTCGACGTACCCACCAACCAGCAGCAGACCAACGTGTTCAGCACCGGGCCGACCCTGCACCTGCACCTGCGCGAGGACCTGCAGGGGCGGCTCGACCTGCGCTACACCAACACCTACGCCGAAAAGACCGGCGAATTCGACAGCAGCCGGCTCAGCGCGCTGGCGCAGCTGGCCTGGCTGCTCAGCCCCGGCGACACCCTGGCCGCATCGCTCGGCAGCAGTCGCGTGCGCTACGACCGCCAGGTGTCGCAGCCATTCGACTACGACCGCAACGATGCCTATCTCGGTTACACCCACGCCACCGACGCGATCAAGCTCGAGTCGGTGGCCGGCTACAGCTGGCTGGATCTGCGCGCGGCGGGCCAGCACAACGGCAGCCTGCTCAAGCTCGCGCTGCGCTGGATGCCATCGCCGGCAACCGATCTCGGCGTGAGCGCGGTGCGGCAGATCGCCGACGCGAGCCAGGACCTCATCGTCGACCCGACCGCACTGGGCGATCTGGGCATCGGCAGCGGCCGCAATGGCGCCGTGATCTCGCCGCAGTTGTACGTCGAAAAGCGCATCGACCTCGACTTCAACCATCGCGAGGCACGGTGGAGCATCGCGCTGGCGCCGTTCTGGCGCCAACTCGACTACATCGATGGTGCGCTGCTGAGCCAGCATTCGCTGGGCTGGACCGCGAGCGTCGACTGGCGCCTGCGGCCGAACCTGACGCTGTCGGCATCGACCGGGCGCGAACGCCGCGACTACCGCGACATGGATCGCGTCGACACCGACCTCACCAGCTCGGTCGTGCTGCAATGGCGCCGCACCAGCCACTGGTTGTGGCAGCTGCGCGCCACCCACGCACGTCGCGACAGCACGCTGCGCGCGGCCGGCTACCGCGACAACGCCATCATCCTGTCGCTGGCCTATACGCGCTGACGATCGCCGATGAGCAGCACGACCAAACCGGGCCGCGCGCCACGCGCCATCGCCCTCATGTACCACGCGATCGGTGGACCCGACCGCGCCGACGCCGCGCAGGATCCGCACTACACGGTGGCGGCGACGCACTTTGCGCAACAGTTGGACACGCTCGCGCAACTGGCCGGCGGCGCCACCAGCGCGCGCGACTGGCTGGCAACGCCGGACGCCGCGCCGGCCGTGCTCACCTTTGATGATGGTCACGCCAGCAACCACTTGCTGGCCTGGCCGGCCTTGCTCGAACGCGGCATGCGCGCCGACTTCTTCATCAACCCGGGCAAGGTCGGCGAGCCCGGGCTGGCAAGCTGGAGCGCGCTGCGCGAGATGGCTGCCAGCGGCATGTCGATCCAGTCGCATGGCTGGAATCATCGCTATTTCACCGAACTCGACGCGCCGGCGCTGCGCGAGGATCTGCGCCGCTCGCGCCAGACGATCGAGGACCACATCGGCGCACCGGTCACGCTGCTGGCGCCGCCCGGCGGGCGCATGCACGCCGACCTGCCGCGCATCGCGCGCGAATGCGGCTACACGCACGTGCTCGGTTCACAACCGGGTCCGCTGCGGCATGCTCGCGGCGCGCAGGCGCTGCCGCGCCTGGCGGTGACGGCAGCGCTCGATGCCGCCACACTGGCCGGCTGGCTCGCCGGACGCGGGCTGGCGCGGGCACGACTGCGTTACGAGCTGCTCGGCCTGGCCAAGCACACGCTCGGTGACCGCCGCTACGAGCGCTGGCGCGCCCGCCTGCTCGGACAGGAGATCACCGCGCGATGAAATGGCTGTTCCTGCTGAGCCTGCTCGCGCTGGGCTGGACCTATTTCGGCTATCCGCTGGCAATGCTGGCGCTGGCGCTGTATCGCCCGCGCCGCGTACGCGGCGCGCCGTGGGAACCGCGTGTGGACATCGTCATCGTCGCCCACAACGCCGCCGACACCCTGCCGGCACGGCTCGCCAACCTCGCCGCGCTCGACTATCCGGCCGACCAGCTGCGCTTCCACGTCGCCTCGGATGGCTCGGAGGACCGCACCGCGGCGATCCTGCACGAATGGAGCGATCCGCGCCTGCGCGCCCATGTGTTTGCCTTGCGCCGCGGCAAGTCGGCCTGCCTCGCCGACATGGTGGCGCTGCTCGACGCCGACGTCGTGGTGTTTGCCGACGTGCGCCAACGCATCGAGCCGGCGGCGCTGCGGGCGCTGGTGCGGATGCTGGCCGAGCCCGGCGTCGGCGCGGTCGGCGCCGAGCTCGCCTTCGAGCGCAGCACCAGCAGCTACGGCGACGGCGCCGACTTCTACTGGCGTTACGAGACCTTCATCCGCAGCCAGGAAGCGATCAGCGGTTCGGTGGTCGGCGTCAGCGGCGCGCTGTACGCGGCGCGGCGCACCTTGCTGCCGGCGATTCCGCCCGGCCTCATCCTCGACGACGTATGGATCCCGCTGCAGATCGCCGCGACCGGCGCGCGCATCGCATTCTGCAGCGAGGCCCGCGCCTGGGACCGCCCGCCGGGCGATGCCGCCACCGAAGCGGCGCGCAAACGCCGCACGCTGGCCGGCAATTTCCAGCTCATCGCGCGCGAACCAACCTTGCTGCTGCCGTGGACGCATCCACTGGGCTGGCGCCTGTGGGGCCACAAGTGGCTGCGCCTGCTGGCGCCGTGGTGCATGCTGACCCTGCTGGTGAGCAACCTCGCGCTCGTCGGCCACTCGCCGACCTGGACCGCGCTCGCACTGGCCCAGCTCGCGTTCTACGGCGCCGCCTTGGCCGCGCTCGCGCGCGCTTCGCTGCTGCGCCTCATGCCGGTGCGGGTCATCGCCACCTTCGTGCGGATGAACGGCTATGCGATGCTGGGCCTGTACGACTTCCTCACCGGCCGCGCCGCCGCGACCTGGTCGGTCACCCGTCATTCCAATCCCTGAGCCATGAATCCCAGCCCCGCCCCGCCGACGCTGCGCGTCCTCTATGTCGTCTCGCTGTTTCCGTGCTGGTCGGAGACCTTCATCGTGCGCGAGATGCATGCCTTGCGCGGCCGCGGCGCGCAATTGGCCATCCTGTCGCTCAAGCCGGCCAGCGAGAGCATCGTGCAGGACCGCGCCGCCGTGCTGCTCGAGCACACCCTGCATCCGCGCGGCACGCTGGCCTCGATCGCGGCCCTGCTCGGCCTGCTGCTGCGCCGCCCGCTCGTCACCGGCGGTTTCCTGCTGCGCCTGTGCGGCGGCCTGTGGCGCCAGCCGCGCGTGCTGTTCAACAGCCTCGGTGCGCTGTGCCGTGCCGCAGGACAGTGGCGCCAGATCCGCCAGTTCGATCCCGACCTCGTGCATGCGCCATGGGCCACCTACCCGGCCACCGTGGCCTGGTTTCTCGGCCGTCTGCTCGGCAAGCCGTTCTCGTTCACGAGCCGTGCCCACGACATCTTCGTCGAGGATCAGATGATGGCGGCCAAGCTCGCCGCCTGCGATCTCGCCGTCACCATCACGCGCAACAACGTGCGCCACATGCAGCGCTGGATCGACCCACCCGGTTCGATACCGATCCACGTCATGCACTCGGCGCTCGAGCTCGAACACACCCGCTACAACCGCGACGACCGCCTGCCGCACCGTCTGCTGGCGGTCGGCCGTCTCGATCCGATCAAGGGGTTCGACGTGCTGCTCGACGCACTGGCGCTGCTGCGCCAGCGTGGCATCGCTTTCGACGGCACGATCATCGGCGAAGGCGACGAACGCGACCGACTCGCCGCGCAGCGCGATCGCCTCGGCCTGCACGACCTGGTCGACTTCGTCGGTGCCCGACCACACGCCGAGGTGAGCCGGGCGATGGCGCGGGCCACCATGATGGTGATGCCCTGCGTGGTGACTCCCGAAGGCAATGCCGACGGCATCCCCAACGTGCTGACCGAGGCAATGGCGGCCGGCTTGCCGGTGGTCAGCACACGCGTGTCGGGCATCCCCGAACTCGTCGACGATGGTGTCAGCGGACTCCTCGTCGACCAGCGCGACGCGCCGGCGCTCGCCGATGCGATCGCGGCCATGCTGGCTGACGCGACCCTGCGCGATGCCTGCGCCGCCGCCGGGCGGGCCAAGGTCGAACGCGAATTCGACGTGCGCATCGAGGCGGGTCGCCTGTTCGACTGCTTCCGTGAGGTGGTCCATGGCTGAGCGTTCGCGGACCCGCGTGCTGGTGGTGAGCGACGAGATGGAAGTCGGCGGCAGCCAGCGCCAGATCGTGCACCTGCTGCGCGGACTCGATCGCACGCGCTGGGACGCGGAGCTGCTGTACTTTCGCCAACGCTCGTTCCTCGTCGACGAAGTGCGCGCAGCCGGCCTCGCGATCCACGAGCTGCCCAAGCGCCACCGCGTCGATGGGCGCTTCATGTGGCGCCTGCTGATGCTGCTGCGGCGCGGCCGCTACGACATCGTGCACTGCTATTCGCTGACCGCCGAGCTGTGGGTGCGCGCATTGCTGCCGCTGCTGCCCGCCTGCACCTTCATCGCCTCGGTGCGTGGCTTGTGCCTGCACCACACGCCCGCCCAGTGGCGCCAGAAGCGCTGGATCGTGCGCCGCGCCGACGCGGTGATCGCCAATGCACGCGCCGGGGCCGCCGTCACCGCCGCCCGCGCGCACCTGCCGCGCGAGCGCGTCAGCGTGGTACCCAACGGTGTCACGCTGCCGCCGCCGCTCGACCCGGCGCAGCGCACCCAACTGCGCGCCTCGCTGGCGCTGCCGGACGGACGCGCCTGCGGCCTGTTCGTCGGCCGCCTGGTCGCGATCAAGAACGTCGCACTGCTGCTGCGCGCGCTCGCGCAACTCGCGCCGGCGCAGCGCCCATACCTGTTGCTGGCCGGCAGCGGTCCGCTCGACGAAGCGCTGCGCGCGCAGGCCACGGCGCTCGCGCTGACGGATGACGTGCGCTTCCTCGGCGAGCGTGACGACGCGCAGGCGCTGATGCAATGCGCCGACTTTCTCGTGCTGTGTTCGCGCGAGGAGGGGCTGTCCAACGTCGTGCTGGAAGCGATGGCGGTGGGCTGCCCGCCGCTGGCCTCGGCGGTCGGCGGCAATCCCGAACTGATCGAACACGAGCGCAACGGCCTGTTGTTTGCCGACGATGATGCCGACGCCCTGGCGGCGGCGCTGGCGCGGCTTGGCGCTGATCCCGCACTGCGCCTGCGCCTGGGCGCGGCCGCGCGCACCGATGCGCAGCGCGATTTCACCATCGAGGCGATGGTGCGCGGCACCGAAGCGGTGTACCTGCAGGCATTGGCCCGCCATCGCGCGCACTTTCCCGTCGAGGGCGCCGCCCATGTTTGAGCCATCCCCACGCGCCGGCGTCATCGGCGATTTCATCTGCGCCTTCGGGCCGCAGGCGGCGCACGCCGTCGGTGCACCCGATGGCTTCGCGCTCAGTGGCGCCACCGACCTGTGCATCGCCAGCCGCGGCGCGGTGCGCCATGGCCAGGTCGGCGCCAACCACTGGCTGGCGCTGGCCGACCTCGTCACCGGCGACTGCGACGACGGCGTCGCCGCGCTGCAGGCCGGCACGGTGCCGCAGGCGCACTGGCGCGGCCGCTTCGTGCAACTGGTGTGGAACGCCGCGCGCGACCGGCTGGTGGCACTGAGCGACCACTTCTCGACGCTGCCGCTGTACGTGCTCGAGCACGGCCCGAACGTGCTGCTGGCGACCGACCTGCGCCTCATCCTCGCCAGCCCGCTGTGCAGCCGCGCGGTCGACCCATTGGCGCTCTACCACTACCTCAATTTCGCCTACGTGCCGGCGCCGCTGACGATCTGCCGCGGCGTGCAGCACCTGACTCCGGCCACGCGCTACGCCTGGCACGCTGGCAGCGGCACCACCTCGCGCTACTGGTTGCCCGAGTACCCGCAGGACCTGCGCGGTGACGACGCCACGCGCGCCAGCGCGCTGCGCGAGCAGATCGTGGCCAGCGTGCACGACTACCGCCCCGGCCGCGCCGAGGGCTGGGGCTGCTTCCTGTCGGGTGGCACCGACAGCTCGAGCATCGTGTCGATCCTCGCCAGCCAGGACCGCGCGGAGACCGTGCGCAGCTTCTCGATCGGCTTCGCCGAGGCCGGGTATGACGAACTCGGCTACGCCGAACTCGTCGCGCGCAGGGTGCATGCGCATCCGTACACCGCGCAGGTGGGCCGCGACGACAGCATGCACCTGCTGCAGCAGGTGGTCGACGGCTGGGACCAGCCCTTCGGCGACGCCTCGGCCGTGCCCACGCTCGCCTGCGCGGCACTCGCGGCGCAGCACGGCATCGACATGTTGCTGGCCGGTGACGGCGGCGACGAGATCTTCGGCGGCAACGAGCGTTACGCCAAGGACC
Organism: Dokdonella sp.; assembly: GCF_019634845.1. GTDB lineage: Bacteria > Pseudomonadota > Gammaproteobacteria > Xanthomonadales > Rhodanobacteraceae > Dokdonella_A. The sequence goes on from NZ_JAHCAQ010000007.1 coordinate 97,234, forward strand.
AGGTCATGGAGCGCTTCCATCGCCTGCCGGCGCCACTCAAGGCGGTTGCGCGCGGCATCGGGCGGCTGGCCGGCCGCTCCTCCTCGCGGTTCCTCAACCGCATCGACAATTTCACGCGCCGCGCCAGCCTGCCCAACCCCGACCGCTTCTACACCGACGACTCGTTCGGCTCGGATGACTACGACAGCCTGCTGAGCGCGGACTTCCGCGCCCAGGTGCCGCGCGATGCCTCGCTGGAGTTCATGCGCGGCATCTACGCGCTTGGCGATGCGGCCGATCCGCTGCACCGGATCATGCGGCTGGACCTGCAAATGGCGATTGCGCAGAACGATCTCGTCAAGGTGCAGGGCGCCTGCCGCGCCCACGGCATCAGCGTGCGTTACCCCTACCTCGATCCGCGCCTCGTCGACTGGACCGGCCACCTGCCGGCCGACTGCAAGGTGCGCGGCACGCACAAGCGCTACCTGTTCAAGCAGGCCATGGCCGGCATCCTCCCCGTCGAGGTGCTGCGCAAGAAGAAGCAGGGCTTCGGCCTGCCGGTCGCGGTATGGCTGCGCAGCGACGCGGCGTTCGGCCGCTACGTGCGCGAGGTGCTGTTCGATGCGCGCACCCAATCACGCGGCCTGTTCCAGCGCGCCTGCGTCGAACGCCTGCTGGCCGAGCACGAGCGCGGCAGCTGGGACCACTCGCGCGGCATCTGGCAACTCGTGGTGCTCGAATTGTGGCTGCGGAGGCATCTGGATGTCGCCTGAGCCACGGCCGCTGCACGTATTGATGGTGCTCGAGAGCAACTTTCCGGTGGTCGGCGGCGGCGGGGCCGAGTCGCAGGTACGCACGCTGGCGCTGGGCCTGCGCGAGCAGGGACATCGCGTTACCGTACTGACGCCGTTGCACGACCGCGCGCTCACGCCGGCACGCATCGGCCGCCACGCCGGCATCCCGGTACTGCGCCTGGACTATCCGCGCATCCGCCTGCTCGGCAGCCTCGTGCTGTGGCTGCGCCTGCTCGCCTTCCTCGCCCGCCGCGGCCGTCGCTACGACGCCTGGCACGTCCACATCGCGCACTACCTCGGCGCCTTGACCGCGATGATGGGCGAACGCCTGCGGCGGCCGGTCGTGGTCAAGGTGTCGGGCTGGTGGGAACTGCGCAAGGGCCTGCTCGGCGCTGCGCGCGGCCCGGTGGCACGCCTTGGCCGCCGCTGGCTGCGGCGGGCCAGCGCGCAGCAGGCGATCAGCCGGCGCATCGAGCACGAACTGCTGCGCCTGGGGTTTGCGCGCGAACGCATCGTGGCGCTGCCCAACGCGATCGACACGCGCCGCTTCGCGCTGCGCGCCGCACCGGCCGCGGCAGGCCACCCGGCCGCGATCTACGTCGGCCGCCTGGTGCCCGAAAAGGGCCTGGACCTGCTGCTCGATGCCTGGGCCGACGCCTTCGGCAACTGTGCCGACGCGCGCCTGCGCCTGGTCGGCGCCGGTCCGCTCGACGCCGCGTTGCGCGCCCGTGCCGCGCAACTGGGCATCGCGGCTCAGGTCGAGTTCCTCGGCCAGCGTACCGATGTCGCCGGCCTGCTCGGTGCTGCCGATTTCGGCGTGCTGCCCTCGCATATCGAGGGCCTGTCCAACACGCTGCTCGAGTTCATGGCTTCGGGTCTGCCGGTGGTCGCCAGCCGCGTCAGCGGCAGCGAGGATTTCATCGTCGATGGCCGCAATGGCTGGCTGTTCGAAGCGGGCGCGCGCGCCGAGCTGGCCGAGCGGCTGCGCGCGGCGGCGCAATGCGGGCGCACCGGCCTGTACCGGCTCGGCTGCCAGGCGCGCGAGGACGTGTGTGCGCGCGCCGATCTCGCCGTCGTGGTCGCGCGCCTCGTTAGCCTGTACCGTGGTGGGCAGCCGGACGCCATGATGGCGCCGGCCGCGGCAGACAAGGGAAGCTGATCCGTGTGTGGAATCGTCGGCATCGTCGTTGCACCGGGCCAGGCGCCGCCCGACGCGCGCGTCGGACAGGCCATGAACGATGCGATCAGCCATCGTGGCCCCGACGACGCCGGCTTCCATCACGACGCGCGCGTGCTGCTGGGCATGCGCCGACTGGCCGTGATCGATCCTGCCGGTGGTCACCAGCCAGTGACGGCCGATGGCGGCCACATCCAGCTCGTTTTCAATGGCGAGATCTACAACTATCGACAACTGCGCCGCGAGCTGGAGCTGCTCGGACGTCGCTTCCATACCGCCTCCGACAGCGAAGTGGTGGTGCAGGCGTTTGCGCAATGGGGTGAGGACTGCTTCAGCCGCTTCGACGGCATGTTCGCGATCGCGGCCTGGGATGACCGCACCCGGACACTGGTGCTCGCGCGCGACCGCTTCGGCGAAAAGCCGCTGTTCTACGCCCACGACGCGCGCCGGCTGCTGTTCGCCAGCGAGCTCAAGGCGCTGCTGCAGGTGCCGGGTTTCGCGCGCGAGATCGACGCCGCGGCGCTGCGCTCCTACGTGCGCTACGGCTACGTGCCGACACCGGCCAGCATCTTCGCCAGCGTGCGCAAGCTGCCACCCGGCTGCACCCTGCGCTGCCGCGATGGCCACATCGAGCTGACGCGCTACTACCGGCTCGACTTCGCCCGCAAGCAGGTCATCGATCCGCGCGAGGCCGAGCATCGCCTGGCCGAATTGCTCGATCGCGCCGTGCACAGCCGCATGGTGGCCGACGTGCCATTCGGTGCCTTCCTGAGCGGCGGCCTCGATTCGAGCACGGTGGTGGCGCTGATGACGCGGCACGCCTCGCAGCGCGTGCGCACCTACTCGATCGGGTTCAAGGAGGCGGCCTGGAACGAGCTGTCCGACGCGCGCCGGGTCGCCGAGCACCTGGGCACCGAGCACCATGAGCTCGTCGTCGAGCCCGATGCGGTGGACCTGTTCGAACAGCTCGTGTGGTACCTCGACGAGCCATTCGCCGACTCCTCGGCGGTGCCGACCTTCCTCGTCTCCAAGCTGGCCCGTTCGCAGGTGACGATGGTGCTCACCGGCGACGCCGGAGACGAAACCTTCGCCGGCTACACGCGCTACCTGCGCTTCCTCGCCATGCAGCGGCTCGGCCCGCTGGCGCGACCGGCGGGCTGGGCCGCGCGTCAGGCCGGGCGCATGCTCGGCGGCGCGTTCGGTTTTCGCCTGCGCGGGCTGGCCGAGCGCATGCGCATGCCATTCCCCGACAGCTACCTCGGCGGCGTGGCGATGAGCCGCCCCGGCACCGTGCGCGACCTGCTCGGCGCCGACGCGCCGGCCGACTACGTCGATCCGCTGCGCGCGCTCGCCGCCGCTGGCAGCGCGCAGCATTCGCTGCTCGACCGCATCATCGAGATCGATTTCGGCAGCTATCTGCCCGATGACATTCTGGTCAAGGTCGACCGCATGGCGATGGCGAATTCGCTCGAGGGGCGCGTGCCGTTCCTCGATCCGGCGCTGGTCGAGTTTGCAGTGAGCCTGCCCGACGGCCTGCGCGTAGCCCGCGGCCGTGGCAAGCACCTGCTGCGACGCGTGGCCGAGCGCTGGCTTCCGGCCGACGTGCTGGCCAAACCCAAGCAGGGGTTCGGCATTCCGCTCGCGCAATGGTTTCGCGGACCGCTGCGCGCACTGGCCGAGGACCTGATTGCCAGTCGCGCGTTCCGCGAACGTGGCCTGCTCGATCCGGCCGCGGCTCGCGCCTGCCTCGACGACCACCTGGCGGGGCGCGCCGATCGCGGTGAGACGCTGTGGTTGATCCTGTCGCTCGAATTGTGGGCCCGCCGTTTTCTCGATTCGCCGGCCGCGGGCTGAACCATGCTGCGCCTGCTGCTCGCCCTGCAGATCCTTTACACGGTCTACCAGAACCACTACGTGTTCGAGTCGGGCGTGCCCGGGGTCAACCTGCCCAACGCCTTGTTCCTCGTCACGCTGGTGTTGCTGTGGTCGTCCGGCAAGCGCGACGCGGTGGCGCCGCAGGCGATGCTGCGCGGCGCAGTGCTGCTGTTCATGGCGATGCTCGCGTTGGCGTTCGCGATCGCGCAACTGCGCGCGCCAGGCGACCTCATGGCCGACCTGACCTATCTCAAGAATGCACTGTTTGCGCCACTGCTGTACTTCATGTACCTGCACTGCAGGCAGGACCTCAAGAACACGCGCCTGCTCGTGATCGTGGTGATGGCGGTCGCGGCGCTGGCCGCCGTACAGGCGATCCGGCAGGGCTTCGACTACGGCATCGGCAACTACGTGGAAAGCCACCGTGCGGCGGGCCCGTTCGGCAGCAACTATCGCGACGCCAACCGCGCCGGCGTGTACTACGCGATGTTCCTGCCGCTGTTCATCGGCATGGCCCTGTTCGCGCGCGACAAACGCTGGCGACTGGCCGCGCTCGCCGGCGTCGTGCTGCTGGCCATGGCACTGTTGTTCACCTATTCGCGCCAGGCCTATTTCATTGCCGTGTTCGGCCTGGTCGTGCTGTTGTTCCGGCGCAGCGTGCTGCTGGCGCTCGTGCTCGGGGTGGCGCTGGCCTCGCTGATCGGCTACCTGCCCGACAGCGTCACCCAGCGCGTGGCCGGCACTGAACAGCAGGGGCCACACGGCGAGGATCAGGTCGACGAGAGCACGGCCAGCCGCTGGGAAATCTGGACCGGTGCGCTGGCGATGTGGCAGGACCATCCGGCCGGCGTGGGCCAGAACCGCTTCAAACAGGAAATCGGCCACTACTCCGCGTTCCGTGGCTACGATGCCCACAACTTCTACGTGCTGACATTGGCCGAAGGCGGCCCGCAGGCGCTGCTCGCGCTGCTGCTGCTGGTATGGGCGACATTCCGGCTCGGCACCTGGCTGCGCCGCAAGGCGCCACCCGACGACCCCGAGGCGCAGGCGCTGGCGATCGGCTTCAGCGTGTGCGCCGTCTGCATGGCGCTGGGCAACCTGTATGGCAGCCCGTTCCTCGAAGGCAATGTCATGGGCACGTTCTGGATCCTGTGCGGCCTGCTCGAGCGCTACATGCTGCTCAAGACGCAGCAGGCACCAAGCGCATCGGCGCCGGCCCCTCAGGCCGCTGCCAGCGTGTTCGCGCGCTACCCACTGGCCGCGCGTGCGCGCGGCATTCCGGCGCGGCGTCCGTGAACACGCCACATCGCGCCGTGTTCGCGCTGTCCACGCTCAACCTCGCGGGCAAGTTCCTCGCCATCGGCAAAACCCTGATCATCGCCACGCTGTTCGGCACCAGTGGCATGCTCGATGCGTTCTGGGTGGCCTATTCGCTGCCGCTCATGCTGCCCAACCTGCTCACCACGGTGATCACGGTGGCATTCGTGCCGCGCTTCGTGAAGAACCTGGAAGGCCGCACCGGCACCGTGGCCTGGCGCGGTGCCAACACGCTGTTCACGCTCGCGATCGGACTCGCACTGGTGACCTGCCTGGCGATCCTGTGGCGTGCCGACGTGCTCGTGCGCTGGCTCGCGCCGGGTCTTGCAAGCCCCTACCGCGAGCAGGCGATCCAGATGGTGCGCCTGATGCTGCCATGCATGCTCATGCTCACGCTGTCATCGCTGCTGTCGGCGCTCGGCAATGCGCGCGAACGCTTCGTGTTGCCGGCACTGAACGGCGTCATCAACAACGTCGCGATCATCCTCGTGGCGCTGCTGCTGGCGCACCGCCTCGGTGTGCAGGCGCTGGTGGTTGGCGTCACGCTCGGCTTCTTCGTGCATCTGTGCATGCTCGTCTACGGCAATCGCGACCTGCTGCGCGACAGCCTGCGCCCGGCGTTCGCGTTCAGCCATCCGGATTTCCTGCGGCCACTGGCGCATCTGCTGCCGCTGCTGGTCGGCTCGATCGGCGCCACCATGACCGCGCTCGTCGACCAGTATTTCGTGTCGCGGCTCGATGCCGGCTCGATCTCGGCACTGACCTACGCACTGATGATGGCGATGCTGCCGGTCGAAGTGTTCGCGCAGGCGATCATCACCAGCTACTACCCCGCGCTCGGACGCGGCGTGGCGGCCGGCGACCACGACGCCGTCGCCGGCGCCTGGCGCAGCGGCCAGCGCATGATCCTGCTGCTCACGCTGCCGTGCGCAGTGCTGCTGATCGGACTGGCCAAGCCGATCGTCATCGTCCTGCTCGAACACGGCCGCTTCGATGAACACTCGACCGCGCTCACGGTCGAGGCGATGACGATCCTGTCGATCGGCATGGTGTTCCGCGCCCAGGCCTATTTCAGCTACCGCGTGCTGCACAGCATGATCCGGCCGTGGACCCAGGTCGCGATCGGTCTGGCCGGCGTGGCCACCTGCATCGGCCTCAACCTGGTGTGGGCACAACGCCTGGGCCTGCGCGGCGTCGCGCTGTCGGCCACGCTGTCACAGTTGCAGTCGGCGCTGATCGCCGGGCTGGTGGTGCGTCAACTGCTGCGTGGCACCGGCGCGCTGCCGCGCCTGCTGTCACCGGCCATGCTGATGCCGATGTTGGTTCTCGCACTGGGCACCGTGCTGGCACGCTGGCTGGTGCCAACCAGCCTCTACACCAGCAGCCACCGCGGCTGGGCCATCGCCTGTGGCGCGGCGGCAATGCTTGCGGTACTCGCCGCAGGTGCGCTCGCGGTGCGTCTGCGACTGCCCGAAGCGGTCGCGCTGCTCGACAGACTGCGAGCCCGCGTGCGGCGTCAGCGCGGCACTCCGGTCGTGTGAAGGCGGTACCGCAGGTCGGCCAAGCAGCGCCTGCCGAGCTTCGCCGTCAACGCTTTTTTCACGCTGGGTCAACACTTTACACGGCTCTTTACACAATCAACCGCAATGCGTGGCGCAAGCTGCGACACACGTCCCATATTCAGTGAGAACGGGTCAGGAGAATGCCGATCACCCCCACCACAGTAGTCCGTCATGTTTGTGTCCGTGATCCGCTTTGCCACGCTCGCCCTGCCCGGCATCGCCCTTTCCTCGCTCTGCCTCGTTGCACCCACCCATGCCGCCGCTGCGGCTGACACCGTCTTCGCCAGCGGCTTCGAATACGCGGCCATCAGCGCCGGTCCCTGCCGCAATTTCTATCCCGATGGCTTCAGCCTGCTGCAAGGACAACTCAATCCGCCGATCGGCACGCTGTCCAAGCCGGCCAAGGGGCAGGTGTTCGCCGATCCCGGTTTCGACACCTGCATGGTGCGCGTGACCCAGCACGACGTGGAACCGCCGCAGACCTTCGCCCGCAACGACTATTCGCGCCGCCAGCCGTTCAACGCCGACAACAGCCGCCTGCTCGTGTACGGTTCGGGCGGCTTCTGGCACGTCTACGACGCCAACACGCTCGCCTTCTACAAGACGCTCAGCGGTCCGGCCGGAGACTCCGAGGTGCAGTGGCACGCGACCGATCCCGACACGATCTACTACATGCCGACCAATGGCGGCATGAACATCTACAAGCTCGACATCCGCACCAACACGCACCAGACCGTCGCCGATTTCAACGGACGCCTGCCGTGGTCGGATGCCAAGCGGCTGTGGACCAAGAGCGAAGGCTCGCCGTCGGCCGACGGCAGGTACTGGGGCCTGCAGGCCGAAACCAACAATTTCGCGATCCGCGGCTACGTGGTCTATGACCTGCAGCAGGACCGCATCGTCGGCACGCGCAGCGCGAGCGTGCGTCCCGACCACACCAGCATGTCGCCATCGGGGCGTTGGTTCACGGCCTCCGACGACACCCTCGGCACCTGGGCCTGGTCGCCCGACTTCTCGCAGAAAAAGAAGCTGCACCACAAGTCCGAGCATTCCGACATCGCGCTGGGCGCCAATGGCCACGACCTGTATGTGGCGATCGATTTCCAGAGCAATTCCGGCGATGTGTTCTACACCGACATCGACACTTGCCCGGCCGTGGCGGCCGATGCCGACCCGGCCAGCGTCCCGGTGTGTCCGCGCACCGTGCTGTTTTCGACCTATCTCAATGGCGCCTCGACATCACTGCACATCTCGGGCAAGGCCTATGCGCGGCCGGGCTGGGTACTGATCTCGACCTATGGCACGCGGCGCGATCGCAGCGGCGCGGCGCCGTGGTTCACCGACAAGGAGATCGCGGTCGAGCTCAAGCCCAATGGCCGCGTCTACGGGCTGGGCTTCCACCACGGCGGCGCCGATGGCTACTGGACCGAGAACCAGGGCGCAGTGAGCCGCGACTTCACGCGCATCGCCTTCAACTCCAACTGGAATACGGGCAGCGCGACCGACGTCGATGACTACATGATCCAGCTGGCGCCGGGGATGATTCCCGCCTCGCAATGAGCGGGCGACGCCAGTCCTGCAGACGGCCGCCGATGGCGGCCGCTGCTCATGGCGCGTGCGCGGTGTCGAACGCGGCGCGCACGCGGTAGGCCGCCTCACCCACCAGTTCGTGCAGCGCCTGTTCGGCCTTGACCGTCGCGCTGCCGCTCGGCAGCAGGTAGCCGACGCCGGTGAAGCGCTGGTAGCGCGCGTCGACCGGATAGGCGCAGGGCTCGAAGCCGGCGCTGCGAAACGCGAACAGCGCCCGCGCCATGTGCAGTTTGGATGTCACCAGCCAAATGCGACGCGGCAGCGCTGGCTGCAGCGCGGCGCTGGCCTGCGCGTTGTGCCAGGTGTCCCGCGAGTGGGTCTCCACACGCAGCAGTGCCGGGGCGATGCCGAGTTCGCCGGCGAGGCTCGCCATCAACGTGCTATTGGCGATGCGCCAGCCGCTGCTGCCGACGATGAGCAGCGGCAGATCGGCGTGGCGGCGCTGCAGGTCGACTGCGCCGAGCAGGCGCTGCAGGCTGGCGAGGTCGAGCACGGCATAGTCGCGCTCGTCCTTTGGTCGACCGGTCACACCCGCCGACAGCAGCACGATCGCCTGCGGCGCCGGGCCAGTGCAGGCTTCGACACCCGGTGCGCGCGCCTCCTGCAGCCCCACCAGCGCATTGGCGCCGAGCGGCGTGGTCAGCACCAGTGCCAACACCGCGGCTGCGCCGCACAGCCAGCGCAACCGTCGCCAGCCGCGCCGCTGGGCCAACCATGCGCCGATCGCAAGCAGCAACAGCAATCGCAGTGGCGACAGCATCGCGGGTTTCCTGAACGCGAGCCGGGCAGTGTAACGGCAGCGGCCGCGCGGCTGCGCGGCGCCAGCGCGACTGCACTACGATGGCGCGGTGCCCAGGCGCCCGTCAGCGCCATCGACCCGGAGTCCGCCGCATGCGCCGCGCCATCCCGTCTGCGCCATCGGCGCCGGCCTCGCCGGCGCGCCCCTTCGTGCTGCTGGCCCTGCTCGTCGCCGGCACGGCCACGGCGGCCGCATCGGAACCGGCCCACTCGAGCCATGCGCTGCGGCCACCCAGCGCTGCCGCCGACATCGCCACCGACTGCGCTCGTGATGTGTATGCCCACGAACCGGTCGCTGCGCTGTCGTCTCTGCAGGCCAGCGGCTGGGATCAATCGCAAGTCGCGCTCGCCAAGCCGACCCGTGGCGTGCCGCTGCGTGACAGCGCCGGCACCTGCGTGGTGCGCGTCACCGACCACGACGCCGACTCAGTCGGTGATTTCGCCCGCAACGACTATTCGCGCCGCCAGGCCTTCAATGCCGATTCCAGCGTGCTGCTCGTCTATGGCAGCGGCGGCTACTGGCACCTCTACGACGCGCGCAGCCTGCGCCACCTGCTGCGGCTGAAGGGCCCGGCCGGCGACGCCGAGCCGCAATGGCATCCGACCGATCCGAACACGCTCTACTACCTGCCCACCAATGGCGGCCTGGAGATCGACGCGCTCGACATCCGCACCAACCGCTCGCGTGTGGCGGCGAACCTGCGCGACCGCCTGCCGTGGCCCGACGTGACCCACTTGTGGACCAAGGACGAGGGTTCACCGTCGGCCGATGGCCGCTACTGGGGCTTTCAGGCCGAGGCCGGTACCGCGTTCGCGATCCGCGGCTATGTGGTCTACGACCTGCAGCAGGATCGCATCGTCGGCAGCCGCGCCAGCAGCGTCCGACCCGACCATGTCAGCATGAGTCCTTCGGGACGCTGGTTCGTGAGTTCGGGTGACGATGACGGCACCTGGGCCTGGTCACCCGACTTCAGCAGCAAGAAGAAACTGCACCACAAGTCCGAACACTCCGACCTCGCCTTCGGCGCCGATGGCCACGATCTGTACGTGTCGGTCGATTTCCAGAGCAACGGCGGCGATGTGTTCTACGTCGATATCGACCAGTGCCCATCGGTGCCGGCCACGACGCCCGCTGCCAGCGTGCCGCCCTGCCCGCGCACGGTGCTGTTTCCGACCTACATCGATGGCGCCCACACCTCCCTGCATTTTTCCGGCAAGGCCTATGCCCGACCGGGTTGGGTGGTGGTGTCGAGCTATGCCACGCAGCCCACGCGCAGCGGCCAGTGGCCGTGGTACACGAACAAGATCTTCGCGCTCGAACTGTCGGCGCAGCCGCGCCTGTTCGCGCTCGGCCGCCATGAAGTCAGCCACTACGTCGGCTACTGGACCGAGCCGCATGCGGCGCCCAACCGCCAGCTCGATCGGGTGGTATTCAATTCCAACTGGAACACCAGCAGCAGCAACGACGTCGACGACTACATGATCGTGCTGCGCGAGGGCGCCCTGCCGGCGACAACACCGCGGCCCGCGGCAAGCGACACTGCGCGCCGCGAGTCCGCGCGGTGATTTGACCGCACCGTCGCCGGGACCGGCCCGGATGACGCGCTCAGGACGCCCGTTGCTGCAGGCGACGCTCCCAGGCCAGCGCCGTGCGCGCAATCTCGTCGAGATCGTCGTGACGCGGCTGCCAACCCAGCAGCGTGCGGATGCGCTGCGCGTCGGCCACCAGCGCCGGAATGTCACCCGCGCGGCGCGCCTGCTCGACCACGCGCAGGCGCGCACCGCTGGCGCGCTCCACCGCAGCGATCACCTCGCGCACCGAATAGCCATGCCCGTAGCCGCAGTTGAGCGTGAGCGAGGCACCGCCGCGCCGCAGGTGCGCCAGCGCGCGCAGATGCGCCGCGGCCAGATCCTCGACGTGGATGAAATCGCGGATGCCGGTGCCATCGGGCGTCGCGTAGTCGGTGCCGAAGATCGCCAGCGCCTCGCGCTGCCCGGTGGCGACTTCGCAGGCCACCTTGAACAGCAGCGTCGAGCCGCGCGTGGACAGGCCGATGCGCCCCTGCGGATCGCAGCCGGCGACATTGAAATAGCGCAGGATCACGTGGCGCAGGCTGGCGTTGGCGTCGAGGTCGCGCAGCATCCACTCGCTCATGAGCTTGGAGCGGCCGTAGGGACTGATCGGCTCGGTTGGCGTGTCCTCGCTGGCGCGGCCATCGGCGTTGGGCCCGTATACGGCCGCGGTCGAGGAGAACACGCAGTGCTGCACGCCATGGCGCACGCAGGCCGCGAGCAGGTTGCGCGTGGCGCAGGTGTTGTTGCCGTAGTAGCGCAGCGGATCGGCCACCGATTCGGGCACCACGGTGCGTGCGGCGAAATGCAGTACGGACTGCACTTGGTGGCGCGGCAACAGATCATCGAGCAGCGCCGCGTCACCGACGTTGCCGACCACCAGCGGCGCATCGAGCACCGCCTCGCGGAAACCCGTGCTGAGGTCGTCGAGCACCAGCACGGGCAGGCCGGCCTCGCGCAGCTGGCGCACCACATGGCTGCCGATGTAACCGGCGCCGCCGGTGACGAGGATCGTGGCTTGCGTCATGTGCGTTCCTCCGCGATTGCGCGCTGGCGCCAGCGCGCGACGAGGCGCTTGGCGTCGATGATCTCGACGCCGGCGGCGGCGCTGTAGGTATGGCAGCCGCGCAGGCCATGGCGCCAGTCCGGTTCGATGCGGCCGAGCGCCCGCTCCGCGTAGTGTTCGGGATCGAGCCGCGTGACTTCGTTGAACACCACGGCGTAGCCGTACTCGACGCTGCAATCCTGCGCCGGCCGGATCAGGCGCCCTTCGTGCATGAACAACTTGCCGGCCGGTCGCGCGCGCCGCACGTCGCTCAGCAGCGGATTGGCCGGATGCGCACGCCAGGGCCCCAATGGCGTGTCGGCGACGAACAGGAACAGATCGGTCCACACGCGGCGGTCGACGTCGAGCGGACTTTCGCTGATGCAGGCGAACAGGTACCAGTGGCGACCATCGTGATGCAGCGTGCCATCGACCACGTTGCGCCCGCGCACGAGTTCGGCGACCGGCTCCCAACGCGCCGGAAAGTCGAGCGCCCGGTACAGCACGAAGTTGCGTGCCGCCGATGATTCCACGCTCAGCCACCACGCATCGTCCCACCGGTACACGAGCGGATACGACAGATGCCAGGCCAGGTCGAGCACGACCTGCGCCTGTTGCGGACGCAGCGCGGCGTCGAGCTCGGCCACTGCGATGCGACCGCGCCGCGTCGCATGCGGACATTCCTCGACGAACAGCCAGCGGCGCCCGTCATGCTCGACCAGGCTGGGATCGGCCCAGAAGCGCCCGGCCGGCGTCGCCAGCAACTGCCAGTCGGCGGCCTGCGGCTGCCGCGGGTCGAGCGGCGTGCCACAGCGCGCCGCCAGCAACCAGTCCTCGGCACGGCCCAGGCGCGGCAGATGACGCCGCGCCGCCCGCCACAGCAGGCGCAGCACGAACCCACCGAGCGCGAGCGCGCCCGGCGCCGCGAAGGTTGGTGGCGGTGCGGCCGGTGGCGCGTGGCCGCGAGCGAGCTCGCGCAGCAGGCGTGCCAACGTCGCCGGCACGCGCAGCAACTGGCAGGCGCGGTTGCGTGCGAACGACAACTGCGCGGTGGCGCTGTGGTCGACGCCGAGCCAGCGCCAGTCGGCGCCATCGTGGACCACGATGCCACCGGCGCTGGTGACCTCGCCGCGCCACAGCGGCGCCAGATGGCGCAGGCCGTGCCCGTGGCCGTCGGTAGCGTCGCGTTCGAAAAACCAGCTCGCGCGCGTGGCGAGCGCAGCGAGGTCCGCCGCGGCCGGCGGCAGACCGAAGCCGAGCAGCACGTCGGCATCGAGGCCGCGCACCAGCGCGCAGCCTTGGGCGTCGAGCTCGAGCCGGCCCGCGCGCTCGACCGCCGGCACCGCATGCAGCGGCAGCGCCGGCAGGCGTGTGCGCAGATCCACGCTCGCGGTGGCGCGGCGCGCGCTGCCGGCCAATCGCGCATCGAGGCGCAGGAAGGCGGCGAGGGCACCCCGCGGCGCCGCTGCCGGCGGCAGCGGCACCTGCAGCAACGCCACCAGTTCGCAGGCCCCGGTCGTTGTCAGTGCGGCCAGGGTTTCGGCCAGCCAGGCCGGCACCAGCAGACGATCGAGCAGTACCACCACGCGCAACCGACGGCCGTGCGCAGGCAGGTCCGCGTACAGTGCAGTGGCCTGGTCGGCGACGCCGGTGGCGGTCATGCCAACGCCCGCGCCCAGTCGATGATGGCCTGCTGCAGGCGCTGCCGATCCTCGTGGCGCATGAACATGTGGTCGCAGTCGGGCCAGTGGTGCAGGCGCACGCGGGCGCTGCGTGCGCTGGCGCCGTAGGTCGCGGCGAACTGGCGTCGATCGGTGAAATAGGCAGCGGCGCCGCCGGTGTACAGGGCCAGCAGCGCCACCCCGCGCGCAACGAGTTGCGCCGCCTGCCGGCGCGCCGCGGCCGGGTCGGGCCAGTCGCGCAGGTCGCGGTCGCCGAGTGCAGCAACATGTCTGCGGCGCAGGCGTCGCCACACGGTCCTGACCGCGCTGCCGCCGCGACCGAGCAGCAGGCGCAACTGGCCAAGGCGGAACCACGCGCCACGCGCCGCATACGGATCGAGCAGCAGCAGCCCGCACACGCGCGCATCGGTCAGCGCCACCTTCCAGGCCTGGTCGGCCGCGCTGCACAGGCCGCCGAGCACGAAGCGGCTGGCGCCGCTGATGGCGCACAGGCGGTCCAGGCCCTGCACGAGCACGGCCACGTCGTCGCCACGCTTGGGCGGCGCATCGCCCACCCCCGGTTGGTCCACGCGCAGCACCGCAATGCCGTCGCGCGCCAGTGCGCGGGCGAGATCGACGTGCAACCGGAACGGTCCGCTGCGCGGGATGAAACCCGCGTTGAGCAGGATCCACAGCGGGCGCGTGGTCGGCTGTGCGGGCCGCGTCAGGATGCCGGTCAGGCCGCCACCGAGGTCGAGCGGAACTTCCTCGATCATGCCGCCTCCGCGCCCGGCGCGAGTCGCGCCAGGGCCTCGATGCAGGCCGCCACCGGCGGCGTGATGAAGGTCGCGCGCAAATCGATGCGTTCGTGCCAGGCCGCCGCCGCGGCTGGCAACGCGTGCCACGTGGTGGCGCGCGCGAGTGGCGCGGCGCGCTCATCGTCGACCACATGCACGGGCTCGACAGCGGACTCGAGCAGCGCCTCCAGATCCTGCGCCGCGAGTTCGGCGCGCAGCGCGGGCGGGCAGTATGCGGCCAGCAGCCGCTCGGGGTCGCTCGGCCACGGCTGCGCGCCGAGGAATGGGTAACGTTGGCGCGAGGCGCGCTCGCGGCGGTCCATCGCGATCAGCTCGTCGAGCCAGACCTGGCCGCGCGGCAAGGGCTGCCACAACCACAGCGGCAGCCGATGGCAGCGCGCCAGTCGCGCCGCGATCCAGCCACCGGCGCGCGCACCGAGCACGCTGCATGGCAGCGCCGGGGCCCGGCGCGCGAGTTCGGCCAGCGCAACCTCGGCATCGGCGACCGCGCCGGCGAGCGTGAAGGCGCTTTCCTCGCCCCACGAGTCGCCACTGCCGAAGTAATCGAAACGCAAGCTGGCGATGCCGCGTTCGGCCAATCGCGCCGCTACCAGCGACAGCAGCCGGTAGCTGAGGAAGTGCTCGTGGAAAAATGGCGGACACAGCAGCAGCGCGGCACGTGGCACCCCCTGCGCGGGGCGGAACACCGTCGACAGGCGTCGCTGCGGGGCGCCCGCGAACGCGAACTCGTGCAGAGCCTCGCCACCACGCGCGGGCGACGTCGACGCAGGCACGGCCGTCATCCGGTGCGCCTCGCGCCGATCCAGCCGCGCAGGCGCGACAGCCAGCCGCCGCGCAGCGTCGCCGACTCCTGCGGCAGCGCCGTCGCGATGCTGGCCAGCGTACCGGTGGCGATCGCCAGCACGTTGAGGCGCGTGCCGGTCTCGCGTTCCACGCGCGCGAGCATGTCGACCGCCAGCAGCGAATCGCCACCGAGGTCGAAGAAGTTGTCGTCGGCCTGCACCGCGGCGACACCGATCAGCTCGCACCACAGCGCGGCAAGATAGGTCTCGCGCGCGTCGACCACGGCAGCGGCCGGCGCGGCGGCCGGCGCGGCCTGCTCGGCTGGTGGCGGCAAGGCCTTACGGTCGATCTTGCCGTTGGGCGTCGTCGGCATCGATTCGACGACGACGATGTGACTGGGGCGCATGTAGGCCGGCAAGGTGTCGCGCAGGCGCTCGCGCAGGCGCGTGGCGAGGTCGCCGAAGCGGTCGCGCGCGGTCACGTACAGCACGAGCCGCTGGTCGTGCGGGCCGAACTCGCGCACCGCCGCGGCGGCCTCGCGCACGAGCGGATCTTCGTGCGCGGCGGCCTCGATGTCGCCAAGCTCGACGCGAAAGCCGCGGACCTTGACCTGGTCGTCGATGCGGCCATGGAACTGCAGCACGCCGTCGCGCAGGCTGCCGGCATCCCCGGTGCGGTACATGCGGCTGCCGTCGGCCGCGAACGGGTCGGCGCGGAAACGCTCGGCCGTTAGGTCGGGGCGGTTGAGGTAACCGTCGGCGACACCGTCGCCGCCGATCCAGATCTCGCCGCGCTCGCCGGGCGCGACCGCCTGCCCCGCGGCATCGAGCACATGGATGCGGGTGTTGGCGATCGGCCGCCCCAACGGCACCGGATCCTCGTCGGCGACGACACGATGCAGCGTCGACCAGATCGTGGTCTCGGTGGGACCGTACATGTTCCACAACTGGCGGCAATGCGGCAGCACGAGACTGGCCAGGTCACGCGGCATCGCCTCGCCGCCGACCAGCAGCCGCAGGCCGGCCACCGCCTCGCCCGCGTCACCCTCGCACAGCAGCCGCAGCAGGGTCGGCGTGGTCTGCAGCACGCTGGCGCCGCAGTCCTTGAACAGCGCTCGCGCCTGCTGCGGATCGCGCACCTGCGCCTCGCTGGCGATGTGCACGCGCGCGCCGCAGATCAGCGGCAGGTACAGCTCCAGCCCGGCGATGTCGAACGACAGCGTGGTCACCGCGCAGATCACATCGTCGGCGTCGAAGCCCGGCTGCTCGCGCATCGAGCACAGGAAATTGACGAGATTGCGGTGCAGGATGCGCACCCCCTTGGGTTCGCCGGTCGAGCCCGACGTGAACAGCACGTAGGCGAGATCGGCGCCACTCACGGCCGGCAGCGGCGTCACCGCCGCGGCCCGGCGCAGCTCGCCGTCGCCGAACGCGACCAGCGCGATGCCGGGTCCACTCACCGCATCCGGTACGGCTTCGCCGTCGAGCACCACCACGTGCCGCAACGCGGCACGCTCGGCCATGAGCTGCAGGCGCTTGGCGGGGAACGCCGCGTCGAGCGGCACGTAGGCTGCACCGGCGCGCAGGATCCCGAGCGCTGCCGCCAGCATCGCGCAGCGCCGCGGCATGCAGATGCCGACCAGCTCGCCGCGGCCCACGCCACTGGCGAGAAGTCGCGCCGCCACCTGCGCGCTGGCATGCCACAACTGCGCGTAGCTGTAGCTTGCGCCCGCATCCGATACCGCAATGCGGTCGGGCGTGGCCTGCACCTGCGCCGCGATCAGATCGAGCAGCGAACCGGTGTCCGGCCGCGGCGCCGGTGCCGCTGGCGTGGCCGTGGCGACGGCCGCTGCCGGCAGCACATGCGTTGGGGTTTGCATGGCGACCTCCTCGAGCAGGCGCTCGTACTGGGCGATCCAGCGCTGGATCGTCGCCGTTTGATACAACGCGGTCCGGTAGTGCAGATCCAGCGTGAGCTGGCGACCGTCGTCATTGAGGTTGAAGAACAGGTTCCACAACAGCGCCACGTGCGGGCAATCGCGCCAGCGCGTGACCAGCCCACTGAACTGCGGCGCGCGCACGCGCGGATTGAGATTGAAGATCACATCGGCCAGCGCGCCACGCGCGCCACGCCGGCGCAGCGCGCGCGCGCGCACGATCGTCAGCAGGCTGAGGTCCTGATGCTCGGCGGCATCGAGCAACGCGGCCTGGGCACCGGCCACGGCCGCGTCGATGCCATCGTGCGCCGCGATGCGCAGCCGCAGCGGCAGCGTGTTGACGCCATCGCCGATCAACGCGCCGCTGCCGGCCAGCGCCTGCCCCGCGAACGGCACGGCCACCGCGAAGTCGCGCTGGCCCGACAGGCGCGCGAGGAACAGGCCGAAGGCGCCCAGCAGCAGACCGTACAGGGTCACCCCGCGACGCCTGGCCTGTGCGCGCAACGCGGTGCTCAGCTCGACGCCGAACTCGTGGCGTTCGGTGGCGGCGTCGAAGTCGCTGTCGGCGCCCGCGGTCAGGGTCGGGTCGGCCGGCAGATCCAGTGGCGCCGGCAGCTCGGCGTACAGCGCATTCCACCAGGCCAACTGCGCCGCGCCATTGCCGGCGCGCCGGGCATGCTCGGCCAGCGCGTAGGCGCGCAGGCTCTGCGCGGCCGGCAGTTGCGCCGCGTGGCCGGCGTGCGCGGCGTTGTAGCCAACCTGCAGTTCCTCGCACAGCACCGCCAGCGACCAGCCATCGAGAATGAGGTGATGGCCGATCACATGCAGGGCATGGCGTTGCGCGCCCAACCGCAGCAATGCAAAACGCAGCAGCGGCGCTTGCGTGAGATCGAACGGCGTGCGCATCTCGCGCTCGCACCAGTCCGCCAGCGCGCTCTGCGCATCAGCGCCGGCGAGATCGACCTCGCGCAGCGGCAACGGCGGCAATGCCTGCAGCACCAGGCTGCGCCCGTTGGCCGAGATGGCACAGCGGAACGCCTCGTGACGCTGCCACAGGTTGCGCAGCGCATCCTCGAGTGCGGAACGATCGAGCGTGCCGTCGAATTCGAGCAGCACCGCTTCGTTGCAGGCCAGCGCGGCGCTCGGCCCGTACTGGCAACCGAGCCATTTCTCGAGCTGGCCGTCGGTCAGCGCCACCGTCTCGGGCAGCGTGGTTGCTGCCGCTGCAGGCGCGCTGGCCGCTGCCGGCAACGCCGGCGGCGCCGCACGTGGCCGCAGCAGCCCGGCCGCGAGCAACTCGTCGAGTGCGGCGCGCACCGCCTCGTGGATGCGCTCGACCTCGACCGCGCCGTGGGCCTCGGTGAGGAAGCAATTGAACTGTTCGTACAGGTGCAGGCCGTGCCCACGCAGCGCATACCAGAACAGGCTCGCGCACGGTTGGTCCTCGTCGGCGACGATGCGCCACAACGAACTGCAGCCCACCGCCGTGAGTGGCGCTGCGCGTTGCTCGAACAATGCGTTGAGACGCGCCACGAGTTCGCCGCTGCGCGCGTTGAGCGTTTCCTGCAGTGCCGGCCCGCTGCGCTTGAGGTGCAGCAGCGCGGCGCGCGCCGCCGCCAGCGCCAACGGATGCCGCACGAAGGTGCCGGCGAAATAGGTGACACCGGCTTCGGGCACCGAGTCGTCGCCAAAGTGCCAGTCGCCGCCGTCGAGCGCATCGAGCCAGTGCGCGCTGCCGGCGATCGCCGCCAGCGGCAGACCGCCGCCGATGATCTTGCCGTAGGTGGCGATGTCGGCCCGCACGCCATAGAACGCCTGCGCGCCGCCCTGGGCCAAGCGGAATCCGGTGATGACCTCGTCGAAGATCAGCGCACAGCCGGCCTCGTCGCAGATCGCGCGCAAGGCCTGCACGAAGGCGCGTGGCTGCAGCGTCGGGTTCCTGCCCTGCACCGGCTCGATCATGATCGCGGCCAGCTCGTGGCCGCGCTCGCGCAGCACCTGGAGCGCGGCATCGCTGCCATAGTCGAGCACGAGCACGTTCTCGACCGCGCTGGCAAGGATGCCCGGCGCCGCCGCGATCGAACGCAGGCTGCGCGTGCCGCGCACGATCACCTCGTCGAAGATGCCGTGGTAGGAATTGGTGAAGATCGCGATCGTGCGGCGCCCGGTCACGGTGCGCGCAATGCGCATCGCGCCCATCACCGCTTCGGATCCGGTATTGCAGAACGCCACGCGCGCCATGCCGGTCATCTCGGCGATGAGCGCCGCCACTTCGGCGGTGAGTGGATGCTGCGGCCCGATCTCGTAGCCGGCGTCGATCTGCTGATGCAGCGCGGCCGCCACGGCGCTGGGCTGGTAGCCGAGGAAATTGGCCCCGAACGCATTGAGGCAGTCGACGTACTGATTGCCGTCGAGGTCGTACAGGTACGCGCCTTGCGAGCGCTCGACGACGATCGGATAGACGAGCTCCTTCCACAGCGGGTTGAAGCCGGTCACCACGCGCGGATCGGCCATGCACGCGCGGTTGTGCTCGGCGAACGCCTTCGAACGCGCCGTGCGCGCGTTGTAGCGCTGCGTGAAGTCGTCGATCCAGGCGTGCTGCGCCGGCGTCAGGGCCAGCTCGCGCTGGCGCGTGATGCGCGCACTGGCGCCGAACGGGCGCGCACCAAGATCGGCCGGCAGCGCGTCGGCGCCGGCTGCCGGGGGCGGCGCGGTGGCGACCGCGGGCGTGGCCACGCTCGGCGACGGTGCTGCCACGGCGGGCGCGGCAGCGCCGGCCAGCCGTGCCAGCAACTGCATCTGCTGCTGCATGAGCGCCTGCTGGCTGCGCAGCAGATCGAGCAGGTCGGCGGGCGCGGTGGCGGTGGCGGTGGTCGCAGACGGCGCCGCAATGGGTGTCGGAGTTGGCGTCGGCATTGCTGCCGGCGCCAGCGCGGCCACGACCGGCTGTGGCCGCGTCGAGGCAATGAAGCCAGCGAGACTGGCAATGCTGTCGAGGTCCTCCAGCAGGCGCCGGAATTTGAGCTTGACGCCATGCTGGCGCTCGAGTTCGAGCGCGGCCTGGGTCAGCGACAGCGAATCGAGCCCGAGCTCGAGGAAACTGTTGGTGTCATGGCTGGCGTCGATGCGCTCGCCCGTCAGCGACTCGACCAGCGCACGCAGTTGCACGCGCAGCGCGGCATCGGCGGCCGCCGGCGCGACCGTGTCGGCGGTCGTGTCGGCGGTCGCGGTCGTGGTCACGGGAGCTGCGGGTGTGGGCTGGACTTCGTTCATGCTGACTTCCTCTGTCGCACCGCGCACGGGCAACGGTGGGTCGATCCAATGGCGCTGGCCGCCGAACGGATAGGTTGGCAAACCGATGCGGCGACGGCCCTGGCCGGCGTAGCGCAGGCTCCAGTCGGGCGTGGCACCGGCCACCCAGCAGGCACCCAGCGCGGCGGCAAAATGTTCGGCGTCGCTGCCGGGTTTGGCGGCCGGGCCGAGTGTGGCCACGGCCTGCGCGTCGCCGCCGAGCTGGCTGCGCACGAAGCTGGTCAATGCGTGCGAGGGCCCGGCCTCGATGAACAGGCTGACACCGTCGGCCGTCGCCGCGGCGATGGCGCTGGCAAACTGCACCGGCTGACGCAGCTGGCGGCACCAGTAGGCGACGCTGGTCGCCTCCTGCGCGGTGATCGGCGCGCCGCTGACGCAGGAATGGAACGGCCGCGTCGGCGCCGCCAGCGACAGGCCGGCGAACGCACGCTCGAACGGCTCCAGCGCGCCTGCCATCAGCGCGCTGTGGAAGGCATGGCTGACCTTGAGCCGCGTGCTGGCGACATGCTGCGCGGTGAGCCGCTGCGCGAGGTCGTCGATGGCGGCGCCAGTGCCCGCCACCACGCACAGTTCGGGCGCATTGTGCGCGGCAAGGTCGAGTCCGGCGCCGAGCTGCGCGGCGATCGCGGCCGGCGCCGCGCGCACCGCCAGCATCGCACCGGTCGGCTGCGCCTGCATCGCGGCGCCGCGCGCACACACGAGCATCACGGCCTGTTCGAGCGTGAACACGCCGGCCAGCGTGGCCGCGACGTACTCGCCACTGCTGTGACCGATGAGGACATCGGCGACGATGCCGCAGCTTTCCCACAGCCGCGCCAATGCGTATTCGACTGCAAACAACGCCGGCTGGGTGTAGCGCGTCTGTGCCAGGCGCTCGGCGGCAGCGGTCGCCTGCGCAGGCGGCGGCAGGATCAGGGCGCGCAGGTCGCAGCCCAGGTGCGGACCGGCCAGCGCACAGCAGCGCTCGAACTCGGCCGCGAACACCGGTTCGGTCGCCACCAGTTCGCGTGCCATGTCGACATGCTGCGAGCCCTGACCCGGGAACAGCAGCGCGATCTTGCGGTGACGCGCGGTCTGCGGCGCGAGCTGCGCCAGCGCGCTGGCCGCCTGCGCGGCATCACGCGCGACTACGGCGCCGCGCACCGCCAGCTCGCGGCGGCCGAGTGCAAGCGTGGCGGCGATGTCGGGCAGCTGCGCCTCGCTGGCGTGTTCCAGATGCTGCGCGAGTTGCTGCGCCCGGCGTTGCAGGGCGGCTTCATCGTGCGCCGACAGCAGCAGCAGCTCGACGCCGCGCCCCGCCGCCGCGGGCGGCGCCGGTGGTGCTTCCTCGAGCACGACGTGCGCATTGGTGCCGCCGATGCCGAACGAACTCACGCCGGCGCGGCGCGGCGTGGCGCCGCGCGGCCAGGCCACCGCCTCGCGCGCAAGCCGGAACGGTGAATGGGCAAAGTCGATCTGCGGATTGGGTTGCTCGAGGTTGATCGATGGCGGGATGCGCTCGTGATACAGGGCCAGCGTCGCCTTGATGAGGCCGGCCACACCCGACGCCGCGACGAGATGACCCAGGTTGCCCTTGAGCGAACCGAGCCAGCAGGTCGCCGCTGCTGCGCCGTCGCCGCGGAAGGCACGCGTCAACGCCTCCACTTCGATCGGATCGCCCAGCAGGGTGCCGGTGCCATGCGCCTCGACGTAGCCGATCGCGCCGGCATCGAGACCGGCGCAGTCGAGCGCGAGCCGGATGGCAGCGCTTTGCCCGCGCACGCTCGGCGCGCTGAAACTGGCCTTGTCCGCGCCATCGTTGTTGACGCCCACGCCGCGGATCACCGCGTAGATCGTGTCGCCTTGCGCCAGCGCATCGGCCAGGCGCTTGAGCACGACCACGCCTGCCCCCGAGGAGAACACGGTGCCGCTGGCGTCGGCGGCGAATGGTCGGCAATGGCCGTCAGCCGACTCGATCGCGCCTTCGGCCGGCAGATAGCCCGACTCCTGCGGCACCACGAGGTTGACGCCGCCGGCCAGCGCCACGTCGCACTGCCAGCTCATGAGTCCGTACCAGGCCTGCGCCACCGCCACCAGCGAGGTCGAACAGGCCGTGTACAGGCTGATCGCCGGCCCGGTGAGGCCGAGCCGGTGCGCGACGCGAGTGGCGACGTAGTCCTTCTCGTTGGCGAGCATCGCGGCGAATTCGCCGCTGGCGGCGATGACTTCGGGATGCTCGTCGATGAGCTTGCGATAACCGTTGTTGGACGTACCGGCCCAGACGCCGATGCTGCCCTCGCTGCGCGCCGGGTCGATGCCGGCGTGTTCGAGCGCGCTCCAGCACAGCTCGAGGAAGATGCGTTGCTGTGGGTCGATCAGTTGCGCCTCGCGCGCGGGGATCCCGAACAGCGCGGCGTCGAAACGCGCGGCATCGGCGATGATGCCGCGGGCGGCCACGTAGCGCGGGTGCTCGCGCAGCTCGCGCGGCACGCGCGGCGACAGCTCGTCCGCTGCGAACCGCGTGATCGCTTCGCGACCCGCGAGCAGGTTCGCCCACAGCTCGTCGACGCTGGCCGCGCCGGGAAAGCGGCCGGCCATGCCGACGATCGCAATGCCATCCTGCGCGGGCTCGTTCATCGTCCACCTCCGCTGCGGGCGCCGAAACGGGTGAACGCGGCGCGCCGCGCGGCCGCACGGGCCGGGTCGGCCTCGCTGCCGCCCGCGGCCGCTGCCGGCGCCGCCAGCACGGCCGCCTGCGCCGCGATCGTCGGATGTTCGTAGATCTGTGCCGCGCCAAGTACGTGACCGTGCCGGCGCAGTTCGGTCAGCGCGGCGACCACGAGCAGCGAACGCGCACCGTGGTCGAACAGGTTGGCGTGCACGTCGAGCCGCGCCACCCCGAGCAGGTGTTGCCACAGTTCGCGCAACTGCTCCACCAGCGGCGCGTCCTCGCGCCATTGCAGCGGCTCGGTCGCGCTTGTCGCGGCGAGTGCGCGGCGATCGACCTTGCCGCTGGCCGTGAGCGGCAGCGCGGCGTGCATGAGTACCGCCTGCGGCACGAGGTAGGCGGCCAGGCTGGCGGCACAGTGTGCCTGCAGCGCGAGAGCGAGCGCGTGCGGATCGGCGTGGGCATCGCGCGCCACCACGTGCGCGACGAGGCGCCGCCCGGCCGGTGCGTCGCAGGCCACCACCACGGCGGCGGCCACCGCATCGTGGTCGGCCAGCACGGCCTCGACCTCGGCCGGCTCGATGCGGAAGCCGTCGATCTTGATCTGGTCGTCGAGCCGTCCCAGGCAATCGAGCACGCCGCCGCCGACATCGCGCACGCGATCGCCGCTGCGATACCAGCGCGTGCCATCGAGCAGGATGAAGCGCTCGGCGGTGAGCTCGGGGCGGTGGATGTAACCGGCGGCCAGACAGGCGCCGCCAAGCAGCAGCTCGCCTTCCGCGCCGGCAGCCACCTCGACCAGCGCGGCATCGACGATGCGCGTGCGCACGTGCGGCAGCGCGCGGCCGATCGGCGGCGCCGCCGGCCACTGCGCGGGATCGCCGTCGAGCTCGTGGGCGGTCACGACATGGGTTTCGGTCGGACCATAATGGTTGTGCAGCACGGCGCCCGGCAATGCCACGAACAGCGCGCGGATCGCCGGCGTGACGTGCAAGGGTTCACCGGCGGTGATGATGTCGCGCAGCGCGGCCGGCAGCACGCCGCCAGCGGCTACGGCCTCGGCCAGCGCCTGCAGCGCGACATGCGGCACGAACAGGCGTTCGATGCGCTCGCGCGCCAGCAGCGCCAGCAGCGCGTAGGGATCGCGCCGCTCGGCGTCGCTCGGCAACACGAGGCAGCCGCCTGCGGCAAGCGTGGTGAAAATTTCCTGGAACGAGACGTCGAAACCGAGCGGCGCGAACTGCAGCGTGCGGGCGCCGTGGCCCAGACGCGGATGCTGCAGGTGCCAGGCCAACAGCCCGGCCAGCGCGGCGCTGCGCATGGCCACGCCCTTGGGCCGGCCGGTCGAACCCGAGGTGAACAGCACATAGGCCAGTTCGCCCGCCGTCAGCTCCGGCACGACCGCGACCGTGATGGCCGCGGCCGGCTCGATGCGTGCGATGCCGGTCGGCGCCTGCGCGGTGGCGCTGGCGTAAAAGCAGCGCGGCGCCGCATCGTCGAGCATCGCGGCGAGCCGCGCCGGGGGAAAGTCCAGATCGAGCGGCAGATAGGCCGCGCCGCAGGCGATGCAGGCGAGCATGGCAGCGATGGTTTCGATCGCGCGCTCGGCCGGCAGCGCCACCACGTCACCACACTGCACTCCGGCGGCGCGCAGCGCAGCCGTATGCGCCGCGACGCGCGCGAGCAGTTGCGCGTGACTGAGCTGCAACTCGCCCGCACGCAGCGCCGGCGCGCTCGAACCGGCCTGCGCCAACCACGGCGCAAGCAGGCTGTCGGCGCCGCCCGGGCGTGGCGGCAAGACGCTGGCAACGCCCATCACACGCTCCATCGCAACGGACATGCAGTGCGTCGCGGCAACCGCATGGCAGCGCAGCCGATCACTGCGCAGCGACCAATCGCCTGCGCGGCCACCACGCGGCCGTGCCGCGCGCGCGCAGCCCGATCGTTGCTCATGGCCATGGTCATCGTCGCTGGCTGCATCGCGATTGATCCGGTATTTGCCTCAATGCACACGCGGCACGCCCCAATCGGCGCCGCGGTTGGCGCCGAAGCGTTCGGTCACGCCGAACAGCGGACCGAGCGCCGCGAGGTAGGCGCCAAGCCAGCCTGCACGGGCCCGGTGCCCCTTGCGGCGCTCCTCGGCGACCACGTCGCGGGTGAACTCGCGCCAGTTGCTCGCTTCGAGCTGGTCGAAGGCGACCGTGATATTCATGTTGATGCAACGCGTGATGTGCCATACGCCACACGGCACGAAGGCGGCGTCGCCGGCCTCGAGCACGACGCTGTGACGGCGCGCCTGCTGCAGCGACGGCCAGCGCTCGCGGTCATTGACGTCGTCCATGCGCGACATCCATGGCATCTGCGGATGCACGTAGAGCAGGTCTTCCTGACCGGGTTCGTAGAACGTGAACTCCTTGGCGCCGTACACCTGCGCGATCCAGGTGTGCATGTGGAGCATGTCGTAGTGCAGGTACGGAAAGCCGCTGCCGGGGCCGCCAAAGAAGATCTCGAGGTGGTTGACGAGATCGAACACGCCCTTTGGCATCAACGGACTGGTGTGGCGATTGGGCTGGCCGCAGGCCAGCCGCGGGCCGAGGTCGGGGAGCAGATCGCTGCAATCGGCCAGCGTGCAGGGGTATGGCGCCGGATGCTCGGCGTCGGAACGCAGTTGCTGGCCGACGATGTCGCCCAGCCGGTACGGGCGGCCGCGCACGCGCACGGTTCGGTCGGCGTGGTGCTCGAGGAAGAATTCCGGCGTGAAGCGATGACGCGCCGGCCAGGCTGCGAGTGCGCCGCGCACCACCACCGGCCGTCGCGGCAGCAGGTAGCGGGCGCGAAACCGCGCCGGTTCCACCTGTTCGACCTCGTCGACCCAGCCATCGCGATCGGTCGCAATCTCGTCGTTGGCCATTGCTGCCGCGATCCTCATGACTTCGCCTCTTGCGCGCGCCGTATCGATGGGCGACCGGCGCGCGAACCGCCACACCGCTGTGGTGGCACCGCCGGCGCACCTTGCGCCACCAGCAAAACGTGACGCAGTTCACAGTTTAGCGCCGCTTGCCACTGCGTGACGAGGGTGGGCGCATCAAGGGGGCGGTGCGTTCACGCGGCGGCGGCGCGACGTAGAATCGGCCAGACACCGGTGCGGGCGCGGCATTGCGGCGCCGGTTTGGGGTGCACCGCAGACGCGGATCCAGCGAGGGCGACGTGGCCACCAAGGCCGATTTCATGGCGTTGTACCAACAGCTCGGGCTGGCTCCAGGCTGTTCGCTGGACGAGCTCAAGGCCGCCTATCGACGCCGCGTTGCCGAATTGCACCCCGATCGCCACGGCGTGAGCGCCGATGCCGGCGACGCACTGCGGCTGTCCGAACTGACGGTGGCCTACAACGCCGCCAACCAGTTCCACCGTCGCTACGGGCGCCTGCCGGGCGCCGCCCACCTGGCGCCAACCACGCCCTTGCCGCGCGCAACCGCGACGCCATGGGCCGCCGGCATCGAAGCGCAGGCTGGGAAGCGCGCACGGCGCTGGCCTTGGCTGCTGCTGACGGTGGCGCTGGGGTGGGGTCTGTGGGCCGGCGGCCTGTTCGATACCGGTCAGGATGATGCTGCTGGCACCGCGCCAGCGCCCGCCGATGCCGGCCTGCCGAGCCCTGCCGTTGCCGCGACCGGCGGCCTCATCCTGCTCGGCAGCGACGCGACCACGGTGCGCGCGCTGCAGGGCCGGCCACTGATGGAAAGCGTGGAGCGCTGGGACTACGGACCTTCGTGGATCGCCTTCAGCGACGGCAAGGTCGTGGACTGGTACAGCTCGCCGCTGCGCCCGCTCAAGGTGGCCAGCGCACATCCACCGCCGACGCGACCGGCGCACTGACGCCGGTCAGCGCGCACCGCGCCCGAACAGCACCACCTCGACCGTCTGCACGAGGATGATGATGTCGAGCAGCAGGTTGTGGTTCTTGACGTAGAACAGGTCGTACTTGAGTTTCTGCTCGGCATCCTCGACCGAGGCACCGTACGGGTAGCGCAGCTGCGCCCAGCCGGCCAATCCCGGCTTCACGGCGTGACGCAGGTTGTAATAGCGGATCTGGCGGGCGAGATCGGCCACGAACTCGGGCCGCTCGGGGCGTGGTCCGATGATGCTCATGTCGCCGCGCAGCACGTTCCACAGCTGCGGCAGCTCGTCGAGCCGCGTGCGTCGGATCAGGCGCCCCACGCGCGTGATGCGGGTGTCGCCGCGCGTGGCCCAGCGCGCCACACCGTCACGTTCGGCATCGGTGCGCATGCTGCGGAACTTGATCACATCGAACACGGCGCCGTGTTCACCCACGCGCGGCTGGCGGTACAGGATCGGCGCCCGCAGGCCCGATTCGAGCACGATGGCCAGCGCCACCAGCAGCATGAACGGCCAGGTCAGCGCGAACACCAGCAGCGCGACCGTGATGTCGAACACGCGCTTGACCGCATGACGCAGCGGTGAGGTGTCAAAGCCCTCGGAAAAGACCAGCCACGACGGCTCGACCAGCGCAAGGTTGACCAGACCCCGTTCGCGCTCGAAGAACGAAGCCAGCGTGCTGACCGCGATGCCGGCCTGTTTGCAGTCGAGCAGTTCGCGCATCGGCAGGCCGCAGCGCCGATCGTCCGGGCCCACCACGATCTCGTTGACCTGCAGCGACTCGGCATAGCCGCGCAGGCTGCCCTCGACCTCGAGCACGTCCTCGGCTGCCACGCGCACGGCTTCCTCACCCATGCGCACGTAGCCGAGCACGAGGAATCCGCGGCGATCGCTGCGCCGGCGCATGCGCTGCGGAATCGCGGCGGCCTGTTCGCCGGCGCCGAGCACGAGGACGCGACGCTTGAGCAGGTCGATATCGATCAGCCGCGCGAACAGCAAGCGCCAGCCCTGCACCAGCAGGAAACCGAGCAGCAGCGCGATGGCGAGCACACCGCGGCCGATGGCGGCATCGGGCAGCAGGTAGTAGACGACCAGCAGGCCTGCCAGACCAATCGCGAAGCCGACCAGTTGGCGCGCGGCAAGGCCGAACCAGCTCTCGCGCAGATGCTGCTGATACAGGCCCAACGCCGCCATGCCGATCATCAGCGCCAGCGCGAACAGCGCCGCCCGCGGCCACAGCCATGGCATGAAGTCCGCCAACCCACCCGCGTTGCCGAGGTAGCGCAGGTGCGCGGCCAAGGCCACCGCGCAGCTCAGCAAGGCGAACTCGACCAGCGCCAGCAGGGCCAGCCAGCGAATCGACTGCCGGCGCAGCAATTGCCACATTCCGGTGTTTCGCTCCATCGTGTTGGCCTCCGTGAACACCGGGCCTCGGTAACGCGCGTCCATCAACTTGATTCCTTCAGTCGAATCCGCCTCGTGACCGGGCCGGTGGCGACGACGGCGTGCCGGCGGCTCTTCGCTGGCGCATTGCGCCACGTGCGCGCACTGGGGCCGGCGTGATCGGTTGTCTTCACCCGTCACTCAGCCGCCGTGGGTTTATCATCTTGGCAGTGCCCGGCCGTGTCGGCAAGGACGCAGCCGCCCCACCCGCTCCCCTGCAAGGATCACCCCATGTGTGGAATCGTCGCCGCCAGCGCACGTCGTGACGTCGTGTCGACCCTGTTCGATGGCCTCAAGGCGCTGGAATACCGCGGCTACGACTCGGCCGGTGTCTGCGTGCTGCAGGACGGCGTGCTGGCGCGACTGCGCGCCGCCGGCAAGGTACGCGAGCTCGAGGCGCTGCAGGCGCGCGCGCCCGTGCACGGCAGCAGCGGCATCGCCCACACGCGCTGGGCCACCCATGGCGCGCCCAACACGGCCAACGCGCATCCGCACGTGTCCAACGAGCGCATCGCGCTCGTCCACAACGGCATCATCGAGAACCATGCCGCCCTGCGCGAGGAACTCACCGCCGCCGGCTACCGGTTCAGCTCGCAGACCGACACCGAAGTCGTGGCGCACCTCATCGATCACGCCATCGCCGCCGGCGCCAGCCTGCGCGAGGCGGTCCTGGCGGCAGTCGCGCGCCTGCACGGCGCCTACGCGATCGCGGTGATGAACCGCGACGAACCCGGCCGCATCGTCGGCGCGCGCCGCGGCAGCCCGCTCGTGCTCGGCGTCGGTGATGGCGAACATTTCCTCGGCTCCGACGTGCAGGCGCTGATCCGTCACACCAATCGCTTCATTTACCTCGAAGAAGGCGACGTGGTGCAGATCGACCAGGACCACTACGCGATCTGCGATGCCGCGGGGCAACCCGTCGAGCGTCCGCTGCGCAGGAGCGAACTCAGTGCCGACGCGGTGGAGCGCGGCGAATATCGCCACTACATGCTCAAGGAGATCTTCGAGCAACCGCGCGCGCTGGCCGACACGCTCGAAGGCCGCATCAGCGACGACCACGTGTTGCCCAACATCTTCGGCGTCGACGCCGACGCGCTGCTGGGGCGCGTGCGCCACGTGCAGATCGTCGCCTGCGGCACGAGTTTTCATGCCGGTCTCGTCGCTCGCTACTGGCTGGAGGGCATCGCCGGCATCCCGTGCAGCGTCGAGGTCGCCAGTGAATACCGCTACCGACGCGTGGTGGTGCCGCCGGGCACGCTGTTCCTGGCGGTATCGCAATCCGGCGAGACTGCCGACACGCTGGCCGCGCTGCGCGACGGCCGCAAGCGCGGCTACCTGGGATCACTGGCGATCTGCAACGTGCCCGAATCGAGCCTCGTGCGCGAGTCCGATCTCGTGCTGATGACGCGCGCCGGCCCCGAGATCGGCGTCGCCTCGACCAAGGCCTTCACCACCCAGCTCGCCGCGCTGGCGCTGCTCACGGTCGAGCTGGCGCGCCTCAACGGCATCGATGCGGGGCGCTGCGCGCAGCTCGTGCGCGAGCTGGCCACGCTGCCGCGCGTGGTCGGTGAAACGCTCGAGCTCGAACCGCGGATCGCGCAACTGGCCGAGCGCTTCGTGGCCAGACAGCATGCGCTGTTCCTCGGTCGCGGCGTGCACTACCCGGTGGCGCTGGAGGGTGCGCTCAAGCTCAAGGAAATCTCCTACATCCACGCCGAAGGCTATGCCGCCGGCGAACTCAAGCATGGCCCGCTCGCGCTGGTCGACGCCGACATGCCCGTGATCGCGGTGGCGCCCAACAACCAGTTGCTGGAAAAGCTCAAGTCCAACCTCGAGGAAGTGCGCGCACGCGGCGGCGAGCTGTTCGTGTTCGCCGACACCGACGCTGCCGTCGAGCACCCCGATGCGCGCGGCGCCGTGCTCAAGGTCGCCTCGGGCGGCAACTTCATCGCGCCGGCCGTGTTCACGGTGCCGCTGCAGATGCTGGCCTACCACGTCGCCGTGCTGCGCGGCACCGACGTCGACCAGCCGCGCAACCTCGCCAAGAGCGTGACCGTCGAGTGAGTGCGGGCAGCAACGCGACGATCCGCATCGCGCGGCGTCTCGCGCGCGACATGCAGGCGCTGCACTTCAGCACGCCGTCGCACGTGTACAACCCGCTGGTCTACACCTGGGCCGCGCACCGCGAGTACCTCAGCCGCTACGGCACGGCGCCTGGCCGCGTGCTGCTGCTGGGCATGAACCCGGGGCCCTGGGGCATGGCGCAGACCGGCGTACCGTTCGGCGACGTCGCCATGGTGCGCGACTGGTTCGACATTCCGCTGCAGCTCGGCCGCGAGTTGCCGGCGCAGCACCGCAAGTATCCGATCCTCGGCAAGGACTGCCGGCGCAGCGAGGGCAGCGGCGCGCGGCTGTGGCACTGGGCGCAGCAGCGCGTGGGCACGCCGGAGGCGTTCTTTGCCCGCTTCTTCGTCTGGAACTATTGCCCGCTGCTGTTCATCAAGGATGCGCGCAACC
The DNA here is from genome assembly GCF_019634845.1 of Dokdonella sp. Taxonomy (GTDB): domain Bacteria; phylum Pseudomonadota; class Gammaproteobacteria; order Xanthomonadales; family Rhodanobacteraceae; genus Dokdonella_A. The sequence goes on from NZ_JAHCAQ010000007.1 coordinate 127,954, forward strand.
TCGTGCCCGAGCGCCTGGGCAGGCACGAGGGCGCAGCACTCACGCAGGCCTGCGATCGCGCGCTGGCGGACGTCTGGCGCGCGCTGCGTCCCACCGCGGTGGTCGGCATCGGCCGTTACGCACAGGCTCGCGCGCGCGCCGTGCTCGCAGCGGATGTGCAGGTGCACTACCTGCCGCATCCGAGCCCGGCCAGCCCGGCCGCCAACCGCGACTGGCCCGGCCTGGCCGAGGCCGCCCTGGAACCGTGGTTGCCGCCGTTGCGCCGCACGCGCGCATCGCCCGCCAAGCCGACACCGCGACAACCGCCCCAAGGTTGATCGCCTGCGTTGGCAGCGCAGCCCACAAGCGAGCGCCAAGCGCCGTTGGCTGCTGACGACCGACCCGAGGTCGGACCGGCCAGCGCCGCGCAAACGTGCGCGATCCGCTGACCGCAGCGGCGCCGCGCGCCAAGCCTGCACCGCGACGGTTGCGCGCGAATCAGGCCGGCCGCCGATGCATGCGGCCGCCGCGGCGCGGCAGCGGCGGCCTGCCGAAGGCGCGACCGGCCCGAGCGGGGGCGACCACGGCGGCCATTCCCGCCCGCAGGTTTGCAGACCCGCCGCGGCCCCGCAGCCTGGAGCGCGGCGACCGGCTTCAATGCGCGCGTACGTTTGCGATGGGGTAGTCGCCGTTCTGACCCCAGGGCATGTCGGCCACGGTCGAGACCGAACCTCGCACCATGAACTTCGACTCGCCCGCAGTGGCCGATGGACGCCACACCGCATAGTCGTCGAGCCCATCGCCATCATAGTCGCCGGACAACACGTAATCGGTGGCCGAGGCGCCAAACGCCACCGATGGCTGGCCCGTGCTCGTCCCCATGTCGTAGCTCGTCCACTGCACCACGCCGCCGCTGCTGGCGGTCGTGGTGATGTCATGAAGCTCATTGCCGACGTGGTTGCCCACCACGACCACATTTGAGGGCGTGCCGAAGTTGAACGTCCTGGCGATTGCGCCCGTCGTACCGTCGTAGATGCGGAATTGGGCCACGCCGCCGCCGGCGTTCGACTGGATTGCCATGTCGGCGCGGCCGTCACCGGTGTAGTCGACACCCCCCATTGCGAACGCACCGGTCTCGCCGGTCACCAGATCGCGCAGCGCGCCCGTGCTGCTCAGGCGGATCAGGGTGTGCGAGGCATCACCCGGCGCGCTTCCAGCACGATACAGTGCGAAATCGTCGATGCCGTCACCATCGTAATCGCCGATGTGGGTTGGATTGTCGCCGGTTTGGCCCATCACCTGGATCAACGGAACATCGGTAGGACGACTCGAGCGCCGCACCTTGAACGCGGCGGCGCCGGGAACCCAGACCACCGCATCGGCGATGCCGTCGCCATCGAAATCGCCGCTGGTGAAGAAATTGGTCGCGGTGCCGAAAACGAAACTCTGCACCGGCCCGGCCGCCGTGCCATCGTTGCCCTTCACGAACCAGGTCACGTCGCCATTGGCGCCGCCGCCGGTATTGCGCACCACCGTGTAGCTGGTGCGGCCGCTGCCGGTGTAGTCGGCCCACGCGCGCCGGCAATGGCCCCGCGTGGCATCGAATCCATCGCCGAAGATCGCGTCATCGAGCAAGCTGAGCCGCGCCGAATTCACGCTGCCGGTGTCCCCGCCGAAGTTATCGGGGATCGTCAGCGTCCAGGCGCCGTTGACGTCGCTGCCGCTGAGCCCGCCAAAGGCCAACGCGAGCGAAGTGCCACAGCCGCCGGACAGACCCAGCTTCGTACCCTCGGTGCTCGTGCGGTAAGGGCCGGCGGGGATGCCGAATGCGCTTGGCTGCCCGACTGCCGTGACCCACAGGTCGGCACCGGTATCGCCGAAGTCATACGTGCCATTGAAGTTGGCCGGGGTCCCGACGGCGCTTGGCCTCGATACACCAACCCGCCCGAACACGACCAGCTGCGCCTTGCCACCGGGTGACACGAGGGTGGCCTTGAGATCACCGGCCCAGGTGTGGGTGAGGCCCAGTCGCAGGTTCACGCGATCGATCGGCTGGACCATGCCCGACACGTTGAAAGTGATCGTCATCCCGGCGGGGCTGCCATCGGGAATCGGCCCGGTACCGCCGCCAATGAAATCGGCCGCAGCGGCGACCGAAGCCAGGCTGCCCGCCACTGCGGCCAGCAACAAACGGATCATGTACGTCATGCTGCACTCCCCCTCGCTGGTTGATCGCCGCCCCGAAGTGCACGCTCGCGCAACAAGGCGAACCGGCACCCCGCGCGCACCACGCGGATGTTGTCAGCACGGCGGCCCGCCTCCCCGGGCAACTTGCCGTCGCGGTAGGGCTTCTGCCGGCGCTCGGTCACGGCGTCGAGCGCGAGCTCGACCTTCGGCGTCATTGAACCTCGATCGCACGCGCGACCGGCTGCGCGCCGAGCGGAGCATCGCGTGCTCACCGGCCGACGGCCCGCGGGACCGTCAGCTCGGCAAGCGGGAGCTGTGGGTGGGTATCTGGATCGCTTGCTCGAACAACTGGCGCATGAGCCCGACCCGCGGGCACCGTTGGCCCATGCAGGACGCAGCAAAAGGCGTGCCCGCGACCCGGTTTCGATCGCCGCCCGCACCGACGGTCGCAGCGCCGAAGAAAGGCGCAGGCGCGGATCGACCAAACGCCGCGAGCTGAGCGGTACGAGTGCAGCGAAGATGGGACTGGGTACCGCAACCGCAGGCGAGCAGCCACGCGGCACGCCCGGGCGCCGGCGGTGCGACGCGTGCCGCAGGCGCATGTCGGGAAACAGCCCGCGACCACGCCGCGGGCACGGCATCAACAGCGAGTCTTGCGATCAGTACGGCGAATCGTTCGCGAACCGGCCCCGACATCCGTTGTCGACCCACATTTCACCCCGGTGGTCATAGCCGAAGTCCTCGCCGGGCGAACACGCCGAGCGCGACAACTTTTCCACCAGGCGCACGCCCTGCCAATGGCTCGGGATCGAACATTTCATCATCTCGCCGTTCGAACTGGCGCACTCGACAACGCCATCATCGTCCGATGGCGAGTCATAACCACCGCCGCCCTGCTCACGGATCAGCGCAAACTGTCCGCGACAGCCATTGGACACCCACACTGCCGGATCACCCTGGTCGAAGCCCCAGGTCTCACCTTCGACACAAGCCGCGCGCGACAGCTGCTGGATGAGCCGCGCGCCTGCGAAACCGCGGGCCGGACAGCGATGTTCCGCACCACCCGAGCTGTCACACTCGATGCTACTGCCGCCTCCCGACGAATATCCCTGCGGCCCATACCCGTTGGCGGCCCATGCCGCAGCAGGAATGCAGAAGGTGGCGACCGCAACCATGACCTGTACGCGACGCATGCTGAAGTCCTCCCTTGGCAATGTTGCGATGCGAAGTCGGTTGCCATCCGCGACGCGCGACGGATCTGACGTCGAATGCGGCACCGGCGCGCCGAGCATAACATCACGTGTTGCTTCCGCCGTCGGGGTGGGCACGCGGCCCGCGCGGCATGACGGCGCGGAGCCGACGCACAACCGGGATCGGCCCAGCGTGCGAACGAACCCGAGCAGCGATTTCCCTGATGTCGGATACTGTTGGCACCCGGAACCGGGCCGATGACATGCCAACCGCACAGCATGAGACGAATCCCATGAGAATGGCTGCCACCTTGATCTTCATCCTGCTCGCCGCCGAATTGTTCGCGGGGCCGGCGAATGCCGCCTCGCGGCTGGGCGAGAGCTGCGATCTGTCCGTCCTCGGCGTTGGTGACACCACCGACTTTTACCGCTTCGACAACACGCTGCGCGAGGCCGTCACCGCACGCGATGCGGCAGCACTCGCGCCGCTGGTCGATTACCCGGTTCGCCTCAACTACAAGGACGGTGGCCATGTCGAGGTCCACGATGCGGCCGCCCTGCGCGAGCGCTACGCCGGCGGCTTGTGGCCCGTCCTGCAGGACGCCGTAATCGGGCAGCAGCCGGGCGAGCTGTTCTGCAATGCGGACGGCGTGATGTACGGCGATGGCACGGTGTGGGTCAACCTCGTCGGCCGCGCCGCAGTGTTCCGGATCACCGCGCTCAATCTTCCCGGGCATGCGCCGGCGCAGGGCACGCCGGCCGAGGCCGCAGCGGCCCGCGCCGCGGGCGGCAACAAGGTGCTTCTCGCGTGCGACACCAACAAGTTCCACATCGTGATCGACGCCGGGGCGGACGACCAGCCGCGCTACCGTTCCTGGAACCAACCCAACCTGCCGCCGGCTGATCCGGCGATGAACCTCATCGGCGATGAGAGCCGCGAAGGCACGGGCATGTGTTCGCATCGGATCTGGCATTTCCGCAACGGCAACACCGACTACGTCGTCAGCGAGCCGGGTTGCACCAATGACGAAGTGCCGTCGAACGCCAAAGCCCAGTTGACGGTCCAGACCCATGGCAGAACGCAACTGGAATCATGGTGTCACTGATCCGGAGGTCCAGATGAAATCCGTACGTCATGGGTTGTACGCCCTCGCCGCTGCGCTCTGCGGCACGCTCGCTGCCGCATCCGCGAACGAGCCGCTCGACTTCAACGTGAGCGTGACCCTGTCGCCCAAGGCGGCCGCAAAGTTGCAGGCGACGCACGAAGGCATCACTGCCAGTGCAAGCTACTACGGCGACCCGACTCCGGCGGCTGCCAAGCACGCCGACGAAGTGGGCCATATCGACCTCGGCAACGAGCAGGTCGCGGCGCCCGGCAGTGCGGGCCCGGTCCACTTCAGCGGCGGCAACGTCGCGACCGATCGCCTCGGCTGGATCCAGGGTGGCGTGAAGGTGAACGTCAACGTGTTTTCCTCCCGCCACAGCGATCCGGACAACATCCTGGCCTGCGATTTCATCGACGGCAGCCTTGCCGCCGTCATCAAGGCGCAACCCGTCACCATCCACTGCGGCCTGATCGCGGAAAACCTCGAAACCCGGATGAAACCGTAACCCCATGAGGCGACTCCTCACACTTGCAGTTGCCGCTTGCATCTGCGGCCAGGCACACGCCGATCCGGACGACTTTCGTTGCTTCGTATCGATTGGCCATCAGCCACCGATCCGGCTGGAAATCGAGTTCACGAACGCCAACGCTGGCTACGTCACCTACGAACATGGCCATGGCCGGATCCCCGTCGCGCTGACCGACGACAAGAGCGCCCTTTCCCCGCGCGATCGCCCCGGCGAGGCGACGATGCGCTGGCGGGAAGATGCGACGGTGGGCGCCGGCGGCGAATACGTGATGACCAGCGAGGGCGCGCGCGTCGCCGACTTCCGCTACATCCGCAACAAGGACGGCAAGATCTTCCGCTTCGAAGAAGACCTGCAGGCATCCGGCGAAAACGCCTGCACGTGGAACAAGTGAAGCCATAGGCCGACTGCGGCCACACCTGCCGTCGATCGCCTCGCGTTGCCGCGCCTGTCGCGGCTGAAGACGGCCGCCGGGTCGCTTCGCCCTAACGCGCTCGGCGCCGGTGCGGCGGGCTCGGGCGCACGATTGCTGCCTGGATCAGTAGGCCGGCGGCGCGGCCACCCTCGTTCGAGGTCGGCGTCGGGCAGCGCGCACAGGATTTCCGCGTCATTGTCCGATTCGGACAATACCGACTGCGGATCGAAGGCATCGCGGCGCCACCACGCGGGCGCAGCAAGGCAACGCCGCCCGCAGTGCCCGTTCGCGCAACGACGCGAGCGGGCGCCCCGGCGCGCTACGGGAATATCACCAGCGCGGCACGCCGGCATCCGCCGGCAGCTTGCCCTCGCGGTAGAGCCTCTGCAGGCGCTCGGTCAGGGCGTCGAGCACGAGCTGGGTCTCGACGCCATTGACCTCGATCGCACGCGCGATCTGCTGCGCGCTGAGCGGGCGCGTCACGTGTTCACCGGCGGCCTGGGCGAGCGTGACCGCCAGCTCGGCGAGCTGGGTGGTGTAGATACGGATCTGGATCGCTTCCTCGAAGAACTCACGCTTGAGCAGGAATTGCTGGTCGGTCATCTGCGTCTCCCGGTCACGACACGGCTGGCGGCCAGTCTACGCGCGCGCCGGCCATGGTTCGTGCTGGCGTGCAGCAAGCGCGCTCCGGCACAATGCGCCAATGCGAGTCTGTGTCTATTGCGCCTCGAGCGCGCTGGTCGATCCGGCTTACCTGGCCGCCGCGCGCGAGCTTGGCGCGACGCTTGCGCGCGAACAGTGCACGGTCGTCTACGGCGGTGGCGGCACCGGCCTCATGGGCGCGCTGGCCGACGGCGCGCTCGCCGCAGGCGGCGAGGTCATCGGCATCATCCCGCGCTTCATGGTCGAAGTGGAATGGCAGCATCCGGGCGTGGGCGACATGCAGGTCGTCGAGGACATGCGCGAGCGCAAGCATCGCCTGCTGACGGGCTCGGATGCGGTGGTCGCGCTGCCGGGTGGTTGCGGCACGCTCGAAGAGCTGTCCGAGGCGCTCACGCTCAAGCGCCTGGCGCTGTATGCCAAGCCGATCCTGCTGCTCGACATCAACGGATTCTACGCACCGCTCGAGCGCTTCCTCGAACAGATGATCGAACAGCGCTTCATGAACATCGAGCATCGCGGCCTGTGGACACGCGTGACACGCGTGGCCGATGTGCTGCCGACGATCCGGGCCACACCCGACTGGGATGCCAACGCGCGCGCCTACGCGGCGGCGCGCTGACGCGGTCGCGGCGCGGCGATCGCGCCGTCAATCGAAGCGGCTGAGGCTGCGCTCGTCACCGCCCGCGCCATCCTCGGCGCGATCGGGGTCATCGAACAGGCTCGCGGCCTGCGCCGCATCGCCGCTGCCATCGTCGCCAGCGCTGGGCGCGCCGTCGCTGGCCGCCTTCTGGCGTTCCCAGCGCGAGCGGATCGGATTGGCCGACTCGGCTGCCTCGAGCGCGGCGACGAGCTCCTTGCGCTGCGCCTCGGGCACATCGTTCCAATGGCAGTCGGCCAGCGCACCGGCCATCGAGTAGAGCAGGTTGAGGCTGGGCCGGAAGCCGGCGCGCTTGACCTTGAGGAAGGCCTCGACCACGCCGACGCGGGCGAGGTCGTCGGTGGTGCGCACGCCGACCTGGCGCAGCCAGGCGGCGGACTTCGGTCCGACGTTGCGAATCTTGTTGTCGTTGCCAGCCATGGGGATTCCTCAGGCCGCAGCCGCAGCCGGTTCGAGCGACGCGACGAATGCCGCGCACAAGCGCTCCATGCCGCGCCGATCGGCGGCGTCGAAGCGGGCCAGCTCGGGGCTGTCCACGTCCCACACGCCGAGCAGCACGCCGCGCGCGTCGATGAGCGGCACCACGAGCTCGGAACGCGAGGCACCGTCGCAGGCGATGTGGCCGGCGAATGCGTTGACATCGTCGACGAGCTGGGTCTGCCGCGTCTGCGCCGCGGTGCCGCACACGCCTTTGCCGAGCGCGATGCGAACGCAGGCCGGCTTGCCCTGGAATGGACCGACCACGAGTTCGCGGCCGTCGAAGAAATAGAACCCGCACCAGTTGATCGCCGGCAGCGCATGCCAGACCAGGGCGGCGAAATTGGCCGCGTTGGCGACGCGATCGCGCTCGCCGTGCAGCAGTGCACACGCCTGCTGCGCGAGCTCGGCATAGAACTCGTCCTTGCTGGCAGCCTCGATGTGGGTGGCAGCGAACATGCGGCACCGGAAGCGGGAAACGCCGTATTGTATCGCCTCATGTCGACCTGCGGCCCATGCGCCACGGCGCGCCGACACTCCCCCCAACGGAACGACGACCTTGCACGGAATTTTCGTCACCGGCACCGACACCGGCAGCGGCAAGACCTTCGCCAGTTGCGCACTGCTGCGCGCCTGGCGCGCGCAAGGCCTGCGCGCCAGCGGCATGAAGCCCGTGGCCAGCGGCAGCGTGACCACCCCGCAGGGCCTGCGCAACGAAGACGCGCTGGCCCTGCTCGCCGCCAGCGACCCCGCGCCGGCCTACGCCGACTGCAATCCGTTCGCCTACGAGCCGCCGATCGCGCCGCACGTGGCGGCAGCGCTCGCCGATCGCCCGGTCGCGCTCGACGTCATCATCGCCGCCCACGCCCGCATCGCCGCGCACTGCACGCGCAGCGTGGTCGAAGGCGTCGGCGGCTGGCTCGCGCCGTTGTCGGACACGCTCATGCAGGCCGACCTCGTGCATGCGCTCGACCTGCGCGTCGTGCTCGTGGTCGGCGTCAGGCTCGGCTGCATCAACCACGCCCTGCTCAGCGCACGCGCGATCCGCGCCGATGGCTGCAGGCTGGTCGGCTGGATCGCCAATCGCATCGATCCGCACATGGCCGAGGCCGACGCCAGCATCGCCGCGATCGGCAGCCGCATCGAAGCGCCGCTGCTGGCCACGCTGGCCTGGCACGAGGCTGCGCCGCGATTCACGCTCGATGGCTGCTGACGCGCCCGCGCCGCCGCTGGCGCGCTGGCCGTGGTGGCTGGCACTGGCCGGCGTCGCGCTCGATCTCGTTGCGTTCTGGCCCGGACTGCTCTCGTTCGACTCCGCGCAGGCCTGGTGGCAGGCACGGCACCAGGCCGCCACGGGCATCACGCCGCTGCCGTTCGTGTTGCTGTGGCAAGCCGCCGATCGGCTCGGCGCCGGCCCGGGCGCCCTGTTCGTGCTGCAACTGACGCTGTTCTGGAGCGGTCTGGCGCTGCTGGCGCAGGCCCTGCAATGGCCGGCCCGGCGTGGCGCTCCGCTCCTGCTCGCCATTGCCCTGCTGCCGGTGCCGTGGCTGCTGCGCGGCCATGTGTGGACCGATGTCATCGTGCTCGCCGCGGCATGCTGCGCGCTCGGCCTGCTGGCACGGGCACAGCGGTCGACACGACCCTGGCCATGGCCATGGCTGCTTCTGGCCCTGCCTTGTCTGGCCTGCGCCGGCCTGCTGCGCCACAACGCCTTGCCGGCAATGCTGCCGCTGGCATGGTGGTGGAGCACGCTGGCCCGACCTGCGCGCGGCACCGTGCGTGGCGCCTGTCTGGCGCGGGCGGCGCTGGCCTGCGCACTGCTGCTGGCGATCTTCGGGTTGGGCCGGCTGCTGCAGGACGGCATCCGCGAGCGCGTGCCGGTGTGGCCATCGCTCGCCCAGTTCGACCTGGCCGGGATGTCGGTGCGCAGTGGCCAGATGCTGCTGCCCGCGTTCATGGTCGGCCCCGGCCTCGAGGTGGGCGAACTCGCGCACGCGTTCCGACCATGGAGCAATCTCACGCTGTTCGACACGCGCCACGGCGTGCGCTCGCCGTTCGAACCGCCGCTGTCGCCGCTCGAACTGGCCACGCTGCGGCGCGCCTGGCTCGATGCGATCGCGACGCACCCGGCCGCATGGCTCGGCCACCGCTGGCAGGTGACGCGCGCGCTGCTCGGCACGCATGCGGCCGACTGGCCAGCCGAACTGATCTACGTGCAGGCATCGGTCGACTATCGTGACAATCCACCGATCGCCACCCACCAGGGCGCCCTGCATGCGCGGCTGATGCAGCTCGCGGCGCTGCTGCGGGCGACGCCGCTGCTCGCGGCGTGGCCCTGCCTGCTGGCCGGACTGCTCGCGGCACTGCCGGCATGGCGCCGGCGCACCACGCTGGCCGGCCGCGTCGCGCTGACCGCACTCGCCAGCGCCGCCTTGCTGGCGCTGCCATTGGGCGTGCTCGCGCCGGCTGCCGAACTGCGCTATCTGGGCTGGCCATGCGTGGCCAGCCTCATCGCGCTCGCCGCGGTGCTTGCCACGCCGAGGCAAGGGGCGCGCTGATACACTGCGGCCATGATCATCAGGAAGGCATCATGAGCGCGCAGAGATTCTTGTTCATCATCGACGACCTCTCCAACGCACGCGGCGACTCGAAGGATCTGTCGTTCGATGGCGTCTCGCCCGACGGCTTCGCGCAGGCGTTGCAGCAGGCGCTGCGTGAACCGGGCCTGTGGCTGCGCTGGAAGGCGCTGCAACCCGATCCCGACGGGGTCGATCCGGCGCTCGGCGCCAGTGACCCGCAGGCGCGCGTGATCGCGCAGCAATCGGATGTGCATGTGAGCGTCGAGGTGCAGACGACGCTGCCGCATGCGGTGATCCAGCATCGCATGACGCTGCTGATCGGCAAGCACTGGGAGCTGCGCAGCGTCAGCGCGCTGTGATGCGCGCCGCGCAGCGGCGCCGCGTGGCGCGTCAGTAGGCGAACTCGCCGAACACGCGATCGATGTCGCCCTGCCACGGCCCGTGGTAGAGCTCGAGCTTGCGCTGGGCCGGGGTCTGGTTGGCTTCGACGATGTGGTTGAGCGTGTCGAGGAAGATGCGCTCGTCGGCGCCGCCGGGGTTGTGGCGCGCGCGCCGCGCCAGACCGTGCGCGCTGATCGCGAGTACCTCGCGCGCAAGCTCACGCACGGTGGCGCCGCGAAACGGCAGCGCCAAGGCATGCCGCGGCACACCGTCACGCAGCGCGTGGCGCTGCTCGCGCGTGAAGTCCTTGACCAGGTCCCAGGCCGCAGCGAGCGCGTCCTCGTCGTAGAGCAGGCCGACCCACAGCGCCGGCAGCGCGCACAGTCGGTTCCACGGTCCGCCGTCGGCGCCACGCATCTCGAGAAACTTCTTGAGCCGTACCTCGGGAAACGCCGTGGTCATGTGGTCGGCCCAGTCGTGCAGCGTCGCTTTCGCGCCCGGCAGCTCGGCCAGCTCGCCGGCCAGGAACTTGCGGAACGACTTGCCGGCAAGGTCGATGTATTCGCCGCCGCGATAGCTGAAGTACATCGGCACGTCGAGCAGGTAGTCGACGTAGCGCTCGTAGCCGAACCCAGCCTCGAACACGAAATCGAGCATGCCGGTGCGATCGGGGTCGGTGTCGGTCCAGATGTGCGAACGGTAGCTCTGGAAACCGTTGGGCTTGCCGTGGGTGAACGGTGAATCGGCGAACAGCGCGGTGGCGACCGGTTGCAGGGCAAGCGCGACGCGGAACTTCTTCACCATGTCGGCTTCGTTGGCGAAGTCGAGGTTGACCTGCACGGTGCAGGTGCGCGTCATCATGTCCAGGCCGAGCGAACCGACCTTGGGCATGTAGTCGCGCATGATGCGGTAGCGGCCCTTGGGCATCCACGGCATGTCCTCGCGGCGCCACTTGGGCTGGAAGCCCATGCCGAGGAAACCGAGTCCGAGCGCGTCGGCAATGGTCTTGACCTCGCGCAGGTGACTGCTGACCTCGCAGCAGGTGTCGTGCACGGTTTCCAGTTGCGCGCCCGACAATTCGAGCTGGCCGGCCGGTTCGAGCGTGACCGACGCACCGTCGCGCGACAGCGCGATCAACTTGCCGTGTTCCTCGATGCGCTGCCAACCGAACCGCGTGAGGCCTTCGAGCAGGGCGCCGATGCCGCGCTCACCGTCCCATCCGGGCGGGCGCAGATCGTCGAGGCGAAAGCCGAACTTCTCGTGTTCGGTGCCGATGCGCCAAAGTGCCGCAGGCTTTTCGCCGGCGGCGATGTAGTCCACGAGCTGCTGCCGATCGCGGATCGGCTCGTCCTTGACCTGACTCAATCCGGACATCGGTGCTTCCTCGCGGCAAACGGGGACGAATTATGGGGGCGCCCGCAGCGAACCGAAGGGCGCTGCGGGCCGGCGACGCCAACGGCGGCTGCCGCTGTGCCCGCGCACGTCGGCGGCGCTTGCGGGAGTAACCCAATGGATCAGTGACTTGCGCGTCCAGGCGGCGGCGCGGCAAGCCGCGCCGGCCACTCAGGCCGTGGCCACCCCGAGCCAACCGGCCAGCAGCGTGCGCACTTCGGCCAGCCCGGTGCCGGCCTGGGCCGAGAACAGCTGCACGCTCGCCCCCGGCGCGAATTGCGCCAACTCCTTGCGCACGGCCTGCAGCGTGCGCGCGGCCTCGCCGCGCGAGAGCTTGTCGGCCTTGGTGAGCAGGCAATGACAGGCCCGCCCGCTGGCGGCCGCGAACTCGAGCATCTGGCGGTCGAACTCCTTGAGCGGATGGCGCGCGTCCATGACCAGCACCAGCCCGCACAGCGAGCCGCGCGTGCGCAGGTAGGCATCGATCACCCCGCGCCAGTGCGCGCGCATCGCCTCGGGTACCTTGGCGTATCCGTAGCCGGGCAGGTCGATGAGCCGCAGCTGGCCCTCGCCGAGCACGAACACGTTGAGCAACTGGGTCCGCCCCGGCGTGCGCGAGGTGCGCGCCAGCCCGTGCTGGTCGCAGATCGCGTTGAGCGCGCTCGATTTGCCGGCGTTGGAGCGGCCGGCAAAGGCCACTTCGACGCCCGCGTCAGCAGGCAGCTGGTCGAGCCGGTTGGCGCTGGTCGCGAATCGCGCCTGGCGAAATGGGTTGGCTGGCATGGAACACCGTCGGACTGGAAGGAACGGTGGTTTGACCACCCTTGGACTGGCGCGGATAATCCACACGTCATGCGGCGGTGCCAACGCACCGCGACGTCCGGAACCCCGGGACCCCTCGCCTTGCGGAGCCAGTGTATGAGTTTTCGGCGCACGTTTGTCCCCACCCTGCTGCTCGGCACCTGCTGCGCCGGCTTCGCCATGGCCCAGGACGGCGCCGCGCCGCATCCTGGCGATGCCACGGCGGGCGAGGCCAAGGCCGCGGTCTGCGTGGCCTGCCACGGCATGGATGGCAACTCGACCGACCAGCAGTATCCCAAGCTCGCGGGCCAGAACGAGGCCTACATCGCGCGCCAGCTCGAGCTGTTCAAGACCACCAAGCGCAACAATCCGATCATGCTCGGCTTTGCCTCGATGCTGACGCCACAGGAAGCCCACGACGTGGGCGCCTTCTTCGCCAGCAAGAACGTCACCGCCGGCGTCACCGACGAACAGGCTCTGGCCCGCGGCCAGGCCTTGTACCGCGGCGGCGACGCAGCGCTCGGCGTGCCGGCCTGCATGGCCTGCCACGGCCCCGATGGCCATGGCGTGGCCGGCGCCGGCTTCCCGCAACTGGCCGGCCAGTGGGCCAGCTATGTCGATGCCAAGCTCACCGAATGGAAGAGCGGCACCACGTGGGGCAACGACACCAACGCCCAGATCATGCCGGCGATCGCCCAGCGCCTGTCGGCCGCCGATATCGCCGCCGTATCGTCCTACGTCGAAGGCCTGCACACGGCGGCCGCGGGAACCAACACCGCGCAGAAGTAGTCTGAGCGCGGCCATGACGCAGCCGCCCACGGGCGGCTTGCTTCCAGCGCAGCCGCCGCGTGCGGCTGCACCCTCCCTTGCCACCCGGAGTCTGCGTCGATGTCCACTCGACCGATGTTCACCCGCGCTGCCATCGTCCTGTTCGGCTGGCTGGCCGCGTTCACGCTCGGCCATGCCCAGGCGCCCGCCAGCGAAACCTTCACCGAAGGCAAGAACTATTTCCTGATCGAGCCGGCGCAGCCGGGCACGGTCGATGGCAAGGTCGAGGTGGTGGAGATCTTTTCCTACGCCTGCCCGGCCTGCAACGCGTTCCAGCCGACGATCAAGAAGCTGCGTGCCGCGCTGCCCGCCAATGCCGTCATGACCTACCTGCCCGCCTCGTTCCGCCCCGACGAGGACTGGCCCGTGTTCCAGCGCGCCTACTACGCGGCGCAGGCACTGGGCATCGCCGACAAGGTGCACGACGCGCTGTTCGACGCGGTATGGAAGGACGATGGCACGCTGCGCATCACCGATGCCAAGACCCACCAGCCGCTCAAGCCGATGCCGTCGATCGAGGACGTCGCCAAGTTCTTCGCCGGCCATGGCGTCAGCGTCGACGACGCGATCGGCACCGCCAATTCATTCGCGGTCAACGCCAAGATGAAGCGCGCCGATGCGCTGCTCAAGGCCTATGGCGTGGATTCGACGCCGACCCTCGTCGTTGCCGGCAAGTACCGCGTGACCGCGCGGTCGGCGGGCGACCTCGACAAGCTGGTGCCGCTGGTCAACTATCTCGTCGCCAAGGAAAGCGCCGGCCATTGAGGCAGCGCCAGGCTCCACTTCCGCCCCACGAGGATCGCCTCATGTTCAAGCGCATCGGTTTCTTGTTTGCCGCACTGCTGGCGGCCGGCTCGGCCGTGGCCGCCGACGCGCCAGCCGTGGCGACGGCAGCGCCCGACTGGAAGGAAGGCACCCACTACTTCGCCATCGATCCGCCGCAGCCGGTGGCCAGTGGCGACAAGGTCGAAGTGCTCGAAGTGTTCTCGTATGCCTGCCCGCATTGCGCGCATTTCCAGCCCTATGCCGAGCAGCTCAAGCAATCGCTGCCGTCCTACGCCGCCTTCGACTACATGCCGGCCATCTTCAACGCGAGCTGGGAACCCTACGCGCGCGCCTACTACACGGCGCAGTCGATGGGGGTGCTGGCCAAGACGCACCAGGCACTTTTCGATGCCCTGCACCGTGACCACATCCCGATGCGCACGATCGAGGACCTGGCCGGGTTCTACGCGCAGCACGGAGTGGATCGCGCCAAGTTCCTCGCCACGGCCGCCTCGTTCGAGGTGGAAAGCAAGCTCGCGCGCGCCTTCGACATCGTCAAGAACGACGGCATCGACGGCACGCCTTCGATCGTCGTCAACGGCAAGTACCGCATCACGGGTGCCTCGGCCGGCGGCTATCCGCAGATGATCGAACTCACCGACTGGCTGGTGAAGAAGGAACACGACGCCAAGGCCAAGCCGGCCAAGTCCGCCGCCGCCAAGTGATTCGCGCCGTGGGGCCGCCGCTTGGCGGCACCCGCGGCGCCGGCTCCCGCGCATGACCTCCGCCCCGGCCAGCCCCCATGACGATGAGCCGCGGGCCAACGCGCTGAACCTGCTCAGTTGCAACATCCTCGCCGGCGGCAGCGTCAAGGGTTACCGCGACTACGTGACCGGCAGCTGGAAGCAGGTGCTGCCACACGGCAAGCGCGCCAACCTCGACGGGCTGGCCCGCCTGCTGGGTGACTTCGACCTCGTTGCGCTGCAGGAAGCCGACGCCGGCAGCCTGCGCTCGGGCTTCCTCAACCAGACCCAATATCTGGCCGAAAGCGCGCATTTCCCATACTGGACCCATCAGCCCAATCGGCGCGTGGCCAGGCTCGCGACGTCGAGCAATGGTCTGCTGGCGCGCCTGGAGCCGAGCGAGGTGCTCGATTACCCGCTGCCCGGACGCATTCCCGGCCGCGGCGCGCTGTGGGTGCGCTTTGGCGCCGCCACCGATGGCCTGGTCGTGGTGGTCGCCCACCTGTCGCTCGGCGCACAAGCGCGTGCGCGCCAGCTCGGCTTCCTCGCCGAACTGCTCGAAGGACAGGCTAATGCAGTGCTGATGGGCGACCTCAACACGCCCGCGCACAGCAAGGAACTCGAGGCGCTGTACCGGCGCACCACGCTCACGCCACCGACCGATCCACCGCCGACCTTCCCGAGCTGGAAACCCAAGCGCGCGATCGACCACATCCTCACCTCGGCGCCGATCGAGGTCGAGCGGCGCTGGGCCCTGCCCCACCTGGGTTCCGATCACCTGCCGATCGCCGCCCGCATCCGCCTGCCGGACGCGCCGTCCGGCAACTGATGGCGCCTGTCGCGCACGGCCAGCCGGCGCCGGGTCCCGCAAGTGAAAAGGCCGCCCGAGGGCGGCCTTTTCATCGTGCCTGACGGCGATGGATCAGAACTTGTACGAGGCCTGCACGTAGGCGAAGCGGCCCGGCAGATCGTAGGTTCCGGCATCGTAGCCATTGAGCGTGCACGAGAAGCACACCGGCGGCTGCTTGTTGAACAGGTTGTTGATGCCGGCTTCCAGCGACAGATTCCTCACGCCGATCGCGTTGGCCCAGCCCACCTGCACGTCGTGGTAGTAGACGTCGCCCAGGCTGTGCACCTTGGACGCGCTCTCGCAACCGGGGATATTCGGCCCGGTCACGGCGGCGGCGCTGCAGTATTCCTTCACGCTGTGCAGGTAACGCACGTTCCAGTTGACGCTCCAGTCATCACGCGACCAGCCCAGCTGCGTGTTCACCTGCCACTTCGGGATCGAGCCGTTGTCGGTTTCGATGCCGACCGCACGGTTGGACACCGAGCCGTACGCATCGACCTCCTTGTATTCGTGCACCCAGGTGGCCTGCAGCGATGCGCGCAGGTGGCCGAAGCTGAACTCGTCACTGGTCCAGTTGATCTTGACGTCCATGCCATCGGTACGGATCGTGCCGAGGTTGGTCAGCTTGTTGTCGGGCGGATTGAGATTGCCGCCAGGCTGGCGCGTGAAGGCCGAGCACAGCGTCGGGTCGACGCCGCCCGAACGCACGCAGTCATCGAGCAGGGCCTGGATGTCGCGGGCGCCGATCGCATCGCTGATCTTGTGGTGGTAATAGGTCAGCGCGAAGTCGAGCTTCTGGGTGCCGGCCAGACCTTCGGCCCAGCTCGGGCTGTACACGGTGCCGACCTGCCAACTGCGCGACTTCTCGGGCTTGAGGTTGGGGTTGCCACCCGTGATCGTGGTGATCTGCGTATTGGCCTGCTCGAATGTCGGCGACACGCCCTGCGCGAGACAGCCAGCGACGTATTCGGGACCGGCCGGGCCGGGCGAGCCGGTCGTGCCGCAGGGATCGGTCAGCGACGCACCGAACTGGGTCAGGCCATGCAGCTCGCCGATCGTCGGCGCGCGGAAGCCGGTCGAATACGAACCGCGGAACAGCCAGTCTGCGCTCGGCTGCCAGCGGAAGCCGACTTTGCCGGTGGTCTCGCCACCGAAGGTCGAGTAATCCGAATAGCGGCCGGCGGCACTGAGGTCGAGCGAGTCGAGCACCGGGATGTTGAACTCACCGTAGAACTCGCTGACGTGATACGCCGCGGCCACCGCAGCCGCCTGCGAATCCTGCGAATCACCGCTCTGGCGCAGCGGATCGGGATCGAACGAACCGAAGTAGCGGCGGTATTCCACGCCGGCGGCAAATGCCACCGCGCGCGAGTCGATGATGTTGAACAGGTCGCCCGACACGTTGAACGAAGCCAGGTCGAGCTTCTGCTTGCTGCGATCGACCTGGGTGGCGCGGATCCAATCGATCATCTGCGCAGTCATCGGTCGCGCCTGGCCGCCGAACAGGTCGACCGGCACGCAGTTGGGCACTGCCGCGCAGACTGCCGGATCGCCCAGCCCCAGGGCCAGGTGCGACAGGTTGAAGCCGTTGTAGAAGGTCTGGTCGGCTTTGTTCTCCGAATGCACGACGTTGGCATTCCAGCTCAGGCCGCGACCCAGATTCCATTCGCCGTCCAGGCCGGCATTGACGTACCAGGTGTCGACCGCCTGGTTGAAGATGCGCGGACCGACTTCGATCGGGCGCTTGGTGATCCAGCCCAGGTTGCTCGATGGATCGAGGTCGATGCCGAACGGGTTGTACGGGTTGGCATGCGAGATGAAGATCGTGTCGGCAATGCCACCGGTGCCGGCATAGGGGCCGACGAAGATCGGCTCGGGCGCGGCCTGGTTGGCCGAGGTGCGGTTGTTATACAGCGCACGCAGGTGCAACTGGGTGGTGTCGCTGAACTTGTAGGTGACGTTGGCGTAGATCGCCTTGCGCTCGTTGGGCGTGAGCAGCAGGTTGAACGGCGCGAAATTGAAACGGTCGGCGCGGCTGAAGTCGTGATAGGTGCCGCTGGACGGATCGGCCGGATCCCACACCGGCACGGTTGTGCCGCCATTGAGCGTCACGTCGTACCAGTTTTCCTGGCCCGGGTCGCAGCCGCCGTAGCTCGTGATCGGCCGCGCCGGATCGCAGAACGTGAAGCGGCCCTGCGGGATGCCCGAACTGCCGGCCGCCAGGCCCGCATACGGCTCCGGCACCGCCGATGCCCACCATTTGCCCGAGCTGATGCGATCCTGCTTGAAATAACTCGCATTCATCACCGCGCTGAAGTTCTCGCCGCTGCCACCGATGGTCAGCGAGCCCTGCTTGGTGTCACCGCCGTAGCCGGAGTAGCGACCGAAGTAACCGCTCACCTCGGCGCCATCGAAGGTCTTGCGCGTGATGATGTTGATCACGCCGGCGATCGCGTCCGAGCCGTAGATGGCCGAAGCGCCGTCCTCGAGGATCTCGATGCGGTCGATGATCGACACCGGGATCGTGTTGAGGTCGGCCGAGCCGCCCACACCCGACGCCGAAGATTCATTGACCCAACGGATGCCGTCGACGAGGACCAGCACGCGCTTGGAGCCGAGGTTGCGCAGGTCGACCTGGGCCGAACCCGCGCCGATGCCACCGCCGTCGGAGGGAAAACCGAAGTTGCCCGACGAATTGAACTTGGCGTTGAGCGCCTTGCCGCTGGCCGTGAGCTGCTGGAGGATGTCGCCCACGGTCTGCAGGCCCGTGCGCTCGATCATCTTGCGATCGATCGTGAGAACCGGCGATTGCGTCTCGATTTCAGTCTGCTTGATGCGCGAGCCGGTGACCTCGATCGACTGCAGCTGCTGTGGCTGGTCACCACGGCTGTCTTGCGCGAGCGTCGGCACCGCATACAAGGCGAGCAGGACGGCGCCTGCCAGCGCATGGAGTGCTACGTGAACATGACCTCGTGAACGCATGGGAATCTCCGATTCAGTGCCTAGGAATACCGCGGTCGCACATGCGCCCGGGCATCGTGCCCGGCCCCCAGCGCAGGCATCGGGAAAATGTAAATGAAATGTTTGCAATTTGTACAGTGAAAGTTGCGTCGCGCCGGCCCCGGCCCCGCATCGGCGTCCGCAGTACACTGGCGGCGCAGGTCGATGAGGATGAAGTTGCATGCCGATGATTCACGTTGCGCGCCACTGGATATGGTGCGTCGCGTCATTGTTCGCCGCCGCGGGCTGCTGCGCGGCAGCCGACCTCGACGCCCAGCGCGAAGCGTTCCGCGCCGCGCTGGCGGCCGCGACCCAGCCGCCGACTGACGCCTCGCGGCGCTGGGCCGCCCTGCTGCAGCACGATCACTATCCGTTGTATCCCTATGTCGAACTCGCGGCGCTGCGCGGCAACCTCAAGTCGCGCACACACGCCGAGATCGACGCCTTCCTCGACCGCTTCCCCGACACGCTGCCGGCCAGCGACCTGCGCAAGGTCTGGCTGCGCGAACTGGCGCGGCGCGGCGACTGGAAGACCTTCACTGCGCTCTACGTCGCCAGCAGCGATGCCGATCTGCAATGCGACGCGCTGCGCGCGCGCATCGACGCGGGCAGCAAGCTCGACTACGCGCGTGACCTGGAGCGCCTGTGGACCAGTCCGCGCGAACTGCCCGCGGCCTGCGATGCGGTCCTGATCCAGGCGCAAGCGCAGGGCGCGCTCGATGCACCGCACATCTGGCAGCGCCTCGACGCTGGCGCCGAGGCCGGCAACGTCGCGATCGTGACCGGCGCCGCCGCGCTGCTGCGCGGCAGCGCGCGCAGCGAGGCCGAGCGTATCGCCAGCGCGCTGCGCGACCCGGCGGCGGCGCTGGCCAAGGCCAAGTCCTGGGCCGACAGTCCGCGCACGCGCGATGCCGTTGCCTGGGGCCTGGCGCGCTACGCGCGCAGCAACAGCGCGGCGGCGGAAACGCTGTGGACGGATCTGCAGGGACGCTTCAAGTGGGATGCGCCGCAGCGCGAGCGCATCCTCAACGCGCTGGCGCTGTATCGCGCCACCAGCTATTCACCCGATGCACTTGCGCGACTCAAGGCACTGCCCGACACGGCCGAGAGCGACGCCACGCGCGAATGGCACGTGCGCATGGCGCTGGCCGCCGCCGACCTGCCCGAGACGCTGGCCGCGCTCGAGCGCATGAGTCCGCAACAGCAGGCCGACGCGCGCTGGCGCTACCTGCGTGCGCGCGTGCTCGCCCGTCTCGGCCGCGATGCCGAAGCGCGGCCGATCCTCGTCGAGGTCGCGCGCGAGGCGAATTTCCACGGCTTCCTCGCCG
The DNA here is from genome assembly GCF_019634845.1 of Dokdonella sp. Lineage (GTDB taxonomy): Bacteria > Pseudomonadota > Gammaproteobacteria > Xanthomonadales > Rhodanobacteraceae > Dokdonella_A. The sequence goes on from NZ_JAHCAQ010000007.1 coordinate 147,822, forward strand.
CCGACTGGCTCGACCAGCCCTACAGCATCTGCGCCGACACGCTCGCGATCGGTCGCGACGACGAGACGCGGCTGGCGCAGCAACCCGACCTGGCGCGCGCGTTCGAGTTCCGCGCACTGGGCATGCTGCGCGAGGCGCGGCGCGAGTGGAGTTTTGCGATGGGCAAGTTCGACGATCGCGAGCGGCGGCTGGCGGCGGACTATGCCTACCGGCAAGGCTGGTATGACCGCGCGGTGTTCGCGTTCTCGGCCGACCCGCAGACCCAGCGCCTGTACGAACAGCGCTTTCCGCTCGGCATGGCCGACACCATGCACCGCGCGGCCAACGCCGCCGGCATCGACCCGAGCTGGGCCTACGGCATCCTGCGCGCCGAAAGCGCCTGGATGAGCGATGCGCGCTCCAGCGCCAATGCCTACGGTCTCATGCAACTGCTGCCCAGCGTCGGCAAACAGGTTGCCAAATCGCTCAAGCTGCAGCTCGGCAGTCCCAGCGACCTGTTCGATCCGGTGCTCAACGTCAAGCTCGGCACGCACTACCTGGCGCAAATGGCCGACGCCTTCCAGGGCAGTCCGTGGCTGGCCAGCGCGGCCTACAACGCCGGCCAGGGCGCCGTGATGCGCTGGATCGCCGCACGCGGCGATCTCGACCCCGACTTCTTCATCGAAACGATTCCCTACCGGGAAACGCGCGAATACGTTGCGCGCGTCATGGCCTTCAGCGTGATCTACGACTGGCGCATCAATGGCAACGCGCTCACGCTGTCCTCGCGCATGCCGAGGATCGGCCAGTCCTACACGCTGCCGACCGCCGCCACGCCGCGCAAGGCAGTGGCCTGCGCCAAGGTCGAACCCGCTGCGCCAGCGCAGGCCGCCGCCACGCCGACCGCTGCTGCGGCCGGTGGCGCCGACAGCCGCGGGCCGACCGGCGACGGCCACGCCGGATGAACCTCTCGCTCGCGCTGCAGGTCGCGCTGCTGGTCGCCCTCGGCTTCGGTGCGCAGTGGCTGGCCTGGCGCGTGCGCCTGCCGGCAATCCTGTTCCTGCTGCTGAGCGGCCTCGCACTCGGCCCGGGCCTGCACTGGCTCGATCCCAACGCATTGCTCGGCGATCTGCTGTTTCCGTTCGTGTCGCTGAGCGTGGCGATCATCCTGTTCGAAGGTTCGCTCACGCTGCGTCTGGACGAACTGGCCGGCGTCGGCGGTACCGTGCTGCGGCTGGTCAGCGTCGGCGCCGCGATCACGATGGCGGCGCTGGCGATCGCCGCCCACGAGATCGCGGGCCTGCGCTGGGATCTCGCGTTGCTGTTCGGCGCGCTGACCTGCGTGACCGGACCGACCGTGATCGTGCCGATGTTGCGCAGCGTGCGACCCAACGAACGCATCGCCCGCGTGCTGCGTTGGGAAGGCATCATCATCGATCCGCTCGGCGCCTTGCTCGCCGTCCTCGTCTACGAGGCCATCGTGTCGCGCCACGAGAGCGGCCGGCCGCTCATCGTGTTCCTGGAGACGGTCGTCGTTGGCGGCGGGCTCGGCGCGCTCGGTGCCTTCGCGCTCGCCTTCCTGCTGCGCCGCCAGTGGCTGCCCGAATACCTGCAGACCTATGCCGCGCTGGCGCTGGTCCTGCTCACGTTCGCCGGTGCGAACGACATCGCGCACGAATCCGGATTGCTCGCCGTGACCGTGATGGGCATCGTGCTGGCCAACCTGCGCGACCTTGCCATCGAGGACATCCTGTCGTTCAAGGAACACCTCAGCACATTGCTGATCAGCGCGCTGTTCATACTGCTTGCGGCGCGACTGGCATGGCCGCTGCCCGCCGGAACACTGCTCGCCGGCATCGCCCTGCTGCTCGTGGCGCAGTTCGTCGCGCGGCCGCTCGCCGTGCTCGCCAGCAGCGTCGGTGGCGGCCTGTCCTGGCGTGAGCGCCTGCTCGTCGGCTGGATTGCGCCACGCGGCATCGTCGCCGCCGCCGTGTCGGCGCTGTTCGCGTTGCGGCTGGAACAACAGGGCGATGCGAGCGCGCAGCTGCTGGTACCACTGGTGTTCGCGCTGATCATCGGCACCGTGGTCGTGCAGGGCGCGACCGCGGCCCCGCTGGCGCGTTGGCTCGGCGTGAAGGCGCCCGACCCACGCGGCGTGCTCATCGTCGGCGCCCACCGCGTGGCACGCACGATCGCGCAGGCGCTCGCCGCGCAGGACGTTCCGGTGCTGATTGCCGATGACAACTGGTCGGACATCCAGCTCGCCCGCATGCAGAACCTGCGCACCTGGTATGGCGACCCGCTCAGCGCGCACGCCGAGCGCAGCCTGGCCCTCGACGGCCTCGGCCGCCTGTTCGCGATGTCGGCGCGGCGCGAACACAACAGCCTCGCCTGCGTGCGTTTCCGGCCCGATTTCGGCCGCCATCGCGTGTACCGGCTGCGCATCGTCGGCGCCTCGCAAGATGGCGGGCGACGCCGCGAACATGCCGACGCGATCCGCGCCGCAGCCCTGTTCGGCAATGACATCACGCTCGATGACATCGCGCGCCGCCTCGACGCTGGCTGGCGCATCAAGAGCACGCGTCTGTCGGACAGCTTCGGCGTCGACGATTTCTTCGCCACCCATGGCAGCGACGCGCTGGCGCTGTTTTCGCTCGACGAGCAGGGCCGCCTGCACGTGGTCAGCGAAGCGCGCGCGCTCGAGGCGAAGCCGGGCTGGTCGCTCACCGCGCTGGTTGCGCCGCGCGACGATGCGCCTGCCGCCGCGACGTCCTGAGCGACGATCGCTGGCACAATGCCGCATCGGCAGCAATGAGCCAGCCATGCGCATCTACCTCGTCGGCGGCGCCGTCCGCGATCAACTGCTGGGCCGCGCGGTAGCCGATCGCGACTACGTGGTGGTCGGCGCCACGCCGCAGCAGATGCTCGCGCGCGGCTTCCGCGCGGTCGGCAAGGATTTCCCGGTGTTCCTGCATCCGCAGACGCAGGAGGAGTACGCGCTGGCGCGCACCGAACGCAAGACCGGCCACGGCTACCACGGTTTCGCGTTTCACGCCGAACCGACGGTGACGCTGGAACAGGATCTCGCGCGACGCGACCTCACGATCAATGCGATGGCGCGCAGCGACGATGGCACGCTGGTCGATCCCTTCGGCGGCGCACGCGATCTCGAGGCACGCCTGCTGCGCCACGTGTCGCCGGCGTTCGCCGAAGACCCGGTGCGCGTGCTGCGCGTGGCGCGCTTCGCCGCGCGCTACGCCACGCTCGGGTTCCGCATCGCAGCGCCAACGCTGGCGCTCATGCGCGCGATGGTCGAGGCCGGCGAGGTCGACCATCTCGTGGCCGAGCGCGTGTGGCAGGAGACGCGCAAGGCGCTGACCGAGCCGACGCCGGCGGCCTTCGTGCGCGCGCTGCGCGACTGCGGCGCGCTGCGCCGCGTGCTGCCCGAGGTCGATGCGCTCTACGGCGTACCGCAACGCGCCGAGTTCCACCCCGAGATCGATACCGGCACGCATGTCGAACTCGTGCTCGACATGGCCGCCGAACTCGCGCCGGGCGACGACATCGTGGCGTTCTGCGCGCTGACCCACGACCTCGGCAAGGCGCTCACGCCGGCCGCCGAACTGCCGCGCCACGTCATGCACGAGCAACGCGGCCTCGCGCCACTGCGCGCTCTGTGCGCGCGCCTCAAGGTGCCGGCCGAGCATGCGGCGCTGGCGGCACTCGTCTGCCGTCACCACCTCGAGGCGCACCGCGCGTTCGAGCTGCGCCCGGCGACCGTGCTCAAACTCATCGAACAGCTCGATGCGCTGCGCCGCCCCGAACGGTTGACGCGCTTCCTGCTGGCCTGCGAGGCCGACCAGCGCGGTCGCCACGGCCACGCGCAGGATCGCTACGCGCAGGCGGCCTGGCTGCGTGCCGCGCACGCGGCGGCGTCGGGCGTGGACGCCGCGCCGATGTTGGCGCAGGGCCTGACCGGCCAGGCCATCGGCGTGGCGCTGCGCGCTGCGCGCGAACGCGCCATCGCGGCGCTCGACAAGGGCGCGTTCGCGCGCTGATACGGCGCCCGCGCCGCGCGCATGCCGCCCGTCACAGGCGGCGCGAGCGGTCGAACGCGCGCAGCGACGGCAGCGGATCGGCCAGGCCGCGTGCGAAGGCCATCGCCTGGAAGCGCTCGCCCATTTCGCCGGGCAAGGTCAGGCGCTTGACCTCGGCCACGCGACGCAGATGCTCGAGTGGGTCGTCGCCGGCTTCCGCCACCAGGTCGAGCAGGCCGCTGCCGAGCAGGAACTGCCCCTGCGGTGCGTAGCCGACCAGATCGAACCCAGCGCCGACGCCCGCTTCGGCCAGTGCCGTGAAGTCGACGAAGGCGGTGATGTCGGTGAGCCCGGGCCAGTGCAGCGGATCGGCGTGGGCATGGTGGCGGTAATGGCACACCAGCGTGCCGTCGCTGCGTTCGGGCAGGTAGAACTCGCGCCGCGGATAGCCATAGTCGACGAACAGCGCCAGGCCGCGCGCGAGCGGCGCCGCCACCGCCTGCAACCAATACGGCAGCTGCGGCAGGATTTCCGAGCGATAGCCGTCGGGCAGCGCCGTCCCCAGTTCGCGTTCGACATGACGCACCGCGCCTGCCACCAGCGCATCGGCGGGACGGTCGACGCGGCGGAGTCCGTCGCCGGCAAGGTCGATGTGCTCCTCGTACACCTCACCGGCGTGGATCGCAAAGCGCGTGCTCGGCAATGCGTCGATCACTTCGTTGGCAAACAGCACGCCCTGCCATGTCTCCTGCGGCGGCCGGTCGAGCCAGTGCACGCGCGCGGCAATCTCGGCGGGCAACTCGCGCGCGATGCGCTCGTGCTGCCGCGCACGCAGGTCGGCGCTCGGTTCCAGCAGCAGGTAGCGCCGCGGCAACGCATCGCGGCGCTGCAGCTCGCCCAGCGCCGCGACCGCGAAGGCGCCGCTGCCGCCGCCCAGTTCGAGGAAATCGGCGTCCGCGCCCAGCTCGCGCAGGCTCGCCGCCACCGCGTGTGCGATGCAGCGCGCGTACAGGCTGCCGAGTTCGGGGGCAGTGACGAAGTCGCCAGCGGCGCCGAACTTGGTGCGGCCGGCGCTGTAGTAGCCCAGGCCCGGCGCGTACAGCGCCAGCATCATGTAGCGCGAAAACGGCAGCGGGCCGCTGGCGGCAATCTCGTTGCGGATCAGCGCGGCCAGTTGGCGCGAATGCGCGAGCTCGTCGGCGCCGGGTTCGGGGAGGCGGGTCTGCACGGGTGCGGGGCGGGTTTTTCTGCGACACTCGACCGGGTGCCGTCACACCGAGCATACCTGCGGGGGAGACAAACAGCGATGCGCGATTCGACTTCACGCCCAGCCGCGCTGATCACGGGCGCCGCACGCCGCGTCGGCGCGGTCATCGCCCGCACGCTGCACGCAGCAGGCTACGACCTGGTCCTGCACTGCCGCACGTCGTGGACCGAGCTGGAAGCACTCGTCGCCGAGCTCGAGGCCGCGCGACGCGACAGCACGATCGCGCTGCAGGCCGACCTGGCCGACGTCGACAGCCTGCCGCAACTGGTCGATACCGCGCTGGCCCGCTTCGGGCGCCTCGATGCACTCGTCAACAACGCCTCGCAGTTCCACGCCACGCCGCTCATGGATGCCACGCCGGCGCAGTGGGACGAGTTCCTCGCGGTCAATGCCCGCGCGCCATTGTTCCTCGCTCGCGCCGCCGCACCGGCACTGCGCGAGGCCGGCGGCGCGATCGTCAACATCCTCGACGTGTACGCCGAGCGGCCGCTGCCCAACCACGGGCTGTACGTCATCAGCAAGGCCGCGCTGGCGATGGCGACCAAGGTGCTGGCAATCGAGCTGGGGCCGCAGGTGCGCGTCAACGGCGTCGCGCCCGGCAACGTGCTGTGGTCGACCAACCCGCTCAAGGCCGAGACGCCGGCGATGCTCGAGGAGCGCACGGCCCTGCGCCGCCAGGGTACGCCGCAGGACATCGCCACCGCCGTGCTGTTCCTGCTGCGCGATGCGAGCTATTGCAGCGGCGCGGTGCTGCCGGTCGACGGCGGACGCCTGCTGCATATCTGATCAGGCGTCGCGCGTTGCCTGGATCGCCAGTCCGGCGTGGTGCAGCAGCGCGCGCGTGTGCGCCTGCGCGAACTCGCCCTTGGCCAGCGCGTGGGCATCGGCCAGCCAGGGACCGTCGCTGCGCACGGCGAGCAGATCGATGTCGATGGCGACCTCGCGATCATCGCGACGGCGTCCAAGCCGCTGCTCGATGTCCTTGAGCGAGGTCACCAGCGCATCGCGCCCATCGCTGCGGACCAGCTCGACCAGCGCGTTGAAATAGCGCCGCTGCGGATCGCGGCTGCCCGGGCCGTGCTGCAGCGGTGCCAACAGGCGCACGCTGCCGAGCTCGGCGAGCGCCGCCAGCGCCTGCCGCAGGCGGCCGTCGTCGGCCAGTGTCGAACCCAGCAGCAGCAGCCAGTGCGTCGGCATCAGGCGTAGCTGCGCTGCACGCTCACGCCGACGCGCGCGCAGCCGAGCTTCTGCGCCGCCAGCGGCTTGTCCACGCGCAGCGCGATGGCCCGCGCGCCGAAGCGTTCGCGCAGCAGTCGGCAGGCGTCCTCGGCAAAGACTTCGAGCAGCTCGCCATCCCAGCCGGCGGCCCATTCGCGCAGCGCTTCGCAGATCTGCGCATAGTCGTGGCCGCCATCGAGTGAGCCGGCGCGCGCCACGGCGCCACTGTCGAAGGCCAGTGCGATCGTCAGCAACAGTTGCTGGCGCAGCTCGCGCTCCCAGTCGTAGACGCCAATGACCGCCTCCACGCGCAGCTCGTCGATATGGATCTGGTCCACGCCGTCCCCTCGCTGTCGATGAATGGCGATGATCGCCGTTTTTGCCGGTTGGCGACAGCCGGGCGCGGCCGCGCGATACTGCGCGGCCATGGATCGGCCTGGTGCCCCCTGCCGCTGTCGCGCCTCGGCGCGCATGCTGTTTCTGCCACTCGTGCTGCTGCTTGCCGGCTGCGCCGCGCTGCAGCCGGCGCGATCGCGGCAGGTACGGCTGCACGCCGACATCGAGTTCGACGCGCACCGCGCACTCGCGCTCGACATCTATGCGCCGCGCGACGCGCATGCGGCACCGGTGGTGGTGTTCTTCTACGGCGGCAGTTGGCTTGGCGGCGAGCGCGGCTGGTACCGCTTCGTCGGCCAGGCGCTGGCGGCGCATGGCGTGATCGCGGTGATTCCCGACTACCGCAAGCTGCCGGAGGTGGAACTGCCCGGCTTCATGCGCGACGCCGCGCGCGCGGTCGGCTGGGTGCACGCGCACATCGCAGCCTACGGTGGCGACCCGCAGCGCTTGTACCTCATGGGTCATTCGTCAGGCGGCCACATCGCGGCACTGCTGGCCACCGATCCGCGCTGGCTGGCCGCGCAGGGCCTGCTGCCGAGCGACCTCGCCGGCTGCATCGGCCTGGCCGGCGTGTACGCCTTCCTGCCGGCCGACGTCGGCGACGACGAAATGCTCGGCGCGTTCGGCACCACGCCCGCGCAATGGCGGGCAGCCGAACCGATCGCGTACGTCGTTGGGCAGGAACCACCGATGCTGCTGCTCAGCGGCACCGACGACGACGAAGTCGATCCCGACAACAGCCGCGTGTTCGCTGCCGCACTGCGCGCGCGCGGCGACCGCGTCGAACTGCATCTGTATCCCGAGATCGGCCATTCGCGCATCCTGCTTGCGCTGGCGCGACCGCGCGACGCCCATGCGCCGACGCTGCACGACGTGCTCGCCTTCATCGCGGCCACCGCGCCGCCCGGCGCGAGCTCGCCCGCGATCGGCGCCGCGAAGCTGCCGCTGCGCGTATCGCCCGATCAGGCCTTGCTGCCGAACGCCTGCGCCACCAGGGACGATTCGAAGCCCGGCCCGCCGTCGCCGACCTGCGCGTAGCGGTACACCACGGCCGCGTACACGCCGTTGAGCGCGCTGTGGACCAGGCCCAGCAGCACGAAACCGAGCACCACCACGATGCCCGACAGCAGCCCCAGCGCGACGGACTGGGCGGCAATCGCCAACCACACGAGAAGCGCGGCAAGCAGTGCCCAGCCAACGTAGAACAGCGCGAACGCAAGGCCGAGACCGACCGTGCCGATGAGGTTCTCGCCCCAGGTCTTGCGCAGCAGTTGCGCGCTGCGCTTGACCGCTTCGATCGGGCCGACATCTTCGTGCACGAGTATCGGCACCACAAGGAAGTTGGCGACGGTCCACGCCGTGCCAAGCAGGCCCACCGCGATGCGCCCGAGCCAGCCGACCCGTTCCTCGATCGCGCGCAGGATCACGCCGACCGTGGCGGCGATCGCCGCGTAGCCGAGGATCTGACGCCAGTGCGCGGCGGCGATGCCGAGCGCGGTCGACAGGCTCGGCCGCTGTCCGTCCAGATGCAGGCGGGCAGCGCCGATCAAGGCCGCATTGAAGAAGACGATGACGAAGTACTGCACGAGGTAGAACACGAAGCCGCCGACCATGAACCAGGCTGGCGGCTGACCGTTGTCGAGCGCGGCCAGGCCGCCACCGAGCGCGAACGGCAGCGCGAAGCTGGCGATGACGACGAGACTGGCCAGTGACGACAGCAGAGGCAGCAGCAGCAGGCGCCGGTCGGCCCTGAGGACGGCAGCACTGGCCTTGAGCAAGGTCCAGCTGCGTGCGAAACGACCCATGACGATCCTCCGGTCGGGTTCTGGTGGCACGCACTGTCACAAATCGACCCGACGCTGTCCATCCGCTGCGGCAGCCGCGCGACGTACCGTTTACGCGGCATGCAGCGGCGGCAGTTCCTCCAGCGGCCAGCGCGGCCGCACCTGGATCGCCGCCGGCGCATGCTGGCCGGCGGCGAGGCGCAACGCGCCGGCCAGCGCGATCATCGCGCCGTTGTCGGTACAAAACTCCAGCCGCGGAAACGCAACCCGATAGCCGTGCTGCGCGCCGGCCTGCACGAGCTGCGCACGCAGGCGCTGGTTGGCGCCCACGCCACCGGCCACGACCAGTGTGGCGGCAGCGGTCGCTGCCAGGGCGCGCCGGCATTTGATGACGAGCGTGTCGACGATCGCCTCTTCGAACGCGCGCGCCACGTCGGCCTTGGTCTGCTCGCTGCGGTCGCTGGCCTGCCACGCCAGCAGCACCTGCGTCTTGAGGCCCGAGAAACTGAAGTCGAGCCCGGGCCGGTCGGTCATCGGCCGCGCGAAGCGGAACACGCCCTCGCGCCCGGTTTGCGCCAGCCGGGCCAGCGCCGGGCCGCCCGGATACGGCAGGCCCATGAGCTTGGCGGTCTTGTCGAAGGCCTCGCCGGCGGCATCGTCGAGCGTGTCGCCGAGCAGGCGGTAGCGGCCGATCGCGCTGACCTCGATCAGCATCGAATGACCACCCGACACCAGCAGCGCGACGAATGGCGGCGCCAATGTCGCATCTTCGAGCAGCGGCGCCAGCAGGTGTCCTTCCATGTGGTGGACGCCGATCGCGGGCACGCCGAGCGCCCAGGCCAGCGCACGCGCGGCGGCGGCGCCGACCAGCAGCGCGCCCACCAGGCCGGGGCCGGCCGTGTAGGCCACGCCGGCGAGATCGGTTACGCCGAGCCCTGCGCGGCCCAAGGTCTCGCGCACCAGCGGCATGAGCTTGCGCACGTGGTCGCGCGAGGCGAGCTCGGGCACCACGCCACCGTATTCGGCATGCATGCGGATCTGGCTGTAGAGCGTGTGCGCGAGCAGGCCGCGGGCGGTGTCGTAGACGGCCACGCCGGTCTCGTCGCACGATGTTTCGATGCCGAGTACGGGCCCGCCCGCCACGGCCACCGAGCGTTTTGCAAAAATCGCGTTCATCGCGCTAGAATACACGGCTCACCGCCCGGCCAGGCCGGGTATTCAGGCAACTGGAGTTCCAATGCCCAGCGTCAAAGTCCGCGAAAACGAGCCGTTCGAGTTCGCCCTGCGCCGTTTCAAGCGCACCTGCGAAAAGGCTGGCGTGCTCGCCGAAGTGCGCAAGCGCGAGTTCTACGAAAAGCCGACCCAGGAGCGCAAGCGCAAGCGTGCCGCTGCGGTCAAGCGTCACCTGCGCCGCGTCTCGCGCGACGTGACCAAGCGTCGGCGTCTGTACTGACCGTCGCGGGCGGCCCGCGGCCGCCGGTGTCGCTCCACGGATCGCCAAGAGCCGGCCGCGCGCAAGCGCAGCCGGCTTTTTGCGTTGGCAGATCGCGCCACCCTGTGCTGTGCAGGTCGCCGCGGCGGCCGCAGCGCCGTTCCCCCCAGCATTCCAAGGCCCAGCCATGACCCTCAAGCTCCGACTCAGCGACGACATGAAGGCCGCCATGAAGGGCGGCGACAAGCAGCGCCTGGCGGCGATCCGCCTCGTCAATGCCGCGATCAAGCAGCGCGAGGTCGATGAGCGCATCACGCTCGATGACGCCCAGGTGCTGACCGTGCTCGAGAAAATGATGAAGCAGCGCAAGGACTCGCTCGCGCAGTACGAAAGCGCGGGCCGCGAGGACCTGGCCGCGATCGAGCGCTTCGAGATGGGCGTGATCGAAGGCTACCTGCCGGCCCAGCTCGGCGAGGCCGAGATCGAGGCCATCGTGACTCGGGCGATCGCCGACAGCGGTGCCACCAGCGCCAAGGACATGGGCAAGGTGGTGGCGCTGGTCAAGCCGCAAGTGGCCGGCCGTGCCGACATGGGCAAGGTGTCGGCGCTGGTCAAGGCCAAGCTCGGCTGAGCGCCGGCACGCCGCCGCGCGCGGCAGCACCGGATCGGCCACCGCGGCGCGCGTTGCCGCATACACGGTCGGCGCCGCACCGTCGGCGCATGGCATGCTAAGCCTCATGTCCGGCCGCATCCCTGCCCGCTTCATCGATGACCTGCTCGCCCGCGTCGATATCGTCGACGTGATCGGCGAGCGCGTGCCGATGAAGAAGGCCGGCCGCGACTGGTCGGCCTGCTGCCCGTTCCACGACGAACGCACGCCCTCATTCACGGTGAGCCCCAACAAGCAGTTCTACCATTGCTTCGGTTGTGGCGCGCACGGCAGCGCGATCGGTTTCCTCATGAACTACGACCGCCTCGAGTTTCCCGATGCGGTCGAGGAGCTGGCCCGGCGCGCCGGCATGAAAGTGCCCTACGAAGGTGGCCGCGCGGCGCCGCGCGAGGACGCGACCGACCTCTACGAACTGCTCGAAGCCGCCACTGCGTACTACCGGCGCCAGCTTGCCGCGAACGGGCCGGCCCGCGACTACTTCGCCGCGCGCGGCCTCGACGAGTCGATCATCGCGCGCTTCCGCCTCGGCTATGCACCGCAGGCCTGGGACGGCCTCGGCAGCGCGCTCGGCACCAGTGCGCAGCGGCTCGCATTGCTGGAGAAGGCGGGCCTGCTGACCAGCGGCGAGCGCGGCAGGCGCTACGACCGCTTCCGCGACCGCGTCATGTTCCCGATCCTCGACCGGCGCGGTCGGCCGATCGCATTCGGCGGTCGCATCCTGACCCTGCCCAAGACCAAGTCGACGGCCGACGGCGAGGTCGCCGACACCGATCACGCGGCCACCCGCGGCGACGGCACCGTGCCTGTGGGCGCAGCGGCCGCGCCCGACGCCGCGCGGGCGCCGAAGTCCGACGGCCCCAAATACCTCAATTCACCGGAAACGCCGCTGTTCCACAAGGGCCGCGAGCTGTTCGGCCTGTGGCAGGTGCGCGAGACGCACGCCAAGGTGACGCGCCTGATCGTGGTGGAAGGTTACATGGACGTCATCGCCCTGCATCAAGCGGGCCTGACCCAGGCGGTGGCCACACTCGGTACCGCCACCACCGGCGATCACGCCGAACTGCTGTTCCGCCAGTGCAGCGACGTCTATTTCTGCTTCGATGGCGATCGTGCCGGCCGCCAGGCGGCGTGGCGCGCGCTCGAGTCGGTGCTGCCGCGCCTGCGCGACGGGCGTCAGGCGCTGTTCCTGTTCCTGCCCGACGGTGAGGACCCCGATTCGCTGATCCGCAAGGAAGGGCTGGCCGGTTTCGAACAGCGTCTCAAGGACGCCACTCCGCTGAGCCGGTTCCTGTTCGCCGAGCTCGGGCGCGAAGTCGATCTCGGCAGCCTCGACGGCAAGGCGCGCCTGGTCGAGCGCGCGCGCCCATTGCTCACGCAGATTCCCGACGGCGCGTTCCGCGATCTCATGTTCGACGAACTCGAACGCATGGGCGGCGTGCGCATCAACGCCGCGGCATCGGCTGCGCCGCGCCCGGCCGATCAGCGCCGCGGCCGACCGCCGCCGCGCTCGCTGGTGCGCGCGGTCATCACCCTGCTCGTGCAGCAGCCCGAACTGGCGCTGGCCATCGAGCCGCCGTGGAGCTTCGCCACGCTGCGCCTGGCCGGCATCGAACTGCTGCTCGAGCTGCTCGAGCTGGCGCGTGAGCGCCCCGACCTCACGACGGGCGCCCTGCTCGAGCACTTCGCGGGTCGCGACGAGGCGACCGCACTGCACAAGCTCGCCGTGACCGAGTTTCCAGGCGACAGCGCCGGCGCCCGCGTCGAGTTCATCGACGCGATCGGCCAGCTCGAACGCCAGACGCGGCAGCAGCGCATCGACGAACTGCAGGCCAGCCATGGCGCGGGCCAACTCGACGCTGCAGGCAAACAGGAACTGCGCCAGTTGCTGGCCATGCGCAACGCGTGAAGACACGCGCTGCCGGCGGCCGGCGGCGCCATCGGTGATGGCCGGCTGCCACCAGCGCCTGACACCGTTCGGGTCAGGCGCCGGCGGTTCGCAGCCGATCTCAGCGCGGCACGCGACCGTGCTGGCGCCAGGCGACCATGACCAGCGCGAGCAGCAGCACGAGCAAGGCCCAGGCGTCGGTGGCCGGCACCTTGCCCACCACGCCGCGGATCGCCACGATGACCGTGGCGTCGCACGGACCAGGCGTCGCACCCGGCATGCACACCGTGATCTGGTCTGGTGTGACCGAGACGGTGTTGAACACGTTGCCTGCTGCCGTACTGGTGAGCTGCGCCACGACCGTGAACACGAGCTGGCCGCCGGCCGGGAAGCTGGCGATCGTTTCATTGATCGCGCCGCTGCCGCTGGCGTTGGCACAGGCCGCACCAGCGCTGCCCGCGCAGGTCCACGCGAAGCTGGCGATGCCCGCCGGAATCGGGTCGCTGATCACGACGTTGTGCGCCACCACGCTGCCGACGTTGGTTACCGTGACCGTGTAGGTCAGCGTGTCGCCGGGGTCCACCGACGTCGCCGACGCGGTCTTGGTCACCTGCAGGCGCGGTGGCGGCTGCGTCGGCGTGATCGCACAGGCTGGCGGCAGCGGATTGGCGGCGCAGTCGGGCGGCGTGGTGCCGGCCACGTAGCCGAGATTGAGCACCTGGGTGGTGCCCAGCGGGATCGGGTCGACCACGCTGACCGTGACCGTAAGGGCGAGCGTGCCGTTGCCCGGCACGGTCAGGCCGGCCCAGGTCACGGTATTGCCCGACAGGGTGCCGCCGTTGCTGGCCGCCACGAAGATCACGTTGGGATCGAGCGGGTCGACCACGCCGACGTTGAACGCATTGGCGGCGCCGCTGTTGCTGAGCGTGATCGTGTAGGTCAGCGTCTCGCCCGGCTCGGCCACGCCCGGCACACTGCCACTTTCGCCCGTGAGCGCCTTGCTCACGGCAACGTCGGCCGCCGTCGGGATCAGCACGGCCGACGCGCCGGTGCCATAGACCCGTGCGCCGATGCCGGGCTGGCCGCCCGCCTCGACGAGATTGGTGGCAACCCCGGCGCCAGCTTCGGCGGCGGTGATCGTATGCTGCGCCGAGCACAGCACGATGTCGTTGGATTGCAGCGCGCCGCTGCCGAGACCCGCGAACGGCTGGCCGCCGAGCGTGGTGGCATCGCAGACGATCGCGCCATCGATGTGGCTGGGATCATCCTCGGCCAGATCGACCGTCGCCAACGCCTGTGCGTTGTCATTCTTCACCACGAACGTGTACTCGACGATGTCGCCGGCGCTCGCGTAGCCGCTGGCGTCGACATCGTCGAACAGCAGCGGGCTCTTGAACACGCGGATGCCGGCGTTGCCGCCCAGGTTCTGGGTGACCACGAAATCGCCCGCGCCGACCGGATCGCCATTGCTTGCGCTGCCGGCAAGGTCGACCGTGTTGAACACCATCGTCGCGGCCTGCTCGGCCGCGGTGATCGTATGCAGCTGCGTGCAGACCATCGAGGCATTGACCGCGAGCGTGGTCTGCGGGCAGCTCACCGCCCCGTCGATGTCGGTGACGGCCAGGCCCGACAGGGCCAAGGTGCCGAGGTTGAGCACGCTGTAGTGGTAGCTGATCGTCTCGCCGGCCTCGAGCACACCGTTGCTGTTGGCGTCATTGAAGATGCCGCCGGCGGCCAGCACCGCGATGCCCTGTGCAGGCGTGATCGCCGCCGGCTGCATGAACGAAAACGAGCGGGCGACGGCATGGCCACTGCCATCGTTCGCGACGACGGCGATGCTTGCATTGCGCCGCCGCGCCTGGGTGACCGGGCGCGTCACGCAACGCACGCTGTCACCGGCCGCCAGCGTTGCCGCGGCCGGGAACGCCGCGCCACGCTGGGTGGCCCCCGCGCAGCTCACCGCATGCGCCGGATCGGACACGATCCGCACCGCGCTGAGTGCACCCGAGCCCACGTTGTCGATCGTGAACGCATGCTCGCCTGCGGCTGCGTTCACTGGCGCCGCGCCAGCGGCGGAACTGGCCGCGATGCGCAAGGTGCCGGCGGTCGCCGGCAATGCGAGGCCGGTGGCGGCCAAGGCCGCCGCCAATCCCAGGGCGCGAAGCTGATGCCTGTGCTGATTGCTGCTCATCATGTCCTTGTCCTCAGCGGAACTGGGTGAAGATCGCGGTCGATACCGACGATACCGCCTGCCCACCCGGCGCGTTGCCAGTGGTGGTGGCCGTGTTGACCACACGCCGCAAGGCCACGTCCGCCGCGGTCAGCACGTAGGTACCCGAGCAGGTCACCGCATCACCCGGCTGGAGCGTACCACCGGCCAGCGGATTGAATCCGTCGTGGAACAGTTCGTCACCGGGAATCACGCGGAACGGCTGACCACCCACCGTGGTCGGGCTGCAGTGCAGGCTGGCCAGGCGCGGATCGAACAACTGCACGGTGCTGAGCGGCAGGCTGCCCGGATTGCTGATCGTGAAGTCGTACCACAGCACGTCGCCGACATCACCGTAGTGGTTGCCATTGAAGTCCTGACCCAGGGTGACGGTCTTGACCAGGCGGATCAGCGGCACATCGGCGCCGATCGGCGCACAGGCGGCGCTGTCGAGACTGAACGTGCCGCTGACCGAGGTCTCGTTGTACAGGCCATGACCGGCAGCGCCAGTACAGGCGCCATCGACGAGCGCCGCCGGCTGCACGCCGACCGGAACCGCCACGGTATAGCTGTGCGTGGCACCAACCGGCAGGCTCACGCCATTGGCCGAGATCTGCACGATCGTGCCGTTGACCGGCGTGAAGCTGCCGCCCGGCAGGCCCGGATTGAGCGTGCCGGTAGCGGTCGCCGCCACTGCATTGCCCATGAACACCAGTCCGGCATTGGGGAAGCCCAGCGTGTCGGTCAGCGTGTAGCTCACCGCTGCACCGCCAAGGTTCACCACATCGATCTGGTAGGTCACGGTGTAGGTCGCCGGGCCGGTCGGCACCAGCGAGGCCACCGTCTTGGTCAGGCGCATGTTCGCCGTCGGCACCACCGCGCAACCGGGTGCCGTGGGCAAGGCCACGCAGTCTGGCGGCGTACCGTCGTTGAGCACCACCGCGTTGCGGATGCTGGTGACGCCGCTCGGCAACGGATCATCGACGCGCACCGTGAACGTCACTGTGACCAGGCCCGGGTTGACGCCACTCTGCGCCGGCACGTCGACCAGCGTGTCGCAAGCGGTACCCGCCGCCGCACCATTGGCGCAGGTCCAGATGTTCGGCGAACCGGCGACGTAGGTCGTGTTGGCCGGCACGGTTTCGTTGATGAGCGTGCCGAGCGCGGCGGTGCCACCCTCGTTGCGTACCGTGATCGTGTAGGTCAGCAGTTCGCCCGGCTCGGCAATGCCGTCGGCAGTGATGCTTTCATCCGACACCGCCTTGGTCACCGACAGGTTGGCGGCAGTCGGCGTGATCACGCACTGCGGGCCCGCAGGCGGACACGCCGGCGGCGTGGTGCCGGTCTGGTAGGCGAGGTTGATCACCTGGGCCACCCCGGCCGGAATCGGACTGGCCACCTGCACCACCACCTGCAGGCTCAGCGTTCCGCCCGCAGGCACGGTCAGACCGCTCCACGTCACCACGCCCGCGCCGTACGTGCCGCCGTTGTCGGCACTGACGAAGCTGACGTTGGCATCGAGCGGGTCGCTCACGCCGTAACCGGTCACGGCAACGCCGCCGCTGTTGCTCAGCGTGATCGTGTAGGTCAACTGCTCGCCTGGCTCGGCAATGCCGGTGAGTGTGCCGTTCTCGCCGGTGAGCGTCTTGACGATCGCCACGTTGCCCAC
>NZ_JAHCAQ010000008.1 GCF_019634845.1 Dokdonella sp.
ATGACTGGTAGGATTGTTGGCAGTTGGGGCTGGATTCCGCACCTTTCCGCAGGAGTTCGCAGCGGTCGTAAGGCGCTGAGTTACATAGGTTTGGCGCAGGGTTCCACCCCACCCAGACCCCCCAGGAGTTCGAATCTTTCCGCACGAACCCGCAGGAACCCTCACCAGCCCGCACGGCCCGATGCCAAGCCGTTGATTTTCAACAAACCGCTCAATCGGTCCGCGCTTGCGGACTGCGGACGTTCAATTCCCCTGCAATCTGGCCTGTAAACGTCATCGCCGGTACCGTCGCGTTGTGAAACGTCGGTACTTGCAGATATTTGCCGACGAATCGGAACATCTCAGCCAGCACGGACCTGCGCCGCGACCGTCTTGGTCGACGTTGCCAGGCACGACTCCTCGTAGGCCTCGATGTCGACCTGCCGGTAGAGCACCCGGCCGCAAAGCTTCAGGAACTTGGGCCCGATCCCCTCGCTGCGCCAGCGTTCCAGGGTGGCCTCGCTGATGCTCCAGCGAGCAGCCAGTTGCTTTTGATTGAGGTGAGCGACTTCCATCTTGGTCTCCTTCCGAATGAGTTGGCAGGAGTCCATGAAGGCGCTGTTCCGCCCGTGAGCCAAGTGATCTCCTTGCAGAAGCCTTTTCGCCGCATATTCTGCGGGGCTTAGGCCAGTTATTCCCTGCAGGCCCAACCTGGGACGATTAGGTGTAAATGGGTGTCTTAATGGGCGGGGCTCGAAAATGGGTGTAATTGGGTGTAGTATTGGTTCATGCTGGAAACCGACACCATCCAGATCACCCCGGAGATCCTGAGTCTCATCGCGAGGATCGACGAGTTCAAGGGCGCCTGGCGCGCCTTGGGCACCCTCGCGCCCGATCGCCTGTCGGCGCTGCGTCGAGTGGCCACCATCGAGAGCATCGGCTCCTCCACACGCATCGAGGGCAGCAAGCTGTCCGACCGGGAAGTGGAGCTGCTGCTGTCGAATCTTGAGATCAAGTCCTTCGCCACCCGCGACGAGCAGGAAGTGGCCGGCTACGCCGAGCTGATGGATTTGGTGTTCGCGTCCTGGCAGGACATCCCGTTCACCGAGAACCACATCAAGCAGTTGCACCAGATCCTGCTTCGCTACAGTGAAAAGGACACCTGGCATCGCGGCACCTACAAGACCAACTCGAACAGCGTCGCTGCCTTCGACGAGACCGGCGCGCAGATCGGCATCGTGTTTCAGACGGCGTCGCCGTTCGACACGCCCCGCTTGATGACGGAACTGGTGGCCTGGGTGAACCAAGAGCGTGAGACAGCCCGTCTGCATCCGCTGCTGATCATCGCCCTGTGCGTCGTCGTGTTCCTCGAGATCCATCCCTTCCAGGATGGCAACGGGCGGCTTTCCCGCGTGCTGACCACGCTGCTGCTCCTGCAGGCCGGCTACGCCTATGTGCCCTACAGCTCACTGGAGAGCGTGGTCGAGCAGAGCAAAGATGCGTACTACCTGGCATTGCGGCAGACGCAAGGCACGATCCGCACCGAGGCTCCGAACTGGCAGCCGTGGCTGGTGTTCTTTCTGCGCTCCCTGGCCGAGCAGGTGCGGCGCCTGGAGAAGAAGGTCGAGCGCGAGAAGATCGTGCTGGCGGCCATGCCGGAGCTGCAGCTACAGATCGTCGAGTTCGCCCGTGAGCACGGGCGCGTCACCATCGGCGAGGCGATCAAGCTGACCGGGGCCAGCCGCAACACGCTCAAGCAGCATTTCCGCGCACTGGTTGAGCGCGGCACGCTGGACCAGCATGGCAGTGGTCGTGGAGTTTGGTACGGCCTGCACTGAGCGCCTTCGGACGCGGGTTCGATTCCCGCCGCCCCACCACATACAAGGGCCCGGATTTTCTCCGGGCCCTTTTTCTTGCCCGAAATTCCCGCGTGGCGCGGGGGTTCCGGCCACCAGTGCTACCGCTGGCCGCCAACCGAAGTGACCAGTCCGGGACGTTCCGGACTGGTCGACAGCCGAGTGCATGGCCACCGTCCCGCATCGAGGAGCGCACTCGCAAATCCCTCGCCGCGGCCGTTGGTTGCGAATGAAGCAACCGGAGCGGCGTGGCGGGACACGATCGCGGCACAGACCGGCCTCACTCCGGCGGATATCCCCAATTGCCCGCGAGAGGAATCTCATCTCCTCCCATTGCTTCGAATCCCGATCGGAAAATCCGGTCACCATCGAATGAGAAAGTCTCGTCGGCGGGTGTGCCGTCAAGGTTGTATTTCAAACTGAAGCTGCCCGTCGACGGGCGGTACACGCCGAGCCCGCTGTAGCCGCTGTGCGTCCAGTCGCCGGTTACGGGGATGTCACCGGCCATGCCGAGCGCATAGGCGCCATCGTCAGCGACCGCGCCGTTGGTGTTGCGGTTGCTGACATGGAACTTGCCGTCACTGGCGCGGTAGACGCCGATGGTGAATTCGCCGTCCTGGTTCCAGTCGCCCGCCAACGGAACATCGCCACTGCTGCCATACGCCACCGTGTAGTCGGCCGGGCCCGAGGTGAGCGCATTGCGCAGATAGAACGTATTGGTCGACGGGCGGAAATAGCCGAGGCTGTCCTTGCCGTCGCCATTCCAGTCACCGACGATGGGCCGGTCGCCGCCGGCGCCAAGAACCAAGACGTATTCGGCATTGACGATGCTCAGGTTCGACCAGCGGTCCCATAGATAGACCGTCGAGGTGCTGGGGCGATACAGGCCCGGGGTGTCGATGCCGTCACCATTCCAGTCGCCGGTGATCGGCAGGTCGGTGGCTTGGGCCAGCGCCACGGTTGCGGTGATGTTCGGTGCGCCCGGCGTCAGTGAATTGCGCAGCGCAAAGGTGCGCGTCGACGGGCGATACACGCCAATCGTGTCGTATGCGCCCGAAACGGCGCCGTAGCGGTTGACGATGCCACCGCTGGAGGCACCGACATGGATCTGCCCATTGCGCGTGTCGACGCCAACCGCATTCGCCGTGGTTTGCACGAAACTGGCAAGGTAGATGCCGTTGTCGTTGTATTGCACGACGCGATCATTGCCGCGATCCGCCACATAGATGTTGCCGTGCTGGTCGGTGGCAAGCCCCACCGGATTGGTCAACATGCCGCTACCGGAAATCGAATCGGCGAATACCTTGATGAAATCGCCGAACACGCTGAACTGCTGGATGCGGTTGCCGGAGTATTCCGCCACGTACACCTGGTTGCGCCTGCGGTCGACGGCGATGCCGGCCGGATTCTGGAATTGGCCGTTGCCCGAACCGTTTGTTCCCCATTGCCTGACGTAGGTGCCGCTCAGGCTGAATTTCTGCACGCGATGATTGCTTTCTTCGGTGACATAGATCCACGTTCCATCCGTCGCGATTCCTGCCAGGCCACTGAACTGGCCGTTACCCGAACCTGCACTGCCCCACTGCAGCAGATAGTTCCCGTTCGCATCGAATTTCTGGATGCGGTTGTTGTTGCGGTCGACGACATAGACGTTGTCGGAATCATCCACGCAAATCCCATAGGCGCCGCTGAATTGGCCATTGCCCGAGCCCGCAATACCCCATTGCAACAGGAAAGTGCCGAACTTGTCGAATTTGTAGACGGCGTTCGCGGTAAACGAGGTGAAGTAAACATTCTGCGCGCTGTCGAAAGCCACGCCGCCGACGTAACCGGAAAGTCCGCTGATCGAAGCGATGGCGGGATGCGCGGTGGCCTGCAACGAACGCGAAAAAACCTGCACCGTGTTCGAACTCATGTCAGCCATGACCACCGCAGGCGTGCCATTGTAGGGTGCGAACGGCAGCGGGGAAGTCACCGCGAGGCTGCGCGCGTCCTGGAAATACCCCGGTGCCCAAGCCGTTGGCGCGACGCCGTAGTAATAGCTCACGTAGTTGCCGCGCGAATCGTAGGTGTAGGAATCGTTGTTGCCGCTGGAAGTGACCCAGTTGAGGTCGGCCTTGTCGATGGCAAGTCCCAAGGGACCGGAAACGCCCACGGCGATGTTGCGGATAAAGACGCCGGTCGGATCGAACTTCACCACGCGGTTGTTGGTGGCATCTGCGGCATAGACATTGCTGTTGCTGTCGATGCCGAGCACGTACGGATTGTTGAGCTGGCCATCGCCGCTGCCAATCGAGGCGAATTGGAACTGGTAGGTGCCGACCGTGCTGAACACGGAAATGCGGTCGTTGCCGATTTCGCTTACGTAAAGAAACCCGTTAGCGGGGTTGTACACAAGGCCTGATGGATTGCTGAGTTGGCCGGCACCGGAGCCGGACGTACCGAACTGGGATACGTACGCGCCGGTGCTCTTGTTGAAGCGCTGGATACGGTTGTTGCCGAAGTCCGCGATATAGACATCGTTGCCGACCACGGCCACCTGTTCCGGGGCGGTGAATTGCCCGGCGCCGCTGCCGGAACCCGATCCGAAGGTTCGCACGTAAACGATGCCAGCCGACGTGATCTGGTACATCAACACCGAACTGGTGCCTATGTTGGAAACAAAAAACGTGTCGTTGTCGGTCGTCACCTGGAACGGAGTGTTAAACCCGCTCATGTAGTCGGAGAAGTGGATGCTGCGGTAGCCTGACGATACGAGGCCGGACGTCGGTGCGACATCCGACAACGCGGAGTCGACGGGCACGTCGACTGGAAAATACGCGGCATCGACCGACGTTTGCGGCCATGCCGGCGACATGACCAGAAACGCCAATACCAGGAACAACGAAGCCCGCGTGAAATGGACTGCATGCGACATGACATCTCTCCCCAATGCGTGCGAATGGCCGCAGCGACCATTCGCTGCAACAGACCGCAAGTTTTCCCAACGAGAATGGCGAATCGGGCTCCACGGCACAGTGAGACCGGCGTATCGGTTTGCACTCACGCAGATACCGACGTCCAAACCTCCCCAGGCGGCCGGCGCGCACTGCACCCTGCCGCTGCCCACGTCTCCAGTGGTGTCAAGGTGTGGGCCAGTGCTCGCCCGATGGCGACAGCCCCTGCCTGCTTGCGCGGACCCTTGCGCGCTTGCGCGCATGCCGCCGCTTGCTCATCCCTCCTCGTACCGTCATTTCGTTCGCTGCGGGCCATTGGTCCTTCCCACCCAGGTGTGCCCTGACGATCACGCGTTCGCGAAGCGAACCCGTGGGCCATCGCGGACAACCAGCCGCAAGCGAACGAAGCGTCGGAGTCTACCATCGTCGCAGGCGGGGTCGCGCCCGCAGCAAAGCCTTGCGTCCGCACCTCAGCCCGGCGCATGGCCTGTTCCCGGCGTGCCGGCAGTTCGAGCAGCCGCGCCGGCTGCGTGACTTGGCTGGCACGCCGCGACCAGGCATCGACGGCTCGGCCATGCGAAGAGTCGTTGTGCCGAACCGCGGGCCGGCTGCGCCACTGGCTCGCGGTTGCGCAGATGCGGCGGGCCGCAGCGTGCTGCCGTGGGTGCTGTCCGCCGCCTGCGCTGCGCCGCAGCGCGCAACGATCACAGGTCGCGCGCGACGCGGAAGCCGACGCGGGCGTTGCGGGCATCGGCGGGCGCCGACGTGCGGAACGCCGAGCGCACCTGCAATGGATCGCTGCCCCAGGAGCCACCGCGCACGACGTGCCGCTCGCAACCGGGATTGACCCACGCCGAGCTGTCGCGCGGGGCCCGCGTGTAGTTGTCGTGCCAGCAATCCTCGACCCATTCGGACACGTTGCCGTCCATGTCGTACAGGCCGAACGCGTTGGCCGGAAACTTCCCTACCGGTGCCGGCCCCCAATAGCCGTCGCTGTAGCGCGGAAAGTACTGTGCCCAGGTTCGCTTCGCCGGTGAGCGGTCGCCTTCACCGGTGAGGTTGCCGACGACGCTGTCGGGATTGCCGTCGCCCCATGGGTAGCGCGTGCTCGACCCGGCGCGCAGGGCGTATTCGAACTCGGCCTCGCTGGGCAGCCGATAGTGCTTGCCGGTCCGCGCCGACAGCCATTGCAGGTAGGCCACGGCATCGTTCCACGACACGTTGATTACCGGCAGGTCATCGCGCGCCTTGCTGCCATCGTAGGCGTTGCGCCAGCTCATGCCGCGCCGCTCGCTCATGCGCCCGCTGCTTTCGTCGTAGGTGGCGGCGCTGCCCAGGCGTTCGGCATCGCTGAGGTAGGACGCCGCGTTGACGAAGACTCGGAATTGGCCAACTGTGACCGCAGACTGGCCAAGCGCGAAACCGCTGCTGATGCTGACGCGGCGCTGCGGTTGTTCGCTGTCCTGATGCCCCTCTTCATCGGCGGCCGAGCCCATCACGAAGCTGCCGGTCGGAATCACCACCACGGCTGGTGCGCTGCCGCTGATGTCGAGGAAGCGATCGTGCAGCACTTGGCCCGGCGTGTAGCTCGCATACAGCCTCGCATTGCGCAGGCGCTGCGCGAATTCGTCGAGGCCGGCCAGGTCCGGACTGATGTTCTGTGCCTTGCGGGCAAGATTCTCGGCCAGGTCGGCATTGCCGGCATCGAGTGCTGAACGGGCCTGCGCCAGCACACTGGCCGCACGCTGGCGACGCAGGTCGTCGATGCGCGTGTGCGCCTCGAGCATGGCCTGCGAGCCGGGACGGATCGCGGCGGCCGCGGCGAGCGTGGCGTCGGCGCCGGCGAAATCATCCTGCGCGGCCTGCGCCAGCGCCCGATCCAGATGCCGGCGTTCGATGCCGGCAAGGCCGGCGTCGGCCAGCGCATTGCCCGGATCAAGTTCGAGGACCTGCCGGTACAGCGCCAGGGCGCTGTCGCCCTCGCCCTCGGCCTTGCCCTGGCGAATGAGCTCGGCGGCGCGGCTCAGCATCGGCAGGATCTGGTGCAGCAAGTCGACACGCCGGTGCACGATGGCCAGTTCGCGCTCGGAATGCGGCACCTTCTCATAGGCGGCCAGGTAGCGCTGCGCCGCCTTTTCGTCGCCGCGCGCGACCGCGGCCAGCGTCCAATCGCGCAGCACGCCGCCGATCCGCTCCAGCGCCATCTGCGCCTCGACATTGGCGGGCGAGGCCGCCAACACACGCTGGTACAAGGCGATCGCGTCGTCGGGTTCGAGCAGGGCGCCCGCGCCTTCGGCCTTGCGCGCCTTGTCCAGCAGCGCCGTCAGCTGCTTGCTGAGCGGCGCCGGCGGGCCCATGCGGATCGCGTCGACCAGGCTCGTCCCCACCTCGGTCCGATCGACCTGGGTCGGCGCGCTGCCGCTGTCATCGAGCGCGGACCAGTTCGCGGCGCGCGGACCCTGTGCCGCTGCGGTATCCGCGCCGCGGGACGGCTCGCGCGCGGGCTGCATCTGCAACAGATCGGGGAAGAAGCGATACAGCAACGCGCAGGCGAGCACCACCATGCCGGCGGCGCCGCCCCAGGTGTGCTGCTTGCGTGTGGCTTCCGATCGCGGCATCGTCTGGCGATTATCGACGCTGGACCGTGCCGATTGAAGCCGCCAGCCACGGGCGTCTATGAGGAATTCATCTTGACCGACTGGATCACGCGCGACGACGCGCTGCAGGCGCTGTTGGAACACACTCCCGCGACGCTCGGCCTCGACACCGAGTTCATGCGCACCAATACCTTCCTGCCGCGTCTGGCGCTGGTGCAGGCCGATGTCGGCGGCCGCATCGCCTTGGTCGATCCCACGGCGCCGCTCGACCCGGCGCCGCTGGCACGCGTGCTGGCCGATCCGGCACGCACGATCGTCATGCACAGCGCGAGCGAGGACCTCGAAGCCTTGGCCACCTGGTCGTGCCACATCGCGCACCTGTTCGACACCCAGATCGCCGCGGCATTCGCCGGCCTCGGCGCGGGACTGGGCTACCAGAAGCTCGTGTTCGAGCTGACCGGCATCGCGCTGCCCAAGACCGAGACGCGTTCGGACTGGCTGCAGCGGCCGCTGAGCGCGCAACAGATCGACTATGCCGCGCAGGACGTGCTGCACCTGCCCCGCCTGCACGAGGAACTTGCACGCCGCCTCGAACAGCGCAACATGAGCGCCTGGCTCGCCGCCGACTGCGAACGTCTGCTCGCGAAGGCGCGCGAGCGCGAGCCCGACCCGCAACCGCAGCTCGCGCTGCGCGGTGCCGCCGACTGGCCACGCGAACGCCAGGCGTTGCTGCGTCGGCTGTTGCGCTGGCGCGATGCCGCCGCACGACGCCACGATCGGCCGCGCAACTGGTTGCTCGACGATGCCCACGCGCTCGATCTTGCGGCGCAACCGCCACGCAGCGCCGAGGAACTTGCCGAGCGCACCCGCGGCCTGCGTGCACTGCGGTCGGCGCAGCGCGAGGAACTGCTGGCCGTGGTGCAGGCTCCGTTGCGCGACGAAGATCTCGATTTCGTGCCGATTCCGCCGCAGCCCGATGCGCGCGAACGCAAGCTCATCGCGGCGATGAAGGAGGTCGTGGCCGCGCAGGCGCAGCGCCTCGACCTGCCCGACGCGCTGCTGTGCTCGCGCCGCCATCTGGAAACGCTGCTCGCGACGCGCTGCTGGCCCATCGCACTGGACGGCTGGCGACGTGACCTGCTGCACGATGAGCTGCTGGCGCTGCTGCCCTCTTGACAGACCCCGTGGTGCTGCCGGCACACTCGCAAGCATGAACGCAACGCCCGCCATGCGCCGCCCGCCTGCCGCCAACCACGGCACGATGACGCGCACGACGACGTGGACGACTTCGCCCACGTTGTGCGGGTGCCTGCGCTGCCAACCATCCTGACCGATCGATTGCGCAAACCACGGCCCCGCCCCACTCCGGGACAGGGCCTGCGCCACAGCCCGACCCGAAGCCGAGCGGGGTCTTCATCCGGAGACCCATGATGTCCGTCGCCCAGTTGCCCGACCCGCCGCCGGCGCCCCCATGCGTGCACAAGTTCGGCGGCTCCAGTCTTGCCGACGCCACCTGCATGCGGCGCGTCGCCGCGATCCTGCAGGCGCAGCCCGCCACGCCGGCCTATGTCGTGGTGTCGGCCATGCGCGGCACCACCGATGCCCTGATCGCGCTGGCCGAAGCCGCGATGCAGGCGAGCACCGACTGGCCCGGGCGCCTGGCCCAGTTGCGCGAGCGGCACCTGGCCTGCGCCGACGACCTGCTCGCTGCGCACGCGGCCGCCACGCGCGACTGGCTCGATGGCCAATTTGCCGAACTGCGCGACCTGCTCGCTGCGCTCGCCGTGCTGCGCACGCCCAACCGCGAGGCAAGCGAGCGCGTGCAGGGTCTGGGTGAGGTGTGGTCCTCGCGCCTGCTGCGCGACCTGCTGGCGGCACAGGGTCTGTCCTGCGCGCGACTCGACGCCCGCGACGTGCTCGTCGTCAGCCACGGCGAACTCGGTGCCAGCGTCGACTGGGACGACAGCCAGCGCCGCTTCGACGCGTGGCGCGCCGAGCACGCGCGGCCATGGACCGTCGTGACCGGCTTCGTCGCACGCACGCCCGACGGTCGCGCCACCGTGCTGGGCCGCAACGGCAGTGACTATTCGGCCGCCATCTTCGCGCGCCTGAGCGGCGCCGCCGAGCTCACGCTGTGGGGCGACACCGACGGCGTGCTGTCGGCCGACCCGCGCCTGGTGCCCGAGGCCGTGTCGCTGCCCGAGCTCAGCTACAGCGAAGCCTGCGAGCTGGCGTACTTCGGTGCCAAGGTGATCCACCCGCAGACGCTCACGCCGGCGATCGCGGCAGGCCTGGCCGTGCGCATCCGCAACACGTTCGCCCCCGACCACGCCGGCACGGCGATCGGCACCCGCGCCACGGCGGCGAGCGGCTCACCGGTCAAGGGTCTGTCGGCCGTGCAGCAACTGGCCGTGCTCACCCTCGAAGGCGCCGGCATGATCGGCGTGCCGGGCACCGCCGAGCGCGCCTTCGGCGCGCTGCATGCGGCCGGTGTGTCGGTGGTGATGATCTCGCAGGGCTCCTCGGAACATTCGATCTGCTGCGTGGTGCGCGAAGCCGACCTCGCTCGCGCCCGCAGCGCACTGGAGTCGGCATTCGAGCGTGAGCTCGCGCGCGGCGCGATCGCGCGCATCGCGGGCGAAGCCGGCATCAGCGTGCTCGCCGCGGTCGGTGACGGCATGGCCGGCCAGCCCGGCGTCGCCGCGCGGCTGTTCGGCGCGCTGGCCCGCAGCAGCGTCAACATTCGCGCCATCGCGCAGGGCGCCTCCGAACGCAACATTTCGATCGCGGTGGCGAGCAGCGACGCCACTCGCGCGCTGCGCGCCGCGCACGCCGCGTTCTGGCTGTCACCGCAAACGATCTCGATCGGCCTGATCGGCCCGGGCAAGGTTGGCCAGGCCCTGTTCGAACAGATCCTCGCCGCACGCGAACGCCTGCTGCGCGACCATCAGCTCGACTTGCGCCTGCGCGCGGTCGCGAGCCGCTCACACCTGTGGTGCGGCGAATCGCACCTGGCCGCAAACTGGCGCGAAGCAGCGCAGCCCGATGGCGATCTCGAAGCGTTCACGCGCCACATCCACGCCGAACACCTGCCGCACGCCCTCATCATCGACTGCAGCGCGAGCGATGCGGTGGCCGAACGCTACGCCGACTGGCTCGCCGCGGGCATTCACGTGGTGACGCCGAACAAGCACGCTGGCGCCGGTCCGTACCCACGCTGGCAGCGCATCCGCGCCGCCTGCGCCAGCGGCGCGCGCTTCCGCTACGAGGCCACCGTCGGCGCTGGACTGCCGGTCATCTCGACACTGCGCGACCTGCTCGATACGGGCGATGAGCTGCACGTGGTCGAAGGCATCCTGTCGGGCACGCTGGCCTGGTTGTTCAACCGCTACGATGGCTGCACGCCATTCTCGGCGCTCGTGCGCGAGGCCCATGCCCTCGCCTACACCGAACCCGACCCGCGCGATGACCTGTCCGGCACCGACGTGGCGCGCAAGCTCGTGATCCTGGCCCGCGAAGCCGGCGTGCCGCTCGAGCTGGCCGATGTCGAAGTCGAAAGCCTCGTGCCAGCGTCCTTGCGCTGCACCGACGCCGCGACCTTCATGGAGCGCCTCGGCGAATTCGACGCCGCGATGGCCGCGCGCCATGCACGGGCGCACGACCACGGTTGCGTGCTGCGCTACGTCGCCCGGCTCGATCGCGACGGCCATGCGCGCGTCGGCCTGGCCGAGCTGCCGGCGACGCACGGCTTCGCGCACCTGCGCCTGACCGACAACATCGTGCAGTTCACCACCCGCCGCTATGCCGACAATCCGCTCGTGGTGCAGGGGCCAGGCGCCGGCCCCGAAGTCACCGCAGCGGGCGTGTTCGCCGACATCCTCAGGATCGTGCAGTCATGAACTCCGCATCGCGTCCGCAGCGTGCCACCGCCTTCGCCCCGGCCAGCGTCGGCAACGCCGCCGTCGGCTTCGACATCCTCGGTCACAGCGTGGCCGGGCCCGGCGACCGCGTCACCGTGCAACGCATCGCCGAACCACGGGTGCGCATCGGCGCGATCCGTGGCGCCGCGCAGCCGCTGCCGCTGGAACCCGAACGCAACACCGCCGGTGCCGCCCTGCTCGCGCTGCAGCGTGCGCTGGCGCTGCCGTTCGGTTTCGACATCGAGATCGACAAGGGCATCCCGTTCGGTTCGGGCATGGGTGGCTCGGCCGCCTCGGCGGTTGCTGCGCTGGTCGCCGCCAACGCGCTGCTCGATGCGCCGTTGCCGCGTGCGGCGCTGTATCCGTTCGCACTCGAAGGCGAAGCCGTCGCCAGCGGCGGTCGCCATGGCGACAACGTCGGCCCGATGCTGCTGGGCGGGCTCGTGCTCGCGACCGCCGACCGCCTGGTGCCGATCGCAGTCCCGGCCGCCCTGCACTGCGCGCTCGTGCATCCGCACGCAACGCTCGAAACACGCGCGGCGCGCGCCGCGCTGGCCGGCAGCTATGCCCTGCCCGAGTTCGTCGCGCAAAGCGCCAACCTCGCCCTCGTGCTCGCCGGCTGCCATGCTGGCGACATGGAACTGATCCGTGCCGGACTCGCCGACGTGCTGGTGGAGCCGCGCCGCGCGCCATTGATCGCCGGCTTCGCCTCGGTCAAGGCCGCCGCGCTGGCCGCTGGCGCGCTCGGTGCCAGCATCTCCGGCGCCGGCCCGAGCGTATTCGCCTGGTGCGACGGCGCCGCTGCCGCGCAGCGCTGTGCGCAGGCGATGCGCGATGCCTTTGCCGAAGCCGGACTCGACAGCGACTGCTGGCTGTCGCCGGTGGCCGGCCCCGCCGCACAGGTGGTCGCATGAACTACCTCAGCACACGTGGCCGCGCGCCGGCCGTCGATATCGACCACGCACTCGCCGCGGGACTGGCCCCCGATGGCGGGCTGTATGTGCCGCAGGTCGTGCCGCGGCTCGATGCAGCCGACTTCGCGGCTGACGAGGAGCTGGCAGCAGTCGCCGCGCGCGTCCTGCACCCGTTCTTCGCAGGCAGCCGCCTGCAATCGCAATTGCCCGCGATCTGCGCCGAGGCCTACGCATTTCCGGCGTCGCTGCGCGCACTCGATGGCAGCACGCACCTGCTCGAACTGTTCCACGGCCCGACGGCGGCATTCAAGGATTACGCCGCGCGCTTCCTCGCCGCGAGCCTCGGCCGCCTGCGCGATGCCGAGGCACCGGTCAGCACCGTGCTGGTCGCCACGTCGGGCGATACCGGCGCGGCGGTGGCGGCCGCGTTCCATCGCCGCCCGGGCTTCCGCGTCGTGGTGCTGTATCCCGATGGCCGCGTGTCGCCGCGCCAGGCGCACCAACTCGGCAGTTTCGGCGACAACGTGCACGCGCTGCGCGTGGCCGGCGCCTTCGACGACTGCCAGGCCCTGGTCAAGCGCGCGCTGATCGATGCCGACCTGCGCCAGGCATGCGCGCTGACCTCGGCCAACAGCATCAGCCTCGGCC
The DNA here is from genome assembly GCF_019634845.1 of Dokdonella sp. GTDB lineage: Bacteria > Pseudomonadota > Gammaproteobacteria > Xanthomonadales > Rhodanobacteraceae > Dokdonella_A. The sequence continues at coordinate 12,851 of NZ_JAHCAQ010000008.1, forward strand.
GCTGGCTGCCGCAGATGGCCTATTACGCGGCCAGCGCGCTCGCCTGCGCCCGCCAGCAGGCGGCCCCACTCAACTACGTGATCCCCACCGGCAACCTCGGCAACGCGCTGGCCTGCGTGCTGGCCCGGCTCGTGGGATTGCCGATCGGCGACATCGTGCTGGCCACCAACGCAAACCGGGTCCTGCCCGCCTACTTCGCTAGCGGCAGCTACGCGCCCGCAGCAAGTATCGCCACGCTCGCCAATGCCATGGACGTGGGCGACCCGAGCAATTTCGAGCGGCTGCGCTGGCTCTATCCGACCAGGGCCGACCTGCCCGGTTGGCTCGCTGCCGACGCGGTCGACGATGTCGACATCGCGGCCACCATCGAACGCACCTGGCGCGAGCGGTCGCTGGCGGTGTGCCCGCACACGGCCACCGCGCTGTGCGTGCTGGCGCGGCTGCGCGCACGCGGCGAGGCGCGCGCATGCGCCGCCGTCGCCACGGCCCACGCCGCCAAGTTCGACAGCATCGTCGAACCGCTGATCGGCCAGCCCGTCGCGGTACCACCCGCGCTGGCCGCCATGCTCGCGCGACCTGCCCACGCCGAGCCGATCGCCAACGACTACGCGGCACTGCGTGCACGCCTGCTCGCGCTGCCGGCCTGAAAGCGCCGCAGCCAGGCCCCCGCGCGACGGGCTTGGCGCAGCGCGCGCGGCGCTGCTATGATGCGCGCCCTTTCGCGGTTCCCACCCGCGACATGCATACGGGGCTGTAGCTCAGCTGGGAGAGCGTCGCGTTCGCAATGCGAAGGTCAGGGGTTCGATCCCCCTCAGCTCCACCAAACAGATGGCCCGACCGTTCGCGGTCGGGCTTCTTTTTGCCCCAATCGCGCCGACACGGCCTTGTGCGGCCCTGATCCGATGCCCTGCCGGGGGTGTGACGCCGCCACTTCGGCACCGCTGCGCCGGATTTCCCGCTCGGCTCAGGTGCCGATCGGGTGCCAGACGGTCTTGTATTCGACGAAGTCGAGCACCCGTTCGAGGGCCAGCAACGGGCCGTGGCTGGCCACGCAGCGCTTCATGTTGTCGGCGGCGGCGCGTTCGACTTCAATGCGCCGCGCCGGTTCGTCGCGCAGGAAAGCCAGACCCTGGATTTCCATGTGCGAGGCGAATTGCGGCGCGAGTTCGGCGGCATCGCCCGACAGTAGGTTGACGACGCCGGCGGGCAGATCGGCGGTGGCAAACGCCTCGCCGAACTCGGCGACGAGCCCGCCAGCCGGACCAGGCAGCAGGGCGACGACGGTGTTGCCGGCAGCGATGGCGGCGGCAATGCGGGCGGCGCTGGCGGCTGGGTCGGGGCCATCGTCGAACACGAGTCCGACCACGCCGAGCGCCTCGGGCGTGGTGAAGTTGTGGTGCGGGCCGGCCACCGGATTCACGGCGCCGATGATCTGCGGGTACTTGTCGCTGGCGCCGGCGTAATACACCAGCGCGTCGACCGTCGCCGCGAGTGCGCGCGCGGCCTGCGCCGCGGAATGACCGAGGCCGCTGCGCAGCAGCGTCTGCCAGGAGTCGGCCCGGCCTTCGATCATCTCGGCCATGCGATACAGGATCTGGCCGCGGTTGTAGGCCGAGCGTGCAGCCCACCCTGCTTGCGCGGCGCGCGCGGCATCGACCGCGGCGCGCAGGTCCTTGCGCGAAGCGAGACAGAGTTGGGCATAGGCGCGCTTGGCGCCGGGCCGCGTCAGCGCATAGCTGCGCCCGGACTCGCTGCGCGGAAACTCGCCGCCGATGTAGAGCTTGTGGGTCTTGGGTACCGGCAGCGACGTCGGGAGTGGCGGACTCATGGCTGTACCTCCAGATACGGCAGCAGCCCATGGCGCCCGCCTTCGCGGCCGTAACCGCTTTCGCCATAGCCGCCGAACGGCGATGCCGGATCGAACTTGTGATAGGTATTGGCCCAAACCACGCCGGCTTTGAGTTGCGCGGCGACCGCGTGCACCTTCGAGCCCTTCTCGCTCCAGATGCCCGCGGCAAGCCCATAGGGCGTGTCATTGGCCTTGGCGATCGCCTCGGCCGGCGTGCGGAACGTGGACACCGCGAGCACCGGCCCGAACACCTCGACGCGGCACAACGTGTCGGCCTGGGCGACGTCGCTGAACAGGCACGGCCGCAGGAAGTTGCCCGTGTTCGGCAACGTGATGTTCTCCGGCTCGAAGTAACGCCCGCCCTCGCGCTTGCCGGTTTCGATCAGGCGCCGGATCTTGTCGAGCTCGGCGCTCGAGTTGATCGCGCCGATGTCGGTGTTCTTGTCGAGCGGGTTGCCCACGCGCAGCTTGCGCATGCGCGCCTTGAGCTTGTCGAGCACGCGTGCGGCCACCGATTCCTCGACCAACAGGCGCGAACCGGCGCAGCACACGTGCCCTTGGTTGAAGAAAATGCCGCTGACCACGCCTTCCACCGCCTGGTCGAGTGCGGCGTCGGCGAAGATCAGGTGCGCCGACTTGCCGCCGAGTTCGAGCGTGAGCTTCTTGCCGCTGCCGGCGACGCTGCGCGCGATGATCTTGCCGACGTCGGTGCTGCCCGTGAATGCGATCTTGCGCACGAGTGGATGGGCAGTCAGCGCGGCACCGGTCGCACCTGCACCGGTGACGATGTTGACGACACCTTCGGGCAGGCCCGCGGCTTCGAAGATCTCGACGAGCTTGAGCGCGGCCAGCGGCGTCTGCTCGGCGGGTTTGAGCACCACCGTGTTGCCGCAGGCGAGTGCCGGTGCGATCTTCCACGCCGCCATCAGCAGCGGGAAGTTCCACGGAATGATCTGGCCGGCGACGCCGAGCGGCGCGAACTTCGCGCCCGGTACCGCATAGCCGAGCTTGTCGGCCCAACCGGCGTAGTAGAAGAAGTGCGCCGCCACCAGCGGGATGTCGACGTCGCGTGTCTCGCGGATCGGCTTGCCGTTGTCGAGCGTCTCCAGCACCGCGAGTTCGCGCGCGCGCTCCTGGATCAATCGCGCGATGCGGAACAGGTAGCGCCCGCGTTCGCGCCCCGACAGCTTGCTCCAGGTGCGATCGTACGCGCGTTTGGCGGCGCGCACCGCGGCGTCGACGTCGGGGGCGGTCGCCTCGGCGACCTTCGACAGCACCTGCAGCGTCGCCGGGTTGATGCTGTCGAAATAGCGTCCCTCGACCGGCTTCAGCCATTGCCCGCCGATGTAGAGCTGGTGGCGTGGCGGGATCGTCACGATCTTGTCCGATTCGATGCTCGGGGCGTAGTCGACGACGAGCCCGGCCACGGCCTTGGCGCCGTTGCCCGCCGCGAGGCCGGTCTTGGCGATGGTCTTAGTCAAGCGAGTAGCCCTTGTCGTAGTAGTAGCGGCCGGTGTACTGGCGGAAGATCTGGCGCAGCACGTCGTTGAGCAGTGCGCTGGCACCGAAGCGATAGAGGTCGGGACTCATCCAGTCCGGGCCGAGCGTCTCGTAAAGCATGCACAGGTACTGGATCGCCTGCTTGGCATTGCGGATGCCGCCGGCCGGCTTCATGCCGATGTGTTCGCCGGTGCGGGCGTGGTGGTCGGCGATCGCCTGCAGCATCACGAGCGTGACCGGTGGCGTCGCCGCCGGCTGGATCTTGCCGGTCGAGGTCTTGATGAAATGCGCACCGGCCGCGATCGCAAGGTCGGATGCCAGGCGCACATTGTCGAGTGTGCCGAGTTCGCCGGTTTCGAGGATCACTTTCAGGTGCGCGCTGCCGCAGGCTTCGCGCACCGCGGCGATCTCGTCGAACACCTGCTGGTACTCGCCGGCGAGGAACGCGCCGCGATTGATCACCATGTCGATCTCGTCGGCACCGTTGTCAACCGCCTCGCGCACGTCGAGCAGGCGCAGCTTGAGCGACACCTGCCCGGCCGGAAACGACGTCGCGACCGAGGCCACATGCACGCCCGAGCCGGCCAGCGCCTTGACCGCGACCGGCACCAGCAGCGGGTACACGCACACCGCCGCCACCGGCGGGATCGGGCGAAAGCCCTCGATCTTCTCCAGCGCCTGGGTCAGCGCCGGCGCGGCCGGTCGCAGCGCCTTGTGACACATCTGCCGCACGCGCGCCTCGGTGTCGGCGCCTTCGAGCGTGGTCAGGTCCATCATGCGGATGGCGAGATAGAGCAGGTCGAGCTTGCTGCGCGCCTTGATGCTGCGCCGGGCGAAGAAGGCGGCGCGCTCCTCGGCGCCGACCGCATCGACCGGCACCAGGGCAATGGCACGCGACGCGCCGTCGCGGTCGCGGACTGGGACGATCATGGAAGACCAAGATTCCTGCGGAAACCGATGCCGAGGATACGGCTTCCCGGCACCCCGCGTCACGACCAGCCAGCGTCCCCTGCCGGCGCCGTGACGCCGCCCCACGCCCTCGCGCTGCTCGTCCACCGGCCGCATGCGGGTCGGCGGCCATCCGCGCCCGCTGCGCGATTCCTCGCGGGACGCAGCCCGCCTGCCGACATCGATCGCATCGACCGCCGCCACCACAAGCGCGTGCGCGGCGTTCGCCAGCGCCGCCCGTTGCGGCGACCACGACGCATAAAAAAAACCCGGGCGCTGGCACGCCCGGGCGCTGGAGTCGACCGGCAGTGGACAATCCGGGCGCCGCCGTTGGGCGGCGACGCCCGGCGTCCGGTCACGGCGTCGTCGGCGCGATCTTGATGTCGTCGTAATAGATCACGCTGGCGTCATTGGCGAAAAGATCGATCGACCCGATCTTCGCCACACCCGGCACATCCTGGCTCGGGAACTGGTTGGTCCACGAGCCCGAATAGAGCAAGGTGTTGTTGTAGTAGAAGCTCTGCAGGTCGGCGTCGAGATCGATGACGAGCTTGATGTCGACCCACGACCCCTTGATCAGCGTCGCCGAGCCCGGGTTCGCGGCGTCGGTTTCGGCATTGCCGACGGTATTCGTGGCGCTGTCGAAGCTGACCTGGGTCGACCAGCTGATGATGCCCATGTTGGTGTCCGAGTACGCGTTCTCGAAGATGAAGTAGGACTTGCCCGAGAACGTGGTCGGAATGAACTGCTTGGCGGTCACGGTCCACGAACCGCTGGCGTAGTCGAACTCGTGGATGAGATCGCTGGCGCCCGCGATCGCGATCGAGTTGGGTGCGCTGACGAACTGTGCGCCGCTGACGATCGCGCCGGCAGCATTGTCGTTGCCCCAGCCCTTCCAGCCACCCTGCCCTGCGACCTGGCTGTTGGTGGCGTAGCTGTCGAAGTTCTCGATGAACGACAGGTCGACCGGCGTGCCGTCGTCGAAGCCGTCGGCGAAGATGATGTCGGGTGCCGGGCCACCATTGCCCTTGATCGCGACGCTGAAATGCTGGTCGGGTGAATGGCCGTTGGCTTCTTCGAACACGAGGAAGCCGAAGCCGATGCTCGTCATGTTGGTGTCGTAGGGCGGACTCACCGTGATCGTCAGCGTCTGGGTTGCGCCAGGCGCCAACGTGAAGGTCGCCGGCGACACCGACGCCATGATGCCGCCGCTGTTGGCCTGGAACGAGCTGTTCCACGTCGCCTGGGTCGACAGCCGGTTCTTCACCACGCGCGTGAACGTGCAGCTCGGCGTGCAGGCGGTGTTGCGCACGGCCGGCAGGTTGAGGTCCTTGACGTTCATCGAGCCACCCGAGGGGTTGGCCGACAGGAACCGGGCCTTGGTCTCGTCGAGCGTGAAGCCGGCCAGCGCCGCCTTGCCGAGATCGACGCGGCCGCTGCCGACGTCGTCGATGTTCCACGGTGAGGTCTCGTCTTCCTTCAGGCCATCAACCTTGGCCGTGGACATCATCGCCGACTTGACTTCCTGCACCGTCCAGTCCGGATGCACCGCACGCACGAGGGCGGCGGCACCAGCCACGTGCGGAGTCGCCATCGAGGTGCCGCTCATGAACTCGTAGTCGCCGCTGGTGTGATCGGTGGCGGCATAGATGTTGACGCCCGGCGCGCTGATGTCGGGCTTGGTGAGGTTGGCCAGCGTGCCCGGCGTCGGGCCGCGGTAGCTGAAGTCGGCAATCACGTCGCCGGTCGTCGTGCCCACATCGATCGCCTTGACGTCGGCCGTCGAGTCGGTTGCGTGGTCGCCGAGGAAGGCGATGATCGCGTCACCGGCGCTCATGCTGATGCTGTAGTTGGGCACGGCCGGCGCGGCGTCGGTGTTCATGTTGAGCGAGCCGACCGCGTTGTTGGCGATCACCACGAATTCGGCACCGGCGTTGTAGGCGTTCTGCACCTTCTCGACGAAGGAACAGGTGCCGCGGCGCACGATCGCGATCGACCCGGTGAAATAACCAGCCGGGAAAGCACCCGACGCGGTACAGCCCAGCAGGTTGGTCGGGTAGGCCTTGATCGGCTTGCCGGTCCAGTTCGGCGTCGCGCTGGCCGCCGTGTTGCTGCCGGGGTTCAGGGCCACCTGGGTGGCTGCAGTCGGCGGCGTCACCGGACCGACCACCGACAGGTTGGGACCGACCACCATGTCCTGCGTGCTGGCCGCGACCGTCATCACCCACGGACCACGGTGGTTGACCTTACCGACCGGAGTCGTGTCGGTCGAGCGCATGTTGCCGGCAGCGGCCGCCACGAAGATGTCGGCATCGACCGCATCGAGGAACTTGCGGTCGTTGTCGGTCCACGGGCTGGTACCGCCCGAGATCGAGAAGTTGAGCACGTCGGCGCCATCGGCGATCGCATTGTTGATGCCGGCCGTGATGTCGGCGCCGCCGCAGGTGTCGGTCGCGCACACCTTGTACTGGTGAACGGTTGCACACGGCGCCACGCCCGACATCGTCATGCCGGTGGGCAGTGCCGGAGCCGGCGACACCGTGTTGTCGATCGTGTTGCCGGCCACCGTGCTCGAGGTATGCACGCCGTGGCCGTAACCGGCGTTCGCTTCCGGGTTGGGGCCATTGCAGACACCGCCCGTGCCCGTCGTCGAGCAGTCGACGGCAACCAACTTGGGAGTGCTTGCGCTGAATCCGCAGGCCGCGTCATTGGCGAACGACGGGTGAGCGCTGTTGGTACCGCCGTCGAGGATGGCGGCGACCAGCCCCTCGCCGCGCGTGGCGCCGGCGGCACCGGTCGGCGTGGCCGAACCGTCCCAGATCTTGTCGGCGCCGATGAAGCGCGGACCACGATAGGTGACCTGATGCTCGACGCCGGCCAACTTCACCGAGCGCACCCCGGGCACCCCCGCGATCGCCGCGGCCTCACTGGCCGTGAGTTCGGCGGCAACACCGTTGTGCGTCACCGCGTAGTGGTGCGTCACGTTGAGGGCATGACCGACCGCGCCCTGCATGAGGCCAATGTAATTGGCACGCGCCGATTCGAGATAGGCGGCGTAGTTGATCGCCGCCGGAGACTTCATGTCGAGTTTGCGCGATCCGGTCGCCTGCGGCGAGGTGGCCATCAGGCCCTGCACGCCGCCGCGATAGCTCACCAGACCTTCTTCGGCGAACGTGATGAGGTAGGACTGCCGTGCCTCGCTCTGCGCCGCCGGGGCGGCCGTGCGCGCCTCGGCCGAGGGCTGAAAAGCCAGGCCGATCAGCGCCACGCTGACTGCCGAAACGAGTGTCTTGACGCGAAGGGAATTCCCCATGGACATGTTCTCCACCAAGTCGATACAGACAAAAATCGAATGCCCCCCGGACAGGAGAGCATTTCGGGCGATGCAAGGATTGCGGCAACGGGCGCGGCGTCGGCGACACCACGCATCGCCGCCTTATAACATGCTGAACTGCAACTTAAAACGTCACCCGCAGCAAAACGGCGGCGTATGGTGTTCGGTCGCGCGAACCTTGGCGCGAACCTCACAAGCGGTCGTCGCCGGCATCGGCGCCGGCAGCGCCAAGCCGCCGCGCGCCTTGCGTCGGGCCCGGCCTCGGCTGCATCATCGCCCGATTAAGGATTAAACCCGCCCCGTGCGCATGATCGAGTTTGGACACAGCACCCACGTCGGCCTGCGCCGCGAGCACAACGAGGACACCTACCAGGCCGATCCCGCATTGGGCCTGTGGCTGGTGGCCGACGGCATGGGTGGGCACGAGCACGGCGAGGTCGCCAGCGCCATTGCGCGCGACACCGTGACCCGCGAGGTGGCCAGCGGCACCGAACTCGTGCGCGCGATCCAATTGGCCGACGAAGAGATCATCCGCCACTCGACGCGACGCTCCGAAGCGCTGCCGATGGGCACGACGATCGCGGCCGTGCGCGTGGCCAAGGGCGACGGGTACGAGGTGGCCTGGGTCGGCGACAGCCGCATCTACCTGTGGGACGGCGAACTGCGGCAGCTCTCGCAAGACCACTCCTACGTGCAGGAACTCATCGCGCAAGGCGCGATCACTGCCGAACAGGCGCGCAACCATCCGCATCGCAACGTGGTGACGCAGGCGCTGGGCGTGACCGACCCGCAGGCACTGCGCGTGGAAAGCGTGCGCGGCGAGTTCAAACCCGGCATGCAACTTCTGCTGTGCAGCGACGGGCTCACCGAAGAGGTCAAGGATCCGGCCATCGCCGAAATCCTCGCGCGCAGCGACCTGGGCGCACAGGAATGTGTCGATCACCTGATCCTGGCTGCACTCGATGGCGGTGGGTCGGACAACGTCACCGTGGTGCTCGTGCGCAAGGTCTGACGTCGAGCGTTACTCGCGCCGCCACACGCACTGGCCCTTGGCCACCTTGTCGATGACCGCCAGGCGCGCCTCGTGCAGGGCCAACTCGGCCTCGCTGGCGCGCAGCAGCATCGGCCGCGCACCCACGTGGAACGAAGCCCGGCGTGCCACCGGAGTGTCGCCGGCCTCGTCACCGAAGCCGAGCGCACCCTGTCCCGCCGTGAGCGCAAGATAGACCTCCACCAGCAGGTTCGCATCGAGCAAGGCGCCATGTTGTTGGCGATGGCTGTTGTCGACATCCAGTCGCTTGCACAGCGCATCGAGGCTGTTGCGCTGTCCCGGGAATTTCTCGCGCGCCAGTTCCAGCGTATCGATGACCGGGTTGCGCTGCGCCAGCCGGATCTGCTCCATGCCGGCGCGCGCGAACTCGGCGTCGAGGAAGGCGATATCGAAACCCGCGTTGTGGGCGATGAGCTCGGCGCCGTCGATGAAGGCGAGAAACTCGGCGGCGACCTGCGCGAACTTCGGCTTGTCGCGCAGCGACTCGTCGCTGATTCCGGTCACCGCGCGCGCGCCTTCGTCGATCGCACGCTCGGGATTGAGCCAGGTGTGGAAGTCGCGTCCGGTACGCCGGCGCTGCACCAATTCGACGCAGCCGATCTCAACCACGCGGTGGCCGCGCTGCACTTCCAGGCCGGTGGTTTCGGTATCGAGTACGACCTGCCTCATGGCTCGCTCCCCATCGTGGCGAATGTCTGCGCGGCCGTGCGTGCGAGCACGTCGACGCGTTCGTTGTCGTCATGTCCGGCATGGCCCTTGACCCAATGCCAGCGCACCGCGTGCGACGCCAGCGCGGTCGACAGGCGCTCCCATAGGTCGCGGTTCTTGACCGGCTGGCGATCGCTCGTGCGCCAACCATTGGCGCGCCAGCGCGCCATCCACTCCTCGACACCGCGCTTGACGTACTGCGAGTCGGTGGTGAGATCGACCGTGCACGGGCGCTTGAGTGCCTCGAGCCCGGCGATCGCCGCCATGAGCTCCATGCGATTGTTGGTGGTCTGCGCCTCGCCGCCGCTGAGCTCGCGCTCGTGCGGCCCCGCGCGCAGCAGCGCGGCCCAGCCGCCAGGGCCAGGATTGCCCAGGCACGCGCCATCGGTGAACAGCTCGACGCGGTCGCGCGCGCTCGTCATGCGCTGCTGCGCCGGCTGGGCAGCGCCAGCGAGGGTCGCGCCGCCACCTGCGGGCGCCGCCGCCGCGGCCGCAGCGGCGTCAGGATCGTCTGCCGCTTGCTCGCCACGACGCGCCACACTGCACGCAACGGCGCCAACGCACCGTCGTCGACGCCCTGCGAGGGCCAGCACGAACCCAGGGTCGTTGCCGGACCGACTTCGAGCCCGGCGCCGGCCAGCAATCGGCGCACGCTTTCGGTGCGGCTCGCGGTCGGCGCTGCGAGTCCGCCGCGTGCCTGCCAATGCAGCCACGCCAGCCACGGACTCCAACGGTTGAAACCCAACCAGAGCAAGCTGCCGCCCGGCACCAGCACGCGGGCAAGTTCCGCCGGCAGCCCGTGCGCGGCCGGCAACACATCGCCGACGTGCTGCACGACCACGAACTGGAACGCATCACCCTCGAATGGCAGCGCGTCGGCGGCGCAGGTCACATCGCCGCCGAGCAGGCCATCGAGCGCATGCAGGCGCACCGCGCGCAGGTGGCCGACGTCGAGTTCGAGCCCACGCTGCGCCGCGCCTGGCTGCAGCACGAGGGCACGTCCGGCCGGTCGTTGCCGCGCGAGCTCGGGCACGCACGCCAGCTCGGCCTGCAGCAGCGCGCTCGTCTGCGGAAGTGCGAACAGGTTGTCGGGGCCAACGATCACGGGCAGGCATCCGGATTGCAGCGCACAGTGTAACGCGGACGCAGCGCGCCTAACGCGAGCTTAACGATTGCGCCGTGGCCGGCACCTATAGTCCGCCGCCTATGTCACTGCTCGCCCTGCCCGCTCTCGCCGACAACTACATCTGGCTGTGCGCCGATGCGGCCGGCAACGCGCTCGTGGTCGATCCGGGCGCAGCGGCACCCGTGCAGACGGCGTTGGCGCAGCGGGGTTGGTGCCTGCGCGCGATCGTGCTCACCCATCATCACGCCGATCACATCGGCGGCGCCGCACAGCTGGCCGATGCCACCGGCGCGCCGATCCACGCCCCCGTCGACGCGCGCATCGGCCGCGCCGATGTGCGCGTGGCCGACGGCGACCGCATCGAGCTGACGGGCGGTGCACTCGCCCTCGACGTGATCGCGGTACCGGGCCACACCATGACCCATCTCGCCTACGTCGGGCCTGATCTGCTGTTCTGCGGCGATACGCTGTTCAGCGTCGGCTGTGGCCGGATGTTCGAGGGCACACCCACGCAGATGCTGGCCTCGCTCGATCGGCTGGCCGCACTGCCGGGCACCACCCGGCTGTGCTGCGGCCACGAGTACACGCTCGCCAACTGCGCCTTCGCGCGCAGCATCGAGCCCGGCAATGCGGCGCTCGCCGCGCGCGAGGCCGCAGTGCGCGAATTGCGCGCACGCGGCGAGCCGAGCCTGCCCTCGACGCTGGCCGACGAGCTTGCCTGCAATCCGTTCCTGCGCGTGGATGCGGCCGCCATCGTCGCGGCGATTCCCGCCACCTCGCGTGTGGAGCGCTTCGCGCAGTTGCGCCGCCGCAAGGACGAGTTCCGGGGCGCTTCGACATGAAGGCCACGCGAGCGCCATTGCTGGCCACGCTGGCCGCGTCGTTGGCGCTGCTGCTCGTCGCCTGCGCACCGAACGCGCCGCGCGTCGCGGCGCCGACGGCCAGCGTGATCGAAGCGGCACCGTTGCCGGCGCCGGAACCCGCCAGCAAGCCCGCGCCGCCGGCAGCCAGCGCGGCCGACGCCGACCCGCCGTGGTCGCGCCTGCGCCAGCAATTCCAGATGCAGCGCTGCGACTATCGGCCACAGGTGCAGCACTGGCTGCGCGCCTACACGCGATCGCCGCGTCATTTCCAGGCCAGCTGGGAACAGGCCTTGCCATTCGTGCAACTGGTCACCGACGAGGTGGTCGCACGCAACCTGCCCGGCGAATTTGCGATGTTGCCCTTCGTCGAGAGCGACTACCAGCCACTCGCGCCACGCGGCAACGGCGCTGGTGGCATGTGGCAGTTCATGCCCGCCACCGCACGCCTGCAGGGACTCGCCGTCGGCCGCGACTACGACGCGCGCCTCGACGCGCTGGCCTCGACGCGCGCGGCGCTCGACCTCATCGGCATCTATTACGAGAAATTCGGCGACTGGCGCCTGGCCGACCTGGCCTACAATGCCGGCGAGTTCCGCGTGCGCAAGCTGCTCGGCGAACGCGACGGCAGCACGCTCAACGCCGACGACCTGGGCCAGCTGCGCCTGGACAAGGTCAGCCACGATCACCTGGACCGCCTGCTCGCGCTCGCCTGCATCATCGAGGACCCGGCCCGCTTCGGACTGAAGCTGCCGCAGGCCAGCGCGGCCACGCGTCTGGTTGCGCTCGAGCTCGACGCCCCGCTCGACCTGCGCGTCGCGGCGCGCCTGGCCGGGCTGCCGACCGATGCAGTGCGCCGCTGGAACGCGGCCTACCGCCACGACCGCATGGCCGCGGCCGCGCCGCTGCGCCTGCTGCTGCCGCAGGATCGTGTCGAGCGCTTCGAGGCCGCCTTGCCGGCGATTCCCGCCGAGTTGCGCAACGATTGGCACGAGGAAGTGGCCGGACGCAGCGGCCGCCTCGATGCCTGGGCCAGCACGGCCGGCATTCCCGCCGAGGCGCTCGCCGCCGCCAACGCGCTGGCGGTCGATGCCAGCGTGAGCCATCGCACGCGATTGCTGCTGCCCGGGCGCGAAATGCAGCGCTCGGCGCGCGCGAGCACGGGCGATGGCGGCGCCATCCACGTCGTCGCCGCCGGCGACACGCTGTGGAGCATTGCGCGGCGCCATGACCTGTCGCTGCATCGGCTGCGCGAGCTGAATCCCCATGCGCTGGGCACGCTGCGCATCGGCATGCGCCTGCGGCTGGCCGACGATGCCGCCACGGTCGATGCGGCCGCGCCGGGCGAGGCACTGCCGACGCGCGCAGGCGCCAGCCCATGACCGGCCGCGGCGTGCTGGTGCTGGCGCTGCTCGCCATGCCGGCCCTGCCCGCGCGCGCCGTCGAAGCCTATGCGCTGGAGGGACTGCTCCTGCTGCAGCCCGAGCAGGTGCTGCGCGAACGCGTCATCGATGGCGCCGCCGCCATGACTGACTATGTACGCGCCATCGGCACGGCCGCAGACCAGGTGATCTCCGCCGCCCCCCAGCCGCAGCGCGCGACCAGCGGCTACATCGTGCTCGCGGTGCGGCCCGGCGGGCGCAGCAAGGTGTGGCTCGACCTGTGGCCCCGGTTGCCCGCGCGTACCGAACAGGAACTCACCGCCGCGCTCGGCAAGGTGCCGCCGTTTGCGGTCGCGCGCGGCAGCGTGGTGTTCGCGCTCAGCATCAGCACCTGGGGCGCGGCGCCCACCACCCAGTCCCAGCCGCGCCCGGACGAGTGGACGCGCGCCCTGCGCGAGCTGGGCGGACCGGCGCACAGCGAGGCCGTGGTCGACGCGGTGTGGCCGGCACCGGAGTCAACCGCGCATTGAGACCACGAGGTCGTCGGCCGCGGCCGGTATCTGGCAGTCAGGCTCGACCGCAGCCGATGCCCGGCAGCGCCGTGCACGCACATGCGACCGCTCAGTCGCCGCGCAGGCGCTCTTCCATCCAGTCGCACATCGCACGCACGTCGCCATCGAGCGCGCGATCGCGCGCCATGAACGCCACCCGCGCGCGGATCTGCGCATGCGCCTCGCGCACCGCGGCGCCGGCGTGGAAATCGGCGGCATGCGCCAGCGCATCGGCGAGCGCGCGCACTTCGGCCTCGAATTGCGCGCGATCGGGATGCGTCGACTCGGGCGCGTTGCTGACCTTGGCGGCAAGACTGCGCCAATCGCCGCGCGCCGCCAGTGCGCGTGCCGCATTGAGCATGTCCTGGCGATAGTCCAGCGCCTGCGCCGCGGTGTACAGCTCCAAGGCGAGCACCTGGGCCAGGTCGTCGGTCATCTCCAGCACATGGCGGGCCTCGTTGGCGCCCATCGACACGTGGTCCTCGGCGTTGGCGCTGGTCGGCACCGAGTACACGCTGGCCGGATGGGCGCGCGTGGCGAGATCGTTGACGAGCGCCGCTGCGGTGTACTGCACGATCATGAAACCCGAGTCGGTGCCATCCTCGTTGCCGATCAGGAAGGCCGGCAAGCCGTCATTGGTGGCTGGATCGACGAGCTTGTTGAGGCGTCGCTCTGAAATCGAAGCCAGCACCGGGATCGCAGCCTTCACATAGCTCATCGCCAACGCGAGCGGCATGCCATGGAAGTGTCCGGCCGAGATCACCTGCTCTTCGATCGCGCGCGCATCGGCCGCGTCGGGGAAGATCAGCGGATTGTCGGTGACCGCATTGAGCTCGATGTCGACGATGCGGCAGGCCTGTGCGTGCGCATCGCGTACCGCGCCATGCACCTGCGGCATGCAGCGCAGGCAATAGGCATCCTGCGGCTGGTGCTTCTTGCCGCCACGGAACGGCTGGAAGCGCTGATAAAACGCCTCGCGGCCGTGGCGCTGCGAGGGTGGCACCCAGTCCCAACAGATGTCGAAACCGAGCGCCTGCTGCGCGGGTTCGCTCCACGCCTGGGCCGACCAGGTCCGAAAGCGCGGCACGAGGTGGTAGGCAATGTCGACCAGCGTCGACCCTGCGACGAGTTCGCGCAGATGCCGCGCGCTCGCCACCTGGCCCGGATGCGGACGCAGCGCATGCACTTCCTCGCGCAGCGCGCCGCTGCGACCGGCGAAGGCATCGAGCGTCATCGCCGCCGCAAGGTCGGCGCTGTCGAGCAGTTTGCCCAGGCGATCGAGCGCGAGCACCGCGGTGGCGAGCATCTGCGCGGTGCCGTTGTTGAGCGCGAGCCCTTCCTTGAACGACAGCCTGACCGGCGCCAAGCCCACGTGCGCCAGCGCCTGCGCACCCGGCACGCGTTCGCCGCCGACCCAGGCCTCGCCGCCGCCGAGCAGCACGATCGCCAGATGCGACAGCGGCGCCAGATCGCCACTCGCGCCGACCGAGCCCTTGCGCGGGATCAGCGGAATCACGTCGCGGTTGAGCAGCTCGGCGAGCGCCGCCAGCGTCGTCACCCGGATGCCCGAATGGCCACGCATGAGCGTGTTGATGCGGATCGCGAGCATCGCACGCACCACCTCGGCCGGAAACGGCTCGCCGACGCATACGGCATGGGTGATGATGAGGTTGTGCTGCAGCTCTTCGAGCAGGCTCTCGCTGCGCGGCTGAGGGTTGCCGCCGGGCAGCTCATCGCGCGCACGGTGCGCACCGAGCAGCTTGTCGGCGTTGCTGCCGAAACCGGTGGTGACGCCGTAGATCGGCTCGCCACAACGCACCTTGTCGCTGAGGAAATCGGCCGCGCGCTGCACGCGCGTGAGCTGATCGCCATCGAGCTCGACGCGCACCCCGCCGTGCGCGATGGCGACGAGCTGGTCGCGGGTGAGACTGTGGCCGTCGAGACGTATCGTGGACATGGCTGGGTTGGCTCGCTGGTCGACTGACAGGGGCGTGGTCGGTGGCGTCAGCGCGACGGCATGACGGCCGCCTGCTCGATTTCCACGCGCAAGGTGGCCGCCAGTTCGTTGCGGGTGACCTCGAACTGGTCCTGCTTGCGCAGGTCCTTGACCGTCACCGTACCCTTGGCGATTTCGTCGGGCCCGAGCACGAGCACGAAGCGGATGCCGGCGCGGTCGGCGTACTTGAACTGCCGCGCGAGCTTGCCGGGCTCCACCACGGCCTCGGTGTTGATGCCGGCGGCACGCAACTCGGTGGCGAGCTCGAGGTAGCGTGGCAGCTCGGCTTCGTCCATCTGCGCGACGAGCGCCTGCACCGTGCTGTGCGCCGCCTTGAGCAGGCCGGCCTCGCGCAGTTGCCAGTACAGGCGCGTGGCGCCGATCGAGATGCCCACGCCGGGCAGTTTCGACTTCGTGTAGTGACTGGCGAGGTTCTCGTAACGCCCGCCCGAACAGATCGAACCGATCTGCGGATGGTCGTTGAGCGTGGTCTCGTAGACCGTGCCCGTGTAGTAATCCAAGCCACGCGCGATCGACAGGTTGAGCGCGTAGTGCGACTCGGGTACGCCGAAGGCCCTGATGAGCGTGAGCACCTCGGCAAGCTCCTCGCGACCCTGCTCGAGCGCGGCATTGCCGCCGCCGAGTACATCGAGCCGGGCCAGCGCCTCGGCCAACGAGCGCGAGCGGAATCCGACGAAGTCGAGCAGCTGCGCCACCGCCGCGGCGTCGATGCCGAAGCCGTCGCCGGTCAGCGTATTGCGCACGGCGTCGAGGCCGCGCTTGTCGAGCTTGTCCACCTCGCGCAGCACCGCGCCCTGCCGTTCGGCGTCGCTGAGCCCGAGCCGCTCGAGGAAGCCGCGCATCAGCTTGCGGTTATTGAGCTGGATCGTGAACGGGCCGATATCGAGGTCGCGGAACACGTTGTAGATGACGGCCGGCAGCTCGGCGTCGTAGCGCACCGACAGGCCGTCCTTGCCGATCACGTCGATGTCGCACTGGTAGAACTCGCGGAAGCGCCCGCGCTGCGCGCGCTCGCCACGATAGACGCGCTGCATCTGGTAGCGCCGGAACGGGAACGCGAGTTCATGTTCGTGCTCGGCCACGTAGCGCGCCAATGGCACGGTCAGATCGAAGCGCAGTGCCAACTCGGGCACCTCGCCCTCGCGCGCCGCTTGCAATGCGCCGGTCGATTGCACGAAATACACTTGGCGCTCGGTCTCGCCGCCCTGCTTGGTGAGCAGCACGTTCGAGTACTCCATCACCGGGGTTTCGATCGGCAGAAAGCCGAAGCGCTCGAAGTTGCGGCGGATCGCATCGAGCATTGCCTGGAAAGCGACCTGGTCGAGCGGCAGCAGCTCGAGCACGCCAGGCATGGTGCGGGCTTGGGTCAGGGCCATCGGTATCCTTGCGCGGCAACGGCTGCGCAGCGGCGCAGCGGCGGAAAAAAGCGGCCGCAAAGCGTAGCAGATGGACGCGGTTGCAAGCCTCGCACGCTCCCCGATACAATGCGCGCCCCGCTGCAACGGCGGGCCGGATCGGGGTGTAGCTCAGCCTGGTAGAGCGCTACCTTCGGGAGGTAGAAGTCGCAAGTTCGAATCCTGTCACCCCGACCACTCTTGCCGAGCACTTGGGCCGCCCGATCAGGGCGGCCCAAGTCGTTTCCGGGCCCGACCTCCATCGCCCCGCGACCCGTGCTGGCGCCATGGGCGACCGCCGCGACGACGGCTTGCCCATTGCTGCAGATGCACACACCCGACCGGCTTCGACTGCGCCTTCCCTACGATCAAGAGTGATGCTAACGTCCAGCGACCTGCAAATTGAATGCCGGTTAACTGGGAACCTAGGGGGGAATCAATGAAGCTCCGTACTGCTGTGCGGGCGTCGACGCTTGCGTTGTTGACGTTCCTGATGCCGTCGCTGGCATCGCATGTGATGGCGGGCGACGGCAAGACTGCCGCCGACCCAAACGCGCTCGACACTCGCGGCGAGATTGTGATCGCCAGTGTGCCGACCGGCCCGACGGCCGTGAACGCGTACACCTTCAGCCAGTCGACCGGCACCTATACCGAAGTGGGCGGCGGCGCCACGACCCATCTATCCGGCGCAGTGGACGACGGCAAGGCAGAAGGCCTCAGCATCGGCTTCGGATTCGTCTACAACGGCAGCACCGTCACCCAGTTCAGCGTTTGCGCGAACGGCCACTTGGCGCTCGCTGCAACGATGGACTGCACCTACAACCGGTTGCCCATCAGCAATGCCGCGGCCTCGAACAACAACCTGGCGGCGCTCGGTTTCGACCTGAAGGGCTTGGCCACTGGCTCGGTTTCGTCCGAGGTCACCGGGGCGAGCCCGAACCGCGTCCTGACCGTGCAGTGGAAGGACTTCGCGGCCTACTACTCCGGCACCTCGACCGAAAGTTACAACTTCCAGATCAAGCTGCACGAAGGCAGCAACCAGATCGACTTCGTGTACGGCTCGTTTCTGAAGAACAGCACTGCCCGCACGCCGCAGGTCGGCATTCGCGGCGCCAGCAACGCTGATTTCCGCAATCGCACCACGACCACCGACTGGTCGGCTTCGACCGCCGGCACCACCAATACCGCGACGATGGCGCTGAGCACGAGCGTGCTGCCGAGCTCCGGACTGACGTTCACGTTCACGCCACCGAACTTCCCCCCGGCGATTACCTACACGGCGCTGGGCAATACGCTCAGCACCGCAGACCGCAGCCTGACTGGCGTGGCGATCACCGACGGTGACGGCGTCAACACCACACCGGGCACGGCGCCGCGCCTCTATTTCAAGCGCTCCGGCGATGCCAACACCTGGAACGACAACACCAGCGCCACCGACGGCTGGAAGTACGTCGAAGCCAACGGCGCGACCTCGCCGTTCGATTTCACGATCAACTACGCGCTGCTCAATGGCGGCAGCGGCGTCAGCGCCGGCCAGACCGTGCAGTACTTCGTGGTCGCGCAGGATCTTGCCGCAACGCCGCTGGTCGGCATCAACAATGGCAGCTTCGCCGCGGCCCCTGCGAGCGTCGCCCTCGACGCCAGCGCCTTCCCGATCGGCGGCAGCATCAACAGCTACCGGATCTCCGAACTCATGTCGGGCACCTACCAGGTGCCGGGCTCATATCCGTCGCTGACCAATGCGGGCGGCCTCTTCGAGGCCCTGAACGGCAACGTCCTGTCGGGCAATGTGGTGATCGAAATCGCCGGTGACCTGACGGCAGAAACCGGCGCGATCGCACTGAACCAAGCCGGCGAGCAGCCGGCCGGCAGCAACTTCACGATCACGATCAGGCCGACCGGCGCGGCGCGCGTCATTTCGGGCACGTCCGCGACCAGCACGGGTCTCATCGTGCTCAACGGCACCGATCGTGTCACGATCGACGGCTCGCTCAGCGGTGGTTCCGACCAGAGCCTCACCATCACCAACCTTGCGACCGACGGCGTCGTGATCTGGGTCCACAGCACGGCTGCCGGCAATGGTGCGACCGACAACACCTTCAAGAACTGCATCATCAACGGCGCTGGCACCACGGTCGCCGGCATCCTCTCCAGCGGCTCCACCTTCGGTGGCGATGCCGAGGCCGCGAACTCGAACAACATGATCCGTAACAATCTGATCGCCAAGGTGCAGAATGCGCTGTACCTGCGCGGCGGTCCCACCACGCTCGACGCGGGTTGGCTGATCGAGGGCAACACCTTCGGCTCGACGACCGTTGCCGACAAGCTCAGCTACCGCGGCATGCTGATCGGCAATGCTCAGGACTTCGTGATCGCCGACAACGTGATCATGGGCGTGACGACGGCCAGCACGTCGACGGCCAGCGGCATCCAGGTCGCGCTTGCCGTGGCGGGAGGCGAAATCTGGAGGAACCGGATCAGCGACATCAAGAACACCAACGCTACCGGTTACGGCAGCAACGGCATCTACCTTGCTGCCACGTCGACGGCCTCCAACCTCACGGTGGCAAACAACTTCGTCAGCGACGTCGCCTCGATGGGCTACGCGGCTGGCGCCGGCGCGGTCGACAACGGCTACGGCATCATGGTCGCCTCCGGTGGCGGCTACAACCTGTACTACAACTCGGTGCTGCTGGCGACCAACCAGACCAATGGCGGCCTGCCCGCGGCCATCAACATCGCCGCAGCCGTGGCGACCGGTTCGCTTGATCTGCGCAACAACATCTTCGCCACGACGCAGACCACGGGCACCCGTTACGCGATCTACAGCGGCGCGACGAACGCGGTGTTCTCGACCATCAACCACAACGACTATTTCCCTGGCACCGGCTCGGTTGGCTTCCTCGGCGCGGCGCGAGCCACGCTCGGCGACTGGCAGACCGCCAGCGGCCAGGACGCGAATTCGATCGCAGCCGATCCGCTGTTCGTGTCGACCACCGATCTGCACATCAGCGCAGCCTCGTCCCCCGTCGTCGACGCGGGCACGCCGATCGCCACGGTCATTTCGGACATCGACGGCGGCGTCCGCAGCGCGACCACGCCCGACATCGGCGCCGACGAAGTCAACGTGACGGCCCCGGTCGTGACCTCGAGTGTCGGCACTGGCTCCGGTCAGATTTCGCCACTCGGCTCGTTCAGCGTGACCGCAGGCGGACTGTTGGGCTTCGATGTCACGCCTGATCCCGGGTTCCAGATCGACAACATCGGTGGCAGCTGCCCGGGCACCTTGGTGGGCAACTATTTCACCGCCGGCCCGATCATGGGCGACTGCAACGTCGTGGCCAACTTCAAGGCAATCACCTGGACGGTCACCCCGAGCGTCGGCACCCCGTCCGGCACGATTTCGCCGAGCAACCCACAGACCGTGAGCAACGGCGGAACCGCCTCGTTCACGCTGACGGCCGATGCCGGCTATGAGATCGACAACGTCGGTGGCAGCTGCACGGGCACGCTCACCGGCAACAGCTACACCACCAACGCGATCACCGGCGACTGCACCGTCGTGGCCAACTTCAAACCTGCGCCGACAGGCACAGATCATGTGCGCATCAGCCAGGTGTATGGCGGCGGCGGCGGCGGCGCGGGTTACTACCTCTACGACTACGTCGAGTTGTTCAACCCCGGCACCAGCGCGGTGAGCCTGGCCGGCTACTCGCTGCAGTACGGCTCGGCGACAGGCCAATTCGGCTCCAGCGCAACCAACATCTACGCATTCCCGGCCGCCACCTCGATCGCGCCCGGCAAGTACCTGCTGGTGCAGCTCAGCAGTGCCGGCAGCAGCGGACTGGCCTTGCCCGTGACGGCTGACCTGACGACGACCAATCTCACCATGTCGGGGACCAGCGGCAAGGTGGCCTTGGCCAATGTCGTCACCGCACTTGGCTGCGGTGCCACGACCACGCCTTGCGCGCTGCCACACGCGAACATCGTCGACTTGGCGGCGTATGGAACTTCCAACAATGCGGAAGGCGGCGCGGCGATCAACAACGGCACGGCCTTGACCAACCAGCAAGGCGGCGTGCGCAAGGGCGCCGGCTGTCAGGATACCGACAACAACAATGCCGACTTCGACGTGCTTTCCGGCGCGGCCCTGGTGCCGCGCAACTCGGCAGCGCCGGCCAATACCTGCGGCGGCCCGGTGACCCACACCGTCACCCCAAGCGTCGGCACGCCGTCGGGCTCCATCTCGCCGAGCGCGGCGCAGACGGTCAACGACGGCGACACCACGACCTTCACGCTGACGGCCGATGCCGGCTACGAGATCGACAACGTCGGCGGCGACTGCGGCGGCACGCTCGACAGCGGCACCGGCGTCTACACCACCAACGCGATCACGGCCGACTGCAGCGTCGTCGCCAACTTCAAGCCCGCCGGCGGCGGCTCCGATATCGTGTGCAACGCGTTCAACCATGCGGTGATGCAGACCAGCAACGGCACCTACATCAACTGGGAAACCGGCGCATGGAGCGACACTGCGACCCTCGCAGGTGCCCATTTCAATCCGTATGGGTCGGCCAACCTCACCTTCTACTGGCCGTCACCCACGGCGAATGCGGGCGTGACCCAGGGCGGCACCTTTGCAGTGCTGGCGCTGGGCGCGACCATCGGGCCTGCTTCGACGTTTGCCCGAAGCGGTGCGCCGACTGCCTGGCGCGCCGGTGCGGACGGCTACCTCGGATTCAGCTTCGCCTGCAGCACGGCGCCGACTTGCTACGGCTACATGCACTTCACGACCACCTCCGCGAGCGGCTACCCGGCCACGATGGGTGACTATTGCTGGAACAAGGCCGGCAACGCGATCACGGTAGCGGTACCCGGTCCATTCCCGACGGTGACGCCGAGCGTGGGGTCAGGCTCGGGCACGATCTCGCCGAGCACGCCACAATCAGTCAACGTCGGTGGCACCAAGACGTTCACGCTGTCCCCGGCGGCCGGTTTCCATGCGCTCAGCGTCACCGGCACCTGCGGCGGCACGCTCACCGGCAATTCGTTCACCACCAACCCGGTGACGGCAAGCTGCACTGTCGTCGCGAACTTCGAGGCCAATCCGTCGGCAGCGATCACGCCGGCGAGTCTGTCGTTCACGGCGATCCAAGGCGCCTCGGACAGCAGCTCGATCAACATCGCCAATGTGGGTGGCGGCACGCTCACGTACTCCGTTGCGGAGAGCGCCACGCATCTGCCCACCATCCCCGCGGCCGCCAATTCGCCGGCCGTGCTGTCGCGTGACGGCAAGGTCTCGCCGGCGGTTGCGCCACGCGCCAACCCGCAGCCATTGGCCGTCGTCATCAACGAAGGCTTCGAGGACGTCCCGGGTCTGCTTTCCGGCGGCTGGATCGCGGCCAACCACAGTTCTCCGGTTGGTGCTTCGAGCTGGTCGCAGTGCGGCGGCACGGCGATCCCGCCGGCCTACGATGGCGATCCGAACTCCTGCGCCCTGGTCAATTTCAACAGCACCACGGGTGCGGGCACGATCAGTAACTGGCTGCTCACCTCGGAGATCACCTTCAACCCCGGTTCGACCGCGAGCTTCTACACGCGCACAGCCACCGGCGCGGGGTACGCGGACCGACTTGAGGTGCGCGTATGCGCGAGCGGCGACTGCACGAACTTCGGCACCGGTGCCACCGATGTCGGCAACTACACGACATTGTTGTTGACGATCAATCCGAGTCTGCAGTCCGGTCCCGACCCGACTGGCGTGAATGGTTACCCCGACACGTGGACCCAATTCACGCTGACGGGTCTGCCCACATCGGGCACCGGTCGCATCGCGTTCCGCTATTTCGTCACCAGCGGCGGCCCAAGCGGCGACAACTCCAACATCATCGGTATCGACCGACTGGTGGTGGACAATGGCACGGCTAGCGGCTGCGCGCTGCCGACCGACATTCCGTGGCTTAGCGTCAACCCGGCAGCGGGTTCGGTCGCGGCCGGTGCCAATGAGGACGTGACGGTCTCCGCGGATGCGGCCAGCCTTGCGGCCGGTACCTATACGGCCAACGTCTGCGTGGCGACCAACGATGCGGCCCACGCGATGACGACCGTGCCGGTATCGTTCACGGTGACCGCGAGCACCACGCCGCCGACGGTCAGCAAGAGCTTCACGCCGGATACCGTGTTCGTGAACCAGTCGAGCGTCGCAACGATCACGTTGAGCAACAGCGCGGCGACGCCAGCGGTACTGACGGCACCGCTGGTTGACGCGCTGCCGGGCGGCCTGTCCGTGAGCGGTGCCACCACCACCTGTCTGCTCGGTGTCGGTGGTTCGCGGCCTGCACCGATGGCTTCGGTGACCCTGCCCGCGGGAGCAACGATTCCCGCCAATGGTTCGTGCACGGTCGACATCACGGTGTCGACCAGCACTCCAGGCAGCTACGTCAACACGATCGCCGCCGGCGCACTGCAGACCGACCAGGGCAACAACGCGGCAGCCGCGACAGCGACGCTGACGGTCAATGCGTATCCGCCGCCGCTGGCGACGTTTACGCCGACCTCGTTCGCGTTCACGGTGCAGGCCGATCAGACCGCCACGGACACGCTCAACATCGCCAACGCAGCGGGGCATGATCCGCTGACGTTCTCGATCGACAGCCGCGCAGCCATGCTCCCACGCGCACGTGCCAGTGCCTTGACCGCGCGCGCCACTGCACCGCGCGTCAACCTGCAGCCCGTGAGCCTGGCCGCCGGTGGTCGCTCGGGTGGCAGCAGGCACGCTGCCGCTCACCGGCATGGCGACCACGCGCAGTGGGGATGACCAGGCTACGGACTCGATCGGCCTGGGCTCAGGATCATGGCCACCAAAGGCCGGTACGATGGTCATCAACCGCTTCGCGGTGATCGAGCAGTGACGATCAGCCAGCATCGATCATGTGGCCATTGCCGTCGAAGGCGGCACCATGATCGGCGCACAGCCCAACCTGTTAGTAATGCTACGACGATACGCCGATGGTGACCCGTGAACGCGGTACGTGTGGGCAGCGACCAGCTCGGCGACGATCGCGAGCGAGGACGCGTTCGAGACCTGCACCACGAACCGTGCGGTGCCCGGCGCAGGCGACGTCTACCTCGGCTTCGTCGACCAGCCGGGCGCTCGCAGGCGGTTACACGCCGCGTTACTGCCAGCGGCGATCGATGATCAAGACTCGGTCAGCTGGCATGTCAATGGGTTGCCAGCGCCGCCACTGAGCCGATGTCGACAACCTCGGCGCAACAACGACATGGTCGACGTGATCGACGACTTCGGTCTGGCTGGCAACTGGCTCATCCGCGCCACCGCGACCAGCGGTGGTGGCAGCACCTGCACGGGTGCGGTGCTGAGCTGGATGAGCGCGAGCCCGGCCAGTGGCACGGTCAATGGCGGCGCCAGCACCGCGGTGACGATCACGGTCAACCCGGCGGCAGGCAGCCTGATCCCGGGCAGCTACAGCGCCGAGCTGTGCGTCACCACCAACGACCCGACCCAGACCCTGGTCGCGATCCCGGTCAGCGTGACGGTCACCGCACCGCCGCCGGCGTTCTGCAACGGCGGTACCGACGAAGTCTTCTGCGATGGCTTCGAAGTCAGCAGTGTGTGCCATCGTCGCAACATCAACCGTGCTGGTGCAGGATGGTGACGGCAGCACGTTCGACTTCGTGGCGGGCCCAGTTCGGAGACGCCTACGATGCCGGGGCGAGTGGATGCGCCAGCATCTGCGACCTGACGGCATGTATGTGTACTGGTACGGCGACGCGGCGTCGCTGGCGGTCGGTGGCGTGAGATGACGCGGAGCGGCACGGGTTTGCGCGATTATGCACTCGGGCGACACGATCGGTTAAACTCGACGATCAGTGCCGCGTCGATTCCGATGGCGAACTGGATCGGTGGTACCGACGGTTACATCGGCATCGCGTTCGAGAACGAGGACACCGGTGTGCTCAACTATGGCTACATCCACATGACCACGGGTTCGCCGGACGGCTATCCGGCGCAGTGGCTGGAGTACGCCTACGACAAGACCGGCGCGGCGATCACGATTCCCTGATCACGCGACATCCGGCTTCACTTCGACGGCCCCGGCGACGGGGCCGTTTTTTTTGCAGCACCATCTGCGCTGTCGGCGACGGCAGACCCATGCCTCAACCGGCACCGGCAATCGGCAATGGCGGAAAAACGCCCGCTACCCCACGCGCCGGGCACCGAAGCGAGCTGGCGTGGCGCCGCTTCATCCGCCGACGACCGCTATCATGACGCTCGCGTCCTGGAGGATTTCGGCATGCCCAACCCGCTCCGCTGCTGTCTGTGGCTTCCGCTGTGGCTGTCCACCGCCGTTGGTGCCGGCACCGGTCCATCACCGACGCCGACGCCGGTGGCGATCGAGCTACGCGTCGACGTCAGCGACATCGACCGCAACATCCAGCGCGTCGAGCAGCACATCGCGGTCGAGCCGGGCCCGCTCACCCTGCTCTATCCGCAATGGATCCCCGGCCACCATGCGCCGACCGGCGCGATCAACCAGATCGCGGGCCTCAGCCTGCGCAGCGGTGATCGCGTGCTGCGCTGGCAACGCGATCCGACCAACATGTATGCGTTCCACGTCGACATACCGCCGGGGGCGCAGGCGCTCGACATCGAGTTCCAGTACTTCTCGCCGACCGCAGCGAACCAGGGGCGCATTGCCACCACGACGCAGATGCTGGCGCTGCAGTGGCATCGAGTCGTGCTGTATCCGGCCGGTCGGCCAGTGGCGCAGATCCCGGTGCAGGCACAGGTACGCCTGCCGACGGGCTGGTCGTTCGCGAGTGCGCTCGATGGCGCGCAACGGAGTGGCGACACGGTGCGCTTTGCGCCGACCACGCTCGAAACCCTGGTCGATTCGCCGCTGTACGCGGCACGCCATCTGCGCAGCTTCACGCTCGATGACGGCAAGGCACCGGTACGCCTGCAGGCGATGGCCGACTCGCCGGATCTGCTCCAGGCCACGCCTGCCGTGCTGGCCGCGCACAAGGCGCTCGTGAGCCAGGCTGACCGCGTGTTCGGCGCGCGTCCGTTCGCCCACTACGATTTCCTGCTCGCCACCTCGGCGCAGTTCAGCGCCATCGGCCTCGAGCACCTGCAATCGAGCGAGAACGGTCAGCCTGCCGGCTACCTGCTCGGCGAATCGCCGTTCATCGACAATGACCTGCTCGCCCACGAGTACGTGCATGCGTGGAACGGCAAGTACCGCCGCCCCGTACTGACGGCAACGCCCGACTACAACACGCCGATGCGCAACGAGTTGCTGTGGCTGTACGAGGGACAGACCCAGTACTGGGCCTTCGTGCTGTCGGCGCGCGCCCGCCTGCGCAACGCCGAACAGACCCAGGCCGTTCTGGCCATGCTCGCCGCCACCGCGCAGCACCGCAGCGGTCGTCGTTGGCGTGACCTGCAGGACACCGTCAACGAGGGCATCATCGAGTTCAACGACGCGCCGCAGGCTTGGGAAGACTGGCAGCGCAGCTACGATTTCTACGACGAGTCGGTGCTGCTGTGGCTCGATGTCGATGCACGCTTGCGCGAGCTGTCGGCCAATCGTCGATCGCTTGACGCGTTCGCTCGCAGCTTCTTCGCCGGCGGTCCCAGCCCACGCACGCTGTCGACCTACCGCGAAGCCGACATCGGCGCGGCCCTGACGCAACTGCACGCCGGCGAGGACTGGCCAGCCTTCCTGCGCGAGCGCCTCGATGCCCATGCCGACTACACGGCGGCGGCGCTCGCCCGCGCGGGATGGCGACTGTGCTATCGCGCCGAGCGCAACGCGGCCATCGCCGATGCCGAAGCGGCCCATGATGTCAGCGACTTCAGCTATTCACTGGGGTTGCGGATCGCCAACGCGGATGGCCGCCTCGATGCCGTGCTGTGGGACAGCCCCGCCTGGCGCGCCGGACTCGCGCGCGACACCTACCTGGTGGCCGTCAACGATACGGCCTGGAACCGGCAGCGCGTGCAACAGGCCCTGCTCGCCGCGCAGCGTGACGCGACACCGATCCGCCTGCTCGTGCGGCGTGGCGACGACTACCGCACCGTCAGCCTCGAATACCGCGACGGCCCGCGCGAGCCGTGCCTGGAGCGCATCACCGGCACACCGGATCGTCTCGGCGCGATCCTGCAGGCACGTTGAGGCCGCAGGTGCCAACGACTGCGCCATCGCCCACCGCGGGTACCGCGCGCGGCCCGCTGCTGACGCAGGCAGTGCTGGCGCCAATGCAGGATGCGGCCCGCAACGGCGCCAGCACGTGGACGGCTTCGTTCGACCTCGGCCGCAGCGAGGAGTGCGTCAGGCTTGCCACGACTGGCTGGTGTTGGCGCGGCGCCGACTATCCGTGGCCTGCTGCGCTGCGCGAGCGGACCATCTACGCCTTCGACGGCGAGGAATTCGTCGCCATCCAGCGCTACGACCGCTCACTGATCAAGCTCGTGCCGACGCAGTGGGGCGCGCCGACCTTCGAGATCGATGGCATCAAGATGCTGCCGAGCGCCGAGCTGTCGCCGTATGCCGACGCCCAGCGCAAGGCGGCCCTGGTGGCGCCGCGCGGCAAGGTCATCCTCGACACCTGCGGCGGCCTCGGCTACTTCGCCTGCGCCGCCATCGAAGCGGGCGCGACGCGCATCGTCTCGTTCGAAAAGAACGCCGACGTGCTGTGGCTGCGCACGCTCAACCCGTGGTCGCCCGATCCATGCGACGCGGCGCTCGCCGATCGCCTGCAACTCATGCACGGTGACGTCACTGCCCACATCGGCGACCTGCCCGCCGCGTCGTTCGATGCGGTGCTGCACGATCCGCCACGTTTCGGCATCGCCGGCGAACTGTATGCGCAGGCCTTCTACGATGCCCTCGCGCGCGTGCTGCGCCCGCGAGGCCGCCTGTTCCACTACACCGGCGCGCCCAATAGCCGACGCGGTGGCCGCGACCTGCCCGGCGAAGTGGCGCGGCGGCTGACCAGGGCCGGCTTCGCCTGCGAACGCGCGCTCGACGGCGTGCTGGCGACCCGCCGCGCGCCGCGCTGAGCACGGCGACGCCTTGCAGCGATGGAACGGCGGCAGCGGCGCGGCGCCTGCAATGACTGGCTGTCGACCACACGCCGCGGCAGCGTCGACCCCGCTGTCGCGCGCGCCGCTTCAGTCGCCGCGGCGCGCCAGCATGATTTCACCGCGCACGGGCTGGCCCACCTCCATGCGCACGGTCAAGGGTTCGCGCCGCACGTCGCTGAAACCGGCCGCGAGCAACTGCTGCTCGAGCTGATCGGGTGCGTGGCGGTAACGCCCGGTTTGCGGCGGCAACTGCGTGTCGGCGCCATCGCTGGATTCGACCGAGAACACGAAATGCCCACCCACGGCGAGGCGGTCGTGGATGGCCGCGAACACCGGTTCGAGCCTGGCGACGTAGACGAATACGTCGGCCGCCAGCACGAGATCCCAGCGCTGCTCGCTGCCGCGCAGGAACTCGAGCAGTTCGGCTGCATGCAGCGCGCGATAGATGCCCTTGGCACGGGCCTGGGTCAGCATGCGCTCGGACAGGTCCAGGCCATCGATGTTGCGCCCCGGCGCGGCCAATTCGGCAGCCATGAGTCCGGTGCCGCAGCCCAGATCGAGGACTTCCTGCGCGCTGGTGACGCCGCTGCGTTCGAGAAACTGCGCGATCGTTTTCGGCGTGCCATAGGCCAGCGCGTCGACCAGCGTCGATTCGAAGCGCGGCGCGAAATCGTCGAACAGCTTGCGGATGTAGTCGGTCTCCACGGCCTCGGGCAAGTGACCATCGATCGCGGCAAGAAAGTGACGGATGAACGGATTGTCGGGATCGTGCGTGGCCGCCCGTTCGTAGGCGGCGCGCGCTCCGGCCACGTCGTTGTCGCGCAGGCGCGCCTGAGCCAGCCACATCCACGTCTGCGGATCGGCCTCGAGCTTCTCCAGACGCTTGATCGCGTTGCCGGTCTGGCCCGCATTGAGCAGGGCAACGGCGTGCTCGAGTGCGACATCCAGATCGTTCGGCGCCAGCCGCAAGGCGCTCGTCGCGCTGTCGAGCGCGGCCGGGTACAAGCCCAGCGCATTGCGTGCCGACGTCAGATCGCGCCAGGCTTCGAGCAGGTCCGGCGCAGCGCCGACCACGCGCTCGAGCACCGCGATCGCCTCGCGATGCCGGTCGAGCCGGCGCAAGGCCTTGGCGCGATGCAGTTCGAGCGCAGTGTGACCCGGTGCCAGGCCCAGACCACGGTCGAACGCATGCAGTGCGTCGGCGACAGCACCACTCTCGAGCTGGGCCAGGCCCAGCGCGTTCCACGCCGCCGGCTGCTGCGGCGCCAGCTCGCTGGCCTGCCGCGCATGGCGCAGGGCGTCATCGTTGCGACCTGTCTTGCGCAACGCGATCGACAGGTTGATCGCCATGTTGGCGTTGTCGACGCGCGTCGTGCACCGCGGCTCGAGCAGATCGACCACTTCGGCGTGGCGCCCCTGCTGGAGCAGCAGCCCCGACAGCGGCAGCGCGGCGTCGATGCCGGCGGCCAGGCACTGGCGATAGCCGGCTTCGGCCTCGCCAAGATGGTTGGCGCGGTGCAGCGCAAGGCAGGATTCGAGGCGTGGGTCGGCCATGGGCGGTCATCTGCGGGTGGCGAGCCGCCAAGGTTAACGCATGCGCGGGGCGAACTGGCGGCGCCGCGCGCGTTCAGGCCCGATGGGCCAGCGCGAAATCGAGTGCGGCCCGCACCGCGGCCACCTGGGCGGCATTGCACTGCGCCGGCGTGGCCCGCGGGCTGTCGGGGTACACCTCGGTCGTCGACCGGTACGGTGCCGCGGTGATGCCGGCGCACAGACCCAGCTCGCGCAGCGCGTAGCGGATCACGCCCGGTGCGACCACGGGCGAACCGATGATCTCGTCGTTCGCATCGGCGGGCGCGATATGCGTCACCTGCCCGACCGCTGCGATGATTGCATCCTGGAACGCAGGCTGCGGTCGCTCGGTGTCATCGACCACGTAGAAACCGTCGGGGATCGTGCCGGGCTCGAAGGCCTTGCCGTCACGCGCCGCCAGTGCCGGGCGGAACTCGGTTTCGTCGCTGTCGGTGGTTTCGTGCAGGTCGATGTGCACGAGACAGTGCTGGCGCAACGGCGCCACGAGGTCCAGCAGCGCGGCCGATTCCGCGCAGGGGCTCGGTTCGCGGAACGAACGGTTGGGGTCGATCGCCTGCGGGTTCCAGCGATGGACGCGCTCATAGGCCCACGGGCTGATGCAAGGCGCGACGAGCACGTTGAGCCGCCCCGCGTAGTCGCGCAGATGGCTTTGCGCGAACTGCAGTGCGCCGTGCACGCCGCTCGTTTCGTAACCGTGCACGCCACCGGTCACCAATGCACAGGGCAGCGCCGGATCCCAGCCACGGTTGCGGATCGCATGCAGCGCGAAGCGCTGTCCGGCGTAGTCGAGCACACCATACTCACCGACCTCATGTTCGCCGCGCAGGCGTTCGATCGCAGGCACGACTTCATCGAAATAGCTGCGCTGGCGGCGCTGGCTGGCCAGCCACTGCGCGCGCTCGGCGTCGCCCCACGGCTGGCCCGGCGTTCCGATCGGGTAAAACCTGTCCATCGCGACGATCCCCATGACGACTGGCAGCGCATGACTCTAGCACTGCCGCGGCACCCGCCGTTTGCTTGCGGACGCATTGCGCATGTCCGATGCGCAATCGCGCCAAGCCGTCATCACCGCAGTGCGAGCAGCGCCTCGCGCACCACCACGGCCTGGTTCTGGGTCTCGGTGCGCGCGCCATAGACGAGCGTGAGGCGCTGTTTGCCCGCGGCCTCGAGCAGCGCGTGCAGGCGCGCCTGCTGCGCAGGCTCGGCCAGCTCGGCCATGTAGCGACGCTGGAACTCGGGCCAGCGCTCGGGCACGTGCCCGTACCAGTGGATGAGCTCGGCAGTGGGCGCGATGTCCTTGGCCCATTCATCGAGCTTGAGCACGTCCTTGCTGCGGCCGCGCGGCCAGAAATGGTCGATGAGCACGCGATAGCCGTCGTGCGGGGTCGGTTCCTCATAGGCGCGCTGCAGCACGATGTCGTGCTTGGCGGATTTTCTGGTGGCCATGGTCGATGCTCCTTGTACGGAAAGGTCGAGCACGGTGGCGACGCGCCGCCGCAGCAACGGCAGCAGCTCGTGCTCGAACCAGGGGTGGCGCCGGAACCACGCGGTATTGCGTGGCGATGGATGCGGCAGCGCGAGCAACGGCGACTCGCCACGCGTGAATGCAGCCACTGTCTCGGTGACGCCCAGGCGTGCGCCGTCGCCGAGGAAATGGCGCTGGGCCCAGGCGCCGATCAGCAACGTGAGCTGCACCTGCGGCAGCTGCGCCATCACGCGGTCGTGCCACAGCGGTGCGCATTCGGGTCGCGGCGGCAGATCACCATGCGGGCCGCGTCCCGGGTAACAAAAGCCCATCGGCACGATCGCGACGCGCGCGGGGTCGTAGAACACGGCGTCGTCGACGCCGAGCCAAGCGCGCAGCCTGCGCCCGCTCGCGTCATGCCACGGGATGCCTGCCAGGTGCGCCTTGGCGCTTGGCGCCTGACTCACGATGAGGAGCCGCGCGGTCGTGCCGGCCTGCAGCAGCGGCGCCGGGCCCAGTGGCAGGTACGGCGCGCACACCGTGCAGGCGCGGATCTTGCGCAACAGCGTGTCGAGCCGCTCGCGCGGCAAGCGATCGTATCGGGATGTGCGAGTGGGCACCGAATGCGGACCTCCGCCGCAGCGTGCGGGTGTGGCCGCGCATTGGCGACGGCAACACCCGATGCGCGACAATGTGGCGTCGCCACGGCGACAACGCAATCGCCGGCTGCAACGAGGTCACTGCGGGTTCCTGCGCGTTCATGTTGGCGCAGTGCCTGCGCTGCATACTCGCCCGGCCATGATCGATCGCGATCCCGACCCGCGGCCCGTGCCGCCCGAGCGCCCGCTGCCCGGCGACTGCTGCGACAGCGGTTGCGAGTGCTGCGTGCAGGACACCTATGCCGAGGCGCTGGCCGACTACCAAGCGCGGCTGGCGCGCTGGCTGGAACGCCATCCCGACGCGGCATGACAGCGGCGTGCGGCTGCTAGAATCCGCGGTTTCCACCACCACCGGTGACCGCCCTTGATCATCCAGCCCAAAGTCCGCGGCTTCATCTGCATCACCACGCATCCACGTGGCTGCGAGCTCAACGTGCTCGATCAGATCGCGGCCACGCGCGCGCGCGGCGTGCGCCACGACGGCCCGAAGAACGTGCTCGTGATCGGCGCCTCGACCGGCTATGGCCTGGCCGCACGCATCAGCGCCGCGTTCGGCTTCGGCGCGAACACGCTCGGCGTGTTCTTCGAAAAGCCCGGCACCGCGAGCAAACCCGGCAGCGCCGGCTGGTACAACTCGGCAGCGTTCGATCGCGCCGCCAAGGCCGCGGGCCTGTACAGCCGCTCGATCAACGGCGACGCCTTCTCCGACGCCGCGCGCGACAAGGTCATCGACCTCATCCGCAACGAGATGGGCGGCAAGGTCGACCTCGTCGTGTATTCGCTCGCCGCGCCGGCACGCAAGATGCCCGGCAGCGGCGAAGTCAGGCGCTCGGCGCTCAAGCCGATCGGCAGCGCCTACACCTCGACCGCGATCGACACCAACAAGGACACGATCGTGACGGCCACGATCGAAGCCGCCACCGAAGCGGAGATCGACGACACCGTCGCGGTCATGGGCGGTCAGGACTGGGAACTGTGGATCGACGCCCTCGATCGCGCCGGAGTGCTCGCCGCGAACGCACGCACGGTCGCCTTCAGCTACATCGGCACCGAGATCACCTGGCCGATCTACTGGCACGGTGCCCTCGGCCGCGCCAAGGCCGATCTCGACGCGACTGCGCGCCGGCTCGATGCGCGGCTGGCGACTCATGGCGGCCACGCCAACGTGGCCGTCCTCAAGTCGGTCATCACCCAGGCCAGCGCGGCGATTCCGGCGATGCCGCTCTACATCGCACTGGTATTCAAGGTGATGAAGGAAAAGGGCCTGCACGAAGGCACGATCGACCAGCTCGATCGGCTGCTGCGCGAGCGCCTGTACCGTGCCGATGGAACGCCGCCGGCGCTCGACGACGAGCAGCGGCTGCGCCTCGACGACTGGGAACTGCGCGACGACGTGCAGCAGGCCTGCAAGGACCTATGGCCGCAGGTGACGACCGCCAACCTGTTCGAACTGAGCGACTACGCGAACTACAAGCGCGATTTCCTGCGCCTGTTCGGCTTCGCGCGCGATGATGTCGACTACGCCGCCGACGTCGATCCCGAAGTCGGCTTCGACTGCATCGAACTGGGCTGATCGCCCCTCGCCGCCGCTACGCGCGCCGCCGGCCGCAGCCGGCGCCGAGCGCAGCGCCATCCACTGCCCTGTCCCACTGCGCTCGGCGGGAATCACCACCGGATGACTCCCGCCGCTGCGTGCGGCACCTGCGCTCGTGCGTCGTGCCACTGCAAGGTCTTGCCGAGCCCGCACAAGCGGCCATCCGTGGCCGTTGTCGCGCGCTCCCTGCCGCTGGCACGTCAGGGCAGGTCGAAACCGTCGACGAAGATCCGGTCCGCAAACACCGTCAGCGATACCGGCACGATCACCTGCGCCGTGCCGTTGCCGGGCCCTGCGTCGGGATCGTTGCTGTTGATGCACAAGTTGGCGGTGTAGGCGCCGTCCGCAAGCCCGGTCGAATCCAGTGTCACCGTCACATTGGTGCTGCCACCGGCCAGTGTGCTGCCGCTGGTCGGTGACAGCGACAACCACGGTACGTCACTGGGCGCTGCACAACCTGCGCCGCCGTCTTCGGCGACCGACCACAGCAGCGTCGCGCTGCCGGCATTGCCGATCGACAGGTTTTGCGTGGTCGTGCTGTCGGGTTCCTGCGTGCTGGCCAGCGCCGCCGGAGCGACATCGATGTCGGGCGCGCCCGCGGCCTGGCAGCTCTGCACGACCACGTTGTCGACGTCCCAGCCCGGACGCCCGACCGAACTGTCGGTACCGATGCGCCAGCGCAACTGCACCGTCTGTCCGGCGCGGCTGCTGAGGTCCGCAATCGTCTGCCGGTAGGTGGTCGTGGTGACGCTGCACCATGCCTGCAGGCCCGCGAGCGGGTTGCTGTAGCTGCCCGAAATGCTGCCCACGTACGGCCCCACCAGCAGATCCGCATTGCCGACCTGCGTCCAGTTGGCGCCCGCGTCGCTGCTCACTTCGAGGATGCCGCCGTCATAGCACGCGGTCGCACCGCTGTTCTCGAGGTTCGGCACATGGTCGAACTTGAGCACGATCGGATTCTGGCCGGTCGGCAACATGATGGCCGGCGACACCAGACGCTGGTCGGTGACCGTTGCGGTGTTGACGCCACGTACGTGCTGCGCACCGCCCTGCGGGTTGGCCGTGGAAATCGCCCAGGTGTTGGTGCCCGTGCCCGGTGGGGTGGTCCATGCTCCGAGCCCGCTTTCGAAGGTCTCGTTGAGCAGCACGTTGGCCGTCGTGCCCGGCCCGCAATCGCCCGGCGCCGCCACGGTGGTGAACACCGAGACGCCCGACCAGGAACCGCTGCCGCAGGTGTTGCTGGCCCGCACGCGCCAGTAATACGCGGTGCTGGTGGCCAATGCAGTCGATGGCGTCCAGCTCGCGCCGGTGAGGCCGCTGGCCGAAGCCACGATGGTTCCGAAGCCGGGATCGGTCGACACTTCGATGTCGTGCGTGCCGGCCTGCGCGGCCGCGCTCCACGTGAAGGTCGGCAGTGCCGCCACGTTCAACGCGCCATTGGCCGGCGTGGTGGGCACGTCGATCGCCGGCGCCGCGCTGAACAGGTTGAGTCCCACGCTGCTCGACTTGGGCACGCCGCCACTCGCATTGCCGTCGATCGTCAGCACGTAACTGCCCGCTGCCGCGGCGCCGGTACCGGCGATCGTCAGCGTACTGGTGCCTGCCGGCGTAACGGGATTGGCGCTGAAACTTGCCGTGGTACCGGCCGGATTGCCGCTCGCGCTGAGCGTGACCGGGGCGGTGAAGCCGAGGAGCGAGCCGATGTTCACGGTGTAATTGGCCGTGGCCGGCGCGCACACGGCGAGACTCGATGGCGCCACCGCCTGGGTGAAGTCGGCCGACAGTGCGCAGTTGCTGCACACGAGCGCGAAATCCTGGTCGGTCGGCGTTGCGTTGTAGGGGACGCCATCGCCGGGCAGGTTGGTCGCCGTGACGGTGATCGTCAGCGCGGCACCGCTCGGATTCTGGATGAAGACGTTCTCGAGGTTGTTGCGGTTGTCGGCCACGCCGCCGGTGCTCGACCAGCCGTTGCTGAACACGTTGCCGAGGTAGGTGTTGCCGCCGTCGGCGACGGTCAGATCAAGGTTGTTGACGAGGGCCGGGTTGGCGCCGACCGCGCCGGGCGCATCGGTCCATGCCAGCGTGATCCGCACGGGCTTGGTCGGGTCGGCCACACCCAGCGTGATCTCGCGCGACTGCCCCGCAGCCGTGAACAGGTGATCCTGGTCCCAGTACTCCACCGGCACGTCGGGCGCGATGATGTTGTTGACGTTGACGCGCCCCCAGCCTTCGGCGGCATTCCAGCGCGCGGTCGTGTTGCCGGCCATGTCGACCGCATTGTTCACGAGCAGCGCCTTGGCCATCGCGGGACTCGGGTTGGCACCGAGGTTGAACGTGCGCCACCACTCGCTCAGCAGCACCACCGCGCCGGCCACGTGCGGCGACGCCATGCTCGTTCCCGAGCAGTACGAGTAGCGCGCCGGGCTGCCGGTGCCCGGGATGTCCGCGCCAGAGCCTGTGCAGCTGCCGCCGAGGTCATTGCGGGCCGAGGCGATCGTCTGGCCGGGCGCGGCGATCACCGGAATCTGCCGACCGTCGACCGCCGGTCCGCGCGAGGAGAAGCTCGCGATGTTGTCGATGCTGCCGGCCCGATAGTTCATCGAGGCGGCCACCGCGATGATGTTCTTGGCGTCCTTGGGCGCGGTCAGCGTATTGCCGCCAGGGCCCGAGTTGCCCGCGGAGAACACCTCGATGAACGGTTCGGCGACGGTCGTCGTGTCGAAGTTGCCATCGCGCACCATGAGATCGTGGGTGCGCTCCGAGGCCTGGTAACCATGAGCCGTTCCCTCGCCCGTGGTCCAGGAATTGTTGCCGCCGATGGCGTTGCCGGCCAGCGCGCGCTTGGAGTGCTCCTGCCATCCGCCCGCAGGCGGCCAGGCCGATGCCGACAGCGAATTCATCGCATACAGCCCCGCGCCTGGCGCGATGCCGAGTCCGTACAGGAAACCAGCCGTGTCGGTCAGGCCCAGCGTGGCATCGCCCGCGACGATGCCGGCGACGTGGGTGCCATGGCCACCGCCCGAGCAATCCGAACCGGGCTGGCCGGCCGGGTTGCAGGCGCCCGGAAAGCTGTAGCCGCCCACGATGCGGCTGGCGAGGTCGGGATGGTCGTAGTCGACGCCGGTATCGATGATGGCCCAGGTCACGCCGCTGCCGTCGTAGCCGAGCCCCGTGAGGTAGCTCTGGTAACCGACGACGGGAACGCCACCGGGATGATTGCCGGCCATGATCTGCGCCGACATTTCATCGTCGAGCACCGGCTGTGGATCCTGGTAGCCGAGCCACAGCACGTTGTCGAGCGCGGCGACTGCGGCGATCGCTTCGGCCGGAAGTTCAACGATCGCATCGAAGAACTTGCGGTCCGGCTGCGCGGGGTAATGCTGCAGCACGCGGCCGCCGGCCTGGCGGATTGCGGCGAGCGTGGCATCGACGCGCTTCTCGTCGTAGAACATCACATCGACGTTGCCGATCATCCCGTTGCGCGAGTCGAGGCTGGGTGCCGGCTTGTAGGCAGGCTGCACCGCCCCATGCCAGCGCACGAATGACAGGTTCTGCGCACGCGCCACCGCGGCCGGCTCGCCCCACACGAGATAGGCGTTGCTCGGGTAGTACTGCAGCGGTTCCAGCCCCGCCTGTTCGAGCGCGGACAACCAGGCGGTCTGTACCGGTGCGCGGAACTGCACGAGATGGAAGCCGGGGCCGCTGCCACTGGCCTCGCCGGCCGGTCCGGCCGGCGGCGCGCCATCGCGCAGCGGGTCGAAACGGAAGCGGTTGATCTGCACGAATCCCGCATCGTCATCGACGGAATGGCTCTCGCCCGAGGCCACCAGCCGCTGATAGTCCGCGGTGTCCAGTTCGAGCCAGCGGTAACTGCCGTAGTCGCTCGCATGGCGCGGCGCCAGGGCGAGGTGCTCGAGCCGATGCCGGCTCGCCGCCGGCACGCGCACGAAGTGGCTCGCAGTGGACGTGCTTGCCGGCCCCGCCGCATCGGCTCCGGCCCCGTTCGCGACGCCGGCTTGGGCGTGCAGCGACGCCGTACCCGCACCCGCAACAAGTAACGCAACAACGGCGCTCACGAGCGCCGGCCGCAAGATCTGCATGATGGAACCCCCAGGTGGTGTGTCGTGACGTGCCGCCACGCCCCAGCGGCGGCACCGATCCAAGCCTAGCAGGTTGCCGCCGCGCGGCAACTACGCGCCGCGACCGATTCGACACGCCCACGCGTGCGCAGCGCCCAGACCGCGCGCCCGGCGATGCGGCGCCGTCGTGGCATGGCCGGCACCGCGCGCACCGGCCACGTGCTGCCATTCCGCTCCATGCGAATCCGCGCCGCGCCCGGGCGCGCGGCGTCGGCCCGGTCGGCCCGTGCGGATGCGCCCGGCGGTATCGCCGCGTCGTTCAGCGCTTGGCCGGCGTCGCCTTGCCGGCAGCCGTGGCAGGCTCCAGCGGTTTGAGCAGGTCGGCCATCGACTTGTCGATATTCGCGTACTTGTAGGCTGGCAGCACGAAGGCCCAGCCGCCGAAGCGCGCATTCATGCCGGCAACCTCGCCGCCGAGCGCCGCCAGGCGGTTGGCGCGATCCTTGGCCGGGTCGGTGACCGCCAGCGGCTTCAGCGGCGCCTCGCCGGCCTTGTCGCCTTCCTCGTTCGCGGATGCATCGGCCACCGCCTTGTCGTATTCGACCTTGACCTTGGCCTGGGCGGCGTCGATCGCGTGAGCGGCGGCCGCATCATCGAGCACGGCCGTCAGCGTGGCGAAATGCTTGCCGTCGCGGTCCCAACCCGTGAGCTCGACGACCACGCCGTCGACGGTCTCGAAGCGTGCCTTGCGTGCCGCGGCCGGCGCCGGCGCCGGCGCCTCGGCAGCCGGCATCACGTCATCGAGCTGCAGGCCATCGAGCACGCCGGCGATCGCGTTGATCGTGAACGCATCGCCGGGCTCGCGCCCCTTGGGCACGTCGAGCAGATGGAAGTCGGCGCCATCCGCGGCCTGCTTCTCGATCCTGACCGGCTTGCCTTCACCTGGCGTCAGCGTGACGCTGGCGATGCGCGTGGCCGGCAGCGAGACGAGGTCCTTGCGCAACCAGTTGGCGGCGTCCCGGTCCACGGTCAGACTCGCGCCCGTGAGCCAGCTCTGCGCCTCGCCGGCGCGGCGCACATAGGTACCGCCGCGTGGATTGCTGTCACCGATGATCAACACGAACGGCTGGGCCAGGCCATCGAGCTCGATCTGCACGCCCTTGGCATCGGCGGCAGCGACATCCTGTACCCCGAGCGTCGCGTACTTGTCGGCAGCGCCGGTCTTCTGTTCGATGAGTCGGGCCTCGGCGAGCTTGAGCAGCAGCTCACGCAGCTTGCCGCTGTCGACGGCATAACCGCCCTTCTGCGCCAGGGTCCAGCCCTTGTCGCCGCGCACGAGCGTCGCCAGCACCTTGTCGCCGGCACCCTTGATGAGCACCTGCCGGACGTCGTTGATGTGGTCGCGCAACGCCGGCGCAAGCCAGGCGTCGCCCGCCGCGACCTCGCTCAACGGCGCCTCGTGGCGTTTCACCGCGACGGCCGCAACGATGGCGATCACGGCGAGCAGCGCCAGCGAGATGATCGTTTTCTGGTTCATGGGCGTCCTCCCTGGGCGCCGCGGCGGCGCTGCGCGCGCCACCAGGCATAGGCCAGCGCGCCGAACGTGACGAGCAGCGGCATCAACAGGATGTTGATGAGCTTGAGGCGGGTGCCGAGCACCTCGATCTGCGCATCGAGCTGGCGCCGCACCGCGCGCAGCTCCTTGCGGATCTCCACCTTGCGCTTGAGGAAGTTGTCGAGTTCGGTCTTCTGCTCGCTCGACAGCACCATCGCTTGGTCCTGGCTCTTCGCGCTCTGCAACTCGCTGAGCTTGCGTTCGGTGTCGGACAGCTCGCGCTGCAGATCGCTTTCCTTGGCGCGGAAGCGTTCGTCGGCACTGCGCTTGATCGCCTCGACCGTGCTGAACGGCCGCTGCGAGGTGGCGCGGCCGCGGATCGCGATGAGATCACCCGAGCCGGCCAGGTTGTCGACCGCATTGACGGCGAAATCACCGTTGTTGGCGAACGCATTCATCAACGTCTGGCCGAGGAAGGAGCGCACCTGCACCCACATGCGGTCGCTGAGCAGATCGGTATCGGCCACCAGCACGACCTGCGACTGTCCGCTCGAGCTG
The DNA here is from genome assembly GCF_019634845.1 of Dokdonella sp. Taxonomy (GTDB): domain Bacteria; phylum Pseudomonadota; class Gammaproteobacteria; order Xanthomonadales; family Rhodanobacteraceae; genus Dokdonella_A. The sequence continues at coordinate 52,184 of NZ_JAHCAQ010000008.1, forward strand.
GCCAGCGTGCCCTCGCCATGGCGTTCGGGAAACGCCGTCTTGAGCGTGCCGGTCAGGCGCGCGGCGATCAGCAAGGGGCTGCCGGCGGGCTTGTAGTCGGCGAGCAGGGTCGACGGATCGGCGAGCATGCGCAGCCGATCCACCGACACGCTCATCGCATCGGAGGAGGTCTGGATCAGCGGCTCGAGCTTCTCGTCGACCGCGCCCTTGGCGAGGTCGAAGTGGCCGGCCGTGCTCACGTTGATCGTGTTGAGGCTGGCCGTGACCACGTCATCGTGATTGAAGTCGGCGGCAGCCAAGCCGAGGATGCCGGGGTGGCGCACCGGCGCCTGGCCCTCACCCATGCTGATCGCCAATGCGCGCGAGCGGTCGAGCACGACCTGGTGCGGGTCGTATTCGACGCCCCAGGCCTTGAACAGCCGCGGCAGGTCCGACGAATGATCGGCCATCATCGCCGCCATCGGGTTGCTCGGATCGGCGCCGCTGTCGTCGAGTTCGGCCATCGGATCGACGAACACGAGCAGGTGGCCGCCACGCAGCACGAACTGGTCGATCGCAAACTGCGCATCGTCGGACAACTGCCTGGGATGCACGACGATGACGACGTTCATGTCCTTGTCGATCGTCTTGAGCGTGGCCGCATCGAGATTGCGCACGTCGAACAACTGGGTCCACTGCTGGTCGACCGCCCATGGCTGGCGCATTTGCCGCGTCGCCGGGTCGAAGCGCGCAGCCAGCGGCAGGCCCGACAACAAGCCGACGACGGGCTTGTGCGGCACCTCGAGTTCGTGGATGAGCTTGGCGATGTCGTATTCGAGGAAGGCTTCCTTGTCGGGCTGCAGGAATGGAATCGCCGCCTGGCCGTTGGTCGAGTTGGTGCCGGCGATGCCGAGGAAGATCTTGTCCCCCGCGGCCGACACCGGAATCGACTGCAGGCCCATGCTCGAGGCACGGTCCTCGTCCTCGGAAAACGGCACCGGGTCGATCACATGCAGCTTGAGCTTGCCGCCCGCATGTGCCGCCATCTCCTGCAGCATCTCGCGCACGCGCGCCGCATAGCTGCGCACCTGTGGAATGTCCTGCGAACCCTTGTCGGAATAGAAGAAGTAGAGGTTGATCGGCTCGTCGATCGACTTGAGGATGTTGCGCGTGCCGGCCGACAGCGTGTACAGGTGTCCCTGGGTCAGGTCCAGCCGCGCCCCGCGAAACAGCACGTTGACCAGCAGCAGCACGGCCACCAGCAGCACGCCGAGCACGATGAGGGCCGAGCCCGACAGCGCCTTGCGATTGAATGCCATCGTCAGTCCCTCCTCAGGCCGCTTTCTTCATGTCGATCACGATCGCCGTCGCATACAGCCAGAACAGGATCATGAGCACGAAATAGATGAGGTCGCGCAGGTCGATCACGCCCTTGCCGATCGACTCGAAATGGGTGAGGAAGCTGAGTCCCGCGACCGCATCGACCACGCCCTGCGGCGCGATCGCGCCGATCGCCTCCAGCACCAGCGGATAGCCGGCCAGCAGCAGCACGAAGCACACCACCACGGTCAGGATGAAGGCGACCACCTGATTGCGCGTGGCCGCCGACAGGCACGAACCGATGGCAAGGAAGGCGCCGGCCATCAGCAGCGAGCCCAGATAGCTCGCGGCGATCACGCCATTGTCGGGATCGCCCAGATAGTTCACCGTCAGCCAGATCGGAAAGGTCAGCGCCAACGCCAGCGCGATGAAGGTCCACGCGGCGAGGAACTTGCCGACCACCGCCTGCCACATCGTCACCGGCAGGGTCAGCAGCAGCTCGATGGTGCCGCTCTTGCGTTCCTCCGCCCACAGCCGCATCGACACCGCCGGCACGAGGAACAGGTAGAGCCACGGGTGGAAGGTGAAGAACGGTTGCAGGTCGGCCTGGCCGCGCTCGTAAAAGCCGCCGAGGTAGAACGTGAAGGCACCCGACAGCAACAGGAAGATGACGATGAACACGTAGGCCACCGGGGTGGCGAAGTAGCTGCGCAACTCGCGCCGGTAGATGGTCATGGTGCCGCTCATGAGCGCACCTCCGCGCCGCTCGCGCCCTGGGTGATGGTGCGGAACACCTCGTCGAGGCGACCGCCTTCCAGCGCCAGCTCGCGCACGGCCACCTGCTGCGCCTTGAGCGCATCGCTCACCGCCACGAAGATCTGCCGGCCGGGCTTGGGGAAGGCCGTGATGCGGTTGTCCTGCGGATCGACCTCGATCGAGGCGATGTCACCGACCCTGGCCAGTGCGGCCTTGGCCTCCTCCAGGTTGGCTGCGGTCAACGACACCGCCTGGTGGTAACGCGAGCGCGCTTCGAGCTCGGCGGGAGTGGCATCGGCGAGGATGCGGCCAGCGGCGATGATGATCGCGCGCGTGCACACCGCGTGGACTTCCTCCAGCAGGTGGGTCGAGATGATGATGGTCTTGTCGCGCGCCATCGAGTTGATGAGGCTGCGCACTTCCTGTTTCTGGTTCGGATCCAGGCCGTCGGTCGGCTCGTCGAGGATCAGCACCTTGGGATCGTGCAGGATCGCACCAGCCAGGCCGACGCGACGCTTGAAACCCTTCGACAGCGTGTCGATCGGCTGTTCGAGCACGGGCTCCAGGTGCAGGCGCGCAATCACATCGTCGCTGCGCCGTTCGCCGGCCTCACCATGCAAGCCGCGAACGCGGGCGATGAAGTCGAGAAACTCGCGCACCGTCATCTCGCCGTAGCTGGGCGCGCCTTCCGGCAGATAGCCGAGCACCCGCTTGGCTTCGAGCGGCTGCCGCTCGACATCGAAGCCGGCCACGCTGGCGCTGCCCGCGGTCGGAGCGAGGAAACCGGCCAGCATCTTCATCGTGGTCGATTTGCCGGCGCCGTTGGGGCCGAGGAAGCCGAGTACCTGGCCGGGCTCCACCTTGAAACTGATCGCATCGACGGCGGTGAAGTCGCCGTAACGCTTGCTGAGTTCGCGAGTCTCGATCATCGTTGTCCACGCATCCTGTCTGCAAGGCGATGCAGCGCGCCTGATGGCACGGCCACATCGAAACGAACGAATCCCGCGCGCGGACCAAAGCGAGCCGGCGCCACGTCGCGGGCGCGGAAAGATACCGCAAGGCGCCGCGAAAGTTCCCGCCGCCGCGCCGTCAGCCGGCGCCGAGCGCGAACGCCGCCGGATAGCACCGCCCCGCGCGCAGCGGCCGGAAACACGGCGCGGCAGCGATGAAGTCCGCCTGCGCACTGCCAGCGTGCCAGCCGGCAATGCCGGCCAGCGGCAGCGGCCGCAGCTCCTGCGGATCGGCCAGCAGGCGCCCATCGGCAATCGCCGCCGCCAACGCCGCCTCGCCGCACGGCAGGCTCGGCAGCAGCGCGCCGGCCCCGATCGTCGCCGCAGCCAGGACCGATGCCGGCACCCGTACCGCGATCGCCTTGGCCACCGGCAGGTCGTGGCCATGCCACACGTGCTCGACCAGCGCGTGGCCGAACACCGTGACCGCCATCGACCTGCCCCAGGCCGACGCCTGCGTCGCGAACAGGCCATGCCAGTCGTGGACGTCCCACAGCGTGAGCAAGGCCGCGTCGCTGAGCCACACGATCGCGCCGGCCTCGTCGAAATGGGTCAGCGCACACTGGCCGCGTGTGCGCGTGCGTGCCCCGACGCGCGCGATGTCGGCCACTTGGCGTGCATTGACGGCCCACTTGAGGACGGGGTGACGCAACCACACCAAGGCGTTGAATGCATCGTGCGCGGTGCCTGCGCGCGTGGCGAGAATGCCGCGTTCGGCGATGCGCGACTCATAGTGCAGGCCGTCGGCGAGCAGGTCGCGCGTCTGCGCCTGCAGCCGCGGCCGCGCGATGCCGTCGCCGGCCTGCGCATCATCCAGCGCCCGCTGCAGCGCTGCCAGATCAGGCGGTGCTCCAAGCTCGCCGAGCCAGGTCGCCAGCAGCGGATGAGCCAGGGTTCCGCCGACGGCCAGCATCCTGCGTTGGACAAGGCCACCGCGCTGTGCCGGTTCGGCGGACCAGGGCTCGAACGGCGCGTGCAAGGTTGGTTCGGGCGCGGCGGGAGTGGCGGGAGCGGCAGGCTTGGGCTGCGTGCTCGCACCGGAGCGGGCGATGGCCGCATCGGGCGTGAGTGTCGTCATGCGGCCTTCGCGTCACTCTTGGCGAAATGGATTGCGGATGGTCAGGTCGTGGCCAACTCGCAAGCCGTCGTGCATGACTTCGCTGTACAGCGTGTCGCAGCCTGCGAGCAGCGCGGCGGCAACGATCATGGCGTCGTAGACCTGGAACTGATGGCGCTCGGCCAGGCGCCGCCCGAGATCGTAGGTTTCCTCGTCAATGACGCGAACCGGACATCGGGCGCGCACCGGGGAGAGGAATTCATCGACTTCGTCCCACGCCATGCGAAACTTGCGCCGACAAGCGAGGCTCATCTCGTTGAGGACCTGCACGCTGATCGTGCCGCCCTCACGCAACAGAGTCTCAGCGCGTTGCGCTTTCTCCGCGTCATCCGTGGCGAGATAGAGAAGCGTGTTGCTGTCGAAGAAGACCTTAGCGGTCACGCTCGTACAGTTCCTCGCGGTTGAACTTGAAATCCTTGGGCATGCGACCGCGATAGCGTCGTACCCGCGCGAGCAACTCCTCGAAATCGGGCTTCTTGTTGACGGCCAGCATCTTCGCGTTCGCCGCGATGATCTCGATGTCATCGCCATCCTTGATCTGCATGGCCTCCACTACCGCGGCGGGCAAGCGCACGGCCAGACTGTTGCCCCAACGCGCGACTTTCATGGCAAGACCCTCTTGGATATACATCGGATTAATTGCATATCCATCAGGGACGGCGCCGCAAACGCAGCTCAGGTCACGAGTCGTCCGATCAGGTCATGCTCGTCGGCATGGATGATGTCGACCTCGACGAACTGACCGGGCCGGAGCCGCTGGCCGTCGTCGATGCGCACGATGCCGTCGATCTCGGGCGCATCGGCGCGCGAGCGCGCCACCGCGCCGTACTCGTCGACCTCGTCGACGAGGACGCGCTGGCGCGTGCCGATCTTCGCCTCCAGCCGCGCCGCCGAAATCTGCGCCTGAACCTCCATGAAGCGTTCCAGGCGTTCTTCCTTGACTTCCTCGGGCACGGGATCGGGCAGTTCGTTGGCCCTCGCGCCGGCGACCGGCGAATAGGCAAACGCGCCGACGCGATCGAGCTGCGCCTCGCGCAGGAAGTCGAGCAGTTCCTCGAACTCGGCTTCGGTTTCGCCGGGAAAGCCGACGATGAACGTGCTGCGGATCGTCAGTTCGGGGCAGCCCTGGCGCCAGGACTGCACGCGCGCGAGCACCTTGTCGACGTCACCGGGCCGCTTCATCAGCCGCAGGATGCGCCGGCTCGCATGCTGGAACGGGATGTCGAGATACGGCAGCACCTTGCCCTGCGCCATCAGCGGGATCACGTCGTCGACGTGCGGATACGGATAGACGTAGTGCAGGCGCGTCCACACGCCAAGCTCGGCCAGGCCTTCGCACAGGCCCTGCATGCGCGTCGCGTAGGCACTGCCGCGCCATTCACGCTCGGCGTACTTGAGGTCGACGCCGTAGGCGCTGGTGTCCTGCGAGACGACGAGCAGTTCCTTGACGCCGCCCTTGACGAGCTTTTCGGCTTCGATCAGCACCTCGTCGATCGGCCGCGACACGAGGTCGCCGCGCAGCGACGGGATGATGCAGAACGTGCAGCGATGGTTGCAGCCTTCCGAGATCTTGAGATAGGCGTAGTGGCGCGGCGTGAGCTTGATGCCTTGCGGCGGGACGAGGTCGAGGAATGGGTCGTGCCGCGGTGGCAGCACCGCATGCACCGCCTGCATCACGCTTGCATAGTCCTGCGGCCCCGACACCGACAACACCTGCGGATGCGTCTCGCGGATCAGGTCGGCGCGCTTGCCGAGGCAGCCGGTCACGATGACCTTGCCGTTTTCGGCCACGGCCTCGCCGATCGCATCGAGCGATTCGGCCACGGCGGCGTCGATGAAGCCGCAGGTGTTGACCACCACCACATCGGCATCGGCATGACCGGCGATGAGCTGATAGCCCTCGACCCGCAATTGGGTCAGGATGCGTTCGGAATCGACCAGCGCCTTCGGGCAGCCGAGGCTGACGAAGCCGATCCGCGGGTTGCGACGGGCCATTGGAACTCGGGACGATGTTGGAATCGTAAAGTTTAGCGGCGTTGCCGGTAGTGGTCACGAGCCGGTGTTAACATGGCCCACCGCGTCGTATGCGGTGCCGCGGTCACTCCATGAGCCTGTCCTACGCTGGTACGCGGTCTTCCGCGCACCGACTCCTGCTGCGGTGCGTCCTGTGCGTCGCTGCGTGCGGCGCCGCGGCTGCGTTGAGCGCGCACGCCGACGACTACCCGCGCGCCGAGCTCGCCCGTGGCAGCCGCGCGCTGATGGCGGCGCTGGAGACCCGGCTGGGCGGCGAATTCGCAGTGGGGCTGGCCGGCGCCATCGGCGGCAGCGCGGCGCAGCAGATTCTGCTCGACAACATCGGCGACCTCGCGGCCTCGCTGGACGTGCCCGTCGTCGCCGACCGCGCCTGGGAACGCGCGCTCGCGATCGCCGAGCGGCGCGGCGACCACGCTGCGGTGCTGGCGCTCCATACCATGCTCGGTCGCAGCGCGACCGCGCTCGGTGACTACGACAATGCCCTGCTTCACGCGCAGCGCACGGCCGAGCTCGGCCAGCGGCTGCACGATCCGCTCGCGCAGGGCCAGGCCGAGAACATGCTCGGCATCCTCGAGCGGCGCCGCGGGCACCTCGACACCGCCATCGCCCACCAGGAACGCGCCCGCGAACTGTTCGCCGAGGCCGGCGATCGCACCGGCCAGGCGCGCGCGCTGACCGATTTGGGCACCGTGCTGCGCGACCGTGGCGATTTCGCCAAGGCCCTCGAGGTGCAGCTCGAGGCCCTGACCAACCCCGGCGATCGCATCGACCACATTTACCGCAACCTCGGCCTGCTTTACCGCGACATCGAGGATGGCACCGCATCGCGCGGCTATTTCGAGAAGGCGCTGGCAGCGGCCGAGCAACGTGGCGCGCCGCCATCGTCGTATTCGACGCTGATCGGCTCCTACAGTAGCCTGCTCAACGAGCTGGGCGAGTACACCAAGGCACGCGCCGCCGCCAGCGAGGCACTGGCCATCGACACCGCGCTCGACGACCTTCCCCACCAGGGACTCGACCACCTCGAGCTCGGCCGCGCCCTGCTCGGCCTGCGCGAGGACGAAGCCGCCACCACCCACCTGCAACAGGCACTCGCCCTTGGCCGCGAATTGCGCCAGCGCGAAATCGTCGCACGCTCGCTGCTGCACCTGAGTGAAGCGGCCCTGCTCCACCGCGACACCGCGCAGGCTCGCCAGCTCATCGACGATGCCATTGCCGGCCTCGAAGGCACGCGCCTGCGCACCCAACTGGCCCAGGCGTATGCGCTGCGCGAGCAACTCGCGCGCAGCGAAGACAAACCCGAGGAGGCGCTGCGTTACGCGCACAAGTACGCCCAGGCGCGGGAAGAGCTCAGCGGGATCCGCGCCAGCCGCCAGCTCGCCATGCTCGAAGTCAGCCGCGAGCGCGCCGAGGCCGAGCACCGGGTCACGCTGCTGGCCAAGGACAACGAGCTGCAGGCCGTGCGCATCGAGCGCCAGGCCCTCGTCCGCGACCTGTTCGCGATCGTGCTGGCCAGCCTCGCGCTCGGCCTGGGCGTGCTGGTTTGGCGCCATCGCGCGGTGCGCCGCCTCAACCGCGAGCTGGCGGCGCGCAACACCGAAATCGAACACCAGCGTCTGGCGCTCGATACCGCCAATGCCACGCTGCGGGCCCAGGCCAGCGACCTGCTGCGCGCGGCCACCACCGATCCGCTGACCCAGGTCGCCAACCGGCGTCATTTGCTGCACTGCCTCGAGGAGCGCCTGCTCGGTTGCACCGCCGACGAGCACTCGCTGGCGCTGATGCTCATCGACTTCGACCACTTCAAGCGCATCAACGACGGCCATGGCCACCTGTTCGGTGACCAGGTGCTGATCACCGGCACGGCTTCGATGCGCGAGGCGCTGGGCTCCGACGACATCGTCGGCCGCTACGGCGGCGAGGAATTCGTCGCCATCGTCTGCCGCCACGAAGCCGACGAGGTGCTGGCGCTGGCCGAACGCCTGCGCGAGCGCGTCAACGCCGAGCTGGCCCGACTGGCCCCGCAACTGGACAGCGTCGCCACCATCAGCATCGGCATCGCCTTCGTGGCCGACCTCGGCGGCAGGGTCGATGCGGCCGCCCTGCTCGGCGCCGCCGACCAGGCCCTGTACATGGCCAAGCGGGCCGGCCGCAACTGCGTGCGCCGCTACCAGGCCACGGCCACCATTGACAGCTGAGCAGCGCCGCATAGGCTTGCCGGATTGCCAGTGGAGCAGTCATGGGCCAGAGCATCAACCTCAACACCTCGCGCATGCAGTGCATCGGTGCCTATCTGGCCAAGCCCAGCGGCACGCCACGCGGCGGCATCGTGGTCGTGCATGAGATCTACGGCATCAATGCGTGGGTCCATTCGGTGGTGGAGCGCTTTGCCGAGGCCGGCTACACCGCAATCGCCCCCGTGTTCTTCGATCACGTCGAGCGCGACGTGGCGCTCGGCTACGACGAGGAGTCGACCCGTCGTGGCCGGCAACTGGTCGGCGAGGTCGGCTTCGAACTGGCCGTCGAGGACGTCGCCAGTGCCGCCGAAGCGATCGCCTCGGCAGGCCGCATCGGCTGCGTCGGGTTTTCCTGGGGCGGCAGCATCGCCCTGCTCGCGGCAACCCGCCTCGCGCTGCCGGCCGTGAGCTATTACGGCAGCCGCAACGTGCGCGTCATGGACGAAGCGGCCCAGGCACCGCTGATGTTCCACTTCGGTGCGCGCGACGACTCGATCCCGCCGGCGGCCATCGCGCGTCATCGCGAGGCCTGGCCGCAGGCCGAGATCTTCGTCTATCCCGGGGCCCGGCATGCGTTCGACCGCGATGGCAGCGCCGAGTACTACCACGCCGACAGTGCGCATCTGGCGCGCCAGCGCACGCTCGACTTCTTCGCCCGCCACCTGTGCGGTGGCGCATGAGCTTCGTGCTCGACGCGCGCCTGGCCGCCGACAGCCATCCGGTCGGCGACCTCGCGCTGTCGCAGCTGCGCCTGTTCGACGACGCGCGTTTTCCGTGGCTGTTGCTCGTGCCGCGCATCGCCGGCGCGCGCGAGCTGATCGACCTCGACCGCGATGACCGCTGCACCCTGCTCGATGAAATCACCGCGGTCGGGCGTGCCTGGGAGACCCTGCTGCAGCCGGACAAGCTCAACATCGCTGCGCTCGGCAATCTCGTGCCGCAGCTGCACGTGCACCTGATCGCGCGCTACGCACACGATTGCGCCTGGCCGCGGCCGGTGTGGGGACAGGGCACGCCGATCGCCTACGAAGCCGCGGCGCGTGACGCGCTGCTGGCGCGCCTGCGTGGCGCCCTGCAGGCACAGCTGGACTGATGCCGACGCTCGCCGCCAGCGGCTGCCAGATCGAGCCATTGGGCGAAGACATCCTGCTGCTGCGTTTCGGCGCTGGCATCGATCGCGACACCAATGCACGCGTGCATGCCGCGGCCGAGCTGTTGCGCCGCGTCGAGATGCCGGGTCTCATCGACCTGATCCCAGCCTACGCCACGCTGGCCCTGCATTACGACGCGCCGTTCTGGGCCGGTCGCGATGGCGAACCGCCGTGGCGGCACCTGGCAGGCACGCTCGAGGCCGTATTCGCCACCCCGCCGCGACTGGCCGCCGACGAGGGTCGTCTGGTCGAGATCCCGGTTTGCTACGGCGGCGAATCGGGACCCGACCTTGCCGCGGTGGCGGCCCATGCCGCGCTCGATGCCGACAGCGTCATCGCGCGCCATGTCGGGCGCGATTATCGCGTGGCGATGCTCGGCTTTGCCGCGGGTTTCCCCTACCTGCTCGGACTCGACCCGGGCCTGCAGATGCCGCGCCGCGCGCAGCCGCGGTTGCGCGTTCCGGCCGGCTCGGTCGCGATCGGCGGCGCCCAGACCGGCATCTATCCGGCGCAATTGCCCGGTGGCTGGCACCTCATCGGGCGCACGCCGCTGCGCCTGTTCGATCCCGCGCGCGCGCAGCCGAGCCTGCTGCTGCCGGGTGACCGCGTGCGGTTCCGCGCCATCGAAGCCGACGAATTCACCCTCCTGGCGGCGGCCACGGCATGAGCCTGACCGTCCTCAAGCCGGGCTTCCTGACCACGCTGCAGGATCGTGGCCGCTACGGCTACGCGGCGCTCGGCGTCGGCCATGCCGGACCGATGGACGGGGTCGCGCACCGCCTGGCCAATGCGCTCGTCGGCAACGACGAGGACGCCGCGGCGCTCGAAATCACCGTGCTCGGGCCGCGCCTGCGCTTCGATGCCGACACCGTCATCGCGCTCACGGGCGCCCCCTTCGACGCTTGCCTCGACGGCGTGCCGGTGGCGCCATGGCAACGCCTGCCGGTCACCGCCGGCGCGGTCCTCGACTGCGGCCGCGCCCGGTGCGGCCAGCGACTGAGCCTCGCGGTGGCGGGCGGCCTGCGCTGCAAGCCATTGCTCGGTTCGCGTGCCACCGACCTCAATGCCGGCTTCGGTGCGCCGCTGCAGCAAGGCGATTCGCTGCTGTTCGTCGCCAGCAGTGCCCCGCGCGCACGCTGGTCGCTCGATCCGCGACCGTGGTTCGACGTCGATCCGAGCCAGCCGCTGCGCCTCATCCGCGGCCACCATTTCGGCGCGCTCGACGGTCCCTCGCGCGCGGCGCTGTACGGCACGAGGTTCCGCATCGGCGCCGCCTCCAATCGCGTCGGCTACCGCCTCGACGGCGCGCGGCTGGCGCTCGAGCGGCCGCTCGAACTCGCCAGCGAGCCCTGCGCCTTCGGCACCGTGCAACTGCCGACCGGCGGCCAACCGATCGTGCTCATGGCCGAGCACCCGGTCACGGGCGGCTATCCACGCATCGGCCAGGTGGCGGCGATCGATCTGCCCCGGCTGGCCCAGCGCGGGCCGGGCGATCCGCTCCACTTCGTCGAAATCGACCTCGACGAGGCGCAGAACCGCTATCTTGAGCGCGAACGTGAACTCTCCCGGCTGCAACAGGCCATCGCCGCCCGACTGCCATGACGCTGCGCATCGACCTCAACAGTGACATCGGTGAATCCTTCGGCGCCTGGCGGATGGGCGATGACGCGGGCGTGCTCGCGCAGGTGAGCTCGGCCAACATCGCCTGCGGCTTCCACGCCGGCGATGCCGACACGATGCAACGCACGGTGGCGCTCGCAGCGCGGCATGGCGTGGCGATCGGTGCCCATGTCGCCCTGCCCGACCTGCAGGGCTTCGGTCGCCGCGAGATGCAGATCGGCGCCGCCGAGGCGCATGCGCTCACGCTGTACCAGATCGGCGCGCTCGCCGCGTTCGCGCGTGCCGCCGGCCAGGTGCTGCATCACGTCAAGCCGCACGGCGCGCTCTACAACATGGCCGCGCGCGACGCCGACCTCGCCGCCGCGATCGCCGGCGCCGTGCATGCGTTCGATCCGGCGCTCGTCCTCGTCGGCCTCGCCGGCAGCGCGCTGCCGCGTGCCGGCGCCGCGCTAGGGCTCAAGGTCGCCCACGAGGCCTTCGCCGATCGCCGCTATCGCGCCGATGGCACGCTGCTGCCGCGCCGCGCGGCCGGCGCGGTCATCGACGACGTCGACGCGGCCGTGGCGCAGGGGCTGGCGATCGCCACCCACGGCCGCGTCATGGCTGACGACGGCAGCCTGCTGCAACTGCGCGCCGACACGCTGTGCGTGCACGGCGACCGGCCCGATGCGGCGCGCTTCGCCGCACGCCTGCGCGAGAGCCTGGGTGCGGCCGGCGTCTCCATCTGCGCGTGCCATGCAAGGATCGACACATGAACTACTGGCCATTGCTTGGCGTCGCCAGCGTCGTCATCGGCTTCGTGCTGCGCCTGAACCCCGTGTTCGTGGTGGTCGTCGCCGGCATCGTCAGCGGCCTGGCGGCCGGCATGGGCATCGGCGACCTGCTGGCCATGCTCGGCAACGCCTTTGTCGGCAATCGCGCGCTGCTGCTCATGGTGATGACGCTGCCGGTGATCGGCCTGCTCGAACACTGCGGCCTGCGCGAACGCGCGCGCGACTGGATCGCCGGGTTCCGCGGCCTCACGCTGACGCGCTTCCTCACCAGCTACCTCGCGCTGCGCCAGATCCTGTCGATGCTCGGCCTCACCAATGTCGCCGGTCACGCCCAGACCGTGCGGCCACTGGTCGCGCCGATGAGTCAGGCCGCTGCCGAACGCAGCACCGGCCCGCTCGCTGCGACCGCCCGCCACGAGGTCGATGCGATGGCCGCCGCCACCGACAACATCGGCCTGTTCTTCGGCGAGGACGTGTTCATCGCGCTCGGTGCGGTGCTGCTGATCCAGGGCTTCTACGCCCAGCACGGCATCGAACTCGAACCGCTCGCGATCGCGCTGTGGGCGCTGCCGACCGCCATCGCGGCCTTCGTGATCCATGCGCTGCGGCTGGTCCATTTCCAGCGCCGGCTCGAGCGGCGCGCGCGCGCCTCGACCGGCACCGACCGCGAACCCGCATGCTGAAACTCACCCACGTCTACGCCCTGCTCGGCGCCTTCCTGCTGTACGCGGCGCTGCTCAACCTGCGCCAGCGGCGCTGGTCCATGGCCGGCTTCTGGGCCATCCTCGCCGGGCCGTTCCTGTTCGGCGACGCGGTGCTGGCCGCCAGCGCCGCAGGCCTGCGCTGGCCGGCACAGGCCATGGGGCTCGGCGTGGTCGGCCTCGGCGTCATGGCAGCGCGCGGCAGGCTAGGCACCACCGCCGAGGATGCCGCAACGCTCGAGGCACGCCGCGCCAGCGCGCAGCGCCTGGGCAATCGACTGTTCGGCCCCGCGCTGGCGATTCCGCTGGTAACGCTGGCGCTGGTGCTGGCCGGACCGTGGCTGCGCTGGGGCGAGCGGCTGCTCGTCGACGCCCACCAGTCGACGCTGACCGCACTGGGCCTGGCCTGTGTCGTCGCCTTCGTGGCCGCCTTGCGCGTCACCCGCGCCGGCCTCGCCACCGGCTTGGGCGAGGGCCGCCGCCTGCTCGATGCGCTCGGCTGGGCCGCGTTGTTGCCGATGCTGCTGGCCACGCTCGGCAGCGTCTTCGCCACCACCGGCGTCGGCGATGCGATCACGGCGCTGGTCGGCGCCGTGATCCCGACCGACAACGCACTGGCCTGCCTCGTCGCGTTCGCGCTCGGCATGGTGCTGTTCACGGTCATCATGGGCAATGCGTTCGCGGCGTTTCCCGTGCTCATGGCCGGCATCGGCCTGCCGCTGCTCGTGCAGCAGCATGGCGCGGCGCCGGCGATCCTCGGCTCGATCGGCATGCTGACCGGCTATTGCGGCACGCTGCTGACGCCGATGGCGGCCAACTTCAACATCGTGCCGGCCGTGCTGCTCGAACTGCCCGACCAGTACGGCGTGATCCGCGCCCAATGGCCGACCGCCCTGATGCTGCTGGCGGTCAACTTCGGACTCATGTGGTGGCTGGTGCTGTGATGAACGACGCGCGTCCGCTGTTGGTCACGGGGTTCGAGCCGTTCGGCGGCGATGGCGCCAACCCGGCGCAGGACATCGTGCGCGCGCTCGACGGCGAGTGGCTCGGCAAGCGCCGTATCGTCACCGCCACGCTGCCGGTCGCATTCGCGCGCGTGGGACCCGTCATCGATGCGCTGCTGGCCGAGCACGATCCGGCGCTCGTGCTCGCGCTCGGGCTGGCGGCCGGCCGCAGCGAACTTTCGTTCGAGCGCGTCGCGATCAATCTCGTCGATGCACGCATCGCCGACAACGACGGCGCCCAGCCGATCGACGAGGCCGTGCTCGCACACGGTCCGCCGGCGCACTTCGCCACGCTGCCGCTCAAGGCGATCGTCGCCGCGCTGCGCGCGCACGGCATTCCGGCCGGACTGTCACTGTCGGCAGGCAGCTATGTCTGCAACCAGGTGTTCTACCTGTTCGCGCAGCGCCTGGCGCAGCGCACGCCGGCGGTGCGCTGCGGCTTTCTGCACCTGCCATGCCTGCCGGCACAGGCCGCGCAGCACGCGGGCCAGCCGAGCATGGCGCTGGCGACGATGCTCGAAGGCGTGCGGCTGACGCTCGCCTGCGCGCTCGCCGTCGAGCACGACCTGCGCGCGAGTGGCGGCACGCTCGCCTGAGCGCGCGACCGCGGCACTCGCGTCGCGCCCGCGCGGGCTCACCCGTTGTGCATGGCGCCGCCAGGCGCGGATGCCGCCGGCGCAAGCGGACCGCCGGCCGCGATGCGCGCCCCGCGCGGCCCCTGCCGCGCCGCGGCAACGGTCGCCCGCGTCCACTGCCGCGCATCGTCGAGCAGGGCGTAGATGCACGGCAGCGCGAGCAGCGTGACGATCGTGGAAAAGGTCAGGCCACCGGCGATCGCGCGCGCCATCGGGTAGTACGGCGGACCGTTGCTCCAGGCCTGCGCGCCGCCGAGCGCGAGCGGCAGCATGCCGAGGATCGCCGTCGCCATCGTCATCAGCACGGGGCGCAGGCGTTCCTGCGCACCGAGCACGAGCGCCTCGCTGCGCGAATGGCCCTCGTGGCGCAGCGTGTTGATGTGCACGATCATCACGATGCCGTTGTTAACGACCACGCCCATGAGGATGAGGATGCCGATCGCGGCCATCAGCGAGAACGTGGTATCGGTGAGCCAGAACAGCCAGAACACGCCGAACACCGAGAACACGAAGGTGGTGAGGATCGCGGCCGGATAGATCAGCGATTCGAACATCGCGCACATCACCACGTACACCAGCAGCAGCGCGATCAGCGTGTTGAACAGCATCTGGTTGCCGGCCTGGTCGGCGCGGTCGAAACCCTGACCGAAGCTCCAGCGGTAACCGGGCGGCCAGGCCAGCGCATCGAGCGCCTTGCGGATGTCGGCCCGGGCGTCGTTCATCGTCTTGCCGTCGGCCAGATTGGCCACGATCTTGAACGCGGTCATGCGGTCCTGGCGCTGGATCGCCGACGGCGTGGCCTGCGAATCGGTGCGCAGCATCGCCAGCAGCGGAACCTGGCTGCCGTCGCTGGCCCGCAGCGTGAAATCCGACAGCCCGTCCATGCTGCGCGTGTCGCTGCCCTGGAAGCGCAGCCACACCGGCAGCTGCCGGTCGTCGGCATGGAAGTCGCGCAGCGGCATGCCGCGCAGCGCGATCTGGATGAAGCTGGCCACGGTCTGCGCATCGAAGCCGTAGCGACGCGCGCGATCTCGATCGACACGCGCCTGCATCTCGCGGTCGCCATTGCCCTGGTCGGGCCGCACGTCGCGCAGGCTCGGCAGGTGCGACAGCACGCCGACCACACTGCCCGACAGTTCGCGCAGCGTCTGCATCGAATCGCCGACCAGGGCGATGTCGACCCCGCCGCTGAGCCCACCATCGCCGTTGCCGTCGAAGCCGATCTGGCCGATCGCCAGCCGCGGCAGGCCGGCGCGGATGTCCTCCTTGATCTGCGCCGCCGGGCGCGTGCTGCCGCGCCCGACGAGCTCGGCCAGCCATTGGCCCAGGCCCGGCTGCGGCGCGGTGAGCAGGATCCGCGTCACCGCCTGGCCCTGCTCGCTGTACCACGAATACACCGACGCGATCTGGAACCGCGCGCGGTTCTCGTCGAGGTATTTCTCGACCTTGACGATCGCCGGCTTGAGGTCAGCGAGGCGGTAGTTGGCGTTGAGCTGGTAGAACAACTGCAACTGGCGCGACTGCCCATCGTCGAACATGTCGTAGCGGGTGCGGGTCATCGGCAGCAGGCTCAGCACGCTCATCGCCACCAGCGCGAACATCGTCCAGCGGCGATGGCACAACGTCCACTCGATGATGCGCCCGTAGCGCGTGCGCAGCCGCGTGATCACGCTGTCACGACCAAGGAAGCGCGGCGCAGGCAGCCGCGAGGCCAGCATCGGCACCAGACTGACCGCCACCAGCCACGATGCCAGGTGCGCGATCGACATCGTGATCGCGACCTGGGCGAGGAAGATCGAGATGTTGTTGGCCTCGCCGAAGATGTTGGGCAGGAACACGATCACGCTCGACAGGGTGCCGGCCGCGATCGCCACGCCCACCACTTGAGTGCCCTGCACGGCGCTGTACCACGGCCGCTCGGGAAACTTCTCGCGGTACTGGTAGATGCTTTCGACCACCACCACCGCGTTGTCGACCAGCATGCCGACCGCCAGCAGCAGGCCCATCATCGACAGCACGTTGAGGCTGATGCCGAGAAAATGCATGCAGCCGAGCGTGATGACGAAGCAGATCGGAATCGCCAGCGACACCATCAGCGTCGAGGCCCAGTCGCGCAGGAAGAAGAACAGCACGAGCACCGACAGCAGCGTGCCCTCGAGCCCGGCACGCCCCAGTTGCGACAGTGCGCCGGTGACGTTGTCGGCCTGGTTCTCCATCGCATAGACCTGGATGCCGGCCAGCTCGGGCGAGGTCTGGATCTGCCGCACGCGCGCCATCACCGCGCTGCCGATGTCGACCAGGTTGGCGTTGCGTTCACGGCGGATGTCGATGCCGACGGCCGGTTTGCCATCGAGGCGACGCGCGAACTCGACCCGCGCTGGGCGCAGGCTGACGCTGGCGATGTCGCCGAGCTTGAGGCCGCTGGCGTCGACCGGCACGGCGCGGATGTCGTCGAGGCTGCGCCACTGCCCCTGCGGCTCGACCCGCAGGCGCCGACCGGCCGCGTCGATCTGCCCGGCCGACAGCGAGAAGTTGGCCGCCTGCAGGCGCTGGTAGAGCTCGTTGAGCGCGATGTGATGCGCGGCGAGCCGATCGGCCGACAGCTCGATCTGCACTTCCGGCTTGCCGATGCCGGAAATCTCCACGCTGGCTACGCCGGGAATGCGCTCGAGCGGCCGCTTGATCTCGCGATCGATGAGTTCCCATGCATTGGCAAGGTCGGCGCCGCGCGAGGCGATGCGCAACTGCAGCACCGGCTGGTCGGCAGTCGAGAACTTCTGCACGAAATAGCGCTGCAGGTCGGATGGCAGCTCGGCGCGGATCGCGTCGATGCGCTCGCGCGCCTGCACCGCCTTGATCGCGATCGGCTCGCCCCACTTGAATTCGAGGAACACCTGCGCCGATTCGGCCGCCGACGAGGACTGCATACGCTTGATGCCGGGCAGCGTCGCCAACGCCTCCTCGATCGGGCGCGTGATCGTGCGTTCGATCTCGGCCGGCGTGGAGCCCGGATACGGCACCTGCACGAACAGGAACGGCGCGTCGATCGACGGAAACTGCTCCAGCGGCAAGCGAAATGCCGCGATCAGGCCGATCGCGAACATCGACACGAAGAACATGATCGCGGTGACGGGGCGACGCAGGCTGAGTTCGGCCAACGTCATGCCGGCGACTCCGCCAGCGGCGCGCCGGGTGCACCGGCAGCGCGAACCACGCTCGCTGCCGCCGACTCGTCGCGATCCGGGCTGACCGCCTGCGCCGCTCGCGCGCGCGCCGCGTACCACGCATCGCCGCGCCGATCGAGCAGGTCGTACACCACCGGCACCACCACTAGCGTGAGCAGGGTCGACACCGCCAGGCCACCGATCACCGTCAGCGCCATCGGCGCGCGCACTTCGGCGCCCTCGCCCCAGCCCAGCGCCAACGGCGCGAAGCCGAACAGCGTGCACAGCGTCGTCATCACGATCGGCCGCAGGCGCGACTCGGCCGCCTGCGCCAGCGCCTCGCGCTTGGCCACGCCGGCCTCGCGCAACTGGTTGACGCGATCGATCAGCACGATCGCGTTCTTGACCACGATGCCGACCAGCATGATGAGGCCGATGAACACCACCACCGACACCGCCGAACCCGACAGCTTGAGCGCGAGCACCGCACCGACTGCCGCCAGCGGAATCGAGAACATGATGACGAACGGATGCAGCAGCGACTCGAACTGCGAAGCCATCACGAGGTAGACGAGGAAGATCGCAAGGCCGAGCGCGAACAGCAGCGAATGCACCGACGCATCGAGCTCTTCGCTCTGTCCGCCGACGTGCACCTTGACCCCGGCCGCCAGCGGATGACTGGCGACGATGCGCTCGACCTCGGCCACCGCACTGCCCAGGTCGCCGTGGCGCAGGTTGGCCGACACGATCGCCACGCGCTCCTGGCTGACGCGGTGGATCTCGCTCGGACCCTGGGTCGCCACCACCTCGGCCACGGCCGACAGGCGGATCGGCACATCGCCACTGCTGCGCGCACTGTCGCTGAGCGCCGTGCCGGTGCTGCTACCGGTTCCGCTGCCGGTGCCGCTGCGACTGGCGGCGGCCGGCGCGACGTAACCGATGACGAGATTGCCGATGTCGGCGACGCTGGCGCGATCATCGGCGCGCGCACGCACCAGCACGTCGATCTTGCGGTCGCGGAAGTCGTAGCGCGTGGCCACCTCGCCCTTGACCTTGCGCACGATGCGATCGGCGATATCGCGCGTGGTGAGGCCGAGCGCGGCGGCGCGGTCCTGGTCGAAGCGGATCTGCACCTCGGGATAGCCGCCTTCGACCGTCGACTTGACGTCGGCAAAGCGCGGCGAGGCGCGCATGAGTTCGCCGAGGCGCTGGCCGGCCTTGGCCAGCGCATCGAGATCGTAACCGCGGATTTCGACCTCGAGCGGCGCGGCAAAACTGAACAGCTGCGGTCGCGCGAACTTGACGCTCGCATCGCGGCGCGGCAGGTCGCTGCGCAGGCGCTCGATCGCGGCGGCCTCGATCGCCTTGCCGCCACCATCGGTCAGCGCGATCGACAGCCGCGCGATGTTCTCGCCCGACTCGGTCGGATTGGCATCGAGCCGCGTGCCGCTGCCGGCCACGCCATAGATCGAGGCCACGCCGGGATCCTGCGCATGTCGCGAGGCAATCGTCGCGACCACACGATCGGTCTCGGCCAGCGGCGTGCCGGGCGGCAACGTCACGGTCATGTCGAAGCGGCCCTGCGCCAGTTGCGGAATGAGGTCGAGGCCGAGCGTCGGCACCAGCGCGAGCGTGCCGGCCAGCGCCAGCGCAGCCGTGCCAAGCACGCGCCACGGATGGGCCAGCGCGCGAGGCAGCAGGCGGTGGTAGGCCCGCGCCGCGCGATCGTAGGTACCGACGACGAGCCAACCGAGCAGCGCCAGGCCACGCCGCGCGACCCAGCCCAGCGCCACCAGCAGCGCTGCGACGAGGACGCCGAGCGGCCACCACGCGGCCAGCAGCACAAGCGCCGGCAGGCGCAGCGGCAGGGTCGCGATGAACCAGCGGCGGCGCGAGGGGCCGCTGCCGTCGAGCGGCCAACGCCACAGTGCGCGCAGCCGCGCAGCCGCCTCGCGCAGTCGTTCGCGCGGTGCCGCAGTGGCCTCGCCGCGCAGCAGTCGCGCGGCGGCGAACAGCACCCGCACGAGAACGCCGAGCAGGCCGCCGAGCGCGACCAGCACGCACACGAGCACGAAATAGATCGCCGCCGCCGGCACGCGCAGCGGCAGGCTCAGCGCGAACAGGGCCATGCCTGCGGCACCGCGCCGACCGCGCAGCGGCCACACCAGCAGCGCGCCGGCGCCGCTCCAGGCGGTGCGCCACAACGAACCGCCACCGGCGGGCTCGTCCGGCCACGCCAATGGCGCGCGGCCCTTGAGCGAAGCGAGCATCGGGATCAGGCTCATCGCCACCAGCAGCGACACCAGCATCGCGAACGTGATCGTCAGGGCCTGGTCGCGGAACAACTGACCCGCCACGCCCTGCACGAACACGAGCGGAAAGAACACCGCCACCGTGGTCAGCGTCGACGCAGTGACCGCCATGCCGACCTCACGCGCGCCCTGCACCGCCGCCGCCACCACGCCGAGGCCACGCTCGCGCAGCCGCGCGATGTTCTCCAGCACCACGATCGAATCGTCGACCACCATGCCGGTGGCCAGCGCGAGCCCGCCCAGCGACATGACGTTGAGCGACAGGTGCAACTGGTCCATGAAGAAGAAGGTCGCGATCAGCGACACCGGCAGCGACAGCGAGACGATGAACGTGCTCCAGCCGTCACCGAGGAACAGCAGGATGATGAGGATCGCCAGCGCACCGCCGATCAGCGCGTCCTTTTCGACGTCGTGCAGCGCCGCCTCGATGAAGGTCGATTGGTCCTCGATCGTGGTGAGGCTGGCGCCGGCCGGCAGACTCGCGGCAAGCCGATCGAGTTCGGCGCGCACCGCCTTGGCCACGCTGACGGTGTTGGCGTCGCCTTCCTTGTAGATGGCCAGCTCGATCGCCTCGCGGCCATCGATGCGCACGATGCCTTCGCGCTCCTTGTGACCCTGGCGCACCTGGGCAATGTCCTTGAGACGGATCGGCACGCCGGCGTCGATGCGGATCACGAGGTTGCGGATCTCGTCGAGCGAACGGAACTGGTTGACCGTGCGCACGAGGAAGCGTTGGCTGCCCTCGTCGATGCGGCCGCCCGAGGCGTTGACGTTCTCGTTCTTCAGCCGCGTGTTGACCTCGTCGATGTCGATGCCCAGGCGCGCCAGTTGCTGCTGGTCGATCAGCACCTCGATCTCGTCCTCGAGGCCGCCGCCAACCTTGACCGCCGCCACGCCAGCCACCGGCGCCAGGTGCTTCTTCAGATCCTCGTCGGCATAGCGCCGCAGTTGCTTGAGCTGCACCTCGCCGGTCGCGGCGCCGGCGCGCATGGCCAGGCCCAGCCGCAGGATCGGATCGGTCGAAGGATTGAAGCGCAGCAGCAGCGGCTTGTTCGCTTCCAGCGGCAACTGCACGCTGTCGAGCTTGTCGCGCACTTCGAGGCTGGCCATGTCCATGTCGGTGCCCCAGGCGAACTCGAGCACGACATCGGACTGCCCCGTGCGCGAGACCGAATGCACCCTGCGCACGTTCTTGACCACGCCGACCGCTTCCTCGATCGGCTGGCTGACGAGGTTCTCGATCTCGGCCGGCGCCGCACCTTCGTAATCGGTACGCACCGTGAGCGTGGGATAGGACAGGTCGGGCAACAGGTTGACCTTGAGGCCCGCCAGGCCAATCACGCCGAACAGCACCAGAGTCACGGTCAGCATGCCGACCGTGACGCGGCGCCGGGTGGCGAATTCGGGCAGGTTCACCGCGCCGATCCCGCATCCGCGTGCAGAGCCAACGCACCGACCGCGGCGGTGCCGGCATCGAGCACCTGCACCTGGGTGCCGTCGCGCACGGCATTGCGACCGACCGTGATCACGCGCTCGCCGGCGCTGATGCCTTCACGCACCTCGATGCGATCGCCATCGGCATAACCGACCTTGACCACGCGGCGCTTGGCCACGAACGAAGGTGGTGCTGCCTTGTCGGCAGCCTTGCCCGCGGCAGGCGCCGCGGCGGGCGCCGGCTCCACCACGAACAGCGAGGTCTCGCCATCCTCCTCGGCGATCGCGTTGCGCGGCACCACCAGCGCATCGTGGCGCTGGTCATAGGCCACCTCGATGCGGCCGAACATGCCGGGCTTGAGCGTGCGGGTGGAATCGCGGAATTCGCAGGTCGCGCGGAAGGTGCCGCTGCTGGCATCGACCACCGGCGCGATGCGCGCGATCACGCCATCGAACACTTGCGTCGGCAGCGCATCGACGCGCATGCGCACGCCCTGCCCGGCCTTGAGCGTGTCGAGATCGCGTTCGGGCACGTTGAGCACGGCCTGCAGCGGATCGAGATCGACGATGTCGAACAGCGCCTGGTTGAGCTGCACGAGGTTGCCGACCTTGACCGAGCGCCGCGCGATCACGCCCGAGATCGGCGCCACCACGCGCGTGTACGACAGCTCGAGCTGCGCGCCGGCGACCACGGCCTTCTGCGCCTCGAGGTCATAGTGCAGGCTGTCGTAGTCGGACTTGGGGGTGATCTTGAGCGCGTAACCGCGCTCGGCCTTGTCGAAGGCCGCCTGCGCCTTGCGCAGCGTCGCCGTGGCCTGGGCGAGCTTGTTGTTCGCCGCGTCGGCATCGAGCTGCGCGAGCACTTGTCCCTGCTGCACGCGGCTGCCTTCCTCGGCAAGGATCTTGAGTACGACCGCGCTGGTCTTGGCCACCACCTGCGCCTCGCCGACCGCCTCGAGCGTGGCCGTACCCGAATAGTTGGCCGTGATCGACTGCTGGCTGGCGCGAACCGCCTCCACCGGTACCGCATTGCGCGCGTCGGCCTGCTTGTCAGCCGCCGCGGCACCACCGCCGCCGCAGCCGCCGAGCGACACGGCCAGAGCGCCCGCGAACAGCGCGGAGATCGCGCCACCGCCATGGCCTTGACCCAATAAACTCTTGAAAATCATGACGCTGCGCCCGTGTAAAATATCTGGTGTTGTACCTTACTAAAACACCAGACAAGGGCGCATGGGCCGCAAGTCACGCAGGTCGCAAGTCATGCCTGCCGATGGCGGCGACGAGGCTGCGCGCCAGCCGCCGACCACGCGCCCGGACCGTCACGCCGGGCAGCCGCAGGCAGCGCGGTTCGCGCCTGGCCCACGGCGGCGCGCCTCCGGCCTGGGCACGGTCGCCGGCGCGCAGCCAATGGCGATGCCGCCGCGAGCGGTGCCCAGTTCACCGACGCGACGCCGATGACCGTGAGCGTGCCGCTCGCCAACGTGTCGGTGTGACCACTGCCCTCACGACAGGCCAAACCGAGCGGACCCGCATCGGCAACATTGCCTGCACCCTGCAAGGTCACGCAGCGCTCGCCACTGGACTCGATCCCGACACGATGGGTCACGTCATCCATCGCCGCACCGCCCAGCGTGCAGTCGAGGATGCACCGCCTCGTTCCACGCCGAGCCAGCCCCGCTGCTCGCCAGCTGCGCAAGACAAACCCCAGCGGCGACATCCACGGCAACGCCGGCGATCGATCGCCGGCTCGCGCCAACGCGTCGGCCCGGTGCGCGGGCAGCCGCATCACCGCCGCGTCGCGTGCAGGTGCGGATCAGCGCCCCACGATCGCCCCCGACCGGCCGTGCCACACGCGATGCGCCTTGATCCAGGTCAGGTTTGCAGTAGTAGCCGGCGCGCTTTGATGGCTATACTTGCGTGACCTGCTTTTCCCATCTATCGCTGCGGGACGATCCGATGATTCGAGCGACTTGCCTTGTGCTGCTCCTGACCATGGCTTCCACCACCGCGCTGGCCGCGGACAAGGGCGACGCTGCTGCCGGCAGGACCAAGGCCTACACCTGTTCCGGCTGCCATGGCATCGAAGGCTGGAAGAATCCCTACCCGAACTATCACGTCCCGCGCATCGGTGGCCAGAACTACGACTACCTCGTCAATGCGCTGACCGAATACCAGAAGGGCGAGCGCGCCCATCCGACCATGCAGGCCCAGGCGCAGAGCATGTCCGACCAGGACATCCGCGACATCGCCACCTTCCTCGCCGGCATCGCGCCGTAAGCGCCCCAACCAGGACAGCCATCCCATGACGCGCATCTTTGCATCGCTCGCGATTTCGACCTTGGCCGTGCTCGCCACTCCGGCGCTGGCCAAGGGTGACCTCGACGCCGGCAAGGCCAAGGCGATCGCCTGCCAGGCCTGCCACGGCACCGACGGCAACGCCGGGATCGACCCGCAGTACCCGCGCCTGGCCGGCCAGTATCGCGACTACCTGGCTCGCGCCCTGCACGAGTATCGATCGGGCAAGCGCACCAACCCGATCATGGCCGGCTTCGCCGGGCCGCTCAGCGATCAGGAAATCGACGATCTGGCCGCCTATTTCTCCTCGCTGCCGGGCAAGCTGTCGACGCTGCACGGCCACGTCCAGGGCCAATAGGCCGCGCGATGCCCGACCGCTCGCTGCCCGCGCTGCTTGCCAGCCACTGCGTGCCGCGCCGCGGCGCGGCCGACGCGGTCGATGCCGCCACTGCCCGGCAGTGGCTGGCGGTGCTGCCGGACTGGCACATCGACACGGGAACAGGCGGGATCCGCAAGGCGTTCGCCTTCGCCGACTACTTCCACACGATGGCGTTCGTCAACGCGGTGGCCTCGATCGCGCACCGTGAGGACCATCACCCGGAGCTGGACGTGAGCTACAACCGCGTCGCGGTGCACTACTCCACGCACGACGTCGGCGGCCTCTCGCTCAACGACTTCATCTGCGCCGCCAAGGTCGACGACCTGCGCGCAGGCTGAGCCCAGCGGCCGGTTCAGGCCGCTTGCGGCGTGCCGCTGCGGGCGCAATGCTCGATCGCCGCGACGATGCGTGCGGGCGAGTCGACCACGACCACGCGCGGGTGGCCGCCCTCGACGCCATGCTCGAGCTCATGCGCCCAGGTCACGTGATAGGGCATGTGCACGCCCCAGGCGCCGAGCTCGACCACCGGCTCGATGTCCGAGCGCATCGAATTGCCGACCATCGCGAAGCGCGCCGGCTCGACACCACATTCGGCGAGCACGCGTGCGTAGCTGTGCCGATCCTTTTCCGAAACGATCTCGATGCGGTGGAACAGGTCGGCGAGGCCGCTCTGCGCGACCTTGCGTTCCTGGTGGAACAGATCGCCCTTGGTGATGAGCACGATGCGATGGCACGCGGCGACGGCGGCGACCGCATCGCGGATGCCGGGCAGCAGTTCCACCGGATGTTCGAGCACGCGTTTGCCGAGCGCGATGATGGCGTGGATGTCCGTGGCGGCGATGTGCCCGTCGGTGAGCTCGATCGCCGCCTCGACCATCGACAGCGCCATGCTCTTGGCGCCATAACCGAACAGCGCGAGGTTGCGCCGCTCGGCGGCGTAGAGGCGGCTGCGCACCTCGGCGTCGGCGACGTCGATCCAGCGACCGACGATGCGCTCGAACTCGGCACCGGCGTGCTGGTAGTACCCCTCGCTGTGCCAGAGCGTGTCGTCACCGTCGAAGCCGACCAGGTCGATCATGCGCCGCCGTCCGGCAGGGTGTCGAGCACGGCGGCCAACTCCGCGGCGAGCGGCGCGTTGAACACGAAGCTCCTGTCGCCGAGCTCGAACGCGAAGCGCGCCGCGTGCAGGAACAGCCGATGCAGACCATGCTCGCGCATGCGTTTGTTGAAGTCGCGGTTGCCGTACTTGTCGTCGCCGGCGATCGGATGCTCGATGTGCCGGGCATGCACGCGGATCTGGTGGGTGCGACCGGTGTCGAGGCCAACCTCGACCAGACTGGCGGACTCGAACCGCTGCAGCTCGACGAAGCGCGAGCGTGAGCTCTTGCCCTCGGCGTCGACGCGCACCATGCGTTCGCCGCCCTGCAGCACCGACTTGAGCAGCGGCGCATCGACCACCAGCGGCGTGCGCGGCAGTTGGCCCTCGAGCAGGGCGAGATAGCGTTTGTCGACGCGGGCGTCGCGGATCGCCGCGTGCAGGGCCAGCAGCGCCGAGCGCCGCCGCGTCAGCACGAGCACGCCGCTGGTGTCGCGGTCGAGCCGGTGGGCGAGTTCGAGCGTGTCGCGCGGACGCGCCGTGCGCAGCAGCTCGATCGCGCCCAGGCTGACGCCGCTGCCGCCATGGCTGGCGATGCCGGCGGGCTTGTCGATGACGAGGAAGTCGCGGTCCTCGTGGATGATCGTGGCCTCGATGCGCGCGAGCAGGCTGGCCGATGGCTGCACGTGCTCGCCCGGCGCCGCCAGCCGCACGGGTGGGATGCGCACCAGGTCACCTGCGGCGAGCCGCTGGTCGGGCCGGACACGACCGCCGTTGATGCGGACCTCGCCGCTGCGGCAGATGCGGTAGACGAGGCTGCGCGGCACGCCCTTGAGGCGCGCCAGCAGGAAGTTGTCGAGCCGTTGGCCGGCGCGATCCTCGGCCACGGTGACGCTCTCCACGCGCGCCGGTGGCGGCGGCGCGGCCACCACCGCCGGTTCGCGCTCGCGCTCACGCGGCGCGCCGGACGCTGGGCGCCCGCGCCGTGGCGGTCGCTCCGCCTGGGCGCGGCCTCACCGCGCACCGTGGCGCCCGCAGCGGTCCGGCCAGCACCGCTGCGGCCGGCCGCTCGCGGCGCTTCTCGCTGCGCCCCGCCGCCGGCCGCTTGCCGGCGCCGCGCGGGCCCGGCCCGGCGGCAGCGCCCGGCCGCGCCTGGCGGGTCGTGGCGGCGGCACCCTTTGCGGCAGCGCCGGGCGACCCCTTGGACGGGTTCCGGCGGGCCTTGCGATTTGTCGTCGAAGTGCGTGTCTTCATTGAAAAAAGTGCCTGCGCCCTATATCCTGCGCGACGCCAGTTGCGTCGCTTCGTCCCCCCATCCGCGGGAGGTCGCAGCTCGATTGACGCACCCGTCCACCACATCCCTGCCGCAGCGCACGTACGAGCTCCAGTGGAGCGACGTGCGCCACCGCAGCCGCGATCGTAGTGGGTCGAGTCGCAAATTGCGCGTCGCCCGAAGGGCGGCGCGGATTCGCGGGCGGGCAACAACCCCAACCCGGGCCGGCGCGCGGAAGCGTCGGCATGATGACAAGACGGGCGCACCTGCCGCCGTCGACCCGCGAAACGCGGGGCCGCGCAGCGCGAACCACGCGCAGCGCCGACGACAGTCGAGCGCCGACAAGGAAACACGACAATGAAGCGCATGTTGATCAACGCGACTCAGCGGGAAGAGTTGCGCGTGGCGATCGTGGACGGCCAGAACCTCTACGACCTGGACATCGAGATCCCGTCACGGGAACAGAAGAAGGCCAACATCTACAAGGCCCGCATCACCCGCGTCGAACAGTCGCTCGAAGCCTGCTTCGTCGACTACGGCGCCGACCGCCACGGCTTCCTGCCGCTCAAGGAAATCTCCCCGCAGTACTTCGCCCCGGGCCTCAACCCGAACAAGGCGAGCATGCGCGAGCTGCTCAAGGAAGGCCAGGAACTGGTCGTGCAGGTCGAGAAAGAGGAACGCGGCAACAAGGGCGCGGCGCTGACCACCTTCATCAGCCTCGCTGGCCGCTACATGGTGCTGATGCCCAACAACCCGAAGGCCGGCGGCGTGTCGCGCCGGATCGAGGGCGAGGACCGCACCAACATCAAGGAGGCGCTCGATCATCTCAACGTGCCCGACGAGATGGGCCTCATCGTGCGCACCGCCGGACTCGGCCGCGATGCCGAGGAACTGCAGTGGGACCTCGACTACCTGCTGCAACTGTGGAAGGCGATTTCCGAAGCCGCGCAGTCGCGCAACGCGCCGTTCCTCATCTATCAGGAATCCAAGCTCATCATCCGCGCGCTGCGCGACTACCTGCGCAACGACATCGGCGAGATCCTCATCGACCATGAGGAGCTGTACCAGGACGCGCGCGAGTTCGTCCAGCAGGTGATGCCCAACAACCTGCGCAAGCTCAAGTTCTACCAGGACACGACGCCGCTGTTCTCGCGTTTCCAGATCGAGACGCAGATCGAGCACGCCTTCGAGCGCACCGTGCGCCTGCCCTCGGGTGGTTCGATCGTGATCGACCAGACCGAAGCCCTGACCGCGATCGACATCAACTCGGCCAAGGCCACCAAGGGCAGCGACATCGAGGAAACCGCGTTCAACACCAACTGTGAAGCCGCGGTGGAAATCGCGCGCCAGTTGCGCATCCGCGACGCCGGCGGCCTCATCGTCATCGACTTCATCGACATGGACAGCCCGCGCCACCAGCGCGAGGTCGAGGACAAGCTCAAGGACGCGCTCAAGCTCGATCGGGCCCGCGTGCAGATCGGTCGCATCTCGCGCTTCGGCCTGCTGGAGATGTCACGCCAGCGCCTGCGTCCCTCGCTCGGCGAATCCACCCAGATCGTCTGCCCGCGCTGCGAAGGCCATGGCCGCATCCGCAGCGTGGAATCGCTGTCGCTGTCGGCGCTGCGCCTGGTCGAGGAGCACGCGATGAAGGACAGCACCGGCCAGGTGCTGGTCCAAGCACCGCCGAGCGTGGCCAACTTCCTGCTCAACGAGAAGCGCAAGCAGCTCAGCGAAATCGAGGCGCGCCACGACGTCAACGTCATCGTGGTCGCCGACGACAAGCTCGAGACGCCGCATCTGGAAATCCAGCGCCTGCGCGCGGCCGACCTCGGCGACGAGGTCAAGCCAAGCTACCAGCGCACCACACCGGTGGCGGCCACGCCGCTGCCGACGATGCTGCGGCCGAGCGAAGAACCCGAGCAGCCCGCCGTGGCGGGCGTGGTGCGCGCCACCCCGGCGCCCGAACGCCCCGAACCCGCGCCGGCGCCCGTGTCGTCGCCCGTGCCGGCGGTGCGCGTCGCCGCCGAAGGCGCTGCCGCGCGCCCGGGCCTGTTTGCCCGCATCGCGCAGCTCTTCCGTGGCACGCCGGCCGCCGCCACGCCGGCAGCACCCGTCCGCGTCCGGCCCGCAGCGCCGCGCGCCTGGGCGGCGCCTGCAGCGCAGTCGCCCGCGCCCAGCGCGGCCAGCTGGGTCGCGGGCGCAGGCCCCGGCCGGCGCACGCGGCGCAGCCAACGGCCAGACGGGCCAGCGCGACGCGCGCCAGCAGGAACGCGGCGGCCAGGCCGCACGCAGTGGCGGCCAGCAGCAGGGCCAGCGCCAGTCGGCGCAGCCGCGCCGCGACGATCGTGGCAGTGCAAAGCCGACGCCGCAGGACGCCGCGCGCGGCGAGGCTCGTCCAGCTGGCGCCACGCCACGCAAGACCGAAGCCGCGCCACAGCCAACAACGCCGCGGACGCCCGCTGCCACGCCGGCACCCGCACCGACCGCAGCAGGTGAACCGCTCACGCCTGACGTGAGCGCCATCGCCACGCTCGAGGCAGCCAACACACCGGCCGCCGCCGCCGATGCCAACGTCGCCGCCGATGGCAACCGCGAGGAGTTGCGGACACGTCGCCGCGGCCGCCGCGGTGGCCGTCGCCGCCGCAAGGACGGCGCCACCGCCACGGGCGCCGACGGCAGCGGACACGCCGATCATGAATCGCACGATGTCGATGACGAGGACCGCAGCGGCGAGCAGGCCCAGCCGGCGGCGCGCACGCCCGCGACGGCGCCGCAGCGTGACCCGTCTGCACCGGCGCCGGTCGCCGCAACGGCGGCAGTAGCCGCTGCAGCCAGCGTGCCGGCCCCCGCCGCCGCGCCGGCGCCCACGGCAAGCACCGCGAGCACGAGCGCAGCCACCGCGCCAGCAAGCCCGCCGACAACGACCGAACGCGCAGCCCAGGCAGTGCCACCGGCCGCGACCGAACGCCCAGCCACACCCGCGGCGACGCCGAGCGCAGCGGCAGCCGAACGCACGCCTGCAGCCACGCCGGACGCAAGCGAACGCGCAGCCCAGGCAATGCCACCGGCCGCAGCCGAACGCCCGGCCACACCCGCGGCGACAGCGAGCGCGCCGGCAGCCGAACGCGCGCCTGCGGCCAAGCCCGCGCCCGCAGCGACACCACCGATGCCGGAACGGCGCCCCGACGCGGCGTTCAGTCCGCGACCGGGACTGCCCGGTATCGCGGCAGGATCGCTGGGTCCCACCCACGCCAACCCGATCGCCAGTTCGGTCGCTGCCGTGCTCAGCGGCGCGCCCGCACCGCTGCCGCCTTCGCACACGCTCGACTTGCCGCTCGGTTCGCCCCGCCCCACCGCCCAGCCAGCCAAGCCGGCATCTGCACCGACTGCTGCAGGTCCGACAACGACCGGCAGCGGCGCTGCGCCAACACCGACCGCCGCGCCCGCAAGCGCCACCGCCGGCGCGCCTGCGCAGGCGCACCCCGTCGAGCGCAGTGGCAGCGCGAGCCCCGCACCGGCCACGCCGGCGGCGCCTGCGCCGACCACACCGACCGCGAGCACGGCACCGCCGGATCGCGTCCCCGCGCCGTCACCGGCGCCGTCCGAGCACAAGGATGCTGCGGGCAGCTGATGCCTGGCCCTGCGAGCGACGCCGCTGGCGTCGCTCGCAGCAGCGCGCGCTCAGCTGGCTTCGTCGAGCAGACCGTGGCGCCGGGCCAGACTGGCTAGCGCCACCGGGTTGTCGATGTCGAGCTTGCCGAACAGGCGGTACTTGTAGGTCGCAACCGTTTTCGCGCTGAGGTTGAGCCGATTGGCGATCGCCTGCATCGTCTCGCCGCGCGCGAGCATCAACGCCACGTCGAGCTCACGCGTCGACAATGCGGCGAACGGCGACTCGCCGCTGCCATCGATCTGCCCCAGCGCCAGCGCCGCGGCGATGTCGGGTGACAGGTAACGCTTGCCGTCGGCCACCGTGCGCACGGCGCGGATCAGCTCGTCGGCCGGGCAGCCCTTGGTCAGATAACCGCTCGCGCCAGCTTCGATCAATCGCTTCGGGAATGGCGAATCACTGACCATCGTCAGCACGACGATGCGCGTCCTGAGCTTGTACTTGCGCACGCGGTCGGTCAGCTCGATGCCGCTCAGGCGCGGCATGTGGACATCGATGATCGCCACATCGGGCTCGCTGCGACGGATCAGGGCCAGCCCCTCCTCGCCATCGGCCGCATCACCGACGACCTCGATGCCGCCCTGCTGCGCCAGGATCATGCGAAAACCCGTGCGCACGAGCTCGTGATCATCCACCAGCACTACGCGAATCATCGCTTCGCTCCCCATGTAGCCCGGAGGCCAGACAATAGCGCATGCCAAGGGCCGCGTCCGCATATAATCGCCGCATCCGGACCGCCGCTGGACGCAGCCGGGTCGTCACGCAATGCAGTCGCGCTGCGGCGCGCCAGCGCAAGGTGCCGCAGCAGGCAGCGACATCGGCCACCGGCATGCGAGTGCGCAGCGAACGATGCCGCCATCAGGCCAGCCGGGCCGGACGCGGGTCAAGTGCAAAAACAACGGTGGGTTGGCCGAGCGGTTTAAGGCACTAGTCTTGAAAACTAGCAAGGGGGTAACCCCTTCCAGGGTTCGAATCCCTGACCCACCGCCACACAACACACGCCAGGCGTCGTCGCGGGCCCAATCGCAACCGCCCCCCGCAGCGCGCGGTCGGTCGTGGCACGCGCACCTGCCAGCCGCTGGCCCGAACGCACCGCGGTAGCCGCTCCCGACTTGCCGGGTTGCGGCAAAAGCCTCATCAGGCGAAGAGCGCAGAACGGAGTGCCGTGAAGCGCGCTTGGCGCGGTCCGGCTGTCCGCGGTTGGTGCGGGCAGCAAGCGACCGCCGGTGATGAGCGGCCCTGCGTTATGCGACGCAATCAGGGGCGTCGCCGGACATCGGGTCGCAACGGCGGGCGTATCCGCCAGGCCGCGTCCGCGGCGGGCGTCGCGCGGTGTCGTTGGGTTCGCCAAGCCGCTCATGGCCGCCGCGGCAGCGGCAGCAGCATGCGTACATGGCGCTGATAGTCGCGGTAGGGCTCGCCCAGGCTCGCGGCCAGGTCGTGTTCCTCGAAACGCAATGCCAGCACGATGTAGAGCGTGCTCGCCAATGCGAACAGCAGATGGGACAAGGTCATGTGCGGGCTGGCCCAGAAGGCGATGATGAAACCGAGCATGAGCGGATGGCGCACGAAGCGGTAATAGCCGCGTGAGGTGAACCCCACCGGCGGACACGGTCGCTGGCGCAGGTTCAGCCACACCTGACGCAGGCCGACGAGGTCGAAGTGATTGATGAGGAAGGTGCCGCTCAGCACGATCAGCCAACCCAGCGCGCACAGCGCCCACAGCAGCGCCGCGCCAACCGCATTGTCGACCTGCCAGATCGTTCCGCCGAGCGGGCGCCATTGCCAGAACAGCAGGATCAGGGCGAGGCTCGACGCCAGCACGTAGGTGCTGCGCTCAACGGCGGCGGGCACCCAGCGGGTCCACCAGCGCTTGAACGCCGGTCGCGCCATCACGCTGTGCTGCGCGGCGAAGAGGCCGAGCAGGAGCGCATCGACGAGCAGCGCCTCGCCGAACGGTCCGGCCGCCGGCGAATCGAGCGAGGTCGGCACGCCAAAACCACCGACGAAGCCGATCGCATAGAGGAACGTCACGAGGAAAAGCAGGTAGCAGAACACTCCGTACAGGAAGGCAAGTGCACGGGTCATGGTGGGTCTCCAGCCGACGCAGGGGCGCAGCCAACGGTGCGCATCGGCGGGGAACGCCACTCGCTGACCGCCTGCGACAGGCCGCGGCGACAGCGCGGGCGCGTCTTTCGCTGCCATTCATGTCGTGGCGGCGGCCGTGCACGCTACTGGGCGGGCGATTCCGGGTAGACGTCGCTGCGTCCCGACAACTGGCGCAGCAGCGTGCGCGTGAGCGGCGGCAGGTCGTCCGCCGGGAGCTGTAGCGCGATCGCTGCGTCGGCAGCCGCGCGCGCTTCGTCGTCGCGCTTGAGGTCGCGCAGGATCTGCGCCTTCTGCACCAGCATGCGCACGCGCACGACCTTGCCGTTCGGCTCCACGCGTTGCCAGTCGGCCAGGCAGTGGTCGATCTCGCGCAGGGCCTCGTCGTTGCGGTCGGCCAGCCACAGGGCCTGCGCATAGCCCTGCCGGATCAGTGCGGCCTCGCGCGAGTCGGCGCGGCCACCGCGCCCGAGGATGGCGAGGGCCTCGGCCGCATCACGCAGCGCCGCGCCATGATCGCCCTGCTTGGCTTCGACATTGGCCAGCGTCGACAGCGAGTAGGCAACGCTCGGATGGTCGTCGCCGAACAGCGTGCGCCGCTCGGTCAGGGCCTGTTCCATCTCCCGCCGTGCGGCATCGAGCTGGTTCTGCCGGTAATAGGCCATGCCGAGGTTGTTGCGTGCGCGTGGACAAACCTCGTCGGCGATCCGTGCCCGCTTGCATATCGCAATGGCCTTTTCATAGTCGGACTGCGCGGCAGCGAAGTGGCGCTGCGCGACGGCGGCATTGCCCAGCGCATCCCACGTCTTGGCGATCTCGACGTGATCGCCGCCGTAGACCTCCTGCTGCATCGCCAGCGCCTGTTGCAGCAGCGCATCGGCTTCGGCGTACTTTTCCTGGCGCGCGACAATCGTGCCAAGCGAGCGCAGGGTGGTCGCGATCGCGTCGTGAGGCGCGCGGTAGATGCGCAACTTGAGCGCGAGCAAGGCGCGGAATCGGGCCTCGGCGCCGGGCAGATCGCCAACCCCATCGCTGGCGACGGCGAGACTGCCGAGCGCATCGAGGTAGCGGTCATCCTCGGCGCCATGGGCCGCTTGCCAGCCATCGACGGCTGGCTGCAGCACCGCGATGGCCTCGGGGTAACGCTGCGCCTGCGCGAGGACATCGCCCAGTTCGAACTGCGCCGCCCTTGCCGCCTCGCTGTCGGTACCGTACCGGCGTTGGGCGATCGCGACCGCTTCGCGGCGGTCGGCGATGGCGGCATCGGGCTTGCCCAGCACCATCTGCGCAGCAGAGCGGATCGCCAGTGCACGCGACAAATCGGCATCGGGTGCGGCACGCAACGCCGGCACCAGCGGTGCCAGCTCGGCCAGCGCGCCCTCGTCGTCTCCGGCGCGCTGACGCGCCTGCGCGTGCGCCACCTGCGCGCGCATTGCCGCCGCTGAATCGCCGGCGGCGACTGCCGCCGCGGCCGCCTGCGCGAACAGCGACTGCGCTTGCGCGAAGCGCGCCATCGACAGCTCGACTTCGCCCAGCGTCTGCGACAGGTCGGCGCGCGTGAGTGAATCGAGCCTGGCCGCGGCCAGCCGCTGCTGCGCCTGCTCCACCAGCAGCTCGGGCGTGAGCCGCTGATCGCGCGGCAGGTGCGCGCGGGCGGCATCGAACAGACCGAGCACGAAGTCGCGCACGGTGTTGGCGCGCGTGGCTTGCTCGCGTGCCCGCTCGGCCTGCCACAGGGCCATGCCGAGCGCAGCGAGGATCGCAACGAGGAACAGCGCGCTCAGCGCCACCCCTCCGCGGTGACGCTGCACGAACTTGCGTGTGCGGTACAGCCGCGAGGGCGGATGCGCCGATACCGGACGTCCAGCGAGGTAGTGATCGATGTCGTCGGCCAGCGCGCCCGCCGAGGCATAACGTCGCTGCGGCTCCTCGGCCAGCGCCTTGAGCAAAATGTTGTCGAGGTCGCCACGCAGTGCGCGCCGCAGGCGCAACCGAGCTGACGGTGGCACTGCTGCGTCGGTGATTTCGTTGACCCGCGACGAGGGGCGTCGCGTCGGCTGGCCGCAAGGGCGCAGCCCGAGCAGCAGCTCATGCAGCAGCACGCCGAGGCCGTACACGTCGGTGGCGGTGGTGATCGGCTCACCTCGCACCTGTTCGGGGGCGGCGTAGTCGGGCGTGAACACGCCCGCGGTGGCGTGCGCCGCAACCTCATCCTCGGCCATCAACTTGGCGATACCGAAATCGAGCAGCTTCACTGTGCCATCGGCGGTGACGAGGGTGTTGGAGGGCTTGATGTCGCGATGCACGATGAGGTTGCGATGGGCCTCGGCGACCGCCCGACACAGTGCCGCGAACATCTGCACGCGCGAGCGCACGTCCAGCCCATGCGCCGCCGCATAGTCGGTGATCGGTTCGCCATCGATGTACTCCATGACGAGGTAGGGAATCCCCGCCTCGGTCACGCCGCCATCGATGAGGCGTGCGATGTTGGGGTGCGCCAGCGCCGCCAGCACCTGTCGTTCGCGCTGGAACAGCCGCTGTTCGAGTTCCGAATACAGTCCGCGCCGCAACAGCTTCACGGCTGCCTGCTGGCGGAAGTCGGCACCTTCGCGCTCGGCGAGAAACACCGCCGACATGCCGCCCTGGCCGAGCGCACGCACGATCCGGAACGCACCCACGCGCGAGCCGAGCAGGCCGGCAGCGGCCAGGCGCTCGGCATGCTCGCCCACGGCGGTGTCGAGGAAGCCGCGGCGGTCATGTGCGGCCAGCAAGCGCAGCAGGTGATCGCGCCGGGCGTCGTCGGCAACATGCTTGCTCAGCCATTGCGCACGGTCGTCGACCGGCAACTCGCGCAACTGGTCGAACGCCTCGCGCAGGGCGCCGTCGGCGCTGGGTTCGTGGTCGGGTGGGGAGTGGGTCATCGCGGCAATCAACGCCGTGGCGCGCGCGATTGCGACACGCTCAGGCCAGCTGATCGTGCAGGAACGCACGCGCGAACGCCCAGTCGCGATCGACCGTACGGCGGGTGACGCCCAACTGTTCGGCAACCTGCTCCAGCGGCAGACCGGCGAAATAGCGCAGCTCCACCACCCGCGCGGCCCGCGCATCGATTGCTTCGAGCTGGTGCAGCGCCGAATCGAGCGCCAGCGCGCCCTGTGCGTCCTCCAGTGCCAATCCGCTGTCGCTGCCACTGAGGGTGATCGCGACCCAACCGCCACCAGCACGCTGGCGCAGATGATCGCGCGCGTGATCGGCCAGCAGGTGACGCATGGCCTGCGCCGCGTAGGCGAAGAACTGCGCGGGATCGTCGAAATGGAGTTGGTCGTGCTTGCCGATGCGCAGATACAGCTCGTGCACGAGCACCGTGGTGTCGAGCGTGCCGCGATCGCGCACACGCAGTTGCCGCGCGGCCATCGCCTTCAGGCGCGCATACACGGCGTCGAACATGGCGTTCGCCGATCCGGTCACCGCAACTGATGCAGGCACGTCCATGGCCGCATTCTACGGCCGTCGGGGACCGCCGTCTCGGCGGCGCCGCCAGCCACCCCCAACGGTGGCGGCGGCGCCCTGCTCGCGGCGCCTATTCGTTGCTCTGGTCGCTGAGGCGGTTCTCGAAGCGCTGGATCTTGGCGTTGCTGCGCAGCGAGGTGATGAACTCTTCGGTGGTGGTGGCCGCGAGGTTCTGCTGCAGCGTATTGCGGGCGGCTGCGCGCGTGGTGGCATCGAGCGTGGCCGGATCACCGTCGGTCACGTTCCGCAGCTCGACCAGCGCGTAGCTGTCGCCGCCCAGCTCGACCAGCTTGTGGCTGGGCTTGCCGGCCTCGCCGCGCGGCATCGAGAACGC
Organism: Dokdonella sp.; assembly: GCF_019634845.1. Taxonomy (GTDB): domain Bacteria; phylum Pseudomonadota; class Gammaproteobacteria; order Xanthomonadales; family Rhodanobacteraceae; genus Dokdonella_A. Next base: position 88,094 of record NZ_JAHCAQ010000008.1, read on the forward strand.
AGCCTTGACGATTGCGCTGTCGATGTTCACCGCCCCGCGCCCTATGCCCTTCTCGTCCTCGACCTTGAGGCCGTTGGCGGTCGCGAGCTCGGCCAGCGACTTGCCCTGCGCGAATTGTGCATACAGTGAGTCGGCATGGGCGCGCGCCTGCTGCGACAGCCGCTGGGTCAGGATGCGGGCACGCACCTCACCCTGCACCTCGGCCAACGGCCTCGGGGTGGCCGCCAGGTGCTCGGCATCGCGCAGCACGATGATGTGGTTGGGGCCAAGCTCGACCGGGTCGGAATTGTTCTTCTGCACGAGCACCGAGTCGGAGAATGCCGCCTTGACCACGGCCGGATTGGCCGCCACGCCCTCGCCACCGACGCGCGCGAACGGGCCCGCCTTCTGGATCGGCAGGTTCAGGTCCTTGGCCACGCCATCGAGCGAGGTCGGATCCTGGTAGGCGAGATCGGTCAGATGACCGGCCTTCTCCGAATACAGCCGGTCGCGCTCGCTGCTCTGGTATTCCTTGAGCAGTTCGGTGCGAACCTCGGCAAAGCTGCGCGTGTTGCCCGGACGCACGTCGACGAGCTTGATGATGTGGTAGCCCTCGCTGCCGAGAACGGGCGCCGAGACCTGCCCCTTGGCGAGCGCGAACAAGGCATTCTCGAACGCTTCGTCGGTGACGCCCTTGTCGAGCCAGCCCAGGTCGCCGCCCTGGTTCTTCGAACCCAGGTCGTCGGAGTACTGCTTGGCCAGCGTGGCGAAATCCTTGCCGTCCTTGATTTGCTTCTCGATGTCCTCGGCCTTGGCCAGGGCGGCCTTCTGGTCCTCGGCGCTGCCCTTGCCGCCGACCTTGATGAGAATGTGCGACGCTTCGCGCTGCTCTGCGGTGACGAAGCGCGACTTCTCCTTCTCGTAGCGCTCCTGGAGCACGCTGTCGGGCGGCGTCTCGTCGAACGGGATCTTCGCCGCGTCGAGCTCGACGTATTCGATCGCCACGCGCTCAGGCACCATGAATTCGGCCTGGTGCTCCTTGAAGTAGTCGTCGATCTGCTGCTGCGTCACTTCGGTGTCGTGCTGCGCCGGCTTGTCGAGCTTGACGAAGCCGAAATCGCGGCGCTGCTCGTGCAGGCGCAGGTAACGGTCGACGTCGGCATCGGTCACGATCACCGAGGCCGCCAGCTGCAACGGCAACTGGCGCACGGCGAGATTGCGCCGCACCTCGTCCTCGAACGACAGCGGGCTCTTGCCGATCGAGGCCAGCGCCAGCTTGTACTGCTCCGGATCGAAGTGGCCATCGTTCTGGAAGGCCGGAATGCGCGCGATCTCATCGCGGATCGCCGCCGCAGGCACGACGATGCCGAGCGCTTCGTTGGCACCGACCACCGCCTGCTCGTCGATGAGCTGGTTGAGGAAGCCAAGCTTGACCTGGGGCTGGTCGAGGATGCTGAGGTCGACGCCTTCGCCCAGCCGCTGCGCCATCATCTGCCGGTACTGGCCGAAGCGCTCGCGGAACACTTCCTGGCTGATGTCGACACCGTTGACGGTGGCGACGCTGGTGTTGATGCGCGACTGGAAGTAGCTCTCGACACCGAAGAACGAGAAGCCGATCGTGACCAGCACGAGCACGATCTGCACGAATATCCTGGACGCCTTGCCGCGCAGCAATCTCAACATGAGCGGGAAACCTGATCTGGGAATGGCCAAGCGGCCGGGTAAACGGGGTGGAACCGCGCATTGTACGGCCTTGGCGCGGTGCGCGGAGGATCCGCAAAGACAAAGGCGCCCTTGCGGGGCGCCTTCGTGCATCGTCGATCAGGCCGGCGGCGCCTTGCGGCCCGCCAACCCCGCGGCGAACCGGTCGATGGTGGGTGCTGAGGGGTTCGAACCCCCGACCCTCGCCTTGTAAGGGCGACGCTCTACCGCTGAGCTAAGCACCCGGGCGCGTCGACGCTTGAATTGCCTCAGGCCACCGCGTCCTTGAGTGCCTTGCCGGGCTTGAACGCCGGTGCCTTGGAAGCGGCGATCTTGATGTCCTCGCCGGTGCGCGGGTTGCGGCCCGTACGTGCGGCGCGCGCACGCACGAGGAAGGTGCCAAAGCCCACCAGCGACACCTGGCCACCGGCCTGCAGCTCGGTCTTCACCGCATCGACCATGGCGTCGAGCGCGCGCTCGGCATCAGCCTTGGACAGCCCCGAACCATCCGCCATCGCGTTGACGAGATCACCTTTGTTCATTGAATGCTCCTGCGCGGAACGTGTGTTCCGCAGAAATTCGGATCGAGTCGCAGCGCGAACGAACGAGCGATTGCTCCGCCAATCTGACGCGCCTGGTTAGCCGTGGCCGCCTGGACTGATGTCGTCACCTGGATCACGGCGCGGTCTTTATACCAGTGCCCCTGCGGCCACGCAACAAACAAAACCCCATAATTCAGGCCATTTGCGCGCAAATCCAAGCCGCGATGCGACGCCGCGGCGATGCTGCAGGCGCAACACATCAGTGCCCTGCCCGACCGGCTGCCGAGCCCGTGCCGCCGCTGCGGAGCGACCGGCCGCAGCGGCGCCGAAACGCCGCTGCGCGGCACCGTTCAGTGCGCGCGCGCGCCTTCCTGGTGCTCGGCGGCACCATGCTGCACGGCTTCGCCGTCGCCCTGCAGCGGTCGCGGCAAGGCGCGTTCGAGCGCGATGTCGAGCACTTCATCGATCCAACGCACCGGATGGATCTCGAGCGAGGCCGTGACGTTTTTGGGAATGTCGGCCAGATCCTTGCGGTTTTCCTCCGGGATGATGACCGTGGTGATGCCGCCGCGATGCGCTGCCAGCAGCTTCTCCTTGAGCCCGCCGATCGGCAGCACGCGCCCGCGCAGCGTGATCTCGCCGGTCATGGCGACGTCCGAGCGCACCGGCACGCGCGTGAGCACCGACACCAGCGCCGTGCACATCGCGATACCGGCGCTGGGGCCATCCTTCGGTGTGGCGCCCTCGGGCACGTGCACGTGGATGTCGAGCTTCTGGTGGAAATCCGGATCGAGCCCGAACGCGACCGCGCGACCACGCACGACGCTCAGCGCCGCCTGGATCGACTCCTGCATCACGTCGCCGAGCTGGCCCGTGTGCAGCAGCTTGCCCTTGCCCGGCACCACGGTGGCCTCGATGCTGAGCAGGTCGCCACCGACCTCGGTCCAGGCCAGGCCCGTGACCAGGCCGATCTCGTTCTGCTGCTCGGCGCGACCGTAGGCATAACGGCGCACGCCGAGATAGGCATCGAGGTTCTTCCCGCCCACCGCCACCTTGCGCTTGCGCTCGTCGAGCGCCTTGCCCTTCTTCGCCGCCTTGGCGGCGGCCAGGCTCAGCTCCTTGACCACCTTGCGGCAGATCTTGGAAATCTCGCGATCGAGACCACGCACGCCCGATTCGCGCGTGTAGTAGCGCACGATGTCGCGCACGGCCTCGGCCGCGATCGACAGCTCGGCGGCCTTGAGGCCATTGGCCTTGAGCTGCTTGGGCACCAGATAGCGCTCGGCGATGTTGAGCTTCTCGTCCTCGGTGTAGCCGGGGATGCGGATGATCTCCATGCGATCAGCCAGCGCCGGCGGGATGTTGAGCGAATTGGCGGTGGCGATCCACATCACCTCGGACAGGTCGACGTCGACCTCGAGGTAGTGGTCGTTGAAGGTGTGGTTCTGCTCCGGATCGAGCACTTCCAGCAGCGCCGCCGACGGGTCGCCGCGGAAGTCCATCGACATCTTGTCGATCTCGTCGAGGACGAACAGCGGATTCTTCGAGCCGACCTTGGACAGGTTCTGGATGATGCGGCCGGGCATGGAGCCGATGTAGGTGCGGCGATGGCCGCGAATCTCGGCCTCGTCGCGCACGCCACCGAGCGACATGCGCACGAACTTGCGGTTGGTCGCCTTGGCGATCGATTGGCCCAGCGAGGTCTTGCCCACGCCGGGCGGGCCGACCAGGCACAGGATCGGTCCCTTCATCTTGTGCACGCGCTGCTGCACGGCAAGGTATTCGACGATGCGTTCCTTGACCTTCTCCAGGCCGTAATGGTCGGCGTCGAGCACGTCCTGCGCGGCCTGCAGGTCACGGCGCACCTTGGTGCGCTTCTTCCACGGCACCCCGAGCAGGCTCTCGACGTAGTTGCGCACCACGGTCGCCTCGGCCGACATCGGCGACATCTGGCGCAGCTTGTTGAGCTCGGCGCGCGCCTTGGTCTCGACCGGCTTGGGCATGCCGGCGGCGCCAATGCGGCGCGCCAGTTCCTCGAACTCGTTGACGCCCTCCTCCGAGTCGCCCAGCTCCTTCTGGATCGCCTTCATCTGCTCGTTGAGGTAATACTCGCGCTGGCTCTTCTCCATCTGGGTCTTGACGCGGCCGCGGATGCGCTTTTCGATCTGCATCACGTCGATCTCGCCATCGACCAGCGCCACCAGTTGTTCCTGCCGATCGGCCACGTCGGCGGTCTCGAGCAGGCGCTGCTTCTCGGCCAACTGCACCGAAAGGTGGGTCGCGATCGTGTCGGCCAGGCGCGACGGATCCTCGATCCCGATCAGCGTCGCCATGAGCTCCTGCGGAATCTTGCGCGACAGCTTGACCAGCTGTTCGAAGTTGGCCACCAGCTGGCGTCCAAGCACGCCGATTTCGCGTTCGCTGCGCGTGTAGGCAGGCTCGAGCGGGCGCACGTGTGCGTACAGCAAGCCGTCGCGCTGGCCAAACGCTGCGATCTCGGCGCGCCCGAGGCCCTCCACCAGCACCTTGATCGTGCCGTCGGGCAGCTTGAGCAATTGCAGTACGCTGGCGACGGTGCCGATCGTGTACAGATCGGCCTCCTTCGGATCGTCGGTATCCGGGCTGCGCTGGGTGAGCAGCAGCACCTGCTTGCCGGCGGTCATCGCCGCTTCGAGCGCGCGCACCGATTTCTCGCGGCCGACGAACAGCGGCGTCACCATGTGCGGGAATACCACCACGTCGCGCAGTGGCAGCACCGGCAGCTGGCTCGGCTCGGACGAGATTTCGGTCTTGGCGGACGGATCGGTCATCGCGGCATTGGCTCCGGGCGAACGCAAAAAAAAACCACTTGGACGGCAGCGTGTCGCCACGCCGCCGTTTCGTCAAGTGAGGGTTCGGGCGCCCTTTGCAAGGGCGCAGCAGGCGTTATTCGGCAGCCGCGCGGGTCTGCATGTTGCCGCGATAGATGAGGTAGGGCTCGGCCTGACCGTTGATCACGGCCTCGTCGACGACGACCTTGCTGACGTGCTCGAGCGAGGGCAGGTTGAACATCGTGTCGAGCAGCACCTGCTCGAGGATCGTGCGCAGGCCACGCGCACCGGTCTTGCGCTTGATCGCCTTGCGCGCGATCGCGGTCAACGCATCGGGGCGGAACTCGAGCTCGGCGCCTTCCATCTCGAACAGCTTGCGGAACTGCTTGGTGATCGCGTTCTTGGGCTCGGTGAGGATCTTGACCAGCGCCGCCTCGTCGAGCTCCTCCAACGTCGCCACCACCGGCAAGCGGCCGACCAGCTCGGGAATCAGGCCGAACTTGACCAGGTCCTCGGGTTGCACGTCGACCAGCAGCTTGGCCGCATCGGTCTGGCGGTCCTTGCTGCGCACCTCGGCATTGAAGCCGATGCCGGTCGCCTCGGAGCGCTGCTGGATGATCTTCTCGAGGCCGGCGAATGCGCCGCCGACGATGAACAGGATGTTCTTGGTGTCGACCTGCAGGAACTCCTGCTGCGGGTGCTTGCGGCCACCCTGCGGCGGCACCGAGGCAATGGTGCCCTCGATGAGCTTGAGCAGTGCCTGCTGTACGCCCTCACCCGAGACATCGCGCGTGATCGATGGGTTTTCGCTCTTGCGCGAGATCTTGTCGATCTCGTCGATATAGACGATGCCGCTCTGCGCCTTGTCGACGTCGTAGTCACATTTCTGCAGCAGCTTCTGGATGATGTTCTCGACATCCTCACCGACGTAGCCGGCCTCGGTCAGCGTCGTCGCATCGGCGATCGTGAACGGCACGTTGAGCAGGCGTGCCAGCGTGTCGGCCAGCAGCGTCTTGCCCGAGCCGGTCGGCCCGACCAGCAGGATGTTGGACTTGGCCAGTTCGACGTCGTCGCTGCGGCTGCGCGATTCGAGCCGTTTGTAGTGGTTGTACACCGCCACCGCCAATACCTTCTTGGCGCGCGCCTGGCCGATGACGTACTGATCGAGCACGTCGAGGATCTCGGCCGGCTTGGGCAGGTCGCTGCGCGAACTGGCGGCCTTTTCCTCCAGTTCCTCGCGAATGATGTCGTTGCACAGCTCGACGCATTCGTCGCAGATGAACACCGACGGGCCCGCGATGAGCTTGCGTACCTCGTGCTGGCTCTTGCCGCAGAACGAGCAGTACAGGATCTTGCCGCCTTCGCCCGCTCGGCCTTGCCGATCCTCGGTCATGCGATGCCTCTGAGTCTTGCCGCAAATGCGGCGGCAGAATAACACAGCGCGGCCCCCATGCCGGGAGCCGTGCCGTGGCGGTTTGGTGCCGGTGGAGCCGGCGCTCAGGCGGCCGGGGTCGCCTCGGGCACGCGTCGGTCGAGCACGGCGTCGATGAGGCCGTAGGCCTTGGCGTCGTCGCCGCTCATGAAGCGGTCACGCTCCATGTCGCGTTCGATCTGCTCGATCGGCTGGCCGGTGTGCTGGACGTAGATGTTGTTGAGCCGGCTGCGCAGGTAGAGGATCTCGCGGGCCTGGATCTCGATGTCGGTGGCCTGGCCCTGCGCACCGCCCGACGGCTGGTGGATCATCACGCGCGAGTTCGGCAAGGCGTAGCGCTTGCCCTTGGCGCCGGCCATCAGCAGCAGCGAGGCGGCGCTGGCCGCCTGGCCCACGCACATCGTGCTGACATCGCAACGGATGTACTGCATCGTGTCGTAGATCGCCAGCCCGGCGGTCACCACCCCACCGGGGCTGTTGATGTAGAGGTTGATGTCCTTGTCGGGGTTCTCCGACTCCAGGAACAGCAACTGCGCGACGATGACGTTGGCCATGTAGTCGTCGATGGGGCCCACGCAGAACACCACGCGCTCCTTCAGCAGGCGCGAATAGATGTCGTAGGCACGCTCGCCGCGCGAGGTCTGTTCGACCACCATCGGCACGAGGTTGAGGCTGGTGGCGGGACTGATCTGGCTGGGCATCACGTTCTCCGGGAAGCCGGGTGGCTCAGGCACCCGGTCGCATGACATCGCTGAAGCTGAGCTGCTGTTCGCTGCAGCGCGCGTGTTCGGCCAGCCATTCGACGACCTGGTCTTCCATCACGCGGTTCTGCAGTGCCCCCATCAACTGGGGGTCACGCGAATACAGTTCAACGACCTGCTCGGGTTCCTCGTAGGTCGAGGCGATCATCGCCAGCGCCTCGCGAACGCGCTTGGCATCGAGACGGATCTCGTTCTGCCGCGCCAGCTCGGCGATGAGCAGGCCAGCCGCAACGCGACGCCGTGCGGTGGGCACGAACTCGAGCATGGCCTGGCTGGCCTGCGCCCCACCCTGCTGCGCCAGCTGGCGCGCCTCGGCCTCGATGAGGCCCTGCGGGATTTCCAGCTCCGGGTGCGCCGCCACCAACTTGTCGAGCGCGTCGGCCTTGAGGCGCGACATCAGCACGTTCTTGAGCTCACGCTCGAGATTGGCGCGCACGTCCTCGCGGAACCGCTGCATGCCGCCGTCCTTGACACCAAAGCTGGCGACGAAGGCGTCATCGACCGCCGGCAAGGTGGCTTCCTGCACGCGCACGAGCCTGACCTCGACATCGGCCGACTTGCCGGCCAGCGCCGGCGTGCGCGCATCCTGCGGAAAATCGACGTGGGCCTTGAACTCCTCGCCTGCCGCATGGCCGGCGATACGGTCCTCCAGCGCCTTGGAATAGGCGCCCGAACCGAGCACCGCACCGACGCGATCCATGCCGCTCTCGGGATGACGGAAACCCTCGCCCTGCGCCGCGTACTCGAACAGCACCATGTCGCCCTCGCGCGCCGCGCGCTCGACCGGCGACCACGTGCGCCGCTGCAGGCGCAGGGTGTCGATCATCTGGTCGATATCGGCCTCGGTCACCGTCGCGGTGGGCTTGACGATTTCCAGCGCCGCAACGTCGAGCTTGCCGATTTCGGGCAGCACCTCGAAGGTTGCCGTGTATTCGATCTCGCCATTGTCGGGGCGGCCGGTGGTGGCGATCGACGGCTGCACGGCCGGGCGCAGCTTTTCCTGCGCGATCGCTTCCTGGAAGCTCGAGCCGATCATGTCCGACAGCGCCTCGTTGCGCACCTGCCCGCCAAAGCGCTGCTCGATCACCTTGGTCGGCACCTTGCCGGGACGGAAGCCCTTGAGGCGCACGGTGCGACTCATTTCCACCAGACGCGTCCGGATGGTGTCCTCGAGGCGCTGTGCGGGAAGGCGAATCGTGAGCTTGCGGCCGAGCGAGCCGACGTTTTCGATCGAGACTTGCATGATGTTCCTCTGGACGATCTTCAATCAACAGCGACGTCCACGATCCGGGGCAGCCGGAGCGGTCACAGCGACGAGTACCCAACGGGATGGCGTGGTGCGAAAGGAGAGACTCGAACTCTCACGGGTTGCCCCGCCAGAACCTAAATCTGGTGCGTCTACCAGTTTCGCCACTTTCGCCCGGTCGGACCCCGCCGCGTGCACGCCGTGCGCGAGTCGCCGGAACGCAGCGTCAGAAAAAAATGGTGGGCCGTCTAGGACTCGAACCTAGGACCAAGAGATTAAGAGTCTCCTGCTCTACCAACTGAGCTAACGGCCCACATGAAACGTCTATTGTAACGAAAATGGGGTGGACGATGGGACTCGAACCCACGACAACTGGAATCACAATCCAGTACTCTAACCAGCTGAGCTACGTCCACCAGCAACCCGCACCCGCTCCATCCCTGGCGCGGTCCGTGGCGACATCCTGTCGACTGGCACGCGCCGCACCGGCGCCCACCTCGACCCACCACGTCAGCCTGTCGGCAATCACCGCACCGCGCATGTGCCGCCGTGGCGACACTGCGCGAAGTACTGGCGCGCCCGACAGGACTCGAACCTGCAACCGTCGGCTTAGAAGGCCGATGCTCTATCCAGTTGAGCTACGGGCGCATCACAAGCCGCTGACCATCGTCCTGCCACTGCTCGACGTGCGATCGCCGCGATGGTCGGGGTAGAGGGATTCGAACCCCCGACATCCTGCTCCCAAAGCAGGCGCGCTACCAGACTGCGCTATACCCCGGAACGCCGCCGCTCATACGTCAAGACAGCCCGCAATGGTACGAACGCCATCGCGCATCGTCAATCGCCTCACCGCCAACGCGCAACGACCATCGCGCAGCGGCCTGTCACCCGGCCACCATCGGCGTGACCGACCAAAAAATCAAAAGGGTGCCGAAGCACCCTTGGGATTGCATGGCGCGCCCGGAGAGATTCGAACTCCCGACCCCCAAGTTCGTAGCCTGGTGCTCTATCCAGCTGAGCTACGGGCGCATTGTCTGCTCGCGCGAAACGGTACCGCGGCACCGCTTCGCATGCTTCATCGGCGCCAGCCGACGAAGGCGCGCGATTATTCTGATTGCGCCGTCGCGCGTCAACCGTTTCGTTGCATCGCACGATGCGTGAACCGGATAACGCACCATGCCGCCGCCACAGCACGATGGACGCATCGCATGATACTGGCGGAGAGAGAGGGATTCGAACCCTCGATAGAGCTTTTGACCCTATACTCCCTTAGCAGGGGAGCCCCTTCGGCCTCTCGGGCATCTCTCCGTTGTCACATCCCGCAAGCCGCAGCAACCACACCGCTGCCGCAACGGGCTGCGGAGCATACCGGTCGCGACGCGCGCGGTCAAAAGCAATCAGTCGGACGCCTTGTCCGCATCGGGGTGGGCCAGCTCGCCAGGCGCAAGCTCACGCTTGATCCGTTGGTAGATCTCTTCGCGATGCACGGCCACGTCCTTGGGTGCGTTGATGCCGATACGCACCTGATTTCCCTTGACACCCAGCACGGTGACGGTCACCTCGTCACCTATCATCAAAGTCTCGCCTACGCGGCGAGTCAAGATCAGCATTTGGCTCTCCTTGATTCGGCACGCGTCCGGTCTGTGTGCCGCACGTCAAGCCGCAGTACTGCCGACCACCCGATCGAGCGGTCCATTGCCAGGGGCGTTGGACGCCCTCTTGTCGACTGCCTGATCGATCCCTCGCCGCCGGCACCGACAGGCCGCCCGATACTAACCAAGGCCATTGCACCACGCAACGAACGATGGTCATGCCAGCGCGATGCTTACAGCAATTTTGATTCCAGCCACACCGGCAGCGCCGCCAGTGCAGCATCGAGCGCCGCCGAGTCGGCGCCACCGCCCTGCGCCAAGTCGGGTCGACCGCCGCCCTTGCCATCGATCTGACGAGCCACGTGTGCGACCACGTCGCCGGCCTTGACCCTTGCCAGCGCCGCGCCGTGCACGCCGGCGATCAGGCTGGCCTTGCCGTCGGCGCCGGCGGCGAGCAGCACCACGCAATCGCCGAGGCGGTTCTTGAGCTGGTCCACGCCTTCGCGCAGCGCCTTGACGTCGAGCCCGTCGACGCGCGCCGCCACCACCGCGACGGCGCCGATGCGCTGCGCCGCAGCAGCCAGATCCTGGGTCGCCGAACTGGCGGCCTTGGCCTTGAACGACTCCAGTTCGCGCTCGAGCCGCTTCTGTCGCTCGAACAGCTGGCGCAGCTTGTCGACCACCTCGTCACCGCTGCCCGACAGCAGTTCCGCGAGTGCCTCCAGGCGCGCCTCTTCGGCCGCCACATGGGCCAGTGCCGCGGCGCCGGTCACGGCCTCGATGCGGCGCACGCCGGCGGCCACGCCGCCCTCGGACACGATCTTGAACAGGCCGATGTCACCCGTGCGCCCCACATGCGTGCCACCACACAGCTCGGTCGAGAACTGGCCCATCTTCAGCACCCGCACCTCATCGCCGTATTTCTCGCCGAACAACGCCATGGCACCGAAGTCGAGCGCGTCCTGATAGGCCATCTCGCGCACTTCGGCCACCACGTTGCGCCGCACCTCGCTGTTGACGAGCTCCTCGATGCGGCGCAGCTCCGCCGCCGTGATCGGCTGGAAATGTGCGAAATCGAAGCGCAGCCGATCGGCTGCCACCAGCGAGCCCTTCTGCTGCACATGCGTGCCAAGCTCCTGGCGCAGCGCCGCATGCAGCAGGTGGGTGGCCGAATGATTGAGCACGATCGCCTGGCGACGCGCGGCGTCGACCTGGGCGTCGAGCTGTGCGCCCGTCGGCAGCGGCGCACCGTGCCAGCGACCGAGGTGCGCATGGAACACGCCGCCGAGCTTGACCGTGTCGGCCACTTCGAAACGCCCCTCGGCGTTCGCCAGCACGCCGGTATCACCGACCTGACCACCCGATTCGGCGTAGAACGGCGTGCGATCGAGGATGACGACGGCCTGTTCGCCGTCGTGCAGGGTTTCGACTGCCCGACCCTCGCGCACGATTGCGCGCACGATCGCACCATTCGCTGACAAGGCCTCGTAGCCGAGGAAGCGTGTCGGTGCAAGAACGCTGGCCAGTTCCGCCGGCAACGTGACCTTGCTGTCGAAGTGGCTCGCCGCTCGCGCGCGCTCGCGCTGCTGTTCCATCGCTGCCTCGAAGCCGGCCATGTCGACCGCCAGTCCGCGTTCGCGCGCGATGTCGGCAGTGAGATCGACCGGAAACCCGTAGGTGTCGTAGAGCCGGAACGCGGCCTCCCCCGGGATCGTGCCGCCGGCCCTGACGGCCACCTCCTCGAACACCTTCATGCCCTGCTCGAGCGTCTCGCCGAAACGCTCTTCCTCGGCCTTGAGCGCGCGCTCGACCAGTTCGCGCCGTGCCGGCAGCTCCGGGTAGGCATCGCCCATCACCGCCACCAGCGTCGGCACCATGGCGTGGAAGAATGGTTGCTTCTGGCCGAGCATCCAGCCATGGCGCAGCGCGCGGCGGATGATCCGGCGCAGCACGTAGCCGCGCCCTTCGTTGGACGGCAGCACGCCATCGACGAGCAGGAACGCACACGCGCGGATGTGATCGGCAATGACGCGCAGCGATTTGTTCTCGAGGTCGCGGGTGGCGGTCAGACGCGCCGCCTCGGCGATGAGCTGCTGGAACAGGTCGATTTCGTAGTTGGAATGAACGTGCTGCAGGACCGCGGCGAGGCGCTCCAGACCCATGCCGGTATCGACGCAGGGCGCCGGCAACGGCGCCAGCGTGCCATCGGCCGCGCGGTCGAACTGCATGAACACGAGATTCCAGATCTCGATGTAGCGGTCGCCGTCCTCGTCGGGCGAACCGGGCGGCCCGCCGGCGATGTCGGCGCCGTGGTCGTAGAAGATTTCGGTGCAGGGTCCGCAGGGACCGGTGTCGGCCATCTGCCAGAAATTGTCCGAAGCGTATGCCGCGCCCTTGTTGTCACCGATGCGGACGATGCGCGCGGCTGGAATCCCTATCGTGTCGCGCCAGATGCCATAGGCTTCGTCATCGGTGTGGTAGACCGTCACCCACAGCCGCTGCGGATCGAGGCCGAGCACGCCGGTCAGGAACTCCCAGGCCCACTCGATCGCCTCGCGCTTGAAGTAGTCGCCGAAGGACCAGTTGCCGAGCATCTCGAAGAAGGTGTGGTGGCGCGCGGTGTAACCGACCGAATCCAGATCGTTGTGCTTGCCGCCGGCACGCAGGCAACGCTGCACGTCGGCCGCACGCACGAACTTGAGCTTCTCGCTGCCGAGGAACACGTTCTTGAACTGGACCATGCCCGAGTTGGTGAACAGCAGGGTCGGGTCGTTGGCGGGCACCAGCGAGCTCGACGGCACGATGGTGTGGCCCTTGCCACGGAAAAAATCGAGGAACGCGGAGCGGATGTCGGCGGTTTTCATGCGCAATGCAGGCTGGAATCGAGGGAATGCCGGAACCGGCGGGCACGCCGAAGATGGCGCCAGGCAACGGAGCGATCAAGCCGGCTCCGCGTCCGGGTCGGCCAGGTCGGCGCGCGTGAGGGCACGTACTGTCGCCGCATCGAAGCCGCGACGCAAGAGAAAGGCGGCGGCGCGGGCCCGCGCCGCCGCACCCGTGATGGCCTTGCCGCCCGCATGGCGACGCAATTGCGCGGCCGCATTGGCCAGCCAGTCGGCGCCCAGTTCGTCGAGGGCGCCGCCGATCGCCGCCTCGGCCAGGCCATGGCTTCTGAGTTCGGCGCGGATGCGCAGCGGGCCATATCCCTGCCCCGCGCGGTGGCGGGCCAAGGCCGCGGCAAAACGCTCGTCGCTCTGGTAATGCTGCTCGCGCAGGCGCGCGATGGCCGCCTCCGCCTCGTCGGCGTCATGGCCGCGCCGCGCCAGCCGGGTGGCCAGTTCCCGCGTCGAGTGTTCGCGTCGCGCCAGCATCTGCAGCGCATCGGAATAACCGTCACGCGATGCGGCATTGTCGCTGCGCTGCTGTGCCGGCCTGCGCCGCGACGGACTCATCCGCGCGGCCCTCAATACCCGGCGCGGATGCGCGCGCGTTCCTGCTCGCGATCCCAGGCCCGCAGCTCGTCGCGCACATGCGCGATGCGCTGGCGGCCGAGCGCATTGCGATCCTCGTCGAGCACCTGCGCATCGAGCAGTTCGGCCAGGCGCTGCGCGGTCGGCAGCATCATTTCCCAGGCATCGAGCGCAGGCAGCGGTCCCGGCAGCGTCATGAACAGCGTCAGCCCAGGGGTGCACACGTCATTGAGGCGCGCCATGTCGAAGCTGCCGGGCTTGACCATGTTGGCCATGCTGAAGATCGGCCCGTCGACCTTCTTGCCGAGCGCGAGGCGATGGAAGATGCCCATGTCACCGAATTCGAGCCCGGCCTTTTCGGCGGCGACCACCACATCGGCGCCGCTGAGCAGGTCACCGGTGCGTGCCGCGACGAACAGGGTGACGATGCGCTCGATCGGCTGGTCGGGGCGTACGCCCACGGGCGGGCGCTGGCGCGCGACCTGCGGCTCGCTCGGCGCGGCCCCCTCGTCGATGAGCGACACGTCGAGCTCGCCCTGGGTCGGCTCGCCGTCCTCGACGGCCTCGCCAAGCGTCGGCTCGATGCGCTCGTCGCGGTCGGCCGGTCGCGCCGGTCGCCGCTCGCCCTGCTGCGGGCGCCGCGGCCGCCCGAACACGTAGATGAGGGCCAGCACGACCGCGCCTGCCAGGAGCAAGGGGATGCCGACCGCCGGGTTCCACGTCATGTCGATGACTCCATGGGCACGGCCTATGCCGCGCCAGCCAGTTTAGCCGCTTCCTCCAGATCCACCTGCACCAGCCGCGATACGCCCGGCTCGCGCATGGTCACGCCGCACAACTGGCGCGCCGCCTCCATCGTGGCCTTGTTGTGGGTGACGAAGATGAACTGCACGTGCTCGCTCATCTCGTTGACCATCGTCGAGAAACGGCCGACGTTGGCCTCGTCCAGCGGCGCATCGACCTCGTCGAGCAGGCAGAACGGCGCCGGATTGAGGCGGAAGATCGCGAACACGAGCGCCACCGCGGTCATCGCCTTCTCGCCGCCCGACAGCAGCGAGATCGAGGTCACGCGCTTGCCGGGCGGGCGCGCCATGATCGACACGCCCGTCGACAACAGGTCCTCGCCGGTCAGCTCCAGGTAGGCGTGGCCGCCGCCGAACAGGCGCGGGAACAGCTCCTGCACGCCGGCATTGACGCGATCGAAGGTCTCGCGGAAACGCGCCCGTGTTTCCTTGTCGATCTTGCGGATGGCGCCTTCGAGCGTCTCCAGCGCGGTGGCGAGGTCGCCGAGCTGGGCGTCGAGGTAGGTTTTGCGCTGCGCCTGTTCCTCGTATTCGCTGATCGCAGCGAGATTGACCGGCTCGAGGCGGCGGATCTTCTGCTCCAGATCGGCCACTTCGGCCTGCCAGCGCTCGACTGCGGCGTCGGCCGGCACGCTGTCGATGAGCTGCGCGAACTCGAACCCGGCCTCGGCGATGGCAGCGGCAAAGGCCTGTGCGCGCAGGCGGTATTCCTGCTCGCGCAGGCGCAACTGGGCCAGCTCCTCGCGCTGCTCGGTGAGTCCCTGCTCGAACTGCTGGCGTTCCTGTTCGAGTCGGCGCAGTTCGTTGTCGTGCCCCTGCAGCGTCTGGCGCACCTCGACCATCTGCCGGTCGACCACCAGCCGCTGGTTGAGATGAAGCTGACGCTCGTCCTCGAGCCCCGGCAGCGGGTCGTTGGACGAGGCCAACTGCAACGCGACCTCTTCGCGCCGCGCCTGCAACTGGTCGAGCTGGTCGCGCATGCGCGACAGCGACTGCTGCAGCGCCGCCACCGTGGTCCGCCGCGATTCGATCGACAGCGCGAGCTGGTGCACGCGATCGCTGGTCTCGCGGGCATTCATGCGTGCTTCCTCACGCGCCTCCAGCAACTGGCGGCGCTCGCCGTCGAGTTCGTGGCGGCGCCGTTCGAGGCCGCTCATGTGCTCGATCGCATCCTCGAGCCGCTTGCGCGCCTCGCGCGCCTGGTCGCGGCCTGCGTCGAGCGCGGCGACAACCTCGCCGAGCTCCTGCGCGATGCGCCGCTGGCGTTCGCTGGCGCTCTCGATCCGCCCGCGCTGGCTCTGCACTTGCCCCGCCAGTTCGGCCAGCCGGCGGTGCGCGCTGTAAAGCTCGCGCTGGGCGTCCTCGCGTGCGTGCTCGGCGTCGATGCGCTGCTGCCTGCCCGCCTCCAGAGCCTCGCCCTGCAGGCGGATTTCCTCTTCCAGCGCAGCCAGTCGCGCGCCGGCCTCGCGGATCTCGCGCTCGCGCGCCAGCACGCCGATCTGGGCGCCGGCGCCGCGCTGCACGCGCACGAAGCCATGCCCGAACCACTCACCCGCGGGCGTCACCAGCGATTCGCCCGGCGCCAACTGCGCCGCCTGCGCCTGCGCCTGCGCCAGTGAATCGCAGCAGCGCACGCGCGCCAGCAGCGCGCGCGCGGCGGCCGGTCCGTGCACCCGTGCCGCGAGCGAATCGGCGGCGACCTCGCTGCCGCCGGCGCGCGCCGCCATCAGCACGAGGTCGCTGCCGGCGAGACTGCCCAGCTCTCCGGCGTGTGCCAGCGGCTCGTCGAGCATGACCGCGTCCAGCCAGCCGTCGAGCACCGTTTCGACGGCACGCTCCCAGCCGGCGTCGACCTGCAGCGTGGCGCCCAACCGCCGCGCCTCGCCCAACCCGAGTTCAGCCAGCCAGGCCTGACCGGCGCCGTCCTCGCCGAGCGCGGCATGCTGCAGCGCCTCCAGCGAGGCCAACCGACCGCGCAACGTCTCGCGTTCGCTGCGACCGGCCGACAGCGCCGCCTGGGTCGCGCGTTCGGCTTCGAGCGCCGCCTCGGCGGCATGCCGCCGCTCGTCGAGGCCACCCGTCAGCAGCGCCACCTGCTCACCCAGGCTGTCGTGGTCGCGGTCCAGTTGCGCCAGCGCCTGCTCCAGCTCATCCAGGTTGGTCGCCGCACGCTCGGCGTCCAGCGCGACGCGGCGCTGGTCCGCCGCCAAGGTCTGCTTGTCGAGGTAGTCGATGCGCGTGCGCTCGACCTCGGCCGCCTGCCCCGCCGCCGACGTCGACTGGGTGTGCTGGTCCCATTGCCCCTGCCATTGCGCCAGCCGTGCCTCGGCCTCGCGCAGGGCCTCGGTCGCGGCGGCGTCGGCCTCGCGCAGCGTCTCCAGCTGCGGCTCGGCTTGGGCAAGCTCGGCGCCTGCTTCGGCGTGGCGCTGCGCGTCGGCCTCGAGATGGCCATTGAGTTCGGCATGGGCGCGGTCGGTTTCCGCGCGCGCGCGCTCGAGCTGCTCGGCAAGCTGCTTGCGGTGCTGGATCTGCTGCTCGATGCGCGCGATCTCGGCACCGACCTGGTACACCTGCGCCTGCACCTGATTGACCTGCTCGGCAGCCGCCGCGTGCTGCTCGCGCCCCTGCTCGAGCGCCAGTTCGGTGTGGCGATGCTGCGCCATGCGCTGTTCGATGGCGAGTTCGGCCTTGCGCAGGGCGGCCGCATGGGTGTCGAGCTCGCCCTGCGCGGCACGCAGCTCGAGCGCCCTGACCTCGGCTTCCTTGCGCTTCTGCTCGGCCTTGAGCTGCTGCCAGCGTTCGGCCGTGCGCGCCTGACGCTTGAGATGCTCGAGCTGCTTGTCGACCTCGTCGCGCACGTCGCGCACGCGGTCGAGGTTCTCACGGGTGGCCTTGATGCGACTTTCGGTTTCCTTGCGGCGTTCCTTGTAGCGGGAAATGCCGGCCGCTTCTTCCAGGTGGTTGCGCAACTGCTCGGGGTCGGCCTCGACGATCTCCGAGATCATGCCCTGCTCGATGATCGAATAGCTGCGCGGCCCGAGGCCGGTGCCGAGGAAGATGTCGGTGATGTCGCGCCGACGGCAGCGCACGCCATTGAGGAAATACTGCGACTGGCCATCGCGGCTGACCACGCGCTTGACCGAAATTTCGTTGTAGCTGGCGTATTCACCGGCGATCGCGCCATCGGAATTGTCGAACAGCAGCTCGACCATCGCGCTGCCGACCGGCTTGCGGCCGCTGGAGCCGGAAAAGATGACGTCGGTGAGCGCATCGCCGCGCAGGCGGCTGGCCGCGCTCTCGCCCATCACCCAGCGGATCGCATCGATGATGTTGGACTTGCCACAGCCATTGGGACCGACCACGCCGGTCATGTTGGTCGGCAGATGCAACGTGGTCGGATCGACGAACGACTTGAATCCGGCCAGCTTGATCGTTGTCAGACGCATGCAGCGCTTACCTCGACGGGGTGGCCGCGGCACGCCGACCACCGGATGTTGACTGGACGAACCCGGATGCGCATCCGGGTTCAGACTTCGTTGGGACTGCGCGCCTGGATCGACAGCGCGTGGATGTCGGTCTGCATCAGCTCGCCGAGCGCGGCATAGACCACGCGATGGCGCGCCAGCGGTGCCAGGCCGGCAAACGCCGCGCTGACGATCTGCACGCGGAAATGTCCGCGACCATCGCGCGCGCCGGCGTGCCCGACATGGTGGTGGCTCTCGTCCTCGACCACCAGTTCGAGCGGCGCCAGGGTGGTCAGGCGCGCACGGATCGATTCGACGCGCCCGTTCATGGCAGGGTCTGCCGGAACGGCCGCACCGACACGCTGGCGTACACGCCGCCGGTCACGTAAGGATCGGCATCGGCCCAGGCCCGGGCCGCGCCGAGATCGGCGAACTCGGCGACGATGAGGCTGCCCGTGTAACCGGCCGGCCCCGGGTCGGTGCCGTCGATGGCCGGAAACGGCCCGGCCAGCAGCAATCGCCCCTCGTTGCGCAACGCCTCCAGCCGCAGCACGTGGGCCGGTCGTGCGGCCGCGCGCCGCGCCAGCGAGTCGGGGACATCGATGCCGATGATGGCGTACAGCATGGGAACACATCCGTGGGCGGCCGATCATGTTACCCGATGCGCGGCGCCGGTCGCTGTGCGGGCCGCCGCCACCATGACTGGCGCGGCGATTGCGCGCGTGCGCGTTTGCGCTTAGGCTATGCGCGTATCGACCGGTCGGACCCGCCGCTTGCCACGCCGGCCACGCTCCGCCCACCGGTCCCGTCTTGATGAAGTGTTTTGTCGTTGCCGGACTGTTGCGTCCGGTCCCGTATCGTTGCGGGTGCCGCGCCGGGCTTGTGCCGGTGGCGCCCTGTCGTAACCGGCTGTGACCTGTGCTGACCCGCGTCGTGAGGCGCCGGGCTTCATGGGACGAGCATGAACCAGACTGCCCAACCATCCAACGCGCCTGAACCGGCTTCGCCGTTCGCAGCCCCGCCGCAGCAGCAGGAAATCCCGCTTGCGCTCGTGCGTGGCCAGCCCGTGCTCGAAATTCCGCAGGACCTGTACATCCCGCCCGACGCGCTGGAGGTCATCCTCGACGCGTTCGAGGGGCCGCTCGACCTGCTGCTGTACCTGATCCGGCGCCAGAACCTCGACATCCTCGACATCCCGATCGCCGAAATCACGCGGCAGTACGTCGACTACATCGAACTGATGCACGAGATGAAGCTCGAGCTCGCGGCCGAGTACCTCGTGATGGCCGCGATCCTGGCCGAGATCAAGTCGCGGCTGCTGCTGCCGCGGCCACCGACCGAGGAAGGTGCCGAGGTCGACCCGCGTGCCGAACTGGTGCGCCGCCTGCAGGAATACGAGCGCTTCAAGAAGGCCGCCGAGGACATCGACACGCTGCCGCGGCTGGAACGCGACTTCGCGCTGGCCCACGTCGCCACCGACGACCGCAACGTGATCCGGCTGCCGCCGCCGGTCGACCTGCGCGAACTGCTGCTCGCATTCAGGGACGTGATGCGGCGCGCCGAGCTGCATGGGCACCACGCGATCCGGCGCGAGACGCTCAACGTGCGCAGCCGCATGAGTGACATGCTGGCGGCGCTCGGCGATGGCAGTTTCCATCGCTTCGAGAGCCTGTTCGAGACCAGCGAAGGGCGCCTGGGCGTGGTGGTGACCTTTCTGGCCATGCTCGAACTGGCCAAGGAACAGCTCATCGAGATCGTGCAGGAAGTCGCCCTGGCACCGATCTACATCAAGTCACTGGCGACTGCTGCCGGCGAAGCAACCTGATCGCCGCCCCACCCACACCCGCTGCAACCGACGTTCGGATGGAAACTCCCCAACTCAAACGCATCATCGAGGCGGCCCTGCTGGCGGCATCGCACCCGTTGACGATCCCGCAACTGGCCGGCCTGTTCGACGAGTTCGACATGCCGCCCCCCGACCAGCTGGCGCACGCACTGCAGTCGCTGCAGGAAGACTGCGCCGGCCGCGGCGTGGAACTGGTCGAGGTCGCCTCCGGTTTCCGTTACCAGGTGCGGCGCGAGGAACATGCCCTGATCGCGCGGCTGTGGGCCGAGAAGCCCTCGCGCTACTCGCGCGCGCTGCTGGAGACGCTGGCCCTGATCGCCTACCGCCAGCCGATCACGCGCGCCGAGATCGAGGCGATCCGCGGCGTGGCCGTGTCCACCCACATCGTGCGCACGCTCGAGGAGCGTGAATGGGTACGCGTGGTCGGCCACCGCGACCTGCCGGGCCGGCCCGCCCTGTTCGGTACCACTCGCCAGTTCCTCGACTACTTCCAGCTCAAATCGCTGGAAGAGCTGCCGACGCTCGGCGAAATCCACGATCTCGAGGACATCGAGCAACAGCTCGCATTCGACGGCATCGCGCCACTGGGCACGGCGCCGATCGCCATCGATGCCGACCCGGCCGACGCCGCCGAGGTCATCCACGGCGAGACCCTCGACGCCACCGCTGACGAGGACGTCGACCACGCCGTCGATGCGGACTTCACCACCACCGACTCCAATGACCCCGGCGCGAGCGAATCGCTCGCCGCCCCCGCCGCGGATCAGCCGCGCACACCGGAAACCAGCCCATGACCACCCCACCCCGCGCCATCCTCAAGCTCAAACACGGCGACGCCGACGCGACGCCGGCGGTCGAGGAACGCCTGCACAAGGTGCTGGCCAACGCCGGACTCGGCTCACGACGCATGCTCGAAACGCGCATCGAGGCTGGCGCCGTGCAGATCAATGGCGCCGTTGCCAGCATCGGCCAGAGCGTGCACAGCGGCGATCGTGTCGAGATGGACGGCAAGCGCTTCGTGGTGGTGGCCGACAACGCCGAGCACGCCCAGGTGCTGCTCTACAACAAACCCGACGGCGTGGTCGCCACCCGCGACGACCCCGAAGGGCGCCCCACCGTGTTCGAACAGTTGCCCCAACTCAAGGGCGCGCGCTGGATCGCGGTCGGGCGGCTGGACATCAACACCACCGGTCTGCTGCTGCTCACCACCGATGGCGAACTGGCCAACGCCCTGATGCATCCCAGTTCCGGCGTCGAGCGCGAGTACATCTGCCGCGTGCATGGCGAGGTCCCCGATGAAGTCATCGAGCGCCTGCGCAGCGGCGTCGAACTCGAAGATGGGCCGGCGCATTTCGACGAAATCGGCGTGATCAGCCGCGGCAACAGCCACTCCTGGTTCCGCGTGGTCATCCGCGAAGGCCGCAATCGCGAAGTGCGTCGCATGTGGGAATCGCAGGGGCTCATGGTGTCGCGCCTCAAGCGCATCCGTTACGGCAGCGTGGAATTGCCGCGCGGGCTGTTGCGCAGCCAGTCCGCCGCGCTCGACCCGGCACAGGTCGCACAACTGCGCGAGCGCAGCGGCATCGCGCGGGCCGAACCGCGGCTCACGTTGGCGCCGCTGATCGGCCAGCGCCGTGCGGCACCGACCGAATTCCGCCCCGCCGCCACCAGCCAGCAGGCCTGGACCGGCGCACGCAACGAGGAAGCGCGCGAATTCGCCGCCTTCGACCGCGCACGTGACGATGGCTGGCGCGCTGCATCCGACCCGCAGCGCAAGCGCCGTGGCGCCGGCAAGCCCGGCAAACCCGGCAGGGGACCGGGCGCACCGCGCGGCGCACGCGCGCAGACGCCGTGGCAGGATCGCAACGCACCCGGCCAGGGCCAGGGCCAGCGCCAGGGTCGCCAGCGCAAGCCGCAACATCCCGTCATCGCGGCCGAACCGGGCCTGAGCCCGGCGGTTCTGCGCAGTTGGTTTCCCGACAGCGCCGGACAGCCCGGGCGCAAGCGGCGCGGCGCGCGACCGGGGGCCGAGGTGACGTTCCAGGCAGGCCAGTTCCAGCCACGCCAGCGCGACGAGCGCGGCGGCAATCGCGCTCCCGGCAAGCCACCGGCGCGCGGCGGCAACGTGCACGGCAATGTGCATGGCAATGTGCACGGCACGCCCGGCAACTCGTGGCGCGACGACAATCGCGGCAACCGCGCGCCCGGCCCCAATCGCCCCAAGCGCGGCCGTGGGCCGCGTCCGCGCTGAGGCCTGCGCATCGCGACAGGCGGCGGCAACCGCCGCATCCTTGTCCCACCACGCCGCATGCGTGCCTGTCCCTGGCGCTTCGCGGGCCGAAGTCGTCGCCGCGGGCGGCCGCAGCAACGGTCCCGCGCAGGCCGCATGTCCGCAGGCGACGCGCTTTGACGTAATGACGCCACAGCGGCCGGCAGTCGCCGGCCCGACCATGGGAGATCGTGGCATGGCGATGGGTATTCTTCGCGGGACGATGGCGGCTCTGACGATCGCGGCGGCATCGATCAGCGCAGCGGCCGACGACACACCGACCAGCCCCGCCGCGGGCGATGCAATCTTCGTCAACGGCTTCGAGCGCATGGTCTGGGTGCAGGGCTATCTGGCCGGCTACGAACAATCCTTGCTGCCGATCGGCGAGATCGATTTCGGTGCGATCACGCATCTCATGGTCAGCCGCGAGCGGCCGCTTGCCGGCGGCACGCTCTCGCACGATTACGACATCGATGCGGTCAACGGTCCGATCTGGGCCCACAGCGCCGTCAACGCCGCGCACGCAGCGGGGCGCAAGGCGATCCTCATGATCGGCGGCGCCTGCAACCTCGTCGGCGGTGTCTGTTCGGACATGAACTGGAGCGACGCGGCGAGTCCGGCGCACCGCGCCACCTTCGTCGCGAACCTGCTCGCCGACGTCGACGCCTACGGCTACGACGGCCTCGACCTCGACTGGGAGCCACTCGACAGCGCCAGCGACCGGGCCAGCCTCAAGGCGCTCGCGCAGGCCCTGCGTGCAGCGCGCCCGAATTTGCTGTTGACGATTCCGGTCGGCTGGTTCAACCCCAACTACATGACGCCCGACCCGTACTGGAACGAGATCGCGCCGCTGTTCGACCGCATCAACGTCATGACCTACGACATGGCCGGCTCCGCCCTGCAAGGCTGGACCGGCTGGAAGAGCTGGCACAACTCCGCGCTCTACAACACCAATCCGCCGACCGCGGCCACGCCGTCGGCGGTCGACGTGAGCATTCGCCTTGGCTTTCGCGCCGCACCGGCCAGCGTGCCGGCGGCGAAGCTTGGCATGGGCGTGGCTTTCTACGGTTATTGCTGGCGTGGCGTGACCGGTCCGGGCCAGACCGGCGGCACCACCGCCGACCACAACGACGGCGTGATGAGCTTTGCCAACGTCGTCACGCAGTATCCGGTCGCAACCAAGCGCATGTGGGATGCCACCGCCCGCGTGCCGTACCTGTCCTCATCGACGGCGATGGGGCCGCAGAACTGCAACTTCGTTTCCTACGACGACGAGCAGTCGGTCGCTGAAAAGGGCGCTTACGCGCGCGCGCAGGGACTGGGCAGCATCATCATCTGGACCGTCGGCCAGGGCCACATTGCCTCGCGGCCGGTCGGACAGCGCGATCCTCTGCTCACGGCCTTGCGCACCTCGTTGAACCAGTGAAGCCAACCCGTCGGCGCGCTGCTGCCGGCCCGTTGTCCTTCCCTGGGTGCGGGTCCAGCGCGCGCCGTCACGCCTGGCCGTTGCCCAATCGCTGCGCAGCAGTGACAGGCGCCATGCTCACATCGCCGACCCCGGCAAGCCGATTGCCGCCCCGCCCACCGCGCCGTCGCCTCGGCCGGACATGCCAGCGCCGCGGCCATGGGCGCGAATCGGCGTGGGTGGGCAGCAGCCAGCGGTGATACGGGCACGCCTTGGCGCGTGGAACGGCGCCGCCCGGCCATGAAAAAAGGCGGCGGGTCGCCCCGCCGCCTTGCCTGATTCCACCGTTCCGGGGTACAGCCCGGCTCAGTCGAGCTTGAGCGCCTTCTTGGTGCCGGCGCGGCGCTTCTGTTCCTTGGCGTTGTATTCGGCTTCGCAACCGCCACGCACCACCATCACGCAATCGAGGTATTCGCTGATTTCGACCAGCGCGGCGCCGATGGCCTTGCCGGCCGGCGTGTTCTGTTCGTGGCCGAGGTTGCCGCCGAAGCCGCCACGGTAGACGCCCACGGCGATGCCACCACCCGAGCTGCGCCCTTCGATCGCACGCGAGAATTCGATGTCACCGGTACTGGCATTGACCACGCGCACGTCGACGCGCACGTAGGCCTCGGACTTCTTGCCGCCGAGCGAAATGCCCTTGAAACTGAGGCCGCCACCGGTGCTGGCGGTGTTTTCCTCGTAGTCGGTGACGGTACCGAACACGAGATAGTCGGCGCCTGTCACCTGCCCCATCTTGGCGCCGGTGCCGGCCCGCACGCGACCCGAGGCGGCGAGATTCTGTTCCTCGAGCACCTTCTCGAGCTTGTTGCGCTCGACCACGCGGAAGTGCCCGCTACTGGCGAGTTCGTTCGACAGCATGCCCGACAATTCCCAGCCCACCCCGCCACGCCACCAGCCCGCCGCCGATTCATTCTTGAACTCGGCCACGCCGATCGCCGGCTTGTCGGCAAACGCGCTGGCGCTGGCCACCAAGCCCGTAACGGCGAGGGCAACGGCAAGCAACGACTTCTTCATCTGATCTCTCCCAAATGGACCCAAGGCTGCAACTGATCCGTAGCGGCCGCCACTCCCGGCCTGCGCGGGATTGCGTGACGCCGCCTCATCCCGCCATCGCAACGGGCGAGAGTCTAGCAGCACGATTCGATGCCGGATGCGGACCGGCGCCACGCGCCGGGCGGGAACTGCATCACGCTCGCGCCCGGTCAAGATCCTCACCGACCGCGGGTCGCTCAGGGGCGTTCCCAGGGCTGGCTGGCCAGCGCCCGTTCGAGCAGCTCCCGCCAGGCCGGATCGAGCGCGAATGGCGCGGCGTCGATGGCGGCCAGCGGCATTACCGCACGCGTGCTGTTGGTGAAGAACGCGCCGCCGAAGCCGCCCACCTCGGTCAGCTCGACCCGCCGCACCGACTGTGGCACGCCGAGCTCGGCCAGCCCGGCTTTGAGCACCTGCATGGCGATGCCGTCCAACGCCGGGGCGTCGGGCCAAACGATGCCGCGCCCGTCGCAGAAGCCGACGTTCCATACCGAGCCCTCGGCGACCGCGCCGTCGGCGCGCACGAGCAATGCGTCGTCGAAGCCGAGCTGCTGGGCCTGGCGCCGCTGGTGGAACAGGTCGAAGCTGCCCAGGTGCTTGAGCTGGGCCGCTTCGCGCTCGACGCGCATGCTGCACACGCGCAGCGAGGCGGCGTCGATCCGGCGTGGCGGCGCCAGCGCGAGCAGCACGTCGGGCGCCACGCTGCGCAGCGGGTGGTCGCGATCGAACGCCTGCGAATAGACGCTGATCCGCACCGAGGCATCGGCATTGCCCACCGCCGCACGCAGCCACGCGCGAACGCGCTCGAGGTCGAGGTCGCTGGCGAACAAGGCCCGGGTGGCGTCCTGCAGGCGCTGCAAGTGGCGCTGCAACCCCTGCACACGCCCGTTGCGCACCTGCATCGCGGTGAAATGCCCATAATTGGTCGTGAGCAGCGCGGCGACATCGTCGAGTGTCGCTGGCCGACCGTTGAACCACATGCGCGGCGCTGTCACCAGCCCGACTCCCCTGCGCTACGATGCGCCACCTGCACCGCCCGCATTGTCACCAATTCGTGAGCACCCTGTCGCCCGCTGCCAAGGCGCAATGGCAAATCCATTTCTGCGTCCTGCTGTGGGGCTTCACGGCCATCCTCGGCAAGCTCATTTCGCTGTCGGCACTGCCGCTGGTGTGGTGGCGCATGCTGATCGTGGTGATCGCACTCGTGCTGGTGCCGCGCACCTGGCGCGGCCTGCGCGCGATCCCGCCGCGGCTCGCGCTCGCCTACGCCGGCATCGGCGTACTGGTCGCCCTGCACTGGTTCACGTTCTACGGCTCGATCAAGCTCGCCAACGCCTCGGTCGGAGCGACCTGCATCGCGCTGGCGACACCGATGACCGCGCTGCTGGAGCCATGGCTCGCGCGGCGCCGCTTCTCGTGGCGCGAGCTGAGCCTGGGTGTGGCGACGCTGCCTGGCGTCGCCCTCGTGGTCGGTGGAATCCCGGCCTCGATGCAGCTCGGACTGGCGGTGGGCACCGTGTCGGCCTTGCTCGTGGCGCTGTTCGGCTCGCTCAACAAGCGCCTCGTCGAACAGGGCGACGCCTTTGCGGTGACGGCGCTCGAATTGGGCGCGGGCACGTTGACCGTGACCGCGATCGCCCCGCTCCTGCCTTGGCTGTTCGCGCCGCTGGCGGGCGACGTATTCGCGCTGCCCGATGCGCACGACGCCGTGCTGCTGGCGACGCTGGCGCTCGCCTGCACCCTGCTGCCGTTCACGCTGTCACTGGTTGCGCTGCGCCACATGAGCGCGTTTGCGGCGCAACTGGCCACCAACCTCGAGCCCGTCTACGCGATCGCACTGGCGGCCCTGCTGCTGGGCGAGCAGCATGAGCTCACGCCACGCTTCTACCTCGGCGCAGCACTGATCCTCGGTGTCGTGTTCGTGCACCCGTTGCTGGAATCGCGGGGCCGCGTCAGGCACGCCCAGATCGTCGGCCCGGCCGAGGCCAAGCAGCTCGTCGACTGACGCCGACGCCCGGCACAGAGCCGACAATCCACCACAAGAAACCGTGGTATCGCCTTGATATAAAAGACTCTGCGACGCAGGACCGCGTCGCAGCCAATTCAGCGCGCGCCACCCTTGCGAGCACCGCCCTTGGGCTGCGGTCCGGCCGAAGGTTGCGGATTGAGGTTGTCGAGCAAAGCGCGCAGGTCGACCGAGATCGTCTTGCCGTTGCCGGCCAGATCGAGCGCGCCCATCGACTTGCGCGCCAGCGCGGCGCGATCGATGAACACCTCCTGCTCGGGCTGCGGCGGGCGCGAGGTGCTGCACAGGTCGCGCTTCAGGCGCAGGGTCGTGGTGCCGGGCCGCTGCCAGGGATACCCCGGCGACAGGCGCTGCACCATCACGCTCTCCAGCCTGACGACGACCGTGTCGTCGCCCAGTTCCATGCAACGACCAATGCCGATGTCGTAGGTCATCTCAACCTCGCTTGTTCACAAAGACAGATGGCCGATCCGGCGCCATGGCCGGTGCGCGGGTTGCGCCAGGGGAATCGACACAGGATCGGAACCGCCGAGGATAGTGCAGTCGACGTAAGAAAAATGTTACACGCAATGCCAATCAACATTATAAATGTTTCTTATCATATTGATTGTTAGCGTTTTCTCTAGCAGAAGCCCTCACCCAAATCCAACCGCAGTCGCAGCACAATCAGGCCTCTGCCTGCTGCCAGCCATCGCGATCGAACACGATCAGGCGCGGTTCGCTGCGGTGCAACTTGGCCCAGACCGCGACCAGGGGCGAGGTCGATCCGGTCCGCGCGAGCTGCAGGTCGCCGCCTTGCAGTCGCAGCGTCACGGCGCCCGTGTCGATGGCGAACGGCGTGCGTCCGGGCAGGCCCAGCGGCGCCCGGATGCGGCTGACACTGCCGTCGGCGCTGGCCGCGAGCACCAGCAACTCGTGGCGCAGTGGCCAGCGCGCCTGTGCAGTCAGGCGCAGCATCACCGGCTCGGCCAGCGCCTTGGCGGGATCTGCGGCCGGCGCCGCGGCAAGGTCGAACCACTCCGGGCGCTGCGCGATGGCCAGCAGTCGACGGCGGCTGAGTGCGAGCTGGCTCGCATGGCAAGCCAGCGCCGCCAACTTGCGCTGCAGGTGCGGCGGAGCACTCGGCAGCGGCGTCCCGGTCGGGCCGCTGCCGCCATGCACCCCATAGCGCAGGCATCGGCACGGCAGGCGCGTGCGCAGCAAGGCGAGCGCGAGTGCGACGTGCAGCGCGCTGTGGTCGGGGTGACGGTCGGCCAGCGCCGGCATGACCAGTTGCGTCGGCGCGAACGTACCCAGTTCAGCGGCCAGCAGCGTCACCGCGGCGTCATCGGCCAGCAGTGCCCGCGTCAGGCCCTGGTCGGGCCAGCCGAGGCAGCGCACCTCGATGGCACCGGCGCCGAGGACCTCGAGCGCGGCCAGCGCCTCGGCGCGCCGCCGCTCACCCCATCGCCGCCGCGCAGCCGCACCGATCCACAATCGTCGTTCGAGCCAGCGCTGCGGCCAAGGATTGTCGTCGCCATCACTGGCCAGCAACACGCGCACGCTGGCACCGGCGGCAAGCGCGCACTGGATCAGTTCGCCGCAGGCCAGGGTTTCGTCATCGGGATGCGGCGCCACCACGAGCACGCGGTCAGCACGGCTGAACTCAAGACTGGACACGGACGGGGGCGACGACGCGGCGATGGCCATGGCGGCCGAGCATAGCCGAGGCGTCGCCTTGCCGGCGCCGAATCAAGGTGCGAGCCGAGCCCAGCGTTCGCGCAGCTCGGCCAGACGCAGGTCGGCGCAGGCACCCGGAGACACGCGCGCAGCGAGACTGGCCTGTGGACTCCTGCCCTCGCCCGCACTGGCCGCGGTTGCCGCGGCGGCGCGATAGGCCTCGCGAAACGGCACGCCGGCAACGGCCTGCTCGATCGCCACGTCGGTCGCATACATGGCCGGTTCGATTGCCGCGCGCATCGCCGCATCATTCCACTGCAGTCGCGTGAGCAGGTCAGGCAGCAGCGCGAGCGCGGCCAGGCCGCGCGCAAACCCGCGCACCAGTGCGCCCTTGCTGAACTGCAGGTCGCGCTGGTAGCCCGAGGGCAGCGACAGCAGTTGTTCGATCTCGCTGCGCGCCGCGGCCACGCCGGCGTAGCTCGCGCGCATGAGCTCGACCACATCGGGGTTGCGCTTGTTGGGCATGATCGAGCTGCCGGTGGTGTACTGCGCCGGCAGCCTGACGAAATCGTATTCGGCGGTCGTGAACAAGGACAGGTCCCAGGCCAGCCGGCGCAGGTCGAGCAATGCCGCGCCGAGCGCATCGAGTGCGGCGATCTCGAACTTGCCGCGCGAGAGCTGCGCGTAAACGGGATTGACCTGCAGGCGCGCAAAGCCGAGTGCGCGCGTGGTGTGGTCGCGATCCAGCGCCAGGTTGACGCCATAGCCAGCCGCCGTGCCGAGCGGGTTCGCATCGATCCAGGTCAACGTGTCGCGCGCGCGCGCGGCGTCGTCGATGAAGGCCTCGGCAAAACCCGCCCACCACAGCGCCGTGGACGACACCACGGCGCGCTGCAGATGGGTGTAGCCGGGCAGCGGCAGCGCTGCGTCGGCGGCGCGCGCCAGACACACGCCAGCGACCGCATGGCACAGGCCCGCGAGCCCGGCCAACTGCGCCTTGAGCCACAGCCGCGTGGCCACCAGCACCTGGTCGTTGCGACTGCGCCCCGTGTGCACCTTGCGGCCGGCGTCGCCGAGACGCTCGGTGAGGCGCGCCTCGATCGCCGAGTGCCCATCCTCGAAACGCGCGTCGAGCGCGAAGCGACCGTCGCGGAAATCGGCGCCCAGCGCGTCGAGCTCGCCGAGCAATGCGGCGCACTCGGCCTCGCTCACGATGCCGATGCGGGCCAGTCCCTCGACATGGGCCTTGCTCGCTTCGATGTCGTGGAGGAAGAACTCGCGATCGAGCACCACGTCGTCGCCGGCGAGGAAGCGCATGATGCGCTCGTCGGTCGCGATGCCGGCCTTTTGCCACAGCAGCTCAGTCATGGGGGATGCCCTCCAGCTCGGGCCAGCCGAATGCCAGGTTGAGGTTCTGCAGCGCCTGCGTCGCAGCGCCCTTGAGCAGATTGTCGATCGTGGCGACGACCACGACACGCTTGCCGCCCGGCGCCAGCGTGATGCCGCCGATGTCGACATGGTGGCGCCCGGCGATCGCGCTGACCCAGGGCGCGGCCTCGACCACGTGCACGAGCGGTTCATCGGCATAGAACGAGCGATAGCGGTTCACCAGCTCGGCCTGCTGCCGCGGCTGCTGCAGCCACAGGTTCGCGGTCAGCGTAATGCCGCGAAAATGCGGCGCCACATGCGGCATGAACTCGACCGGCAGGCCGAGCTGGCGCGTGGCCTCGCGTTCGTGCAGGTGGTCGGTGAGCGCATAGGGCATGAGGTTGTCGCGCAGCTTGTCCGGATCGTTCTTGTCCGACGGCGTGGTGCCGGCGCCCGAATATCCCGACACGCCGAAGCAGGCCGGCGGCGCTGCCAGCTCGTCCTTGAGCGGCGCGATCACGAGCTGCATCGCCGTGGCGTAGCAACCCGGATTGCTGATGTGGCGCTGACCACGGTAGCGCGCGCGCGTCAGCTCGGGCAGGCCGTAGTACCAGCTGTCATCGAAGCGATGGTCGGCCGACAGGTCGACGACCACGCTGTCGGCCCGCTGCGCCGCGATCGCGGCCACGATCGGCGTGGCCTTGCCATTGGGCAGGGCCAGCACGACCGCATCGGCACGCCGCGCGCCGACTTCCTCGTGCGACAGGTCCTCGTAGCACAGGTCGCCGCCGTACTCGGCCACCTGGCTGCGCACCGGCGTGCCGGCAAGCTCGCGCGAGGAAACGAAGGCCAGCTCGAGCCCGGGATGGCCGACCACGAGCCGGATCAGCTCGGCACCGACATGGCCACGTGCGCCCACGATGCCGAGTGTTTTCGTGTTGCCCATTGCCATGTGTCCTCGCCGGCCCGCGCCGGCCACCAGAAATGTCAGTCGAGCAGGGTCGGCGCGCGCGCGCCGCTCAGCGCCACGCAGCGCTCGATCGCGGCGAAATCGTCCAGCCCGCACCAGAACACGCGCCAGCGCGGCAGGCGCAGGCAGCCGTCGCTCTGGTCGTGGTAGAAGGCATTGATCGCATTGCCGTGGCGCGAGCGCCAGAACAGGCGCGGGGTTTCCTCGCGCATGACCTGCCACACGGCACGCCCGAGGCCCTCGCCCTGCGCCTCGTCGAGCACGGCGAACTTGTCCAGATACACGTAGCCCGAATCCTCGACGAGGATCACGGCGGCGCGATAGTTCTCGCTCACGTAGGCCCGCAACAGGCGCGTGCGCTCGAAGTAGTCGGGCACCAGCCGGCGGCCGAACGCCGACTCGATGAGCTCGCGCAGACGGCCGCAGTCGACCTCGTCCCAGGACGACACGCGCCGCACGCGCTCGCCGCGTCGTACCAGCGTGCCCGAACCCTTGTGCGTGAACAGTTCCTTGGCCAGCTCGGCCGGGCGCGTGATCGACACCGACGACGACGGCGGCAGGCCATCGAGCAGGTCCTTGATCTGCTCGAGCTTGACCCGCATGCCGCCGGCCAGCCAAGGCTGCGCCAGCAGGTGCTCGTATTCGCTCGACAGGTTGATCGAGTCGATGATCTTGCCGCGTTCGTCGAGCAGGCCGCCGGTGCCGGTCAGGAACACGATCTTGTAGGGTTGCAGCACCTGCACCAGCTCGTTGGCGGCGAAGTCGGCGTTGACGTTGACGATCTGTCCCTCGCGCGTCTCGGCCAGCGAGGCGATCACCGGGATCGAGCCGACCTTGATCGCGGCTTGGATGCCGTCGGTGTCCACGCGCACGACCTTGCCGACCAGGCCATAGAGGTCGCGGTCGAGGAACTCGGCCTCGAACACGCCCGACTGGATCGCGGTGGCGCGCACGCCCTGCGCCTGCAGCGCCTCGACCAGCTTGAGGTTTTCCTCGCGCATGACCTGGCGCACGATCGCGAGCACGGCGGCGTCGGTGACGCGCAGGTTGTCGACGGTGCGCTTCTCGATGCCGGCCGCCTGCATGCGCTCGTCGAGTTGCGGACCGGCGCCGTGCACGACGATCGGCGTGAGCCCGACCTGCTGCAGGAACGCGAGCGAGGACACCAGCGCCTCGAGCTCGTCGCGCAGCACGGCACCGCCGACCTTGACCACGGCGAAGCGCGCCGCATCGAGCTGCGAAAAGCGCTTGAGATATTGCTGGATCTCCTTGGTGCTGGCCATGTTGGACAGCAGCCGCAGGATCGTCAGGCGCAGGTCGGTCATGGTCAGCGCCCGCTCAGCAGCCGGCAGCCGGAAGCGACCCCCGATCGTCGCGGCCGACGGCGAGGGCGTGGTCGAGTGCGGCAAGTGCAGATGCGGTGTTCACGGCGTGATCTCCAGCAGACGGTGGTAGGTGTGGACGGCGCGATCGAGTTGTTCCAGTGCGACCCATTCGTCGGCGCTGTGCGCCTGCGCGATGTTGCCCGGGCCGTAGACCAGGGCGGTGCAGCCTGCCTGCGAGAACAGCGCGGCCTCGGTCCAGAAATCGACCGCCGGGCCGATCGGCAGTTGCCATTGCATGGCCAGTCGCTGAGCGGCAAGGCGACGCGCCTCGGCATGGGCCGGATCGCCGGCCGGCAAGGGCGCGCCGCGGAAGGTCTCGCTGAACTCGACGGGCGCGACGTCGGCGCAGGCGCGCAGCGCCGCCAGCACGTCGTCGTGGGCCATCGATGGCAGCGGGCGGAAGCCGCAGCGCAGTTCCGCCGTCGGCGCGATCACGTTGGCCTTGATGCCGCCCTCGATGCGGCCGATGTTGAAACGCAGGCCGCGCAGGCCACCGAACGCCTCACCCGCCAGGCTCGCGACGTGATCGAGCGCGCGCGCGCCCCAGCGCACGGCCTGGTGCAGCGCGCTGTCGGCGGCCTGCTGCTCGCCCGAGGCATGGCCGGCACGACCGGCAAAGCGCAGCAGCAGCGAGCCGATGCCGCGATGCGCCAGCACGGCCTCGCCGCGCGTCGGTTCGGCGACGACGACCGCGTCGAATCGGCACGGCTCGCGCAGGAAGGCCGCGATGCAGCGCGCGTCATTGGCTTCCTCGTCGCTCGTGAACAGGAACGCCGCGTCACCGTTGCTTGCCTGTGCGGCAGCCAGCAGCGCGGCGGCCGCACCCTTGATGTCGCAGGCACCGAGCCCGACCGCACGCTCGCCGTCGACGCGCAGGGCAAATGGGCTGGCACTCCAGTGCGGCGAATCGGGCACCGTGTCGAGGTGCACGTTGAACAGGATGCGCGGCTGCCCGCGCCGCGCCAGCAGGCTCACCGCACCCGCCCCGTGGTCGCGCAGGTCGAGGTCGAAGCCGCCCAGCTCCGCGCGCAGGTAGTCGAAGATGCCGCCGGTGTCGATCGCGCGCGGTGGATTGCGCGTGTCGAAACCGACCAGTGCGCGCAGATGCCTGATGGTGGCGGTGAGCAGGTCGTTCACTGGGCCGCGTCCGCGTTGACCTGCGCCCACAGCGTCGAACTCATGCCGTAGAGCTTGATGAAGCCCTCGGCCTCGGCCACGCCCCAATCGGCCGATTGCGCGTAGGTGGCACCCTTGGCGTTGAGAATGTGGGGCGAGCTGACCGCCACCGCGCCGATGCTGCCGCCGTGCGTTTCGAGCACGACTTCGCCGCTGACGCAGCGCTGGCTCGCAGCGAGGAACGCTTCGAGGTCGGTCTTGAGTGGATCGTGGAAGAAGCCCTCGTAGACGAGTTCGACCCACTTGCGTGCGACCTCGGGCTTGAAGCGGTTCTGTTGTTTGGTCAGCACCGCTTCTTCGAGCGCCCGATGCGCGGCCAAAAGGGCCGCCAGGCCGGGCGCCTCGAAGATGATGCGTCCCTTGAGGCCGATCGTGGTGTCGCCGGTATAGATGCCGCGCCCGACGCCATAGGCCGCCAGCAGTTGGTTGAGTCGTGCCAGCAGGGCCGGACCCGCCAGCGCAACGCCGTCGAGCGCAACGGCCTCGCCGTGGACGAAGCCGATGCGCAGCCGCAGCGGCGTTGCCGGCCACTGGCTGCGCGGCTGGCACCAGCCACGCGCGCCCTCGCCCGGCGCTTCCCAGCGATCGATTTCGCCGCCCGACATGGTCAGGCCAAGCAGGTTCTCGTTGATCGTGTAGGCCTTCTGGCGGGCCTGCACCGCGAAGCCACGCTGCTCGAGGTACTGCT
This sequence comes from Dokdonella sp., assembly GCF_019634845.1. Taxonomy (GTDB): domain Bacteria; phylum Pseudomonadota; class Gammaproteobacteria; order Xanthomonadales; family Rhodanobacteraceae; genus Dokdonella_A. The sequence goes on from NZ_JAHCAQ010000008.1 coordinate 121,781, forward strand.
GCTCGTAGGCGCGCGTGTGGGTGTGTTCCTTCTGGATCTCGCGGATCGGCGCCACGATCGCGTAATCGCCGCGCGCCTTGACCGCGAGGTCGAAGCGCACCTGGTCGTTGCCCATGCCGGTGCAACCATGCGCGATCGCGCCTGTGCCGAGTTCGGCGGCACGTGCCAGCGCCGCGTCGACGATGAGGTAGCGATCCGACACCAGCAGCGGATACTGACCCTGGTAGGCCTCGCCGGCCCACACGAACGGCTTGACGAAGTGCTGCCACAGCGCCGGGCCGCCATCGACCGTCCGGTGCGAGGCCACGCCGAGCTCCTGCGCACGCGCCTCGATGGCGGCGCGCTCCTGCGCATCGACGCCGCCGGTGTCGGCGAACACCGTGTGCACGGCCCAGCCGCGCTCCTGCAGGTAGGGCACGCAGAAACTCGTGTCGAGCCCGCCGCTGAAGGCGAGCACGATGGGCTTGCGTGCGTCATTGGCGCTTGCTGAGTGTTGCTGCGGAACCGCGGCAGGATGCGACATGGGAGGGCTCGTATGGGGAAACGGGTTGCGTGGGAGACTGCTGTTGCAAATCACCAATCACGAATCACGGCCTTCCACCAGCCGCGCCATCACGGCCTTCTGCACATGCAGGCGGTTTTCGGCTTCGTCGATCGCGATGCACGCGGGCGAATCCATCACGGCATCGGTGGCCTTGACGTTGCGCCGCAGCGGCAGGCAGTGACTGAACACGGCATGGTCGGTGAGCGCCATCTTGGCCTCGTCGACGATGAAGTGGCGATGCGCATCGCGGATCGGTTTTTCATCGGCCCAGCGACCAAAATACGGCAACGCGCCCCAGCTCTTGGCGTAGACCACGTGTGCACCGCGATAGGCCTCCTGCGGATCGTGGCTGAGCGTGAGCGAACCACCGTTCTCGGCCACGTTGCGCCGCGCGAACTCCATGTAGCGCGCATCGAGCAGGTAGTCGCGGTTCGGGCACAGCAGGGTCACGTCCATGCCGAAGCGGGTGGCGATCTGCAGCGCCGAGTTGGCCACCGCCGTATTGAGCGGCTTGGGGTGATAGGTCCAGGTCAGCACGTACTTCCTGCCACGCAGGTCGGCGCAACCAAAATGCTGCTGCAGCGCCAGGATGTGGGCCAGCTCCTGCATCGGGTGCGTGATCGTTTCCATGTTGATGACCGGCACGCTGGCATGGCGCGCGAAGGCGTGGATCACGCGATCCTCGCGATCCACAGTCCAGTCCTGGAACTTCGGGAACGCGCGCACGGCGATGAGGTCGACATAGCGCGACAGCACGCGCGCGACTTCGGCCACGTGTTCCTCGGCCTCGCCGTCCATGACCGTGCCGGACTCGAACTCGATCGGCCAGGCATCCTTGCCGGGCTGCAGCACGATCGCGTGGCCGCCAAGCTGGAACGCGCCCAGCTCGAAGCTCGTGCGCGTGCGCATCGACGGATTGAAGAACAGCAGCGCGATCGACTTGCCGGCCAGCGCGGTGCCGCTGCGATGGCGCTTGAACTGCGCGGCCTGCGCCAGCAGTGCGTCGAGCTCGGGGCGGGACCAGTCCTGAGTGGAAAGGAAATGTCGCATCGTCATCGTGACCTGCCGTTGGTTGAAGACTCCGGCCACGGATGGCCGCCTGGTTCCTGGCGCGGAACGCGCCGCGCGCACGCATTCATCGACTCGAAATCTCGTCCCGGCCCGAGCAGAAACAAAAAACCCGGCACGGGGGCCGGGTTTTCGCTCCAATCGATACAGCAACGCGCGATCGGCTACCCGGCAGGATGGCTCGGTTCCGGTCGGCGCGCGCGCGAGGTCATGCCAGCCGCCATGCGGGCGCTGGTCAGGTTCTGCGGTTGGACGGCCAGAAGGCTCATGCGGATCTGCACATTCACGCGTTGTTCGAGGGCGCCACCTTAGCGGCTAACCTGTTGCGGTGCAATAGACATCGCCCGGGTGGACAACGCCCTCATTCGGCCGGCTCGATGCTCACTCGCACGCGCAGGCGGTCACCGGGGTCGTAGCCCAGGCGCGACATGAACACGTCGCCGCGATAGCGGTACTGCACGTCGTAGGCGACGATGCGATGCTCGGCCGGGCCCGCTTCCATGCGACAGCGCCGCTCGACGCCTTCGTAGTAGCCATCACTGCCGCGCGCCATGTTGTTGCCGATCGCGCCTCCGGCGACCGCGCCGGCCACCGTTGCCGCACGGCGCCCATCGCCCTTGCCGACCGTGCTGCCGAGCACGCCGCCGACGATCGCACCGATCACGGTGCCGGCCGCGCGATTGCTGCCCGTGTCGCCCGGATAGGCCACCGGCACGTCGTCGCAGACCTCGCGCGCCGGGGCGCGCACATGGTCGTACACCGGATCGACGCGCAGGACGTCGGCCCAGACCACCTTGGAGTTGCTCGTTCCATCGTCCGCGTAGCCCCGCTCCTGCGCCGCTGCCATCTGGGTCCCCGCCAGCAGCAGCAATGTCACCCAAAAAACTGCCTTCATGTTGCCTCCACGAAGAGCCGCCGCGGATCTTTCCCGTCAGTCGGTCATGACGCTTGCTGCAGGCGATTTCAGCACGCGATCGCTGAACCCCGACCTAAGCCGCAACGGCCTGCGCTGCGGCTTTCCGACGCAGTTCCGAGGCCGGATGCTGCAGTGCGGCTGCTATCATTGCGCGCTCACCAAGGAAGCCGCGATGCCATTGCGCCTGTACAACAGCCTGACCCGCCGCGTCGAGGAATTCGTCCCGCTCGATCCGCAGCGGGTCACGATGTACGTGTGCGGCCCCACCGTCTACAACTACGTCCACATCGGCAACGCGCGTCCGCCGGTGGTGTTCGGACTGCTGGCCCGCCTGCTGCGACGCCTGTATCCCAAGCTCGTCTACGCCCGCAACATCACCGACGTCGACGACAAGATCAATGCCGCGGCGCGTGAAGCCGGCGTCCCGATCGAGACGATCACGAGCGGCTACGCCCGCGCCTTTAGCGACGACATGGCGCGGCTCGGCGCCGATCCGGCCGACCTCACCCCGCATGCGACCGCGCACATCGCGCCGATCATCGCCATGTGCGAGCGTCTCATCGCCAACGGCCATGCCTATGCGGCGCAGGGCCATGTGCTGTTCGACGTCACGAGCTTCCCGGCCTATGGCGCGCTGTCGGGCCGCTCGGTCGAGGACATGATCGCCGGCGCCCGCGTCGAGGTGGCGCCGTACAAGAAGAATCCGGCCGACTTCGTGCTGTGGAAGCCCTCCACGCCCGACCTGCCCGGCTGGGACAGCCCTTGGGGCCGCGGCCGTCCTGGCTGGCACATCGAATGCTCGGCAATGGCCGCCGCGCACCTGGGTGAATCGATCGACATCCATGCCGGTGGCAACGATCTCATGTTCCCGCATCACGAAAACGAGATCGCGCAGAGCACCTGCGCGCACGGCGGCAAGATCTTCGCGCGCTACTGGCTGCACAACGGCATGCTGACCTTCGACGGGCGCAAGATGTCGAAGTCGCTCGGCAATGTGCGCGTGCTGCATGACCTGCTCGACCGTTACCCGGGCGAAGTGTTGCGCTTCCTGCTGCTCAAGGCGCACTACCGCCAGCCGCTGGACTGGTCCGACGCGGCACTGGCGCAGGCCCGCGCCACGCTCGACGGCTGGTACACGGTGCTGCGTGACCTGGCCGACATCGAGGTTGCGCCAGGCGAACGCGAATCGCCGGCGGCAATCGACGCCGCCCTCTGCGACGACCTCAACACGCCCGAGGCGTTTGCCGTCGTCGCCGGGCTCGCCGCCGCCGCGCGCGCGGCACGCACGCGCGAGGAACAGCGCCGCGCCAAGGCCGAACTGCTCGGCGCCGCCGACATGCTCGGCATCCTGCAGCACGATCCCGAAGCCTGGTTCAAGCAGGATCTGGCCAGCGACACGATCGATGCCGCCGAGATCCAGCGCCGCGTCGAGGCGCGCGTCGCCGCCAAGCAGGCCCGCGATTTCGCCACCGCCGACCGCATCCGCGACGAACTGCTCGCCGTCGGCGTCGTCATCGAGGACACCGCGCAGGGACCGCGCTGGAAAGTGGTGAAGACCGGTGGCTGAGCCGCACCTCATCGCCGGCGCCGAAGCCGAGCAGAGCGCGATCGCCGAGGAGTTCGCCTATTTCGGCGACTGGACCGAACGCTACCAGTACCTGATCGACCTCGGCCGCAAGCTGCCGCCCTATCCGCAGGAACTCAAGACCGACGAGCGCATGGTCACCGGCTGCCAGTCGATGGTCTGGCTCGACGCCACCGGCGACGCACGACGACTCGACTTCCGCGCCACCAGCGACTCCTCGATCGTGAGCGGCCTCATCGCGCTGCTGCTGCGCGTCTACTCGGGACGTTCCGCCGCCGAAATCCTCGCCACCGAGCCCCATTTCATCGACGCGATCGGACTGGCGCGCCATCTCTCGCCCACGCGCAGCAATGGGCTGGCCGCGATGCTGGCCAGGATCAAGCAGTACGCGCGGGCAGCCGCTGGCTGAAGCGCTACGCCGCGGCGCGGCTGGCCTCGTACACGCGCACATGCGCGAGTGCTGCCGCCAGCAGCGGCGCGTCGATGCCCAACGCCGTGGCGCGCGCGTGCATGTCGCCGAGGATGTGCTCGCCTTCGGTACGCGCGCCACGCTCCAGGTCGCGCAGCATCGACGCCTTGAGCGGCGAACCGGGCGTGCCGAGGATCGTATCGGCCGCCGCCACGAGCTGTGGCGGCAGCGCATGGCCGCTGCCGGCCGCGACCGCCAGGCACTCGCCGTGCAGGCGGCGGATCAGCGTCGCCCCGTCGGCCGTGGCCAGGATCTGCCCGACGTTGGCGCGCAGCAGGCAGGTGATGCCGGCCAGCGTGCTGATGAAGGCGAACTTGTCCCACATCGCAGCGATGATGTCGGCACTCTCGATCGCTTGCGGACCGAGCGCCATCAGCGCGCCGCGCACGGCGGCAGGCACCGGCGCGTCGCGCCCGCGACTGCCGAAGGTCAACCATTCGAGCTTGCCCAGATGCTCGATCGCGCCGTTCGCATCGAGCGTCACCGAGATGTGGGCGAGGCCGCCGAGCACGCGCGTGGCGCCGAACGCCGCATCGAGCGCATCGAGGTGACGCAGGCCGTTGAGCAGCGGCAATACGCGCGTATGCGGCCCCACCGCCGGCGCGATCGCCGTGATCGCCGCGTCGAGGTCGTAGGCCTTGCACGACACGATGACGAGGTCATACGCGGCATCGACCGTCGTCAGCGCGGCGACCGCAGCGCTGAAATCACCCCGCCCCGAGTGCACGCGCAGCCCCGTGGCCGCCAGCGTGGCCGCACGCGCCGGCCGCACCAGGAAGCTGACGTCGACCCCATGCTGCAGCAGGCGCGCACCGAAATAGCCACCGATCGCGCCGGCGCCAAGGACGAGGATGCGCATTGCGCTACATCGTGTGGGTCGGCCGTTCCTGCCCGAGGATGCCGGCGAGGATCGATTCGATCTTGGTGCGCGCCATTTCGCCGTCGGCCGACTCGTTGAACTGCACGCCGATGCCGGCGACGCGGTTGCCCTGTGCGCCGGACGGCGTGATCCAGGCCACGCGGCCGGCCACCGGCAGGCGGTCGCCCTCGTTCATCAGCGACAGCAGCAGGAATACCTCATCGCCAATGTTGTACTGCTTGGAGGTCGGCACGAACAGGCCGCCACCGCGCACGAACGGCATGTAGGCATTGAACAGCGCGCCCTTGTCCTTGATCGCGAGCGAGAGGATGCCCTGCCGCGGAGCGCCGCCGGTGCCAGGTGTCGCCATGATCGAGCCTCAATCGGGAATCGCATCGCGCCGCGGCCAGTCACGCAGCAGATCGAGCAGCAACAGGTCGATCCGCAGGCTGGTGACCAACAGGCCGCGCGCGCGATTGGCGCGGCCAAACCAGGCCGCAAGCTTGGGGATTTCCGCCCGTGCGGTCAAGGACAGGCTCGGCTCGGCAGCGCGGCGCCGCGCCTCGTCACGAGCCAGCACGGCGGCAAACCACAGCCGCTGTGCCGGCCGGTCGGCAGCCCATTGTTCGGCCAGCTCGAGCGCGCCCTTGCGCCCGCGCGCGAGCGCGGCCAAGTCCTGCGCGCAGGACTCGAGCAGCGGCAGGCTCGCATCGCCGCACCACGCCAGTGCCAACCCCGGATTGCCTTGGCTCGCCGCCAGCGCCGCGCTCGCCTGCGTCGCGGGCAGGCCCTGCGCCACCAGCCAGTCGAGCGCCGCGGCCATGCCGGGCTCGGGCAGGTCGACGCGCTGGCAGCGGCTGCGGATCGTCGCCGGCAGGCGTGCCGCATCATCGGCGACAAGCACGATCACGGTGGCCGCTGCGGGCTCCTCGAGCGTCTTGAGCAGGCCATTGGCCGCGCTCGCGTTGAGGCGATCGGCCGGATCGATCAGCGCGAGCTGCATGCCGCCGAACTGGCTCGACAGCGCCAGCCGCTGGCTCAGCGCGCGCATCTGGTCGATCGTGATCTCACTGCGCTGCTTGCCGTCGTCGCGCAGCTCCAGGCCCACGCGCACGAGATCGGGATGCGAGCCGGCGGCGCGCAAGGTGCAGGCGCGGCAGCCGGCGCAGGCCAGACCCTGCGCATCGGGCCGCTCGCATAGCGCCGCCGCCGCCAGCGCTTCCACCAGATTGCGCTTGCCCAGCCCGGCCGGTGCGGCGAACAGCAGCGCGTGGTGCAGGCGCCGCTGCCCGAGCGCGGCCGCGAGGCTGCGCCATGCGTCGAGGTGCCACGGCGCCAGCGGGCTCATGCCGCGACTCCGGCCAGGTCGAGGAAGGCATCGAGCTGCGTCGCGGCGGCCGCGCAGACCGCGGCCAGCGGCTGGCTCGCATCGATGATGCGGAAGCGTCCCGGCTCGGCTGCGGCACGCTCGCGGTAGACCGCGCGCACGCGCTCGAAGAAGGCCGCGTCCTCGGCTTCGATGCGATCGGTGGCGCCGCGCGCGCCGGCCCGCGCCAGCCCCTGCGCGACCGGCAGGTCGAGCAGCAGGCTCAGGTCGGGCCGGATCGGCGCGACCCAGGCCTCGAGCGCGGCGATGCGCTCGATCGGTTGGCCGCGACCGCCGCCCTGATAGGCATAACTGGCGTCGGTGTAGCGGTCCGACACCACCCAGCGGCCGGCCGCGAGCGCCGGCTCGATCAGCTCGCGCACATGCTGGGCGCGCGCCGCGAACACGAGCAGCAGCTCGCTCTCGGCACGGATCCCGCGCTGCGCCGGATCGAGCACCAGTGCGCGCACCGCTTCACCGAGCGGCGTGCCGCCCGGCTCACGGGTCAGCACGACGTCGATGCCGCGCGCGGCCAGCCGCTCGCGCACCAGTGCGAGCAACGTGCTCTTGCCGGCGCCCTCGCCGCCTTCGAGCGTGATGAAGCGCCCGCGCGTGGCGGGGTCGGCAGCGACCCGCGCGGGCGCGCGATCGGGTGAGTCGATGGTCGTCATGGGCGGCGCAACTGGTATTTCTGCACGGCGCGATTGTGCGCCTCGAGCGTGGGCGAGAACTCGTGACTGCCGTCGCCACGCGCGACGAAGTAGAGCTCATCGCCAGCGGCCGGATGGGTGGCGGCCTGCAAGGCCGGCAGGCCCGGCAGCGCGATCGGCGTCGGCGGCAGGCCATCGCGCGTGTAGGTGTTCCACGGTGTGTCGGTTTCCAGGTCGCGCTTGCGGATATTGCCGTCGTAGCGTTCGCCCATGCCATAGATCACGGTCGGATCGGTCTGCAGGCGCATGCGGTACTGCAACCGGCGCAGGAACACGCCGGCGATCATCGGCCGCTCCGCCGCCACGCCGGTTTCCTTCTCGATGATCGAAGCCAGCACGAGCACCTCGTAGGGCGTGGCCAGTCCGAGCCGCGCATCGCGTCCGGCCCAGGCCTGGTCGAGTGCCTTGCGCATGGCCGCATGGGCGCGCTGCAGCAGATCGAAGTCCGACTCGCCCTTGACCCAGGCATAGGTCTCGGGCAGGAACCAGCCTTCGGGTTTGCCGTCGGCAATGTCGAGGCGCCGCGCGATGTCGGCATCGCCCAGGCCCGGCAAGGTCTGCACGAGGCCGCTTTCGGCCGCGAGCGCGACGCGCAGCTGGCGGAAACTCCAGCCATCGACGATCGTGAAATGGTGCTGCAACACCTGCCCGGCCGCCATGCGCTGCAACAGCTCGCGCGGACTCAGGCCCGGCGTCAGCGCGTACTCGCCCGCATGCAGGCGACTGCTCACGCCAAGCTCGCGGCCGAGCAGGCGCCATTGCCACTCGGGCGCCTGCGTCAGTTGCGCCTGGCGCAGCTGGCGCACCAGATCGCGATAGCCGCTGCCGCGCGGGAATTCCAGCGTGGCGCCGGCAGCGCCGCCAGCCAGCGGCGCGTCGACGAAGGCCTGGTAGTCACGCCAGGCCACGAACAGCCACGCGGCCAGCGTGGCGCCGAGCAGCAGCACGAGCACGAGCAGCACGCGCAACACGGCGCCGCCACGGATTCGCGAGGGGAACATCGGGGGATTTCGCATGAGGTGCGAGGGTACCGGCTGGGGTTGGCGAGGGATAGGGTCGGCGGGCAGCAGGCCACTCGCGGTCGTGGCCGTGTCGGCGCTCAGGATGCGGTCGTGGCCAGCCAGTCGCGCGGCGACATGCCGACGCGGGCCGCGAAGGCGCGCGACAGCGCCGACGGATTCGCATAGCCGAGCTCCGCGGCCAGCTGCTTGACCGGGCGGCCCGCGCGCAGGCGATCCTGCGCAAGCGCGATGCGCCAGTGGGCGAGGTACGCGCCGGGCGACTGCCCGACATGCGCGCGGAACGCCTGCGCGAAGGCCGTGCGCGACATGCCGGCGCGGGCGGCCATCCGCTCCAGTGTCCAGGCTTCGCCGGGCGCGTCGTGCAGCGCGACCAGCGCGCGCGCCAGACGCGGCTGCGCCAATCCACTGATGAGGCCGGCATGCACGCCGGCCTGCCGTGGGTGATCGAGCAGCCAGCGCAGCAACTGGATCACGACCACCTCGAACAGGCGGTCGGCCAGCACGCGCTGGCCACAGCGCACGCGGTCGGTCTCGGCGAACAGCAACTGCAGCGACTGCTCCAACCCCGCCACCTGGGCCAGCGGCAACGCGACCAGCGGCGGCAGCGCACGCGCCAACGGGTGCTGCGCGCCGCCTTCGAAGTCGAGCCGCGCACAGGTGAAGTCGGCGCCGTCGCTGGGCGGGTTGTGGAAACGGTGCGTGAGCGGTCGCGGATAGAACAGCAGGGTCGGCTCGTCGAAGCCCAGCGTCGCCGGCACGCCGCGCGCACCTGGATGGCTCACGCGCAGGCGACCGCGGCGCAGGACATGCAGGTAGCCATGGCCGTCGCTCGCAGCGAAGTGCACGCGGCCGCACAGCGGACCGCAATGATGCAGTTGGGCGCGCACACGGAAGCGCTCGAGGAGGCCCGAGAGACGATCGATCGAAGGCGCCGATTCCGGATGCATTGGTATCTATCTCGTACGGAAAGATCCCAATCATACATACCGTGCCTTGATACTGCCGGCCGACCCCACTGCACAGGCACGACCCGTGATGAATTCCTTGCGCTCCACGCTCGTTCTCGCCGCACTGTCGGCCACCTTCGCCGGCACCGCGGCGGGCCATGACGGCGGCCACCACGGCGGCATCGCCACCGGACCCGGCAGGTTGGTCAAGGCGCCGTTCGACATCGTCCACACGCGGATCTCGACCGCCGGCAACCTCGCCATCTTCCACATGGCCGTGTCAGGCAAGGCCGGCGCCAGCCGCCCGGCCAAATCGGGCCAGCGTGCCGGCAGCTCGGTGTTCTCCTACGTGTGGCCGACCAGCCTCGATCCGGCCGTGGTCGGCTTCGAGGCGAAGGCCGGCATCCTCGCCTTCGCGGTCACCGCGCACCCGGATTTCGACGATACGCCGCTGTTCGACGAGAACGGCGACGGCAAGCCTGACAACGACGGCGGCGTCTGGCACTCGCACTGGGTGGTGCTGCAAGCCGATGCGGCCTGTGGCGCCGACGCCCTCAAGGTGGTGGACATCCCTGCCGGCGCCAAGCCGCGCCTGCCCAAGACCTGGCCGGGGCTGCCGATCCTCATCGACAGTCCCGGCTGGGCACCGACGTTCCGCGGCGCCAGCGTCGAGGTGCGGGTTCCGTTCGACGACATCGGCATCGTGCAGGCCGGCCGCTTCGACGGCGTGACAGCTGCGCTGCGCGTCAATGCCAGCGTGCACGAACCACTGCTGTGCGTGGTCGACGTGTTCAAGGTCGCCTCGGGCGACCTGTCACTGCCGGGCAAGGTCGATCATTAGGATCGATCCAGGCCTCGCCACGGACGTCAGACGCCGAGCGCGCGCAGCAGACCGCGCGCCTTGGCACGCGTCTCGTCGAGCTCGCGCCACGGGTCGGAGTCGGCCACGATACCGGCGCCGGCCCGGAACGCGAGGTCAGGGCCGCGCATGCTCAAGCTCCGGATGAGGATGTTGAGGTCGAGGTCGCCGTTGCGGTCGAGGTAGCCGAGCGCGCCGGTATAGGCGCCGCGGCCACCGGTTTCGAGCGCGGCGATGATCTGCATGCAGCGCAGCTTCGGGCAGCCGGTGATCGTGCCGCCCGGGAACACCGCCGCGATCGCCTGCCCGGGTGTGATGTCGCGGCGCAGCCGGCCACGCACATTGGAGACGATGTGGTGCACGTGGGCGTAGCTCTCGACGCTCATGAGCTCGTCGACGACGATGCTGCCGGGCACGCAGATCCGGCCAAGATCGTTGCGCTCGAGGTCGATCAGCATGACGTGCTCGGCGCGCTCCTTGACGTGGCCGACGAGCTCGGCGATGCGGGCCGCATCGTCATCGCCGGGCTGGCGCGGCCGTGTGCCGGCGATCGGCCGTGTCTGCACGACCTCGGCGCGCACTTCGAGCAAGCGCTCGGGCGACGAGCTGATGACGGCGCCACCCGCGTACTGCAGCAGGCCCGCAAACGGCGCCGGATTGGTCGCACGCAGGGCCGCGTAGACGTCGGCTGCCACGGCCTGCTCCGCGCAGCGCGCACGCCAGCCGCGCGAGAGGTTGACCTGGAACACATCACCGGCACGCAGGTGCTCGTGCACGCGGGCGACCCCGTCGATGAATTCCTGTGGCGCATCTTCCTCGATGGCGGCGATCGCCACTGCGCGCGGCGTCCAGTCGGCGGCGGCGGCGAGATCGGCCTGCATCGCGGCGATGAGGTCGTCGCGCCCCGGTTCGGCGACCAGCATCGTGTGGCAGCGCGCGTGGTCGACGATGATCGCGGCCGGACAGCGCAGGGCCAACGCGGTCGGCAGGCAGGGCTCGAGCGCCGGCGGCAGGCACAGCCGCGGCTCGAGCTGCGCCGCCAGTTCATAGCCCAGATAGAGCAGCCAGCCGCCGTGGAACGGCAGCCGCGGCTCGGCCACATGCGTCGTGCGCGCGGCGCGCCAGCGCGAATCGAGCGCCGCCAGGAATCCGTCGGCCAGACCGGCATCGTTGCCGGCAGCGAGGCCGCCGTCGGCGGCCAGCACGAGACGCTCGCCTTCGTGCATGAGCAGCAGGTCGCGGCCTGCGCGCGCACTGCCGCGCGCCGCGCTTTCGAGCAAACCTGGGTAACGCGCGGGAAAGCGCGCCGCCAGCGCCAGCAGGTCGCGGACACCGGCGATTTCCTTGACCAGAGGGCTCATCGTTGGCTTCGCATGCGGGCGCCGGCCGGATCACGCGCGGGCCTTGCGGCGCATGACCGCAACCGCCAGCGGCGGTCGACCGGCTGCGGCTCAGAACCGGCGAAACACCAGCGTGCCGTTGGTGCCGCCAAAGCCGAACGAGTTGGACAGCACCACGTCGAGCTTGGCCTGCCGCGCCGTGTGCGGCACGAAGTCGAGGTCGCAGCCTTCACCGGGCGCATCGAGGTTGATCGTCGGCGGCACCACGTTGTCGCGCAACGCCAGCACCGAGAAGATCGCCTCGATTCCACCGGCAGCACCGAGCAGGTGGCCGGTCATCGACTTGGTCGAACTCACCATCACGCGCTCGGCATGCGCGCCGAACACGCCGCGGATGCCCTGCACCTCGGCCGCATCGCCGGCTGGCGTGGAAGTGCCGTGGGCGTTGATGTACTGCACCTGCGAGACATCGAGCTGCGCGTCCTTGAGCGCGACGGCCATGCAGCGTCCGCCGCCCTCGCCGTTTTCGCTCGGCGCGGTCATGTGCCAGGCATCACCGCTCATGCCGAAACCGACCAGTTCGCAGTAGATGCGGGCACCGCGCGCACGCGCGTGCTCGTAGTCCTCGAGGATCAGCACGCCGGCGCCGTCCGACAGCACGAAGCCATCGCGATCGCGGTCCCACGGCCGGCTGGCCCGGGTGGGCTCGTCGTTGCGCGTGGACAGCGCGCGCGCCGAGCAGAATCCGCCCATCGCGGTGCCCACGGTCGAGTACTCGGCGCCGCCGGCGACCATCACGTCGGCATCACCGTACTGGATCATGCGCATGGCCAGTCCGATGTTGTGGGTGGCGGTGGCGCAGGCGGTGACACAGGCGATGTTGGGGCCCTTGAGCCCGAGCATGATCGAGAGCTGGCCCGAGACCATGTTGATGATCGAGGCCGGCACGAAGAACGGCGAGATCTTGCGCTGGCCCGACTCGTGGTAGGTGATCGAGGTCTTCTCGATCATCCCGATGCCGCCGATGCCGGCACCGACGGCAACGCCGATGCGTTCCTCGTCATGTTCGTGCGGCTTGAGGCCGGCATCGGCCAGCGCCTGCACCGAGGCGGCGATGCCGTAGTGGATGAACGGGTCCATCTTCTTGACGTCCTTGGGCGCGATGTACTGCGCCGGGTCGAAGTCGCGGACCTCACCGGCAATGCGGGTCGGAAACGTGGACGCGTCGAAATGGGTGACCGGGCCGATGCCGCTGTGGCCGGCGAGGATGTTCGTCCATGCGGTAGCCACGTCGTTGCCGACGGGGCTGACGATGCCAAGACCGGTGACGACGACGCGACGCTTGCTCATGGGCAGACTCTTCGATTCAGACAACCAGACCGATCGCGATGCTGTCGCCGGCCGATGCGGCCTTCGATGACCGCGTCGGGGCCCTCAGCACCAGGGTGCCCGACCGTCAAGCCATGCTGCCGCCGAAGCATCGAACCGGCAACACCGCGCGCCCGGGCCAAAACAAAACTGCGCCACGAGGGCGCAGCCTTGCCACACGATCCTGCAACCGCTCAGGCCTTGACGTGAGCCTTCACGTAGTCGATCGCCTGCTGCACGGTGGTGATCTTCTCGGCTTCCTCGTCCGGAATCTCGCATTCGAATTCCTCTTCGAGCGCCATCACCAGCTCGACCGTATCGAGCGAGTCGGCGCCGAGGTCGTCGACGAACGATGCGTTGGGCGTCACCTCGTCTTCCTTCACGCCAAGCTGCTCCACGACGATCTTCTTGACGCGCTCTTCGATGCTGCTCATGTGTTGTTGTTCCTCGCGATGGGATTCTTTCAGGCGCAAACCGCCGCTGTGCACGGCACGGCTCCCCGAAGCCGCCGCATTGTAGTGGAACCCTTGCGGTGCCGCTACTTGATCGCCATGCGCCGCCGAACGGTCGGCAACACCGGCGAACGGTCGTCTACGGCATGTACATGCCGCCGTTGACGTGCAGGGTTTCGCCCGTGATGTAGGCCGCCGCGGGCGAGGCGAGAAACACCACGGCCTCGGCGATGTCGCTGGCTGCACCGAGCCGGCCGAGCGCGATCTGGCCCAGCAGTGCCTCGCGCTGCGCCTCGGGCAACGCGCGTGTCATGTCGGTGTCGATGAATCCGGGCGCGACCACGTTGACGGTGATGCCGCGCGAACCGATCTCGCGCGCCAACGACTTGGAGAAGGCGATGATGCCGGCCTTGGCGGCCGCATAGTTGGACTGCCCCGGGTTGCCGGTCAGGCCGATCACCGACGCAATCGAGATGATGCGGCCCTTGCGCGCCTTCATCATGCCGCGCATCACGGCCTTGCTGGTGCGGTAGACCGAGCTGAGGTTGGTGTCGAGGATCACCTGCCAGTCCTCGTCCTTCATGCGCATGAGCAGCTGATCGCGCGTGATGCCGGCGTTGTTGACGAGGATCGTCACCGCGCCGAACTCCTTGCCGACCGCATCGACCAGCGCCTCGACCGCCGCGCCGTCGGTGACATCGAGGACGCGACCTGCGCCGCCGTCGGCCGCCAGCCGTTCGCCGATCGCCTGGGCGCCCGCGGCGGTGGTGGCGGTGCCGATGACCGTCGCGCCGTGCGCGGCCAGTGCAGCGGCGATGGCGGCACCGATGCCGCGGCTGGCGCCCGTGACGAGCGCGATTTCACCTTGCAGGGACTTGCTCATGATCGTGACGATCCTCGAATCGTGGGAGATCCATTTCGACACCGCCCGCGGCCACGCCAGCGCAGGCCGACGGCGGCAATGTGGCAGCGCCGGCTCAGGTCGGCCAGGCCTCGAGTGCGGCCGCGAGCTCGGCCGGCGTGCCTAGCGCGCGCGCGTCGATGCTCTTGTCGATGCGCCTGGCCAGGCCGGTGAGCACCTTGCCCGGTCCGCATTCGGCCACGCGCGTCGCACCGCCCGCAACGAGTGCCTGCATGCACTGGGTCCAGCGCACCGGCAGATACAGCTGGCGCACGAGTGCATCGCGGATCGCGTCGGCGCCATCATGCACGGCGCCATCGACGTTTTGCACGATCGGGATCTGCGCGGCCTGCCAGCGGTAGGCCGCCATCGCGGCGGCGAGGCGATTGGCCGCCTCGCGCATGAGCGGCGTGTGCGAAGGCACGCTCACCGCCAGCCTGACCGCCTTGCGCACACCGCGCTCGCCCAGCAGCGCCAGCGCCGCGTCGACCGCCTGCGCGTGACCGCCGATCACGATCTGCCCCGGCGAGTTGTAATTGGCCGGCACCACGACGTGTTCGCCCGACAGTTCATGGCAGACCTGTTCGACCAGCGCGTCGTCGGCGCCAAGGATCGCCGCCATCGCGCCGGCACCGGCGGGCACGGCGTCCTGCATGGCCTGGCCACGAATGCGCACCAGATGCGCGGCATCGTGCAGCGACAGGACCTGCGCGGCGACCAGGGCGCTGTATTCGCCGAGGCTGTGGCCGGCCAGGCGCGCCGGCACGGCGCCGCCTTGCGCGCGCCACACGCGCCACACTGCAACGCTGGCGGCGAGCAGCGCGGGCTGCGTGTATTCGGTGCGATTGAGCATCGCCTCGGGCCCGCCCTGCGCCAGCGCCCACAGATCGACGCCAGCGCCATCGGAAGCCTCGACGAAGGCCTCGCGCACGCCCGCGTGCGCCTCGGCGAGTTCGGCCAGCATGCCGACGGCCTGCGAACCCTGGCCCGGGAAAACGAAGGCGAGACTCGCCGCCTGGGAACCGTGTGCTGAAGACATCGCGACCTCACTGCAAGACGACGCAAACACAATGCCGGACGACCGTGCGCGGCCAGCGTGCTCCGCGCCCGCCGCCCGCGTCGGCGCGATGCGCGGCAACACCACCGGCGCAAGGTCATGGGCCGCGTCGTGCCTGCCACGCAGGCACGCATGACGCACCCGGCGCCAGCCTAATACTTCAGCAGCGCCGACGCCCAGGTGAAGCCGCCACCGAAGGCCTCCAGCAGCAGGGTCTGGCCGCGCTGCACCTTGCCCGAACGCACCGCTTCGTCGAGCGCCAACGGCACCGAACCGGACGAGGTGTTGCCATGGCGGTCGACCGTGACGATCACGCGCTCCATCGGCAGCTTGAGGCGCCGCGCCGTGGCCTCGATGATGCGCAGGTTGGCCTGGTGCGGAATCAGCCAGTCGACATCGGACTCGTGCATGCCGGCCGCTTCCAGCGTCTCGCCGACCATGCGGTCGAGCGTCTTGACCGCGACCTTGAACACCTCGTTGCCAGTCATCATGACGCGCACGCCGGCATTGGGCTCATCGAGGCGGAAGCCAGCCGACACGCCGACCGGGTTGTACAACAGGTGCTTGTAGCCGCCATCGGCGTGCAGGCGCGTGGTGATGATGCCGGGCCCGTCCGACGCCTCCAGCACGACCGCGCCGGCGCCGTCGCCGAACAGCACGCAGGTCGAGCGATCGCCGTAGTCGAGCATGCGCGTGAGCGTTTCGGCGCCGACCACGAGTGCCTTGCGTGCCGAACCGCTGCGGATGAATTGATCGGCAACCGCCAGCGCGTACATGAAACCCGAGCAGGCGGCGTTGACGTCGAACGCGGCGCAACCGTTGGCGCCGAGGCGGTGCTGCAGCAGGCAGGCCGTGGCCGGGAAGATGAGGTCGGGCGTGGTGGTGCCGAGCACGATGAGATCGAGCTCGCTGCCCTTGACTCCGGCGGCCTCGAGCGCACGGGTGGCGGCATGGAAGGCCAGATCGCCCGTGGTCTCGCCCTCGGCGGCCATGCGCCGCTCGCGGATGCCGGTGCGACTGGCGATCCACTCGTCGCTGGTGTCGACGAGAGCCTCGAGGTCGGCGTTGGTGACGATTTTCTGCGGCAGATAGCTGCCGGTGCCGGCGATGCGCGAATGGATCAAGACCGTTCCCCTTCGGGCCAACGAACGCGCATCCGCCACGCTCGCGGGAGACAGCGATGCCGGGCGTCCTGCCACGGCCGGCACGAATGGGCCTGGATCGGCTGCCGCCGCTGGCGACAACCGGCCTGCACGAAACGGGGCGGCGCCGGGCACGGCGCCGCGTGGCGCGCAGGCGTGGTGCCGGCGCGCGAGGCTGTTGCTCAGCCTTCCTCGTGAACCGGCGTCTTGCTCTCGATGACCTTCTTGCCGCGGTAGTAGCCATCCTTGGTCACGTGGTGACGCACGTGGACCTCGCCCGAGGTCGGGTCGGTCGCGAGCTGCTTGCTGCACAGCGCGTCATGGGCGCGGCGCATGCCACGGCGGGAAGGGGTTTTGCGACTCTTGGCAACAGCCATGGTGTACTCCTGGTGCGGACGTTCCCGTCCGGCTCTTGGCGACGACCCTGGTGGCCGTCGTGTCGGGTGTCGCGGACGCCCTGTCCGCATCTGCGACGCAGCCATCCGGGCCACGCCATGAAAATCACCGGCGGCGACCGGCGCGACCGCAGTCAGCGCGCAGCGCCATCCTTCTTCAGCCCTGCCAGCACCGCGAACGGGTTGGCCCGCGGCGCCTCGGCGGCTTCGTCGGTGCTGCCGTCGACCCAGTCCAGCGCCGCGCCCGGTTGGGTTGGCACCACCGGCACGGCGAGGATCAATTCATCCTCGATCACCGCCGCCAGGTCGATCGTGCCGTGCTCGACGAGCAGCGGTTCGTATCCGGCCGGCAGCGCCGCCTCGTCGCGCTCGTCGACGATCAGGCCGAGCCTTTCGTCGATCTGCACCGGCAGCGTGAACACCTCGAGCGTGCGCTGGCACACGAGCGGCAAGCCGCAGTCCACGCGCACACCGAGATAATCCACGCCCAGCTCATCCCTGTCGAACTGCGCATGATAGCGCGCCTCGCCCGCGCTCGTCGCCAACAGTCCGCACAGGCGCGGCATGGCGATGAACGGCAGGGTTCCCTCGTAGATGCGGCGAGCCTGCACCTGGCGCGCGACATCCACGCGGTCTGGCAGGGCTGCGGACATGGGCGCGCGATGGTAGGTGGCGCGCTGCACGCTGTCAACCGCGTCTGTCGCCGCACGCCAATATGGCTACACTGCAGCCAGGCAACAGGGGGAAGTGTGCGATGCCGTACCTGCTGGCCGGCGCGCTCGCGCTGGCTGTAGCCGTGCTGCTGCTGGCGCTGCGCGAGCGCCGCCTGCGGGCACGCCGCGACCTGCTGCGGCAGGTGCTCGACCTGGCCGACTCGTTCGAGAGCCAGGTGATGCACTGCCGGGCGCAGTTGCGGGCGATGCCGACCGCCGGTACGCCGGCATCGGTGGAAGGCGTGCTCGACGCCGGCCTGCGCGACCTGCTCGCCCATCGCCTGTGGCTCAAGAACGAGGGATCACGCGCCTCGCTGCAGGCATTGACGGCTGCGCGCGATGCGCTGGCCAGTGCCCGCGAGGCGTTGCAGCCGCAGTTGCAGCGCCTCAACCAGGCGCGCGCCGATCTCGACGGCGCACGTGAACTGCTCGACGCCGCCAACCGGGCGCGCCGACCATGACGCGCCTCGTGCTGGCCTCGACCTCGCGCTACCGCCGCGAGCTGCTGGCGCGGCTCGGCCACGACTTCAGCGTCGCCGCACCGGCCAGCGACGAGTCGGCGCTGGCCGGCGAGAGTCCCGCCCGCACCGCGCTGCGGCTGGCCGAGGCCAAGGCGCGCGCGGTCACCGTCGACGAACCCGGCGCGCTCATCATCGGCAGCGACCAGCTCGCCGAGCTCGACGGCCAGGCGCTCGGCAAACCGGGCTCGATCGCGGCGGCGCGGCAGCAACTGGCGGCCTGCAGCGGCCATGTCGTCCAGTTCCATACCGCGGTCTGCGTGCTCGACACGCGCGGCGCCGCACCGCGCGCACGCAGCGCCATCGACTGCACGCGGGTGCTGTTCCGCCCGCTCGACGCCGAGGCGATCGCGCGCTACGTCGAGGCTGAGCGCCCGCTCGACTGCGCCGGCAGCTTCAAGGCCGAAGGCCTCGGCATCGCATTGTTCGACCGCATCGACAGCAGCGATCCGACCGCGCTGGTCGGCCTGCCGCTGATCGCGCTGGCGCGCCTGCTGCGCGAATGCGGCCTCGCCCTGCCCTGAAGATTGCGCGCGCACAACGGCGCGGCAACGGGCACGCAGCGCCGCTTCAGCGCAGCGGCGCGGTGGCGTCGGCGTCGGGTCCGAGGCTGCGCAGCAACAGGACGAGCCGGCGACGCGTGTCGGCATCGAGATTGTCGGGCGCGAGCACGATCCGGAATCGGCGGCGGCGGTCAACGCGCCAGTCGAGCGTGACCATGTCGCCGAGCTGACGCCAGTCGACGAGCCCGGCGAGGCGTTCACCGCCGTCGCGATCGAGCAGCACCCAGCCGGCGGCCTGGTGGGCGATGCGCCGGAACCGTGGCCGCCGCAAGCGACCGGCGGCCGTGGCCGCACCACCGAGCACCAGCATGTCGAGCGTCACGCAGGCCGGCCAGCCGAGCGCGCTGAGCCAGGGTGCAAGCGTGGCCAACGCGGTGACCAGTGCCAGCGCCGCGAACAGGCGCCGCGACGGCGCGTAGTCAAAGGCGATGGTGGGCGCGGATTTCATCGAGGATCGGCGCATACCGCGCCGGCGGCGCATGCTGGGCGATGAGCCAGTCCCACAGGTCCGGATCGGACTCCTCGAGCAGATCGGCAAAGGCCTCGCGCTGCGCTGTCGCCGCCTGCAGGTAGCGGCTCTCGAGCCACCAGCCGATCATGCGGTCGAGCTCGCGCGTGCCGCGCCGCGCGCGCCAACGCAAGCGGCCCGGGATGACCTCGGGCGCGCCGTTCATGTCCACGCGCCGAGCGGCATCGGCGCTGCCGCCGGCTGTCGCCCGCCCTGGTAGCGGCGGCAACGCATGCGACTCAACCGCGTCGCTCGACCAGCAGCTTCTTGATGTTGGCGATCGCCTTGGCCGGATTGAGGCCCTTCGGGCAGGTGCGCGTGCAGTTCATGATCGTGTGGCAGCGATAGAGCTTGAACGGGTCTTCGAGCTCGTCGAGTCGCTCGCCGGTGGCCTCGTCGCGCGAATCGACGATCCAGCGATAAGCCTGCAGCAGGATCGCCGGACCGAGGTAGCGGTCGGCGTTCCACCAGTAACTCGGGCACGCGGTCGAGCAGCAGGCGCACAGGATGCACTCGTACAGGCCATCGAGCCTGGCGCGGTCCTCGCGCGACTGCAGGCGCTCGCGGTCGGGCGGCGCCGGCGACTTGGTCTGCAGCCACGGCTTGATCGAGGCGTGCTGGGCGTAGAAATGCGTGAGGTCGGGCACGAGATCCTTGACCACCGGCATGTGCGGCAGCGGATGGATGCTGACATCGCCGGCCTTGCAGTCGTCGATCGCGGTGATGCAGGCCAGCGTGTTGGTGCCGTCGATGTTCATCGCGCAGGAACCGCAGATGCCTTCGCGGCACGAACGGCGCAGGGTCAGCGTCGCATCAATCTCGTTCTTGATCTTGAGCAGCGCGTCGAGAACCATCGGCCCGCACGTCGCCAGGTCGACCTCGTAGGTGTCCATGCGCGGGTTGTCGCTGGTGTCCGGATCCCAGCGGTAGATGCGGAACGTGCGCGTGCGCTTGGCTCCCTCGCTGGCCGGAAAATGCTTGCCGGGCTGGATCCTGGAGTTTCTGGGGAGGGAAAATTCGGCCATGGCGTTGCACCGGTGATCTGGGATGGGAAATCGGGAATGGGGTCTGGCTCGTGCGGCGGCAGCCGCTGTATCGACTGCCGCCGCCCATTTCCCGGCATTCAGTACACGCGCTTCTTCGGCGGCACCGTCTCGACGTCGCTGGTCAGCGTGTTGGTGTGCACCGGACGGTAATCGAAGCTGCACTTGCCGTTGGCATCGACGCTGACGAGGGTGTGCTTCATCCAGTTCACGTCGTCACGCTCGGGATAGTCCTCGCGCGCGTGCGCGCCGCGACTCTCGTGGCGCTGCTCGGCCGAGTGGATCGTCGCCACGGCGTTGTACAGCAGGTTGTTGAGCTCGTAGGTCTCGATGAGGTCGGAGTTCCACACCAGCGAGCGGTCCGCCACCCGCACGTCGGCGAACGAGGCGAACACCTTGTCCATCTTGGCGCAGCCTTCCTGCAGCGTCTTCTCGGTGCGGAACACGGCGGCGTCGGCCTGCATCGTGCGCTGCATGTCGAGACGGATCTGCGCCGTCGGCAGCGAACCCTTGGCATTGCGCAGGCCGTCGAGCCGCGTCAGCGCCTCGTCGCAGGCCGAAGCCGGCAGCGGCTTGTGCGGCGTGTCGGGCTTGATCGTCTCGGCACAGCGCTGCGCCACCGCGCGACCGAACACGACGAGGTCCAGCAGCGAGTTCGAACCCAGGCGATTGCCGCCATGCACCGACACGCAGGCGGCCTCGCCGATCGAGTACAGGCCCTCGACGATGCGGTCGGGATCGTCACCGACCTTGCGCACGACTTCGCCGTGGTAGTTGGTCGGAATGCCGCCCATGTTGTAGTGCACGGTCGGCAGCACCGGAATCGGCTGCTTGGTCACGTCGACACCGGCGAAGATGCGCGCCGACTCGGAAATGCCGGGCAGCTTCTCGTGCAGCGTGTCGGCGCCCAGGTGCTGCAGGTTGAGGAAGATGTGGTCATGGTGTTCGCCGACGCCGCGACCTTCGCGGATTTCGATCGTCATCGCGCGGCTGACCACGTCGCGCGATGCGAGATCCTTGGCGTTGGGCGCATAGCGCTCCATGAAGCGCTCGCCCTTGGAATTGGTCAGGAAGCCGCCCTCGCCGCGCACCCCCTCGGTGATGAGGCAGCCGGCGCCATAGATGCCGGTGGGGTGGAACTGCACGAATTCCATGTCCTGCAGCGGCAGGCCGGCGCGCAGCACGAGGCCACCGCCATCGCCCGTGCAGGTATGGGCCGAGGTGCAACTGAAATAGGCGCGCCCATAGCCGCCGGTGGCGATCACGACACCGTGGGCGCGGAACAGGTGCAAGGTGCCTTCGTTGAGGTCGAGCGCGAGCACGCCGCGGCAGGCACCGTCCTGGTCGAAGATGAGGTCGAGCGCAAAGTACTCGATGTAGAACTGCGCGTGGTGCTTGAGCGCCTGCTGGTAGAGCGTGTGCAGGATCGCGTGACCGGTGCGGTCCGCCGCCGCACAGGTGCGCTGCGCCACGCCTTTGCCGTAATCGGTGGTCATGCCCCCGAACGGGCGCTGGTAGATGCGTCCTTCCTCGGTGCGCGAGAACGGCACGCCAAAGTGCTCGAGCTCGATGACCGCCGCCGGCGCGTGCTTGCACATGTACTCGATCGCATCCTGGTCACCGAGCCAGTCGCCACCCTTGACCGTGTCATAGAAGTGGAAGCGCCAGTCGTCGTGGCCCATGTTGCCGAGCGCGGCCGAGATGCCACCCTGCGCCGCCACCGTGTGCGAGCGGGTCGGGAATACCTTGGTCACGCAGGCGGTCGACAGCCCGGTTGCGGCCAGTCCCATCGTCGCGCGCAGGCCGGCGCCGCCGGCGCCCACCACGACGATGTCGTACTTGTGTTCCTGGATCTTGTAAGCGGTACCGGCCATGTCAACGTCCCAGCGCAATTCGGAGTACGGCAAGCACGCCGGCAGCGGCGCCGAGGATGCACAGCAGTCGGATCGCCACCTGCAGCACGAGCTGCCAGCCGTGGCTGTGCACGTAGTCTTCGATCACCACCTGCAGGCCGAGCTGCGCATGCCAGAACACGGCGATCACGAACAGGGCCATCAGCAGCGCGTTGCAGGGTTCGGCCAGCAGCGCATGCGCGCCGGCATAGTCCAGACCCGGCAGCCGCAGCACGAGCCAGACGAACCACAGGCCGAGCAGCAGCAGCGCGACGGCGGTGATGCGCTGGACCAGGAAATGATGCACGCCGTGCTTGGCCGAGCCGAGCGCGAGCGCGGTCTTGAGCGGTGTACGCAACGCGGTCATGCCCCACCCCACTTGAGCCAGGCGCACAGCCACAGCAGCGCGGTCAGCACGACGCTGCCGATGCTGACGAGGAAGCCGTTGCGCACGAACTGGGCGATCGCAAAACCCCAGCCCACGTCCTGCAACAGGTGGCGCACGCCATTGAGCAGGTGATACGACAGCGCCCAGCTCCAACCGACCAGCAGCAGCAGACCGATCCAGGACCGCGCGAAGGCGGCCAGTCCGCTCCACGCCTCGGGCCCCGCCGCCAGCGCCAGCAGCATCGCCAGCAGCAGCAGGGTCCCGGCCGCGAGCGCGATGCCGGTCGCGCGATGCAGGATGGAGGTCACCATCTGCACCTGCCAGCGGTAGATCTGGATATGCGGTGAAAGCGGTCGCGCGTTCGCTGACATGGCTGGCCCTGGCTCGCGTTGTCGTGGTTCGGCCGGCGCGCTGCGCCCAGCATCAGAAGTCGATGCAGCGGCCGTTCTTTTCCCAATCCCCATAGCGCACCGGATCAAGGCCCTCGCGACCGCCCTGCTCGACAGGCGGCTGCGGCGCAGGCACCGGCGTCGCTGGGCCGGATGGCGGCAACGGCTCGGGTGCGGGCGTGATCGACGAGGACTTGGACATGATGCAGTGCGCCGTGAAGGTTAAACCTTGCGCCACGATCCGACAACCTCGCAGCGGACAAGCCTTGCGCACCGCGCATTGCACATCGATCACTGCGGCCATGGCCGGCTGCTAAGATGCGCGGCATCCCAGACCAGCCCTGCATCGATGGCCTCCGCACTCGCCGCGGCGGCGCTGCTGCGCCTCGCCGGCGCCGACGCGATCGCCTTTGCCCACGCCCAGTTCAGCAGCGACATCAAGGCGCTCGCGCCGGGCGATTGCGGCTGCGGTGCATGGCTCGACGCGCAAGGCCGCGTGCAGGCCGTGTTCGTGGCCTTGCGCAGCGATGCCAACAGCCTGCTGCTGTGGCTGCCACGCGGCGATGCCGCGGCGCTGGCGAGCGCTGTTGGCCGCTATCGCTTGCGCAGCAGGGTGCAGATCGACGTCGTGCCCGGCTGGCAGGTGCTGGCAGCGCCGCCGGCCACGACTGCGCCGCCGTTCGGTCGATGGCTCGCCCACGCCGACGGTTGCCTGCTGCGCCCGGCGCCGACGGCCCAGCGCGGCCTGCTGCTGGCGCCGGCGGCACTGCCGATCGACGCCGCCGCGGCGCTGGAGTGGCAGCGCGAGGACCTATGCGCCCGGCTGCCGTGGCTCGAGACCGCCGTGGCGGGCCGCTTCGTGCCACAGGCGCTCGAACTGGAGCGCATCGGCGCACTCAGTTTCGACAAGGGCTGTTACCCCGGGCAGGAGATCGCCGCCCGGCTGCATTTCCGCGGCGGCAACAAGCGTGGTCTGCGTGCCGTCGTGACCGGCACGCTGGCGCCGCCGCCCGGCACCACGCTGTCCGATGCCGATGGTCAACGCATCGGTGAGGTGCTGTATGCGGTGCCGGCACAGGGCGGGCAGCCGGCAGCGGCGCTGGTGGTGGCCGAACTCGCCGCTCCCGCCGCCGCGGACGACACCGCCGGGAGCGCCTGAGGGCGGCTGCGACCACACGCCGCAGAAGCGCTATCCCATTGAATGACAAAGAAACGCACACTTACCCGCCGCTGAACGCGAAACGCCCGGCACGCGACAAGCCCGGCTCCAGTCCGTATTCTCCGCACCCAGCCCTGCTCAGTCAGGGCTTTTTTGTGCGCCACCGAAGCGCACGCGACCGGTTCCGCTTGCGGGGCCGGCAACCAGTGCCGGGACTCGACCCCGGCAGCGACCAGACGTCGGAGCGACTGCCGGGGTGGCAGACGCCGCCGACGTGGCGCCTGGAATGCGACGAACGGTCGCGCAGGCACCAGGTTTTCAAACACCGATGGTGAATCGCCGTGCGCCAAGGCGCAGGGTCGTGACGCGCGCAGCGCGCCAAGGCAAGGCGGTTGGCCATCCCTGGATGAACCAAGGAGCACGATGACCATTTCCTTTCTGCTTTGGCTTGCCACGATCCTGCCGCAACCGGCGGCCGATCAGGTCTGCCTGGCCACGACCGTCTATCTGGAAGCGCGCAGCGAATCGCAGGTCGGCCAGATGGCCGTGGCCGAGGTTGCCATGCGCCGGCGCGAGCACGGGCGCTGGGGCAATACCGTATGCGACGTGGTGCGCGCGCCAGGCCAGTTTGCGCTGACCACCACCAATCCGCGGTACGCGCTGCGCAATCCGCGGGCCTGGGCCGCGGCCTGGGCCGTGGCCGGCCACGCCATCCACATGTGGTCACTGCCGATCGACCGGCGCCGCCTGGTGGTGCCCGATGCCGACCATTTCGTGCTGGCCGAGTCGACCACACCCGCCTGGATCAAGGGCGCCGCGGCCACCACGATCGGCGCACACAACTTCTACCACATCAACTGAATCCGGCCGGCGCCCGGGCGGCGATCAGCGCCGCCGCCCGTGCCGGCCGATGACGCCGGCGCCCCGCGCGATCAGCGCAGGCGCAACAGCCGGTTGTCACGGATCATCACCCGGTCACCCGGACGCAGGTTGTCGTGATGCCACTGAGTGACGGTGGCCCAGCGACCATCGTCGAGCCGTACCGTGAACCGCCAAGCCGGGCGGCCGCCATAGTCGCTGGAATCGCGCTCGACCTGGTTGCCGATCGCGCCACCGACGACCGCGCCGGCGACCGTCGCCGCAGTACGTCCGTCGCCCTTGCCGATCGTGCTGCCGAGCACGCCGCCGATGATCGCGCCGAGCACCGCCCCGCCACCGCTGGTGGCGTTGTCGCGCACGTAGACCTGGGCCACCTCGCGGACCACGCCGCAGCGCGAGCAGTCGAACTGGGCCCGACGCTGGTAGTAGTCATCGTCGTAGTAGCGGGCCCGCGGCGGTGTCGCCGCGCAGCCAGCCAGGGTCAAGCCAAGCACACCCGCAAATACCGCTGCCGGAACCTTGCCGCTCATGTCGTCGACCTCTGGGTGGAGTGACAGCCATCGTGACCGCAAGCGCCTAAAGAGCTCGTGAACGGCACCTTGGCTTGAGGCATGATGCGCGCCTCGCACCCACGCACGGTACCCGCCGATGCCGATTCCCGCATCCGCCGCCGAACTGCTCGACATCGACGCCCAAGCGGCCGCGGCACGCCTGGCCACGTTGGCTGACGGCGAGGCCGCCGCCCTGTTGCGTCAGTTGCCGCCCGGCCGCGCGGTGGCGATCCTCGACCGCGTCGGCGCCGAGCGTCGCGCGCGCCTCAGCGCGGTGGCGACCGGCGCCGACGCCTGGCTGCTCGGCCAGAACTGGCCCGAGGGCAGCGTGGGCCGCCTGCTCGAACCGGCACCGGCCACATTCGGCGCCGACGCCACCGTGGCCGAGGTCATCGAGCGCCTGCGTCCGGTCGTCTCGCATACGCTCGTCACCTACGTGTTCGTCGTCGACGCGCGGCAACACCTGCTTGGCGTGGTCGCGTTCCGCGAACTGGCCTTCGCCCGCGCCACCCAGCGCCTGGCCGAAATCATGCTGGCGCAACCGTTCGCGCTGCAGCCCGAAACCAGCATCATCGCGGCGATGCGCGAAGTGGTGCATCGCCACTATCCCGTGTACCCCGTGTGCAACGCGCAGGGCGAACTGCTCGGACTCGTCCGCGGCGCCGTGCTGTTCGAGGAGCAGGCCTTCGAGATCAGCGCCCAGCTCGGCGCCACGGTCGGTATCGAGAAGGAAGAGCGGCTCGGCACGGCGTGGACGCGCAGCCTGCGCCTGCGCAATCCGTGGCTGCAACTCAATTTGCTGACCGGCTTCATCACTGCCAGCGTGGTCGGTTCGTTCCAGGACACCATCGATCACGTGGTCCTGCTCGCGGTGTTCCTGCCCGTGATCTCCGACCAGTGCAACAACACCGGCTGCCAGGCGCTTGCCGTCACGCTGCGCGGACTCACCTTCGGCGAACTCAAGCGCGGTCGCGGCCTCGCCCTGATGGCCAAGGAAGCCTGGCTCGGCTTCCTCAATGGCGTGCTCACCGGTGCCGTCGCGGCGCTGGCCATGTTCGGACTGGCCAGCTACCAGCACAACCCGCAGCCACTGACCCTGGCCGGAATCACGTTCACCGCGCTGGCCGGCGCCTCGGTGCTCGCCGGCGTGGTCGGCAGCGGCGTGCCGCAGATCCTCAAGCGCCTCGGCGCCGATCCTGCCACCGCATCGAGCATCTTCCTGACCAAGGCCACCGACATCACGAGCCTGGGGCTGTTCCTGGGCCTGGCAACCTGGTTGCTCGGGCGCTGAACGCGGCGGCGCAGCGCGTGACCGCGGCCATCACCGCGCGCTAGGCTCGTGCCGATGACTGTCCGTGTCTACCGTTTCGGCGATTGCCGCATCGACCTGTCGGCACGCGAGCTGTGCCGCGCCGGCGAAGTGGCGTCGCTGTCGCCCAAGGTATTCGACTGCATCGCCTACCTGATCGAACATCATGAGCGCGCGGTCGGGCGCGACGAACTCATCGCCGCCGTGTGGGGCCGTGCCGAGGTCAGTGACACCTTGCTCGGGCAGACCGTACTCAAGGCGCGACGGGCCGTCGGCGACGATGGCAACGAACAGCGCGCGATCCGCACCATCCCGCGATTCGGCTACCGCTGGATTGCGCCGCTCACGGCAGCCAGCGCGCCGATCGCACCGACATCGGCCGCAACGGCGCTCGCGGCGCAACCCACTGCGCCGGAGCCTGCCGGCGATGCCGCCGACACCGCGCTGCCCGTGCATGTGCCGACGCCGGCGCCGAAATCCGCACCGTCAGGGCCGCGCCGGCACGCGGCAGGGCTGATCGTCGCCGGCGCACTGCTGCTGGCCCTGGCCACACTGCTGTGGTGGCAACTGCGACCGGCCGCGTCCGATGTACCGGCGGCCGCCGCGCCCAGCGCGGGCGGCAGCCTGCCGACGCTCGCCGTGCTGCCGGTCGAAGTGGGCAGCGCGCCGCAGGACTGGACCTGGCTGCGACTGGGTCTCATGGATCTGATCGCCAACCACCTGCGTCACGCGGGTCTCATCGTGGTGCCGAGCGACAACGTGGTCGCGCTCGCCCATCGCGACGACTCCGCCGCGACCGGCGCGGCGGTCGGTGCCGCCACCGGCGCCCACCTGATCGTGGTGCCGAGCGTGTCGCGCCGTGACGGCCAGTGGAACGTGCGCCTGTTGCTGCAGCGTGACACCACCACCGTCCACGAGGTGCAGGCCCAGGCAGCCGACGCGATCGTTGCCGCACGTCGCGCGAGCGACCGCCTGCTGGCTCAGCTGGACCGGCAGCCGACCGGCACCGAGGCAGCTGACCTGCCCCTCGACGAATTGCTCTCGCGCGCCGACGCGGCGCTGTTCACCGATGATCTCGACGGCGCCCGCAACCTGCTCGAGCAGGCGCCGCCGGCACTGCGCGAGCGCCCTGAACTGCGCCTGCGCCTGGCACAGATCGCGTTTCGTGGCGGCCACTTCGAGGATGCCGCAACGCGCCTGCAGGCGCTGCTGCACGAGGTCGGCGCCGAAGCCGAGCCCGTGCTGCGCGGTCGCATCCTCAACGGGATCGGCGCCACCGCCGTGCGCCAGAACCAGCTCGCGGTGGCAGGGCGCGCGTTTGCCGAAGCCGTGACGCTGCTGGAGACGCGCCAACAGCCGGCAGCGCTCGGCCAGGCCTACATGGGTCTAGCCATCAGCGCCGCCGCGCAAGGCGACTACGGCGCCGCGCAAGGCAACTTCTCGCGCGCCCGCGTTGCGCTCGAACTGGCCGGCGACGGCCTGGCCCTGGCCCGCGTCGAGGAAAACGAAGGCATCATGCTCGCCAAGCGCGGCCACCTCGCCGAAGCGCTCGCCGCACACGAAACCGCCGCCCGCAGCTTCGAGCGCTTCGGCGCCCTGAACGAGCTCGTCGACACCCTCGGCAACGCCGCCGGCACCCAGCTCGCACTGCTGCAGCCGAGCGCCGCCCTGGCCACCGTGCAACGTGCATTGCCGCTGCTGGAGCGGCTGGAAAACCGCAACGCCCGGCATGGCCTGCAGGTTGAACAGGTCGCCGCGCTGATCCAGAACGGACAACTGGGCCAGGCGCAGGCGTTGCTGACGCAACTGTTCGGCGAAATCGGGCGCGGCGGCGACCCGATCACGCCGCGGCTGCAACTGGAGCAGGCGCGGCTCGACTTCGATCGCGGCAATTACGCCGATGCCGCCCAGCTTGCCCAGTCCGCCAGCGACGCCTTCGACGATGCCGACTCGCGCCTCGAACGCAGCTGGAGCTGGTTGCT
This sequence comes from Dokdonella sp., assembly GCF_019634845.1. GTDB lineage: Bacteria > Pseudomonadota > Gammaproteobacteria > Xanthomonadales > Rhodanobacteraceae > Dokdonella_A. Next base: position 150,675 of record NZ_JAHCAQ010000008.1, read on the forward strand.
GCTGACGCAGGCCCTGCGTGCGCAGCAGCGTGACGGCGAGGCCGACCAACAGACAGCGCGGTTCGCGGCCTGGGCCAGCGTCGATGCGCAGCCGCCGATGCAGGAGTTTGCCGAGCTCGCCCGTGCCGAACAGGCCTGGGCCCTGCATGACCTGCCGGCGGCGCACAAGGCCTACGAGGCCGCGCTGGCCAGCGCTGCGCAGCACGACATGCCCGCCGCCACCGCGCGCATCGTGGTCTCGTACGGCAATCGCCTGCTCGCCACCGGCGAGCTCGACCGGGCCGGCAGCGTGGTCGGCCAGGTCGCGCGCTGGGCTGGCCAGGACTTCCGCTGCGCCCTGCTGCAACTGCGCTACTACCACGCGCTCGGCGAGACCGATGCATGGCGCAGCGCGCTGGCACGGGTCCAGGCACTGGCCGGCGAGCGCGCAATTGCGCTGCAACTGCTGCAGCCGCCGGCAGCCGCGCGCAAGCCGATCGGCCGACCCTGAGCCAGACGCGGCCGCCGCGGCGCCGCTGGCGTCAGTCCTCGTCCCACGACGTGGGCCGCGACGCTGCCACCTCGCGGCGGTTGCTGCTGGCTGCCGGCCCCACTCCCTGCCACACGGCCAGCGCATCGCGCGTGGCCGCCACATCGTGCACGCGCACTATCGCGGCCCCGTTCTGCACCGCCAGCAACGCGGCCACAGCCGAACCGGTGGCGCGCGCGGCCCCGCCCTCGCGTCCGGTCAGCGTGCCGATCATCGCCTTGCGCGACAGCCCGGCCAGTACCGGTGCGAGTTCGGCGAAACGCGCCAGTGACCGCAGCAGTTCCACATTGTGGGCCAGCGTCTTGCCGAAGCCGAAGCCGGGGTCGACCACGATGTTCTTGCGGTCGATGCCGGCGAGTTGGCAGGCGAACAGGCGATCACCGAGAAAGCGGTGCACTTCGCCGACCACGTCGTCGTAGTGCGGATCGTCCTGCATCGTGCGCGGCTCGCCCTGCATGTGCATGAGGCACACGGGCACACCGAGCGCGGCGGCGGCATCGAGCGCACCGTCGCGGCGCAGCGCGCAGACGTCGTTGATCATGCCGGCGCCGGCGGCCACTGCCGCGCGCATCACCTCGGGTTTGCTGGTGTCGACCGCCAGCGGCACCGTCGTGCGCGCGGCCAGCGCCTCGAGCACAGGCACGAGGCGGGCGATTTCCTGCTCGGCCGGCACCGGCTCGGCACCCGGTCGCGTCGACTCGGCACCGATGTCGAGCAGGTCGGCGCCCTCCTCGACCAGGCGCAGACCGTGTTGCACGGCGGCTTCGACCGCGCCGCCGATCCCATCGCCGGAGAACGAGTCCGCGGTCAGGTTGAGAATGCCGCAGATGCGCGGCCGGTCGAGCACCAGCGCACGCCCCGCACACTCCAGACGCGCGGCGATCACGGGGCACCGGCGGCGTCGAAGCCATCGCCGAAGATGCGGTCGAGCAGCGGCAGCGACAACACGACCGTGTTGTTGGCCAGCCCGACCTCGGCACTGGGCGTGGATACCTTGAACGTGGCCAGCAGCGGATCGGCCGCGGAAGGCTTGACCCGCGCATCGACCGGGAAGACCACACTGGCGCCGGCTGCGAGCACTCCGGCATGGGTGCACGACAGCAGCGCGACCGTCAGCCCGCAATCCCAATCGGCGCCGGTGGTGACGATGGCATCGTCGAGCCCAGGCGCGATCAGCGTGATGTGCACGTCGCTGGCGTCGGCCAGGCCGACGTTGGTGATCTCGGCCGCGAACGTCAGCCGCTGGCCCGGCGTGGCGTGGTCGTCGGTCGCACTGGCGCTGACGGCGAGATCGCTCAGCGCGGGCGTGGCGGCCCGGCAGTTGTAGCAGACCAGGGCAAAGTCCTGATCGGTTCCATCGCCGCTGTTGGGCAAGGCATCGGAATTGATGTCGCTGGCCAGGACCTCGACGCTGACTTGACCACCATGCTGCGCGGACTGCAGGAACACCGCTTCCATGTTGTTCCTGCCATCGGCGCTGCCGCCGGTCTTCGACCAGCCGCTGCCGTCGAGGTCGTTGCCCAGATAGGTCTGGCCGTTGGCCGTGACGCGCAGGTCGAGATTGTTGTTCCACGCCGGCGTGGTGCCACCCAGGCCATGACCGGGCGCATCGGTCCAGGCCAGCATGATGCGTATCGGTTGGCTCGGATCGTCGGCGGTGTAGGTGTGCGACCAGCTGTCGCCGGTGTTGTCGAATACCACGCTCTGGTCGAGATATTCCACGTGCTGCGCGGGCGCAAGCACCGGCGTCACCTGCATGCGGCCCCAGCCCTGCCGATTGTCGAACAGGTGCGTCATGACGACGCCATCGGCATCGAGATGACCGATGAGACTCTTGGCCACCGCGGCGAACGCGGCCTTGACCAGGGCCGGGCTCGGATCGCTGCCGGCAGTGAGGCCGCGGTAGTACTCCGCGAACAGCGCGGCTGCACCGGTCACGTGTGGCGAGGCCATGCTGGTGCCGCACATGAGTCCGTAGCCGGTGGCGCTGGCCGCCGAGTCTTCCGAGCAGCCCGGTGCCACCATCGCCGGCACGCTGCGCCCGTCCTGCGCCGGGCCATGGGCGCTGTTGCTCGAGATGTCGTCGATCTGCGTCGACTGCACGGTCGCGCTCGACTGCATCCGGGTCGAGCCGATCGCGAACAGGTTCTTGGCTTCGTCGGGCGTGCCGAGCGAGCTGACGCTGCCGCCGTAACCATTCATGATCGACAACACGTAGACCAGCGGCTGGTCGCCCGCTGCCGTCGGATCGGCATCGCGCACGCCGACATCGACCTGGCGCGTATCACCGTCGTAGCCCAGCGGCGAGCCCGCCGGGCCCCAGCTGTTGCCCGAAGCATAGGCGCCGTTGCGCTGCGATTCGGTCATCAGCTTGAGCATGCCGCCGGGCTGGGTGAAGGTCGGGTCATACACCTGTTCGATGAGCTTGGCCTGCGGCGCCATGCCGAGGCCGCGCAGGAAGGCACCGGCCTTGACCCCCGAACTGCCGTCGCCCGCCATCGTCGCCGCGGTATGGGTACCGTGCGAATCGACCGCGCTGCCGCCGCAGGTGCTGCCCAGGCAGGGCAGCATGCGATTGACGAGATCGGGATGGGTATCGTAGATGCCACCATCGACGTCGGCCAGGATGACGCCGTTGCCGTGCACGCCGATGTCGTCGAGGTAGTCGAGGTAGCCGGGAAACGCGATGTTGCCGGCATCGATGTTGCCGGCATTGACCTGATTGCTCATCTCGCCGCGCAGGCCGCCATCGAGCGGCACCGGCTGCACGCTATACACGCCCGGCAGGACCGCCAGCTCGGCGAGCCGATCGGTGCGCAGCTTGAGACTGACCACGGCCAGCATGCGATCGATCGGCTGCGCTGGAGCGCTGATCGGCGCCACCGCAGCGAGCGCGGCCATCACCCCGGTGGCATGCCGGTAGACCAGCACATGCACCTCGCGCTCGCCCGCCGCGAGCAGGCGCCACTGCGGCAGCAGGCGCCAGGCCGGCAGGAACTCGCCGCTCCAGCGCACCGCGGCGCTGCGCTGCAGCGTCTGCAGGTCGCTGCCGCGGCCCCACACCACGTAGGCGAACGGATGCAGGTACTGCACGGGTTCGAGGCCGGCCTGACGCAGCGCCCGCAGGTCGCTCTCGCGCACCGGCCCCTTGAACTGCACGAGGCGGAAGTCGGCCTGTCCCGCCGCTGCGGTCGTCGTCGGCCAGGCACCGAAATCGGGCACGCCGGCCAGCGGATCGAAGCGCTGGCCACCCAGATCGAGCTCGAACGGTGCCTCCACCACGTCGAGCCGCAGCCCGGCGCGTGCGCGCAACCGCGCGAGCTGGTCGTCATCGACCTCGAGCCACTGGAAACGCCCATAGTCGCTGGCCGGCGCCGGCGCTCCCAGCACCTGCCGCAGCGTCGCGGCATCGGTCTCGACACGCAGCCACTGGCGCGCGCCAGCCTGCGCCGCGCCGCAGGCGAACAGCGCAAGCAGCAGCGCCGTCACACCGGCCCGGGCTGGCACTGCCCGCGCCCCGGCACAGCCGCGCAGACCGCGCGCTCCGGCGCGGAACATCCGCGCGATGCCAACCTCACCCGCCACGACGACTCGAGTCCGGCGCGATGCACGCGCCCATTTCCCATCTGCCCACATGCCTGTGTCTCCCCAGCCAAGTCCGGGCCAGCGCGCGCCGCGGCGCCCGGCCATGTCGCGCCAACCACGGCCATGGCGACCGCGCGCGCACAAACGCGCAACCCTAGCATGGCTGGCGGCAGTCGACGACGCCGGCCGGCGGCAGCGGCGCAAGGCCAGCACGTCGCGCGGATCAGCTTGGCGGCCGCACCGCAACCGCATCGCTGGTCAGCGGAAGGCCCACCTTGGCGCAGAACCGCGCAAAGCGCGGATCATCGCGATAGCGCAGCAGCAAAGGATCGACCAACAGGTTGCTCACGCCCGGATCGCGTACGTCCCAAGCCCGATCGAGCCACTGGAAACTGTTGTCGGCGTCGCCGCGCAGCGCGTATACCTCGCTGATCTGGTAGGGCGCGTTGTCGGCGTCGTTGGTGATCAGCGCTGCAAGAGCGGCATCGGCGACCTCGCGGTCGCTGCCGATCTGGGTGGCCAGCGCCAGTGCCACGCGGCGCCAGCTCGGATCGCTTTCCTGCTCGGCCGCAGCAAGCGCCGCCGCGGCGTCACCGCGCAGGATCGCAATCACGGCCAGTTGCTGGTGAAAGCTGTCGGCCGCCGGCTGCAGCTCGATTGCGGCCTCGACCATGTGCCGTGCCTCGTCGAGCCGGCCCAGCCCGGCCAGGTAAAAGCCGAGCCAGTTGTACCAGCGTGCCCGCAACGGGTCGCGCGCCAGTGCCTCGTTGGTGAGGCTCACCGCGGATTCGAGCCGGCCCAGCGCGGCATCGACGTTGCCGAGGCTGAACAGCATGCCGGCATCATGCGGCGCCAACTGGACTGCGCGCTGGTACTCCGCCTCCGCGCCGACCCAGTCGAAGTCGGCGTTGAGCAGCAGGTGGCCGCGTGCGCGGCGCGCCTGCGCCAGATCGGGTGCCAGTTGCAGGGCGCGGTTGGCCGCGTCGCGCGCCTTGGCCCAGGCTTCATCGCGCGCGCTGCCGACCAGATACTGCGTGGCCAGCCCCGCCCAGGCGTAGGAGATGCGTGCCTGGGCGGCGGCGTAGCGCGGATCGATCCGGGTGGCCTGGGTGTAGGCATCGATCGCCTGGCGCACGTCGGCCTGGGTGTTGCGCGCGGTGTAGTACTGGCCCTGCTGATAGGCCTGCCAGGCAGCGAGGCTGCCACCGGGCGGACGCTCGCTCTGCCCGATCGCGTCGGCCGTGACCAGCAGATGCGCCTGCAGCGCATCGGCCACCGACTGGGTGATCGCATCCTGCAGCGCGAACAGGTCTCCGTAAGGTTTGTCGTAACGCTGCGACCAGACCACGCTGCCATCATCGGCGTCGACCAAGGTGACGCTGACGCGCACGGTATCGTTCTGCTTGCGCACCGAGCCTTCGAGCAGGTGCGCCACGCCGAGCTTGGCGGCGATGATCCGCGGGCTGTCCTGGCTGCCGCGGAACTGGAACGCCGAATCGCGGCTGATGACCTTGAGCGAGTCGAATTGCGACAGCGCGGTGATGAGGTCCTGCGACAAGCCATCGGAAAAATACTGCTGGCTGCGGTCATCGCCGTCGTTGTCGAACGGCAGCACTGCCACCGACTTGCGCCGATCAGCAAGACCGGCGGCCGCGGCGCCAGCGTGGCCCGCGGCAGCGCTCGACGCCGCTGGCGCCGCGGGTGCGGACGGGGCCGTGGCGACCGTTGTGCCCGCCTGCGGCGCGCTGTGCTGCACGACCCGCTGCAGGGCCAGCAAGCGCCAGCCGAGCACCGCCACCGCCAGTGCCAGCACGCCGATGATCAGCGCGTTGAGGGCGCGCGCGACACGCCTGCCGATATGTGCCGGACGTGCATCGGGCGCTGTTGCGGGCTGGGTCCGACGGATGCCATCGGGCGTGATCTCGTACACCCAGGCCAGCACGACAACGGCCGGAAAGGCGAGCACGATCACCACGATGACGAGCCGAACGGCCCAATTGGGAATGTCGAAAAACGGGAAGACCTGGGTCGCAACCTGCACGATCAGCCAGCTCGTCACCGCATAGGCGATCGCGACACGCCACACATGGCGGCGTTTCAATTCCTCGAAAAAGCCGGGCTGCGTGGTCATGCCGCCTCCGGGCGCGCCGGGGCGACATCCTACACAAACGCGAGCCGAAGTGTGACGTCGATCACATTTTGGCCGGCCCTGCGCCGCGCCAGGCGGCGCCGCGACGCCTCAGTGCTGCGCCGCCGGATCGCCGATCGGCGGCTTGTCCGCACGCGGCGCACCGCCGCCGCTGCTCGGACCGGGCCGCGATCCACCCTGCCAGTCCTTGGGCGGCTGCGGCTCCTCGCCGGCCATGATGGCGGCGATCTGGTCCTTGTCGATGGTTTCGTAGTGCAGCAGCGCCTGCGCCATCGCCTCGAGCTTGGCGTGGCTGGCGACGAGGATCTCCTTGGCGCGCGCGTAGGCGCGGTCGATCGTCGCGCGCACGGCTTCGTCGATGCGACGCGCGGTCGCTTCCGACACGTTCTTGTGCTGGGTCACCGAGCGACCGAGGAACACCTCGTCCTCCTCTTCGGCGTAGGTCATCGGTCCGAGTTCTTCCGACAGGCCGTACTTGGTGACCATGTCACGCGCGATCTGGGTCGCACGCTGGATGTCGTTGGAGGCACCGGTGGTGACCTTGTCCTCGCCAAAGATCAGTTCCTCGGCCACACGCCCGCCGTACAGGCTGGCAAGGCGGCTTTCGAGCGAGGTGCGCGAATGGCTGTAGCGGTCCGCCTCGGGCAGGAACATCGTGACACCGAGTGCACGTCCGCGCGGAATGATCGTGACCTTGTGCACCGGGTCGTGCTCGGGCACGGTGAGGCCGACGATCGCATGGCCCGCCTCGTGGTAGGCGGTGAGCTTCTTTTCGTCTTCGCTCATGATCATCGAGCGCCGCTCGGCGCCCATCATGATCTTGTCCTTGGCGCGCTCGAAGTGATTCATGTCGACGTCACGGCGATTGTCGCGCGCGGCGAACAGCGCCGCCTCGTTGACGAGATTGGCCAGATCGGCGCCCGAGAAGCCCGGCGTGCCGCGCGCGATCGTGAGCGGATCGACGTCGCTCGCCAGCGGCACCTTGCGCATGTGGACCTTGAGGATCTGCTCGCGACCACGCAGGTCCGGCAGCGGCACCACCACCTGGCGGTCGAAGCGGCCCGGGCGCAGCAGCGCCGGATCGAGCACGTCGGGGCGGTTGGTGGCGGCGATGACGATCACGCCCTCGCTGCCCTCGAAGCCGTCCATTTCCACCAGCAGCTGGTTGAGCGTCTGCTCGCGCTCGTCGTGGCCACCGCCAAGACCCGCGCCGCGATGGCGGCCGACCGCGTCGATTTCGTCGATGAAGATGATGCAGGGCGCATGCTTCTTGCCCTGCTCGAACATGTCGCGCACGCGAGCGGCACCGACGCCGACGAACATCTCGACGAAGTCCGAGCCCGAGATCGAGAAGAACGGCACCTTGGCTTCGCCGGCGATGGCCTTGGCGAGCAGCGTCTTGCCGGTGCCGGGCGAGCCGACCATCAGCACGCCGCGCGGGATCTTACCGCCGAGCTTGGTGAACTTGGACGGATCGCGCAGGAACTCGACCAGCTCGCCGACTTCCTCCTTGGCTTCGTCGCAGCCGGCAACGTCGGCAAAGGTGACCTTGATCTGATCCTCGCCCTGCAGCTTGGCACGCGAGCGGCCGAAGCTCATTGCGCCGCGGCCGCCGGCACCGGCCTGCATCTGGCGCATGAAATAGATCAGCAGGCCGATGAAGATGAGGATCGGCACCCAGTCGAACAGGATGCGCAGGAACGGGTTGATGCTGTCGAGCGGCTGCTGGGTGACCTCGATGTTGCTCTTGGCCAGCAGGGCGTTGAACTGTTCGTTGGCACCCAGCGGCACCATCGTCCACAGCGTGTTGCCGTCCTTGAGCTTGGCGGTGGCACGGGCCGGGTTCTCGGCGCTGATCGTCACCGACGAGATGCCGCCGTTGCCGACCTGCTGGGTGAACTGCGAATAGGCCACTTCGGACGGCTGCGCCGCGCGTGGGTTGAAGCTCTGGAACACCGTGAGCAACACCACCGCAATGACCACCCACAACAGGAGGTTCTTGACCATGTCGTTCATCGTGCAATCTCCTGCTGCCGGCTGCAGTGCCCGGTGGTGGCGACAACCTGCCCGAGAGCCGGCCAACGCGCCGTGAACGCGAGGGAACCGCGCTGCGCGAGCAGCAAACCGCCATCGTGCCTTGTCGCCATGAATACCTATCCTTTCTTGCCTGTCGCCAGCGCGTAGACTTCGGGGCTGCGCGCGCGCGATGCCTTGGGCTTGCGGATGCTGACGCGCGCGTAGGCGCCACGCAAGCGCCGCACGAACTCGTCGAAGCCCTCGCCCTGGAACACCTTGGTGAGGAAAGCACCGCCCGGCCGCAGGTGCCGCGCGGCGAACTCCTCGGCCAGTTCGACCAGATGCATCGAGCGCGGCTGATCGACCGCCGCCACGCCACTCATGTTGGGCGCCATGTCCGAAAGCACAAGGTCGACCGGCGCGCCGGCCAGGCGCTGCTCAAGCTCGCTGAGCACGGCTTCCTCGCGGAAATCGCCGTGGATGAAGTCGACCCCGCCGATGCCCTGCATCGGCAGGATGTCGAGCGCGATCACGCGGCCGCGGTCACCCAGCCGCTCGCGCGCCACTTGCGACCAGCCGCCGGGCGCCGCGCCCAGATCGACCACCACCATGCCGGGCCGCAGCAGTTGGTCGCGTTCGATCAGTTCCTCGAGCTTGAACACCGCGCGCGAACGCCAGCCTTCCGCCTGTGCCCGCTTCACATACGGATCGTTGAAGTGCTCCTTGAGCCAGCGCGCACTGGATTTGCTCCGCGCGGCCATCAGGCGCTACCTGGTCCGGCGCCGGCATCGCCGCGCCGCACTCGCGCGGCCACGGCGCGGCCGCTGCAACGGCGTGCAGCCAGGGCAGGGATCGAGGGGCGCCGGGTCGAGAGCATTGGCCATGATACCCTGTCAGGCCCGATCCAGCCGCCCACGCCGCCACCGCGCATGTCCCTGACCGCCTCCCAGAAGCGCTACCTGCGCAGCTTTGCCCACGAATTGCGCCCGGTCATCCTGGTCGGCCAGAAGGGCGTCACCGAAGCCGTGCTGGCCGAGTTCGAGGGCGCGCTCGCGCACCACGAACTGGTCAAGGTCAAGCTGGCTGCCGAGCGTGAACAACGCGCAACGCTGATCGAGGCCATGCGCGCGCACGCCGGCGCCGACGTCGTGCAGGCCATCGGCAAGACAGCCTGCTTCTACCGCCGCAACCCCGAGCGCAACCAGTTCACGCTGCCCAGGTAAGTCCGATGCAACTGGATCAGCACCTGCCCGACGGCTACCTGTACTTTCGCCGCTACGGCGAGCGCGACGTCACGATCGTCGACCGCGTCGTCACGCGCAGCTTCCTGCTCGCCCCCGATCGCCTGATCGAGGACTGGCCGGTCAGCGACGTCGGTGAGCTCGACGAGGCCGCGCTCGACGCAATCGGCGCGCTCGAACCCGAGCTCGTGCTGCTCGGCACCGGCGCGCGCCAGGTGTTCCCGCGCGCCGAACTGCGGGCGCACCTGCTGCGCCGAGGCATCGGCGTCGAAATCATGGACAACGCCGCCGCCTGCCGCACCTACAACCTGCTGGCCGACGAAGGCCGCCGCGTGGTGGTCGCCCTGATGTTGCCCGGTGACGCCGCGCGCTGACGGCGCGCATCACACTCGGGGCGTGCCGGCCAGTTGGCGCAGGCGGCGCAGGCCCTCTTCCTGGAGCTGACGCGCGCGTTCGCGCGAGATGCCGAGCTCGCGACCGATCTCGGCCAGCGCCTGTGCCGCATGCTCGCCCAGTCCGAAGCGCCGCTGCAGCACCTCGCGCTGGCGCGGGCTGAGCCGTTCCAGCAACCCCAGCAGGGCCTCGCTGCCGAGCGCGGCAAGGCTGTCGTCCTCGTCGCGCTCCTGCACCAGGTCGATCAGCGCGCGCGGTCCCGCCTCGAGTGCATCGAGCGAGGAGACGTGCTCGCTGAGCTGGAACAAGCGTGCCACCTCGCGCACGTCGCGCCCCGCTGCCGCCGCCACCTGCTCGGTACCCGGCGCCACGCCCAGTTGCGCGGCGAGCTCGCGCTCGATGCGCAGCATCTGCGCCAGGTCACGCAGGACATGCACCGGCACCCGCACCGTGCGCCCCTGGTTCATGATCGCGGCCTGCATGGCCTCGCGGATCCACCACATCGCATAGGTGGAAAAGCGCAGGCGCCGCGCCGGGTCGAACTTCTCCACGGCGCGAATGAGGCCGAGGTTGCCTTCCGCGACGAGATCCATGAATGCCAGCCCGCGCCCCACGTAGCCGCGCGCCGCGCTCACCACCAGACGCAGGTTGGCCTCGATCAGGCTGCGTCGCGCCAGCGCATCACCGGCCTGCACACGCTCGGCCAGTGCCCATTCCTGCGCGGCGTCCAGCAGCGGAATCAGCCCGATCTCGGCCAGATAGGCCGCCGTCGAACTGCGTGTTTCCTCATCCTGCGACCCAGCCGCATCGAACAGCGCAAGGAGCTCCTCGCCGTCGGGCAATGCGGATGGATCGGGAACGGATGTCACGCCGCGAGCTTACGCCGCTGCAAGCGGCAGCGGAACGAGGCTCACCGTCGCGGCAGGTAGTCGAGCGGATTGACCGGCTTGCCGTTGCGGCGGATCTCGAAGTGCAGCGAATCGCGGCTGGCACTGCTCGAACCCATCTCGGCGATCACCTGCCCGGCCTGCACCTGCTCGCCCTCGCGCACCATGCGCTTGCGGTTGTGGCCATAGGCCGACAGGAAACTCGCGTTGTGCTTGATGATGATGAGCTCACCGTAGCCGACCAGACCATTGCCACTGTAGACCACGCTGCCCGCAGCGGCCGCCCGTACCGGGTCGCCGGCCTTGCCGGCGAGGTCGATGCCCTGCCGCGTCGGATCGCCAGCGGCGAAGGAGCCGACCAGCACGCCGCCCGCCGGCCAGCGCCAGCTCACCTCGCCGACCGTGGCGGTGGCCGCAGCGGCTGGTGTACTTGGCGCTGGTGCACTTGGCGCTGGTGCACTTGGCGCCGGCGCACTCGGTGCCGATGCGCTCGGCGCCGGTGCGGCGGCCACGCCCGCCGTCGCCGGCGGCGTGGCCGCGATCGTTGGCGTGGCTTCGGCCGGCGGCGCGGCGGGGGTGGCCT
>NZ_JAHCAQ010000009.1 GCF_019634845.1 Dokdonella sp.
GCCGGCGCCCGAGCCCGAGGCGCCGATGCCCGACACGATCACGGCGATGGCCGAGGCCGACAACACCTGTCGTGACGTACAGGCGGCAGTTGCGCAAGGTCCGTTCAATCCGCGCCTGGCGCGTTTTGCCGAAGGATGCGCGAACATGCTGCAACGCGACCGCGAGCGCATCGAGCGGTTGCAGCGCGAAGGTCGCGAGGCCGATGTCGCCAACGAGGTCCAGAAGCTCGTCCGTTCGTATCGGCAGGCGCAGGTGATGCTGAAGCGGGCCGGCAACTGAGGCCGGTCATGGCTGTCCCGGCCACAATCAGGTCGGCAGCGCCGCGCGGGGCACGACATGCTCGCCATCGATGACCGCGTGCAGATCGCCGACGAGGAACTCGTCGAGCGTTTCGTGCGTGCGACCGGCGCTGGCGGCCAGAACGTCAACAAGGTGTCGAGCGCGGTCGAACTGCGTTTCGACATCGCGCGTTCGGCCTCGCTCGACGAAGCGCTGCGGGCGCGGCTGCTGGCACGACGCGATCGGCGCATCAGCGCCGACGGCGTGATCGTGATCCAGGCGCAGCGCTTCCGCGACCAGGGCAAGAACCGGCTCGACGCGCGCGAGCGGCTGGCGGCGATCATCCGTGCCGCGCTGATCGTGCCCAAGGCGCGCCTGGCGACCAGACCCACGCGTGCGGCCAAGCAGCGCCGCCTCGAAGCCAAGAAGTCGCGCGCCACCATCAAACGCAATCGCGGCCGGAGCGGCTGGAGCGGGGAATGACGCCGGCGCCACTCGCGCCGGCACTGCCGCCATCGATGCCGCAGTTGCCGCCGCATGTCGGCCGCCGCCTGTGCGCGTGGTGGCTGCGCCGCTGCGGCTGGCAGCTGCGCGGCCAATTCCCCGACGTTCCGCAACTGGTCCTGATCGCGGCACCGCACAGCTCGTGGTGGGACGGCTGGTGGGGCCTGCTGTTCAAGGTGGCGCTCGGTGCCGACGTGACGTTCATGGGCAAGCGCGAGCTGTTCGTCGGCCCGCTCGGCTGGCTGTTGCGCCGGCTCGGCGGGGTGCCGGTGGAGCGCGGCCGCGCGCATGGTGTGGTCGAGCAGATGGCGGCGCGGTTCGCCGACACGCCGCGACTGTGGCTGGGCCTGGCCCCGGAAGGCACGCGCCGCCACGTCGCGCGATGGCGCACCGGGTTCTGGCACGTGGCGCGCGCTGCCGGCGTACCGATCCTGCCGGCGGCGTTCGACTATCCGAGTCGTTCGATCGTGCTGGGTCCGCTGTTCACGCCCGGCACCGACATGGCTGCCGACTTGCAGCGCTTGCGCGCGTGGTACGCGCCGTTCCGCGGCAAGCGCCACGACGTCGACGCTTGAGCGTGCTGTGCCGCGAGGCGCGGCGCCTGGTTGGGGCCGGGTCGCCGCCACGGCCGCCGCTGCCAGCCCGCCAGCCGCCGCGCGCCATTGGTTCGCCGCGCCGCTGCGGCCCGGCCGCGCGCTGACGCCTGCAGCGGCTTGCGGGCGATGCTGCTGCGGCCCACACTCGCCCGTGCAGTCCAGGTCCGCGCTTGCCGCTACCGCGCCGAGGCTCGTCGTCGCGAGAGTCTGGTTCGGCGCCAACGGCACGGTGGCGCGGGCAGCCGGCGCGTGTCGCCCTCATTGCGGTGGATTCCCATGGCCAGTGAACATCGTGGATCCTGTCTGTGCGGCGCCGTGACCTTCAAGATCAGCGGCGCGTTCGAGCGCTTCTACCTGTGCCACTGCTCGCATTGCCGCAAGGACAGCGGCTCGGCCCATGCTGCCAACCTGTTCTCGTCGAGCGCGACGCTGACCTGGCTGTCGGGCCAGGACTGCGTGCGCGGTTTCCGCCTGCCAAAGACGCGGCACGCGCGCAGCTTCTGCTCGGTGTGCGGGTCGGCGTTGCCGTGCGCGGTCACCGGCATGCTCGTCGTTCCCGCGGGCAGTCTCGACACGCCGCTGGCGATGGTGCCCGATGGCAACATTTTCATGGCCAGCCGGGCCGGGTGGGAGCATGACCTGGCTGCCGCGCCGGCATTCGCGGCGCTGCCGTCGCCGCCTGCGGCCACGCGCTGACGCGCGCCGCCTCGAACGCGCGGCGGCCCTGCCGATCCCGCCGTCAGCGGCAGTGGGCGGCAGGGACGTGCACGGCGCGCACGCGGTGGCGCGCATCGAGTTCGAGGCACAGGTCGGCGCGCGCGGGCAGGGTTGCCAGTGCGTGGCGGCTCAGCCGTTCGTAGTGCTGCATGAAGCGTGCGAGTTCGGACGCGGTCATCGCGTGCCTGGCGCCGCGTTCGCAGCGCGGACGCTCGGCCTGCGCACGCCAGCGCCGCGCACTGGCGAAATCCGGCGCCTGCAGCAGCACGAGCCGATCGAGTTGCCGCCACAGTCGCGCATAGGCGCCGGCAAGATGGCGGTTCACCCAGTTCCGCCAGATCGCATGCGGGTCGGCGTCGCGTTCGAGTGCATTGAGCGGGCCGCGCAGCGCGGCCTGCGACTGCGCCGGCACGCCCACGCACCAGCCTTCGAGCAGGACGAGCCGTGGCGGCGCGCTGACCACGCGCCAGCGCGAGGGCGGCAGGCGCGTGTCGCGGCCCTTGTCGAAGCGCGGTACGCGCACCGGCGCGCGCTCGCTCGCGTGGGCGAGCGCGGCCAGCGTGCGCATCAACAACGCCACGTCGTGGGTGCCGGGCACGCCGCGCGTGGCCAGCAGTGGATGCACCTGGCGGGCCAACAGCAGGCGCGCGCGCCGGCCAAGGTAGAAGTCATCGAGCGACAGCACGACGGCGTCGATGCCGCGCCCGCCGCAGGCCGCGGCGAGCTGCTGCGCCAGCGTGCTCTTGCCGCTGCCCTGCAGACCCGACAGGCCGACCCGCAGCGGTCGCCGGCGTTGCCGGGCCAGTGGCAGCGCCAGGGCGTCGAGCACCTGCGCGACCACGGCCGGGGCATGGCCGGGCCGCGTGCTAGCATCGCCTCGCATGAACCCGTCACCTCCGGCCGCCGCAGCGGCGGCACTGTACCAAACGGCCCTCGATACCTTCAGCGATCTGCTCGCGCAGGCACAGGCGGCCGGCGATCCCGAGCCGACCGCGATGACGCTGGCCACGCTCGGTGAAGGCCGGCCGCATGCGCGCATCGTGTTGCTCAAGGGCGTCGATGCGCGCGGATTCCGGTTCTACACCAACTACGCCAGCGCCAAGGCCGGCGAACTCGACGCGAGCGCATGGGCGGCGCTGTGTTTCCACTGGAAGACATTGCGCCAAGGCGTGCAGGTGCGCGTGGAAGGGCGCGTGGAGAAGCTCGCCGCGGCCGAATCAGATGCGTATTTCGCCACGCGCCCGCGCGGCAGCCAGCTCGGTGCCTGGGCCTCGCTGCAGTCGCAGCCGCTGCCGGATCCGGCCCAGTTCGAGGCGCGCTACGCGCAGTTCGAGCAGCGTTTCGCCGCGGGCGAAGTGGCGCGACCGCCGCACTGGGGCGGCTACCTCGTGGTGCCCGACCGGATCGAGTTCTGGTACGGCGCGCAGTTCCGTCTGCATGAGCGGCAGGTGTATGCGCGTGACGCCGCCGGCATCTGGAGCTGCGGGATGCTCTACCCCTGAGATGAATCTGCGCCCGGTGTATCGCGTGGGCGTGGTGGTGCCGTGCACGCATGTGCAGGCACTGCTCGACGGCGTGCGTGGCGATGCCGGCCTGGTGCTGGGCGACTATGCCGACTGGGCCTGGCTGTCGGCGGTGGGTGAGGAGCAGTTCCGGCCGGGCGCGGGCGCGACCCCGGTGCGTGGTGCGCGCGGGGTGCTCGAATGCGTGGCGAGTCGGCGCGTGGAGTTCTGCATCGAGCGCGATGCGGTCGCGCTGCAACGACTGCTCGCTGCGATCGCCGCCCATCATCCATGGCAGGTACCGGCGATCTGCGTCGACGAATCGCTGGCGCCGCGGGGCTGAGCGCATGTCGATCGTGCATGGCCCGCGGCGCATCGTCTGCCTGACCGAGGAACCGACCGAAGTGCTGTATGCGCTCGGCGAGGACTGGCGCATCGTCGGCATTTCGGGCTTCACCGTGCGCCCGCCGCAGGCGCGCCGCGACAAACCGAAGGTGTCGGCCTTCACCAGCGCGCGGATCGAGGCGATCCTGGCCCTCAAGCCCGATTTCGTGGTCGGTTTCAGCGACATCCAGGCCGACATCGCCCGCGCGCTCGTCAAGGCCGGGATCGAGGTGTGGATCGCCAACCACCGCAGCGTCGAGGGCATCTTCGACTACATCCTGCGGCTGGGCGCGCTGGTCGGTGCCGCGGCCGCGGCACAGGCGTATGCCGCAACGCTGCGCGCGCATGTGGATGCGGTGGCGGCGCGCAGCGCGCATTGGCCGCGGCGCCCGCGCGTGTATTTCGAGGAATGGGACGAGCCGCTCATCACCGGCATCGGCTGGGTCGGCGAACTCGTCGCGCTGGCCGGCGGCATCGATGTGTTTCCCGAGCGCGCGGCGATGCCATTGGCCCGCGACCGCATCCTCGCCGATGGCGGCGAAGTCATCGCGCGGGCGCCCGAGGTGATCCTCGGTTCGTGGTGCGGCAAGAAGTTCCGACCTGCGCGCGTGGCCGCGCGCCCAGGCTGGGCGGCCGTGCCGGCGGTGCGCACGGGCGAGCTGCACGAGATCAAGTCCTCGATCATCCTGCAGCCGGGACCCGCCGCGCTCGGCGACGGGCTCGATGCAATCCACGGCGTGCTTGCGGCGTGGCTGACCCGCCACGCCTGAACGCGCAGCTCAGGCCGCCTGCGCGAGCCGCATGCCGGCGTCGATCAGCGGCGCCACCAGCAGGGCCCGCGCCAGCAGGATCGCGAGGATCACCAGCATCGGCGAGAAGTCGAGCCCGCCCGGCGCGGGCAGTCGCGTGCGCAGCGGGCGCAACAGCGGCTCGCTGAGCTGGTACACCAGCGGCACCACCGGGTTGCTGCGCTCGACGCTGATGAACGACAGCAGCACGCGCACGAACACGATGCCGATGTAGAGCACGAGCACGAAGTCGGCGAGGTCGGCCAGGGCCATGATGGCGAGTCCGACCAGGCCCAGACGCTGGCCGAACATGGTGTAGATGAGCGCGAGCTTGATCGCGCTGAACAGCCAGGCCAGCAGCAGCCCGCCGAACTCGATGTTGCGCCAGCTCGGGATGAGCCTGCGCAGCGGCATCAGCAACGGATTGGTGACCTTGTACAGGAACTGGCACACCGGGTTGTAGAAGTTGGCGCGCACGATCTGCAGCAACACGCGCAGCACGATGAGGAACACCACCACGCCGACGGCGAAGTCGATGAGGATCTGGGCGGCGTGGGCGAAATATCCCATGGCAGGCGATTGGTGGCGCAGGTGAGGGCCGCGCGATTGTAGGGCAGTGCGCGCGCGGCGAGGCCGGCGCGTTCAGTCGAACTGCGCCGACAGCTCGCCGCCGCGGTGCGTCGCGGCGGCGACCGCGGCGGCGACGAGGCCGGCCAGATCGCCGCCGCGGAATACTTCGAGCGCCGCCGCCGTGGTGCCGCCCGGCGAGGTCACGCGTTCGCGCAGGGTGGCCGCCGCCTCGCCGCTTTCCACCAACATGCGGCCGGCACCGAGGCAGGTCTGTGCCGCCAGCGCGGCGGCGACCTCGCGCGGCAGGCCCTGCGCGACGGCGGCATCGACGAGCGCTTCGACGAGCAGGAAGAAATAGGCCGGCCCCGAACCCGACAACGCGGTCACGCTGTCCATGAGCTCCTCGCGCTCGATCCACGCCACGCTGCCGGCGGCGCCAAGAATCGCGCTGGCGCGTTCGCGCTGCGCGGCATCGACGCGGCGATTGGCGATGAGGCCGGCGGCGCCGGCACCGATCAGGGCCGGCGTGTTCGGCATGACGCGCACGAGCGCGGTGTCGGCGCCGAGCCAGCGTTCGAACTGGTCGAGGCGGATGCCGGCGGCGATCGAGATCACAAGCGCCCGACTGGCCGCGACCGCGGCGGCGATCTCGCCGCATACCGCATGCATGACCTGCGGCTTGACGGCGAGCACGAGCGTGGCGGCGCCGCTGGCTGCGCTCGCCGCATCGGCATGCACGCTGACGCCGAAGTCGCGCGCCAGCGCCTCGCGCGTGGCCGGGTTGGGCTCGGCGACCGTGATCGCCGCCGCCGCGACACCGCCGTGCAGCAAGGCGCCGATCAGGCTGCGCGCCATGTTGCCGCCGCCGATGAACGCAAGCGTGCCGGCGGCGGACAGGAGGGAGGCATCGGGGCTGGACATGGCGATCGATCGGTGGGCGGCGGAGCACGCAAGCATAGCAAGCGCAGCGGCGATGCCTTGGGCCTGCTGCGCGCGACCGCGGTGGTCTCAGCGGGCGCCGAACAGCGCGGTGCCGATGCGGACCATCGTCGCGCCGCTGGCGATGGCGAGCTCGAAGTCGTCCGACATACCCATCGACAGCGTGTCGACGCCGGGGTGGCGCGCGCGCACGGCTTCGAACAGGCGCCGCATGCGTTCGAATGCGACGCGCCGCTGCTCCAGTTCGGCCAGTGGCTGGGGAATGGCCATGAGGCCGCGCAGCCGCAGCGCCGGTTCGGCCACGACGAGGTCGGCGAGCGCGGCGACCGCAGCCGGCGCGCAGCCCGCCTTGCTCGCCTCGTCGTCGATGTTGACCTGGATCAGCACGTTGAGCGGGCCGCGCTCGGGCGGGCGCTCGCGTGCCAGCATCGTGACGAGCTTGGCGCGGTCCAGGCTCTGCAGCCAGTCGAAATGCTGCGCGACCTCGCGGCACTTGTTGGACTGCAGTGGGCCGATCAGGTGCCACTCGAGATCGAGCCCGGCCAGTTCGGCCTGCTTGGCCAGCGCCTCCTGCACGTAGTTTTCGCCGAACGCGCGCTGGCCCTGGGACGCCAGTGCGCGCACCGCCGCCGCCGGCTTGGTCTTGGATACGGCCAGCAGGCGCGTGTCGTGGCGACCGGCCGCGCGTCCGGCGGCCTCGATGCGGGCCAGGATCGCGCGGTAGTCGGCTGCGGCGGCGTCGATCGCGCGGGGGTGATCAGATGGCGTGTTCATGTGGCTATACTGCCGCAACCGCGCATCGGCGCGTTGCACCACGTTGGGGACATCGCCATGGATATCGCCGAACTGCTTGCGTTCTCGGTCAAGAACAAGGCTTCCGACCTGCACCTGTCGGCCGGGTTGCCGCCGATGATCCGCGTCGATGGCGACGTGCGGCGCATCAACATCCCGGCATTCGAGCACAAGCAGGTGCATTCGCTCGTGTACGACATCATGTCGGACAAGCAGCGGCGCGACTACGAGGAGTTCCTCGAAGTCGACTTTTCGTTCGAGATCCCCTCGCTGGCGCGCTTCCGCGTCAATGCCTTCAACCAGAATCGCGGCGCCGCGGCCGTGTTCCGTACCATTCCCTCCGAAGTCCTGTCGCTGGAGGATCTTGGTTGCCCGCGCATCTTCAAGGAGCTCATCGAGCAGCCGCAGGGCCTCATCCTCGTCACCGGGCCGACCGGTTCGGGCAAGTCGACCACGTTGGCGGCGATGGTCGACCACGTCAACAAGAACGAGTACGGCCACATCCTCAGCGTCGAGGACCCGATCGAGTTCGTGCACACCTCGCAGAAGTGCCTGATCAACCAGCGCGAGGTGCACCGCGACACCCACGGCTTCAACGAGGCGCTGCGCTCGGCACTGCGTGAGGATCCCGACTACATCCTCGTCGGCGAGTTGCGCGACCTGGAGACGATCCGCCTCGCGCTCACCGCCGCCGAAACCGGCCACCTCGTGTTCGCCACGCTGCACACGAGCTCGGCGGCCAAGACGATCGACCGCGTCATCGACGTGTTCCCGGCCGGCGAGAAGCCGATGGTGCGCTCGATGCTGTCGGAGAGCCTGCGCGCGGTGATCTCGCAGAGCCTGCTGAAGAAGGTCGGTGGCGGTCGTATCGCCGCCCACGAGATCATGGTCGGCATCCCGGCCATCCGCAACCTGATCCGCGAGGACAAGGTCGCGCAGATGTATTCGGCGATCCAGACCGGCAACCAGCATGGCATGCAGACGCTCGACCAGTGTCTGCAGGACCTCGTCAAGCGCGGCCTCGTCACGCGCCAGCAGGCGATCGGCTACGCCAAGAACAAGGACATCTTCAAGTAACGGCGGGCGCCGCCGCGCGAGCGTGTACCACATGCACCTGCGCGCGCTGCAGGCCGACATCACCACGCTGGCGGTCGATGCGATCGTCAATGCGGCCAACCGCTCGCTGCTCGGTGGCGGCGGTGTCGATGGCGCGATCCATCGCGCGGCCGGCCCCGGTCTGCTGCGCGAATGCCGCGCGCTGGGCGGTTGTGCCACCGGCCAGGCCAAGGTGACAGGCGGCCATGCGCTGCCGGCCCGTTACGTGATACACACGGTAGGGCCGATCTGGCAGGGCGGTGCGCACGGCGAACCCGCCCTGCTGGCCAGTTGCTACCGCAGTGCGCTGGAGCTGGCCGAGTCGCTCGGCGTGCATTCGATCGCGTTCCCGGCCATCAGCACCGGCGTGTACGGCTACCCCAAGCCCGCAGCGGCGCGGGTCGCGGTTGCGAGCGTGCGCGCGCATGCGGCGGTCGGCCTGCAGCAGGTCCTGTTCTGCTGCTACGGCGCGACCGACCTGGCCCTGTATGAGGCCGTGCTCGCCGCCGGCCCCGCCTGAGTCGCGCGGTCTCGATCCGCGAGGATGATGTGGTCGGCGCTCGCGGCGCACGGTTCGTGCCTGGGCGCGGACGGCGGCGGCATGAAGCGTTCGATGTGGGGAGCAGCGTGTCGGTGGCCGGCGCTGACACGGCACGCCGAGCCGCTCAACTACCGTTACGGTGACCTCAAGAGTGGCGAGTGGCACACCAACGGGCGCCGCTTCCGCAACGACACCGGCGGTGCCCATGTCGAGGCCGGCAAGCACATCCACCTGTTCGGTTCGATTGGCAATGGCGGCTCCTGCGTCGGTCCGCCCCTTGATGGCAGTCGCAACGCGCGGCTCGGCATGGGCGATCATTGGCTCATCGGCGAGCACTCGATGCTCGCGCTCGAGGCGGCCGCGCTGCGCACCAGCGATCGTTGGCGCGATCAGGGCCGCATGGCACACGTGGGCTGGCGCGCGATCGTCGAGTATCGCTGCCGTTTCGCGCGCTCGTGAGAGGCCGTCGCCACCGCGACACGCACCGAGCGGTGGCACTGGCGCACGCAGGAGCTTGCGCTCGGATCGGTGTGGCATCTCAACGACGCCATCGCGGCGATTGCATTCGTTCGCCGCATGGATGGCCACAACGGCTTCGATTTCACGCTCCGCACCTGCTACTGAGTGCGCAGCGCCTCAGATCAGGAACAGGGTGGCCAGGCCGAGGAAGATGAAGAAACCGCCGCTGTCGGTCAGCGCGGTGATCATCACGCTCGATCCCATCGCCGGGTCGCGGCCGAAGCGCAGCAGCGTCATCGGGATCAGCACACCCATGCACGCGGCCAGCAGCAGGTTGAGCGTCATCGCCGCGGTCATCACCAGGCCCAGCGGCACGCTGTCGTAGAGCAGCACGGCCACCACCCCGATCACGCCGCCCCAGATCAGGCCGTTGACCAGCGCCACGCCCAGCTCCTTGCGCAACAGGCGCCGCGCGCTGGCCGGGCTGACCTGGCCCAGCGCGAGCGCACGCACGATCATCGTGATGGTCTGGTTGCCCGAGTTGCCGCCGATGCCGGCCACGATCGGCATCAGTGCGGCCAGTGCGACCAGCTTCTGGATCGAGCCCTCGAACACGCCGATCACGCGCGAGGCGATGAAGGCGGTGACGAGGTTGATCGCCAACCAGGCCCAGCGGTTGCGCAGCGAGCGCCATACCGAGGCGAACATGTCCTCATCCTCGAGCAGGCCGAAGCGCTCGCGCACCTCGGCATCGCTTTCCTCGCGGATGACGTCGACCATCGCGTTGATGGTGACGCGGCCAATCAGCCGGCCGTCGGCATCGACCACCGGCGCGGTGACGAGGTCATAGCGCTCGAACGCCTGCGCGGTACCGGCGACATCGTCCTCGGGATGGAAGGTGTTGGCATCGGGTGCCATCACCTCGCTGACCAGCTTGGCCGGATCGTTGACGAGCAGCCAGCGGATCGGCAGCACGCCGGTCAGCAGCATGTCGTGGTTGACGACGAACAGCTTGTCGGTCTGCTCGGGCAGTTCCTTGAGCCGGCGCAGGTAGCGCAGCACGGTCTCCAGCGTCACGTCCTCGCGGATCGTGACCATGTCGAAATCCATGATCGCGCCGACCTGGTCGTCCTCCCAGGCCATCGCGGTCTGCACCTGACGGCGTTCCTCGGCGTTGAGCCGGTGCAGGACTTCCTGCAGCACGTCCTCGGGCAGGTCCTCGGCGAGATCGGCGATTTCCTCCGCATCGAGTTGCTCGGTGGCGGCCAGCAGCTCGGGCTTGTCCATGTCGGCCAGCAGCGACTCGCGCACCGCATCGGACACTTCGAGCAGGATCTCGCCGTCCTGGTCGGCCTTGACGAGGTTCCACACCTCGCGCCGCTCTGCGGGCGGCAGCGTTTCGAGGATGAAGGCGATGTCGGCCGGATGCAGGCCCTCGATCTCGCGCGTCAGCTGCGCCGTGCGCGAGTCGATGCCGGCCGCCGGCGCGGCGGCCTCGGCCGCGGGCTGCGGCGCCTCGGCTGGCTGCAGCAGCTCGTGCACGCGCGCGAGGCGCGCCTGCAGGACACTGTGCGGAGTGCTGGTTTCGACTTCACTCATCGACATTCGCGACTGCGGCTCGGCGCGGCCACGCCTCGCGCCTGCGATGCGGGCATCGCAGGTCTGGGCGGCGACGGCACAAGGGTGGTGCTGGACGGAACCAGCGGCGGCGCATTATCGCGGTTTTTGCGCCGCAGTTCCTGCCGTCAGGGTCCAATCGACCAGTTCGGAGACCAGCTGCTGCACGCTGGCCTCGAAGGCGGCGAAGGCTGCCGCGGTGTCGCGCGCTGCGAACGGCGTGTCGACGGCAAACGCCTTGGCCGCCACCACGCGGCTCGTGCGGTAGTCGAGCAGGCGCGCCTGCAGGGCGATGACGGCATGCCAGCCGTCGCTGCGGATTTCGGCCTGGAACGACTGCAGGTCGATCGCCAGGGCGTAGTCGGCGTTGAGCGCGCCCGTGCTGCTGCCGACGCCAAGGATGCGCCCCGACTGCGCGAAGCCCTGCAACATGAGGTTGCGCAGCAGGGCGGGCGCCGGATCGCTCCAACGCGCTCCCGGATACACCTCGATGACGCCGGGGCTCGGCATGACGACGATGCGCGGCGTGTTGAGCGCTTCGCTGGCCTGCGGCGTCTCCACCACCAGTTGCCAGCCGACGGCGGGAGCGGCCGCCGCGGTCGTCGGCGCATGGTAGGTCGGCGCATAGATCGTGAACGGCTGGCGCTTGACCCCGAGCAGGTCACCACAGGCAGCCAGCAGGACCAGGACGGCCAGAAGCAGGAAGCGGCTGGATCTCATCGCGGCTGGTACTCCTTGGGTTGATCGCGGCCGAGCAACAGGCTGTCGGAGGCGCCGAGCTTGTCGCTGAGCTGCCTGAGCGAGCGCAGCGTCTCGTGCAGCTCGGCCAGCGTCGGCCCGATCTGGCGCAGGCCCTGGTTGGCGAAGCGGTCGATCGCGCCACGGTTGTCGTCGAGCAGTGCGTCGGTGCCGACGGCCAGGCGATCGATGTGGGCCAGCGTGCCCTGCATCGTCTGCAGCAGCTTGCGCACATCGTCGCGCACCAGCACGTTGGTGGTCGCCGCCATCTGGTCGATCGCGCCGAGCGTGCGCTTGATCTGGCTGGTTGCATCGGCGAGTTGGCGCAGGATCTGGCCCACGTCCTGGCGCTGCTCGGCCAGCGTGCCGGTGAGCGCGTCGATGTTGGCCAGGGTGCGGTCGACATGACGCACATTGTCCTCCGACAGCACGTCACCGAGCCGCACCAGGATCTCGTTGACGCTGGTCACCACGTCGCTGCCCGAAGCGAGCAGCTTGGACAGCGCCGATTCCTCCGACGGGATGCGCGGCAAGGGGTGTTCGCGGGTCGGCAACAGCGGTGGGCTGCCTGGCGCGCCGCCCGTGAGCTGGATGAAGGCGAGCCCGGTGACGCCCTGCAGGCCGAGCTTGGCGCGGGTGTCCTCGCGTACCGGCGCAGTGGCGTCGAGCCGCACCCGTGCGATGACCTTGCGGGCGTCGTCAGGCGCCAGACTCAGCGCCGCGACCTCGCCGACCTTGATGCCGTTGTACTGGACGAGACCACCGACCGACAGGCCCGTCACGGCTTCGGTGAACACGATCTCGTAGTCGTTGAACCTGCGGTCGGTGCCGGTCTTGGACAGCCACAGCACGAAACCGAGCGCGAGCAGGAACGCACCGATCGTGAAGGCACCGATCAGGACATGATGGGCGCGGGTTTCCATGTTCAGGTACCTCCGGCAGGGTGGGCGTGGCGCGCCCGCGCGTGCTGCGCCGCCAGCAGCGCCGAACGGCCGCGCGGACCCTGGAAATAATCGCGCACCCAGGGATCGTCGCAGCGTTCGACTTCGGCCAGCGGACCGCATGCGAGCACGCGCCTGTGCGCCAGCACGGCCACGCGGTCGCAGATCGTGTACAGGGTATCCAGATCGTGGGTAATGAGGAACACGGTCAGACCGAGGCTGTCGCGCAGGGTCAGGATGAGCTCGTCGAACGCCGCCGCGCCGATCGGGTCGAGGCCGGCAGTGGGCTCGTCCAGGAACAGCAGGTCGGGGTCGAGCGCGATCGCACGCGCCAGCGCCGCGCGCTTGACCATGCCGCCCGACAGCTGGCTCGGAAACTTCGCACCGGCATTGGGTGGCAGCCCCGCCAGCGCGATCTTGAGCGCAGCGAAGCGCTGCATGAGCGGCAACGGCAGGCGAAAATGTTCACGCATCGGCGCCATCACGTTGTCGGCGACCGACAGCGAGGAAAACAGCGCGCCGTTCTGGAACAGCACGCCGCAGCGCCGCTCGACCTGCATGCGTTCGGTCTCGCTGGCCCGCATCATCTCGGTCGCGAGCAGGCGCACGCTGCCCGCGGCCGGGCGGTTGAGGCCGATGATCGAGCGCATCAGCACCGACTTGCCACTGCCCGAACCGCCGACCACGCCGATGATCTCGCCGCGCCGCACGTCGAGGTCGAGCTGCTCGTGCACGACCTGGCTGCCGAACTGGTTGCGCAGGCCGCGTACTTCGATGATGGCCTCAGTGGCGGTCATGGCCGTCGATCCGTTGCGGTTGGGGTTTGTGCGCTGATTCGATCGTTGGCTTCGTGGCGACAACCGACTCACGTCCCTGGTGGGTTCGTCCCGCAGTTTTCGGGTGGCTTGCGCCGGTGGTTTTTTGCGCTGGCGCCATCGTCGACTGTTGTGCGACAACCGACCCACGTCCCTGGTGGGTTCGTCCCGCAGTTTTCGGGTGGCTTGCGCCGGTGGTTTTTTGCGCTGGCGCCATCGTCGACTGTTGTGCGACAACCGACCCACGTCCCTGGTGGGTTCGTCCCGCATCCCTGCGGGCCGGTTCCTTTTCTTTGCTTGCCCAAAGAAAAGGAACCAAAAGAAATGGCACCCTCCGGGCCGCGGTCACGCGCGCATCCGGCGCGCGTGACTGCCGCGGGTGCGCTACGCGGTTTGCCGGACAGTGCATCCCTCCACTGACGGGCAAACTCGGCGCGATCTCGCGCCGACCCTGTGGCTGGCCCTGCGCGCCCCGCCGCGTGGAGGACCCGACCTGCAGTGACGCGGCCATCGTGGCCGCGCCGGGACCGCTGCGCCATGGTGGCGTGCCTTGCGCGCGCGGAGCGCGCTGCGTCCCGGCAGGCCCATCAGCGGCGGCGGCGGCGGGCCGAAGCGGCCCGCAGGGGAGCGCGATGGATCGCGCCATTGCGCCGTCAGCACAGGGAGGTGCTGTCGGCGCACCCCACCGCAGCGGACCTCGCGCGCAGGAAGCGCGCGAGGCGCCGCTGCAGGGCTGTCGTTCTCTTTGGTGACTTTCTCTTGGACAAGACGCCAACGATCGACTCGACGCCCAAACCCACCGGCGCAAGCCACCCGAAAACTGCGGGACGAACCCACCAGGGACGTGAGTCGGTTGTCGCACAACAGTCGACGATGGCGCCAGCGCAAAAACCCACCGGCGCAAGCCGCCCGACGACGGCGGGACGAACCCACCAAGGACGTGGGTCGGTTGTCGCACAACAGTCGACGATGGCGCCAGCGCAAAAACCCACCGGCGCAAGCCGCCCGACGACGGCGGAACGAACCCACCAAGGACGTGGGTCGGTCGTCGCACAACAGTCGACGATGGCGCCAGCGCAAAAACCTGCTGGCGCAAGCCGCCCGACGACGGCGGGACGAACCCACCAAGGACGTGGGTCGGTTGTCGCACAACAGTCGACGATGGCGCCAGCCCAAAAACCTACTGGCGCAAGCCGCCCGACGACCGCGGAACGAACCCACCCGCGACGTGCGTCGGTCGTCGCGACGACGGTCGCGACCCCCGCTCGCTGGCGTGCGGCGGCGTTCACACGTCGATCTCCATGAAGAACACCGCCGCCAGCGCATCGACGAGGATTGCCATGAAGATCGCCTGCACCACGCTCGAGGTGGTGTGGGTGCCGACCGATTCGGCGCTGCCCGATACCTTGAAGCCTTCCAGGCACCCGATCGCGGCGATGAGGAAGGCGAAGATCGGCGCCTTGCTCATGCCGACCCAGAAGTGGCGCGCGGCGCCGAGTTCGTGCAGGCGGGTGATGAACAGCGTGGGCGAGATGTCCATGCTCAGGGCGCCGACCATGCCGCCGCCGACGATGCCGGCCAGCATGGCCAGCGCAGTCAGCAGCGGCATGGCGACCAGCAGGGCGAGCAGGCGCGGCAGGACGAGCACCTCGATCGGGTCGAGGCCAAGGGTGCGGATCGCGTCGACTTCCTCGCGCGCTTTCATCGAGCCGATCTGCGCGGTGAAGGCGCTGCCGCTGCGGCCGGCGATGAGGATTGCCGTGAGCAGCACGCCGAATTCGCGCAGGAACGAATAGCCGATCAGTTCGACCGTGTAGATGGCCGCACCAAAGTCACGCAGGATGGTGGCGCCGAGAAAGGCCACCACGGCGCCGACGAGAAAATTGAGCAGCACGACGATCGGCACCGCGTCGAGGCCGGTCTGTTCGAGGTGGAACGCCAACGCCGTCGGGCGCCAGCGGCGCGGATCGGGCAGGCTGCGCACGAGCGTGGCGAGCACCAGGCCGATGAAGCCGAGCAGCGCGACCGCGTCGCGGGCGATGCCCTCCACGGCGGCGCCGGTGCGCGCGAGCAGGCCGAGCAGGCCATTGTCGCGGCGCGTCGTGGCCGTATCCGGCAGCGCGGCACGCGCGACCGCATCGAGCAGGGCGTGCTGGCGCGGGTCGAGCCCGTCGATGCGCGCCGCCTCGGCGAGGTCGAGCAGCAGGCGGGCGCCGGCGGTGTCCAGGCGCGCGATGGCGGTGGCGTCGATGCGTGCCTGCGGGGCCAGGCGCCCGCGCCAGCGCGACACGTCGGCGGCCAGGGCGGTGGCCATCGCCAGGGTCCAGTCGCCGCCAACCGCAAGGTGCTCGCCGTGCTGGCGCAGGAATGGGGTGGTCGCGGTCTGCATCGGGCAAGGCTAGCAGGCTGTCGGCCAACGGCAACGTTGACACCTGAAGCGCGGCTCAATCCGCAGCCGGCGCCCCCTCGCCGGGCGCGCATGCTGCAAGGCATCATTGTGCATGGCCGCGCCCACCGACCAGCGCTATTCGTTCAAGACCCGCACCGGCTTCATCGTCGAGCTGGCGCGGCGTCTGCACGAGTACGGCACGGCCGCGCCGCGGCTCGAGGACGTGGTCAACCTTGCCAGTGCGCGGCTGGGTCTCAACTGCAATGTGCTGTCGACGCCAACCTCGATCGTGATGTCGTTCGGCGAATCGGCGCGCGGCGATGACCTGGCCGAATTCACCCAGGTGGTGCGGGTGTCGCCGGGCGAGGTCAATCTGGCGCGGTTATGCCGCGTCGACGAGGTCGCCGATCGCGTGATCGCGGGCGACCTCGACCTGGCCGAGGGCTGGCGGCAGCTGCGCGAGATCGGCGCGCGCCGCCTGAGCCGCTACACCCACACCGCCACCGTGTTCGCGTTCGGTGTCGCCTCGGCGACGGTGGCGGCGATCCTGCATACGGGGTGGGTCGAGGTCGGCGTGGCCTTTGTCAACGGCCTGCTGATCGGCGCCATGACCCTGCTGCCGTTGCGCTGGCCGAGCTTCGGCAACGCGCTCGAAGCGGTGGCCGCGTTCGTGTCGAGCCTCGTGTGCGTGGTCGTCGCCTGCTGGGTGACGCCGATCCAGTTGCGTCCGGTGGTGATCGCCAGCGTCATCGTGCTGATTCCGGGCATGACGCTGACCACGGCCGTGCGTGAGCTGTCGAGCCAGCACCTGGTGTCGGGCAGCGCGCGCATGATGGGCGCGCTGGCAACCTTGCTCAAGCTGCTGTTCGGCAGTGCGCTCGCGCTGCAGGGCTGCGCCTATTTCGGCATCGTGCCGCCGCTGGCGCAGAGCGTGCCGATTCCGGCCTGGGCCGAGTGGCTGGCGGTGTTTTCCGGTGCGGTGTCGTTCGCGGTGCTGTTCAAGACGCCGCGCCGGTTCGCGCCGGTCGTGATCGCAGCGCCACTGGTGGGCTACCTGTGCACCCAGGTCGGTGGCGCCCATGTCTCGCCGGTGTTCGGCACCTTCCTCGGCGCGATCGTGGTGGGCGCACTGAGCAATCTGTTTGCGCGCATCGCGCATCGGCCCGGGGCGCTGATCCGCGAACCGGGCATCATCCTGCTGGTGCCCGGCAGCGTCGGCTTCCGCAGTCTGAGCTACGTGCTCGACCGCAACGTGCAACTGGGCATCGACACCGCGGTGACGATGACGGCACTGCTGATCGCGATCGTGGCGGGGCTGTTCTTCGGCGATTTCCTGGTGCCGCCACGGCGCAAGCTGTAACGTCGGCGCGCGCAGTACAATCGCGCGCCGCCACGTCGCCAGCCCAGGAGACCTGCGCCCATGTCGGTCCCCGCGTCCGCGCCGCCGTTGTGGCACCTGTACGTCCCCAAGCTCGTCACCACGTTGCGCCAGGGTTATGGCATGCGCGACCTGCGCAGCGACCTGATGGCGGGCCTGACGGTCGCGGTCGTTGCACTGCCGTTGTCGATGGCGCTGGCGATCGCGTCGGGAGCAAGCCCGGCCGTCGGCCTGCAGACCGCGATCGTCGCCGGCTTCCTCATCTCGGCGCTCGGGGGCTCGCGCGTGCAGATCGGCGGTCCGACGGCGGCCTTCATCCCGGTCGTCTACAGCGTGATCGCGCACTACGGCTACGACGGCCTCGTGGTGGCGACGCTGATGGCCGGCGCGATGCTCGTGGTGGCCGGCCTGCTGCGGCTGGGCACGCTCGTCAAGTACATGCCGCAGCCCGTCATCACCGGCTTCACCGCCGGCATCGCGGTCAGCATCTTCAGCAGCCAGATCAAGGATCTGCTCGGGCTCGACATCGCCCAGTTGCCGGCCGAGTTCGTGCCGCGCTGGCAGGCCTATGCGGCCCACATCGGCAGTATCGATCCATGGGCGACCGGGTTGGCGCTGGGCACCCTCGCATTGCTCATCGCGCTGCGCCGCTGGCGCCCGCAGTGGCCCGGATTCCTCATCGCGGTGGTGCTGGCCACGCTCGCCACCGTGCTGCTGCAGCTGCCGGTGGAAACGGTGGTCTCGCGCTTCGGGCCGGTGCCGCGCGAACTGGCGGCGCCGCACCTGCCCGCGTTCGACCTTGCGCGTCTGCACGAGCTGCTGCCGAGCGCGTTCACGATCGCCTTCCTCGGCGGCGTCGAGTCGCTGCTGTCGGCGGTGGTGTCCGACGGCATGATCGGGGGCCGCCACCGCTCCAACTGCGAGCTCGTCGCGCAGGGCGTGGCCAATGCCGCGTCGGCGCTGGTCGGCGGCCTGCCGGCCACCGGCGCGATCGTGCGCACGGCCACCAACGTGCGGGCCGGTGCGCGCTCGCCCGTGGCCGGCATGGCCCATGCGCTGTTCATCCTCGCCTTCGTGCTGGTGGCGGCACCGCTGGCCAACCGGGTGCCGCTGCCGGCGATGGCGGCCATGTTGCTGGTCATCGCCTGGAACATGAGCGAGATCGAGCGCATCCGCCAGCTGCTGCGCTCGCCGTGGGGCGACCGCATCGTGCTCGTCGTCACCTTCGTGCTGACCGTGGTGATCGATCTCACCGTCGCGGTCGAGGTCGGCGTGGTGCTGGCCGCGTTCCTGTTCATGTACCGCATGAGCGAGGTGGTGGCGCTGGAGTCCCACGTCGGTCTGCTCGACAGCGACGAGGAGGACTTCACACGGGCGCGCCGCGAAGTGGACTACGACGTGTTGCCCGAAGGCGTCGAGGCCTATCGCGTGTCGGGGCCGCTGTTCTTCGCGGTGGCCAACCGCATCGATGACGTGCTGCGCGCATTCGGCCGCCCGCCGCGCGTGTTCATCCTGCGCCTGCGGCTGGTGCCGTTCATCGATGCCTCGGGCGCCACCGCGATCGGCAACCTCGTGGCGCGATGCCGTCGCGATGGCACCGCGCTCGTCATCACCGGTCTGCAGCCGCAGCCGGCGCGCATCCTCGCCGCGATGGGCGTCGTGGCCGACGGCAGCTCGCTGCGCTTCGTCGCCGACTTTCCGGCCGCGCTCGCGCTGCTCGGCGTGGCGACGCCTGCCACCACGCCGGCCGAGCCATCCTCAGCGCAGTAGCGAACGCAGCATCCACGCGGTCTTTTCGTGTTGCTGCATGCGCTGCGTGGCGAGGTCGGCGGTCGGCTGGTCGTCGGCCTTGTCCGCCGCGCGGAAGGTCTCGCGCGCGGTGCGGGCGACCGCCTCGTGGCCGTCGACGAGCTGCTCGACCATGCCCTTCCAGTCGGGCACGCCGGTTTCCTCGGCAATGGAGGTCAGCTTGCCGAACTGGGTGTAGGAGCCCGGCGCGTACACATCGAGCGCGCGGATGCGCTCGGCGATGACGTCGGCGGCGGTCCACAGCTCGTTGTACTGCGTCTCGAACATGAGGTGCAGGGTGTTGAACATCGAGCCGGTGACATTCCAGTGGAAGCTGTGCGTCTTGAGATACAGCGAATAGGTGTCGGCCAGCAGCTTGGACAGGTTCTTCGCGATCGTCTCGCGGTCCTTCTTGTTGATGCCGATGTCGATGGCCATGCGCGCTGCTCCGTGTCGTTGTCGTGGCAGGGACTCTAGCAATCGTCCCCGCCGATGGGAAATCGAACTTGCGTATCGGCGCGATAGCCCGCAAATATCGCCCTCCGGCGCTGCCGCGTCCCGGTCCTGTCCCGTCCACCGATTTCCTGCCGCGTGCCGACTGCCAGCCTCGACAATTTGTCCCATGCGCTCGATGGCGTGCTCAGTCGCGACCGTGGCCGCCTGCTCGCGCGCCTGCGACGGCTGCGCGCGGCCCGGTCCGCGCCGCCGCCCGAGCAGGTTGCGGCACTGGCGGCCGACATCGAAGTCTCGCGCGCGGCGGTCGCTGCGCGCGCCGCGCGCGTGCCGCCGATCGAGATCGACGAGGCCTTGCCGATCGCCGCGCGCAGCGCGGAGATCATCGAGCTGATCCAGCGCCACCAGGTCATCGTGCTGGCCGGCGAGACCGGCTCGGGCAAGACCACGCAACTGCCCAAGCTGTGCCTCGCCGCCGGCCGTGGTCGCAGCGGGCTCATCGGCTGCACGCAGCCGCGCCGCATCGCCGCGCGCACGGTGGCGCGGCGCGTGGCCAGCGAACTGGCGGGCGAGGTCGGCGGCATCGTCGGCTTTCAGGTGCGCTTTGCCGACCACAGCGGTGAGGATGGCCTCATCAAGTTCATGACCGACGGCATCCTGCTGGCGCAGACCCAGGGCGATCCGTGGCTGGCGGCCTACGACACCATCATTCTCGACGAGGCGCACGAACGCAGCCTCAACATCGATTTCCTGCTCGGCTATCTCAAGCGCCTGCTCGCCAGGCGCCGCGATCTCAAGCTCATCGTCACCTCGGCGACGATCGACACCGCGCGCTTCGCCGCCCACTTCGGCAACGCCCCGGTGGTCGAGGTGGAGGGGCGCACCTATCCGGTCGAGCTGCGCTGGCACCCGCCCGAGGCGCGCAAGGATGCGAGCACGGCCGAGCAGATCGTCGCGGTGGCCGACGAGATCACGCGCGGCGATCCATTGGGCGACATCCTCGTGTTCCTGCCCGGAGAGCGCGAGATACGCGATGTGCATCTGGCACTGTCGCGGCGCAAGTACCGCCAGACCGAGGTGCTGGCGCTGTACGCGCGCCTGTCGGCGCAGGAACAGGATCGCGTGTTCCATCCGGGCCCGCAGCGGCGCATCGTGCTGGCGACCAATGTGGCCGAAACCTCGCTGACGGTGCCGCGCATCCGCCACGTGATCGATACCGGCAGCGCGCGCGTCAAGCGCTACAACCCGCGCAACCAGCTCGAGCGCCTGCACATCGAACCGATCTCG
Source organism: Dokdonella sp. (assembly GCF_019634845.1). Lineage (GTDB taxonomy): Bacteria > Pseudomonadota > Gammaproteobacteria > Xanthomonadales > Rhodanobacteraceae > Dokdonella_A. The sequence goes on from NZ_JAHCAQ010000009.1 coordinate 20,574, forward strand.
CAGGCCGCGGCCGACCAGCGCGCGGGCCGTTGCGGGCGCGTCGGTCCGGGCGTGTGCCACCGCCTCTACGGCGAGGACGACTACGCGCAGCGGCCGCGCTACACCGATCCGGAGATCCTGCGCAGTTCGCTGGCCGGCGTGATCCTGCGCATGCTCGCGCTCGGGCTCGGCGATCCGGCGGCGTTTCCGTTCGTCGATGCGCCGGGCGAGCGCGCAATCGGCGATGGCTACCGGCGCCTGGCCGAACTGCAGGCCATCGAGGCCGCGCCGACCGGTGGCGACGCGGCGCGCATCACGCCGCTCGGACGGCAGCTGGCGCAACTGCCGATCGACGTCGCGCTCGGCCGCATGCTGGTCGAGGCGCGTGCGCGTGACGTGCTGCCCGAACTGCTGGTGCTGGTGGCCTTCCTCAGCGTGCAGGATCCGCGCGAGCGTCCCGCCGATGCCCGTGCCCAGGCCGATGCCGCGCAGGCACCGTTCGTCGATGCGCGCTCGGATTTCATCGGCGTGCTCAAGCTGTGGCAGGCGCACGCCCAGGCGCATGCCGAGCTCACGCAGTCGCGGCTGCGCGACTGGTGCGGTGATCGCTTCCTGTCATTCCTGCGCATGCGCGAGTGGCGCGAGTTGCATCGCCAGTTGCTGCTCGCGCAGGATGCGGCGCCGACCGGCACGGCCGATGCCGAGTCGACAGGGCGCGCCATGCTCGCCGCGGCCGACTCCGACCCGGCAACGGCGGGCGCCGATCGTTACGAAGCGATCCATCGCTGCCTGCTGTCGGGTTGGCCGACCCAGGTCGCCCGCAAGGACGAGCGTGGCCAGTACCGCGGCACGCGCGAGCGGCGCTTCGGCATCTTTCCCGGCTCGGCGCTGGCCAAGTCGCCGCCACAATGGCTGCTCGCGGGGCAGATCCTCGACCTGGCCAAGGTCTACGCGATGCTGTGTGCGCGCGTCGAACCGCACTGGATCGAGCAGCAGGCCGCGCATCTCGTGCGCCGCAGCTGGCGCGATGCGCACTGGTCGCGCCGGCGCGGCGCCGTGGTCGCACACGAGCAGGTCAACCTGTTCGGGCTTGCCCTCGTCGAGCAGCGGATGGTGCAGTTCGGCAAGCAGGATCCGCTGCAGGCCCATGCGATCTTCCTGCGCGAGGCACTGGCGCGTTGCGAGATCGACGCCAAGGCCGATTTCGTGCGCGCCAATGCGCGCGTGCTCGCCCAGGCGCACGAGACCGAGGCCAAGCTCCGCCGCAGCGGCCTGGTGCGCAACGATGAGCAGCTGGCGGCGTTCTTCGCCGGCAAGCTGCCCGGCGACATCAGCACCAGCGCCGCGCTCGACGCCTGGTATCGTCGGGCCGCGCCCGGCGAGCAGGCCGCGCTGCGCTGGTCGCTGGCGGACGTGCTCGATGCGGGCGATGCCGCCGGGGCCCAGGCATTCCCGGCCCAGCTCGAGGTGGCGGGCCACGCGCTGCGCCTTTCGTACCGCTTCGTGCCGGGCGATGCCGGCGATGGCGTGACGCTGCAGGTACCGCTGGCCTTCGTCAACGCGGTGGAAGCGGCGCGCTGCCAGTGGCTGGTGCCGGGCATGCTCGAGGAAAAGGTGGCGACCGCGATCCGTGGCCTGCCGCGCGCGCTGCGCCGCAACTTCGTGCCGGCGCCCGACTTCGCCCGTGCCTTCGCCCAGGCCGAAGCACCCCGTGACGAACCCTTGTTCGAGGTGCTGGCGCGCTATCTGCAGCGCGTGACCGGCGTCGCGGTCACAGTCGGCGATTTCGCCGCGATCGAGTTGCCGCCGCATCTGCAGATGTGCTTTCGCGTGGTCGACGAGCACCACGCCGTGCTGGTCGAGAGCCGCGACCTCGCCGCCATCCAGGCGCAGTGGACCGGCGCGGCGCGTGTCGCCTTCTCGCGGCGCGCCGATGTCGAGCTGACGCGCGAGGATGTGGTCGGGTTCGACTTCGCGGAGATTCCCGACCAGGTCGTGTCGGCCAGCGGCCTGACCGCGTTTCCGGCGCTCGTCGACCTTGGTGAAAGCGTGGCGCTGCGGGTGTTCGAGCAGCGCGGCGAGGCGTTGGGCGAGCATCGCCGCGGCGTCGAGCGCCTGCTGCGCCGCGCGCTGGCCGACAAGCTCAAGCAGGCGCAGAAGCAATTGCCGCTCGACCGCACGCTGGCGCTGCATTGGGTCGCGTTCGGCAACACGGCCGCGCTGCGCGCCGACCTCGTCGAAGGCGCCCTGCGTGAGTGCCTCGATGCGCATGCGCTCGACGTGCGCGATCGCGAGTCGTTCGATCGACTGCGCGAACGCATCGCGCGCGAACTGTTTCCGGCCGCGATCGAGCGGCTCAAGCCGGTCGAGGCGATCGTGGCCGCACATGCCCAGTTGCGCCCGATGCTCGAGCCGCCGCTGATCGGCTTCGCCAAGGCCAGTTACGATGATCTCGCCGATCAGCTCGAGGTGCTGCTGGCGCCGGGTTTCGTGCGTGCGCTCGACCGCTCACGCCTGGCGCAGTTGCCGCGCTATCTCAGGGCGATGACGCTGCGCGCGCAGCGCCTGCGGCAGGACCCCGCGCGTGACCAGGCGCGCATGCTCGGCGTACAGGTCCACTGGCGCGAAGTGCGCAAGCGCCTCGCGCAACTGGACAGCGATGCGCGCGTGCGCGAGCTGCGTTGGTTGGTCGAGGAGCTGCGCGTGTCGACATTCGCGCAGGAACTGGGGACCGCCGAACCGGTCTCGCCCAAGCGGCTGGCCCGGTTGCTCGATACGCTGCGCGAGCGCGAGACGGCGTCGCGCTGAACCGGCGTCTCAGCGGATGCGCCGCACGCGCACGCTGCAGCCGCAACCTTCCACCACCATGAGCCAACTGCCGAGCATCATCGGCTTGATGCGCACGTTGGGACTGTTGTACTTGCCCGCATCGTAATGACCCGACTCGGACTGGGCCCACTCCTGGCCATTCTTGAGCTTGAAGGTGGTCTGTCCGTTCCAGCCCAGGAAGGTGCCGTCGATCGCACTCTCGATCGTGGTGCGCTCGCCCTGGTCGGTATCGAATGCCGGCGCGCCGGCCGCCGTCACATAGCGCACGCTGCCACCATGCGCGCCAAGCCAGGCATTGAGATTGGCGAGTTCATCCGCGGACAGCTTGTCGAGCCCTGCCGCGTGGAAATCGGCCTGCGACATGCGTTCTTCGAGGGTCGGTGCGTTGGATTGGGCGTTGGCGCTGGCGGCGATGGTCAGCAGCAGCGCGAGTGCAAGGCTCGTGTTTGGGCGCATGGAGGTTTTCGCAAAGGATGGAAGTAATGCAGCCTGCGTCACGGAAATTCCCTTCGTTTACGGCAACTTAACGTGTGCAATTGCACAATCCTGCCGCTACACTATGGCGCATCGAGTGTAGCATGCGTTGCCGGCCTGTCTGGTCTGCAAGCGCTGCCTCGGTGGGCGCTGACGCACGAACGGTGCGCGCCATGTTGGCTGCCACTTTGAATAATCCGTTGTTGGACTCCAAGGACTGCGAATGGTTGTGCTCGAGAATCGTATCCGCTTGCGGATTTTGGCTGTGGCGCTGATGGCTGGCACAGGTACCGCGCTTGCCGATGTACCGACACTCGTGATCAACGATGCCATGTCGGTGCCGCTGCAGTCGCCGAGCCAGTACGTGGCATTCGGGCCCACCAGCGTACTGTCGGTCAGCACCGCCGACTTCGTGTTCTGCGCCAATCTCGACGTGGGCGCCGGAATCACTCCAGGCGCGGTCAAGTTCGCACCAATGCGCAGCCATTGGGCATTGCCCAGCGCGTTCGATGTGCGCGCACTGACTTTCGCCGCAGGGGTGATGCGCATCAATCCGGGCGCACCGAGCTGGGTGGTGCCGACCACGTTGACCTGTCAGGCGAGGGACGCCAACGGGCAGATCACGTCGCCGTACAGCCCGTTCAGCAATTTCATCTTCCAGGACGGATTCGATGAGACTCTCGAGCGGTTGCAGCGCACCTACCTCGTGAACTGGCTGCCCGACAGCAGCATCGGTTTTTCCTGGCCTGATGCCAATTCCGCTGATTGGAAGAATGCCCCCAACGATTCCTGCACTTGGGGCGACAACCCCAATACCGGGCTGACGGATGTGCCGCAGGCGGCCGAGAACTCGTTGTGCGCTGCCGCCACTGGCGTGCGCAGGCCCGGCGCGGGCTCGCAAAACGATACGCGCTTCGGCGATCGCGCGCTGACGATGTGGACCTCGTCGACGGCCTCCAATGCATTCACCTACGTTGCGCGCGTCGACACGCGCCTTGGGGCACAACCCAATGGTGACCTGCCCAATTCGCACTTCCTTGGCGTGACGCCGTTGACGCCCAACGCCATCCAGGCCAGTGTCGTGGACGTTGCCATTCGCGATGCGTACGACGCCAACTACCTCACGGCCAATGGCACCTATTGCCTGCGCAACCAGCTGCCCGCGGGGACCGGCGCGCAGATTCCGGACACCATCTGTGACCCGGGCGATCCGAACGTGTTTTTCACCGGAACCTTGTCCGCGGCCAATGACGGCATCCTCAGCGAACGCGTGTCGCTGATCCCGGCGGCGCGGGCCCAGTCGCTGTTCGTGGTGGTCATGCGCCAGAAGAAGGTGGGCGGCACGATCGGCAGTTGCCAGCCGGCGGCTGCGATCGCGGTACTGCCGTCGCCTGATGTCAGCGCCAATGACGGCGGTGATAGCTTCATCGGCGACGATGTGGTCTATGGCTTCCGCAACAGCGACAGCTTTGTCTGGATGGGATGCACCCCTTAAACGGGCGCGCCATTCAACCGGCACTTGGACGGCGCCGGCGGGCGCCGTTCTCGTTTACGCTGTTGCCGGACATGTTGGCCCTCTCGCGCGCCCGGCAGGCCGGTGGCCGCGACCGGTTGCCCGAACCCTTGGGCGGCAGCCCGGCACGCGCGCCGCACATCGCCGCCAATTACCATCGTCACCGTGACCGAGCACGCATCCCCTGCGATTGATCTGAGCGCCTGGTTGGCGCAGTTGCCGGCCGGCGCCGGGTCGCCCTTGCTGCGCGAAGCCGTGCACATCGGCGAGCAGCGCGGCGGCGTGCTCGGCGCGGCGTGGCACGCGGCGCAGCCGCAACTGCTGGCCAGTCTCGACTTGCTGCGCGCGCTCGGCGTCGACGAAGAAGCGCAGGCAGCCTGCATCGTGCATGTGCTGCGCAGCTGCGACCCACAGCCCGATGCGGCCTTGCTGGCGGCGTTGCCGGCGCCGGTGCGCGCCCTCGTCGAGGGCCAGGAGGCGGCCGAGCGCGTGTGGGCGCTGCATGCCGCGCATGGTGCCGCCACCGGCAGCGAGGGTCTGCGCCGACTGTTGCTGGCGATCATCCGCGACCTGCGCGTCGTGTTCATCCTGCTCGCGCGCCAGCTCGTGCGCATGCGTGCGCTGGCCGATGCGCCCGAGGCCGAGCGTGTCGCCGCGGCACGGCTCACGGCCGACATGCACGCGCCGCTGGCCAATCGGCTCGGCATCTGGCAGCTCAAGTGGGAGCTCGAGGACCTGGCCTTCCGCTACCTGCAACCCGACGTCTATCGGCGCATTGCGCACCTGCTCGATGAGCGTCGTGGCGATCGCGAGGCCTGGATCGCCACTGCCAAGCAGCAACTCGGCGCTGCGCTGGCCAAGGCCGGTCTGCGTGCAGAGATCGGTGGCCGGCCGAAACACATCTATTCGATCTGGCGCAAGATGCAGCGCAAGGGTCTGGAGTTTTCCGAGCTGTATGACGTGCGGGCGCTGCGCCTGATCGTCGACGACGTCGCCGCGTGCTACGCCGCGCTCGGCGTCGTGCATTCGCTGTGGCCGTTCATTCCGGGCGAATTCGACGACTACATCGCCAATCCCAAGGGCAATCATTACCAGTCGCTGCACACGGCCGTCATCGGCCCTGAAGGGCGCACGCTCGAGGTGCAGATCCGCAGCCACGACATGCACGAGCATGCCGAACTGGGCGTGGCTGCGCATTGGCGCTACAAGGAAGGCGGTGGCGGCGACGCGAGCTTCGAACGCAAGATCGCCTGGATGCGGCAATTGCTCGAAAGCCGCGAGGCCGACGACGATGCGGCCCTGTTGGCCGGCTTCCGCACCGAAGTGGTGGAAGACCGCGTCTACCTGCTCACGCCCAAGGGCAACGTCGTCGACCTGCCGCAGGGCGCGACCGTGCTCGACTTTGCCTACACGATCCACACCGACGTGGGCCACCGCTGTCGTGGCGCCAAGGTCAATGGCCGCATCGTGCCGCTGGGCTTTCAGCCGGCCAGCGGCGACCGCATCGAGATCCTCACCGGCAAGATCGCCGAGCCGCGCCGCGACTGGCTGTCGCCGCAACTCGGCTTCCTGCGCACGCATCGCGCCCGCAACAAGGTGCGGGCCTGGTTCAACCGCATCGATACGGCGCAGAACCTCGCCGCCGGCCGCGCCGTGCTGGAGCGCGAGCTCAAGCGCCTGGCCCTGCCGCCCGACCATCTCGAGCGCCTGCCCGAACAGTTCCGGCTCAAGACCCAGGACGAGCTGCTGCACGCGCTCGCGCTCGGCGACGTGTCGCCCGGGCAGCTGGCGCGCGCCCTGCACGAACTGGGAGCGCCACCGGCAGCGCCCACGCCGGTTCCGCCGCCGGCGGTGCCGGCGAGCGCGCGTTCGGCCGACGGCGGTGGCGCCATCGTCATCGAGGGCGTCGGCAACCTGCTGAGCCAGTTGGCGCGCTGCTGCCAGCCGCTGCCGGGCGATGCGATCGTCGGCTACATCACGCGCGGTCGCGGCATTTCGGTGCATCGCGCCGATTGCGCGCAGGTCGCGAGCCTGCGCGAGCGCGACGCCGACCGCGTGGTCGAGGTGACCTGGGGCAAACGCCCGGCCACCAGCTACGAGGTCGATGTCGTGGTGCGCGGCTTCGACCGCAAGTGGCTGCACAAGGATGTCAGCAACGCCATCGCTGCCGCCAACGTGCAGGTGGTCGCGCTCAATGCACGCGTCGACGCACAGCGCGGCGTGGCCGAGATGAACTACACGCTCAAGGTCGCCGATTTCGGTCAGCTCAGCGGCCTGCTGGCACAGCTCATGGCCGTGCCCAACGTGACCGAGGCGCGCCGCCTGGCCTGAACGGTGCGCGCATGGCCGCATGCTATGCTGCGCCGCTCGTGTCATGGACGTCGCGCGGGCTGCCGACAGCGCCTGCGCAGAGGTTCGAACGTGATCGAAATCCCCGGTTACCACATCGTCCGCCAGCTCGGTCGCGGCGGCATGTCCACCGTGTACCTGGCGATCCAGCAGTCGGTCGATCGCGAGGTCGCGCTCAAGGTCATGTCGCCGGCGCTGCTGGTCGATCCCGACTTCGGCACGCGCTTCCTGCGCGAGGCGCGCATCGCCGCCAGACTGCATCATCGCCACGTTGTCGGCATCCACGACGTCGGCCATGCCGGCGACCTGCACTACATCGCGATGGAATACGTGCCCGGCGGACCGCTGCCCTGCGGCGACGGCAAGCCGTTGCCACCGGCGCAGGCGCTGCGCATTGCGCGCGAGATCGCCGGCGCGCTCGCCTATGCGCACGACAGGGGCATCGTCCATCGCGACGTCAAGCCCGACAACATCCTGCTGCGCGAGGATGGCAGTGCCGTGCTCACCGACTTCGGTATCGCCCACGCCCAGGAAGCGGCGCTGCGCATGACGCGCACGGGTGCCATCGTCGGCACGCCGCACTACATGAGCCCGGAACAGGCGCGTGGGCGCGGCGTCGATGGCCGCTCCGACCTCTACAGCCTCGGGGTCGTACTCTACGAGATGCTGCTGGGACAGGTGCCGTACCGCGCCGGTGACTCGCTCGCCGTCGGCATCATGCACATCAGCGAGCCGCTGCCGAGGCTGCCGACGCGCCTGGCCGCGCTGCAGGGCCTGCTCGACCGTCTGCTGGCCAAGGAACCGGCGCAGCGTTACCAGCATGGCAACGAAGTCGCGGCCGCGATCGATGCGCTCGAACAGGCGCAGCCGCCGTGGGCGGAGACGGCCGAGGTGCCGCCATTGCCGGGGCCACTGCGCGCGCGCAGTGCGACGCCGCTCGATGACCTCGCGCCGATGTTCGCCGTCGATCGCAGCACTGACGCCGTGCCCGAGCGCACGCCCGACGGGCGCAGCGAGCCAAGCCTGGGCCGCATCGACGAACTCGGCGCGGACGTCGATGCGCCGGCATTGCGCGCACAGCGCGAACGCATTGCCGCGCCCACGCCGCAGCGCGCCCGCAGTGGCCGCTGGCTGGCATTGGGCGCGTTGTTGCTGATGGCGACACTGGCATGGTGGAACCAGGACACGCTGCGCCACCTGCTGCCACGCACGAGCTTCAACGACACCCTGTCGCGCGCGCAGCAGGCACTCGATGCCGGCCACCTGACCGGCAACCAGGGCGACAGCGCACGCGAGCTGTTCCTCGCCGCCCGCGCACAGGATCCCGACAACGACATTGCGCGCAATGGCCTCGAGGCGGTGGCGCGGCGTCTGCTCGAGCGCGGACAGCAGGCGCTCGCAGAGGACGATCTGGCGGCCGCGCGCAGCGATCTCGATGCGGCGCGCGAGTTGCTCGGCGGCGGTGTCGCGGTCGACCAGCTCGCCCAGGCGATTCGCCAGCGCGACAGCCAGCGTGACACGCAGGACGCCACGGCGCGGAGCCTCGACGCAGCCGCCGCGGCGTTGGCTGCCGGCCGCCTCGTCGGTGATGACGGCGCCGCGGCGTTGTACCAGCGCGTGCTCGATGGCGATGCCGGCAATGCGATCGCGCAGGCCGGCCTGCGCAAGTGCGCGGACGAACTGGCAACCCAGGCGCGCACCGCGCTCGCCGGCGGCGACATCGAGGGCGCGGTCGCGCGCAGCGACGACATCGCGCGCATTCTGCCCGGCTACCCTGGGCAAACCGAGTTGTTGGCCGACATCTCGCGCGCGCGCGAGACGGCACGCGCGGCGCGCGAGGCGCAGTTGCAGGGGCTGCTCGACCGCGCCGATGCGAGTGCGCAGCAGGGCCAGCTCAGTGGCAACGCCGACGCTGCGCTGGAGCTGTATCGGCAGGCCGCGCAGCTCGATCCCGCCAATGCACGGGTGCAGCAGGGGTTGCGCCGGGTGGCACAGGCGCTGCTCGTGCGCGCCACGGCGGCGATCGACGATGACAATGCGCTGGCGGCCGCGCGTTTCATCGACGAGGCCGCCGCGATCGCGCCGGACCTGCCCGGCCTGCGCGTGGCACGCGGTGAGTTGCGCGAACTGCGCGAGCGGCTCGACATCGCCGCCCACCAACAGCCGCTGACGCCGGCACAGGGTGCCCAGGTGCAGCGACTCGTCGCCGCCGGCGAGCGCGCGGCACAGGCGGGACAGCTGATGGAGCCGCCCGGCATCAGCGCCTATGACCGTTACCGCGCCGCGCTCGCGATCGATGCCGATTCGACAGCGGCGCGTGACGGACTCGCGCGGCTGCCGGCCATTGCCCGCGACCTGTTCGCACGCGCCATCAGCGAGGGCGCTCCACAGCGCGCGCGTGGTCTGCTCGACGTGCTGCGCGAACTTGCTCCCGAGGATCCCGCGCTGCCGGCGCTGTCGACGCGCCTGGCCAACGCCTTCCTCGACCAGGCCGATCAGCGCATCGGCGAAGGTCGTCGCGAGGACGCGACACGCCTGCTCGATGCAGCGCGTGGCCTCGACGCTGCCAATCCGCGCCTGGCACCGCTGCAGCAGCGTCTGGATGCGCTGCTCGATGCACACGGTTGAGCGCGACCGATGTGCCTGATCCTCGTCGCCATCGATGCGCTGCCGGGGCAGCCGCTGCTGCTGCTCGGCAATCGCGACGAATTCCATGGCCGCGTCAGCGCACCGGCAGCGCCATGGGACGAAGACGCGCGCGTGGCCGGTGGCCGTGACCTCGTTGCCGGCGGCAGTTGGCTGGCGGCGCGCAGCGATGGCCGTTTCGCCGTCGTCACCAACGTGCGCAGCGGCCTGCCGGCGACCGCGCCGCGTTCACGCGGCGCACTGGTGCGCGATTTCGTGCTGGGTGATGCCGAACCGGCGGCCTTCCTGGCGATGCTGGGCCATGATCTCGACGACTATGGCCCGTTCAATCTCATCGTCGGCGTCGCCGGCCAGGCGCGCCTGCTCAGCAGTACGGGCGGTGGCGTCGCCGCGCTCGCGCCTGGCGTGCATGTGATCAGCAACGGCGCGCCCGGCGTGCACTGGCCCAAGACGCAACGCCTGCAGCAGGCCTTCGCCAACTGGCGGGCCGATCCGGCGCGCACACCGACCGGCGCGCTCGACCTGTTGCTCGATACCAGCCAGCCAGCCGCTGCCGAATTGCCCGACACCGGCGTCGGGCACGAGCTCGAACGCACGCTGGCGCCGATCTTCGTGCGCGGCGCGCATTACGGCACGCGTGCCGGCACCCTGCTTGCCTGCGCGGCCGATGGCTCGGTGCTGTTGCGTGAGCGCCGTTTTGGTGCGAACGGCCTGCACCTGGGCGAGGATGCGTGGCGCGCGGCGCGCAACGCGCCATTCGCGCGGGTGGGCGTCGTGGCTTGAGCCCGCACGGGCCAGCCGCTGGCGGCGCCGGACGACCCGCGTGGCCATGGGCAGGCGTGGTGCCTGTGCTAGATTCGTGGCTGGGGAATCCGATACGGCGGCAGCATGGGCCGGTTGACCATCACGTTGAGCGAATCACGCTACCGGGCTCTCAAGGAAGCCTCGGCGCGGCATGGCAAGCCGATCGTCCAGATCATCGACGAGAGTCTCGAGCTGTGCGGCATCAAGGCGGCCGATGAGCCCGCGCACCTGATCCGGCGCGCGCGCATGCACAGCCGGCTCGATGACAGCCAGGCCACCCAGCTTGCCGTGTGGGCCACGCGGGCGCAGCGCCAATGGCAACCGTAGTGGTCGATACCAATGTCGTGGTGGCGGGCCTGCTCACGCACCACGAGGACGCCGCGGTCGCGCGCGTGCTCGATGGCATGCTCGGCGCCGCGTTCGCCTACGAAATGCCGATGGACCTGCTGGCGGAGTACCGCGAGGTGCTCATGCGGGCCGATTTGCGCAAGCTGCATGGGCTCAGCGCCGACGAAATCGACGCGCTGCTGGCCGTCCTCGTCGAGCGTGCCAGCGTGCTGTCGCCGCCGCGAGCGGGCGCGGCGGCTGCGACCGCGGCGGCACACCCATGGCGCTGGCTGGCCTCGCGCGATGACCTGCGCCTCGTCACCGGCGACCGCCGCCTGCTGGAATCGGAGCTGGGCGCGCGCATGCTCGACCCCGACGAGTTCGTCGCCAGCGCCATGGGACTCGCGGCGCTGCGTTGACGCCTTCTGCGCCGCACCATGCGGCCGGCCGCACTGCTGTGCCGCGCTACTGATCAGTGGCTGCAGGCGATCCGCGTGCGCGCCTTGCATCGTCGTGGCCAGATCGCCGTGCCGATTTGCTGCCGTGCGGCAAATCGTGCGCAGGCGCCGATCGACGCTACCATTGCGGCAATTCGTCGCACTGGGGGAAGGGACATGCGCCGTTGCATTGCCGTGCTGTTGGTTGCCTGTGGAATCAGCGTCGCCTCGGCACAGTATCCGACGCAGGATCCCGATCGCGTTCCTTCGGTCACCGACCCTTCGGTGCCGCTGAGCTACGTCGGCAACAACGGCAGCATCTCGCTCGGCATCAATGCCGAAGGCGAGACCGAAGGCCAATTGATGGGCGTGTTCGCACGCAACGATGCGCGCGCAGTGGTCGGCCAGCTGTGGTGGGACCGCGCCGGTGCCGGCGGTGCGCAGTTCGATTTCAACTGGCTGTGGGGCGGCGATGCGCGGTTGGCGCGCGAGAATCCCGACCAGGCAACCGTGAGCCGGCTGAGCTTCGCGCTCGATCAGAGCGCGCAGCACGCGCGCAAGGCCACGCTGGGATTTGGCATCGAGCGGCGCGCGTTCGCGGCCGAGGGCTGGCTCGCGCACGGCGTGGGCGGCGCGCGCGGCGCCGGGCGCAGCCTGCAGGACGACGTCGTGCGCGTGAGTGGGCGCGACGAAGTTGGCGACTACACCACGGTCGAAACGACCACGTACGAGACGATATTCGAGAGCAAGCCATTCGGTACCGAGGTCGGCCTGCAGTTCAGCCGTGTGTTCGGACCGTGGGCCACGCGCGTGTACGGCGCGGGCAGTACGCAGGATGGCGATGGCACCCGGGTCACCACGCTGTCGCTCGGAGTGGACACGCCACTGGGACAGCGCGGCTGGGGTCTGGCGGCGCGCGCCGATCATGTACAGCGCAGCGGTCTGGACAGTGGTGACGACAATCGCCTCGCGGTGTTCCTGCGCTACGAATTCGGTCGCCACGGCTCGTTTGTGCCGACTGCACAGCTTGACAGTCCGGCTTGGATCGCGCGCTCGCTCGCGCGACCTTCCAGCGCCCATCCACGTACCGTCGAGACCTACCGCCGCGTCCGTACGCGCAACGTCAGCGTGACGCGCGGCCCGCGCCAATACAGCAACCGGTTCCCGCTTGCCCAGGCCGACAGCGTCAACGCGATCGCGGGCATGCCGTCCACGATCGACGTGCTGGCCAACGATTCCGACCCCGATGGCGACAGCCTCACGCTGGTGGCGGTCACTGCGCCCAGCCATGGCAGCGCGATGATCGTCGGCAACACGATCGTGTATACACCGGTTGCGGGCTACAGCGGCGCCGACAGCTTCAGCTACACGGTCAGCGATGGGCGCGGTGGCACTGCCACCGCGCTGGTCGGCGCCAACGTGGGTGCACAGGCCAATCGCGCTCCGCTGGCGCGCAACGACAGCGCGACCACGCCCTCCGCCCAGCCGGTGACGATTGCGGTGCTCGCCAACGATACCGATCCCGACGGCGACAGCCTGAGCATCGTGGCGGTGGGTACGCCGGCTCATGGCAGCGCCGTCATCTCCGGCGGCGACATCGTGTACACACCGGCGGCCGGTTACATCGGCAGCGACAGTTTCAGCTACACGATCGAGGACGGCCACGGTGGCAGCGCGAGTGCGATGGTCGTCGTCACCGTCGGAGCGCCAGCGAACCAGCCCCCCATTGCGGTGAGCGACAGCGTCACCGTTACCGCGGGCACGGCGACGACGATTGCCGTGCTGGCCAACGATCATGATCCCGACGGCGATGCGCTGACGATCACGTGGGTCGGCATCCCGTCGCACGGCAGCGCCACCGTGGTCGGCAATGCGATCGTCTACACTGCCGCGGCGACTGCCGTCGGCAGCGACAGCTTCGGCTATCGGATCACCGACGGCCGCGGCGGCGTCGCCAGTGCGCGGGTAGTGGTCAACATCGTGCACCTTGCGAACCAGCCGCCGGTCGCGGTCGATGACGCCGCCACCACGCCGGCCGGGACCACGGTGACGGTCAACGTGCTTGCCAACGATTCCGATCCCGACGGCGATCCGCTCACGATCACCGCGGTCGGCACACCGCTCGCCGGCACGGCAGCGATTGTCGGCAACGCGATCGTCTACACCAGCACCAACCTGACGTTCATCGGGACCGACCGCTTCAGCTACACGATCAGTGATGGGCACGGCGGCAGTGCGACCGCATTCGTGACGGTCACGGTGACGGCATTCGTCAACACGCCGCCGGTCGCGGTCGATGACGCCGCCAACGCGACCAATGGCGCGAGCGTGACGATCTACGTGCTCGCCAACGATTACGATCCCGACGGCGATCCACTCACGATCACCGCGGTCGGCACACCCACTTACGGTACGGCGACGATCGTCGGCAACGCCATCGTGTACACATCGTTCGCGACGTTCACTGTCGTCGACAGCTTCACCTACACGATCAGCGACGGCCATGGCGGCACCGCGACGGCGACCGTTCGCGTCGCCGTGAGCACGCTCGTCAACACCCCGCCCGTGGCGCAGGACGATGCGGCCGCCACGCCGCGCAATACGCCGATCGTCATCGACGTACTCGCCAACGACTCCGATCCCGATGGCGATCCGTTGGCGATCATCGCCGTCACCCAGCCCGCCAACGGTACGACGACGATCACTGCCAACGGCATCCTGTTCACGCCCAATCCGACGTTCTTCGGCGGCTTCGCCATCTTCAGCTACACGATCAGCGATGGCCGCGGCGGGACCGCAACGGCGATGGTGGCGGTGTATGTGAGCGGCTAGTGATTCGCGGCGCAGCGCCGCGGTGGCGGCGCCCGTGGCGCGCTGGCCCCGGCATAGGCGCGGTGGTGATGGCGTGCCCGCGTCGTCTGCGGCCGCGCCATGCCCAGTCTGCGCTGGGCCATTGCCGCGTTCGATGTTCCGGCTGGCACGGCGGCGCACCACGACGCCGGCATCGCCGATCTCATCGTGCAGGCGCGCGACGACGACCGCCGCCGGGCATCCCGGCGTGGCGACGGCCAACCGGTCGCTCGCGCTCGACGATCGCGCCACGGTGCCGATCGGCGGTGCGGTGCCGATCAACGTGCTGACCGATGCTTCCGGCCGCGCTGTCGACCCGCTCGCGATCGTTACCGTGACCACGCCGACGGTCGCCACGGCGGCAATCAAGGGCAGTGTGATCGTCTACACCATGCTCGGTCCGACCTGCACCTGCGTGGGCCAATTCAGCCCCACCGCCGGGCGGCGGGGCGCTGGTCCCGCCGCCAAGTGCGATACCGCATTGTCGACGAACAAGGTGCCGGGTTGGAGCATGATGCCGCCACCTGCGCCCGCGGCCGTATTGTGGTCGATCGAGACCGCATCGGGCGCCATGAAGACCAGGCCGCCACTGACATGCAGGCCGCCACCGAGCTGCGCGGCCGTGTTGGCGTGGATCCGCGCGCCGGGGTAGATCGTGAGCTCGGGCAAGCCCGCCTGCGCGGCCGTGCTCTTGAACAGGTACACGCCAGCGCCGTTATACGCGCGGTTGCCCGTGATCTCGTTGCCTTCGATGCGGACGCGCACGCCGACGTTGGCAGCCGTCACTACGCGCAGGCCGCCGCCATTGGCGTCGTCACGCCCGCCGCCACTCAGGCGCAGGCGACTGAGGACGCCCCGGTAGTTGGTGTAGGCAGCGGCCGCGAGCGGTTCCACGCGGATCACCGGATCGCTCCCGTTGCCGCTGATGGCGGCGTAGGGCTGGTCTTCGTCGTCGTCGAGATCGCGGCTGCGATAGCCGCCCTGGATCAATACCGACTGGTTGCCGATGAACAGCGCCTGGTTGGTGTGGCCGGCGGTATTGGCCACCATCACGTAGTCGAGATCGGGACCGTTGGCGGCCGCGGCGGTGAGCGCATCCTGGATCGAGGTGAACTGGCAGCGCTGATCGGTCGGCGCGCCGACGAAGAAGTACTCGAGGCTGGCCCAGGCGATGGCGCCATGACAGGTCATGGCGAGGACGAGGCACTTGGCAAGGCGGGACGTGGTGGTGGCTCCGACCCAGGCTGGAGGGCTGCGGCAGTTCGACCCCCCATACGCGCTTGCGGCCGCGAAACCCCAACATCGACCCGGCGGCAGGCCGCTACCGCATCTCCGTTATGATTCCGGGTCGGTCACCGCCACGCCCACGCCATGCCCACGCTGCGCCTTGCCCTTGCCCAGTTCGATTTCCCGGTTGGCGCGGTGGCGCGCAACGAGGCGCGCATCGGCGAGCTCATCGCGCAGGCGCGCGATCTGCATCGCGCCGACGTGGTGCTGTTTCCGGAGCTGGCACTGTCGGGTTATCCACCCGAAGACCTGCTGCTGCGGCCCGGCTTCCTCGCCGAATGCGCGGCGGCGATCGCGCGCATTGCCGCCCAAGTGCATGGCATCGTCGCCGTGGTCGGCTGGCCGCAGGCCGACGGCGCGGTGGTGTTCAACGCCGCCAGCGTGTTGCGTGACGGCGCGATCGAAACCACCTGCCGCAAGCGCGAGTTGCCCAACTACGCGGTGTTCGACGAGCGGCGTTATTTCGAGGTCGACCGCGACGCCGAACCTTGCGTGTTCGAAGTGAACGGCGTGCGCTGCGGCCTCGTGATCTGCGAGGACGTCTGGCATGCCGAGCCGGTCGAGCGCACCGCGCGTGCCGGTGCGCAGCTGCTGCTGGTGCCCAATGCCTCGCCGTTCGAGCGCGACAAGCATGCCCAGCGCGATGCGCTGCTCGCCACGCGCGTGGCCGAGAACCGCATCGGTGTCGCTTACCTCAACACGGTCGGCGGTCAGGATGGACTGGTGTTCGATGGCGCCTCGGTGCTCGCCGACGGCGATGGACTCATCCATCCGGCCGCGCGCGCGTTCGAGGAACATTGGCTCGTCGCCGACTACGACGCTGCCGCGCGCAGCTTCCACGAGCAGCTCTGGCCGGTCGAGGCCGACGAGTCCGCGACGTCGCTGGCATGGCGCGCGATCACGCTCGGTACGCGCGACTACTGCCGCAAGAACGGTTTCACGCGCGTGTGGATCGGCCTGTCGGGCGGCATCGATTCGGCGCTCGTGCTGGCGCTGGCAGTCGATGCACTGGGTGCCGCCAACGTGACCGGCGTGCGTCTGCCGTCGCGCTACACCTCGGCTCTGTCCAACGACCTGGCCACCGAACAGGCACAGGCGCTCGGGGTGGAGTTGCTCAGCGTGCCGATCGAGGCGCCGTTCGAGGGTTTCCTCGCCGCGCTGGCGCCGAGTTTCGCCGGGCGTGCCGTCGACGTCAGCGAGGAAAACCTGCAATCACGCTGCCGCGGCAGCGTGCTGATGGCGCTCGCCAACAAGCTGGGTGGCCTCGTGCTCACCACCGGCAACAAGAGCGAGTATGCGGTCGGCTACGCGACGATCTACGGTGACATGTGCGGCGGCTATGCGCCGCTCAAGGATCTGTACAAGACCGAGGTGTTCGCGCTGGCGCGCTGGCGCAACGAGCAGGCCGCCGCCCGTGGTGGGTGCGGGCCGAGCGGGTCGGCGAGCCTGCCGATTCCGCCGGCGGTGATCGCGCGCGCGCCTTCGGCCGAGCTGCGCGACAACCAGCGCGATGAGGACTCGCTGCCGCCCTACGATGTGCTCGACGCGATCCTCGTGCGTCATGTCGACCAGGAGCAGTCGCGGGCGGAGATCATCGCCGCCGGTTTCGATGCGGCGACGGTCGAGCGCGTGCTGCAGCTCGTGCGTATTTCGGAGTGGAAGCGCCAGCAGGCCGCGCCGGGCCCGAAGGTGTCACGGCGCGCGTTCGGTCGCGAGCGGCGCTATCCGATCACTTCGGGTTGGCGCTGACGCAGCGCCGGTGGCGCAGTCACCAGCACGCGCGGCTGCGCGTGCTGGCCAGGGCCGGACTCGCGGCTGGGCCGCGGCTCAACCGCGATTGGACAGCGGGATCAGCTTCCACCAGGTCGAGCGATAGTGCGGCCACTTGCCGCGCAGCGCCGGATGCTCGGGATAGTTGAGTTCGAGCACGCGCTTGGCGTCATCGGCGAGCTTCTGTTGGCCGAGCCTGGCGTAGCTCTCGTACATGATCGCCAGCGCATCGGCGACCTGCGGTGTTTGCGGATAGGTCTCGATGATGTCCTTGGCGCGGTTGGACGCCGCCACGTAGGCCTGGCGCTTGTAGTAGTAGAACGCGATGTGGAGTTCCGACTGCGCCATCGTGTTGCGCAACGCGATCATGCGCTGGCGTGCATCGGCGGCGTAGCCGCTGTTGGGATAGCGCGTTATGAGCGCACCGAAATCGTCGAACGACTGGCGCAGGTTGGCCTGGTCGCGCTTGGTCATGTCCTGGCCGACGTAGCGCTCGAGGAAGCCGCCGGAACGGTTGAAATTGACCAGGCCGCGCAGGTAGTAGGCATAGTCGACGTGGCGGTGCGTGGGATAGGTCTTGATGAAGCGGTTGACGGTGGAGTAGGCGTCGTCGGGCTTGTTGGACTTGTACTGCGCATAGGCCAGGTTGAGCTGGGCCTGCTCGGTGTAGGCACCGAACGGGAAGCGCGAAATGAGGCGCTGGAAACTGCGCGTGGCGAGGTCGTAGTTGCGATTGTCGATCGCCGTGGCGCCTTGCGCGTAGAGTTCCTCGACGCTCATGGTGTTCATCGCATCGCCCTTCTTGGCGCCGCGGTTGAACAGCGAGCAGCCGGCAAGCAGGGCCAGCAGGACGACGAGCGCGAGGCGCAGGATGGAGGTGGTGCGGAACGGGACTCGCATGCGGGTACGGGGCTCTGCGATGATGGACGGGTCGGCCGGATTGGCGGGGGCGCCTGCAAGCGCTCGCCACGCCCGCGCGGCACCGGCGGTGGCACGCGAGCCACGGATCATAACCCGAAACCCCGCCGGCGCTGGCAAGCCGGTCGTGGCCGGACCCAAAGTGATGACCCAAACCCAATCCACGCTGAACGCGACGATTCCCCACGAACTGGCCGGGCGCCGCTTCGACCAGGTGCTGGCCGAGCTGTTTCCCGATTACTCGCGCTCGCGCCTGACGGCCTGGATCAAGGCCGGCGCGGTGCGGCTCGACGGCGCGCCGGCGGCGCCGCGCCAGGGCGTGCGCGGCGGGGAGCAGGTCGAGGTCGACGTCATCATCGAGCGCGAGATCGGCGCCCAGCCCGAGGCGATCGCGCTCGACATCGTGCACGAGGATGCCGACGTCATCGTCATCGACAAGCCGGCGGGCCTCGTGGTGCATCCGGGCGCCGGCAATCCGGCCGGCACGCTGCAGAACGCGCTGCTGCATCTGGATCCGGGCCTGGCGCAGATTCCGCGCGGCGGCATCGTGCACCGGCTCGACAAGGACACCTCGGGGCTCATGGTGGTGGCGCGCTCGATGCGCGCGCATACGAGTCTCGTCGAACAGTTGTCGGCGCGCGACGTGCACCGTCAGTACCTGGCGATCGTGTACGGCGCGATCATCGCCGGCGGGCGCATCGAGGCGGCCATTGGCCGCCACCCGCGCGATCGGCTCAAGCAGGCCGTGCGCGAGGACGGCCGCGAGGCGGTCACGCACTATCGCGTGCGCGAGCGGTTTCGCACCATGACGCTGGTCGAGTGCCGGCTCGAAACCGGGCGCACCCACCAGATCCGCGTGCACATGGCGCATGTGCGCCATCCGCTGGTCGGCGATCCGCAGTACGGCGGCCTGCTCAAGCTCCCCAAGGGCGCCGACGCGGCGCTGGTCGAGGCGTTGCGCGGGTTCCGGCGCCAGGCGCTGCACGCCGAACGGCTCGCCTTCGTGCATCCAGGCAGCGGCAAGGAAGTCGCGTTCGAGATCGCGCCGCCGGCCGACATGCAGGCGCTGCTCGCGGCGCTGCGCGCCGACGCGCGCGAACACACGGCCTGACGCGATGGCGCGCGCGCTGCCGCGGGGATTCCTCGCGCCGCACTGGCCGCTGCCGGCATGCGTGCGCGCCGCGGTGACCACGCGCCAGATCGCCGGTGCCTCGCCGCCGCCGTTCGACGGCTTCAACCTCGGCACGCGCTGCGGCGATGATGCGCTCGCGGTGGCCTACAACCGCGGCGCGCTGGTGCGCCTGCTGGCGCTGCCGCGGGCGCCGCTGTGGCTGCAGCAGGTACATGGCGCCGGCGTCGTCGATGCCGATCGCGACGATCTGGCCGACGAGCCGCACGGCGACGCCGCGGTCACGCGGCGCGCCCATGTCGTGCTCGCGGTGCTCACCGCCGATTGCCTGCCGGTGCTGCTGGCCGCCGCCGACGGCAGCGCGGTCGGCGTGGCGCATGCGGGCTGGCGCGGCCTTGCCGCGGGCGTGCTCGAGGCCGCCGTCGCGGCCCTGCGCCAGCCGCGCGAGCGCGTGCTGGCGTGGCTCGGTCCCGCGATCGGCGCGCAGTCCTACGAGGTCGGCGAGGAGGTGCGCGCGGCCTTCGTCGAGCGCGACCCGGCGGCCGTCGCCGCGTTCACCGCGACGCGGTCGGGGCACTGGCACTGCAACCTTTATGCGCTTGCGCGGCAACGCCTGGCCGCGGCCGGCGTCACCCAGGTCCATGGCGGTGGCCACGACACGTTCGCCGACGCGCGCTTGTATTCGTATCGGCGCGACCACACGACCGGCCGCTTCGCGACGCTGATCTGGCGCGAGGCATGACGAGCCTGTTCGCGGGCCTGCCGGATCGGTGCTTCGACGAACTCCCGCCACGCGGCGCCTTGCCTGCGGCCGCGGCCACGCAGCGCTACCGCGGCGAGGTTGCGGTCGAGCGCGGCGGCGGTGGGCTGGTCGCGCCCTGCGCCTGGGCAGGCCGGCGCCGCGGCAGCATGCTCAGCGCGCCGGTTCGAGTGCGGCAAGGATGTGCGCAAAGTGCCGGTTCACGTCGAATGACTTGCCTTCGGGCGTCCAGCCCAGGCGCACGATCACCGCGTCGCGCGAGGGGATGATCGCAACGTACTGGAAGTTGTGGCCGACCGCGCAATAGGTGTCGACGGGCAGGTCCGCCAGGAAGCGCTTGGCACCGTGCCCGTCCTCGCCCGTGTTGAGCCAGAAGTGCGCGCCGTACGGCGACGACGTGGTCGCGCCGCCCGCTGAGCGCGCGAAATCGACCCAGCGCTGCGAGACGATGCGCCGGTCGCCGGCGCGACCGCCGTTGAGGTACAGCAGGCCGAGGCGCGCCCAGTCGCGCGCGGTCGCGTACATGTAGGAACTGCCAACCGGCGTGCCCGATTCATCGGCCGCCATCACGAAGCTCGTCATGCCGGCAGGGCCGAACAGGCGCTCGCGCGCGAAGTTCGTCATCGTGGCGAGCGAGCCACCGGTGGCGTCGCGCACGATCCGCGAGACGATGTTCGCGGTGCCCGAGGAGTAGGACCAGACCGTGTCGGGCGGCGCCGCCAGCGGGGACCGTTCGGCGAATGCGGCCATGTCGGCGGAGGCGAAAAGCATGTCCATCGCATCGCCGCCCGGCGCGTAGCGTTCGGTGAAGGCGAGGCCGCTGCGCATCCACAGCAATTGCGCGAGCGTGATCGCGCGGCGGTCGTCCCCGGCCCAGGCGGCAACCGGTGCGGCGGCGTCGAGCGCGAGCTTGCCGTCGTCGACGAGGATGCCGGCAAGCGTCGCCACGACGCTCTTGCTCATCGACCAGCCGAGCAGACGCGTGTTGCGGTCGAACCCCGGCGCATAGCGTTCGGCGACGATGTGGCCGTGCTGCACGACGATGATCGCGCGCGTGTCGGCGTGCCGCGCGCGTTGGGCGGTGAACGCGGCGGCAACCGCGCGATCGAGCGCCGCGCGGTTCACCTTGGGTGCGGCGCCGGCGGGCGGCGCGTCGCCCAGCGGCCACGGCCGCGCCGCATCGCGTGCGGGCAGCGGCACCAGTCCTTGCGTCTGCGCGAGGAGGTCTGCCGCTTCATGCGAACCGGTCAGCAGCGTGCAACCCACGCCGGCGCGGAACAGCGACGTGCGCGAGCCACCGTCGGGCGCCGTCGCAGTCACCGCATGGGCGCGATCGTCCACCGTGAACACGACCTTGCGCATGAACGGGGCCAATGCCCGCACGTCATCGCGCAGCACGCGCGCGGCCGGGCGCCCGCTGACGTAGACGCCCGCGCAGGCCAGTTGCGCCGATACCGCGACGCCGAGCTCGGCTGGGCTGCGCACCGTCGTGGCTGCCGCCGCCGCCCCGGCGGCGCACGCGAGCAGCATCGTGGCCAAACTCCTGCTTGCGATCATGTGCATCTCCTGGGTCCGGTCGCCGCAACACGCGGTGCCGGCGCGTGCCGGCACCGCATCGGGCGTGTTCACCCGTCGCTGATCGGCTCCACGCCGCTCGCGTCGATGAGGCGCAGCGCCTCGGCGACTGTGCCGTGGCCCGGAAAGCTCTGGTCGGGCGCGATCTCGGCCAGCGGCACGAGCGCGAACGCGCGTTCGTGCAGGTGCGGGTGCGGCACGCGCAGGCCCGGCTCGTTGATGACGTGCTCGGCAAAGAGCAACAGGTCGAGATCGAGCACGCGCGGGCCCCAGCGTAACGAGGCGGTTTCACCCTGGCGGTCGCGTCCGGCCGCGCGCTCGATCGCGAGCAGTTGCGCGAGCAGCGTGGCCGGTTCGAGCTCGGTTTCGACGACTGCGGCCGCGTTGACGAAATCGGGCTGGTTGACGTGGCCCCAGGCGCCACTGCGGTACAGGCGCGAGGCAGCGACGAGCCGCGTTTGCGGCAACGTGGCGAGCGCATCGAGCGCATCGCGTACCGCGCGGCGCGGATGGCCGATGTTGGCGCCCAGACCAATGCAGGCGGTGGTCGGTCGGCTCATCGTCGGCTCCGGATCGGGGTTGGACACGGCGCGGCCTTGGCCGGCGCCCGCCGTAGTGTCGCGGCGGCCATCACCGGCCGCAAGGACCGCCGGCGCGCCGGTGTGATCCGGTCGCCGGCACTGCTTGAAGACGCCGCTGGGGCGCACCATCTAGCGCCCAGCGGGATCGACCGATCCATCCATTCCACCGCGCCGCGCCCCGCGCGGCTGCAGCACGAGGAGAGCGCAGATGCGCATGGACAAACTGACTTCGCGGTTCCAGCAGGCCCTGGCCGATGCCCAGTCGCTCGCGGTGGGGCGCGACCACAACATGCTCGAACCGGTGCACCTGATGGTGGCCCTGCTCGACCAGCAGGGTGGCTCGACCGTGCCGCTGCTGGCGCAGGCCGGCATCAACGTGCCCAATCTGCGCACGCGGCTCGGGCAGGCCCTCGAACGGCTGCCGCGCGTGGCGGGGCAGGAGGGCAACATCAATGTCTCCAACGACCTCGGCCGCCTGCTCAACCTGACCGACAAACTTGCCCAGCAGCGCGGGGATGCCTTCATCGCCTCCGAGCTGTTCGTGCTCGCGGCGCTCGATGACAAGGGTGAGCTCGGCAATGCGCTCAAGGCGGCTGGTGCGAGCAAGGCTGCGCTCGAGCCCGCGATCGACAAGCTGCGCGGTGGTGAGAAGGTGCAGTCGGAGGGTGCCGAGGACCAGCGCCAGGCGCTGGAGAAGTACACGATCGACCTCACCGCGCGCTCCGAGGGCGGCAAGCTCGATCCGGTCATCGGTCGCGACGAGGAAATCCGCCGCGTGGTGCAGGTGCTGCAGCGGCGCACCAAGAACAATCCGGTGCTGATCGGCGAGCCCGGCGTGGGCAAGACCGCGATCGTGGAGGGCCTTGCCCAGCGCATCGTCAACGGCGAGGTGCCCGAGGGCCTGCGCGACAAGCGCGTGCTGTCGCTCGACATGGGCGCGCTGATCGCCGGCGCCAAGTTCCGCGGCGAGTTCGAGGAGCGCCTCAAGGCCGTGCTCAACGACCTGGCCAAGCAGGAAGGGCGCGTGATCCTGTTCATCGACGAGCTGCACACGATGGTCGGCGCGGGCAAGGCCGAGGGCGCGATGGACGCCGGCAACATGCTCAAGCCGGCGCTCGCCCGCGGCGAGCTGCACTGCATCGGTGCCACCACGCTCGACGAATACCGCAAGTACATCGAGAAGGACGCCGCGCTCGAGCGGCGCTTCCAGAAGGTGTTCGTCGGCGAGCCGAGCGTCGAGGACACGATCGCGATCCTGCGCGGCCTCAAGGAAAAATACGCGGTCCACCACGGCGTGGAGATCACCGATCCCGCGATCGTCGCCGCGGCCACGCTGAGCAACCGCTACATCGCCGACCGCCAGTTGCCCGACAAGGCGATCGATCTCATGGATGAGGCCGCCAGCCGCATCCGCATGGAAATCGATTCCAAGCCCGAGGAGCTCGACCGCAAGGAACGGCGCCTGATCCAGCTCAAGATCCAGCGCGAGGCGCTCAAGAAGGAAAAGGACGCCGAGTCGCGCCAGCGCCTGGCCGACCTCGAAGCCGAGATCGGCACGCTCGAGCGCGAGTTCTCCGACCTCGACGAGGTCTGGAAGAGCGAAAAGGCCGCGCTGCAGGGAGCGACCAAGGTCAAGGAGCAGATCGAGCAGGAGCGGCTCAATCTCGAAGCTGCGCAGCGCCGGCAGGACTACGCCGCGATGAGCGAGATCCAGTACGGGCGCATTCCTGCGCTCGAGAAGCAGCTCACGGCCGCGCAGGAAGCCGAGCGCAAGGGCTTCACGCTGTTGCAGGACAAGGTCACCGCCGAGGAGATCGCGCAGGTGGTCAGTCGCTGGACCGGCATCCCGGTCAGCAAGATGCTCGAAGGCGAGCGCGACAAGCTGCTGCGCATGGAGGAGGAACTGCATCGGCGCGTGGTCGGCCAGGACGAGGCCGTGCACGCAGTGAGCGACGCGATCCGCCGCGCGCGTGCGGGCCTGTCCGATCCCAACCGGCCGACCGGCTCGTTCCTGTTCCTTGGCCCGACCGGCGTGGGCAAGACCGAGCTGTGCAAGGCGCTCGCCGGCTTCCTGTTCGACAGCGACGAGGCAATGGTGCGCATCGACATGAGCGAGTTCATGGAGAAGCACTCGGTCAGTCGCCTGATCGGCGCGCCGCCCGGCTATGTCGGCTACGAGGAAGGGGGTTACCTGACCGAGGCGGTGCGGCGGCGGCCCTACAGCGTGATCCTGCTCGACGAAGTCGAGAAGGCGCACCACGACGTGTTCAACGTGCTGTTGCAGGTGCTCGACGACGGTCGCCTCACCGACGGCCAGGGCCGCACGGTCGACTTCCGCAACACCGTGATCGTCATGACCTCGAACCTCGGCTCACAGTTCATCCATGAATACAGCGGCGATGACGAGGCTGCCTACACGCAGATGAAGGCCTCGGTGATGGGCGCGGTGCAGGCGCATTTCCGCCCCGAGTTCATCAACCGGCTCGATGAGATCGTGGTGTTTCGCGCGCTCGACAAGGCGCAGATCCGTGCGATCGCGCGCATCCAGATCGCCTACCTGGAACGGCGTCTGGCCGAGCGCCAGCTCAAGCTCGCGATCAGCGAGCAGGCGCTCGATCTGCTCGGCAACGTCGGCTTCGATCCGGTCTACGGCGCGCGCCCGCTCAAGCGCGCGATCCAGCAGCAGCTCGAGAACCCGCTCGCGCGCGAGATCCTCGAGGGCCGCTTCCAGCCGGGGCAGACCGTGCGCGTGGATGCGCAGGGCGGACACCTCGTGTTCGCACACGGTTGATGTGCCGCGCCGGCGCAACCGCCAGCGGCCCCCGGTCGCTGGCGGCCATGTAAGCTGTGCGCCGGTTGCCGATTCCCGTTCCCGAGACCGATCCAGCGCCATGCCCATCTACGAATTCCAGTGCCCCACCTGCAAGCATGTATTCGATCGCCTGCAGAAGTTGTCCGACCCCGACCCGACCACGTGCCCCGAGTGTGGCCGCAGCGGGGTGCACCGCCGCGTGACCGCGCCGGCGTTCCGGCTTGCGGGCAGCGGCTGGTACGAGACCGACTTCAAGGGCAAGGGCGAGGCCAGACACAACCTCGCCACCGGTGACGAGGCCCCCAGGCCGGCCGCCGCCGACAAGGCGGGCGCAGACAAACCGGCAAGTGACACGCCGGCAGCCGACAAATCGGCAAGCGACAAGTCGACGGCGAGCAGCAGCGACGGCTGACCATTGTTTGCGATTGGCATGCCGATTGCCTCTACACTGTGGCTGGCGTGGGCCGCCACGCATACATCGATGGGAGATCGCATGGTCAAGACTCTGGGGTTGGTTGCGGGACTGGTGCTGCTGGGCACGGCGGCGCCGACCCATGCACAGGTGGCACCGCGGCTGGCGGCGCCCATCGCCGGCGTGCTGGCGGCGCAGTGGCAGCCGGGCGCGGACTGGGACCGCGACATCGAGTTCACCTGCTCGAGCAGCGGTTACAACTACCGCATGTGTCAGGTCGACACCGGTCGCGGCGGCAACGTCTACCTCGTGCGCCAGACCTCCAATTCCGATTGCATCGAGGGCCGCACCTGGGGCTGGAACCGCGCCGGCGTGTGGGTCGACCAAGGGTGCAGCGGCGTATTCCGCGTGAGCCGGCGCTGGTCGGGTGGTCCCGGTTATGGGCCCGGTCCGGGTTATGGGCAGGGCGGCTGGCAGCCTGGGCCAGGTTGGGATCAGTCGATCCGCGTGCGCTGCCGCAGCGAGGGCTACAACTACAACATGTGCCAGGTCGACACCGGGCGCGGCAGCATGGTGCGCATCGCCAAGCAGCTGTCGGGGACGCCGTGCGTCGAAGGACGCAACTGGGGCTGGAACCGCGCTGGCATCTGGGTCGATCAGGGCTGTGGCGCTGAGTTCATCGTCGATCGCCGCTGGCGCTGAGACCCCGCGTCCGAGCGGGCCAGCGTGCCCGATCGGCGTGCCACTGCCGGCCATCGCGCCGGCAGTGGTGCGGGGCAGGGGCCGGCGCGCCGCGCTGCGGCAGCCGACGGTCCTGTTTGCAGCGCAGCACGAACCTCCGTAACCTTCCGCGTCTTGTATTCGCCGCGCCCGGCGCCAACCTGACTGCATGCGCACCCATTTCTGCGGCCTCGTCGACGAGGCATTGATCGGCCACAGCGTCACCCTGTGCGGTTGGGCCGATGTGGCCCGTGACCTCGGCGGCCTGTGCTTCATCGACCTGCGTGACCATGAAGGCATCGTGCAGGTGGTGGCCGAGCCGGCCGCCACCGAGGGCAATGCGCAGGTGCTGGCGGCCGCGGCTGCAGTCGGCTACGAGGATTGCCTGCGCGTGACCGGCATCGTGCGCCGGCGCGAAAGCGTCAACCCGAAGATCCGCAGCGGCCAGGTCGAGGTCGTCGCGCAGCGCATCGAGGTGCTCAACAAGGCCGCGCCGCTGCCGTTCCACGCGCACGAAAACCCGGGCGAGGACATCCGCCTCAGGTACCGATACCTCGACCTGCGCCGGCCGCAGATGCAGCAGATGATGCGTACTCGCATCCGTCTCGTGCAGGCGTTGCGGCGCTGGCTCGACGCGCGCGGCTTCCAGGACATCGAAACCCCGATCCTGACCAAGGCCACGCCCGAAGGCGCGCGCGATTTTCTCGTGCCGGCGCGCATGCACCCGGGCGAGTTCTACGCGCTGCCGCAGAGCCCGCAGCTGTTCAAGCAGATCCTCATGGTGGCGGGCTTCGACCGCTACTACCAGATCGCGCGTTGCTTCCGCGACGAGGCGCTGCGTGCCGATCGCCAGCTCGAATTCACCCAGCTCGACATGGAGTTTGCCTGGGTCGACGAGCGCATCGTGCAGGACACCGTCGAGTCGATGCTGCGCGAGGTATTCCGCGAGGTCATCGGGGTCGAACTGGCCGAGCCGTTCCCGCGCCTGAGCTGGCACGATGCGATGCGCCGCTTTGGCTCCGACAAGCCCGACCTGCGCATCGCGCTCGAACTGGTCGATGTGGCGCCGCTGGTCAGGGACTGCGACTTCAAGGTGTTCGCCGAGGCGGCCGCCAGCAGCGACGGCCGTGTCGCCGCGCTGCGCATCCCGGGCGGTGCCCGGCTCTCGCGCAAGCAGATCGACGACTACGCCGCGCACGCGGCCAAGTTCGGCGCCAAGGGCCTGGCCTACGTCAAGCTCGACGACGCCGGTGCGGTCAATTCGCCGATCGCCAAGTTCTTCGGCGCCGAGGCGTTCCAGGCGCTGCTCGATGGCGTGGGCATGACCAGCGGCGACATCGCGTTCTTCGGCGCCGGCACGTGGAAAACCGTCAGTGACTTCATGGGTGCGCTGCGGCTCAAGGCCGGCCACGACTTCAACCTTGTCGAGGCGGGCTGGCGCCCGCTGTGGGTGACCGACTTCCCGATGTTCGAGTGGGATGCCGAGGCGCAGCGCTACGTCGCGCTGCATCATCCGTTCACGGCACCGGCGGTCGATGACGAGGCCGACCTGCGTGCCCATGCGGCCAGCGCGGTGTCGCGCGGCTACGACATGGTGCTCAATGGCAACGAGATCGGCGGTGGCTCGATCCGCATCCATCGCGCATCGATGCAGAGCGCGGTGTTCGACCTGCTCGGCATCGGCGCCGACGAGGCGCAGGCCAAGTTCGGTTTCCTGCTCGAGGCACTCCGGTACGGCGCACCGCCACATGGCGGCATCGCCTTCGGCATCGACCGCATTGCCGCGCTGATGGCCGGTACCGAGTCGATCCGCGACGTGATCGCCTTCCCCAAGACCACCGGCGCCCAGTGCATGATGACCGGCGCGCCGTCGGGCGTGCCCGACGCGCAACTGCGCGAGGTGCACATTCGCGTGCGGGAAGCCAGCGATGGCTGACACCAACGGCCGCCGTCGCGACACCCCGCCGCAGGCCGCATCGGTGCAGCACGAACACGTGATCCTGCTGCATGGGATCTGGATGCGCGGGATCACGCTGCTGCCGCTGGCGCGGCGCCTGCGCGCGGTTGGCTACACGGTGGAAACGATCGACTACGCGAGCGTGTTCCGCGGCATCGGGCCGGCGGTGGAGACTCTGCGCGAGCGCATGCGCCGCGCCGATGCCGAGGCCGTGCATCTGGTGGGCCACAGCCTGGGCTCGCTGGTGGCGCTGGAAGCCGCGCGCGGCGTGCGCGGCCTGCCCAAGGGCCGCATCGTCTGCATCGGCGCGCCGCTGCGCGGCAGCGCGGTGGCGCGCGGACTGGCCAGCGTGCCGGGCGGCAAGCTGCTGCTGGGCCAGAGTGCGGCGCCGCTGCTCAGCGGGCTCGATGCCTGGCGCAGCAACCGACCGGTCGGCGTCATCGCCGGCCGTCTGCCGTTCGGCCTGGGCGTGACGATCGGCCCGCTCAGTTCACCCCACGATGGCACGGTGTCGGTCAGCGAAACCCAGTTGCCTGGCATCGCCGACCATGTGGTGGTCGATGCCTCGCACACGGGCCTGCTGCTGTCGGGCGAGGTCGCCGACCTCACCACCGGTTTCCTGCGCGATGCACATTTTTCCTCCGCGCAAGGCTGAAGCGCGCGACAATGGCGCTGCCATGATGCGAGCTCCGTCCGTGCCGGTACCACCCGTCGATCCAGCCTGCAGGCTGGGGCCGCAATGACATACCGGGCGGCGGTGCCGGCGACGGCCGCCAGCGCGGCGGCGAGCTGCGTGCGCATCGTCGGCATCGATCCGGGCAGCCAGCGCACCGGCGTGGGCATCATCGATGTCGATGCCGCCGGCCGCAGCCGGCATGTGTTCCACACCGCGATCAACCTGTTGGGTGCCGACGACTTCGCCGGCCGCCTCAAGTGTCTGTTCGACGTGCTCGGCGCGATCCTCGTCGAGCATGCGCCGCAGGAAGCCGCGATCGAACGCGTGTTCCTTGCCCGCAATCCCGATGCCGCGCTCAAGCTCGGCCAGGCGCGCGGCGCGGCGATCTGCGCGCTGGCCCAGCATGGCCTGGCGATCAGCGAATACGCCGCCCGCGAGGTCAAGCAGGCCGTGGTCGGCACCGGTGCCGGAGCCAAGCAGCAGGTGCAGCACATGGTTGGCCTGCTGCTCGATGTGCCGGGCAAGCTGCAGGCCGACGCGGCCGACGCGCTGGCGATCGCGCTGGCGCACGCGCATGTGCGCGCGAGCGTGGCGCGGCTGGGCCTGCCGCGCGCGGCGTGGAGGCGGCGCCGATGATCGGCCGCATCAAGGGTGTGCTGGTGGCCAGGCAGCCGCCGTGGATCGTGGTCGACGTCGGTGGCGTCGGCTACGAGCTGGAAGCGCCGATGTCGACCTTCTACGACCTGCCGGAACTGGGCCGCGAAGTGACGCTGTGCACCCACTACGCGGTCAAGGAGGACACGGTGGCGCTGTATGCATTCGCGCGCGAGAGCGAACGCGCGCTGTTCCGCTCGCTGCAGAAGGTCAGCGGCGTCGGCGCCAGGATCGCGCTGGCGGTGCTGTCGGGGGTGAGCGTGGATGAGTTTGCGCGACTCGTGCAGGGCGCGGACATCGCGGCGCTCACGCGCATCCCCGGCATCGGCAAGAAGATCGCCGAACGCCTCGTGGTCGAATTGCGCGATCGCGTCGATGGCATGGGCGGCGGTGTGCCCGCGCTCGGTGGCGGCGCGGTGGCGGTCGCTGCCGATCCGGTCAGCGAGGCCAGCGTCGCGCTGCAGGCCCTGGGGTACAAGCCGGCCGAGGTCACGCGCCTGGTGCGCGACGCTGCGGCAGCGGGCGACCGCGCCGAAGACATCATCCGCAAGGCGCTCAAGGCGGCGCTGCGCTGAAGCCGATGGAGAACCGCATGGCGGCGATGGCAGGCGACACCGGTGATTCTCCGCATGGCTGGTCGGCGCTGGCGCTGGGGGCGCTCGGCGTCGTCTATGGCGACCTCGGTACCAGTCCGCTGTACACGATGAAGGAAGCGTTCGGCTCGCACGGCTTGCCGGTCGACGAATTGCACGTGCTGGGCGTGCTCTCGCTCGTGTTCTGGACGCTGATGCTCGTGGTGTCGATCAAGTACGCCGGATACATCATGCGCGCCGACAACAAGGGCGAAGGCGGCATCATGGCGCTGACCGCACTGGCCCAGCGCGGCGTGCGCGGGCGGCCATGGGTGCACTGGGTGGTGACGATGCTCGGCCTGTTCGGCGCCGCGCTGTTCTTCGGCGACGGCGTGATCACGCCGGCGATCTCGGTGCTGTCGGCGGTGGAAGGCGTGCGGGTGGCGGCGCCGCAGCTCGATCATTTCATCGTGCCGATCACGGTGCTGATCCTGCTCGGCCTGTTCTGGATCCAGAAGCGCGGCAGCGGCCGCGTCGGCGCGGTGTTCGGGCCGATCATGGCGCTGTGGTTCGTGTCGATCGCGCTGCTGGGCGTGCTGCCGATCATCGAGCACCCGCATGTGCTCAAGGCGCTGTCGCCGCACTTTGCGCTGCGCTTTTTCCTCGAGGTGGGTTGGCCGGCGTTCTTCGCGCTGAGCGCGGTCGTGCTGTGCATCACCGGCGCCGAGGCGCTGTATGCCGACATGGGGCACTTCGGCAAGAAGCCGATCCGCATGACCTGGTTCGGATTCGTGATGCCCGCGCTGGTGCTCAACTACTTTGGCCAGGGCGCGCTGCTGCTCAGCGACGGCAACGCGGTGGAGAACCCGTTCTTCCTGCTGGCGCCGGCGTCGCTGCTGCTGCCATTCATCGCACTGGCCACGCTGGCCACCGTGATCGCCTCGCAGTCGGTGATCTCGGGCGCCTATTCGGTCGCGCGCGAGGCGATCCAGCTCGGTTTCCTGCCGCGCATGCAGGTGCGGCACACCTCGACCGAACGCATCGGCCAGATCTACCTGCCGTGGGTCAACCGCCTGCTGCTCGTGCTGACGCTGGCGGTGGTGCTCGGTTTTCGCTCCTCGAGCAATCTCGCCGCTGCCTATGGCATCGCCGTGGTCGGCACGATGACGATCGACGCGGTGCTGGTGATGATCGTGTTCCGCCGCCTGTGGCAGTGGGGCCCGGTGCGGGTGGCGATGGTCGGGCTCGTGTTCCTCACGGTGGACCTGGCCTTCCTCACCGCCAACGCCGACAAGGTCGAGCATGGCGGCTGGTTCCCGCTCGTGCTCGGCGCGCTCATGTTCACCGTCATGACGACCTGGCGCCGCGGCCGCGAGCTGGTGATGGTCAAGATCCGCCAGGCAGGCCTTGCGCTGGAACCGTTCATCGCCTCGATCGTGGCCCATCCACCGCTGCGCGTGCCGGGCACCGCGGTGTTCCTCACCTCCAACGCCGAGGGCGTGCCCAACGCACTGCTGCACAACCTCAAGCACAACAAGGTGCTGCACGAACGCAACCTCATCCTCACCGTCGAGACGGTCGACACGCCGACGGTGGAACCCGACGAGTGCGTGGTGGTGCGGCCGCTCGGCGACGAGTTCTTCAGCGTCACGCTGCGCTTCGGCTTTGCCGAGGACATGGACGTGCCGCAGGCGCTGGCGGTGATCAAGGGCTGCGGCGCCGCGCTCGACATGATGGACACGACCTTCTTTCTCAGCCGCGAAAGCATCGTCGCACTCGACCGCTCCGGCATGGCGCTGTGGCGCGACAAGCTGTATGCGTTCCTGCAGCGCAATGCGTTGCCAGCGACCGCATTCTTCCGCATTCCCGGCAACCGCCTGATCGAACTCGGCACCCAGGTGGAGATCTGAGCGCGTCGCCGTGGACCGCCCATGCGGGCATCGGCCAGCGCGTTTCGTGCGCGGCACCGCATGCTGAATGGGGCCTGCCGGCAGCCGTCGCCTCGCCTACCTTGCCGGGCGCAACGCGGCGATAATCACGCCATCGTCTTTTCCCCGATCCCTCGTCCATGGACCGTCTCACTTCCGCCAGCGCGACGCGCGAAGACGATCTCGTCGAGGCGACGATCCGTCCGCAGCGGCTGGCCGAGTATCTGGGCCAGGTCACGGTGCGCGAGCAGCTCGGCATCGCAATCGAGGCGGCGCGCGGACGTGGCGACGCGCTCGACCATGTGCTGATCTTCGGCCCGCCGGGCCTCGGCAAGACGACGCTCTCGCACGTGATCGCCAACGAGCTCGGCGTCAACCTGCGCGCCACTTCGGGGCCGGTGCTGGAACGGCCCGGCGACCTTGCCGCGCTGCTCACCAACCTGCAGCCGCGCGACGTGCTGTTCGTCGACGAGATCCACCGCCTGTCACCGATCGTCGAGGAAGTGCTGTATCCGGCGCTCGAGGATTTCCAGATCGACATCATGATCGGCGAAGGACCGGCGGCGCGCTCGATCAAGCTCGACCTGCCGCCGTTCACGCTGGTCGGCGCGACCACGCGCGCAGGCTTGCTGACCGCGCCGTTGCGCGACCGCTTCGGCATCGTGCAGCGGCTGGAGTTCTACAGTGCCGGCGAACTCGCCGCGATCGTGCGCCGCGCCGCGCGCATCCTCGACATCGCCTGCGATGCCGATGGCGCGGCCGAGATCGCGCGCCGGGCGCGCGGTACGCCGCGCATCGCCAACCGCCTGTTGCGGCGGGTGCGCGACTACGCACAGGTTCGTGCCGACGGCGCGATCACGCGAGAAGTGGCCGATGCCGCGCTGGGCATGCTCAAGGTCGATGGCGAGGGCTTCGACGCGCTCGACCGGCGCCTGCTCAGCGTCATCATCGAGCACTTCGACGGCGGCCCGGTCGGCGTGGAGTCGCTGGCGGCGGCGATCAGCGAGGAACGTGGCACGATCGAGGACGTGCTCGAACCGTTCCTGATCCAGCAGGGCTTTCTCGTGCGCACCGCGCGCGGCCGCATGGTGACGGCCAAGGCCTGGCGCCACTTCGGCTTGCCGGTACCGCGGCGGGCGGCGGCGGAGGATCTGTTCGAGGCGGCGGCGCAGGCCGGGAGCGCGGAGTCGTGAGCGAGCCGTCGACCATGGGCGCGCCCCGCGCCGCGGCGCCGGCCGATTCGGCATTTGCCATTCCGGTGCGGATCTACTGGGAAGACACCGACGCCGGCGGCGTCGTCTACCATGCGCGCTACCTGCATTTCCTCGAGCGCGCGCGCACCGAGTGGTTGCGTGCGCTGGGCCATGGCCAGCAGGAACTGCGCCAACGCGATGGCGTGCTGTTCGTCGTCCATCGCATGGAGATCGCGTTCAATGCGCCCGCGCGGCTCGATGACGTGTTGCTGGTGAGCGTGCGGGTGGCCCAGCTGCGCAGCGCGAGTTTCACGCTGCAGCAGACGCTGCGGCGCGCAGGCGACACCGCGGATCTGCTCGCCGCCAGCGTGCGCATCGCCTGCGTGGATGCGGCCCGCTTCCGCCCGCGGCCGCTGCCAGCCTATTTGAGTGAAGGAATCATCGATCCATGAACAACGACCTCAACGTGTTTGCGCTGGTGCTCGGTGCCAGTCTGCCGGTGAAGCTGGTGCTGGGCCTGCTGATCGGCTTCTCGATCGCCTCGTGGTTCATCATCTTCCGCAAGAAGGCGATGCTCGACCGCGCCAATGCCAGTGCCGACCAGTTCGACGAGCGGTTCTGGTCGGGCACCGACCTGGCCGGCCTGTTCCGCGACCTCGGCGCCAACAGCGAAAAGCTCAGCAGTTCGGCCGCGATCTTCGAGGCCGGCTTCCGCGAGTTCGCCCGCCTGCGCCAGCGCCGCGGCATGGACTCGCGCGGCCTGCTCGAAGGCGCCCAGCGCGCGATGCGCGTGGCCTCCACGCGCGAAATCGACCGCCTCGAACGCAACCTCGAGTTCCTCGCCAATGTCGGTTCGATCAGCCCGTACGTGGGCCTGTTCGGCACCGTGTGGGGCATCATGATCGCGTTCCAGGGCCTGGCCAACGTCAAGGAGGCCACCATCGCGATGGTGGCGCCGGGCATTTCCGAGGCACTCATCGCCACCGCCATGGGTCTGTTCGCGGCGATTCCCGCGGTGTGGGCCTACAACCGTTTCGCCACCAAGCTCGAGCGCATCGGCTCGCGCTACGACACCTTCGTCGAGGAGTTCTCCTCGATCCTCGCGCGCCAGGCGCACGTCGAGGACGGCAAGGCTTGAGGAGTCCTGCGCCCCGCGTACCGCCCGGCAACCCCCGGCGTCGCCTGCGTGCGTTGCAGGCAGCGGCGGCCAGGGCCACGCCAGCGCACGCCGCCGCACCGTCCGTTCCGCTGCCCGTCCACTCCCGCACCGAGCCATGAACCCGATCGCTTCCCGCCGCCGCAAGCGCAAGCTCAACGCCGAGATCAATGTCGTGCCCTACATCGACGTCATGCTCGTGCTGCTCATCATTTTCATGGTGACGGCGCCGTTGATGAACCTGGGCGTCGACATCGAGCTGCCGCAGTCGGCCGCCAAGTCGATCCACAACGACAAGGAGCCGGCGGTGGTGAGCGTGGATCGCGGCGGCCAGCTCTACCTCTCGCTGGCCAACTCGCCGCGCGAGGCGATCGATGCCGATGCGCTCAAGACCAAGATCGCGGCGTTCGTGCGCCAGAATCCGCAGATTCCGGTGTATGTCGCCGGTGATACCGCCGCCGACTACGGCACGATCTATGGCGCGATGGTGCTGCTGCAGCAGGCCGGCGTGCCCAAGGTCGGCCTCATGAGCAAGCCGCCCGAGGCGGCGAAGGCGCGCTGAGCGCATGGCGCAGGCACGGCGCAACGTCCACGATGGCCTGGGCGACAACCTGCGGGCATTGGCGCTGTCGCTCGGCGTGCACGCCTTGTGCGTGCTGGTGGCGGTGATCGGCTTGTGGTGGAGCAGCAGCAGCCCGCCGGTGGTGATGCCCGGTCCGGTCATCGAAGCCACCCTGATCGGACCGACGGCGGCACCGCGGCGTCCGAGCGCCGCACCACCCGCGGCGCCGAGGCCGCAACCGGCGCCGGCCCGGCCCGCGCCCGAGCCGCCGCAGCCGAAGGTCGAGAAGCCGCAGCCACAGCCGCAGCCCGAGCCGCCGCAGCCGCCCAAGCCGGCCGAGCTGCCGCGGCAGGATCTCATCGAGCAGCAGCGCGTCGCCGCGCTGGCGCAGGAGAAGGCCGAGCAGGAGCGCAAGGAACAGGAGGCGAAGGTGCGCCAGCAGCAGGTGGAGCTGCAGGAGGAAAAGCAGCGCCAGTTGCGCGAGGAGCAGCGCAAGCAGCTGGCCGAGATCAGGCAGCAGCGCGAGGCCGCCGAAAAGAAGCTCAAGCTCGAGAAGCAACGCCTGGCGCAGATCGAGGACCGCAGCGCGCGCGAGGCGGCGCAGGCGCAGCCGGCGACCGAGCACGAGGCGCCCCAGGCGCAGACCGGCGCCGGCGGTGCCGACGACGGTCTGGCGGCACGCTACCAGGCGGCGATCCAGGCTGCCGTCACCAGCAACTGGAATCGCCCGGAAGGCGCCCAGCCGGGCCTGCGCTGCACGATCAACGTGGCGCAGATCCCCGGCGGCGAAGTCATCAGCGTTTCGATCGGTTCACCGTGCAACGCCGATGATGTGACACGCAATTCGCTGGAACAGGCGGTCAAGCGCGCACCGCTGCCCTACCAGGGATTCGAGAAGGTGTTCCAGCGCAACATCACGTTCAATTTCAGGTACGACGGATAGGAACGACATGAAGCTCAAGACAATCGCGACATGGCTGCCGTGCTGGCTCGTGCTGCTGCTGAGCGGCGCCGCAGTGCAGGCCCAAGGGCTGAGCATCGACATCGTCAACGGCACCGCCAGCGCGACGCCGATTGCGGTGGTGCCGTTCGGCTACGACGGCAGCACCTTGCCGCCCGAAGCCAATCCCGGCGAGATCGTGCGCGCCGATCTCGCACGCTCCGGCCAGTTCCGCACCTTGCCCAAGGCCGATGTGGTCGAATTCCCGACCCGCCAGAGCGAAATCAAGTTCGCCACCTGGAGCCTGCTCAAGCAGGACTATCTCGTGGTCGGTCGCATGAGCGATGTCGGTGACGGCGTGCGCGTGGAGTGGGAGCTGTTCGATGTGGTGCGCCAGCAGAAACTGGCCGGCAGCGC
Source organism: Dokdonella sp. (assembly GCF_019634845.1). GTDB lineage: Bacteria > Pseudomonadota > Gammaproteobacteria > Xanthomonadales > Rhodanobacteraceae > Dokdonella_A. Next base: position 56,801 of record NZ_JAHCAQ010000009.1, read on the forward strand.
GATCAGCGGCCAACGCAGCGGCCTGCGCGACATCGCCCATCAGGTTGCCGACGCGGTGTACGAGGCGATCCTGCACGTGCGCGGCGCGTTCTGGACGCGCATCGCCTACATCACCGCGGTGGGCGTGGCGCCCCATGCGCAGTACGCGCTGATGGTCGCCGACTCCGATGGCTACAACCCGCAGGTGGTGGTGCGTTCGCGCGAGCCGCTGCTGTCGCCGCACTGGTCGCCCGATGGCAAGCGCCTGGCCTATGTGTCGTTCGAGAGCGGCAATTCGGCGGTCTACATCCAGGACCTGTCGACCGGCGCGCGCCAGGTTGTGTCCAACAGCCGCGGCATCAACAGCGCGCCGGCGTTTTCGCCCGACGGCAGCCGCCTCGCGCTGAGCTTGTCCAAGGGCGGCAATCCCGACATCTACGTGCTCGACCTCGGCACGCGCGCGCTGAGCCAGATCACGCGCCACTTCGCGATCGACACCGAACCCGAATGGGCGCCGGACGGGCAGTCGATCTACTTCACCTCCGACCGTTCCGGCAAGCCGCAGATCTATCAGGTACCGGCCGCCGGCGGCGAGCAGACCCGCGTCACCTTCCAGGGCCAGTACAACGCCAGCCCCAGCGTGGTCGATGCCAAAGGCATCAAGATCGCAATGGTGCAGGGCAACGGAAATGTGTATCGTATTGCGGTTCTCGATCGCGCCAGCAATCAGTACTCGCTCGTTTCACCCGGAACCCAGGACGAGTCTCCCAGCTTCGCGCCCAATGGCAGCATGCTGCTGTACGCCGCCAGCGAAGGCAGTCGCGGCGTGCTGTTCGCGGCATCGGCCGACGGTCGTGTACGGCAGCGGCTCGGCTATGCGGAAGGTGATGTGCGTGAGCCTGCTTGGGGTCCATTCAGGCCGCGCTGAACATACTGGTTAAGTTTCCGTTGCGGGCTGCCGCCGATGTCGTGCAGTGGTCCGCGTCCCACCACCATGTCGTACCACCGGGCCACCGCCCATTCCCAATCATTTGATCCAGAGGCTCCACAACCCATGAACACCGCATTTCGTATCGCGTTTTCGGTTCTGCTCGTGGCAGGCGTCGCAGCGTGTGCGAAGAAGGCCGTCAAGCCGACCACCACCGAGACGCCAGCCGTCACCGAGACCCAGCCGGTCGCGCCGAGTGGCCGTTACACGCGAGACAGCCTCGACTCCGATTCGTGCCTGCGCCAGCGCGTGGTCTACTTCGACCTCGACAAGACCGAGATCAAGCCGCAGTTCGCAGCGCAGATCGCCTGCCATGCTGAGTACCTGCGCCAGTTCCCCGACGCGCGCGTGACGCTGGAAGGCAACGCCGACGAGCGCGGTTCACGCGAGTACAACCTCGGCCTCGGTGAGCGTCGCGGCAACGCCGTGTCGAGCGCGCTGACCGCCGCCGGCGCGACGTCGAGCCAGCTCAATGTCGTCAGCTACGGCGAAGAGCGGCCGGTCTGCCGTCAGCACAACGAAGAGTGCTGGTCGAAGAACCGCCGCGTCGAGATCGTCTACACCGCGCGGTAAGCCGGCATGAAGGTCGCGTTCCGCGATGCACTCGCAACGGCAGCCACGCTGGCTGCCGTTGCCATTTTCGCCGCGCCGCTGCAGGCGCAGGATCGACTGTCGCTGGCCGACCGCGTGGCGCGGCTGGAACAGCAGCAGGCCAACCCGCAGGACGGCGCGGTCGGCATGGTCAACCGCGTCCAGGAGCTGCAGACCCAGGTGCAGATCCTGCAGGGCCAGGTCGAGGAACTGCAGCATGCGCTCGACGAAGCCCGCCAGCGCAGCAAGGAACAGTATGTCGACCTCGACTCGCGGCTCGGTCGGCTTGAAGGTCGCGCCGCGCCCGCAGCCGCCGCGGCAACGAGCGGCACGCAGCCGCAGCCACCTGATGTGAACCTGGGCGGCCCGGCCACGACGCCTGCGGCACCGGCTGCCGGCAACGGCAAGCCGACCGCTGCCGATCGCGCCGCCGACGGCGCGCCGGCCACGGCCGCTGCCGATCCAGCCGCCGAGTCGGCCGGCTACAACGAGGCGTTCAGCGCGCTCAAGGATGGCCGCTATGCCGAATCGGCACGGCGCTTCCAGGGTTTCATCGACCAGTATCCGAACAGCGAGCTGGCCGCCAATGCCTGGTACTGGCTCGGCGAGTCGTACTACGCCACCCAGAACTATCCCATTGCGTTGGAATCGTTCCAGACCTTGCTGACGCGCTTTCCGCGCAGCCAGAAGGCGCCCGACGCGCTGCTCAAGGTCGGTTACAGCCAGTACGAACTCAAACAGTTCGATGCCGCGCGCGGCACGCTCGACGAGGTCGTGCGGCGTTATCCCGACACCACCGTCGCCCGCCTCGCCCAGGGTCGCCTGCGCGCGCTGGCCACCGACGCGGTGCACTGAGCGGCACGACGATGGGCAGCGCCGACCGCGCCGTCGCGGACGGCGAAATCGACTTGGCAGGCGAGGCGGCGCAGTTGCCGCGCCTGCGCCTGAGCGAGATCTTCCTGTCCCTGCAGGGTGAGGCCGACGCGGTCGGCTGGCCGACCGTGTTCGTGCGTCTCACCGGCTGCCCGCTGCGCTGCGTGTGGTGCGACACGGCCTACGCCTTCCATGGCGGCCAGTGGCATACGATCGATGCGATCCTCGAGGCGGTGGCCGGCCACGGCGTGCGGCACGTGTGCGTGACCGGCGGTGAGCCGCTGGCGCAGAAGCGCTGCCTCGTGCTGCTGGAACGCCTGTGCGATGCCGGCTACGCGGTGTCGCTGGAGACCTCCGGTGCGCTCGATGTCGCCGCCGTCGACCCGCGCGTACGCAAGGTGGTCGACCTCAAGGCGCCCGGATCGGGCGAGGCGGCGCGCAATCTGTGGAGCAACCTCGACCATCTGCTGCCGCATGACCAGCTCAAGATCGTGATCGCCGACCGCGGCGACTACGAGTGGGCGGTGGCGCGCCTGCACGAGCACGCGCTCGCGCAGCGTTGCCAGGTACTGCTGTCGCCGGTCCATGGTCGCCTGGCGCCACGCGAACTCGCGCAATGGATCCTCGCCGACCGGTTGCCGGTACGCTTCCAGTTGCAACTGCACAAGCAGTTGTGGGGCGATCTGCCCGGCCACTGACATGACAGCGATCACCACACCCGCTCGCGCCGTCGTGCTCGTCTCGGGCGGCATGGACTCGGCTGTCACGCTCGCCCTCGCCCGCGAACGTGGCCTGGTCTGCCATGCGCTCGGTGTCGATTACGGCCAGCGGCATGGTTCGGAGCTGGCCGCCGCGCGCCGCGTCGCGGCCGCACTGGGCGCGGTCGAGCACAAGCTCGTGCGTGTCGACCTGCGCAGCATCGGTGGCTCGGCGCTGACCGCCGACATCGCGGTGCCGGAGCCCGGCGGTGCCGGCATCCCGGTCACCTACGTGCCGGCACGCAACACGATCATGTTGTCGATCGCGCTGGGCTGGGCCGAAGTGCTCGGCGCACGCGAGATCCACTGCGGCGTCAACGCGGTGGACTATTCCGGCTATCCCGATTGCCGGCCCGCGTTCATCGCGGCGTTCGAGGCCCTGGCGAATGTGGCCACGAAGGCCGGCGTCGAAGGCGCGCCGATGGCGATCCACGCCCCGCTCATGCGCTTGGGCAAGGCCGACATCGTGCGCGAAGGGTTGCGTCTGGGCGTCGACTTCGCGCTGACCGTGTCGTGCTATCAGGCCGACGACGACGGTCGCGCATGCGGTCACTGCGATGCCTGCGAGCTGCGAGCCGATGGCTTCCGCACTGCCGGCGTGGCCGACCCGACACGCTACCGTTGAACCCGGTGCGCGGTTAAACTGCGCGACCCCCATGCGCCTCGGCCCATCTCGCAGATGCGTGGCGGCAGCGTGGGTACCCAAGCCCGTGCGCCTCCAGCATGTGGCCGAGCGGAAGTGATTGTCGCGCCGCGCTGGCGCGTGATTTGGTTGCAGCAGGGCCGTTAGCTCAGCGGTAGAGCAGTGGACTTTTAATCCATTGGTCGATGGTTCGATCCCATCACGGCCCACCACTTCCAGAACATCACACGCTGCACCGGCTCCAGGCCGCGCGGCGCAGCGCCGGTCGTGGCGCGATGTCGCGGCCTGCGTCCACGTCGATGTCCGTGCCGCGTTGGCCGTGACGGCCACGCGCGTTGGTCACGTGCTTCCGCTGCGGTGGTTGCCGGCCGGTCGCGCGGTGCCGGCCTGGCGCCGGCGTCAACGGTGGAATTGGCCGGCGGCTTCGGGCTGGAAGGTGATTGCGGTCACGCGCAGGCGCAGCCGGTGGCCATCGGGCGTGGTCCAGTCGATGGTCTGGCCGAGCGTGAGTCCGAGCAGGGCCGCGCCGACCGGTGCGAGCACCGACACCCGGCCCTTGGCCGCGTCGGCCTCGGCGGGGTAGCACAGCGTCAGCACGTGTTCCTTGTGGCCGATCTCCTCGACGCAGGTCACGGTCGAATTCATCGTGACCAGGTTGGCCGGAATCTTCTCCGGCGCCACCACATTGGCACGGTCCAGTTCCTGGCGCAGCGCCTGCGCCGTCGCATTGTGTTGCCACTGCGGCATGTCGAGCAGCGCATCGAGGCGATCGAAATCGCGGCTGCTCATGGTGATTGCGGGGGACGCCTGGTGTGACATGCTGCGCTCCAATGCAAAAAGCGGCGCACCCGGGCGCCGTCCAGCACGATAGACAAGTGGACACCGACACTAGCCGTTGGCACGGTGCGATTCAAGCGCTTGACTTCGCACCCGCGTACGGGCCGCGCCAAGCGCCCGCTGACACGGGCAGGCGCGGCGACGGTGGCCGCGTGGGCGACGGGCAGTGGGGTCGTGGCGCCGGCTCGCGCCGCGTGGCGGCAGCGGCGACAGTGGACGCTTGCCCGAACCGGCAAGCGTCCGCCGCCATGACCGTTGCCCAATCCTCGCGCCCGTGCAAGCCAATCCATGCGCCGTGCCGGGGAAGGCAGAGGGCTCAGGCGGCATGGGGCGACCGAACTCAGGTCCGCACGAAGATTTCCACCCGACGGTTGAGCTGGCGACCGCCGGGGTTGTCCTTGCCGCCAATCTCGTTGGGTGCCACCGGTTGGGTTTCGCCAAAGCCCCGCGCCTTGGCGTCGCTCGCCACGCCACGCTGCCGCAACGCCGCCAGCACCGCCTGCGCGCGCCGTTCGGACAGGCCCTGGTTGTAGTCGTCGCTGCCCTTGGCATCGGTATGACCACGGACTTCCATTGCCGCTGTGGGCAGTTTTTCAAGCGCGCCGGCCAGCGCGTCCAGCACCGCTCCGGCATCGCTGCGGATCTCGGCCTTGTCGAAATCGAACAACACCTTGTCATTGAGGGTGACGACGAAACCGCACGGTGCGCCGGAGGGCCTGAACTTGTCCAACGGCGGGAAGCGCCCGGCGGGCGGCAACGGTGGCAGCGGCGCCATGCGCACCTCGCGCGCCGGTGCGCCGACGGTGCCGGTGCCGTTGCCACGGTTCTCGACGATGCCATCGGGCCCGCCCACCCAGCGCCCGGAGCCGTCGGCACGCACGTCGACTTCACCGTATTCACCCACCCAATGGCCGGAACCATCGCCGCGGTTCTCGATCGAACCGAAATCCCCGACCCAGGTGCCGCCGCCCTTGCCGTCCAGCTCGATGTTGCCGAATTCGCCGACGTAGCTGCCCGACCCGTCGCTGCGCACCTCGAACGTGCCGGCGCCATTGACGATATGGCCGCTGCCATCGGCATTGACCTGCACCACATCGTCGCCGGTGACGGCCAGCCCGCTGCCATCGGCAGCAATGTTGAACACGCCCTGCTCGCCGACCCGTTGCAGGTTGCCTGCGGCATCGACGTTGGTGAAGCCGCTCTCGTTGACCAGTGCGCCATCGGTGGCGCAATTGGCCGGACGAACGCTGATGCCGGCCACCGGCTTGATCAGGGCGTGCATGGACGCTTCCAGCTGGCGCTGCGCGGGGCCGCTGCCAGTGATGCTCGGCACCATGATGGGTGGGATCACCGGGAACTCGACGCCAGCGGTCGCCGTGTTGCCGGCTTCATCTTCCGCGGGACCAGCGGCCACAGGCGCTGCGCTGGCCGCCGCCTGCGGCTGGCTGGGTTCCGGTGAGGGCGATTGCTGTCCGCAGGCCGATACCAGCACGACGAGACAAGCCAGCGACAGGGTACGCACACGCATGCAACGACTCCTTGGAAATGGGGTCATGTATTTAACCACGGGACCTATTGGGCTTTGGTAACCGAAGGTGGCCGAGAAGTCCGCTACCCGCCATGAACGCGGAGGCCCATCGGCCTCGCAGATGCAGTCCTGATGAGGCTCGCATCGAGGCTTCACTTGCGCGCATCACCATGCTTCACGAGTCGCAGGAAAGCTTGACGCCGGAAGATGGGGCGCTGGTTGCTTCAATCCTCTCGGGGAAGTTGCCTGTCGATGATCCTGTTGACGATGGCGATGCTGGGATCGTTGTTCGGTTTGATCTGCGTCTGGATCATGCGTCTTGTCCATGCGGCGGTGGCTGATGCGTCCGCAGACGTGTGCGATGCCTGCGGTGCTTTCGGGGCCGTTTCTGGATCTTGCCGAGACAGACCGGCTTTGATCACCTGTTGCATGGTCTGTTTCCGTGCCGTCAATCCGCACGCTTCCCGCCATCGGCCTTGGTGACGATGGGTACCCGCGTTGAGCCTTTCCCCATCGGCTCGCCGCGGGCACGCTGCCGATGCGGCACGGCATCGCGGCGGCGCATCCGTTCAGTGGCCAGCTGGCGGCGATCGAAGGTCCCTCAGCTGGAGTGGATGCACTGGCCCTGTCGGTGGATGTGGATCCGGGCCGTGTACCCTAGCGGTCCGTGTTTGCGGCGACGACGGACGATGGCTCCACTGTGGCCGATGCGACATGGCCGCTTTCGTGGCATCAAGCGGAGCAGCGGACGCCCGAAGACTCGCAAAACTGACCGATCATGAGCGCAACCGATCCGCACGAAAACAGGGGTAAGGCATTGGAGTTGCGCGAAACATCGCGTTACGAGGCATCCGTGCGCCTGTCCGTCGCGCCGATGATGGACTGGACCGACCGTCATTGCCGCTACTTCCATCGCTTGCTGGCGCCGCATGCGCTGCTCTATACCGAAATGGTCACTGCGCCGGCGGTATTGCATGGCGACCGCGAGCACCTGCTCGGATTCGATGCGGCCGAACAGCCGGTCGCGCTGCAGCTTGGCGGCAGCGCGCCGCAGCAACTGGCGCAGGCCGCGCGGATCGGCGCGGCGCAGGGGTATGCCGAGATCAATCTCAACGTCGGTTGTCCCTCCGATCGCGTGCAGTCGGGTCGCTTTGGCGCCTGCCTGATGCGCGAGCCGGATCTGGTCGCCGACTGCGTGGTGGCGATGCGGGCCGCGGTTGCGGACCTTGCCGCCGAGGTCACGGTCAAGTGCCGCATCGGCGTCGATGAGCAGGACGAGGATGCGGCGCTGGCGGCGTTCGTCGAGCGCGTTGCCGGCGCCGGGTGCACGCGTTTCATCGTGCATGCGCGCAAGGCCTGGCTCGCGGGCCTGTCGCCGAAGGAGAACCGCGAGGTGCCGCCGCTCAACTACGAGCGCGTGTATCGACTCAAGCGCGAGCATCCGCAGCTCCACATCGTCATCAATGGCGGCATCACCACGCTCGACGAGGTGAACGGGCACTTGCGCCATGTCGATGGCGTGATGCTCGGCCGCACCGCCTACCACGAACCGTACCGGCTGGCCGAGCTCGAGCACGCGCTGTTCGGCGTGGCCTTGCCCGACCGCGACGAACTGCTGCTGCGCCTGCGCCCCCATGTCGAGACGCATCTGGCGCAGGGCGGGCGCCTGCAGCACATCACGCGGCACATCCTGGGCCTGTACCAGGGGCTGCCCGGCGCGCGCGCATTCCGCCGCGTGCTCAGCGAACAGGCGCATCAAGCAGCGGCGGGCTGGCCGGTGGTCGAGGCGGCGATCGCGGCGCGACGCGCGGCCGGCGCGCAGGCGCACGCGGCCTGAGCCTGGCTGCGCCACGCAAGCTAGAATCGCGCTCCTGCCACTCGTTGCGCCCGCATGTCCCTGGTCAATCTCGTCGCGCTGGACTATTCGGTCGGCGGCCCGCTCCTGCTCGACAAGGTCGATCTGGCGATCGAGGCCAATGAGCGCGTCTGCATCGTGGGCCGCAATGGCGCCGGCAAGTCGACGCTGCTGCGTCTCATCGCCGGCGAGCTGCGCCCCGACGACGGCGAGGTGCGCGTACAGGGTGGGGTGCGCGTGGCGCGGCTCGCCCAGGAAGTGCCGCACGATGTGACCGGTTCGGTATTCGACGTGGTGGCTGCGGCGCTCGGTGAGCTGGGCACGCTGCTGGCGCAGTACCACCAGCTCAGCCACGATCTCGCCGCGGGCGGCGATGCGCAGGCGCTGGCGCGCGTGCAGGAGCGCATCGAGGCCGCGCAGGGTTGGGATCTGGAGCGGCGCGTGGAGAGCGTGCTGGCGCGGCTCGAACTGCCGGCCGACGCCCAATTCGCCGCCTTGTCGGGTGGCATGAAGCGACGCGTGCTGCTGGCGCGCGCGCTGGTGCTGGCGCCCGACGTGTTGCTGCTGGATGAGCCGACCAACCATCTCGACATCGAGGCGATCGACTGGCTCGAGCGGCTGCTGCTGGGGTTCGGCGGCAGTGTGGTGTTCGTGACCCACGACCGGCGCTTCCTGCGCGCGCTGGCCACGCGCATCGTCGAGATCGATCGCGGCCGCGTCACCAGTTGGCCTGGCGACTATGCCAACTACCTGCGCCGGCGCGAGGAACGCCTGCATGCCGAAGCGCAGGCCAATGCCTTGTTCGACAGGAAGCTCGCCCAGGAAGAGGTGTGGATCCGCCAAGGCATCAAGGCGCGGCGCACCCGCAACGAAGGGCGCGTGCGGGCGCTCGAGGCGATGCGGCGCGAACGGGCGCAGCGACGTGAGCTCGGCGGGCGGGCGCGCCTGCAGCTCGGCGAGACCGCAGCCTCGGGCCGTCGCGTGGTCGAGGCCAAGGGCGTGAGCTTCGCCCATGGCGAGCGCGTCATTGCGCGCGATTTCTCCACCGTCATCCAGCGTGGTGATCGCATCGGCCTGATCGGCCCCAACGGTTCGGGCAAGACCACGCTGCTGCGCCTGCTGCTGGGCGAACTCGTGCCCCAGGCGGGCACGATCACGCTCGGCACCAACCTGCAGATCGCCTATTTCGACCAGCATCGCGCGAGCCTGCGCGAGGACCAGAGCGCGCTCGACAACGTGGCCGAGGGCCGCGAGTACATCGAGATCGGGGGCGTGCGCAAGCACGCGCTGGGCTACCTGCAGGATTTCCTGTTCGCACCCGATCGCGCCCGCGCGCCGATCACGGCGCTGTCGGGCGGCGAGCGCAACCGGTTGCTGCTGGCCAAGCTGTTCGCCAGGCCGTCGAACCTGCTGGTCATGGACGAGCCGACCAACGATCTCGACGTGGAGACGCTGGAACTGCTCGAGGAATTGCTGGCCGACTACCCCGGCACGCTGCTGCTGGTGTCGCACGACCGGCAATTTCTCGACAACGTGGTGACCGGCACCTTCGTGCTCGAAGGCGGCGGCCGCATCGGTGAGTACGTCGGTGGCTACAGCGACTGGTTGCGGCAACGACCTGCTGCGCCGCACACGCCGCCACCATCGCCCGCGGCGACGGCGGCCACCAGCGGCGGCGTTCCGCCCGCAGCGATCGCGACCGCGGTGGCGGCGGCACCGGTTCGGCGCAAGCTCGGTTACCGCGAGTCGCGTGAACTGGCCGAGCTGCCGCAACGGATCGAGGCGCTGGAAGCGCGCATCGCGCAACTGAGCGCGGCGATGCAGGAGCCGTCGTTCTATGCCCGCGACAGCGCCGCGATCGTCGCTGCCAACGACGAACTGGCCGCCGCGCAGGCTGCGCTCGATGCAGCCTACGCGCGCTGGCAGGCATTGGAATCGTGATCGCGCCGGTGGCGTCCGCGGCGCGTCCGCGGGCGCCGGACGGACAGCGTCCGCACCTCGGACGGCGCTGACAAATACAACGTAATCAGTCACATGCAGGTTGGCACGGTGCTTGCTGGAGATATCTCAGCAAGCCATCGGGAAGCCACCTCAATGATCCGTGATACCTCTGCCCAGGACCGCCGCATCGCTCCGGTGAAGAACCGCAAGCGGCTCGCGGTCGGCATCGGCGCGTTGCTGGCGGTGGCGGTCGCGCTGGTCATGGTGGCGCCCACCGTGGGCCGCCTGCTCTCGGTCGACTCATCGGCGCGCAGCGCGCGCCTGCGCTTCGCCGAGGTGCGGCGTGGCGATCTCGTGCGCGACGTGTCGGTGCAGGGCAGGGTTGTCGCCGCGGTCAGCCCGACGCTGTACGCACGCAGTGCAGGCACCGTGACGCTCGACGTCAACGCGGGCGACCGCGTCACCAAGGGTCAGGTGCTGGCCGAGATCGATTCGCCCGAATTGACCAGCAAACTGCGTCAGGAGCAGGCCACGCTCGACAGCCTCGCGCTGGAGGTCGAGCGCGCCACCATCGACAACCGCAAGGCACAGGCGGCCTCGCAGATGGCCTATGAGCAGGCGACGATCGATCGCGAGACCGCCGAGCGCGAAGTCGAGCGCAATCGCAAGGCATTCGAGATGGGCGCGCAGGCCGAGATGACGGTGTTGCGGGCCAAGGATGCGCTGGCCAAGGCGCGACTGGCCGAGCTCAATGCGCGCCACAACGTGGGCCTGGATCGCGACAGTCTCGCCTTCGAGCTCAAGACGCGCCGCGTCGCCCACGAGCGCCAGCGCTTGCTGGTCGACGACCTGGTGCGCCAGGTCGACGAGCTCAAGTTGCGCTCGCCGGTGGATGGCCAGGTTGGCCAGTTGATCGCGCAGCAGCGCGCGAGCGTGGTCGAGAACGCGCCGATCCTGACCGTGGTCGATCTCAGCGCGCTCGAGATCGAGGTCAAGGTGCCCGAAGTCTTCGCCCACGACCTCAGCGCCGGCATGGCCGCGCAGATCGACGAGGGCGGCCGCAAGTACGCGGGCGAAGTCCGCTCGATTTCGCCCGAGGTGGTCGACGGACAGGTTACCGGCCGCGTGCGCTTCGGCGCCGACAAGCCGGCGGGTCTGCGCCAGAACCAGCAGCTCACCACGCGCATCCTCATGGACGAGCATCATGGCGTGCTCATCGTCGAACGCGGCCCGTTCGTCGACAGTGGTGCGGGTCGCGTCGCCTACGTGGTGCGCAATGGCACCGCCGAACGCACCGCGATCCAGGTCGGTGCCACCAGCCTCAACGCGGTGGAAATCGTCAGCGGCCTCAAGGAGGGCGACCGCATCGTGATTTCCGGCACCGACGAGTTCAAGGGGGCGCAGCGTGTGGCGCTCGATTGACGGCGCCGCGCGCCGCCGCCGTTCCGCGCGCCGGTCGCCGAAGCGTTGGCGGCGGCCCGCGTCCCGAGTCCGCACCATGATTTCCGTTGCCCAATCCCGCTCCCAGTCCAGTCCAGCCCAGTCCAACAAAAGGTTCCCGCCATGCTCACCATGACCCATCTGCAGAAGGTGTACCGCACGCATCTCATCGAGACCTATGCGCTGCGCGACTTCTCGATCCGCGTCGAGGAGGGTGAATTCGTCGCCGTGACCGGACCGTCGGGCTCGGGCAAGACGACCTTCCTCAACATCTGCGGCCTGCTCGAGGAGTTCACTGCGGGCCAGTACCAGCTCGATGGCGTGGATGTGCGCGGCCTCGGCGACAGCGCGCGCTCGCGGTTGCGCAACGAGAAGATCGGCTTCATCTTCCAGAGCTTCAACCTGATCCCCGACCTCAATCTGTTCGACAACGTCGACGTACCGTTGCGCTATCGGCGCATCGCTGCCGGCGAGCGCAAGCGTCGCATCGAGGAAGCCCTCGCGCGGGTGGGTCTGGCCTCGCGCATGAAGCACTACCCGTCGGAACTGTCCGGTGGCCAGCAGCAGCGCGTCGCGATCGCGCGGGCACTGGCCGGCTCGCCGCGCCTGCTGCTGGCCGATGAGCCGACCGGCAACCTCGACTCGCTGATGGCGCGCGGCGTGATGGAGCTGCTCGAGGAGATCAACCGCCAGGGCACCACCATCGTGATGGTCACCCACGATCCCGAACTGGCCGCGCGCGCGCACCGCAACGTGCATGTCATCGATGGCCAGGTGACGGATTTCGACAGCGAACCGATGTTGGTCCGCAGTGTGCGCGACGGCGACGCCTCACGCGCAATGGCTTGAGTGTTTCGTTCTCCCTGCGGGAGGAGATGGCCGAAGGACGGACGAGGGAAGCGCCTTCGAGCAGCGATCGGTTGACGTGTGCAAGGTCTTTCCCTCATTCGGCGCCGCCGCGCCACCTTCTCCCGCGCGGACAAGGCAAGCAGGAGTACCCATGTTTTCCTACTACCTTCAACTCGGCCTGCGCAGCCTCAGGCGCAACCCGGTGCTCACCGTGCTGATGGTCGTCGGCATCGCGCTCGGCATCGCCGCCAGCATGACCACGCTGACCGTCATGCACATGATGGGGAGCGACCCGATCCCGTCCAAGAGCAGCATCCTGCACTACGTGCAGCTCGACAACTGGAGCCCGGACGAGCCTTACCGTCCGGACGGTCGCCCGCCCGACCAGGTGACCTATCGCGATGCCACCGCGCTGATGGCGGCCGGCAAGGCCGATCGCCAGACCGCGATGTTCAAGCTCGCGCTGCCGGTGCAGCCCGACAACCCGGAGATCAAGCCGTTCCAGTCGTTGGTGCGGGTGACCTACGCCGACTTCTTCACGATGTTCGAGCCGCCCTTCAAATACGGCCGTGGCTGGGACCATGAGCAGGACCAGGCGCATGCGCGCGTGCTGGTGCTCAGCAAGGAGATCAACGAAAAGCTGTTCGGTGGCGAGGACAGCGTGGGCCGGCGCGTGCGCCTGGATGGCACCGACTACACAGTCACGGGCGTGCTCGATGACTGGAAATTGCGCGCGCGCTACTACGACCTCACGGTGGGTGCATTCAACGAGCCCGAGGAACTGTTCATGCCGTTCACGACCGGCATCGACCTCAAGCAGCGTGCCAACGGCAACAACTCCTGCTGGCGCGCGCCCAATGCCGGCTGGGAAGCGTACCTGGACTCCGATTGCGTGTGGATCCAGATGTGGGTGGAACTGCGCTCGCCAGCGCGCCTGGCCGAATATCGGGCCTTCCTCGACGCCTACGTCAATGAGCAGAAGAAGCTCGGCCGCTTCCCGCGCCCGCTCAACAATCGCCTGCTCGACGTCAATGAGTGGATGGCCGACCAGAAGGTGGTGTCGAGCGACGTGCAGGTGCAGACCGGCCTCGGTTTCGCCTTCCTCCTGGTGTGTCTGGTCAACACCATCGGCCTGCTGCTGGCCAAGTTCACGCGCAAGGCCGGCGAGATCGGTTTGCGACGTGCGCTCGGTGCCAGCCGGCGCGAGGTGTTCAAGCAGTTTCTGATCGAGTCGGGCGTGATCGGCATCAGCGGTGGCGTGCTGGGCCTGGCCCTGACTGGTCTGGGCCTGCTGGCAGTGCGCGCCTTGTACACCGACTACAAGAGCGTGGCCACGCTCGACTGGACGATGGTCGCGACAACGATCGCGCTGTCGGTGGCGGCGGCCGTGCTGGCGGGTCTGTATCCGACCTGGCGCGCCTGCCGCGTGCAACCTGCGGCGCAGTTGAAGATGTGAAATCCGCGCATCGTGATTCGTGATCCGGAACAGCGCCGGATCGGATCGCGAACAACGGATCACCCAACACCCATCACCCTTCCCGGACCAAAGCCATGGAAATCCGCCCCATCCTTTCCGCACTGCTGCGCAGCAAGGTATCGATGATCCTGATCGGTTTGCAGGTCGCGCTGACTCTGGCGATCGTGTCCAACGCGCTGTTCATCGTCAGCGAACGACTCGAACGCATGCAGCGCCCGAGCGGCATGAACGAGGCCGACACGTTCCTGTTCAACAGCACGGGGTTTGGCCAAGGCTACGACGTCAAGAGCGTGCAGCAGGGCGACCTGCAGCTGCTGCGCGGCCTGCCCGGCGTGGTCGATGCAACCAGCATCATCTCGGTGCCGATGAGCGAGAGCGGTTGGTCGACCGGCGTCAGCCTGCAGCCCAGGCAGGCCACCTCGACCGCCAACACCGCCCTGTACATGGTCGACGCGCATGGCCTGTCGAGCTATGGCCTCAAATTGGTCGAGGGGCGCGATTTCAGGCCCGAGGAAATCGGCTTCCGCAGCATGAACGACCGCAACGTGCCAACCACGGTCATCATCACCCGTGCGCTCGCCGCCAGGCTGTTTCCGCAAGGCGGCGCGCTCGGCAAGCAGGTCTACTACGACAACGAGGGACCGCCGACCACGATCATCGGCATCGTCGATCACTTGCAGACACCATGGCTCGACGCGGATTTCATCGACAATTCGAGCCTCATGCCGGCCTACTTGCCCTATGGCAACGTCACGCGCTATCTCGTGCGGGCCGAGCCGGGACGGCGTGACGAGGTCATGCAGGGCGTCGAGCAAGCCATGATCCAGGCCAATCCCAGCCGCATCATCGGCAGGGTGCGGACGATGGAACAGGTGCGCGCCGATGGATACGCGGGTGATCGCGCGATGGCGATCATCCTTGGTGCCGTGATCGTCGCCCTGCTGGCGATCACCGCCCTGGGCATCGTCGGCATGGCCAGCTTCTGGGTGGCACAGCGCACGCGCCAGATCGGCACGCGGCGTGCGCTGGGTGCGACGCGCTGGGACATCCTGCGCTACTTTCACACCGAGAACTTCATCATCACCACACTCGGCCTCGTCGTTGGCGGCGTGCTCGCCTATGCATTGAGCCTGTGGCTCATGCGCGAGTACCAGGCGCCGCGACTGCCCTGGCACTATGTGCCGGTCGGCTTCGCCTGCCTGTGGCTGCTGGGCCAGTTGGCCGTGCTGGGCCCGGCGCTGCGCGCTTCGCGCGTGCCGCCGGCCCTGGCCACGAGGTCGGTGTGATGCGGCGTGCCGGCGCCACGGCACTCGCACGCACGAGGCGCGCGCGAACCGCGCCGCCACCACGCCCGGCTGCGGTCGCCGGCCAAGCCAACACCGGCGCGTGGCGACCGTCACCGACTCCCGGACAACCCTTCGCTGCCGGCCTGCATCCATGCCAGCATGCGCCCAACCCAAGGACACCGAACCCGAATGCGCACGGTACTGGTGATTGACGACAACCCGGCAGTGGGCACCGCGCTCGAACTGCTGTTCGGCCTGCGCGAGATCCGCACGCTGCACGCAGCCGGCCCCGACGAAGGCCTGGCGCTGCTCGCGCGCGAGCACGTCGATCTCGTCGTGCAGGACATGAACTTCACGGCCGACACCACGTCGGGCGAGGAGGGCGTGGCGCTGTTCCGCGCGATCCGCGCCAGCCAGGCCGATCTGCCGATCATCCTGCTCACGGCCTGGACCCATCTGGAAACGGCCGTCGAGCTCGTCAAGGCCGGCGCTGCCGATTACCTGTCCAAGCCCTGGGACGACAACAAGCTGCTGGCCTCGGTCGAGAACCTGCTCGAGCTGTCCGAGGCCACGCGCGAGGTCGGCCGCCTGCGCGACGAGCGGCGCCGTCGCCAACGGGCACTGGCCGAGCGGTACGACCTGCGCGGCCTGGTGTTTGCATCGACCGCGACGCTGCGTGTGGTTGAGCTGGCCTGCCAGGTGGCGCGTGCCGACATCCCGGTATTGATCACCGGCCCCAACGGCGCCGGCAAGGAGCGCATTGCCGAGATCGTGCAGGCCAACTCCGCGGTCAAGTCCGGTCCGTTCGTGACCGTCAACTGCGGTGCCTTGCCATCGGAGCTGATCGAGGCCGAGTTGTTCGGTGCCGAGCCGGGTGCCTACACCGGCGCAGCCAGCAAGGCCCGCGAGGGCCGCTTCGAACTGGCCGACGGTGGCACGCTGTTCCTCGACGAGATCGGCAACCTGCCGCTGGCCGGGCAGGCCAAGCTGTTGCGGGTACTGGAGAGTGGCCAGTTCGAGCGGCTCGGATCGAGCCGCACGCGCCAGGTCAAGGTGCGCGTGATCAGTGCGACCAATGCCGACCTGCCGGCACTGATCCGCGACGGCCGCTTCCGCGAAGACCTGTACTACCGCCTCAACGTCATCGAGTTGCGGCTGCCGCCACTGGCCGAGCGTGGCGACGACATCCTGCCGCTGGCCGAGCACTTGCTCGATGGCGCCGCGGTGCTCGATGAAGGTGCGCGAGCGGCGCTGCAGGCGCACAACTGGCCCGGCAACGTGCGTGAGCTCAAGAATGCCCTGCAGCGCGCTGCCCTGTTGTGCAGCGGCGGCGTGATCGGCGCGCGCGATCTCGGACTGGCTGCGCAGCGCGCCACCGGCGTGCGCAGTGGCGCCGACGCCGAGCCCGACCGCGCGATGATCGAGACGGCGCTGCGCAATGCGCGCGGCGTCATCAGCCAGGCCGCCAGCGAGCTGGGCCTGTCGCGACAGGCGCTGTATCGGCGCATGGAAAAAATGGGAATCGGCAATGCCGAATAGCGCAGCGCGTGCGCCTGCGCCGCGCGGGTGGCCAGGCAGCGGAATTGGGCATGGCGGATAGGGAATGGTAAAAGCATGCGTCGCGCCATCTGGCGACGCCCGCCGTGCCACCGACCCGCTTGTTGCCCCCTCAACGCCGACGCCATGCGCCTGTTCTCGCTCGAAGGAAAACTCGCCGCCGCCCTGATGGCGGCGATCGTCGGCGCGGCGGCACTGACCGCCGCGTTGTGGCGCTGGCTCGACTCGCCGTTGTTGGCCGCCGGCGTGGCGGTGGTGTTGCTGGCCGTGCCGGCGCTGTTGGCGGCACGCACGCTGGCGCAGCCGGTGGCGATGCTGATCCGGGCGCTCAGCGGCAGCGTCAGCGCGTTCCGCGACGGCGACTTCAGCTTTTCGATCGCGGCGCGCCGTCGCGACGAAGTCGGCGAGCTCATCGCCGCGCACAACGAGCTCGGTCGCGTGCTGCGCGAGCAGCGCCAACACCTGTTCCAGCGCGAGCTGCTGCTCGATACGGTGGTGCAGAACACGCCGACCGCGCTCGTGCTGGTCGAGCCGGGCGGCCACGTCATCTATGCCAACCTCGCCGCGCGCCACCTCCTCAATGCCGGCAAGGCCATCCAGGGCATGGCCTTCGACGATCTCGTGGCGGCCACGCCGGCGCCATTGGCGCAGGCGTTGGCCAGCGGCAGCGATGGCCTGTTCAGCGTCGAACTCGACGGTGAAGAGGAGACCTTCCAGCTGGCGCTGCGCGCGTTCAGCCTGCAGGGCCGCCCGCATCGCCTGATCCAGATCCGGCGCCTGACCCGCGAGTTGGCGCGCCAGGAAGTGGCGACCTGGAAGAAGGCGATCCGAATCATCAGCCATGAGCTCAACAACTCGCTCGGACCGATCCGCTCGCTGGCCCATTCCGGGCGTGAGCTCGCGCAGCGCGGCGACGTCGCCCGGCTGTCGATGGTGTTCGACACGGTGGCCGAGCGCACGCATCACCTGGAGAGTTTCATCCAGGGTTATGCCCGCTTCGCGCGGCTGCCCTCGCCGCGGCACGAAGTGGTGGCGTGGGGCCCATTCCTCGATGCGCTGGCGCGCCAGTATCCGTTCGTGCGGCGCGGCGAGTTGCCGGCGGATCCTGGCTGGTTCGATCGCACCCAGGTCGAACAGGCCCTGATCAACCTGCTCAAGAACGCTCACGAAGCGGGCGGTGCATCCAGCGCCATCGAGCTCGAGGTGACGTCGACCGGGCAGGGCGTGCGACTGGCCGTGGCCGATCGCGGCGCGGGCATGGGCGCGGCTGTGCTCGCCAACGCCCTGCTGCCGTTCTATTCGACCAAGCGTGCCGGTTCCGGATTGGGGCTGGCGCTCGTGCGCGAGATCGCCGAGGCACATGGTGGCCGCGTGCAGCTGGTCAATCGCATCGGCGGCGGCCTGTGCGCGACCCTGATCCTGCCCCGGTCGCCGTCGGCCTGAGCCGGCCCTGACGGTCGATGCCGCCGTATACTCGGCGGGCCACATCGATTGGAGAGAGCCGTGAGTGGATTCGTTGCACTGGTCGTGTTCGTCGTCGCGATCATCCTGCTGTCAAAGCTCGTGCGTATCGTCCCGCAAGGTTACGAATGGACGGTCGAGCGCTGGGGCAAGTACACCCATACGTTGACGCCCGGCTTCCACGTGCTGATTCCGATCGTGCAGACGGTTGGGCGCAAGATGAACATGATGGAGCAGGTGCTCGAGGTGCCGTCGCAGGACGTCATCACCAAGGACAACGCGGTGGTGCGTGTCGACGGCGTGGTGTTCTACCAGGTGCTCGACGCCGCCAAGGCGGCCTATGAGGTCGCCGCGCTCGAGATCGCCGTCATCAACCTCGTGATGACCAACATCCGTACCGTGCTCGGCGGACTCGATCTCGACGAGTCGCTGTCCAAGCGCGACCAGATCAACGCCGCGCTGCTCAAGGTGGTGGACGAGGCGACCCATCCCTGGGGCCTCAAGGTCACGCGCATCGAGCTCAAGGACATCCAGCCGCCGCGCGACCTGGTCGATTCGATGGCGCGGCAGATGAAGGCCGAGCGCGAGAAGCGCGCCAACATCCTCGAAGCCGAAGGCCTGCGCCAGGCGGCGATTCTCAAGGCCGACGGCGAGAAGCAGTCGGTGATCCTCGCCGCTGAAGGCCAGAAGGAAGCGGCCTACCGCGAGGCCGAGGCGCGCGAGCGCTTGGCCGAGGCCGAAGCCAAGGCCACCGAGGTCGTGTCGGCGGCGATCGCCAATGGCGATGTCAACGCCCTCAATTACTTCGTCGCCAACAAATATGTCGAGGCGCTCAAGGCGATGGCCGATTCGCCCAACCAGAAGATGCTGCTGTTGCCGGTCGAGACCACCGGCGTGATCGGCTCGCTGGCCGGCATCGCCGAGCTGGCCAAGGAAGCGCTCGGCGCGCAAGCCGACAAGCGTGCCAGTGCGCCGCGCAATCCGCCGCCGCTGCCGCCGCGCTGATGGCCACTTCCCCTGCTCGCGTCGAGGCATGACATGAACGAGTTCCTTGGACATTACGGTTGGTGGCTGCTGGCCTTGGCGTTGGTCGGCGTCGAGATGATCGCGCCGGGCTACTTCATGCTGTGGATCGGCATCGCCGCAGCGGCGATGGGTGTCGTGACCTGGCTGGCGCCGGCGCTGCCGGCGCTCGCACAGGCCGTGCTGTTCGCGCTGTTCGGTGTCGCTTCGTGCCTGGTGTACTGGTGGTTCATCCGCCCACTCGCCGAGCAGCGTGACGACCAGCCGCTGCTCAATCGCCGTGGCGAGCGCATGATCGGCCGGCATGTGATCGTGAGCGAGGCCTTCATCAACGGTCGCGGCAAGGTCAAGGTCGGCGATGGCGAATGGCTTGGTGAAGGCAGCGAGGATGTCGCGGCCGGTACCAAGGTCGAGGTGGTAGCCCTGCGCGGCACCACGCTCGTGGTGCGCGCGGTGGACGCTCCGCACTGAGCTGCAGGCGCTGCCGCCGCGCGCCGCGGCGGCAGCGGCGCGCGGTGCACCGTCGGCGCAGACAACGCGGCCCGGATGTCGCGATAATGCGCGGCTGGATCCTAGGCAGGCGGCAGGCCCATGACACGCAAGACCGTACTCAACGACACCCATCGCGCCCTCGGCGCCCGCATGGTCGATTTCGGCGGCTGGGACATGCCACTCAACTATGGTTCGCAGATCGAGGAGCACCACGCCGTGCGCCGCGACGCCGGCATGTTCGACGTTTCGCATATGACCGTGGTCGATCTGCACGGGCCGCGCACGCGCGAGTTCCTGCGCCGCCTGCTGGCCAACAACGTCGACAAGCTCAAGAAGGCGGGCAAGGCGCTGTACTCGTGCATGCTCAACGAGCGTGGCGGGGTGATCGACGATCTGATCGTCTATTTCCTTGCCGACGATTTCTTCCGTGTCATCGTCAATGCCGCCACGCGCGACAAGGACCTGGCCTGGATCAACACCCACGCAGCGCCGTTCGGGGTCGCGGTCACCGAGCGCAGTGACCTGGCGATGATCGCGGTGCAGGGGCCGCAGGCGCGTGACAAGATGCTCGGCCTGCTGTCGCCGGCCACGCGCGAGGGCGTGGCCGCCATCGGCAAGTTCGTCGCCGCCGAAGCCGAAGGTCCGGACGCGATCAGGCTGTTCATCGCGCGCACCGGCTACACGGGTGAGGATGGCTTCGAGATCATCGTCGCGGCGCGCGACGCGGTCGCGCTGTGGGATCGCCTCAAGGATGCCGGCGTGGTGCCGTGTGGACTGGGCGCGCGCGATACGCTGCGCCTGGAGGCCGGCATGAACCTGTACGGGCAGGACATGGACGAGGAGGTCTCGCCATGGGAGGCCAACCTGGGCTGGACGATTGCGCTCGACGCGGGGCGGGACTTCATTGGCCGCAACGCGCTCGAACAGCAGCAGGCCGCCGGCGTCGGGCGCGTCATGATTGGCCTGGTCATGGACGACAAGGGTGTCCTGCGCCACGGTCAGCGAGTCGCGACGCCGCTCGGCGACGGCGAAATCCTCTCGGGCAGCTTCGCGCCGACGCTCGGCAAGTCGATCGCGTTCGCGCGGGTGCCGGTCGGCGCGCATGCTGGCCTGCAGGTCGACATCCGCGGCCGGCTGGTGCCGGTGCGGGTGGTCAAGTATCCGTTCGTGCGCGACGGCCGCAGCCAGCTCGAGGCCTGAGCGCGGCGTCCGCTTTGCGTTGGCCGGCGGCGATGTAGAATCCTCGCGCGGTCCGTCGCATCATCTTTCCACCTCATCCGATCAGGACGTGTGCCATGCAAGAAATCCCGGGCGATCTGAAGTTCAACACGTCCCACGAGTGGGCGCGCGTCGAAGATGCCGGTACGGTGACCGTCGGGATCTCCGACCACGCGCAGGGTGCGCTCGGTGACCTCGTCTACGTTGAGCTGCCGAGCGTTGGCGACACGGTCAAGGCTGGCAATGCCTGCGCCGTGGTCGAATCGGTCAAGGCGGCATCCGACATTTATTCGCCGGTGTCGGGCGAGATTGTCGCGGTCAACGCCGCGCTCGCCGACAAGCCCGAGACGATCAACGAGGACGCCTACGGCGACGGCTGGCTGTTCGTGGTCAAGCCCGACAACCTCGCCGATGAACTCGACGAGCTGCTCGATCCCGATGCCTATGCCGAACTGATCGAAGGCGACGACGGCTGAGCCGCGCCTGCGACAGAAGCGAAACAAGGGCGCTGCGGCGCCCTTTTTCATTGGACGTGTGATCGATGCGAGCCCGCGCGTGGACATGACGCACCCTGCCTTGCGTGCTGTTCGACACGCACGGCGTGCGCGTGTGCGAGGCGTGATCGCGATGAGTGTGCGGCACCCGATGAGGTGTTGCGGTGGGCGCACGAGTGCCGCCGATGGCGGCGGCGACGGCACTCGCGACGGCTCGCGAGACAGGCGGCGTTTACTTGCACGCCGCCTCCGCCGCCCCCGTCAGGGCGCCCGGCGAGTGCCATGGGCGCGCAGGCGGAATACGCGGTTGATCGTGATGTCGGCGGCTGCGTCACGCGCAGGCATGCGGCAAAAGTGCCTGAATCATGCACTATTTGTGACGCCGTGACTTTTGCACGTATGGCGGTATAGATGGCTGGATGGCTACGCGGCATTTTCGCCCAGCCATCATGCGGTGATTCCAGGGGGCTCCGGAGGTGATTTTGGTCGCTTCAGAAAGCTGTTGTTTCGGCTCAGATATTTGTTGACACGCGCACTTGACAGTAATAATTTCTGCCGCGGCGTGACGGACTGAAAAAGGAATCATGACTGCGACTCGTTTCATCCCCCCTTATGTCGACCATGGCACCAAGGCTGGTTCGGTGAAAAAGATCACGGTGTCGATTCCCTTTCATGTCTTGAGGCTGTTATCCGACGAACGTACTCGCCGCCAGGTCGCGAACCTTCGTCACGCCACCAACAGCGACCTGCTCTGCGAAGCGTTCCTTCATGCTTTTACTGGGCAACCACTGCCAACTGACGAGGAGCTAAGACGCGATATGGCTACGAAGAAAGCAGCTGCAAAGAAACCCGCAAAGAAGGCCGCCAAGAAAGCCGTGAAGAAGGCTGTCAAGAAGACCACGGCGAAGGCGAAGACCGCCACCGCACGCAAGACCGGCGCTGCCAAGAAGGCCGTGAAGAAGGTTGCCAAGAAGGCCGTCAAGAAGGCCGTCAAGAAGGCTGCCAAGAAGTAAGAGAGTCCGAAGCGGGCATGGCAACATGCCCTGTTGGTGTTTCAATGTGTGTCGCGGCGGCCCTGCAGCCTGGATCAGGCAGCAGGGTTCGCCGGTTCCAAACCCGCCGATGCAAGCGTCGTAGAAGTTGCAATCGGTTCTGCGTTCGCCTCTCCCCGTGGATCAGCCCAGCGCGGGGAGAGGCATTCTCCCGCCGCGCGTCCTCCCCGTTTCGCCTCCCCCCGGTCCCGCGCGCATCTGCCGCGCGAGCGCTCGAAGCGCCTGTCCGTCGAGCGCCGATCCACGCCCTGGCATCGATCATCCGCGCGGCTGCCGCGAAAAGGGATGCAATTCAACCCCTGATGGCGATACTTTATGCATCCGCGTGGTGACGGCCACGCTCGACCAGGGGGTTTGACCATGCCGAACGTCAACGGCGCAGCAACAGTTGTCCAGGCCCGCGGTGCGGGCAGCGCAGCCGGGACGGTCCCGTTGCGATTTCACGCCATGCGCGGCGCGGTGTCGCCAAAGCTCGCGATTGCCATTGCCGTAGTCGTGATCGCGGCGGTGGTCGCGTGGTTCCTGCTCGGGCGCTCCGGCGGCGGGCCGGAGGCGACGGCACCGCAGCGCAATGCCGCTGCGCCAGCGGTTGGCGCCGCAGCCACTGCCACCGAAGGTGCTGCCCAGGCCGATCTCACCGTCGATCAGCTCTATGGTGAAGCGCGCAAGGCGATGGCCGACAACCGCATGGTGGCGCCGCCGGGCAACAACGCGTTGGAATACTACTTGCGCATTCTCGACAAGCAGCCCGACAACACCAATGCCAAGGACGCGCTGCGCGAGCTGTTCCCGTTCGCCACTGCCGGCGTCGAGGACCAGATCAACCAGGGCAACACGGACGAAGCCACGCGCATCATGGATCTGCTCACCAAGGCCGATTCAAGCAACTACACGTTGACCATCCTGCGCAGCAAGATGGACGCCAAGAAGAAGCAGGCCGAGCGTGATCTCGCGGTGAAGGCGCAGCAGGAGGCTGCCGCCGCGGCCGCCGCCGCGCGGCCGCAAACGGCTGCCACCACCCCCGAGACGCCCGCCACCGGAGCGGCCGCTGCGGCACCGGCGACCAGTACCGCTGCGGCCACGCCGCGCCCGGCCGAGGTTGCAACCGCCACACCGGCGCCGACGCCAGCACCGGCGGTGACGCCGCAGGGCGAAACGCGTGACGTGCGCGTGGTCACTGCGCCGCGCCCGGTCTACCCGCCGGCCGCCGCCCGCAATGGGCAAAGCGGCTGGGTCGAGGTGGAGTTCACGGTGGCCGCCAACGGCGAGGTGCAGAACGTGCACGTGGTGTCCTCGCAGCCGGCGCGCGTGTTCGACCGCGAAGCGGTGCGCGCGATCGAACGCGCCAAGTTCGAGCCCAAGTTGGACAACGGCCAACCCGTCGCTTCGACCTTGCGCCGCCGCATCGAGTTCTCGCTCGATCGCTAGCGCGCGCAGGATGCATTCCGCTGGGCACGACTTGCCCGGCGGAATGTGGTGCGGTTGCCGCAGGTGGCGCCGCGCCGCGCATCGACATCGACGCGCCCAGCCGAAGTTCCGCGCGCGACGCGGCCCGACCATGCTGCGCATGCGGGCCACGAGGCGCCGATCACGGCGCGCCGTGGTTGCCGTGACCCATCGCGGCGGCCCGCTGGCGTGGAGTGGCCGGTCTCAGTCGTGGCCGCCGAGGCTGCTGCCGTCGTCGCTCGGCTCGGTGCCACGCTCGATGCCGGCCCAGTTCACTTCGGGCAGGCCCAGATAACGATCGAGCAGCATCGGCACGAGGCCGCCCGGGGTGGCACTCTCGCAATTCCACAGCATGACGACGCCGAAGCGCTGGTGCGGCAGGAATGCGATCATGGCGCGGTAACCTTGCACCGCGCCGGCATGGAAGATCAGCGTCTGGCCGGCGTAGTCGTAGACGCGCCAGCCCAGCGCGTACTGGGCGTCACGCAGGCGGCCACGACGCCATGGCGAGACGTGCAGGTCGCGCCGAGTCTCCACCAGTGGCGTGTGCAGCGTATCGAGCAGCGCGGGCGACAGCACGTCGGGACGCGCGCCCATCTGGGCCATGAGCCATTGCTCCATGTCGCGCAGGCTGGCATTGACGCCGGCAGCCGGCGCCACGCGGTAGTAGGCCTCGGTCGGCGCGAACGCCACCCAGCCGGCCGCGCTGCGCCGATGCGGTCGCGCCCAGCCGGGTGAGGCTTCCAGCGCATCGCGGCCATAGGTCGCGCTACGCATGCCAAGCGGATGGAAGATGCGCTTTTCGACCTGGTGGTAGTAGAAGTCGCCGGTGGTGGCGAAGACCACGTCACCGATGAGGCTGAAGGCGATGTTCTGGTAGCCATAGCACTCGCCGACCGGGCACGTCATCGGCACGTCCTTGAGCCGATCCACCAGCAGTTCATACGGTTCGTCCTGCTCCAGCAGGCGGTCATAGGTATTGTGGGGTAGCCCGACGCGATGGCTGAGGATGTCGCGCACCGTCAGTTGCGCCCCGGCGGCGGCATCACTCAAGGCGAAGGTGGGCAGCAGGTCGGCCACGCGCGTATCCCACTGCATGCGCCCGTCATCGACCAGCAGTCCGGTCAGTGCGGTGGCGAAGGCCTTCGACAGCGAGGCCAGTCGAAATACCGTCTGTGGCGTGACCCGCTCGGCAGTGGCCACGTCGGCAAAGCCGATGGCGCGTTCGAGCACGACCTGATCGTCGTTGACCACGGCGACGGCCAGTCCCGCTACCGCGTTCGCCGCGGCCACTCCGTCCAGCCAGGTGTCGAACTCGCGCGCCACCGCGCCCACGTCCACGCTCGCCATTGCGCGCGCATCGGCCAGCGGCACGCTCACCGGCACCGGCACGGTCACCGGCGCGCGGTGGTTGGCGCGCTTGCCGCGGGCAGCTGCCGGCGGCAACTTCTGCCTGACGCTCGAGGATGACGGTCGCGCCGCCGCTGCGGCCACGGCAGGGGCTGACACGCCGGCAAAGCTGGCGACGACGGCGGCCAGTGCGATGCCCGCCACGCATGAACGACGGCTCAATTCAGTCTCCGGCAGCGTTGCCCGTGGCTTCGTGCGCGTGGGCAGCGCCTGCTATATGCTCCAATCGGAGCGGATTCTAGCTACATCCAGCTGAGGAAATGAACATGGGAATGTTGGTATTCCTGGCCGTTGTCGTCGGCGTGCTGCTGTATGGCGTGGCGCTTTACAACGGCCTCGTCGCAGGACGCAACGGCTACAAGAACGCGTTCGCCCAGATCGACGTGCAGCTCACGCGCCGCTACGACCTGATTCCGAATCTCGTCGAGACCGTCAAGGCCTACATGAAGCACGAGCGCGACACGCTCGAGGCAGTGGTGCAGGCGCGCAGCTCGGCAATGGCGGGACTATCGGCCGCCAAGGCCAGTCCGGGGGATGCGGCGGCGATGCAGCAGCTTGCCGGCGCCGACAATGCGCTCACGCAGACGCTGGGCAGGCTGTTCGCGCTGTCGGAATCCTATCCCGATCTCAAGGCCAACCAGAACATGATGCAGCTCAGCGAAGAGCTGTCGACGACCGAGAACAAGGTTGCCTTCGCGCGCCAGGCCTTCAATGACGCGGTGATGAACTACAACATCAGCCGCGAACAGTTTCCGGGATCGATCGTCGCCAACATGTTCGCGTTCCAGCCGGCGCAGCAACTGGCGATCGAGTCGGAGACCAAGCGCGAAGTGCCCAAAGTGTCGTTCAGTTGACGAGCCGCACGCGCCGCGCCCCGGCGCGCGCGATGCACGCCGCGTGAGTGAGGGCTTGCGCCGATGAACTTCTTTGCCCACCAGCAACGTGCCCGCCGCGACACGCGGCGCATGCTCGTGCTGTTCGCGCTGGTCGTGCTCGGAGTGGTCGCCGCGACCGACGTGGTGCTGCTCCTTACGCTCGGGCATGCGGGCGGGGTGCGACCGCAGGGTGTGCTGATGCTCAGTGCGCTCGTTGCCGCGCTCATCGCAGTGGGCTCCCTGTACCGCACCGCCACGCTGCGCGCCGGTGGGGCGGCGGTGGCGGCGGGGCTGGGCGGGGTCATGGTGCCGACCGACACCAGCCACTTCGCCTGGCGGCGCCTGCGCAATGTCGTCGAGGAAATCGCAATCGCCTCGGGGGTGCCCGTGCCGCAGGTGTTCGTGCTCGAGGAAGAGACCGGCATCAATGCGTTTGCTGCCGGCTTCACGCCGGCCGATGCGGCGATCACGGTCACGCGCGGCGCGCTCGACAAGCTCACGCGCGCCGAATTGCAGGGTGTGATCGGTCACGAATTCAGCCACATTCTCAATGGCGACATGCGCCTGAACATCCGCCTTGTCGGCATGGTGTTCGGCATCCTCGCGCTGGCCACGATCGGGCGCAGGATCGCCCAGGATTCGGGCCGCGGGCGCAGAGCCGGCATGGCCGCTGTCGTCGGGCTGGCTCTGTTTGCGGTCGGCTACATCGGCGTGGTGCTGGCGCGCGTGATCCAGGCCTCGATCTCGCGTCAGCGCGAGTACCTGGCCGACGCCTCGGCCGTGCAGTTCACGCGCCAGACCGAGGGCATTGCCGGTGCGCTCAAGAAGATCGGTGCGCTCGCCGAAGGCTCCAAGCTGGCCAGCAGCAACAGCGATGAAGTGGCGCACATGTTGTTTAGCGATGGCGTGGGCCGTCGCCCCTGGTTGGCCACGCATCCGCCGCTGGTGGATCGTATCCGGCGTCTCGATCCCGCCTTCGCCGTCGGCGAATGGCAGGTAATCGCTGAGGCCTGGTCGCAGCCGGTGGCTGCGGCCGACGCCGCGGCGCGTGATGACGTATCGATCGCCGGTCTGGCGCCGCGCGCGAGCGTGGCCAGGCCCGCACGCGGACCGGTCGATGCTCTGCCTGACCACGCCGTGCGCGTGCGCGTGACGCCGCGCGGCGTGGCGGCCCAGGTCGGCAATCCCGGCAACGACGACAGCGTTGCGGCGCGTCGCCTGCGCGCCGCGTTGCCGCCGCGTTTGCGCCTCGCGGCCCGCGACGGCGAGCGCGCAGTGCCGCTGCTGTTCGCGCTGTCGGCAGGCGAGGGCGCGGCGGTTCGCGCGCGGCAGCTGCAGCTCGTGGCCGACGCATGGGGACCGGTCATTGCCGACCTGACGGCGGAACTGGCCAGCGCGGTGGCGACGCTCCATCCGATGCAGCGCCTGCCGCTGGCGGCGCTGGCATTCCCGGCGCTGCGGCGTCGCCCTCGGCCGCAACTGGACCGCTTCATGGCGACGCTGCGTGCGCTCATCGATGCCGACGGTCGGGTGACGCTGGGCGAGTATTGCCTGGCGACACTGGTGCGCGTGCAGGTCATCGATGCACTCGACCCGACGGCTGCCTTCGTCATTGGGCGCCGCCGCCTGCCGCAGCTTGCCGGTGCCCTGCATGACCTGCTCGCGATCCTCGCCCGGCATGGTCATGCCGACGAGGCCCGGGCGCGGCAGGCCTTTGGCCTGGGCCTGCACGAGGTATTGCCCGACGCGCGCATCGACTACCGGCCGCCGGACGACTGGAAGGCCGCGCTCGATCGCGCCTTGCCGCAGCTCGACCTGCTGCTGCCGGTAGGCAAGGAATGCCTGGTGCAGGCGCTCGTGCGCGTGATCAGCGCCGACGGCCTGGTGACGCTGGCCGAGGCCGAACTGCTGCGTACGGTCTGCGCTGCGCTGCATTGCCCGCTGCCGCCGCTGCTGCAGCAACCGGCCTGAACGACCACGGCGGGCCGGGTGGCCCGTTACACTTGGCGTGCGGCGCCGCCGCATCCCTTTCCCGCAGAGCCCGCGCAGCATAGGCCGCGCCTTCCCGCATGAGCGCCCCCAACGATCCCGTCCACACCCGTCTGGAAGAGCTGCTGGCCGCCTACGGCAGCCGCGTCCGTGCGCTGCTGGTCGGCTATGGCCTGGACAAGCACGGCATCGACCCGGCCGACGTCGAGCAGGAAGTGCGCATCCGGCTGTGGCATGCGCTCGAGCGTGACCGGTCCGGGGCCTTCCATGCGTCTTATGTGCAGCGGGTCGTTGCGAGCACGGTCATCGATGCCTTGCGACGGGCCCAGGTCCGGGCGGCGGAGCCGTTGCCGGAGGAGGACGATGGAACGTTCGACGTCGAGCTGGCGCCGGTGGCGCCGGAACGGCGGGCAGGCGACCTGCAGCACATGCAAGGGCTGCAGCGCTGTCTGGCCGAGATTCCGGAGCGCCGTCGCCTGCCGATTGCATTGCACCTGCAGGGCTTTTCGCTGCAGGAGATCGCCGACATCGCCGGGATTCCCTCGGCCGAGGCGGCACGGAAACTGGTTTCGCGCGGGCTGGAGGGCCTCAAGCAACGACTGCGCGAACTCGGATTGGGCGATTTTGAAGACTGATGCCATGAACACGATGTCGCTTTCGAACCTGTATCGCCGCGCCACCGCTGGTGGCGCCGCGCCGGCTGTGGATGCCGACGCCCTGCTCGCCGTGCTGGCCGGCAAGCCGGCCGACGCGCTGCGGCGTGCCGAGGCGACGCGCGCGCTGGCCGAGTCGGCTGCCCACGCCGATCTGGCGCGCATGCTCGGCGAGCTGCAGATCGAGTCGGAGCAACTGGCGACGCAGGTGCAGCGCCTGCGCGCACCGGCGCGCCGGCAGGGCGATGTGGCGCGCCGTCACGCGCACGTCGTGCACCTGCGCTGGTTCGGCGCGATGGCGGCCAGCCTCGTGCTGGCCGTGGGGGCCTTCATGCTGCACGAGCGCAGCGAACGCCAGCAGATGGCAAGCGTGACCGGTGCGGCCGGTGCTGCGCATGTCGCCGCCACGAGCGACCGCATCTTCGCCTCGGGCGAGGAATTGCGCCAACCGGCCGCTCCGGCCGCTGCCGATCGCTTGTTCCGCAGCGACTTTTCCGAAGGCAGCTGAGTATTCGGCCACCGCTCGCGCGCGGCGCCCGGCCACGCCGGACGTCGGCCCGCATCGGCGGGTTCAGTCGGCGGCGACGGCGTGGGCGTGCTCGCGCGTGGCCGCGAACTCGATGCCTGGCGCGCGTTCCTGCGCCAACTGCAGGTTGACGCGCGACGGCGCCAGATACACGAGCTGGCCCGCGGCGTCGACCGCGAGGTGACTGGCGTTCTTCTCGCGGAACTCGGCCAGCTTGCGCTCGTCGTCGCAGTACACCCAGCGCGCAGTCACCACGCCGACGGTCTCGAATGCCGCATCGACGCCGTATTCGTCCTTGAGGCGGTAGGCGACCACGTCGAACTGCAGCGTGCCGACCGCACCGAGCACGAGGTCATTGGACATCAGCGGGCGGAAGAACTGCGTGGCGCCTTCCTCGGACAGCTGCGCCAGGCCCTTGACCAAGGCCTTCATCTTGAGCGGATCCCTGAGTCGCGCGCGGCGGAACAGTTCGGGCGCGAAGTTGGGGATGCCGGTGAACGACAGCGCTTCGCCGGCGGTGAACGTGTCACCGATCGAGATCGTGCCGTGGTTGTGCAGGCCGATCACGTCGCCCGGCCAGGCCGTCGCCACGATCTCGCGGTCCGAGGCCATGAAGGTCAGCGCATTGGCCACGCGCAGTTCCTTGCCGGTGCGCACGTGCAGCATCTTCATGCCGGCATCGTAGCGGCCGCTGCACACGCGCAGGAACGCGACGCGGTCGCGGTGGGCCGGGTCCATGTTGGCCTGGATCTTGAACACGAAGCCGCTGAAGCCCTCTTCGGTCGGCTCGACCAACCGCGTGGTGGTGGCGCGTGCGCGCGGCGCCGGCGCATGCTCGACGAAGAAGTCGAGCAGGAGCTGCACGCCGAAATTGTTGACCGCCGAGCCGAAGAACACCGGGGTGAGGCGGCCGGCGCGATAGGCGTCGACGTCGAACGCGTGCGAGGCGCCGCGCACGAGCTCGAGTTCCTCACGCAGCTCGGTCAGTGCAGCGCCGCCGATGCGGGCAGCGAGCTGAGGGTCATCGAGCCCCTGGAAGATCGTCGAATCCTGGCGCGTGAAATTGCGTCCGGGTTCGAACAGGTGCACCTCGTCGAGCAGCAGGTGGTAGACGCCCTTGAGGCGCGCCCCCATGCCGATCGGCCAGGTCACCGGCGTGCACGGGATCTTGAGTACCGATTCCACCTCGTCGAGCAGTTCGATCGGCGCGCGGCCTTCGCGGTCGAGCTTGTTGATGAAGGTCATGATCGGCGTGTCGCGCAGGCGGCACACGTCCATCAGCTTGATCGTGCGCTCCTCCACGCCCTTGGCGCAGTCGATCACCATCAGTGCCGAGTCGACCGCGGTGAGCACGCGGTAGGTGTCCTCGCCGAAGTCGGCGTGGCCCGGCGTGTCGAGCAGGTTGACGATCTTGCCCTCGTAGGGGAACTGCATCACCGAACTGGTCACCGAGATGCCGCGCTCCTTTTCCAGCGCCATCCAGTCGGAGGTCGCGTGGCGCGCGGCCTTGCGGCCCTTGACGCTGCCGGCGAGCTGGATCGCGCCGCCGAACAGCAGCAGCTTTTCGGTGAGCGTGGTCTTGCCCGCATCGGGGTGGGAGATGATGGCGAAGGTGCGCCGACGGCGCATTTGCTCGGAGTGCTCGGACATGGTCGCCACGACGGACGCGGGGAAAGCCGCCTAGGATAGCAGCGATCGGCGCCGGCCCGGCGCCAGCCGCTTGCGCCGGCCGCAGCATGGCGCCGCGGCGTCCCCGCGCGGGCGCCGCAGCGCGGTTGCGCCTCGGTCGCCGTGGCGCAGCCGCCAAATGATCTTTTGTCATGTGGATGGATAGACGTCTAAACGCCTATTGACATGACAAATGACGATCCCTACAGTGGCGGCCACTGCTCATCGAGACCGGCTGAGGGACAGGCCCAGCGAAGCCGGGGCAACCAGCGGGGCAGCAATGGTCGCAACGGCCGTTGCCGCCCGCCACGGTGCCAACTCCCGCGGCGGCTGCGCGCAGGCGCAGCCACCGAGAGATGAGCGACGACGGTACCGATGAGGGTCGGTGCGGGCGTCGCATTCGCTCCGGAACCGCGGCCACGATGGGCGCCACAGGAGCGCTGTCATGACCTTCCACGCCGAATCCCGCCCCGCCGCGTCCGATCTGCCGGCTTGCGCGGCGTTCATGCCGGCATGCAGCGAGCCCGGCCCGCGTTGCGGCGAGACACTCGTCACGTTCGAACCACGCCATGCACGCGGCGCACGCGCGGTACGCGTGCGCTGGTCGCTGCATGGGCCGGCCGGCGGTGCCCTGGTCATCGTGCAGGGCGGCATTTCGGCCGATCGCCATGTGACCGACGGTGACGCGGTGGGTGGCTGGTGGAGCGCGGTGGCAGGCGATGGCGGCGCCATCGACACGCGCCGCCAGCGCGTGCTGTCGATCGACTGGCTCGTCGCCGCCGATCTCGGCCCCGACGCGCTGGCGGTCGGCAGCGAGGACCAGGCCGACGCCATTGCCGGTTTGCTCGATGCGCTCGGCGAGCGGCGTGCCAGTGCCTACGTGGGCGCGTCCTACGGCGCGATGGTCGGGCTGGCGTTTGCGGCGCGGCATCCGCAGCGGCTCGGCCGGCTGGTCGCGATCGCGGGGGCGCATCGCGCGCATCCGCTCAGCGTGGCGATCCGCAACATCCAGCGCGAAGTGGTGCGCTTCGCCCGCGCCCACGGCGACACCGCGCGTGGGCTCGACCTCGCCCGGCGGCTGGCGATGACGACCTACCGTGGCGAGCGTGAGTTCGCCGAGCGCTGTGACGCGGCGCCTGCCTTCGTCGACGGCCGCTACCGCTTCGCCGAGGAAGGCTGGCTGCGTGCGGCGGGCGCGCGTTTTGCGCAGCGCTTCTCGGCCGAACGCTTCCTGGCGCTGTCGGAGTCGATCGACCTGCATGCGGTGGCGCCGCGGGATGTGCGCGTGCCGACCACGCTGATCGGCTTTTCATCCGATCGCGTGGTGCCGCTGGCCGACCTTTGCGAGCTGCAGCTCGGCCTCGGCGCCGCGGCGGCCCTGCACGTGATCGACACGCGCTACGGCCACGACGGATTCCTCAAGGAGCCGGCCCAGGTCGGCGCCTTGCTGCGTGAGGCTCTGCTCGAACACTGAAGTTTGCGTGGTTGCCGCGATCGACGGAGCGATCGTGGAACAAGGGCGGGGTCATCCGACCGCGTCCTGCTCGAAACGGGTCTGGTCGGCGAGTGGCGATGTCTCCCCCCAGCGTCGTGGCGCTCAACCCGTCCTGCAACCCGCCGTCCCGGCGAGGCATGGAAGCCTCTCCTGGACCCCTGTCTCACCTTGCGGAGCCTGTCATGAGCTTGACCCCTGCCACCCGGGCCGTACGCGCGGGCATCGAGAGTGATACCCAGCACGGCGCGGTGGTGCCACCGCTGCACCTGAGCACCAATTACACCTTCGCTGGCTTCGGCCGCAAGCGCGAATACGACTATTCGCGCAGCGGCAATCCCACCCGCGACCAGCTCGCCCACGCCCTCACCGATCTGGAGGGCGGCGCCGGTGGTGTGGTGACCGCCAGCGGCATGGCCGCAGTGGCACTGACGCTCGAACTGGTGCCGCCCGGTGGACGCATCGTCGCCGCGCACGATTGCTATGGCGGCACCTGGCGTCTGCTCGATGCGTGGGCCAGGAAGGGCCGGTTCAGCGTCGAATTCGTCGACCTGACCGACCCGGTGCGGCTCGCGCTCGCGTTGGCCGATGCGCCGGCGCTGGTGTGGGTCGAAACCCCGTCCAATCCGCTGCTGCGCATCACCGACATCCGGCATGTGGCGCAAGCTGCGCACGCGGCCGGCGCGCTGTGCGTGGTCGACAACACGTTCCTGTCGCCGGCGTTGCAGCAGCCGCTGGCGCTCGGTGCCGACGTCGTCGTGCATTCGACCACCAAGTACATCAATGGCCACAGCGATGTGGTCGGCGGCGCGGTGGTCGCGCGCGACGCGGAGGTGGCGGCGCAGCTCAAGGCCTGGGCCAATTGCCTTGGCCTCACCGGCGCGCCCTTCGACAGCTACCTCACGCTACGCGGACTGCGCACGCTGGGGCCGCGCCTGCGCGCGCACTGCGACAATGCCGCGCGCGTCGCCCACCTGCTCGCCGCCCATCCGGCGGTATCGCGCGTGTACTGGCCGGGACTGGACAGCCACCCCGGCCACGCCCTGGCCGCGCGCCAGCAACGCGGCTTCGGTGCGATGCTGAGCTTCGAGCTCGCCGGTGGCATCGACGCGATCGCCGCCTGCCTCGACGGGTTGGAGTTCTTTTCGCTGGCCGAATCGCTCGGTGGCGTCGAGAGCCTGATCGCGCATCCGGCCACGATGACGCATGCCTCGATGGCGGCCGATGCGCGGCGCAACGCCGGCATCAGCGATGACCTGCTGCGCCTGTCGGTCGGTATCGAGGACGGCGATGATCTGTGCCGTGATCTCGCGGCGGCGCTGCAGCGCGCCGCGGCTGCCGGCAAACGCAAACCGGTGTGTGCATGAACGCGCTGCCGGCCGTCAATCCGGCGCGCGCTGGCGTCGCGCTGGTAGTGCTTGGGGTCGGTGGCGTCGGCCGCGCGCTGCTCGAACTGCTTGCCACGCCGGCGGCCGGCGCGCTGCAGTTGGTGGCGATCGCCGACTCCACGCGGCAGTGGGTCAATCCGCGCGGCATCGTGCCGGCACGCGCGCGGCGCCTGCTGGCGGCGTCGGTGCAGCCGCGCGACGACGAGGCCTTGCTCGGCGCGCTGCGCGACAGCGGCCTGGTCGAACAGGTCATCGTCGACGCCACCGCATCGAGCGCCGTTGCCGCTCACCATGCCGATTGGCTCGCACGTGGTTGTCACGTGGTCAGCGCCAACAAGGCGGCGCTCGGCGAGCGACTCGAAGGCTGGCAGCGGCTGCGCCATGCCAGCCGCCTGGGGCGCCGCCGCTATGGCGATGCGGCCACGGTGGGAGCGGGCCTGCCGGTGCTGTCGACCCTGCTGCGGCTGTGCCAGTGCGGCGATCGACTGCGCGCGCTCGATGGCGTGTTCTCGGGCTCGCTGTCGTGGCTGTTCAACAATTTCGACGGCAGCCGGCCATTCTCGGCGCTGCTGCACGAGGCGCGCCAGCGCGGCTACACCGAGCCCGACCCGCGGCTCGATCTCGGTGGTGCCGATGTCGCGCGCAAGCTGCTGATCCTGGCGCGCGCGGCCGGGCATGCGATCGACGCGCACGAGGTGCACGTCGAGAGCCTCGTGCCGGGCGGACTACGCGAGGTCACTGTCGAGGCGTTTCTCGCGCGCGCCAGCGAGCTCGACGCGCCGCTGGAACAGCGCCGCGCCCAGGCCGCGCGCGAAGGCAGGCTGCTGCGCTTGCTGGCACGGCTCGACAGTCAGGGGCGCGCGAGTGTCGGGCTGGTGGCCGTCGAGCCGACGCATCCCGCGGCGCGACTGGCCGGCAACGACAACCTGTTCGCGCTGACGACGGTGCGCTATCACGACCAGCCGCTCGTGATCCAGGGTCCCGGCGCCGGTGCGGAGGTCACCGCACAAGCGCTGCTCGGGGATGTGCTCGCGTTGACCGCCGATCGGTGATCGGCCGACCGTTCACGGTTTGCGGATTTCGATGTCGCCGCTGAAGGTTTCGAGCCGGATCTGCCCGCTGCCGCTGCCGAGCGTGACCTCGAGGCGCTTGTCGCGCGATGCGGCGCCATCGCCGAAGTCGCTGCGGATGCGGCCGCTGAACGTCGATGCGCGCAGACGCGCGGAGACGATCGCCGGCAGGCCCAGGTGCACGTCGCCGCTCATCGATTCCACGGCGACGACTGCGTCGTCAGCGGGCGTGCCGCGCAGACGGATGTCGCCCGACACGGTCTGCGCATCGAGCTTGCGGTAAGCGGCAGTGTCGGCGTCGATGTTGCCCGACACGGTTTGCAGTTCGATCTCACCGCCCAGGCCGCGTGCACGGATGTTGCCCGACACGGTTTCGAGGTCGGCCCGCGCGGCCTTCGCGGTCAGGTCGACGTCGCCGCTCACGCTGTCGATGTCGACGCGGGCAGCCCCGCTGTCGAGCCGCGATTTGCCGCTGACGGTGTGGACCTTGAGCGCGTTGCCGGCGACACCATCCAGCTCCACGTCGGCACTGACCGTATCGATGGCCAGCGCGGCGCCGCGCGGAACCTTGAGCTCGAGCACGGTATCGCCCATGCGCGTATCGGCGCCCCAGTCGAGCCAGCCGCGCTCGGGAGCCTCGACCTTGATCTGCAGGTGACTGGCGTCGCCCTCGATCGACAGCGCCTTGCTGCCGCTGCCGAGCGTGCCGCCGATCGCGACCTCGGCACGGTCCCAGCCAGTGACGGTGACCGAGCCCTTGATGTTGGCGACCTCGATGCGGGCGTCGGCATTCACCGCGCGCGTCTGGTTGATCGGGGTCTGGGCACTGACCGTCGCAGCGACCAGAGTGAGCAGCAGCGGCAGCATCGTTGCGTTCATCGGGGCAGTCTCCATCGTCGGTCAGCCGGTTCGGCCGGCGTCGTGCAGCAGGCGCGCGCGGCGCGCCTGGGTGCGCTTGAGCAGGTCGCCCAGCAGCGCGTTGTCGGGCTGGCTGGCCAGCGCCTGTTCGATCTGGGCATGGGCGGCGTCGAGCACGATGGCGCCGGCCAGCAGGCGTGGGTCGTCATTGGGAGGCCGGGTTCTCGCTGCGCGCAGCGGTGCGATCGAGGTGCTGGCCAGCGGTTGCGGCGTGGCAGCCTGCCATGGCCGCAGCAACGTGCCGGCGCCGATGGCCAGCATCACCAGACATGCCGCCGCGAGCCACGGCAGCAAGCGCCGGTGCCGGCGCATGGGCGCGGCGCGTCCGGCAGCGACCGCGGCCGCGATCGCTGGCCACAGGTCGCGCGCGGGCGGATGGTCGGTGCGCAGTGCGCGCAGCCCGCGCTGCAACTCGAAGTCGGTCATGGGTGTGGGCTCCCGGATGGCGGTGGCGCGTGTTCGCCAAGCAGCTCGCGCAGCAGGCCGCGGGCACGATGCAGGTGCGCCTTGCACGAGCCGACTGCGATGCCGAGCGCAGCGCCGATCTGTGCATGCTGCCAGCCTTCGATGTCGTGCAGCACGAGCACTGCGCGGGCGCGCGGTGGCAGGCTCGCCACCGCGCGTTGCAGTTCTGCGCGCTCGCCGGGGCAGAACGCATTGGCGGCACCGGCCAGCGACTCGAGCGTGGTCGGATCGCAGGCCTGCTCGGGTGTCTGGCCACGCAGGTGCATCAGCGCGCGGTTGACTGCGAGCCGATGCAGCCAGGTCGAGAAGGCGCTGTCGCCGCGAAAGTCCGGCAGCCCCTGCCAGGCACGCACGAAGGTGTCCTGGGTGAGTTCCTCGGCTACGGCCGCGTTCATGCCACTCAGACGCCACAGCACGCCATGCACGCGGCCGGCGTGGCGCTGGTACAGCATCTCGAACGCGGCCACCTCACCGGCTGCGGCGCGGCGTACCAGCGCGGCATCATCGGCGGCGGTGGCCGCGCGCGGCGGCGCGGACTCGCTCATCGGCATCGGCAGGGACAGGCAGGCATCCATCTTGCCAGCTTGGATGCGCGGCCGTCAGGCAGGGTTTAGCTGCCGGCGGCGGCCGGATCAGTCGGCCGTGAACGCCGTCGCCGGCAACTGTTCGCGCAGGACGCGCTCGGCGGCGGCCAGCGGCTGTGCATGGCGGCGCCAGGCGCCGATCGAGCGCGTGTGCAGGGTCTGGCGTACCTGCGAGCTGCTGGCGGTGGCCGATGGCGCCGTATTGTGACCGAGGTCGGCGCAGGCCGCCTCGAACGGCAGGTCGCAATGGGCCAGCACGCCGCGCATGACGCCGCTCGGATCGCGCACGAGGTCCTCGTAGCGCACGGTCAGCACCGCGCCGGGCATGACGCTGTGCCAGTGCGCGAGCAGGCGGTGGAAGCGCACGATGTGCGCGGCCGCTTCGAGTGGGTCGTAGCTGTAAGGGTAGAACTCGCCGGCGAACAGCTCCTTGAGGTTGGATAGGCAACTGTCGAGCGGGTCGCGCACGAGACAGATCAGCTTGGCCTGCGGTAGTGCGCGGTGGATGAGTCCGGCATGGAGGAAGTTGCGCGGGAACTTGTCGATGAGGTGGCTGGCGCCGCCCCTGCGCCATTCGGTGCGCTGCAGGTAGCCATGGCCGAGGGCGGCAAAGTCCATCGCCGGCGCTGCCGCGAGCAGGCGCGGGTCGGCGGGTTCGCTGGTGGCGATGTTGGCCTCCCAGCACAGTTGGTGCTGGAAGTCGTTGAGCTCGCCGGCCGAGGCCACGCGGCTGTGGTTGGCGAGCAGGCGCTCAAGCACGGTGGTGCCGCTGCGTGGCAGCCCGAGCACGAACACCGGTGTATGGCTGCCGGTACCGTTGCCCGCAGCATGACCAACGAAGTCGGCATCGCACAGTTCGGTCACGGCCGCGAACATCGCCTGCTCGTCGGCTGGGTTCCAGTGCAGGGTGGCGCGCTTGAGCTGCATGCCTTCGGCGAGTGCGGCCCATGCGGCGGTAGGGTCGCCGGCCGCGTCGAGATGGATGAACAACGCGTAATCGACCATCGCCCGCTGCAGTGGCTCGAGGTCGTTGCGTGCCAGCGCCGCACGGATGCGCGCGAGCTGCCCGGCTGCATCGGCGTGCACATCGTGCCCGGCCAGCATCAGCATCGCGGCGGCGTGCTCGGGCGCCAGCGCGAGACAACGCTCGAATTCCGCCGTCGCCTCGGCGCCGCGACCCAGGTGGCGCAGCGTGACTGCACGCATGTAGTGGAGCTGCGCCGTTGGCCGATGCCGGGTCAGCGCGAGGTCGAGGATCTGCAGCGCGTCGGCATGGCGGTCGGCCTGGCCCAGCGTCTGTGCCAGACGCGCGGCGAGATCCGGGTGCGCCGAGCTCACCGACCATCCCGCGCGTTCGATGATGTGGGTGGCAAACCGTGTCTCGCCAAGTCCCTGCAGGTGCTGGGCGAGCGCTTCGACGCCGCCGAAGCGCTGGTGTTCGCGCATGACCAGCGCCGCCGTGCGTGCATGCTCGACGGCCAGTCGGAAATCGCCGCCAGCGCGGGCCGCGGACGACAGTGCGAACCAGCCCATCGGGTCGTCGGGGTAGCGTTCGGCGATCGTGCGATAGGTCACGACGGCCTGGGTGTAGTCGCCGGCTGCCACGCAATCGGCGGCGCGCCGCCACAGGTTGTCGAGTTCGGTTGGGGGGGTGTTCACTGCAGGGGATCCGTTCGGCAGGACCAGTCCGTGTGCGGCAAGCGCTGCACACGGCGGGGTGATTGTTCCGTTGTCGGCGTCAGGAGGCGACTTTGGCGTGTGGCAGCGCGCCGCGCGCACGCTCGATCGCCGCGGCGATGCGCTCGCGTTCGGCATGCAGGCGCGCCGGCGTGTGGGTGCCGAACGAATCCA
The DNA here is from genome assembly GCF_019634845.1 of Dokdonella sp. Taxonomy (GTDB): domain Bacteria; phylum Pseudomonadota; class Gammaproteobacteria; order Xanthomonadales; family Rhodanobacteraceae; genus Dokdonella_A. The sequence continues at coordinate 95,478 of NZ_JAHCAQ010000009.1, forward strand.
GATACTGGCCGATGTCGCTCACCTCGCTGGCCCAGCCGTCGAGATCGACGGCGAGCAGCTCGTCGAGCGCGCCCTCGCGCAGCGCCAGCCCTTCGCTGTGCAGGTCGCTCGCACGCGGCAGCAGGCCGATCGGCGTGTCCTGCGCGCCGGCTGCGCCGGTGCAGCGGCCGATGATCCACTCGAGCACGCGCAGGTTCTCGCCAAAACCGGGCCACAGGAACTTGCCGTCGGCACCCTTGCGGAACCAGTTGACGTGGAACATCTGTGGCAGCTTCATGCCGGGCCTGTCGAACGACAGCCAGTGCGCGAAGTAGTCACCGTAGTTGTAGCCGCAGAACGGCTTCATCGCCATCGAATCGCGGCGCAGCACACCGACGGCGCCGGTGGCGGCGGCCGTCGTCTCCGAACCCATCGCCGCGCCGACCAGCACGCCGTGCGCCCAGTCGCGGGCCTGGAATACCAGCGGCACCAGCGAGGGGCGGCGTCCGCCGAACACGATCGCGCTGATCGGCACGCCTTGCGGATGTTCGGCCATTGGCGACCAGCTCGGTGCCTGACGGGCCGCAACCGTGAACCGCGAGTTGGGGTGCGCGGCCGGACCATGCGCGCTGTCGTAGGGACGTCCGCGCCAGTCGGTGACCGGGGTCCCCTCATGCAGGCCTTCCCACCAGGGCTGGTTGTCGGCGGTGACGGCGACATTGGTGTAGATCGTGTCGTGCTGGATCGAGGCCAGCGCATTGGGGTTGGTGCCGTGATCGGTACCGGGAGCGACGCCGAAGAAGCCCGCTTCGGGGTTGATGGCGTAGAGGCGCCCGTCCGGACCGGGATGCATCCAGCAGATGTCGTCGCCGATCGTCCACACCTTCCAGCCCGCGTGGCGATAGCCTTCGGGTGGAATCAGCATCGACAGGTTGGTCTTGCCGCAAGCCGAGGGGAACGCGGCGGCGATGTAGTGGATATTGCCGCGCGGATCCTCGACGCCGACGATGAGCATGTGCTCGGCCAGCCAGCCTTCCTGGCGCGCCTGCCACGAGGCGATGCGCAGCGCATGGCACTTCTTGCCGAGCAGCGCATTGCCGCCGTAGCCGGAGCCGTAGGACTTGATCGTCAGTTCTTCGGGGAAGTGCATGATGAAACGGCGTTCGGGATCGAGTTCGCCGATCGAATGCAGACCCTTGACGAAGGTGCCTTCGCGCTCGATGCGGGCCAGGGCCGGCGCGCCCATGCGCGTCATGATGCGCATGTTGGCGACCACGTAGGGCGAGTCGGTGATTTCCACGCCGCAGCGCGAAAGCGGCGAATCGATCGGGCCCATGCAATACGGGATCACGTACAGCGTGCGGCCGCGCATGCAGCCATCGAACAGCGCGTCGATCTTGGCGTGGGCCTCGTCCGGAGCGAGCCAGTGGTTGTTGGGACCGGCATCGTCACGCTCGCGCGTGCACACGAGCGTCAGGTGTTCCACGCGCGCCACGTCGGACGGGTTGGAGCGGTGCAGGTAGCAGCCCGGATGGGTCTGCTGGTTGAGCTCGAGCAGCGTGCCGTCGGCGAGCATCTGCGCGCGCAGAGCCGCGGCCTCGGCCTCCGAGCCGTCGCACCAATGGATGTGATCGGGCCGGGTCAGGTGGGCAACTGCCGCCACCCAATGGTTGAGCGCTTCGAGTCGACTCGAAGTGATGCTTGACGTGTGTTGGCTCATCAGACAGCGGCGGGACAAGAACGGACAGGTGACGGTAGCGACCGCCTCCGGCCATTGCAAGGCGAACTGCGGCAAGCCGCATTGGACAGCCGATCCGGTGCCGGTGTCGCGTCGCGCCCGACATGGCGGAAGGCCGCGCAACCGCTTGAGCCGGTGGCCGTTCCATCGCCTGCGCGGGTGAGGTGGTCAAGTCTGCAACGGTTGCCGCGGCAGCGGCGCCAGGCCCGGCTTCAGCGGCTGTGCGCGCCGCAGCCGCCGCTTGCGGACCCGATCAGCGGCTCGGGATCAGCGTATCGATGAAGTCGTCGATGTAACGCTCGAACTCGTCGTGCGTCATGCGCGGCTGGCCGATGTGCGCGAGCTGGACGAAACCGACATAGGCCGAATAGGCCAGGCGTGCGCGGTTGGCGGCGGTCTTGGCGTCGAAGCCGGCCTCACGGAACGCGTGGGTGACGAAATCGATGCGTCGCTGCGAGGCGCGTTCGAGCAACGGACCGATCAGCGGCTGGTCGATCGCGCGGAACAGCGCCGCGAAGATCGTGTGGGTCGGGCGGCGATGGCTGGTCAGGCGGATGAGTTCGCGCACGCGCTCGCGCGGGTCGGCGACCTTGGCCAGCGGTGCGACGACCTGCTCCTCGTCGTTGTGCTCCCAGCGCTCGATGGCGGCCTGGATCAGGGCCTCGCGGGTCGGGAAATGCCAGTAGAAGCTGCCCTTGGTGACGCCGAGTCGACGTGCCAACGGCTCGATCGCAACCGCGCCCAGGCCGCTCTCGGCCAGCGCCTCGAGTGCGGCGAGCTCCCAGTCGACGGCTGACAGGCGGACCTTGGGTTCAGGCTTGGTGACCTTTCTTGGCATCGCCGGAGTGTGCCGCAGCGCACGCCGCGGCGAAAGCCGCACGAGGCAAGCGTGGCGCTTGGCCGCACGGTGTTGACAGTGTAAACACGTTCTTCAATACTGGACAGTATGGAACATCCGTGCCGCTGGGCTCGCCCATCCTCGAGGACCACGCCATGACCGTGTTTGCGCCATTCCTTGCTGGTTTCCTGCTGCTCCTGGTCGCTGCCTACCTGCGCCTGCGATTGCCGTTGTGGTCGAGCCTGGCCGCCGCCGCCATCGTCGCTGCCGGCTTGCTGTGCCGGTCGGGCGCGGTGGCCACGCTCGTGCCACTGCTGCTGCTCGCCGTCGTCGCGCTGCCGCTCAATCTGGTCGCGTTCCGGCGCCGCCGGTTGTCGGCACCGCTGCTCGCGCTGTTTGCGCAGGTCACGCCGAAGCTGTCGGACACCGAACAGACCGCACTCGACGCCGGTACGGTCGGCTTCGAGGGTGAGTTGTTCAGCGGCAAGCCGGACTGGCGCAAGCTGCTGGCGCAGCCCAAGCCGCAGCTTTCCGTCGAGGAGCAAGCCTTCCTCGATGGCCCGGTCGAGACGCTGTGCGCGATGACCAACGATTGGGAAATCACCCACGAGCTGGCCGACCTGCCCGCGGCGGTGTGGGACTTCATCAAGAAGGAACGCTTCTTCGGCATGATCATCCCGAAGAAGTACGGCGGTCTCGAGTTCTCGGCGCTGGCGCAATCGGCGGTGCTGCAAAAGCTCATGGGCGTGTCGGGCTCGTTGTCCTCGACCGTGGGCGTGCCCAACTCGCTCGGTCCCGGCGAACTGCTGCTGCATTACGGCACCCCCGAGCAGCGCGACTACTACCTGCCGCGTCTTGCCGACGGCCGCGAGATCCCGTGCTTTGCGCTCACCGGGCCGTACGCGGGCTCGGATGCGACCTCGATTCCCGACTACGGCATCGTCTGCAAGGGCGAGTGGAACGGCGCCAACGTGGTCGGCGTGCGCCTGACCTTCGACAAGCGCTACATCACGCTGGCACCGATCGCGACGCTGTTCGGCCTGGCGTTCCGCATGCACGACCCCGAGCACCTGCTTGGCGATGTCGAAGACATCGGCATCACGCTCGCGCTCATTCCGCACGACACCAAGGGACTTGAATACGGTCGGCGCCACTTCCCGCTCAACGCAGCCTTCCTCAACGGCCCGGTGCGCGGCAAGGACGTGTTCATCCCGCTCTCGCAGCTCATCGGTGGCGAGAAGATGGCCGGGCAGGGCTGGCGCATGCTGGTCGAATGCCTGTCGGTCGGGCGCGGCATCACGCTGCCCTCGAATGCGAGCGGCGGCGTCAAGGCGGGCGCGCTCGCGACCGGCGCGTATGCGCGCATCCGCAAGCAGTTCGGCATCGCGATCGGCCGTTTCGAGGGCGTCGAGGAAGCACTCGCGCGCATCGGCGGGCACAGCTATGCAATCAGCGCGCTGGCACGCGCCAGCGCGGCGGCGGTCGACCGCGGCGAAAAGCCGGCGGTGGTGACCGCCATCGCCAAGTACCACGCCACCGAGCGCGGCCGCGAGGTGGCCCGCGATGTGATGGATGTGCACGGCGGCAAGGGCGTCCAGCTCGGCCCCGGCAACTACGCCGGCCGCGCCTGGCAGACCTCGCCGATCGCGATCACGGTCGAAGGCGCCAACATCCTCACGCGCAGCCTCATGATCTTCGGCCAGGGCGCGATCCGCTGTCATCCGTTCGTGCTGCGCGAGATGGCTGCACTCAAGCTCAGCGATCGCGATGAGCGCCTCAAGGCCTTCGACGCCGCGCTGTGGGGCCACGTCGGTTTCGCGATCTCCAACGCGGTGCGCAGCCTCGTGCTCGGCCTCACCTTCGGCAAGATCGGGCGCGTGCCGGGCGACACCTGGACGCGGCGTTACTACCGCAAGCTCAACCGCTACGCGGCGGCGCTCGCGCTGGTCTCCGACACCTCGATGCTCGTGCTTGGCGGCAAGCTCAAGTTCAAGGAAAAGCTGTCCGCGCGGCTTGGCGACGTGCTCTCCAACCTTTACATCGCCAGCGCGATGCTCAAGCGCTACGAGGACCAGGGGCGTCCGTTCAACGACCGTCCGCTGCTCGCCTGGGCGTTCCATGACGGCGTGTACCGCATGCAGGAAGCGCTCGATGGCGTGCTGCGCAACTTCCCGCTGCGCCCGGTGGCGTGGTTCTTGCGCGCGCTGGTGTTCCCGCTCGGCCGCCGTGAGGTGCCACCGTCGGATCGGCTCGGGCGCCGCGTCGCCGCGATCCTGTGCACGCCGGGCGAGTCGCGTGACCGGCTCGGCGAGTGGGTGTACTTGACGCCCAACGCCAACAATCCGGTCGGTCGCATGCACGCCTTGCTGCCCGACGTGATTGCCGCCGAGCCGATCGAGCGCAAGTTCCTCAAGGCCGCCAAGGCCGGCGAGCTCGATGGCTATGACTACGACAGCCAGCTTGCCGATGCGCAGGCCAAGGGCGTGCTCAGCGCCGCCGAATGCGACCTGCTCGCGCGCGTGCGCACGGCGACGTTCGAGTTCATCTCGGTCGATGACTTCGACCCGGACGAGCTCGCGGCCGGCAAGCACCACGAGCGCAAGGCGTTGCGCCACGCGGCATGATCGCCGACCATCGTGGGCACCGCGCGAGGTGCCCACGATGGACATGCACGACTGCGACCATGAATTTCTTGCCGCCGCGCGTGCCGAGGCCGCCGCCGGCCTCGCCGAGGGTGGCATCCCGATCGGCTGCGTGATCGTGCATGCGGGCCGCATCATCGGCCGCGGTCACAACCGCCGCGTGCAGCAGGGCAGCGTGATCCGCCACGGCGAGATGGATGCGTTCGAGAATGCGGGGCGGCAGGACGCGCGCGTCTACCGCGAGTGCACGCTCTACACCACGCTGTCGCCCTGCGCGATGTGCAGCGGCGCGATCGTGCTGTACGGAATCCCGCGCGTGGTGATCGGCGAGAACCGCTCGTTTCGCGGCGAGGAGGACTGGTTGCGCAGCCGCGGCGTCGAACTCGTGCTCGCCGACGATGCAGGTTGCAGCGAACTCATGGCACGCTTCATGCGCGAGCAGCCCGCGCTGTGGCACGAGGACATCGGTGAACCCTGACCGCAGCGGCCGCTCGCGACTGGCTGTGCGCCAGCGCGCCGCTCCCTGCGGCGGGCCGTCGGCGCAGCCGGGCGCACGCATCACGCAGTGATGCCGCGGTGCCGCGACGTCGCCGCCAGCGCGGCGGTTGCGGGCTCGGGTGCCAAATCGCGTTGTTGGTGGCATGGTGCCAGTGCGGCGCCAACCGTTCCCCTGACCAACGAGGCCAAGCCATGATTCACATCCATCGTCCCGTCCATGCCACGCTGCGCGCCGGCGTCCTCGGCGCGGCGCTCGCGGCCGCCTGTGGTCTCGCCCATGCCGCGCCGGGCGCCAGCCCGGCCACCCCGGTGGCGCAATACTGGATGGACATCGCCACCTTCAACATGATGGGCATGGACGAGATGCCCGAGATGGCCGGCATGGGCGGCGGCATGCTGAGCGGCATGATGAACCGCAACAGCCGTACCGGCCGCGACGGCCGCCATGCCAAGGGCGTGGGCAACTTCGGCGAAACGCGCGGCGGTGGGATCGGCCGCCGTGTCGACATCGCGCTGTACACGCGCGACAACAGCGCCGGCACCAGCGCATTGCAGCAGGTTCCGGCAGGCGCCGACCTCGGTGCGGCGCCGCTGCACCTGATCACGCCGCCGCGCGAAAGCGTGCAGGCGGGCGGGGACACGGTGGAGCTGCCCGAGCGGCCGCGCGGCCGCATCCTGTTCTACTGGGGCTGCAGCGCCGACATCAAGGCCGGCCAGCCGCGCATCCTCGACATGAGCAAGCTCAGCGCACAGGACTACGCGGGCTTCATGCAGGGCCGCCACGTGGCCGATCGTGGTGCGCGCGCCGAGGCGGGTCATGCGATCTGGCCGAACGAGCGCGAGAACTCGCACATCACGCGGCGTGCCTCGCTGGTCGGTGAGCATACGGTCAGCGGCGACGGCGTGCCGGCCGGACTCAGCTTCCGCATCGACGAGCGGCACGATTTCATGCCGAGTCTCAAGGTCGATTCGGCGGGCGATCTGGCCGCGAGCATCCGCGTGCACTGGCAGCCGGTCGACACCGCGCGGGCCTACCTGCTCACCGCGATGAGCGGCGGCATGGATGGCAACAACGCCCCCGAGATGGTGATCTGGAGTTCGTCCGAGCCACCCGAATCGGGCTTCGGCCTGCTCGACTACATCAGCAACGCCAACATCGACAAATGGCTCAAGGAGCGCGTGCTGCTGGCGCCGAGCCAGACCGAATGCGCGATCCCCAAGGGCATCTTCGCCAACAGCCAGGGCGCGATGCTGCAGGCGATCGCCTACGGTGACGAACTCAACCTCGTGCATCCGCCGCGGCCGGCCGACCCGAAGGCCGCGTGGAAGCCCGAGTGGTCGGTGCGCGTGCGCAACAAGTCGGTGGCGATGAACATGCTCGGGCAGGAGAACGTCGAGATGCCGGCGCAGCACGGGCGGCGCCAGCGCGACGACGACTCGCAAGGCGAGCGGCCGAGCGCGAAGAAGTTGCTCAAGGGTCTCTTTGGCCACTGACGTGGCCGTGGCCACCGCATGCCGGCCGCTGGCACGCGGCCGGCCGGCGCCAGCGGCGACCGCCCGCTGGCGCTAGTCGCACAGCGCCTGCGCGTGATGGCGCAGGTGCTCGTCGATGAAGCTCTGGATGAACCAGTAGCTGTGGTCATAGCCCGCGTGCACGCGCAGCGACAGCGGCTGGCGCGCGGCACGCGCGGCCGCATCGAGCCGCCAGTATTGCAGCTGCACCTCGAGGAACTGGTCGGCCTGGCCCTGCTCGACCAGCAGCGTGCCTGGGAAGCGGCGGCGCATTTCCAGCAGCGACACCGCATCCCACTCGCGCCAGGCCTTGCTGTCGTTGCCGAGGTAATGCCGCAACGCCTTGCGGCCCCACGGGACCAGGCTGGGCGCCACGATCGGCGCGAACGCCGATACCGAGCGGTAGCGACGCGGATTCTTCAGCGCGATCACGAGCGCGCCATGACCGCCCATCGAGTGTCCGCACAGGCCCTCGCGATCGATATCGAGCAACGGGAAGTGGCTGCCAAGCACATACGGCAGTTCCTTGGTCACGTAGCTGTACATGCGGAAGCGCTTGGCGTAGGCCGCTTCGGTGGCGTCGAGGTAGAAGCCCGCGCCCTCGCCGAACTCCCAGTCGCCGGTGGCGCCATCGATGCCGGTGTCGCGCGGGCTGGTGTCGGGCGTGACCAGCGCGATGCCCAGTTCGGCGGCCATGCGCTGCGCGCCGGCCTTGATCGCGAAGGTTTCTTCGTTGCAGGTGAGTCCGGCCAGGCAGTACAGCACCGGCGCGCGCCGGCCGGCGCGCAGTGGCGGCACGAATACGCCAAAGCGCATCGGGCCATCGGTTTCCAGCGAGTCGTGTCGATAGTAGCCCTGCATGCCGCCATGGCATTGCTGCTGGCTGATGGTGTGGATGCTCATGGCGGATCGGTTCCGTTGATGCCGTGCGCGCCGGCTGGCGCTGGGCACGGGCCGTGTGTCGGGGTGGCTGTGGCTTGGGCTACTCTACCCGCGCCCGCGCGCCGTCGCACGCCACGTTCCGCCATGCCCTACACGCCGATCCTCGCCACGCTTGGCTATGTGCTGTCGCCCGACGGCAGCCGCGTGCTCATGATCCACCGCAATGCGCGCGCCGACGACCAGCACCTGGGCAAGTACAACGGCCTCGGCGGCAAGCTCGAACCGGGCGAGGACGCGCATGCGGGCATGTGTCGTGAGATACGCGAGGAAGCAGGCATCGAATGCGAACAGCTGCATCTGCGCGGAACGCTCAACTGGCCGGGCTTCGGCAAGCGCGGCGAGGATTGGTTCGGCTTCATCTTCACGATCACGCGCTACCGCGGTACGCCGCTCAGGCACAATCCCGAAGGTGCGCTCGAATGGGTCGACCGTGCACGCCTGCACGAACTGCCGATGTGGGAAGGCGACCGCCATTTCCTGCCACTCGTGTTCAATGCCGACCCGCGTCCGTTCCACGGCGTGATGCCGTACCGTGACGGGCGCATGCAGTCGTGGACCTATTCGCGGGGTTGAGCGCGCGCGCGTTCGAGCAGGTGCGCCGCCGTCCAGCCTACGCGCGCCGAGGCGAGCGCGGCCAGCACGGTGACCAGCGCGGTGAGGCCGATGCCCGCGCCGAGCGCGCGCAGCCCGTTGAAGCCGCTGGTGACGACGACATCGCCGAAACGCCACACCGAGGTGTCGATGAAATTCTTGGTCTTGTAGCGCGTTTCCGCGTCGACGCGCGTGTACAACGAATCGGCTGCCGGTTTGAAGATGCCGTAAGCGCTCGCACGCGTGAGCACGGCGACGGCGGCAATCCACGGGCCGCCGAAGATCGCGAACAGCGCAAGCATGACTGCCTTGACGACGCCGTCAAGCGCGAGCGGGAACTGCGGGCCCAGCCGCACCATGAGCGTGCGCGTGACGCCGACCTGCAGCAGCATCTGCAGCACGTTGGTGGCGAGGTCGATGTTGGCCTGGAACTCGATGCGCGCCTCGCGCGTCGCGTTGACCGCACCGTTGTAGTCGGCGAGGAAAGCGTAGATGACGGTGCCGACCGCATCGCCCAGCAGCATGAGCAGCGCCATGCGCCGCATCACGGGTGACTTGATCGTCTCCAGCGCGCCGGCGAGGAAGCCGCCGCCGATGATGCGCTGCTCGCGGCGTTCGTCGCCGGCCACCGGGTGGCGCTGACTCCATCGCGACAGCGCGAACATGCAGGCCACGCCCAGGCCGAGCAGTACTGCCGATACCACCAGCAGGCCGCTGACGCCGACGAGTTCGTTGAGCGTCTTGGTGAGCAGCGGCCCGGCAATGGCGCCGATCGCGCCGCCGAGCGCGACGATCGGGAACAGCCGATGGGCTTGCTCGGCGTCGAACAGGTCGGCCATGAAGCTCCAGAACACGGCGACGACGAACAGGTTGAACACGCTGATCCAGACGAAGAACACCGAGCCGAGCAGGCGCGCGCCGATCGCATCCTGCAACTGGAACAAGGGGATGAAGGCGATCGTGCCGAGCATGAAGAACAGGTAGGTGGCGGGCACGAACACGCGGCGCGGAAAGCGGGCGACCAGCGCGCCGAACGGTGGCGCCAGCAGCAGCGTGGCGATGAAGGTGGCGAGGTAGAAGATCGGCAGTCCGGTCGAACCCACCGCGGCCGACAGCTGGTCACGCACCGGACGCAGCACGTAGTAGGCAGCCAGCACACAGAAGAAATACACGAACGCGACCGCTACGGCGAACCATTCATGGCGCTGGATGGCGGGAGTTCGGGGCAAGGTGTGGCGGTCCGGAAGCGACGGCGCGGCAAGCCTAGCACGCGGTGCCGGGCGCCTTGCGGCGATGGCATGCTCAGGCCGAACCGCGACGGCTGGCCATGAACAGCGCAAACAGCGCGCAGCCCGCCGCGATCACGCCGGGCAGTCCCCACACCGGACTGAGCTGCATGCCGATGCCGACACTGGCCGGACCGATCAGCGCGCCGACGCCCCAGGCCAGACCCATCATCGCGTAGATGCCGACCAGCTCGGCGCCGCCGAAGCGCTCGCCGACGAGCGCGAGCATGACCGTGTAGATACCGACGAAGACACCGCCCCACACGAACACGGTCGCGTAGGCGAGCCACGGGAACGCCAGCACATAGGGCCAGCACAGCGCGCCGATCGCCGACGCGATCGCCAGCAGCATGACCAGCCGCGGCCGGCTCATGCGGTCGGCGAGCCAGCCGATCGGCAGTTGCAGTGCGATCGCGCCGATCATGAGCGTGGTGACCAGGCGCATCGCCGCCGCCTCGTTCCAGCCCTGGTTGCCCGCGTACAGGGCGACGAAGGACAGGCCCGCGGTCTCGACGGCGGCATTGAGGACGGTCACCATCAATGCCACCGGCGCCAGGCGCAGGTAGCGCCAGGGTCGGCCGTGATCGGCGCTCATCGGTGCCGGCGCGGCCGTCCATGGGCTCGCCACCGGCACGATCGCGAGCAGCGCGATGGCGGCGCCGATCACGTAGGCCAGACGATCAGTGCCGACCACCGACAGAATCGCCGGGCCGCCCGCGTAGCCGAGCGAGAGGGCGGCCATGTAGATCGCCATCGTGCGCCCACGCGAGCGGGTGTCGGCCAGATCGTTGGTCCAGGTCTCCGACAATACGCCGAGCACTTCGCCGCCGACGCCGAGCAGCAGGCGCAGCGGAAACCACAGCCAGATCAGCGTCAGCCACGGAAACAGCGCCAGCGCACCGGCGCTCAGCAGCAGCGCGGCGATGATCAGCGCGCGTTGGCCGAAGCGCACGGCCAGCCGCGGCAGGAACGGCGCGATCAGCAGCACGCCCAGCGCATGCATCGCCGCGTTGGCGCCGATCAACGCTTCGCCGGCACCGCGTTCGGCAAGGTTGTCGGCGATGAGCGGCGCGCTCAGTCCATAGGTCAGGCCGAAGATCGCTGCGGTGGCAATCACCGCAATCATCGACCCCCGGCGTTGCGCGGCGGTCAACGGACGCGCCGCCGTGGTGGAGGAGACGTTCATGCAAATCCTGTCGCTCAGGTGCGTTGCAGCGGCGCGCGCTGCGCAGCGGCGTGGTCGGAGGTCGGCGCGCGCAGGCGCCGATAGCGGCGCAAGGCCGCCGCGGCCAGTGCGTACCACGCCACCGGCGGCGGCCGCACGATGCCGTGCAGGCTGCGTGCGTAGTCGAGCACGAGGCCCGGTGTCCACGCCATCGAGGCGGCCCGGCGGTGGAGCTCGGCGGCAACCCAGGTTTCCGGGCTGAGCAGCACGCGGGCGAAGGCCAGCCAGCCGCGGTCACGCTGGCCGAGCGCGCCTTCGAGCGCGGTTTCCAGCGCATGCACGACCGTGCTGGAGCAGTTGCGGTTGGTCAGGTTGTAGGTGGTGTCGGCGCTGTAGGTGGCCCAAAAGGCGCGCAGCCGTTCGAGGTTGTATTCGGAAAAGCGCACCTGCTCGGTGGATTCGCACCAGCCATCGGCTTCCTCGCGGTAGCTGGGCTGGAACCTGCCCGGCACGTCGTTGTCGGCGGTGGCCCGCAAGGAGCGATTGAACTGGTCGGGCGAACGGTCGAGCTCGACGGCCGGATAGTGGCTGATGTAGAGATCGGGCGGTACTTCCAGTGCGGCGTGGCCGGTCGAGATGACGCCCTTGCCGTCGACCGCGGCGATGTAGCGGTCGATGATCGGTCGACGCTCGGCGCCCTGGGTCGAGCCGACCGGCGTCCACACATGGACGATCAGATCATGTTCCTGGGCATCGATCGCGCCGGGATTCCAGATCACCAGCTGCGTCTCGCGGGCGCCGCCACGGGCGGTGAACAGCGACACCGAGGCATGGGCGGGCAGGCGGCGCAGGCGCAGCGCGAGGCGCAGCAGACCCCACCCGGTGAACCCCAGGCCGATGCCGATGCAATACGGCAGCGTGCCCTTGTAGAAGGTCGGCCAGGGCTCGAACAGGAAGATGGCGATCAGCAGTTCGACCACGCCCAGCGCCATCGAGGTGCGCCACCCGGCAAAGCGCACCACCCAGGCCGACGACAGGCGCAGCGCGCCACTGACCGTGAACACGAGGCCGAACAACACCGCCAGCACGAAGTTGGCATGCTGGAACGGACCGATCACGAGCACGCCGATCGCGGCGAACAGAATGCCCTTGGCCAGGCGCAGACGGTTGCGTCGGCCGGGGTCGATGCCCGAGATCGCCCCGATCAGCGCGACGATGCCTTCGAACAACAGCAACAGGCCGAAGAACTGCAGCGGAAAGTAGAGCACGCCATCGAGTGCGTCGATGAAGATGGCGACGCCGGCAAGCAACCAGATACCGCCCAATGCGGCCAGCCAGAGCGAGCGTTCGCGGATGAAATCGATGCCGAACAGCAGCAGCGCCAATCGAATCAAATCACGTCCCCTGCCGCGTTCAGATGGCCGCAGTGTAGTGCAGGGAGCGGCCATCGCCGCAGGCCGGCAACAACGACCGCAGCGTGCTGGCTGCGGCCGCTGGGGTAATTGCTCTAGGCTTGCGGCCTATCCTCGCTCGTGCCTCCACCTGCGGATTGCCCATGAACTACGACTACATCATCGTCGGTGCCGGCTCCGCCGGCTGTGTGCTGGCCAATCGCCTGTCCGCCAACCCGGCCCACCGCGTGCTGCTGCTCGAAGCCGGCGGGCGCGATTGGCACCCGTTCATCCACATGCCTGCAGGTCTGGCCAAGCTGGTCGGCAAGAAGGGCGTCAACTGGGACTATGACACCGAGGCCGAGCCCAATCTCGAAGGTCGCCAGCTGTGGTGGCCGCGCGGCAAGGTGCTCGGCGGCTCGAGTTCGATCAACGCGATGTGCTACACGCGCGGAGTGGCGGCGGACTACGACGAATGGGCCGCTGCCGGCGGCGACGAGCGCTGGGCCTGGCGCAACGTGCTGCCGGTGTTCCGTCGCAGCGAGGGCAATGTGCTCGGCGGCAACGAATTCCACGGCGCCGACGGTGAGCTCACGGTATCGCCGCTGCGCCATCACAACGTGCTCTCGCAGGTGTTCATCGACGCCGCCGTCGCGGCCGGCCATGCCCGCAACGACGACTTCAACGGCGCCAGCCAGGCTGGTTTTGGCTACTACGCGGTCACCCAGCGCAACGGAGCGCGCTGCTCGACTGCGGTGGCCTTCCTGCGCCCGGCGCTTGCCCGCGCCAACCTGCACCTGCACACGCGGGCGCTCGCGCAGCGCGTGCTGCTCGACGGCGAACGCGCGGTCGGCGTCGAGTACCTGCACGCGGGACGCAGAGTGCGCGCCGAAGCCGGCTGCGTGATCCTCGCCGGCGGGTCGATCAATTCGCCGCAACTGCTCATGCTGTCGGGTATCGGCCCGGCCGCGCATCTGCGCGAGCACGGCATCGCGGTCGCGCTCGATCGCGCCGAGGTGGGCGCCAACCTGCAGGACCATCTCGACATCTGCACACTGGTCGGCTCGACGCAGGCCGTCACCTATGACCGCACCAATGACCTGGCGGTCGCGCTGCGCTTCCTGTTGCGGCGCGACGGCATCGGTACGTCCAACATCGCCGAAGCCGGTGGCTTCATGCGCTCGCGATTCGCGCCCGACGCGCGCTGCGACCTGCAATTCCACTTCGTGCCGGCGCTGCTCGACAACCACGGCCGCCATCGCCTGCCGGGTCGTGGCTACACCGTGCACGCGTGCAACCTGCGCCCGCGCAGCCGCGGCACGATCCGCCTGCGCTCGGCCGACCCGGCGGCACCGGCGGCGATCCGCGCCAATTATCTCGGCGATGCCGAAGACTTCGATCTGAAGATGATGATCGAGGGCGCCCGCCTGTCACGCGAGATCCTCGCCCAGGCGCCGTTCGCGGCATACCGTGGCGCACCGATCTTCCCTGCCGCAGGCGTGGACAGTGACGCCGAGTTCGCCCAGTTCATCCGCCACAAGGCCGAGACGATCTACCACCCGGTCGGTTCCTGCCGCATGGGCGCCGATGCGGCGGCCGTGGTCGACAGCGAGCTGCGCGTGCGCGGCATCGACGGCCTGCGCGTGGTCGATGCGTCGATCATGCCGACGCTGATCGGTGGCAACACCAACGCGCCGACGATCATGATCGCCGAGCGCGCGGCGCAGCTGTTGCTCGCCGGCTGAGCCGCGCCGCGAGCGGCGCGCTCCGGTCGCTCAGACGGCCGCGGTCAGTTCCGGCACGAGCTGGAACAGGTCGCCGACCAGACCATAGTCGGCGACTTCGAAGATCGGTGCCTCGGCGTCCTTGTTGATCGCGACGATGGTGCCGGCGTCCTTGATGCCGGTGAGATGCTGGATCGCGCCGGAAATGCCGATCGCGATGTACAGCTCGGGGGCGATGATCTTGCCGGTCTGGCCGACCTGCAGGTCGCTCGGCACGTAGCCGGCGTCGACGGCCGCGCGCGAGGCGCCGACCGCGGCGCCGAGCCGATCGGCGAGCGCGTAGATGATCTTGAAGGCGTCGGACGAACCGAGCGCGCGGCCACCCGAAACCACCTTCGAAGCGCTCTGCAGATCGGGGCGATCGCTCTTGCCGCTGCTCAGTTCGACGAAGCGCGTGTGGGTGGGCAGTGCGACATCCAGCGCCAGTGCCTCGACCGGCGCATGGCCGGCGCTGCCGGCCGCGGCGTAGGACGCGGTGCGCACCGTACCGACGACGATCTGGTTCGCGGGCGCCTCGACCGTGATGATCGCGTTGCCGGCGTAGATCGGGCGCTTGAACGTGTGCGCGCCTTCGACCGCGGAAATGTCCGACACCTGCGCGACGCCGAGCAGGGCGGCCACGCGCGGCAGCACGTCCTTGCCGAACGTCGTCGATGGCGCGAGCAGATGCGTGTAGCCGCCGTTGTTCGCGGCGGCGGCCAGCTGCGGCGCGTAGACCGCGGCCAGTGCATGCGCGTTTTCGGCGCGGGCGATGGTCAGCACCTTCGACACGCCGTCGAGCCGGGCCGCTTGCGCGGCGACGCCGGCCGGATCGGCGGCCAGCACGAGCACGTCGATCGCGTCGGCGCCGACCTGCTGCGCGCAGGTCACGCAGCGCGCGGTGCTTGCATTGAGGGTGCCGTCGAGATGTTCGGCGACGATGAGTACCTTGGCCATGCTCGTGGTTCCTTTCAAAGACCGTTTTGCAGCACTTCGTTGCGATCGAGCCAGTCGAGGACGCAGGCGTCCTGCGCCCAGCGGACGCCGCCGAACCCCACGCAATCGGCCGCGGATTCGACCGCCAGCGTGCAACCGATGCCTTCGCGCCACGTCCCGGCGCTGGCGCCTTCGCACATCTCGCGCGTGAGCTCGCAGCGGTCGTGGCCGAGACTCCACTTGCCATGCGCGCGCGCGCATGCGACCTGCGCGGGATCGCTGGCGGTACGCCCGGCGGCAGGCGGTTCGCCGTGCGCGATCGCTTCCTCTTGACGCTGCTTGTCGGCCGCCGCGTCGCATGCGCTCAGCGCCGCGAGCAGCGTCAGCACGGAAGCCGGTCGCATGTGCCGCAGCACGGTCACAGCAGACCCTTCGATTTCAGCGCGGCCACGAGTTCGGCCACGTCCTTCACCATCACGCCCTTGCTGCGCTTGGACGGCGGCGCGTAGTGCGTCGTCTTGAGATGGTCGCCCGACTCGACCGCGAGGTCGGCGAAGGCGATCGTCTCCAGCGGCTTGGACTTGGCCTTCATGATGTCGGGCAGCTTGATGAAGCGCGGCTCGTTGAGGCGCAGGTCGGCCGTGACGACGGCCGGCAGGTCGACCTCGATCGTCTCCAGCCCCGCATCGACCTCGCGCGTGACGCGCGCCGTGCTGCCGTTCACCTCGACCTTCGAGGCGAACGTCGCCTGTGGGCGATCCCACAGCGCGGCGAGCATCTGGCCGGTCTGGTTGCAGTCATCGTCGATGGCCTGCTTGCCCAGCAGCACGAGGCCCGGCTGTTCGCGGTCGATGAGCTGGCGCAGCACGCGCGCGGCGGTCAGCGGCTGGACCGGCTCGCCGGTCACCACGTGGATCGCGCGGTTGGCGCCCATCGCCAGGCCGTTGCGCAGGTGGGCCTGCGCATCGGCGGGACCGATGGTGGCGATCACGACCTCGCTCGCCACACCCTTGTCGCGCAGGCGCAGTGCCTCTTCCAGCGCAATGTCGTCGAACGGGTTGGCCGACAGCTTGACGCCATCGGTGACCACGCCGGAGCCGTCCGGCTTGACCTGGATGCGTACGTTGAAATCGACGACGCGCTTGTAGCCGACCAGAATCTTCATCGGGGCAGAAACCTCGTTCACGGTGTCGCGCGTGAGCCACGCGCGCAAAGAACGGTGATTTTAGCGGAAACCGTCGCCTGCTGTCGCAGCGCAGCAGCGGTTGCGCGGTTTTCCACAGATGGCGTGGACAGACCTGTGGACAAGTCGTGGGTAGCGCCTCGTGGGCCGCAGTGTGGCGCGGCTGCGCCCACGCTGGTCAGGCGCCGACCAGCGCGGCCGCAGCGGCCGGTGGCGCGGGTAACGCCCGGCCGCGTCGGCGCTGCCACGCGCAGCATGGCTGGCGGGGCGTGGGCTGACGTGGACGAGCGGCCAACCTCCCGCGTCAGGCATCGGCGACGCTGTGGCACGATGCGCGCTCGCGTCGGTGGTCGGTGACGGCATGCTCGAATCGGTGGCGCTGGTGATGGTCGGCTTTTCGCTCGGTGCGGCAGCCCTGCTCGCACTGGTTGGCGCGACCGTGCATGCCCAGATGGAATTGGCGCCACTCGCCCGGGTGGCGGGTTTCGTGCTGCTGGGCGCGCTGGCCGCGCTGCAGGTCGAGCATGGACGTGCCTTGCTGCAGCCGGTGGCGGCGGGGCCGTCGTCCCTGTACGTGGCCGGCCTGTTCGTCGCCGCAGGATCGTTCCTGCTGTTCTTCCGCGGCGTTCTGCAGCCGCGCGACCATGCGCGAGCATGGCACGCGCTGGCGTTGCTGCCGGTCCTGTGCGCATGGCTGCTGCCGGGTGCAGTGGCGCTGCCGCTCGCGTTTGCCTGTGGCGCGGGGTATGCGGCCTGGCTTGCGCTGCTCGCGCATCGACTGCGCGAGCAGCGCCGGCGCTTCCGCCTCGAACGCGGCGTTTTCATCGCCCAAGCATTGATCGCGTTGCTGGTACTGGTCTGCGGCCTGGCTGCGCCCTGGATTGGCCTGCACTGGTTTCGCGTCGCCTACGCGATCCTCATCGGCGCCGGCCTGTTTGCGGCCTTGTACCTGCTGCTGCGCTTCCCCGATCTGCCTGCGCGCGCCGCCGAGGCGGTGGCAGGCGCGTACGCGGTTTCCACGCTCACGCGGGTCGACCGCGAGGCGGCGCTCGCACGCCTGCGCCGCGTGATGGAGCAGGACCGGGCCTGGCTCGATGAGAACCTCA
This sequence comes from Dokdonella sp., assembly GCF_019634845.1. Classification (GTDB taxonomy): domain Bacteria; phylum Pseudomonadota; class Gammaproteobacteria; order Xanthomonadales; family Rhodanobacteraceae; genus Dokdonella_A. Next base: position 113,048 of record NZ_JAHCAQ010000009.1, read on the forward strand.
GCCTGTCCAGCCTGGCGGCCCTGGTCGAGCTGACGCCGCATCAACTGTCGGAGCTCATCAACACCCAGTTCCAGTTCGGTTTCGCCCGTTACGTGCGAGGTCATCGCGTGGAGGCCGCGCGGCGCATGCTGCTGGCCGAACCGACGGCGTCGGTGCTGGCGGTCGGGCTGGCGGTCGGCTTCACCTCGCAATCGACCTTCTATGCGGCGTTCCGCGAGATCACCGGCGAGGTGCCGGGCCGTTATCGTCGCCAGGCGGCGCAGCGCGGCGAGCGTTGCTGAAGGTTCCGCAATGATCCAGTTGCAACTGGGCAAGTGATTGATCGGCCGGCGTGCACGCCGGAATCTGTTCCGCCTTGACCAAACCGGAAGCGCGCGCCGCGCGCCACCTCCATGCTGCGGCAGCGGCAACCACGGAGGCGACGATGGCGGCGATCACGGTGTACTACGACGGGCAGTGTCCGCTGTGCGGGCGCGAGGTGGCGCTGTACCGGCGCCTGGTCGCGCCCGATGCGGTGTGCTGGCGCAACCTGGCGGTCGGACCCGAGGTGCTGCGCGAGGAGGACTTCGATCTGACCGCCGCGCTGGCCTTGCTCCACGTGCGCGACGAAAACGGTGCGTTGCAGATCGGCCTGGACGCCCACCTGCTGCTGTGGCAGCGCTTGCCCGCGTGGCGCCACCTGGCTTGGGCGCTGCGTCGCAGCGATCGCGCGCGGCGGCTGTTCGAGCGCATCTATCGCCTGTTCACGGCGCATCGTCCGGGCCTGCGCCGGCGCCAGCGCCAGGACCACGCCGATGACTGAGCTGCACCGAGCCCAAGTGCCGTGGCGTGATCTGGTGGCGATGAGCCGCTGGGAGACGCTGCGCGAGCTGATGCTGCCCGGTGCGGCTCTCGCGCTGGCCCTGTTCACGGCGATGCATGCGCACTGGGCCGTCACCGCGCTCGCCTGCGCGGCGACCTTTCTGGCCAGCCTGCGCCTCACCCACGGTGCGATCCACCATGCGATCGGTCTGCGCGGAGCCGCCAATGACGTGGTGCTGGGCCTGCTCAGCCTGCTGCTCGGGGGTTCGCTGCACGCGATGGCGGTGACCCACCGACATCATCACCGAGCCTGCCTCGCCGCCGATGATGTCGAAGGTGCCATCGCGCGACGCGACCTGTGGAGCGCGTTGCTGCATGCCCCGCTGTACCCGTTTGCAGTGCACCGTGCCGGCTGGCGGCGCGGTTCGGCGCGGCAACGGCGGTGGATCGGCGCTGAACTCGTGCTTTGCGCCCTGCTGCATGGCTGGGTGTGGAGCAGCGATGCCGGGCCGTGGCAGCGTGTATGGGTGTGGTTTTACCTGGCCAACCTGATCGCGGCACTGCCGGGAGCCTGGATGGTGCATCGCGGTGATCGACACGCGGCCCACGGCGCGGCGGCGAGCACGCGCTCGCCGGTGCTGGCACGACTCAGCCTGGGCATGTTCCACCACGCCGAGCACCATGCGTTTGCGGCGGTGCCGACCTGCCACCTGCACGAACTGGCGCGGCGCCTCGCGCGGGCGGGCGCGGCACCGCCGCCACTGCGCTTCGGGCCGCTGCCACTGCAACCACGCCGTCAAGGCGTCGCGTCGAAACCATTGGCAAAGATCGAGTCGGTGACCACTTCGACCGCACCGATGTCGCAGCCGGCACCCTGTGGACGCGCGACGCCACGCTGGTCGACCGCCAGCGTGCAATCCTGCGGCGCGATCGCATCGAGCGCGGCGCTGTCGGGGCCGGGCAGCATCGTCGGAGTGGCGCCGCCGTTGTCCTGCAGGGGGCCAAGCCGGGCATCGGAGCTGGCAATCAGATTGGACGTACCGCTCCATTGACTGCCGAGGTTCAGATCCGATCCCGCGCCTTGGATATTGCCCGAGATGATCGAGCCGTCGATCGTGGCGCTGCCGGTCCATGCTGGCGCGGCACGGTGGCTGATACCGCCGCCGCTGCCGTTCGCCTGATTCTGGGCTACCGTCAGATGATCCAGGTACAGCATGCCGCTGCCCCAGAGGGTGATGCCGCCACCACCGCCGTAGACCGAGTTGCCCGTGATGGTGACATTGCTCGCGTTGAGGGTGCCGGCCACGCAGATCGCGCCGCCGTCGTAGCGCGCGAAGTTGTGGTGGAAGGTGCTGGCGGTCACCGTGGCGATGCCGCCATCTGCCACGTACAGGCCGCCGCAGAAGTAGTAGGACGCGTTGTTGTCCACCACGGTACCGGCAATCTGCGCCGTGCCGCCGACATGCAACGCGGCGCCTCGCTTGCCGCTATTGCCGCTGATGGTGCTGGCCACCAGGGTCAATTCCGCCTCGGCGCTGATCGCGCCGCCGCGCGATACCGTCCAGGCCCCGTTGCCGGTGAACCTGCTGCCGGTGATCGTCAGGCGACCCGATCGGGACAGCACTGCGCCGCCACGGTAGGCCACGTTGTTGTTGAACTCGCAGTTCGTCAGCGTCGTCGTGCCGGCATTGGATGCGATGCCGCCGCCGTTGTCGGCGGTGTTGTCGCTGATGTAGCTGTCGATCAGTGTCAGGTCGGCGGCGAGCGAGCAGATGCCGCCACCGTCGCCGAGGCCGCCGCATAGGGCCGGCAGAGCCTTGCCATTGCGGAGCGACATGCCATTGAGCCTGAGCCGGCTGCCAGCGGGGGCGATGTTGCGCAGGATGCCGAACGGGTTGCTGGCGCTGCTGCGTCGCGCGATGGTCACGCCATTGGCGAACTGGTTGGCATGTCCGCCGCGCCATTGGCTGCCGTCGATCGTCAGGTCCCCGGCCGTGACCAGCAGCGTGCCGCCGACGTTGCCGGTGGTGTCGGCACTGTCGGCCAGCACGATCGTGCCGGGCCACAGCGGGTCGGTGAGCGCCGACCGGGCGAACGTGATGCGATCGCGATTGCCGAATCTTTCGCCGGTGTTGCTGCAGCCGCCGATCGCCATGCCTGCGTTCATCGACAGGATCGCCTGGCGCAAGGTGCAGGTGTTCGGCGCCGTCGGCGCGCGGTCGCCGGGACTCGTGACGACGATGGCGGCGGCCGTCGCCAGCGTCGGGCCCAATGCGCCCAGACAGACGCCGACGATGGCCCGCGGCAGTGGCCGGTGCGGCAGGTGTCGCGTGGTGGTGCGCAACGATGCTGGCATGACTCGCTCGACGGGTTGGGAGGCGGCACGCACCACAACGCAACTCCGCGACGCAAATCCCAATCGAGCGTGCAGCGACGCCGCCTGGAACGCTACACGCGCCCGGTCACCGGCAGCAGCGCTCCCGTGATGGCGCTGGACTGGTCGGAGACGAGGAACAGGATCACGGCAGCGAGCTGGGCCGGTTGCACCCACCGCGCGAAATCGGCGTCGGGCATGTCGCGGCGGTTCGGCGGCGTGTCGAGGATGCTCGGCAGCACGGCATTGACGGTGATGCGGCTGTCCTTGAGCTCTTCGGCCAGCGCCTCGGTGAGGCGTGCAACGCCGGCCTTCGAGGCGGCATAGGCGCCCATGCCGGCGGCGGCCTTGTGCGCCGCATTGGCGCCGATGTTGATGATGCGGCCGGCGGCGCTGCGGCGCAGATGCGGCAGGGCGGCCTTGCTGGCCGCGACCGCGGTGCGCAGGTTGACCCGGTAGAGCAAGTCCCAGGTATCGAGGTCGCCGCCGTCGAGCGTTTGCCAGCGGAACGTGCCGGCGATGTTGACGAGCGCATCGAGGCCGCCGAGCGAGCTGGCGGCAGCATCGATCGCGCGCTGCGCCGTCGCCGCATCGCCGAGGTCGACGCCGCCGATGGCGTGGATGCCGGCATCGCGCAAGGCCTGCGGCATGTCGGCGGCGTGGTCGATGGCGGCGACGCTGGCGCCGGCCGCGCGCGCGGCCATCGCCACGGCGCTGCCGAGCGCGCCGAAGGCGCCGGTGATGGCGATGCGCTTGTCCTGGACGTTCATCAATCTGGCTCCCGTGGTCGGAACGTCGATCATAGGACAGCGCGGCGGCGGCAGGCGCTGCCCGCGGCAGCGCCCGACTTGGCCGCAAACGGCCCGATCGCGCGCCGCACCATGCCCGCCGGCGCCGTTGCAATGCGCCGACCCCGTCATGAGAACCCGGCATGAACCTGACTCTTTCCGGCAACGTGGGCTTCAAGGTGCTCGGCATCGGCGTGCTCGTACTGCTCATGCTGATTCCGCTCGCCCAGGTCGAGGGCCTCGTGCAGGAGCGCGCCGCGCGCGCCGCCGACGCCGCTCGCCAGATCGCGCTGCGCTGGGGTGATGCGCAAGCGGTGGCCGGTGCGGTCGTCGTGGTGCCGGTGCAGCGCACGATCGAGACGCTGGCGCCGGCGTCGACTGCCGCGGCCGGCGAGACCGCCGCGCGGACCATGCGCCGTGTCGAGGACATGCACTACGTTCTGCCCGAGGAGCTGGTGCTGCACGCGCGGCTGCAGCCCGAACTGCGCAGCTACGGCCTGTACACCAGCGTGGTCTATCTGGCTGAGCTGAAAGTCGAGGGCCACTTCAGCGGCGCCGATCTTGCCGTGTTCGCGCGCGATGGCGGCGAGCCGCAGTGGCAGCGCGCGCAGTTGCGGGTGCCGATCGCCGACGTGCACGGCATCCGCCGGGCCTCGCCTGCGCGCATCGGCGCCCTCGAGCGCGAGTTCGGGCCGAGCGCGGGCGGCGTGGCCGGGTCGGCCGCGATCATGCTGCCGTTCCCCGAGTTGGCGCGCGTGGCATCACAGCCCAAACTGCCGTTCTCGTTCGAGCTGACGCTGGCCGGCAGCGAGCGCTTGAGCGTGGTGCCACTCGCGCGCAAGACGACGGCCCACATCGAGGGCGCATGGTCCGATCCCGGATTCGATGGCGACTTCCTGCCGGCCCGGCGTGAGGTCGATGCGGCCGGGTTCAATGCCGACTGGCAGGTGCTGGACCTCAATCGCCGATTGCCGCAGCACTGGGTCGACGATGGCACCGCGACGCTCGCGGCGCCCGGCGGCGACTTCGGCGTCAGCCTGCTGCGCACGGCCAATCCGTACCAGCGCAACACGCGGGCCGGCAAGTACGGCGTGCTGTTCGTGGTCTTCACCTTCACCGCGTTCTTCCTGTTCGAGGTTCTGCGCGGCTTGCGCCTGCATCCCCTGCAGTACCTGCTGGTCGGGGCGGCGCTGTGCATGTTCTACGTGCTGCTGCTGGCGCTGTCCGAGCATGTCGGCTTCGCCGCCGCCTATGCCGTGGCCGCGACCACGATCGCGGTGGTGCTTGGCGGCTACGCGGCCTCGGTGCTGCGGCAGCGGCGCATCGGCCTTGGCCTGGGCGGGCTCATCGGCCTCGTCTACCTTCTGCTGTATGGCCTCATCTCCAGCGAGGACTATGCGCTGCTGATGGGCGCACTCGCGCTGCTGGCGGCGTTGGCAGCGGTGATGCTGCTGACGCGCAAGGTCGACTGGTATCGCCAGTCCGAGCGGTGAGCCGGCCACCGCTTGCTAGAATCGGCGCATGAACCTGCTCGCGATCGAAACCGCCACCGAGAGCTGCTCGGTGGCCCTGCTCTGCGGCGAACGCATCATCGCGCGCAGCGAGTTGGCGCCGCGCCGCCATGCCGAGCTGCTGCTGCCGATGTGCGACGCGGTGCTGGCCGAGGCGGGCCTGGCGCGCAGCGCGCTCGATGGCGTCGCGGTCGGACGCGGCCCCGGCGCGTTCACGGGCGTGCGCCTGGCGATCGCCGCGGCGCAAGGAATCGCGCTCGCACTCGACATCGCCGTGGTGCCGGTGTCCTCGCTTGCCGCGCTCGCGCTGCAGGCGCCGCCCGACGATGCGGCCATCCTTGCCGTCATCGACGCGCGCATGGGCGAGATCTACGCCGGCACATTCCGCCGCGGCAGCGACGGGCTCGTGACTGCACTTGGCGCCGAGAGCGTCGGTCGTGCCGCCGAGCTCGAGCTGCCGCGCGCGCCGGCCTGGAACGTGATCGGCAGCGGCTGGGCGACCTATGCGCCGGCGTTGCGCGAACGCCTGCCGGCGGCGCCACGCTGGGCCGATGCCGCGTGCCATCCGCAAGCAGCCGATGTCGCCGTGCTTGCCGCGCCGCTGCTGCGCGCCGGGCAGGGCGTGCCGCCCGAGCAGGCACTGCCCGTGTACCTGCGCGACAAGGTGGCGCTGACGCTGGCCGAGCAGCAGGCGGGTCGTGCAGCAGCCAAGTCGCCCGCTTGAGCGCGACCGGTGCCGCGCTCCTGACGTCACCGCGGCCAGTTGATCGCGTCGGCGATGCGACTCAGCGGCCCGTCGATGGCGCGCCGTACAGCAGTGGTGCGAGGCGCGGTTCGAGCCACGCATCGAGCTTCGCACGCCCCTGACTGCTCTGGTGGTAGAAGTCGAAGTAGTTCGCGCACTCGTCCGCACCATCGGCGAGCAGGTCGGTGGCGTCGAGCACGTGGATGCGACCTTCATCGACCAGCGGCTGCAATACGTCCAGTGCCCATGCGTGCAGGCCGTTGCCGAGCACCTCGCGTTGCCACACCGACGGCGCAGGCATGAGCAGCACGACCGTGGGCTGCGGCCAAGTGCTCGCCCCGAGCTGTGCGCGAACCATCGCGCGCGCCCGCGACACGGGCTCGGGCACCGCCGCGCCGCGCAGCATTGCGACGTAGTTGGGGCGATAGGTGGCCATCGCCTGCAGTTCGCGGCACTGGCGGGCGAGCGCGCGGCCGGTTTCGTCGGTCGCCTGCTCCAGTGCGGCGCAGGCGTCGAGGCTCGCGATCCCGTGCCGGCAAGCGTCGGCATGCGGCGCGGCGTTCTCGAACAGGATCCGCTCAGGCGTCATGTTGGTGATGAACCAGGCGATCGAATCAAGGCGCTGCTTTGGGTTGGCAAGGAACGCGCGCAGGTCGCTGCGCCACTGCGCCATCGCCGAGTAGACGCCCCAGGTTGCGGCGTCGTGTGCGTCGAATGCGACGTGGTTGGCGATCCACGCCGTATCGGCCAGTTCGCGGAACGGCTGCACGATGCCGAGCTCGTAGCTGCCATTGCCGGGATTGTTGAAGTCCTGGATCGACATGGCGATGACGGCGCCTCGGACTTCCGGGTGCGTGCGGACGAGCCAGCGCCGCAGCACTTCGATCGTCATCCAGTGCGTGCCGGGCATCGTCAGGTTGGCGTGCACGTAGCCATGCTGTGCCGCGCGCTGTCGCCAAGCGGCATGGTCGAGGCCGAACTGCGGTCGGGAGCTGCCCAGCGTGACGAAGTCGATGTGTCTTGCCAGCGGCATCAGCAGTGCCTGTTTGAGCCGCACGCTGGTGCCGGCATGGCTGGACGGTTGGGCCCAGCGTTCGTACAGCCCGCTGTGGAATGCAGCTTCGACCGCCAGCAGCACTGCGAACGGGGCGAACAGGAGGAACGCAAGTTGGCGCAGGCGGGTCCGCATGTCAGAACTGGAAGTAGATGAACGGCGCACTGTGGCTCGGTGCGAACAGGATCAGCGCCGCCATCACCAGGCCCAGCATGATGACGAGCAGGCCATCGTGGGCGGCGATGCGCTCCTTGTAGCGCAGGTGCGCGCCGAGCTGCTGGGCCGCGAACAGGCCGACGAGCAGCGCGGCCGTGGTGCCCTGCGCGTCGAGCGCGAACGCGCGCCATTGCGGTTGTGCCAGCCGTCCGAGCATGTCGATGGCGAGGTCAAGATCACGTGCGCGGAAGAACACCCAGGCCAGGCAGGTGAGGTGGAACGTGATGAGTACGCGCAGCGCGACGGCCATCGCGCGTGGCAGCGGGATGGCCAAGTTGGCCGGCCACGCACGCTCTCCTGCCAGGTACGCCCCGTGGAGCCCGCCCCAGATAACGAAGTTCCAACTGGCGCCATGCCACAGGCCGCCCAGCAGCATCGTCAGCATGAGGTTCGCGTAGGTTCGGCCATGTCCCTTGCGATTGCCGCCCAGCGGAATGTAGAGGTAGTCACGCAGCCAGCGCGACAGCGTCATGTGCCAACGGTGCCAGAACTCCTGCAGGCTGCGCGCGGCGTAGGGATAGTCGAAGTTGGGTGGAAAGCGGATGCCGAGCAACAGCGCGCATCCGATCGCGATGTCGGTGTAGCCCGAAAAGTCGCAATAGATCTGGAATGCGAACGCGTACACCGCGAGCAGGCAATCCCAGAAGCCGTGCGCGAGCGGTGTGTCGAACACCGGGTCGACCAGCAGGGCAAGGTTGTCTGCGAGGACGATCTTCTTGACGTAGCCGAGCGCGATCAGCACCAGCGCACGGCGGATGTCGGCCAACCCGACCCGCTGTTCGCCGTCGAGTTCGGCGAGGAACTCGCGTGCACGCACGATCGGCCCGGCTTCGATCTGCGGGAAAAAAGCCACTGCGAGCGCGTAATCGAGCAGGTTGCGGCGCGGCGGCAGTTCGCGCCGGTACACGTCGATGGTGTAGGACAGGCTCTGGAAGGTGTAGAAGGAGATACCGACCGGCAACAACAGGTCGATCGGTGTGAGGTGCCAGACGCTGCCCAAGGCCTGCGCGCCGTCGTTGACCGTGGCGATGAGCCAGTTCGCGTACTTGAAGACAGCGAGAAAGCCGAGGTTGACGATCACGCTCAGGACGACCAGGCGCCGTGGCCGCGGCGTGTGTGGCAGGCGCAGGCCGATCGCGTAGTCGACGAGTGTGGAAAACCACACCAGCAGAAGGTAGTGCCACTGCCATTGGCCATAAAAGTAATAGCTCGCCGCCAGCAACATGAGCTTCTGCGCGAACGGCCACGCCCGCAGGGTCTGGTTGAGCGCCAGCACCACGAGAAAGAACGCCACGAAGTGGAATGAGTTGAACAGCATCGAGGCTCAGCGCCAGTGGCATCTGCAGATCGGGCGCCGATGATTCGGGGCCGCGGGCGCGCAGGCTGCGCTCGGGTTGGCGAGCCGGCGTCGATCGACGGGCCTGCGTGAGGTGGCAGCGATCATGCGCCGGCCGGTCAGGGCGCGTGCATGCGTGTGATCACGCGCTCGATGCGCTCGCGGGTCGGCGCCCGCAGCAATGCGGCGGTGTGCTTGCGCAGCTCGCCACGGTCGAGCGTGGCGATGAGTTCACGCACTTCGAGCAGCACGCCAGGGTGCATGCTGAAGTCGGTGAGGCCGAGCGCGAGCAGCAGCGCGGTGTAGCGACGATCACCGGCCATCTCGCCGCACAGGCTCACGCGCTTGCCGGCGCGCTGGGCAGTGGTGATCGTCTGCGCGAGCAGGCGCAACACGGCCGGGTGGAGTGGGTCATACAGGTCGGCCAGGTGGTCGTTGTTGCGGTCGATCGCCAGCGTGTACTGCACGAGATCGTTGGTGCCGATGGCAACGAAATCGAGCTTGCGGATCATGCTCGGCAGCGCGATCGCGGCCGCCGGCACTTCGATCATGGCGCCGAGCTCGACGTTGTCGGCGATCTCGTGCCCGGCGCTGCGCAGGTCGCGTGCGCAGTCGCGCAGCAGCACGCGCATCTGCGACATTTCCTCGGCTGCGCATACCATCGGCACCAGCACGCGGACCGGGCCGAACGCCGACGCGCGCAGGATCGCGCGCAGTTGCGTGCGCATGAGCTGGGGATGGCGCAGCGACAGGCGCACGCCACGCACGCCCAGTGCGGGGTTGTCCTCATCGTCGAGCGTGAGGCCGCTGGCATCGGCCTTGTCGGCGCCCAGATCGAGCGTGCGGATCGTCACCGGCAGGCCGCCCATGCCGAGCACGACATCGCAATAGGCCTGGAACTGCTCGTCCTCGCTCGGTGGTTCGCGCCGCTGCATGAACAGGAATTCGGTGCGGTACAGGCCGATGCCGGCAGCGCCGCTGGCGCGCGCGAGCGCAATGTCGGTGGCCGATTCGGCATTGGCGTACAGCGCGATCGCGACGCCGTCGCGCGTGCGCGTGTCGCGGTCGGCGAGCAGGGCGAGCTGCTTGCTGCGCTGCAGGCTGTCACGCTGCCAGGCGCGGTAGCGCGCCAGGTCAGGCGCCGCCGGGTGGACGATGACTTCACCGGCTTCGCCGTCGATGAGGACGAGATCATCGTCCTGGATCGCGCCCAGCGCATCGTGCGCGGCGACCACCATCGGCAGGTGCAGTGAGCGTGCAAGGATCGCGCCGTGCGAGACGCGGCTGCCGGCGGTCTGCACGACGCCGAGCACGCCATGCTCGGCCAGCGGCACCAGTTCGGCCGGCGCCACGCTGTCGCTGACAAGGATTTCGCCCACGCGCGCGGCGAGCTTGCGCTCCTCGCTGCTTGCCTCGCGCAGCAGGCCGGCCTGCACGCGGGCGATCACGTGCTCGATGTCTTCCTTGCGGCTGCGCAGGTAGGGATCGTCCATCGCCTCGAACACGGCGACGAGGCGGTCACGCTGCAGCTTGAGCGCGGCACTGGCGCGGTAGCGGCCCTGGCGGACCAGTTCGTAGATGCCGCTGGTGAGTTCGCGATCGGCCAGCATGAGGCTGTGCGCGTCGATGAATTCGGCCACCTCGCGCGCCATCGAGCCATGCAGCTTGTCGCGCAGCGCGGCGAGTTCGTCGCGGGCAATCTCGATCGCGCGCTTGAGCCGCTCGACCTCCGCTTCGACCTCGTCCGCGGGCAGCGGCCGCTCGTCGACGAGATAGCGGCTGGGCTGCTGCAGGCGCGCGCGACCCAGGGCCATGCCGCGAGAAGCACCGCTGCCGGTCAGTACGAGTCGCACGCGAGCGTTTTCCTTGTGGTCGGCACCGCGGCGCTCCGCGCGCGGCGTGGTTCATTCAGGGGTGGCGGCAACGGCCTGCCGCCAATGGCCGTGGCTTGCTACTGGCCCTCGTCGAACTTGCGTTCGAACAGGTCGATCATCGCCGCCATCGCATCGGCTTCGTCGGGGCCGTCGGCGCGCAGCCGCAGCGGCGCGCCCAGCCCCGCCGCCAGCATCATCACCCCCATGATGCTCTTGGCGTTGACCTCCTTGCCGCGGCAGGTGATGAAGGCGCTGGCCTGGAAACCATGCAGCGCCTGCACGAGTTTGGCCGAGGCGCGCGCATGCAGCCCGAGCTTGTTGGTGATGACAATGTCCTGTTCGACCATGGCTCCGTGGAATCGTGTTGGCAAGGGATTCAAGGGTGATCGACGACGATGCCGCCGCGGCCGCCGTGGGCTGCCGTCTGGGCCAGTTCGTCGAGGGATTGTTCGGGGTAGTTCAGGACACGCAGCAGCATCGGCAAGTTCAGTCCCGACACGCAGCGCATGTGCACGCCCAGTTGCGGCAGGCGCTGGGCGATGTTGCACGGGGTGGCGCCGTAGATGTCCGACAGCACGAGCACGCCATCGCCGTGGTCGAGCTCGCGCGCGCTGGCGGCTGCCGCGCGCAGTCGCTGCTCGGGATCGTCGCCGGCGCCGACTTCCTGCACCTGCAGCGGCAGCGGCAGGCGGCCGAGCACATGGCGCGCGGCGTTGACCAGCGCCGCCCCCATCGATTCGTGGGTCATCAACAACACGCCAACGCTCATGCCAGCCTACCTGTCACGACAGCTCACGATGATACGTCAGGACCTGGCGACGCTCGCCGCGGCAACGCTCGGCGAGGTGCTCGGCCAGGTACACCGAGCGATGCCGGCCGCCGGTGCAGCCAATGCAGATCGTCACGTAGCTGCGGCCGTCGCTGTCGAAGCCCGGCAGCCAGCGCTGCAGCAGCGATTCGAGGTCGTTGGCGTAGGCCACCACGTCGGGCCGTGCCTGCAGCCAGTCGCGGACCGGCGCATCACGCCCCGACAGCGGGCGCAGCTGTGCGTCCCAATGCGGGTTGGGCAGGTTGCGCGCGTCGAACACGAAGTCGGCCTCGGGGGGCACGCCGCGGCGATAGGCGAAGGACTCGAACAGCAAGGTCATGATGCCGGGCGTGAGATCCATCTCGGCGATCACCATGCGGCGCAGCTGGTGCACGTTGAGCTGGCTGGTGTCGACCACGTGATCGGCCAGCGCCACCAGCGGTCGCAGCTGGCGGCGCTCCTCGAGCAGGGCCTCGGCCAGGCTCAGTCCCTGTTCCGACAGCGGATGGCGGCGCCGCGTCTCGGCATAGCGCTTGATCAGCACCTCGTCGGCGGCGTCGAGGAAGATGAGCCGATAGGCCACACCCAGGCGCGCCAGCTCGCCGAGCACGTGCGGCAGCCGATCGCGCTGGTCGGCGCGGTTGCGTACGTCGACGCCCACCGCCAGGCGTCCCGGCGCGCCGGCCTCGGCCAGCGCCGGGATCAGGGCCGCGGGCAGGTTGTCGACGCAGTAGTAGCCCAGATCCTCGAGCGTGCGCAGCGCCACGCTCTTGCCCGAGCCCGACAGGCCGCTGACGATGATGAGTTGGCGCGCGTCGTCGCGCGCGGCCGTGGTGGTGGCGTCTACCATGGCGGCAGGCGGCGCATCTGGTGCGCCTGGCGGTCGATGAAGGTCTGCGCCGGATCGAAGCCCTTGCTCTTGAGCAGATGGCTGCGCACGGCGGCCTCGCACAGCACGGCGATGTTGCGGCCGGGGGCCACCGGAATCACGATCTGCGGCACCGCCACGTCGAGCACCTCGCGATAGCCGACATCCCCGGTCAGGCGCATCATCGGATCGCTCGGCGGGGCATCGAGCCGCTGCGGCTCCAGGTGCACGATCAGGCGCAGGTACTTGGATGGCTTGACGGCGGTATGGCCGAACATCTCGCGCACGTTGAGCACCCCCAGGCCACGCACTTCGAGCAGGTCGCGCAGCATCTCCGGGCAGGTGCCGTCGATCACGTCGGGGGCGATCAGCGTGAACTCGGGTGCGTCGTCGGCCACCAGGCGATGGCCGCGCGTGAGCAGTTCGAGTGCGAGCTCGCTCTTGCCGGTGCCACTCTCGCCGGTGATGAGCACGCCGATCGAGTACACCTCCATCAGTACGCCGTGCAGGGTGGTGTGCCGCGCCAGCATGCGCGCGAGCTGGTATTGCAGGTAGGTGAGCAGTTCGTGGCCGCGCTTGGGGCTGATCCACAGCGGGGTGTGGCTTTCCTCGGCACTCTCGCGCAGGTCCGACGGGATCGCCTGGTCCTTGGTCACGAGCAGCGCGGTGGGTTTGGAGGCGAAGATCTTCTGCACCGTCTCCCAGCGCTGGCGCGCTTCGAGCGCGTCGAGGTAGCGCAGTTCCTCGGTGCCGATGATCTGCACCTTGTTGGGATAGATGATGTTGAGGTAGCCGACCATCGACGGCCGCCGATCCATCGAACTGTCGATCTCGATGGCGCGCTCCTCGCCGCGCATGCCGGCGACCCAGCGCAGGTCGAAGCGGGCACCGATCGCGTCGAACAGCTGGCGGGCGGTCAGGCGGTCCATGGGGCGCGGCTCTGCGGTGGGCGGTGGTTGGCCATGGAGTGTCGCAACGGCGGCTGGTTGCCGCCAGTGTACGGGGCAGCGCCGATCGCGTCACATGGCAGGGCAGGGCCGGTCGAACCGGCGCGGCGTGGCGGTGGTTGCCCCGTGGCGCGGCCCGCAGGCGGCGCAGGGACGGCGCGCGGTGGTGGTGCCGGGCGCGCTCGAGCTAGGCCCGCAGCCCTTTCTGCAGCGCCTCGCGCAGCGCGGCGGCATCGGGCGCGCTGCGCAGTTCGCTGGTGACGGCGGCGTTGGAGAACAGCTCGGCCAGTTCGGCCAGCAGCTTGAGGTGCTGGTCGGTGAAATGGGCCGGCACCAGCAGCACCGCGACGAGATCGACCGGCACGCCATCGTCGGCGCCGAAGTCGATCGGGGTGGCCAGACGCACGAAGGCGGCGCTGGCATGCTCGACGGCACTGCTGCGACCGTGCGGGATCGCCACGCCATGGCCGAGCCCGGTGCCGCCGAGCCGCTCTCGCGCGCGCAACGCATCGCGCACGGCGGTCACGTCGGTACCGTTGGCCAGCAGCGCGGCGAGCTGGTCGATGAGGTCGTTCTTGTCGCGGGGCAGCAGATCCGTACGGACCCGTTCCACGGGGAGCAGATCGAGAAAGGGCATGTGCGGTGGCGCGGTCTGCAGCAGCGGGCAACCCGGCCAGTCTAGCAGGCTGTGCGCGGCAGGCGTCCGCGGCGCGTGCAGCCGATCGCGCGGCGATCCGGCTCATCGGGCCCGCAGTCCAGGCCCTGCGAGGGCCGGACTGCGGGCACAGCGACCGTGGTGGCGCGGTGTTTCAGGCGTAGCGCGTGGAGCGCACCGCGTCGGCCTTGTGGTCGGTGATCTTTTCCTTGTGCTTGCGCAGTTGCGTTTCGACCTTGTCGACCAGCACGTCGATCGCGGCATACATGTCGTGCGCAGTGGCGTCGGCATGCAGGGTCTTGCCCGACAGTTGCATCGTCACTTCGACCTTGTGCAGGAGTTTCTCCACGCCGAGCACCACGGAAACATCATGCAGCTGGTCGAACACCCGCGTGACCCGTTCGAACTTGGCTTGCGCGTAGTCGCGCAGCGCGGGGGTGACTTCGACTTGACGACCTTTGACGTTGATCTGCATGGCTCATTTCCTCGCAAGGCGACAGCATCGGTGCTGCCGGTCATACCTGCCGCACGGCTCGCCGGGATGGCGATCGGCGCGGTCCATGGGTTTCGACACGCGGTTTGGGTTTGCGGTTCCCTCCTTGAGCGGGCGCGGCTCGATGGCGGTGGCGCGATCGACGCGGTTCAGCGCGCGCCGATGCGGCTGCGGTCGTTGGACGATGGAATGTTGAGCGCCTCCCGATACTTGGCCACGGTACGTCGGGCCACATTGATGCCGCGGCGGTTGAGTTCAACGGTCAGGCCCTGGTCGGACAGCGGCTGCGACGGCCGTTCCTCGTCGATGAGCTTGCGGATCATGGCCTGGATCGCGGTGGCCGAAGCCACGCCGCCATCGCTGGTGGTGACGCCGCTGGAGAAGAACTGCTTGAACTCGAAGGTGCCGCGCGGCGTGTGCAGGTACTTGCGCGTGGTCACGCGGCTGATCGTCGACTCGTGCATGCCCAGTTCCTCGGCCACGTCGCGCAGCACGAGCGGGCGCATCGCCTCGGGGCCGAATTCGAGGAAGGCTTCCTGCGCGCTGACGATCGCGCGCGCCACCTTGAGCATCGTTTCGGCGCGCGTCTTGAGGCTCTTGATGAGCCAGCGCGCTTCCTGCAACTGGCCCTTGAGGTAGCTGGCATCGTCGCGCTGCGCCTTGGCGATGAGGCCGGCATAGTGCTCGTTGATGCCCAGCCGAGGCTGGCAGTCGCTGGCCAGCACGACCTGCCAGCGGCCGCCGATCTTGCGCGCATAGGCGTCGGGCGCGACGTACTCGGCCTTGCCGGTGGCATGGCCGGCGCCGGGCTTGGGTGACAGCGAGCGCACCAGCGCCAGCGCGGTGTCGAAGTCCGCGTCGCCGACATGCAGCAGCTGGCACATCTGCGCGCGGTCCTTGCGCGCGAGCAGTTCGAGGTGCTCGCCGACGAGGGTCTTTGCCAGCGGCAGGCCCGGCGTGTCGTGCTCGAGCGCGCCGAGCTGCACCGTGAGGCATTCGGCGAGGTTGCGGCTGCCCACGCCGAGCGGGTCGAACTGCTGCACGCGGCGGCGCACGGCTTCGACCTCGGCGGCGGTGACCGCATGCAGCGCGGCGACCGCGCTGCACAGTGCCTCGTCGCTCTCCACCAGGTACCCATCGTCGTCGATGGCATCGATGATGGCGGTGGCGATCGCGCGATCGCGCTCCGGCATCGGCGTGAGGTTGAGCTGCCACAGCAGGTGATCGCGCAGGTCCTCGGGTGCCGCATCCTGCGGCAGCGCGCCGTCCTCGCCCGGCCCGCTGTTGCTGCGGTAGTCGCCGCGGTCGAGGTCGAGCGGTTCTTCGGCGCGTACCTCGTCGTACGCTTCCACGGCGTCGTCGCCGGTTTCGTCCTGGCTCGCCTCGGTGGCGTAGTCATCCAGCCCTTCGAGCTCGGCTTCGTCCGCGTCGGGCTCCTCGGTCTCGAGCAGCGGATTGGCTTCGAGCGCCGCATTGAGTTCCAGCTCGAGCTCCGGGCGCGACAACTGCAACAGGCGGATGGCCTGCTGCAACTGTGGCGTCAGTGCCAAGCTCTGGCCCAGACGCAATTGGAGGGCGGGTTTCATGCGGCGTTGGCTGTCATTGAGATTCATCCTAGCGCCAAAGCGGGCGCGAGGGCAGCACTTGCTGCACGGGGCGGCGATGCCGCCCGCGGCAGGGCGTCACATGCGGAATTCGTGGCCCAGGTAGACCTCGCGCACCGCATCGTTGGCCAGCAGCTCGGCGGGAGCCCCCTGGGCCAGCACGGCGCCCTCGTTCATGATGTAGGCGCGCTCGCAGATGCCGAGCGTCTCGCGCACGTTGTGGTCGGTGATGAGGATGCCGATGCCGCGCTGCTTGAGCTGGCGCACGATGCGCTGGATGTCGAGCACCGAGATCGGGTCGATGCCGGCGAACGGCTCATCGAGCAGCATGAAGCGCGGACGCGCCGCCAGCGCGCGTGCGATCTCGACCCGGCGGCGTTCGCCGCCGGACAGGCTGACGCCTTGCTGCGTCGCAATATGGCCGATCTGCAGTTCGTCGAGCAGCCGGTCCAGTTCCAGTCGCCGTGCCGCGCCGTCGAGGTCGCTGCGCAGTTCGAGGATGGCCAGGATGTTGTCGGCGACGCTGAGGCGGCGGAACACCGACGGCTCCTGCGGCAGGTAACCCAGCCCCAGGCGCGCGCGCGCGTGCATCGGCAGCGTGGTCACGTCGCGCTCGTCGATGCGGACCGAGCCTGCATCGGCGCCGACCAGGCCGACGATCATGTAGAACGAGGTGGTCTTGCCGGCGCCGTTGGGACCGAGCAGGCCGACGATCTCGCCTTCCGCGAGCATGAACGAGAAATCGCGCACGACCGCGCGCGCGCGGAAGCTCTTGCGCAGGCCGCTGGCGCTCAGCATCAGGCGTCGCCGGCGGGCGTTGCCGCAGCGGCCGGCTTGGGCGCGGGTTTGGCCTTGGGCTGGATGATCACATGCACGGGGGCGCTGCCGTTGGCGTCGCCGCTTTCCATCGCGCCGGTCTGCGTGTTGTAGGTCATGTGCTGGCCATGGAACTCGCTGTGGCCCTGCCGCACCACGCTGACGTTGCCGTCGAGCACGACCACGCCGGTATCGGCGTCGTAGTCGATGCGTTCGGCCTCGCTCGTCACGCGGTCGCCGTCGTCGCCGACTTCTTCCAGATGGGCCGGCTTGCCGGTGAGGACGACGCGTTGCACCTCGTTGGACACGTCGCGGCCCTGCGCGTCCTTGGCCTTGGCCGGGTGCTGGTAGAGCTTGGCCTGCGCGGCAGTGGCCTGCATCGTGCCGCGCGTCATGCGCACGTTGCCGGTGAACGTGGTCACGCCGGGCGCCGTGGCCGACGACTGCACGATCTGCGAATGATTGGCGCGGATGTCGAGTGGCTGCTCGCGGTCGTCGCTGCGCGCGGCCGCCAGCGTGGTGGCAAGCGCGCAGGCGACCAGCAGCAGGCGGGCCGGTTCAGCGCGCCTGCTTGCGCGCGGGCTGCACGACCGCGTGGACGTCGGCGAGGAGTTCGAGGGTCTTGGCATTGAGGTCACCGCGCATTCCGATGCCGCTGAGTATAGAGCCCGGTTCGCTGATCGTGACGGCAGCGTCGCTGGCCACGCGCCGTTCGCGCGGCCAGGCGCTGAGGTCGTGGCCGGTGATGTCGAGCGGGCCGTCCGTCCCCTCGGCGGCGCGATGCAGCTCCACCGCGCCCTGCAGTTTCATCAGCTCGCCGGTCTTGTCGACCCAGGCGCTGTCGGAGCGGCCGTGCCAGGGCTTGCCGCTGCCGTCGACGAGCAGGTACTGCGGGCTCGCCACGTAGATCGAGCCGTCGCTGTCGCCGCGCCGCGCAAGGGCCGGTCCACTGACCTGGAACGTGCGCTGGCCCTCGGTGTCGAGCGCATCGAGCGTGAAGTCGGTCAGGGTGTAGTCCGAGCGCGGTGGGCCGGCGAAGGTCTGCGCATTGGTGCGGTCGCGATTGAGCCACACCAGATACTGGGTGAGCGTCGCGCTCACCGCGAGCACGCCGAGCACGAGCCAGTAGCGGCGCTCCATCGCAGTCGTCAGCCGAGGAAGGCGGCCAGTTCGGCCGCAGCCTTGCCCTGCGCGGCGAGCAGCAGGTCGCAGACCTCGCGTGCAGCGCCGTCGCCGCCGGCGTGGCGCGTGCGCCAGTGCGCACGCTCGCCCAGCCACGGATGCGCGTTGGCAACCGCGATGGCCAGGCCCACCGCGCACATCGGCGCCAGATCGGGCAGGTCGTCGCCGGTGTAGGCGACCTGCGCCGGCTGCAGCCGCAGCGCCGCCATGAGCCGCTGCAGGCAGGCGCGCTTGTCCTTCTGGTCCTGGTAGACGTGGACCACGCCGAGCTCGGCCATGCGCTCGGTGACGATCGGGCTGAGCCGCGCCGTGATCACGGCCACCTCGATGCCGTTGGCGAGCAGGCGCTTGATGCCGAGCCCGTCATGGACGTGGAAGGCCTTGCGCTCGTGACCATCGGCGCCGTAGACGAGCTTGCCATCGGTCAGCACGCCATCGACGTCGAACACCGCCAGGCGGATGGCCGCGGCGCGTTGTTTGAGGTCGGCGGGAAGGTCGGTCGGGAGCATGGTGGAAACCGGATGGCCGTGCTTGGAGATGGGTGAGTGGTGTCTGGCCGTGGCTGCCCGGTCAGCGCCGCTTCGGCGCCACGGGCGCCATCTTGCGAGGCATTCCTGCCGCGCTGCCGGCCGCGCCGACCGTGGCGCCATGTCCGATCACGGATGCCCGACCACCCATCACGATGCTCAGACGACCCTCGCCCGCAGCAGGTCGTGGATGTTGAGTGCGCCAACCAGGCGCTGCTCGGCATCGACCACCAGCAGGGCGTGGATCTTGTGTGCTTCCATCAGCTGGGCGGCTTCGACCGCAAGCCGGTCGGCACTGATCGTCTTGGGCCGCGCGGTCATGAGCCGCGTGACAGCGGTATTGCGCAGGTCGATGTCATCGTCGTCGACCGCGCGGCGCAGGTCGCCGTCGGTGAACACGCCGGCCAGACGCCCCTCGTCGTCGACGATCGCGGTCATGCCCAGGCCCTTGCGCGTCATCTCGACCAGCGCCTCGCTGAGACTCGCCCGTGCATGGACGCACGGCATCTGCTCGCCCGTGTGCATGACGTCGCTGATCTTGAGCAGCAGCTGGCGGCCGAGGCTGCCGGCCGGGTGCGAGCGTGCGAAATCCTCGTTGGTGAAGCCGCGCGCTTCGAGCAGCGCGATCGCGAGCGCGTCGCCCATGACCAGCGCTGCGGTCGTGCTCGAGGTCGGGGCGAGGCCGAGCGGGCAGGCTTCGGCCGGCACGCTGGTGTCCAGATGCACGTCGGCCAGGCGCGCCAGCGAGGAGTCGCGGTTGCCGGTCATCGCCACCAGGGCAATGCCCTGGCGCTTGATCGGCGGCACGATCATGAGCAGTTCGTCGGTTTCGCCCGAATTGGACAGCGCCAGCACCACATCCTTGCGCGTGATCATGCCGAGGTCGCCATGGCTGGCCTCGCCCGGATGCACGAAGAACGCCGGCGTGCCGGTCGAGGCCATGGTAGCCGCGATCTTGCGCGCGACATGGCCCGATTTGCCCATGCCCGACACCACCACGCGGCCATTGCAGTCGAACATGAGCTGGCAGGCACGCAGGAAGTCGGCGCCGATGCGCCCGCGCAGCGCGCCGATCGCCTGCGCCTCGATGTCGATCACGGCCTGCGCGCTGGCGATGAGGGCGGTGGCGTCGAGCAGGCTGTGGCCGCCCGTGGGCGTGTTGGGGTGGGTGGCGTTCATGTCAGCGCAGGGTGTGCGTCCTTGCTTTCGTGCGGGTGTCGAAATTGGGTACCATTGGCAGCTTGCGATTGTAACCTGTTCCCCCGCGGCCCGGCCGCCGGGGCAGCGCCGGCGCCGACCTGCCGGCCAGCGCGTTGCGCAATCGCCTCCCACCGGCCCGCAAAAGTGCCCCAAATGGACAGTTCCGTCATTCACAGTCTCATCGCGCAGGGACTGCCCGATGCGCAGGTCGAGGTGCGCGGCGAGGACGGCGTGCACTTCGAGGCGCGCGTGGTCAGCGCGGCGTTCGAGGGCAAGTTGCCGCTCGCGCGCCACCGCATGGTCTACGCGACGCTCGGCGATCTCATGGGCGGCGCGATCCATGCGCTGTCGGTGCGTGCCTTGACCCCTGCCGAGGCGGCGGCCCGGCCCTGACGCCGGCATCGGCGCAACGGGCAGCCGCCGCGCCGTCCACCCCGTGTTGCCGTCGCCGCCTTTCCCCACCCAATACCGGTTCCTGCCCTGCAATGGCCAAAATCCTCATCAACGGCGGACAACCGCTCAACGGCGACGTGACGATCTCGGGCGCCAAGAACGCCGTGCTGCCGATCCTCGCCGCGACGCTGCTGGCCGACGGCCCGGTCACGATCGGCAACGTGCCGCATCTGCACGACGTCACCACGACGATGGAGCTGCTCGGCCAGATGGGCGTGGACCTCGTCATCGACGAGCGCATGAAGATCCATGTCGATCCGCGGCCGGCGCGGCGCTATTTCGCGCCCTACGACCTCGTCAAGACGATGCGCGCCTCGATCCTCGTGCTCGGCCCGCTGGTGGCGCGCTTCGGCGAGGCCGTGGTGTCGTTGCCGGGCGGCTGCGCGATCGGCTCGCGGCCGGTCGACCTGCACCTCAAGGGCCTGCAGGCGCTCGGTGCCGAAGTGTCGGTCGAGGGTGGCTACATCAAGGCCTACGCCAAGCGACTCAAGGGCGCGCGCATCCACCTCGACCTCGTCACCGTCACCGGCACCGAGAACCTCATGATGGCGGCCGCGCTTGCCCAGGGCACCACGGTGATCGAAAACGCGGCCCAGGAGCCCGAAGTGGTCGATCTCGCGCATTGCCTCAATGCGATGGGCGCGCGCATCGAAGGCGCCGGCAGCGCCACGCTCGTGATCGAGGGCGTCGAACGCCTGTCGGGTACGACCTACGATGTGCTGCCCGATCGCATCGAGACCGGCACCTTCCTCGTCGCTGGCGCAATCACCGGCGGCAAGGTGCTGGCCAAGCACGCGCGGCCGCACACGCTCGACGCGGTGCTGGCCAAGCTCGAGGAAGCCGGTGCGCACATCAATACCGGCGCCGACTGGATCGAGCTCGACATGGGCGGACGCCGGCCCCGCGCCGTCAACATCACCACCGCACCCTATCCGGCCTTCCCGACCGACATGCAGGCGCAGTTCACCGCGCTCAACTGCGTGGCCGAGGGCGTGGGCGTGATTACCGAGACCGTGTTCGAGAACCGCTTCATGCATGCCCTCGAACTGCAGCGGCTCGGCGCCGACATCCACATCGAAGGCAACAGCGCGATCATCCGCGGCGTGCCGCGCATGTCGGGCGCGCCGATGATGGCGACCGACCTGCGCGCCTCGGCCTCGCTCGTGCTGGCCGGCCTCGTCGCCGAGGGCGACACCCAGATCGACCGCATCTACCACATCGATCGCGGCTACGAGAACATCGAGGAAAAGCTCGGCGGACTTGGCGCGCACATCCGCCGCCTGCCCAACTGAGTGCGACGCAGCAGGCCGGGCGACGTCACGCCAGCGTGGCGGGCACCGCCTGAAGCCTGCGAACGGTTCGGAGTATCGGTTGCGATGCCCAAACAAACGCTTGCCGTGATTGCCGGCCACCGTGCCGAGCTCGAAGCCGAGATCCTCGGCGACATCCTGTCGCTGCGCTCGCGGCAGGCACGCACGAAGATGGCCCGCCTCGCCCACCGCGCGCAGCTGGCGTTGGTCACGCCAGAGCAGCCGCCCGCGGACGCCCCAGCCGACGGCGCCGACGACGGCGACTGAAGCGGTGAAGCGTCGTGTCGCCAGCCCAGCGGCGTGGATGACTGTTGCAGCGCGGCGCTGGACCGTGGGTTCCCAAGCTGCGTGCCAGCTGCCCGGCGGGTTCCACGCCTGCGCATCGTGTCTGCCGCATCGGCCGCGCCGTGGCGCTAGTCCAGACGCAGCAACTGCAGCGTGATCGTGTCGCCTTTCTTCTGGGTCTGCTCGATCTGCACCGGCAGGTAGCCGAGCGCGGGTGCGAACCAGCTGCGCGCGACGCGCTTGCGGTCGGCGCCGGGTTCGCCGGCGCGGCGCATGAGCTGGGCCTCGTAGTCGCCGGCGGGCAGGTGCAGGGTCTCGAGCGGGCCGCGTTCGTAGCGCATCGCCTCGACGCGGTCCTTGACCGCGACGGCGTAGTCGAAGTGGCTCGCGCCGCGCAGCAGGTCGGCGGCCAGCGCCAACGTCACGCACTGGCGGTCGATGAGGCCCGGCACGGTGGCGTAGCGGTGATCCTCGCCGCCTTCGCTGACCTGCACCTGGCCGTGATTCCAGTCGAATTCGGCGTGGCGCGTGCGCTGCTTGAGGGCGCTGTCCTGGCGGTAGTCGTAGGCGAGTGCTTCGGGGCGGCCGTCGCGCCAGCGCAGGCGCGAGGTCTCGGTGACGTCGATGCCGGCCAGGCGCGCCAGTCCCGAGGTGCCGCGCGTATGGCTGCGCAGCGTCCAGCTGCCGTCGCCGTTGTCGCGCAGGTCGAGTGTGGTGCGGCCGACCTCGCTGCCGTTGCGCAGCGTGAGGTATTCGGCGTGGAACGGCTTGGGTACCGGCGCCGGCGCATCGGCGCGGGCGGGCAGGGCGACGCAGGCGAGCGCGAACAGCAGGACTCTCATCGCGACATCCGGAAACGGGGCCAGGCGGCAGTGTCGGATGCGGCGCCTGAACCCATGCTCACGCCAGGCGCGTGGCGCCGGCAGCCAGTTGCAGCGGGTGCGGCAAGGCTTGGCCGTCGAGCATGACGCGGCCTTCGCGCAGGGCGAGGCGGCGCCGCGCGATGAGGTCGATGCAGGCCACCAGCAGGCGGTGTTCGTGCGGCAGCAGGCGCTGCGCGAGCGCATCGGGCGTGTCGCCAGACTCGATCGCGATGCGCGCCTGCGCGATCAGCGGCCCGCCATCGAGCTCGGCGGTGACGAAGTGCACGCTGCTGCCGTGCTCGGCATCGCCCGCCGCCAGCGCGCGCTCATGCGTGTGCAGGCCGGGATATTTCGGCAGCAGCGAGGGATGGATGTTGATGATGCGGCCTTGCCACGGCGCCAGCACCGCACCGTCGAGGATGCGCATGAAGCCGGCCAGCACGATGAGGTCGGGCGCATGCGCGGCGATGCGTGCGAACAGCTCGCGGTCGAACGCGGCGCGCGTGGGGTAGCTGCGCGGCGCCAGCGCCAGCGTGGCGATGCCGGCGGCTTCGGCGCGGCGCAGGCCCTGCGCTGCCACCTTGTCGCTGGCCACCAGCACGAGCTCGATCGGCAGCGTGCCGGCGTCGCGCGCGTCGATCAGTGCCTGCAGGTTGGAGCCGCGCCCCGACACCAGCACGGCCACGCGCAGCGGTTGGCCCGCGCTCATGCGATGTGGACGCGCTCGTCGCCGCGTGCGGCTTCGACCACGCCGATCGTCCACGCCGGCAGGCCCAGGCCTTCGAGCACGTCGATCGCGTGGCCGGCCTGGTCGCGGCGCAGGATCAGCGTGTAGCCGATGCCGCAGTTGAATGTGCGCAGCATTTCCTCACGCGCGACGTTGCCCTCGCGCTGCAGCCAGTCGAACAGCGCGGGGCGCTTCCACGCGCTGCCGTCGAGCGCGATGCCGAGCGCTGCGGGCACCACGCGGATGATGTTTTCCTTGAGCCCACCGCCCGTGATGTGGGCCATGCCGCGCACCGGCAACTGCTTGAGCAGGGTCAGGATCGGTTTGACGTAGAGGGTGGTCGGCGCCAGCAGCGCATCGGCGAGGCTGACGCCGCCGAGATCGAGGTCCCAGGGGTTGCCGGCACGGGCGACGATCTTGCGGATCAGCGAATAGCCGTTGGAATGTGCGCCGCTGGAGGCGATGCCGACGATGACGTCGCCGGCTTCGATCTGGCTGCCGTCGATGAGCGCGGACTTTTCCACCGCGCCGACCGTGAAGCCGGCCAGATCGTATTCGCCCGGCGGGTACATGTCGGGCATTTCGGCGGTCTCGCCGCCGATCAGCGCGCAACCGGCCAGTTCGCAGCCGCGCGCGATGCCGCCGATCACGGCCACCGTGGTGGCGACGTCGAGCTTGCCGGTGGCGAAGTAGTCGAGGAAGAACAGCGGTTCGGCCCCCTGCACGAGCACGTCGTTGACGCACATGCCGACGAGGTCGATGCCGATGCTGTCGTGGCGACCGAGCATCTGCGCGAGCTTGAGCTTGGTGCCGACGCCATCGGTGCCCGACACCAGCACCGGCTCGCGGTAGCGACCGCCGAGCTCGAACAGGGCGCCGAAGCCGCCGAGGCCGGCCATCACCTCGGGACGGAAGGTGCGCTTGACCAGCGGCTTGATGCGCTCGACGACTTCGTTGCCGGCATCGATGTCGACGCCGGCGGCGCGGTAGCTCAAGGGCTCGGGATGCGTGGACATGGCCAAGGGCGTGGTTCGCGGCCGCGCATTCTAGCATCGGTGCGGGCTGGGCCGGCGTCGCGATTGGACGCGCTGGCGCGCTTTGGGCAGACTTGCGACGTCCTTTCCCGAGTCGACGCCGCCCGTGTCCGTGCTTCGCCTGTTGCAGCTTGCCGTCATCCTGTGCGCGCTGGCGCCGAGCGCCGCCGTGGCGGCTGCGCCGATCGTCTACACCGGCAGCGTGGCGGTGCGTTCGCAGGACGAGGCCGAGCGTGCCGACGCGCTGCGCAGCGCGCTGGCCAAGGTCGTGATCGAACGCAGCGGCGACGCCGGCATCCTTGCCCGCGAGGATGTCGCCAACGCGGTGGCCAAGGCCGATCGCTACGTGGTCCAGTACAGCTACCACGCCGAAGCCGGCGCCGCGCCGCTGATGCTGGTGGCGCAGTTCGACGCCGCCGCGGTCGACGCGCTACTGCAGCGGCTGGGCCTGCGTGCCTCGACGCCGCTGGCCGGCGGCGATTCGGCGAGCGAGGTGAGCGTGTGGATCGGTGGCCTGCGCGGCGTCGACGACTGGCTGCGCCTGGCCGGTTACCTGGCGCGCCAGCCGCGGCTGCGCGCCAGTCGTCCGCTCGCCGCGCACGACGACGGCGTGCTCATGCGGCTGAGCCTCGATGGCGGTCTGGCACCGTTCCTCGACACGCTCGCGGCCGGGCAGGTGCTCGCGGTCGATGCCGGCGCCGCTCCCTCCGGCGCCGATGCGGCGCTGGTTCTCGTGCCATGACGCGATGCTGCGGCACCTGCCCAACCTGATCACGCTGCTGCGCATCGCGCTGGTGGTGCCGCTGTGCCTGCTGATCCTCGACCGGCAGTGGCCGCAGGCGCTGGCGGTGGCATTCATCGCCGGCGCCAGCGATGCGCTCGACGGCTTCCTCGCCAAGCACTTCGGCTGGCAGAGCTGGCTCGGCGGCATGCTCGATCCGCTGGCCGACAAGCTGCTGCTGACCGCCGCCTTCGTCACGCTGGCGCTGGTGGCGGCGATCCCGGCCTGGTTGACCGTGCTCATCGTCGCCCGTGATCTGGTGATCGTGGTCGGCGCGATCGGCTACCACGCGCTGATCGGCCGCTTCGATGCCGCGCCGACTCGGCTGTCGAAGTGGACCACGGTGGTGCAGATCGCCTTCGTGCTGTACACGCTGCTGCGCCTGACGCAGTGGATTGCGCAAGTGCCCGAGCTCGATGCCGCACTCGTCGCGCTGACCGTGGCGCTGACGTTGGCCAGTGGCCTGCACTATGTCATCGTCTGGGGCCAGCGCGCGATCATGCAACGAAGGAGCCGGCCTTGAACGAATCCCGCCCGCAGCACGGTAGCGACCTGCGCTGGCAGTGGCTCGTCCTGCTCGGTGCGCTCGGCGCGCTGCTGTACTGGCTGCGGCCGGTGCTGATGCCGTTTGCGGTGGCGGCGTTGTTCGCCTACCTGTTCGATCCGCTGGTCGACCGCCTCGAGCGCCGCCTCGGCCGCTCGTGGGCGGTCAGTCTCGTGTTCACGCTGGCAAGCATCGTGCTGGTCGCGGCGGTGCTGCTGCTGGTGCCCTTCATCGAGCACCAGATCGGCAATTTCCTTGGCCAGTTGCCGGTGTGGGTGGCATGGCTGCAGACCCATGCCTTGCCGTGGGTGCAGGAACGCTTCGGCGTCACCCCCGAACTGCTCGATACGCGCAGCATCTTCGATGCGCTGCAGAAGCACTGGAAGGAGGCCGGCGGGCTCGCCGCCAGCGTGATCGGCCAGGTGTCGCGTTCGGGCATGGCCCTGGTCGGCTGGGGCCTCAACCTGGTGATGATTCCGGTGGTCGGGTTCTATCTGCTGCGCGACTGGGACGTGCTGGTCGCGCGCGTGCACGAGCTCATTCCGCGCTCGGTCGAGCCGGTGGTGTCGCGGCTTGCGCGCGAATCGGACGAGGTGCTCGGCGCGTTCCTGCGCGGCCAGCTCAGCGTGATGATCGTGCTCGGGCTCTTCTACGGGGTGGCGCTGTGGCTGGTCGGCATCAATGTCGGGCCGCTGATCGGCATGATCGCGGGCCTCATCAGCTTCGTGCCGTACCTGGGCGCGATCGCCGGCGTGCTGATGGGCGTGATCGCCGCGCTGGTGCAGTACCAGGACTGGACCCACGTGATGCTCGTGCTCGGCGTGTTCGTGGTCGGGCAGACGCTGGAGGGTTACGTGCTGGTGCCGCGCCTGGTCGGTGACCGCATCGGCCTGCATCCGGTGGCGGTGATCTTCGCGGTGCTCGCCGGCGGCGAGCTGTTCGGTTTTCTCGGCATCCTGCTCGCATTGCCGGTGGCGGCCGTGGTGATGGTGCTGCTGCGCTACCTGCACCAACGCTACACCGGCAGCGCGCTGTACCGGCACGGCGAGCGGCCGGCGGTGGCGACGCCAGCCGAGGCTGTTGCGGCGGCGGGCGCGGGCGAGGTCACTTCGGCTGCGGCCGCGCAGCCGGCCGCGGCGACCGGCACCACGCCCGACGCCGCGCCATGAATGCGCAGTTGCCGCTGGTGCTGCGCTGGCCCGCGCACCAGCGCCTGGCCGGTTTCGTGCCCGGCGCCAATGCGCTTGCGCTTGAACTCGTGCGCCGCCTCGCCAGCGAGCCGGATGCGCCGTGGCTGTACCTGGGCGGTGTGCTCGGCAGCGGCCGCAGCCATCTGCTGGTCGCGGCCTGCGCGGCGGCGCAGGCGGCCGGGCGCAGCGCGCAGTACCTGCCGCTGGCGCGCGTGCCCGACGTGACGCTGGCGCTGCGTGGCTGCGGTGGCAGCGCCGTGTTGGCCATCGACGATGTCGACGTCATTGCCGGCCGGCCCGCTGCCGAGCAGGCGCTGTTCGATCTCTACAACCGTTGTCGCAGCGACGGCGCCGCATTGCTGTTCGCGGCCAGCGCGCCGCCGGCGCAGCTCGGCATTGCATTGCCCGATCTGGTGTCGCGATTGGCTGCCTGCACCCAAGTCACGCTCAAGCCGCTCGACGAAGCGCAGCGCCGCGCGCTGTTGCGCGATCGCGCGCGTCAGCGCGGCCTCGAACTCGACGAGGCCGTGCTGGACTGGTTGTTCACGCGCCGCAAGCGCGATCTAGGCACGCTGCTGGAGTGGCTCGAACGCATCGACCGCGCCTCGCTGGCGAGTCAGCGCCGCGTCACGGTGCCGTTCGTGCGCGCGCTCGGCGATTGAACCGCAGCGGCCGGCAGCGCGCCTGCTCGGCGCGCGGTCATTGCGCGTGGCTGCTGTGTTCGGCCGACAGCTTCTTCATCAGCGGCAGCACCGCGATCGCGATCAGCGTGCAGATGATGGCCGCGACACCGAGCTTGTTGAACAGGTTGGTGTAGATCGGCAGCGTCTGCAGCGGTTCGGTGATGTCCTCGGGCACGCTGGCATAGGTCGCCACCACGCCGCCCAGATACTGCGACACGCCCGAGGCGACGAAGTAGGCGCCCATCATGAAGCCGCCCATGCGCTCGGGCACGTAGCGCGCGATCATCGCCAGGCCCAGTCCGCTGACCAGCAGTTCGCCGAGCGAGATCGCGCCGTAGCCCCACACCATCAGCCATGACGACACCTTGCCGTCGGCATTGGCGTAGTTGCCGGCCGCGCCGTAGATGAAGAAGCCGAGCGCGATGATGACGAAGCCGATCGCGAACTTGGTGGCGATCGACATGTTGCGGCCGCGTTTGCCCGACCAGGTGTACCACCAGGCCAGGATCGGGCTGAGGATGAAGATCCAGATCGGGTTGAGCGCCTGGAACTGCGCCGGTGACCACGTGAACAGCTCGGCGCCGAACAGCTTGAAGGTCCAGTCGACGTTGCGCAGCGCGAACAGGTTCAGCGAGGTCGACATCTGCTGGTAGAAGATGAAATAGAACACCGTCTGCACGGTCAGCACGAGCGCGGCGATGAGGCCGGCGCGCTCTTCCTTGCGCCCGATCGCGATCAGGTAGGCGAAGATGCCGAGCACGCCGATCGCCGCGGCGTAGACGAAGGCGCGCGCCACCGCCTGGTGCTGCAGGATGTAGGCCGAGACGAAGATCGCGGCCACGCCCAGCGCCAGTACCGCGCCGAGCTTGCCGACGCTGGCCGGTTGCTGGTCGGGTGCCGAGCCGATGTGGGTCATGCTGGCGCGCATCGCCAGGTAGTTGAACAGTCCGACCACGAGGCCGGCCGAGCACACCGCGAACGCGACGTGCCAGCCCAGCTCGTTGCCGTAGTGGCTGTTGACGTAATCCTTGAGCCACGGCGTGAGGAGCTGCGAGATCATCGCGCCGAGGTTGACGGCCATGTAGTAGATCGTGAACGCGCTGTCGATGCGCGAGTCGTCACCCTCGTAGATCTTGCGCACGAGGTTGCCGGCGTTGGCCTTGAACAGTCCATTGCCGACCACGATCACGCCGAGCGCGCAGAACAGGAACCAGGCGCTCTCGGTCGGCACCACCATCAGCGCATAGCCGATGGCGAGGATCACGGCGCCGATCAGCATCGTGCGCCGCGTGCCGAGGATCTTGTCGCCGATCCAGCCGCCGATCGCGGGCGCCACGTAGATCAGCGCCGCCGCCGCGCCCCAGACGAGGTTGGCGCGGTCATCGTCGAAGCGCAGGCGCTGCACCATGTAGTACACGATCAGCGCCTGCATGCCGTAGTAACCGAAGCGCTCCCACATCTCGATGAGGAACACCGTGGTGAACGAGCGCGTCTGGCTCGGTCGGGCAGGCAGGCTGTTCATGGGCAGCTCCGTGCAGGCAAAAGAAGGCAAGGGTAGCGCATGGGCATGCGGCTGCGTGCTGCGCTGCACGCAGCGCCCACGTTCATGCGGTGCGCACGGCCGGCGCCGGCAGCCAGCGTCGCGACAGCGTCGCCGCCACCAGTGCAAGCAGTGCGGCGAGCAGGCCCGAGGCCATCACGTCGGACAGGAAGTGCTTGGCCAGGTCGAGGCGCGCGCAGATCGCGAACAGCGGAATCAACAGCAGCAGCGCACTCTGCCAGCGCCGCGGGCAGGCCGCTGCGATCGGCAGCAGCAGGCCGAAATAGAACGCCGAGTGGCCCGACGGGAAGCTGCCGCCGCCGGCGAACCAGATCTGCGACCAGTCGCCGCTGGCCAGCACCTGCTCGGGACGCAACCGGCCGAAGCTGTTCTTGCCGAGGATCATCGCGCCGATCGTCGCGAACTGGACCAGCGCGGCCAGCACGAGTACGCGCGGCCAGCGCGCCTCGCGGCGCAGCGCGATGCCGACCAGGCCGAGCGCGAGCGTCAGCCAACCGGCCAGCCAGTACCAGGTGTGGAGCCCGGAGGCGGTATCGAGCATGCGCAGGGGCGTGGCGAAATAGGCAGCCTGTTCCAGGCCGCTGGCGCGGATCGATTCGGCCAACGGGCGATCGAGCCCGAGCAGGCCGATGGCGGTCAGGACCGCGAACAGGCCGGCGGCAATCAGCAGGAAGCGCCGGCTCATGCGCGCACCGCGTGCGCCGCTGCGGGCGGCCGATCGGTCGACATCGCGCGCTGCCGGCGCGAGTGGCTGCTGTCCATGTACTCCCCCCGACGAAAAAACTGCCGCCTGCGCCCAAGTGATGGCGCCTGTGGCATGATCGAAAATGATCTGCGGCACGCGGCCGATCGGGTCATCTTCGACGATTGGCGCGCCCTTGTTCAAGTCGCGCCGCCGGCCGCTGCCGGTGCGGGGCTGCCCGCGGCGGTGCGCGCCGCGGGCGTTGATTGAGGCAGGGGAGATCCACGGGCATGCCGAGCACCGAGCCGAGGGGGCCGCGCCAGATCGCGCGAGCGTTCAAGTGGTCGATGCAGGGCCTGCGTGCGGCCTGGCGCCACGAGGCCTCGTTCCGGCTCGAGGGCTACCTGTTCGTGATCCTGTGTCCGCTCGGACTGTGGCTCGGCCACGGCGCGGTCGAGAAGGCCATCCTCGTCGGCAGCCTCGTGCTCGTGCTGTCGGCGGAGCTGCTCAATTCGGCGGTCGAGGCGATCGTCGACAAGACCACGCCCGAGTTCCACGAGCTGGCCGGGCGCGCCAAGGACATGGGGTCGGCGGCGGTGTTGCTGCTCATGTTCAACGTGGTGCTGTGCTGGGGCCTGGTGCTGTTCGGGCGCGGCTTGGGCTGAGCGCCGCGGCGCGCGCCTCGCTGCCGCGGCCAGCGCCCGGCGTCGCAGGTCCATCCCCTGTCGCCCGGACTCACTTGCATGCCGCCGCCGCCGGCCGCACAGTGCGCGCATCCGGCATGGCCGGCATCGTTGGCGGAGGCATCATGCGCGCAATTGGCTTGTTCACCCTGTTCTTCGTGCTGCTCGGCCTTGGCGGCTGTGGCTACAACCAGATCCAGGCCAAGGACGAGGCGGTCAAGGCCGGCTGGTCCGAAGTGCTCAACCAGTACCAGCGCCGTGCCGACCTCGTGCCCAACCTCGTCAACACGGTCAAGGGTTATGCGCAGCACGAGGAAGCGGTCTTCACCCAGGTCACCGAGGCGCGGGCCAAGGTCGGCCAGATCCACCTGACGGTCGACGACCTCGCCGACGAGAACAAGATGAAGGTGTTCCAGCAGGCGCAGGGCGAGCTGTCGAGCGCGCTGTCACGGCTGATGGCGGTGTCGGAGAACTATCCGCAGCTCAAGGCCGATGGCCTGTTCCAGAACCTGCAGGCCCAGCTCGAGGGCACCGAGAACCGCGTGACCGTGGCGCGCAACCGCTATATCCAGGTGGTGCAGGACTACAACACCTACATCCGCTCGTTTCCAACCAACCTGACCGCGATGGTGTTCGGCTACAAGCCCAAGGCCAATTTCGCGGTCGACAACGAAAAGCAGATATCGACCGCGCCGACCGTCGATTTCAGCAAGCCCGCGCCGGCGCAGCCGTAGCGCGCAGGAGATGGCGGCGGTGCACGCACTGCGTGGTCTGTTGCTCGGCTTGCTGTGCCTGCTGCTGGCCTCGGTCACGGCGATCGCCGCCGACGGGCTGCGGCCGATCCCGCCGTTCGGTGCGCGCGTGACCGATCTCACCGGCACGCTCGGCGCGCGCCAGCAGCAGGCCCTGGAGGCGCAGCTCGAGGCGCTGGAAAAGAGCAAGGGTTCGCGCGTGGCGGTGCTGCTGGTGCCGAGCACGGCGCCTGAGGACATCGCGCAGTACAGCATCCGCGTGACCGACGCCTGGAAACTCTCGCGCAGCGATGCCAGGACGCACGATGGCGTGCTGCTGATCGTGGCCAAGGACGATCGTCGCGTGCGCATCGAGGTCGGGCAGGATCTCGAGGGCGCGATTCCCGATGCCGCCGCTGCGCGCATCATTCGCGAGTACATCACGCCGAAGTTCCGCGCCGGCGACTACTACGGTGGCATCGAGGACGCCATCGGCGCGTTGACACGCCTCATCAACGACGAACCGTTGCCGCCTCCGCTGACCGACGAACCGCAGGCCAACGGCGACCAGCGCCTCACCAATGGTTTCATCGCGGGCTGGATCGCGGCAATGCTGCTCAGCGCCGTGTTGGCGCGACTGGCGACCGGTTTGCGCGCACTGCTGGTCGGCACCGGTACCGGCGTGGCGGTGTGGCTGTTCAGCGGCCTGCTGCCATTGGCGCTGATCCTCGGCGTGCTTGGCCTGGTGTTCGGCTTGGCCGGCAGTGGCAGTGGCGGCGGCTTCGCCGGTCGCGGCGGCTCGGGCGGTTTTGGTGGCGGCAGTTTTGGCGGTGGCGGCTTCGGTGGCGGCAGCTTCGGTGGCGGCGGATTCAGTGGCGGCGGATTCAGTGGCGGCTCCAGCGGAGGCTTCTCCGGCGGCGGCGCCTCGGGGAGCTGGTGATGCGGGCGCTGCGCCATCTGTTCGATGCGGGCTCGGTGCGCAGGCGTTTTCCGCCGCGCACGCTCGATGCGATCCAGCACGCGATCGCGGCGAGCGAGCAGCGCCAGCCGGGCGAGATCGTGTTTGCGGTCGAAGGCGCGCTGGGCCTGCCCGCGCTGTGGCGCCGGCGCAGTGCGCGCGAGCGCGCCCACGAGGTGTTCGCGCATCTGCGCGTGTGGAACACGCAGCACGACACCGGCGTGCTCATCTACGTGTTGCTGGCCGATCGCGCGATCGAGATCGTGGCCGACCGCGGCATTGCCGCGCGCGTCGATGCCAGCCAGTGGCAGGCGGTGTGCGACCTCATGCGCCAGCACTTCAGCACCGGCCACTACGAGGCCGGCGCGCTGGCCGGCGTTGCCGCCGTCAGTGCGCTGATCGAGCACCACTTCCCGGGCTGCACCGGCGGCGGCAGCGACGAACTGCCCAACCGTCCCGTGCTGCTGTAGACGGGGCGGCGCGCTGCGGCGGTTGTGGCGCGGCGCCGACGGCGCTACCGTGCACGCCCCTCGTCCGCAGCGCATGTCCGTGACCGAATCGATCGAATACCCGGCCCTGGTTCTCAAGCGCGGCGAGGAGGCGCGCCTGCGCGCCGGGCACCTGTGGGTGTTCTCCAACGAGGTCGATGTGGCGCGTTCGCCGCTCACGGCGTTCGCGCCCGGCGATGCCTGCGCGATCGTCGATCATCGCGGCAAGGCGCTCGGGGTCGGCTACGTCAATCCCAATTCGCTGATCGCGGCGCGCCTGGTTGCGCGTGGGCTCGACCACGCGATCGATGCATCGCTCATCGTGCATCGGCTCAACGTGGCGCTGTCGCTGCGTGAGCGCCTGTACAGCCATCCGTACTACCGGCTCGTGTTCGGCGAATCCGACGGCCTGCCGGGGCTCACGGTCGACCGCTTCGGCGACGTGCTGGTGGCGCAGATCACCACCGCCGGCATGGAGCGGCGCAAGGAGGCGATCGCCCAGGCCCTGCTCAAGGTCCTGCGTCCGCGCCAGTTGTGGTGGAAGAACGATGCCGGCATCCGCGCGCTGGAGCAGTTGCCTGCCTACGTCGAGCTCGCCCATGGCGATGCGGGCGGCGAGGTGCTCGCGCGCGAGGGTGAGCTCGAGTTCCTCATCGATCCGCGCGAGGGCCAGAAGACCGGCTGGTTCTACGACCAGCGCGAGAACCGGTCCCAACTCGCGCGGTTGGTCGCCGGCAAGCGCGTGCTCGACATGTTCGCCTACCTCGGCGGCTGGGGCATCCATGCCGCCGCTGCCGGCGCCGCCGAGGTCTGCTGCGTCGATGCCTCGGCCAGTGCGGTCGAGGCCACGCATGCCAATGCGCAGCGCAACGGCGTGGCCGACCGCGTGCGCGCGGTGCGCGGCGATGCCTTCGACCACCTGCGGGCGCTGCGCGAGGAGCGCGAGCGCTTCGACGTCGTGATCCTCGATCCGCCCGCCTTCATCAAGCGCAAGAAGGATGCCGCCGAAGGGCGCCTGGCGTACCGGCGCCTCAACGAGCTCGGCATGCAGGTGCTCGCGCGCGACGGCATCCTCATCACCTGCTCGTGCTCGCACCACATGCCGCGTGCGGCGCTGCTCGATGGCGTGCAGCAGGGCGCGCGCCACCTCGACCGCCACGTGCAGATGCTGATCGGCCTGCAGCAGGCGCCCGACCATCCCGTGCATCCGGCGATCGCCGAAACCGACTATCTCAAAGGCTTCGTCTGCCGCGTATTGCCGGCATAATTCACCGATGCATTACCTCGTCGATTTCAATCCGGTGGCGGTCGCGCTCGGTCCGGTGCAGGTGCACTGGTACGGTCTCATGTATCTGCTCGGTTTTGCCGGCGCGTGGTGGCTCGGCAGCCGGCGCCTCGCCAGCGGGCGCCTGCCGGTGACGCGCGAGGCGTTCGGCGACCTGGCGTTCTACGTCATGCTCGGCGTCATCCTCGGCGGGCGGCTTGGCTACGTGCTGTTCTACAACCTGCGCGAATACCTCGCGCATCCGCTCGACATCCTGCGCGTGTGGGACGGTGGCATGTCGTTCCACGGTGGCCTGCTCGGCGTGCTGCTGGCCGGCTGGATCTGGACCCGACGCCACCACATCCACTATTTCGACACCATCGATTTCGTCGCGCCGCTGGTGCCGATCGGCCTGGGCTTCGGGCGGCTCGGCAATTTCATCAATGGCGAGCTGTGGGGCGCGCCGACCACGCGGCCGTGGGGCATGATCTTCCCGAGCGCGCCCGAGCTCATCGACATGACGCGCGAGCAGTTGCACGCGCTTCATGCCAGCGGCCAGCTCGATCGCTACGCGCGCCATCCCTCGCAGCTCTACGAATTCCTGCTCGAAGGGGTCGTGCTGTTCACGGTGTTGTGGCTGTATTCGCGTCGACCGCGCCCGCGTTACGCGGTGTCGGGCCTGTTCGCCCTGCTCTATGGCGTGTTCCGCTTTGCGGTCGAGTTCGTGCGCGTGCCCGACGCACAGCTCGGCTACCTCGCCTTCGGCTGGCTGACGATGGGGCAGGTGTTGTCGTTGCCGCTGGTGGTGGTCGGTGTGCTGCTGCTGGCGCGGTCGCGCCACGCGCCCGTGTTGGCGCCCGCGACGGCCGTTCCTGCACCCGGCAAGCACAACGGCAAGCCAACCGGAGGGCGTTGATGCGCGCCTATCTCGACCTGCTGCGCCACGTGCTCGACCACGGCGTCGCCAAGGCCGACCGCACCGGTACCGGCACGCGCAGCGTGTTCGGCTGGCAGATGCGCTTCGATCTCGCCGCCGGGTTTCCGCTCGTCACCACCAAGAAGCTGCACCTGAAGTCGATCATCTACGAACTGCTGTGGTTTCTGCGCGGCGACACCAATGTCGGCTGGCTCAGGCAGCACGGCGTGTCGATCTGGGACGAATGGGCCGCGGCCGACGGTGAGCTGGGCCCCGTCTATGGCAAGCAGTGGCGGGCCTGGGGCGCGGCCGATGGCAGCCACATCGACCAGATCAGCGCCGTGATCGACGAGATCAGGCGCAATCCTGACTCGCGCCGTCTCATCGTCAGCGCGTGGAACGTGGCCGAATTGCCGCGCATGGCGCTGCAGCCCTGCCACGTGCTGTTCCAGTTCCATGTCGCCGGAGGCCGGCTGTCGTGCCAGCTCTACCAGCGCTCGGCCGACATCTTCCTCGGCGTGCCGTTCAATATCGCCAGTTACGCGCTGTTAACCCACATGGTGGCGCAGGTGACCGGCCTCACGCCGGGTGATTTCATCCATACGCTGGGCGATGCGCATCTGTACAACAACCATCTCGAACAGGCGCGCGAGCAGCTCTCGCGCACACCGCACGCGCTGCCGCGGCTGGTGCTCAACCCCGAGGTGCAGTCGGTGTTCGATTTCCGCCATGAGGACGTGCGCATCGAAGGCTATGCGCCGCACCCGGCGATCAAGGCGCCGGTTGCGGTATGAGCGGCGGCAACGATCGAGCCGAGGCATGCCCGTGCGGATCACGCTGATCGCGGCGCTCGACCGCAACCGCGCAATCGGCCGCGCCGGCGCGATGCCGTGGCATCTGCCCGACGACCTGCGGCGCTTCAAGGCGCTCACGCTTGGCAAGGCCGTGCTGATGGGGCGCCGGACCGCGCTCGCGATCGGACGCGCGCTGGCAGGGCGGCCCAATCTCGTGCTCACGCGCGGCACGGCGGCGCCGTTCGACGGCCAGGTCGCGGTGCCGTCGCTCGATGCAGCAATCGAATTCGCCCAGCCAGCGGGCGAGCTCGCGGTGATCGGCGGTGGCGAGGTCTATGCGTTGGCGCTGCCGCGCGCGACCCGGATGCACCTGACCTGGATCGACACCGCGGTCACCGATGCCGACACCTGGTTTCCGCCATTCGCTGCGTGCGACTGGCGCGAGCATGCGCGCGAGCACCATGGCGCCGACGCGCGTCACGCCTGGCCATTCGATTTCGTCGCCTACGAGCGCGTCGGCGGCAGCGACGCGGTGATGCTCAATCGATCTCCTTGCCCGGCAGCGGTTGCCGGTCGGACTTGAGCGCCACGTATTGCGGCTCCTCGCCATCGAGCCGCATCGCGGTGAGATGGCCGCCCCACACGCAGCCGGTGTCGAGCGCGTGCACGCCCAGGCCCGCGAAGCGGCCCAGCGTGGACCAGTGGCCGCAGACGACGCGCAGGTCACGCTCGGCCACGCCCGGCACCGAGAACCACGGGTACAAGCCCGGGCGCTGCGTGCCGGGGCGACCCTTGGCACCGAACGCGATGCGGCCGCGCGGGTCGACGTAACGCATGCGCGTGAACACGTTGATGCCGGCACGCCAGCGGTCGATGCCGCGCAGGCGCGGGCTCCACAGGTCGGGTTTGTTGCCGAACATCTGCTTGAGCAGACGCCGATGTCCTTCGCCGTGCAGCTTGTCCTCGATCTCGCCGGCGATCGACTCGGCTTCCTGCGTGCTCCAGCGCGGAAACAGGCCGGCATGCACGAGCAGGTAGCCGAGGTTGCGATCGACATGAACGAGCTTGCGCGTGCGCAGCCAGCCCAGCAGTTCCTCGTGGTCGTCGGCGAACAGCACTTCGCGCAGCTCGGCGTTGACGCGCGCCTGGTCCTCGCGGCGGCGCTGCGCGATCGCCAGCAATGACAGGTCGTGGTTGCCGAGCACGACCACGGCGCGCTCGCCGAGCGACTTCACCAGGCGCAGGACCGCCAGCGATTGCCCGCCGCGGTTGACGAGGTCGCCGCAGAACCACAGCGTGTCGCGCGCGGGGTCGAAGGCGAGCGTGTCGATGAGGCGGGAGAGTTCGTCGTGGCAGCCCTGGACGTCGCCAATCGCCCACGTGGCCATCAGTGCAGCGTCCGCGGTGTGGTCAGTACGAAGGCGGGGATCATTGCGTCGAACTGGGTGCCATCATCGGCGATCAGCTGGTAACTGCCGCGCATCGTGCCAAGTTCGGTTTCGAGCACGGCACCCGAGGTGTACTCGAAGCCGCCGCCCGGACGCATCCACGGCTGCTCGCCGACCACGCCATCGCCGCGCACTTCGTGGACCTTGCCGTTGCTGTCGGTGATGACCCAGTGGCGCGACAGCAGGCGCGCGCCGACCGTGCCGTGGTTGGCGATCGTGATCGTGTAGGAGAACGCGTAGCGGTTTTCGGTCGGCACCGACTGCTCGTCGAGGAACTGGCTGTCGACCGAGATTGCGATGTCGTAGGGTTTCTTGTTGCTCATGGGCGTGATTGTCGGGGACGCGCTGGGCAGGGGCAAGGCCGGCCGCAGCGGGTGCCGGCGCGGCGTCAGCCCGCGTTGTGCTGACGTTGCTGCGCCAGCGCCACGAACGCCGCCGGCGCCAACTGCTCGGCACGCAGCCGCGGATCGACGCCGGCGGCCTCGATGCGCGCCGCATCGAGCAGTCCATGCAGCGCATTGGCCAGCGTCTTGCGACGCTGGCCGAACGCCGCACGCACCACCTGCGCCAGCGTCTGGGCATCCACCGCGGGGCGTTCCTGTGGCGGCCGCGGCAGCAGTCGCACGACTGCCGACTCGACCTTGGGCGGTGGTCGGAACGCCTGCGGCGGCACGTGCAGCAGCGGCTCGACGCGACAGGCCAGTTGCAGCATCACCGACAGTCGCCCGTAGACCTTGCTGCCGGGCGCGGCAGCCATGCGGTCGACGACTTCCTTCTGCAGCATGAAATGCATGTCGCCGATCGAGTCGAGATGATCGATGCAGTGGAACAGGATCGGCGAGGAGATGTTGTAGGGCAGGTTGCCCACCAGGCGCAGCCGGGCGCCGGCGGCCAGGGCGGTGAAATCCACTCCGAGCACGTCGGCGTTGATGATCTCGAGCTCGCCCACGCCTTGCGCCGCCGCGCGCAGGCGCGGCACGAGGTCGCGGTCGAGCTCGATCGCGGTCAGGCGTCCGAGGGCGCGCAGCAGCGGCAGCGTCAGCGCGCCATCGCCGGGCCCGATCTCGACGACGCGCTCGCCCGCGCGCGCTGCGATCGCCTGCACGATGCGCGCGACGATCTGCGCGTCGTGCAGGAAGTGCTGGCCGAACTGCTTCTTGTGGACGTGGCGCGTGTCGTTCATGCGTGCATCGTAGCCGATGCCCGCCTGGCCGCAGTCGGCCCGCTCGCGCTCGCTGCGACGCGCCGGCGCAGCGCTCGGTCGGCAAGGCCGATGCCGGCCAGCCGAGGTGGCCGGTTTCGTTCGATCGTGCCGGCGCGGACAATACACCGGTCCATGCAGGAGCCCCCGATGCGCGAGCCCGCCGCTGTCCGCTGCGAACCGCACGGCCGCACGCCCGGCCTGCTGCTCACGCTGGCCATCGCGCTGCTCGCCTGGTGGCTCGGCAGCCTGCTGCCGCTGGTCGGAGGTCCCGTGATCGGCATCGTGCTCGGCATTGCCGTGCGCAATCTCGCCTCGCCGCGGGCGCGCTTCACGCCGGGCATCGCGTTTGCGGGCCATCGCGTGCTGCAGTGGTCGGTCATCGTGCTGGGCTTCGGTCTCAGTCTCACCCAGGTCGCGGCGACGGGTCTGGAATCGCTGGCGGTGACGCTGGTGACGCTGACCGTCGCGTTGCTCGGCGCGTGGGTGCTCGGCCGCTGGCTCGGCGTGCATGACAAGCTGAAGATCCTGATCGGCGTCGGCACCGCGATCTGCGGCGGCTCGGCGATTGCCGCGGTGGCGCCGATCATCAAGCCCGACGAGCACGACACCGCGCTGGCGGTATCGACGATCTTCCTGTTCAACGTCGTCGCCGTGCTCGTGTTCCCGCCGCTCGGCCACCTGCTGCACCTGTCCGACCTCGGTTTCGGGCTGTGGGCCGGCACCGCGATCAACGACACCTCGTCGGTGGTGGCGGCGGGCTACAGCTACAGCCATGCGGCGGGCGACTATGCGACGATCGTCAAGCTGACGCGCGCGACGCTGATCATTCCGATCAGCCTGATCCTTGCCTTGGTGGTGGCCGCGCGGGCGAAGCACGACGGCGCGGCCGAGTTCAGCCTGCGCCACATCTTCCCGTGGTTCATCCTCGGTTTCCTCGCCGCCTCGGCACTGCGCACGGCGGGACTGGTTCCGACCGCCCTGCTGGCCCCGCTGCACCTCGCCGCCGGCTTCCTCATCATCGTCGCGCTGACGGCCATCGGCCTGTCGGCCGACTTGCGCAGGATGCTCGCCAGCGGCGCGCGGCCGATCCTGCTCGGCTTCGGCGCATGGGTCGCCGTGTCGCTGGCCAGCCTCGCGGTGCAGGGCCTGCTCGGGCAGGTGTAGGCCGCGCTCAGCGGCTGCGCCGCGCCACCAGATCGAGCGCGAGGCGGGTCGCGGCGAACAGGCTGCCGGGGTCGGCGCGACCGCTGCCGGCGAGGTCGAGCGCGGTGCCATGGTCGACCGAGGTGCGGATCCACGGCAGGCCCAGGGTCACGTTGACCGCGTGACCGAAGCCCGCGTACTTGAGCACGGGCAGGCCCTGGTCGTGGTACATCGCTAGCACCGCGTCCAGCTGCGCGAGCTGTTGCGGCACGAATGCGGTGTCGGCCGGCAGTGGGCCGTGCAGGTCCAGTCCGTGCGCGCGCAGCTCGTGCAGCACGGGCGCGATCACCTCGATCTCCTCGCGCCCCAGATGCCCGCCTTCACCCGCATGCGGGTTGAGGCCGAGCACGCCGATGCGCGGTGCGGCCAGCGCGAAGCGCGTGCGCAGGTCGTGGTCGAGGATCTGCAGCGTGCGCCGCAGGGATTGGCGCGTGAGCGCCTGCGGCACCTGTGCCAG